>CAJUSR010000017.1 GCA_910588855.1 uncultured Kineothrix sp. | reverse complement strand
TGATGTAGGTATCAACCAGCCGGTCAAGCACATAGGAGTTATCGCCCCATACGCCGTCCAGAATTTGTGTGCGGGACAGCACCAGCCCTTGATGCTCAACCAGCAATTTCAGCAGATCAAGCTCCTTTGCGGTGACTTCCAATTCTCCGCTGGTATCATGGGCGGAGTAGCCGGAGAAATTGACGGTCAGATTGCCGTATGTCCATACGTCTGCCTTTTCAGCAGGATTGCTCCGGCGCAGTAGAGCGGTGATCCGCTTTCCCAGGATGACCATAGAAAACGGTTTTGTCATGTAGTCATCGGCCTGCCCGTCGAAGCTTGCGGCTTGGGTTTGCTCGTCCTCCAGGGCCGTGAGCATGAGTACCGGGACTTGGCTCGTTTTGCGGATGGAATTTAGGACAGCCAGCCCCGTGATGGTAGGCAGCATAATATCCAGCACAACAAGGTCAATTTTGTTTTCTGAAAATAAAGTGATAGCTTCGTCACCATCAAAAGCTGAAATCGTGCTGTGTCCAGCTTCTTGTAGATATTCACAGACGGCTTCATTGGTGTCAATATCATCCTCGACGATTAGTAAAGTTGCCATTGGCGCACCTCCTTCGGCTTAGTGTCACATGGCAATGTGGAGAGAGTATGGAGTTTTCTATCTTTTTCAAATTATCGGCATCAAAATATTGACGGTTAAGCCAGCAGCGACCCAGGCATCATCCCAGGCCGCTGCTGATCTTTATTGCAGCTTCTCCAAAAGCACCTGCTGCTGGGCAGTGATCCGCTCCTGGTCAGCCTTGATGATTTCCCCACTGGCGATGATCGCTTTGTATTCCAGATACCCGGTGAAGCAGTCCAGCAGCACATCCCGCATGATCTCCGGCGTGGCGCACAGTTCCTCGCCCGACCAGGTGTTGGCGCTGGAATCCCATTCCAGCACAGTATAGCCACGGGAGGTCATGATAATCTCATAACGGGTGTCCTCGGAGAGATAGTCCTTGAAAACTTCCATCACTTTTTCAAAGGTAAGCATCAGACCGCCCCCTCAAACATAGACCAGATCGGCCAGGATAATCTCATCGGCCCGCGCCCGACAGTTATTGACCAGCCCTACCCACGCCATCTGGTCGCGGGCCTTCAATTCCTCGGTCACGCCAGCGGCTTTCATCAACTGCGGCAGGAGCGTGTCCATGCGCTGCTCCGCCATCCGCTCGACGCCTTTCAGGTGGTCAGCCAGCTTGCCGCTGTTCACCAGCACCATCCACAGCTTGGGTTTATGCTCCCGGAGGTAGTCGCGCCGAAGATCGCCGTACTTGCCATAGAATACATCCTGCTCCGGTTCTTCGTCAAGTATCAGATCGGGGATGTAGTAGTCGCCTACTCTCGTATAGGTTAATTCTGCCATAATGAACCTCCTTGTGTTCAAGTCCTATTGTCCTATTCTTTCCACGAAAAGTCCAGTTGATCGTGTCCCCGTTCGTGAATTTGATTGGGCAACTGAACTCGTCACAAGGTATTATGGCACATCCCTAATCATCATTTTATAATTCCTCTTTTCCTTATCTATATCACAGCTTTTCCTAATCCATGCTTATTTCTTACTTATCATCCATTAGTATATCACAGGTTACCCTAAATGTTATCCTCTCCCCTTGACGCAAATCCTTGCAAATGCTACAATATCCATAGTCTTACCGGTGCCGGTTCCACGATACTGTACATAAAGTGCTAAGAAATGTGGCAGGGCACGGCGAGGCATTAAAAGGTCTCTTAAAGAGATATTTTGGTTAAGGGCTATTAGAATACCACAATGATAATATCTAATTGAGAAAGGAGAATTGAACAATGAAAAAGTATTTTTGCAATCCTTGCGGCTACACTTATGATCCGGAAAAAGGCGACCCGGAACACGGCATCGCTCCCGGCACAGCTTTTGAAGACATTCCGGCTGATTGGGTATGCCCTATTTGCGGAATTGATAAAAGCATGTTCCAGCCTTGCATAGATAACTATAACTAAAAATACTCGAGCATGTGAAGTTCCATTAGAAGTTTATCATTTTCAAAAAGAAAGAGGATAGATGAAATCTCACCTATCCTCTTTTCTTTATTTTTTTATTTTTAACTTAATTATTTTAACCTTTAACTGAATTATTTTAATCTTTAATTCAATTATTTTAATCTTTAATTCAATTATCTTAATTCTTTATTTTAATTCCTATTGCGCGTCCGCAATCCCCTGAACTGTCTTCAATTCTTCTGCAGGGTCAGCACCGGCTGCTACGTTCTGCATTGCAACCTGGATTGCTTTTTCGATTTCGCTGTTCATAAGCTTTCTGCTTCCTGCTGCATTCTTCACATATTCATTCACTTCATCAATAGACTGCTGCTGCAATTCACCGTCTATCTCACCGGTATAAGAAATGTTATTGGATACCGGAGAGCCCTGAAGCTGGTTCACCCAGAACTGCTGCCCTTCCCCGTTGGAAAGATATTGGATAAATCTCATTGCCGCTTCTTTTTTCTCACAGTCCTTATTCATGCAAACCATAACGTCAACGCCTGATGTTGCCAGCATTTCCCCGCTGTCCGACATGGACGGGAACGGCGCCATACCGATGACATCGCCCTGGTTTCCAATTTCCGTACCCTGAATTTCAGAGTTGCTGGGTGATGAAGGACCTATATGCCAGGAACCTGTTAAGAAAAATAACGCTTTCCTTGCAAAGAAATATTGGTCACGCGCGTCCGGATAAGTAGCTACCCCAAGAGCGCCTTCTTCAAAAATACCTTCCGTGAAAAGATTCTGCCATGCCTGCATCGTCTGTACAAAGCACTCATCTGTCCACTGGCGTTCTCCTCTTTCCGCTTCATATACGGCGCCGTTTTCAAATTCATTGGCAGTCTGCACAAACCAATCCGAATTTACCCAATCATCCGCTGCCCCTGCAACGATACATACATAACCATTCTCTTTTGCTTTTTTTGCAGCATCCTGCAATTCTGCATATGTAGTCGGAACTTTATCAACACCACATTCATCCATTAATGTTTTATTATACATTATTGTTGTCATACCCGCGATTAACAAAGGCATACCCGCTAACGTACCATCTTCCGTTGTACATTGTGATACTGCATTGGCATTGATTTCATTTTCCCATCCCGGCCAAAATTCATCCGCTGTTTCTTTCATATTTACCGAAAACTTCGCATACTGTTCCATCATAGAGCCTGTTGTCATACCGAATAAATCCGGGCCGGTTCCTGATGCCATCGCTACCTGAAGTTTTTCAAAAAAGTCCGACTGCTCCGTACGGGTATAATCAATTTTTATATCCGGGTTGGCGGCTTCAAAATCTGCAATCATTTTTTCCGATTGCTCGGTAGTCGGTAACCATGACCAAAACGTCAACGTCGTCACTTCCCCTTCTGCCGCACTTTCCTCTGACGCCGGAGCTGCTTCCTTTTCCGAAGAATCTGCTGCCGGAGTTGCTTCTGTAGATGCGGAAGGCTCCTGCGCTCCGTTTCCGCAAGCAGCTAACGACAGGGTCATCGCCGCTGTTAGAAGTAAGGCAATCCATTTTTTCATTTTTTTCATACTATTATCCTCCTGCTTTTTTTTACAATATAATAATAGTGTGTTTTTCCATTTCTTTACGCTCTATTTTTTTGTGTTTTTGTTTCAATTTTTGTAATTTGATAATCTACAATCTTTATACCGCCCAACTCCCATCGACAAGATTCGCCTTCTTTTGTCAGCATAAAGTCTTCCGTCTTTTTCCCGTCTACCAAAAACCATTCCTTATCTTCCCTTACGAAATGATACAGTGAAAACGGCATTAACCCGTCCTTCTTTAAAAGAACCTTCCTGTTCCCTCTGCAAAATTCCGCGTAATTTATTTCGGATTGAATGGCTAATGTGAAAACTTCCGTATAATTTCCGTCCGGCATATTATTCTGAAGCATTAGCTTCCGTCCGTCCGAATACAACCCGGATTCATCCACACGGACCGTATCCCCCATTTCAAATATTTCCCCCATATATCCCAGCTTGTTTCCATCCAGCAAAGCTGTCCTCGTGAGAGAGAAACTATTCAGCATGAGTTTTGTAAAATACGGTTTTATGCCAATATTTCCATTATGGCAGCCAAAACCGTCTTCAAAGGTAAATTCCCTTTCGTTTAAACTTACGCAATAGGTATCAAAAACCTTTTTCACCTGAATACAATGAGGCACCGTATAATCATAGCCCTTATCCAAAGCCTGTTTGCCTATGCAATACCTTACCCCGTTTCTGCATCTGACAATCCGCATAGTTTTATCCCCGCTGGATATACATAGCTCCAAATAATTATAAGAATCCATATAATTCAAATAAATCCCGTATTTCATCCCGGAATGGGCTTTTATGCCCGACACCCAGAATTCCGCCAAATAGTACCCGCTCCCTTTTGCAAGCATGGATTGTTCTTCTATGCCTTTATCATATAATTGGATTTTCGGAAGTTGAGGGCTCTCCTGTTCCGCGGCGGACGGCCCTTCGCATACCACTTCCTCCACATTGAAATACAACGGGTCAATGTACATTTCCCTTTGTTCTATTTCCGGACGCAATTCTTCTTTTGCATTTCTGCCATGATACACAATCCATTCATCCACCATATTAGGCGCTTTTGTTACCGTATTGTGCCCTGTTCCTTCCACCTCGCTATTCTTTTTTAAAAGCGGATGCCAGATATAATCCGAAGGATACTTTCTCCAATCCATATCTGTCAATTTCTCTTTGCACACAGCTACCGCAGTTCCTACAAAATAATCCACATTGACATAAGCGTTGGCGGAATAGCAAAGCCAAAAATATTTTCCCCTTACAATCGGCGCTGCCCCTTCAATCGTATGCCAATCCCTTCCGTCCCCTTCCCGGTTTCTTGCATAAATTTCCTGATCCATGCTGGGCACTATAACCGCTTTAGGATGCCCGGAAAACTCCTCCGGCGAGAGCATTTCATCTACCAGAATACAAGTACCAGCTATTTTTTCCTCTGTGCCGACCCAATTATTTACGGAATAAAACATATATAGTTTGTTATTCCAAATTACCGGATGGGAATCAATGGAAAACTCATCAAAAAACGTCTTTTTCCAAACAAATCCCTCTTCCGGGTTCTTCGAGGTTGCCAGCTTCAAATGTTCCTGATGATTATCCTCGTCTTCTACCCTTATATTGGAATAATACATATAAAATGTGCCGTTCCAGTAAAGCACCGAAGGCGCCCAATAATCTTTATACCCCTCTTCCCGGATGGCATACCCTTTATACTCCCAATTTACCAAATCTTTTGAAACACTGACTTTCACACCGGATTCATCCGTTGCATAACAGTAGTATTTTCCACACCATCTTAAAATAAACGGATCCGGGTTGGTATGCCTTTTTTCGTCCGAAAATTTTACCGGATTACAAAATGTTTTATTTTCCATAATCATTATCCTTTCACTGCCCCAGCCACAGCGCCGGCAACAAGATATTTCTGGCTGAACAGATATACTAAAATAGAAGGAAAGGTCAGCAGCATCATTACTGCATATATCCTCGCCACATCAACCGGGCTTTGATAAGTGCTGGACATAAAATACTGCGCCGCCAACGTTACCGGGTAATTCTCCTCGCTCCGTATTACAAGCAATGGAATCAAGTAGTCATTCCATGAATAAATAAATGTCAAAACAAGTACGTTTGCAATCATGGGAACGCTCAAAGGCAGCATAAACTCGTACCAGATACGGAAACTGGATGCTCCGTCAATTCTTGTGCTTTCCAGCAATTCATTGGGAATCGTATCAAAATAATTTTTTAACATAAGCAGCATCATCGGGGCATTAAACGCAATTAACGGTATGATTACCCCGAACTTGGAATCCAGAAGCCCAAGGTTCTTTATCGTAACAAAAAGAGGAGTTGTCACTGCCGCCACAGGAACCGCCAGACAAGCCAGAATAGCACCATAAATGATTTTGCTGCCTGCAAACTTCATCTTGGAAAAAGCAAAGGCTGCCAATGCCGTAATTACCGTAACTGCAGCCGCCGATATCGCAGCAATGAACACACTATTGAATACTACTTTAAAATAATTGATTTTTTCATAACTTAAAACATATGCATAATTCCCGAATCCATTGATTGTAAAGGATTTAACAAATGCTACAACCAACGGCAATATCCATATAAGGGCAAATAAAATAAGCACTGCATATGTAGGAACTATGGACTTATACTTTCTTTTCATTCCTTAATCCTCCTTGCCCAGCTTTATTTGTAAAAACGACATTATCATTGCAATAATCAAAATCGCTACGCCAATGGATGCCGCGCCTCCCGCATTGAAATCGTTAAATGCTTTTTCATACAAATAAGTATTCATTACAGTTGTGGTCCGCCCCGGGCCTCCTGCCGTCAATAACTTAACCAAATCAAAAGTTTTCAGAGAACCTACAATGCCAAGGATAAGCAGCACATTGGTGGTTCCTTTCAGCATTGGGAAAGTAACAAGCCATGTGGTTTTGATAAACCCTGCCCCGTCAATCTTTGCCGCCTCATAAACATCATCCGGCAGGCTCATCAGACCGGCATAATAAGTAATCATGGAAAATCCCATCCATTGGAAAATATTGACTACAATTACCGAAAATAATGCAATCTTTGGGTCGCCCAGCCAGCTTTTTGCCAACCCGTCCAAATGGATTGCCCTCAAAGACTGGTTCAATATCCCATTGGTGGGATCCATAATAATTTTGAAAATTGCCGTAATAATAGATGTTGCCATTGCAATTGGCATAAAATAAATTACTTTAAACATATTGGAGCCCGGCAGCTTCTTTTTCAACAATACTGCCAGCATAAACCCTAAAAAGGCCTGCACAAATACAGTACCGAAAAAGAAAATTATATTATTGGTTACCGACTTCCAAAATACCGGGTCTGCCAGCATTTTCCTGTAATTCTTCAACCCTATAAACTGAAAAACATCCGACATCCCATCCCAGTCCGTAAAACTGACTACCACTGTCCGTATAATACAGTAATACACCAAAACAAACGAAAAAATCATTAATGGCGTAATGTACAGATATGCAGACCAATTATTTTTTTTACCTAATTTATTCATCGCAGCCTCCCTATCTTATTTTTTACAAAGCCATACCTTCCTTTGCTAAAAGTATTATAAGAAAAAAACGCTGCAAAAAAGATAATAATATTTTAGGAAATACTCTACTTTTTTGCCAGGTACTCCCTTGGGGTAATCCCTTCTATTTCTTTAAACACCTTAAAAAAATAGTTGTAATTGCGGAAACCTGACATCTCCACAATCTGTTTCATAGAGATATTTTCCCGGATTAATAAGCTTTTCGCTTTATTTACCCTTTTCCTGTTCAAAAACTCCACGAACCGCATCCCTGTTTCCCTTTTAAATTCACGGCTTAAATACGTATAACTGGATTCTGTAATTTCCGCACACTTCTCCAAAGAAATATCTTTCGTATAATTTTCATTCACATACTCAATCACTCTGGTAATCACCGGTGAATATTCTTCTTTCCGTGACCGTTGGGATTTCCTGATTATCATGCTCACCAGTTCCAGTATTTCATCGCGGAATTGCTCATATTCCTCGTATTCCTTCATACGTGTGACCATCTGATTTTTTTCCGGCTCTTCCAGCAGCCCTTCTTCTTTTAACTGAGAAACTATTTTTTTGCAGCTCCTAACGACAATTTCCCTTTCCGTCCTTTCTTTTTCCATCCAGTCCAAAATATCCTGCAAGGGTTCCATACACCCTGCCATATTATTTTTTATTTCAAACTCAAGCTGCGCCCACAAATTATCCGGAATCTCCCTGTTGCTATGCTTTAGTTTTTTTGCTGTTACAGAAGATACAATTCTATTCCCGCCCAAATACAATTTATCTTCCAGCAGTACATCCAATGCCGTTGCTGCCTGTATTGCCTGTTTTAATTCCTGCTGCACTTCGCCAGTTATTATTGATACCGTAATATCCAACATACGGATAATTTGCTGCTGCAGCCTGCGTACCAGATTGCTCAACGTATTTATCATAAATAAATTACTTCTCTCTTCGGAAAAAGAAATGAGTACCAGCAGATGCTTCTTTTTCGTCACATATATCAAATATTGATATTTATCCCCCAACATCTGATTTAACATATCAATGATTGCCCTGCTTACATCCTGTTTATATTCCGACGGGTTCACTCCATTCATAAACTTATAATCCGGGCTTACCGCAACGGGCATGAGATTACTGCACTGGAAATCAATCTCTTCCCTATCCACCAGTTCTTTTATTTGTTCTTCCGAAAATCCTTCTTCATTAAAAATACAATATCCCTTTTTATGGCAAACCGGTTTTCCCGCAGGAATAATCCGGTATTTTTCCCTGACCTGATCCAATACCTCCACCAGTTGTTTCTCTGTCAACTCGTGCTTCAGCAAATAATTTGCCGCACCATTCACCAAACTCCCTCTCACATAATTAAAATCATCAAAGCCGCTGATAGCAACAATCGGCAAATATTCATATATAATATGTACATGCCGCATCAACTCTACCCCATTCATATCCGGCATTTGTATATCACATAATAAAATATCCACGCTGTTTTTCCTAAGCCACTCCAATGCCGACTTGCCATTCGGGAAATCAGCAGCAACTTCATAGACTTGATTATGCTCCAAATATTTTTTTATCGTATTACGGCTTGTCAATTCGTCATCCACTATGGCTACTTTAATCAATCCCATGTCTCTTCCTCCTTAATGATGGGCAGTATAAATACACATCTTGTGTATTTTCCGATTTCGCTCTCATAATGCAGGCCATAGTCCTTTCCCAAGAACAACTGGATTCTTTCATTTACATTCGACACACCCACACCGTTAAAAGATTTCCCGTTTTGTGCTTTATTGGCCATAATATTCTCTATCTGCACCGAAGACATCCCTTCCCCATTGTCCTCAATATTTACTATCAGTTGCCCCTCGGATTCATATGCCGACAGCCTTATTACCCCTTCTCTTGACAAATCCATTGGCATACCATGAGATATGGAATTTTCCACAATAGGCTGTAGTATGAACCGGGGAATATAAAGCGGCAGCACATCTTCATCCACCTTTTTCTCTATCCGGAAGTCATAGCTTCCCGTATATTCCATAATCGTCAGATAATAATCCAGATATTCCAATTCATCCTGCAAACGAATTAAATCTTTTTCCTGATGCATTACATTTTGAAGCATAAAATTCAAAGAATTAACGAGCGGAACCAAGTTATCCGCATGTTGTATTTTCGCCATCCAGACTACATTGTTTAATACATTGGAAATAAAATGGGGATTAATCTGTGCCTGCAAAAATGCCATTTTATTTAAATGTTTCTGACGCTCCTCCTCCGCCACCTTCCCCATCAATTTTTTGATACGTACCACCATATGGTTAAAAGCATATCCCATCTGGCCCACTTCATCCCCGCTTTTAATCTCATATTGTATATTAAAATCCCCTTCAGAAACCTTCCCCATCTGCTCGCTCAACACTGTAATTTCCGTCGTCATTTTAGAAACCACAAATATTGAATTTAAACACGCCAGAATAATAACCGCTACAATAACGATACAGGATAACAATGCCGTTTTTTGTATCTCCGAAATATAAAACGAAGAAGGAATCGCGGAATAAAACGTCCATCCCACATTTTTTGCTTCAAATGTATTATAGGCATATCCTTTCTTCCCTTTTTGTATTTCATCCATTCCCATTTCTTCATTTGCAAAAATGATAGAGCCATGTTCGTTCACCACCTGAAAATAGCTGTTTTTCGGAAGATTGGCTACAAACATCTTATCTATCACCCCATAGTCAAAATACAAAATAACATAACCGATAATTTGCCCGTCATCGTTTACAATCCCCCTTACCGCAGGAACGATATAATCGCTGGAAACCGTAGATTTCCGTGCCTCCAAATGAAACGGTTCCATCATCACCACCGATTTCTTCAATTTCTCCTGGTCTAATTTCAGCACTTCTTCATACAGCTTACTCTTATCCTGAATGATATAACTGGTGGAAAAAATACATTCCCCATCTGCCGCAACAGCAATCCCGGAAATATAATATTTATAACCGTTTAGCCCGCCAATATAATTCATAATCGTTCTTTTGTTATCCAAATATCCCTGGTTCCACTGATTATTTACCTTCAATTCATTTGTAACCAAATATTCCACCGGCTCAATGATATTTGCCTGATTCGTCGCGATAAGAGTTGCCATATAGGAAGTATCCGTCAGTAAATATTCAAACGCATGATAAGCATCCAGCATTGTGCTGTTCGATATATTTTCCAGATAAGTATCCGAAAGTTTCCTGCTTGTGCTATACCATATGGCTGTAATAGCAATCCCGCTCAGTAATAAAGTAGTCAGTACGCCAAGCAATATTTTATTCCTTATTTTCATCTTCACCGTAGCCTCCCGGGCATATTTCCAAACATACTCTAAGGTAATTATAAACGGATACCTGCAAATATATAGTGTATTATTTCATCTTTCACTCCACTTTTTTGCTCTATTTTCCCTACATGGTAAAAAAGTGTCTTCGACACTTCAATCTACGTCCTTCTGGCGAAGGACTTTCTTATAAAGTAAAAAAACAGCCGTGGATTTGTATATCCCCGGCTGTTTCTTCTAAGCTATATTCAAAAAACTGTAAAATCAAATATAAATATATAACGCCAATCCTAACGCTTTACTGTGATAAATCCAAAAGTCGCCCTTCCATTTTCCCATACTGCCGTTATTTCATATACATAACCGCCTTCTACGCCTTCCATAACAAGCTGCCCGTCTTTTTCAGAGACAACAGCCTTTTCCCCTTCCGGCATCTCGCTTCCTTTGCCCAGCAGTGAAGAATCATAGCGGACTGCTTCTACCTCTTGCGGTTTTTCCGTAAAGGAAAGGATTAAATCTGTTGGCTCGGATAAGACAATATCTGCCAGTAAATCCCCCCAATCCAGTACAGGTATGCTGTCCGCAACCACTGCATTGCTCAACCCGTCTTTATCCATGTAAACCCATTCATATCCACCTCTGTTGATAAAGACAACCGCATTTGCCAGTTCCGTAGTGTATTCCACCTGCATCGTAGGCGGTTCCGATGGATCGGGTTCTGAATAAATTTCATCTATAATCCCCTGATATTGATCCGCATCCGAAGGGCTTCCTTCTTCCACAACTTCTATCCTGCTCACTCCCGGATACTGCCCCGGATAGGACTCTGCCATTGCCCCGTTTCCATATATTTTTACTACATTTCCCTTTGCCAACTGGTCAAAAGAAATTTTCTGCCCACCGGCATTTTTCACTTCCAATGTCTCTTTATCCGCTGTCACTACAAAAGCGCCGATTTCTTCACTAACGAATATATGGAAACCTTCCCCATACGGCACATACATTGCTGTAATCACATTTTCCTCATCGGCTGCTTTTTTTCCTTTCATTCCATAAAAAATAGCAGCCACAGCGCCGATAATAACAGCACATCCAAGCAATACCCATATCAATTTTTTTTCTTTCATAACACTCCTCCATTCCTGCACCGTTCCTTTTCACCTTTCCCTCACATATAAACTAAAAGCAAAAGGATGCCGGTACAATAAAAACATTACTTGTATCTTCTTTCTTATTATAATAGTATAACAGATTTCCCTTGTTAATATTTTAAGTATTTCCTACCACATTCCTCTCCTTCCCCTCATAAAAAGCCTGAATGTTCTTATAAGTTTCTTCTACTACTCTTTTCCTCGCTTCGATACTGGCCCACGCCAAATGCGGCGTGATTATCAGCTTGTTGCTGTCCATGATTTTGCTCAATGGATTGGACTCCTGCATGGGTTCCGTTCCCGTAACATCCAACCCGGCCCCTGCAATCATATTCTCTGTCAATGCAATATACAACGCCTCATCGTTTACTACCGGTCCTCTTGCCACATTAATTAAAATCGCCGATGTTTTCATTTTTTTCAAAGCTTCCAAATCAATTAAGTTCCTCGTCTTATCGCTCAAAGGGCAATGCAGGGATAAAAAATCAGATTTTTTCAACAACGTTTCCAAATCCACTCTTTCATACTCCGTACACTTACTGTTGCCGGAAGCAGAATAAAAAATAACCTTACAGCCAAATGCTTCTGCAATCTTTGCAACCCTTCTTCCAATATGCCCCATTCCGACAATCCCCCACACTTTCCCATCCAATTCGGTAAACGGAATATCGAAATTGGAGAACCTGGGCTGTGCCGCATATTGCCCGGATTTCACATAATTGTCATAATGGTTCAGCTTTTCCAGAATATAAAAGCAAAGGGCAAATGTATGCTGTGCCACTGCTGCAGTAGAATAATCCACCACATTCACTACCCGTATCCCCTTTTCTTTACAGTATTCCAAATCCACGTTATCATATCCTGTGGCAAATTCACACACAAGCTTTACCGAAGACGCATCTTTCATCGTTTCTTCATTTATCGGTGCCTTATTTGCTATAATAATATCGGCATCCTTTATCCTGTCCTTTACCTCCTCTTTCACAGTATTATGATAAATTGCCAATTCTCCCAGCTCTTTTAAACAGTCTACGGAAACATCCTCTCCAACGCTATCCCTCTCCAAAATTACTATTTTCACCAAAACCTTCCTGCCTTTCTTTTCTGACTTTTCCCTATCCTCTTTTTTTATCCCCTAAAAACAAGGGCAGAAAACAAACAACAATTATAGGTACGCAAAACCGCCAGATTCAAATAACCCGAATCCGGCGGCCCTCCCGTAGGAACGTACTACCCTCTAAATAGCAATATCCATGTTTTCCCCATAAATGCAAAACTCAATCTTATCAAGGATTTCTTCTGTCACTTCACTGCTGTCTGTGTGAAGCCTCAAATCTAACACCCGATGCAATCCAAAACCTAAAATTCCAAGTATAGATTTCCCGTCTATAACCTGCCTTCCACTCTGTAAATCAATATTAAACGGGTAATTCTCGACTGCCATTACAAATCTCTGGCAATCTTCCATCGACTGAAACATAACTCTGATTGGTTCCACTTTCCCTTCTCTCCTTTCTGAAAACATTTCCCCCTTCCATGCGCTCCTACATCCCTGATTAATTATTTGCCTTATTCTAACATAAAATATTTTTTAAAAATATATCTTTGCAATAAAATTCACGAATTTTTCACGAATTTTTTATCTTTTCCCAATATATCCATATATCCGGCAGCCGAATTTGTTTTCATACAGCCATTTTATTTAATACCAAATACACCGGTTTTCCAATGAACAACATAATAACGAAATTGCTTATACCATGCCACACATCCCAAAGCAGCCCACTAAGCCAATACGACAGAGCATAAGCAGGATTAACCGGCAAATAAGCAATTGCGAACAGGAAACCAAACAACAGACCGAAGCTGCCGGATACCACAGCCCATAGCGCAAACTCCTCCTTGCCAAATCCGCCCATTGCAAGCATCCTTTTTATAAATATTGTGGCTAGAACAAGCAGCGGCCAGACATACAGATAAGAAATCCACCAAACCCCAAAACCCCACTGGACAAGTTCAAACATATTGAATACGGTTACAATCAGCAATGCCTCCGTACCGAAAACCAGCGTATAGATAATTGTCAAAAACGATATCAATTCTACATTGGGAATAAATTCCAATACTACTTTAGCGATATAAAGAATAGCGCTCAAAAGCGCTATCCTTGTCATTTTCCGAACCGGCATATTTTACCATCCCTGCATCAATTCAAAACGATAAGTATCCCCTTCCTGCAACGGTATCCCATCTGCCCCTGTTGTAGCCGACTCTCCGTTTACCATTACACACCACCAATACTGGTTCTCCGTATCTTCTTTCATCCCTTCAAATCCGGTAATGTAAATCCCATAATCCGATTCCTGCCATTCACAGCCCTCCATCGTGCGCAGATATCCGCCAAGAAATTCCTCTCCGGATTCACATTCCATAGAAGAATAATAATTATCACGTTCCGAAACCACTTCTATGGAAAAATGTTTTATCCCCTCCTGCGTCTGTTTCTTGTTTAATGCACCGGCTGCTACTCCTACTATCAATAAAACCGCTGCAAACACAGCGATAACCAATAGCCTTTGTTTTTTGCTCCATTGTTTCATACTTTTTCTTCTGCTCCTTTCTCATACGCAACGGCATTCCGTTGCTTTATCCTCCCATAACTCAAAATTGCATTCCTATTTTACCATCATTTTCTCAATCCATCCAGCATTATCTACCCCAGTTTTTCTACTTCCTTATAATCTCCTTCCCAAAAAATAAAATATGACTCTTTTCCAAACTAACTAAAAAGAATCATATTTTATGTTTCATTATATTCCTGAATCTAAGAGAAGGCTATCTTCTTTTTACAGCCTTTTCAGCAATTCTTCCCTCTGTTCTTCATATCCCGGTTTGCCAAGAAGTGCGAACATATTTTTCTTATAACTCTCTACACCCGGCTGGTTAAACGGATTTACTCCAAGCAAATATCCGCTGACACCACAGGCAAACTCGAAGAAATAGAACAATTCACCCAGATAGAACTCGTTCACTTCCGGTACGTGAACCATGAAGTTCGGTACATTCCCATCCGTATGCGCCAAAATCGTACCGTTCATAGCGCTTTTATTCACAAAATCAACCGTCTTTCCTGCCAGATAGTTTAATCCATCCAGGTCAACCGGTTCTGTACCAAGGATAATCTCTTCCCTGCTTGTCTCAATATCAATTACTGTTTCAAACAATGTCCTTGCGCCATCCTGGATAAACTGCCCCATAGAGTGCAAATCCGTAGTCAAATCTACGCTTGCCGGGAAAATACCTTTCTGGTCTTTCCCTTCGCTTTCGCCATACAACTGTTTCCACCACTCCGATACATAATGTACGCCCGGTTCATAATTTGCAAGGATTTCTATGGACTTGCCCTTTCTAAGCAAAATATTGCGCAGCGCCGCGTACTGCAAAGCATCGTTTTCTTCAAAGGAAGCCTCCAATGCACGTTTTCTTCCGCTTGCCGCACCTTCCATCAATTTATCAATATCCGCGCCGCTGACTGCGATGGGCAGTAAACCTACCGCTGTCAATACGGAGAACCTTCCTCCTACATCATCCGGTACGACAAAAGACTCATAGCCTTCCTCCGTTGCCAGATTCTTAAGGGAGCCTCTCGCTTTATCCGTTGTGGCATAAATCCTTTTAGCAGCTTCCTCTTTACCATATTTCTTTTCCATCATTTCCTTGAATACACGGAAAGCAATCGCCGGCTCTGTGGTGGTACCGGATTTGCTAATCATGTTGATGGAGAAATCTCTCTCCCCAATCACATCCATAAGATGTTTAATGTATGTCGAACTAATGGAATTTCCTACAAAATAAATCTCCGGTGTCTTCCTTACGGACTTATCCACCACATTGTAAAAACTGTGCCTTAAAAACTCAATAGCCGCCCTGGCGCCAAGATAAGAACCTCCAATACCGATAACCAGAAGCACCTCTGAATCGCTCTGAATCTTCGCTGCTGCCTTTTTAATCCGTGCAAACTCTTCTTTGTCATAATCCACCGGCAAATCAATCCATCCTAAAAAGTCATTGCCAGCCCCTGATTTTGAAACCAGGACTTCTTTCGCATCCAAGGCAAGCTTTTTCATAAACTCTACCTCATGCCCGCTGATAAATGGTGAAGCCTTAGAATAATCAAACGTTACTTTACTGCTCATCTGCCTCGCTCCTTTGCCTTCCCGGCCGTTTCCATACTGATTTGAAACAAACGTGTATGCCGTATTTCCGGGTTAATATGATGTTAATATTATAAAAACATTAATAAAAGATTATGGATTTACCATTTCCAGTGTAACAAAGATATATTCCTTTTTCAAGAAAAATTTCCTATAACAGCCAATGGCTCAAACCAAAAATTCCCTCAAAAGTTCTTCTAATTCCTGTGCCTCTTGATGGGAAAAAGCCGCTACTTTTTCTTCCTCTTCTTTTTCCTCTTTTTCCCCATCCTGCTGCCCCTGCTCCGACGATGACGTCAATGCTGCTGCCGTACCTTCTTTTCCCCCACGTTCCGCAGAGAGCCCTATTTCTTCCCTCAAAGCCCTCTTTTTCTCTTTATCGTCCATAGCTTCCAACTCTGCCTTCTTTTTCTTTTTATGTACCTTTTTCTTCGCCGTACTTAGCATTTCACCTGTCAGTTCTTCCCAGTCAATGTCTGATTGCCTTAATTTATTTACCATATGATTTTCCAGATAATCTACCAAATTGATTTTCAGACGCTCTTTTTTTCCTGTAATATCCACCAGCCCGGATACGGAAAAGTATACATATAATGCAAGAAAACTGACAACATAATAGGGAAGGATTTTTCCAACCGTTTCCCCCTGTGTGATTTCATAACATGCCCCTGCGCCTGCAGCAACTACGGACAAAAGGATAAACTGCCCTGCCAAATGGTGCCAAACGGACATGGATATCCCCAGAAAAGAGATTTTAGACATAGACTTGTCCACAAAAACGGAAATATTGGCTACCTCCCCGCTCAACTGATAACAATTGATAAATTTCAATTTACATTGCTTCAGGAACTTATTTTTTGCAGTGGACATATTGTCCGTTTCCTTAATCAACTTCCGATATATCACGCCGATTATAATTTGGCATATTATGCTTAATGATAATAAGGCTAAAAAAATACCGCTCAAAAGCTTATGCTCCAAAAGTACCGTAAACATGCCTATATCCATACGGTCACCTCCTATTCTTGATTTTAATATTATAAACAAAACCTATCTATATCTCAATATTTCAAAGGCTGTAAGGCATTTGCAAATTTCGACAGTTTGAGTAATACTACTGGAAAAATCGTATAAATTCTGCTATAATATTTGTGCTTCTGTCCGGGTAGCCGGATAGGCAGAAATGGAGGGATTATTTATGAAGTATCAACCAAAAGGCGTTTGTTCTACGTCTATAGATATTGATTTAGACAACGGGATTATCCAATCCGTATCTTTTACGGGAGGATGCAACGGCAATTTGCAAGGTATTTCCAAACTCGTGGAAGGCATGGACGCAAAAGATGCCATTCAAAGGCTGAAAGGCATCCGCTGTGGGTTTAAATCCACTTCCTGCCCCGACCAACTGGCACAAGCATTGGAAACCATGATTTAAAAACCTTTTCGTGAGACTATAGAAAGGAATCTGGAGGCATTATAAATGGCAAAGAAAATCGTTCTTACCGGTGGAGGAACAGCCGGCCATGTAACCCCAAACATCGCTTTGATACCAAAGCTTCGGGAATTAAATTACGAAATATACTATATAGGTTCTTATGAAGGTATCGAAAAGAAACTGATTTCCGATTATGATATACCGTATTATGGTATTGCAACCGGTAAATTCCGCCGATATTTTGACCCCAAAAATTTTACGGACCCTTTCCGTGTCATGAAAGGTTACGGGGAAGCCAGAAAATATCTTAAACAAATCAAACCGGATATCGTCTTTTCCAAAGGCGGTTTTGTCAGCGTGCCTGTTGTACGGGCTGCTGCCTCCTTAGAAATCCCATGTATTATCCACGAATCGGATATGACGCCTGGGCTCGCTAACAAGCTTTGTATCCCTGTAGCGGAAAAAGTCTGCTGCAATTTCCCGGAAACAATCCCTATGCTCCCGGAAGGGAAAGCTGTCCTTACCGGATCCCCTATCCGCGAAGAATTGGCTAAAGGCAATAAAATCGCGGCTTATGACATGTGCAAATTTACTTCCAATAAACCGGTTATCCTGGTAATCGGCGGAAGCCTTGGTGCAGAAGCCATCAACAAAACAGTGCGTGACGCCCTGCCCCAGCTTTTGGAAGACTTCCAGGTAGTCCATATTTGTGGTAAAGATAAGGTGGATAACTTAATGCTGCAAATCGAAGGTTACCAACAGTTTGAGTATGTCAAATCGGAGTTAAAGGATATTTTCGCTATGGCGGATATCGTAATATCCAGGGCAGGGGCTAATTCTATCTGCGAATTGCTGGCTTTGAAAAAACCTAATCTGCTCATTCCCCTTTCTGCCCACAGCAGCAGAGGCGACCAGATTTTAAATGCCAAATCCTTTGAATCGCAGGGATTCAGTTTGATTATTGACGAAGATTATCTGACAGAAGACCTTCTGGTGGAAAAAGCACATGAACTTTACTTTACGAGGCAAACCTATATCGAAGCCATGAGCAAAAGCAGCCAATTGAACTCTATCAAAACAATTACCGATTTACTGGAGGATACTTTACAATGAACCTGAGTCAAATGCTGTTCGCTTTTATCCCCAGACGGATAAACAACCGGACTATCATTGCCTTTTATGAACTGCTCCGCAAGACGCAGAAACTTGCCGGAAACCGTTGGAAAAAGAATCTGGACATCAATCAACGGTGCTTTCCCAACCATGCCGGCACTATTTCAAAAAACAACGGCTATATTGAGGACCAGAACAATTATACCGATATGGCTTATGGGAAAGCTACTATGCAATATTCCGGCTGTGAAGTTTTTGCAGTATATAACGCCATATATACCCTTTTAAAACATCCTCTTATGGATTTACCCGATTTAATATCCTGCTTTGAAAAAGACGGGATGGCCCTTAGCGGCAAATTCGGTACAGCCCCTAAAGCATTAAGGGATTTTCTGGAATCCAATGGATTTGTTACTTCGTTCAGTACAAAAGAAAAAGACTTTGATACGCTTTCTGCAACATATCCAAGCCTTATTTTAACAATGTATAATGACAGGAACGATATCCGGAAGGAAATCCATACCGTACATATTTCCAAAACGGACGACATGTACATTGCCCATAATGTATATTGTAATGGGAAAACCGTAGGCCCCTATCCATCCCTTAGCAATTTGATACAAAATATCAATGGCGGAAAAGCAAAGGGAATCTCTTTAATCGGAATCCGGAAACCGTAACTTTTTACGGTTCCCGTTCCCTCATTTAGTTGTTATTCTTCCGAATTAAATCTCAATCAATTCATACTCTGCATTCCCTATTCCGATTTTTACCGCATGTTCTATCATAGACTTCCAATTTGTCTGCGGAGCGGAATCTATAAAATAATCATGATGTACATGGGGCATACGGTCCAATTGGCTGTTTGCTATAATAGGCTGCTTGTTTACCGCATCCGCACAGGCTACATCCAGTGCCACAGGGTCAAAAGATGCAAACATCCCTACATCGGGCACCATCGGTATATCATTTTCCGCATGGCAATCGCAGTTGGGCGACACATCAACGACTAAACTAATATGGAAATGAGACCTGCCCTGAATAACCGCTTTGCTGTACTCGGCAATCTTCCTATTTAAAATATCATTGGATTCATCCGCCGCCGGTTCCACGGCATCCACAGGACAGACACCGATACACCGTCCACAACCTACACATTTATCATGGTTAATATCCGCTTTTTTGTTTACTACCACTGCTGCATCGTGTGCGCATATTTTGGAACATCGCCCACATCCTATGCAGACGTCTTTATTCACATGGGGTTTCCCGGCACTATGCATTTCCATTTTACCTGCTCTGGAACCGCAGCCCATACCGATATTTTTCAAAGCTCCGCCAAATCCGGTTGCTTCATGCCCTTTAAAATGATTTAATGTGATAAATACATCTGCATCCATGATAGCCCTGCCGATTTTTGCTTCTTTTACATATTCTCCACCTTCCACCGGAACCAATACTTCATCCGTACCTTTTAATCCATCAGCAATCATAATATGGCATCCTGTCGAAAATGGGGAAAAACCATTTTCATAAGCGGCATCCATATGATCCAAAGCATTTTTTCTTCCGCCTACATATAATGTATTGCAGTCCGTCAAAAAAGCCTTCCCGCCCAATTCCTTAATTACCCGTACTACCACCGATGCATAATTAGGCCTAAGATATGCGAGGTTACCAGGTTCGCCGAAATGAATCTTAATTGCCGCATATTTCTTTTCAAAATCTATTCCCCCAATCCCCGCAGTTTTTATCAACCGCTCCAGTTTCTGAGGGAGATTCTCATAAAAAGACGTCTTCATATTTGCATAGTATACTTTTGATGCTGCCATATGTACCTCCATTCCGTCCAATCGGACAATTCATATATGAACTTTGTTATTGGTTCTTCCCTTTTAAATAATCCAATATATCCAACAAGGAATAAAATTTCCCATAGAGCATTGCCTCTATTTCAGCCGTAGGCTCTATCATATCCGGAACCATGACCGGTTTCATCCCCGCCCTGTATGCCGAGCGTATCCCATTCGGGGAATCCTCAATAGCAATCGCATTCGTCGGCGATACTCCCAGCTCTTCGCACGCTTTCAAATAAATATCCGGCATCGGTTTGCTATGCTCTACCATATCGCCAGTAATAATTGTCCGGAAATACCCGGTCAGCCCTGCTTCTTCCAGATGATGCATCACGCTTTCTTTGCTTGTAGAAGAAGCAAGCCCTACAATATATCCGTTTTCTGTCAAATAATCCAAAATCTCCTTAACGCCTTCCATTAAGGGAATACCTTCTTCCAAAATCCGTCTCTTCATAAGGGCATTTGCCGTTTCATTAAAATCATCGAAAGGGAAATCCTCTCCATATAGCTCATACATCAAGGCTTTTGTATCATTCAGGTTTAACCCTACGCACCCTTTAATCCCTTTGCTTAAATCCCCCAACCCCATAGCTATGCCTATTTCTTCCCAGCATTCATTGCATATCCTTTGTGTATCGAACAACACGCCATCCATATCGAATACAATTGCATTTGTCATAATGTCTCCATGCCTTTCCGTATAATTTAAAAGCCTAAATCATTATACCCTAAGGAGTTGCCGCAAGCAATAGAATATCCTTTTTCTATTGATTTAATATCGTTTTTTCAATCCTGTCCAGCGCACGTTCATTTTCCTGCTGGCATAATGAAAGCACTTCCTCATCCCCTTTCTCCGCGGCTGCGCCCGTATCCGCCCCTAGCTGCACAAAACAAATGTATCTATCAATGACCTCTATTCTCGATGCCTGCACTTTCCCCAATTCCTGCGGGCGGTCTTTATATTTCATCATCAAAGCTTCCCTGTACTCGTTCAGCAAAACTTCTATTTCTTCCAAATACTCCGGCTTGGCTTTTATAATCATCATAGCATCAATATCCGTTTCCACATTCAGTTTTTCTGCCAGATAATCATCTATCATTTCTCCGCTAATCCCTGTCTCCGCCTTCAGTTCCGCTTTCGTAAGCTGCTTATCCGGCCAATAATTTTTTCCCAACACTTTTACCACTTCTTTTTTGATATCTTCCATAGATGCATAATTACCGGCGCTCTCTGCCTCTATGCTCCTGCCACTCCGCCGTCCATTTTCTACGCTGTTTGTATTGGAATCCGATATCTGTTCCTCCCCGCAGGCACTTATTAATAAGGCGCCAAAAACCCATGCGCTAATAACGGTTATTATTGTAATAGAACATATATCTTTTTTCATAAACTCCTCCATTCCTCCAATAAACTGCTGTCATAATCACTTTTATTTTTACTCATTATTTCCCAATTCATAAAATTTATCCCAGCTTTCAAATACAAAAAATAGATAGCAAAAGCCCATTCCGGTCAATTCTTTGATATCCAAATCATATTAAGAAAGTATTAATATTACCTATTCCTGTCAATAATTGTTATGATTTGAATTTAACCTGTGTTATAATTGTACGCAAAAGCAACGGGCAGTACGGTATCCGCCCATTGCCCTCAAAAAAACATAACCAAAAGAAAGGTACTGAACCGCAAATGCTTTTTAATTCTTATATATTCATTTTTATTTTTCTGCCCTTAGCCCTCCTTGGATGGTATGGGCTTAACCGGATAAAAAAATATGAAACAGCCAAAGTATTTTTAACCGGAATGTCCCTGTGGTTTTATGGTTATTTCAATACCTATTATCTTTTTATTATTATTGCAAGCATTCTTATCAATTACTTTATCAGCTATTTATTAACTTTTTCCAAAACGAAAACAACACTCCGGATTGGCTTATTTGCCGGAACCGGCATAAATCTGGCAATTCTCTTTTATTTTAAATATTTTGATTTCTTTATCGAAAATATAAATTACCTTTTTCGCTCGGATTTTAATTTAAAACATATTCTCCTACCCCTTGGAATCAGTTTTTTTACTTTCCAGCAGTTATCTTTTATTATTGACCGCTGCACGGGAAAAGCGGAACATTACTCTTTTACCAATTATGCTGCCTTTGTAACTTTTTTCCCACAGTTAATTGCAGGCCCCATTGTATTATATAAAGAAATCATCCCCCAATTTGATGATTTACAGAAACGGAAATTCAATATAGACAACTTTGCCAAAGGTATCTCTTTATTTGTATTAGGATTGGGTAAAAAGGTGCTTCTGGCGGACACGCTTGCATTGGTTACAAATTTCGGTTTTGAACAGACTTATTTTTTAGACACACCTTCCACTTTACTCGTTATACTTTCCTATACTTTTCAGATTTATTTCGACTTCAGCGGCTACAGCGATATGGCTATGGGGCTTGGATATATGTTTAATATTAAACTCCCCACAAATTTCCATTCACCTTATAAAGCTTGTTCCGTTAAAGAGCTTTGGCAGCGGTGGCATATTACATTATCCCGTTTTTTCATTACCTATGTTTATATTCCTTTAGGAGGCAGTAAAAAAGGAAAAGCGCGGACTATCTTCAATACAATGGTCATCTTTGCTTTGAGCGGACTGTGGCATGGCGCTAACTGGACTTATGTTGCATGGGGAACCATGCAGGGGCTTTTGGTTGTCTGGGATAATCTGTGTATTATAGGCATCCGGGGAAGCGAAGATAAATCCCCCGCCCGTTTTTATATCCCCAAATGGCTGGGCTGGTTGTTTACCTTTTCTTTTTTTAATTTATCCTTGTTCTTTTTCCGCAGCCAAAATATGACTTATGCATTCCAAATGTTTAAAAACCTGTTTTCCTTCCAAAATACGGGATATATCTATAAATTGGCCGTAAATATGGATATCCCTGAATTTTATATTTTTAAACAGGCAATTACCATGTTTGCACCGGATATGCTGAATCTGGCTTACCTTATCCTTTTCCTGCTGATACTGGCCATCAGCGCTTTTGTACTGACGAGGAAAAGCGCATTGCAAATAGTGGAAACCACAGACTATCATTCAAAATATTGCTGGTATATCTCTATCCTGTTTGTTTGGTCCCTCATTTCCTTTTCACAGGTCAGCACATTTATATATTTTAATTTTTAACATTACTTTTTAATTATGGCATCACAATGAAAGGATTCAGATTTCATGGCAAGGACATCTGCATTAACGGAAAATCCATCCAAAAACTTTATAAAATCTTTTTTTCTTCGTATATTCTCTTTGATGATAATAATAGGTACAATAGTTATCTTCATCGACCCGTTTTTCCATTACCACAAACCCTGGTTCGGATTGAAGGCAGTCCTTACCGACAAGGAATACCAATGTATCGGGTCTTTGCGGAATTTTGACTATGATAGCCTGATTGTCGGCTCTTCGGTAGCGGAAAATTACTATAATGGCTGGTTCAACGAAGGCTTTGGCTGCACTGCGGTAAAAGCAGTCCGCTCCTACGGCGCTACTGCGGATTTATGCTATCTTTTGGATGCTGCATATGAAAACCATAATCTGGAATACATCTTTTACAGCATGGATACTTCCTCTTTGGCGGCTGATCCAATCCCCACCTATGAACTGACAGGCTGTCCCATGTATTTATATAATAAAAATTATTTTGACGATGTAGAATACCTGTACAATAAAGGAGTCCTTTTTGAAAAAATACCGTATATGATTGCCAATTCCCTCATTGGGGATTATGATGCCAACGATTCCTACAATTGGGCACAATGGAAAGAATTTAATCAGGATATGGCTCTTGGTCTTTATATCCGTACACCGGACATTGCCCCTATGAAAGAAAAAGAATACTATCAGAATGTGCTGGATGCTAATATCAATCTGGTTAAAAAACAGATAGAAAATCATCCGGAAACCCAGTTTAAAATATTTTTCCCCGCCTATTCCATGCTTTTTTGGGATAATCTCTACCGCACCGGGGACTTAGAAGCCTACTTGTATAATATGGAACAGGCTATCGCCGCCTTCTTGCCTTATACCAACGTAGAAATATTTTATTTTCAGGATAAAAAAGAAATTGTGACCAATCTGGAAAATTATATGGATACCTTACATTTCTCACCGGAAATTAACTATTATATGGCAGAACAAATCATTGCCGGAAACGAAAAGCTTACAAAAGACAATTACAAACAACGGCTTTCCGATATGAGAGACTTCGCCTATGAAATTGTTTATGAACTAATACTTCCTTATGAACATTTAATTAGAACTGCGTAAAAAAAGAATCCTGCTTGCAGGATTCTTTTTCTACTTTAAAAGATTTAACTACCTGTAGGGATAATATCTCCTATAGATTATTCTGCTGCTTCTTCTGTTGTTTCTACAGTTTCTTCTGTTTCTGCATCAGCATTTGCATTTGCTTCTGCTTCTCCCTCTACTGCATTCTCTGCATTTTCAGCATCTTCAGGAGTTACTTCTGCGTCTGCTTCTGCATTCTCGCCTTCAGCCGCTGCTTCCGTATTTGCTGCATCTTCTGCTGCCTCTACATCTGCTTCATTTTCTGCATTTTCCGTATTTTCTACGTTTTCTGCTTCCGCATTATCTTCTACATCCGCTTCTGTCTCTACTGCAGGCTCTTCTACAGGAGCTGCTGTCTCCGTATTTCCGCAAGCCATCATCAATGTTGCACATGTTGCTGCTGCTGTCAATAACATAACCACTTTCTTTTTCATAATTTTCTCCTCCTAAATAAATAAAATGATTATTTTGCCGAATCGGAACTTTTATGTATTTCTCTGTTCCTTATCGACTGTAAACATATTATGGCATAAATGTGTCCACTTTGTGAACAAAATCTTTAGAATTTATGAACTCAAAAAATCCAGCCTTGACATTGCCCGGTATCTTTATGTAATATCAAGTTAATTTGACAAGAAATAGACATAGAGAAAGGATTTTATAATATGAAACTGATTTCCTGGAACGTTAACGGCCTCCGCGCCTGTGTAGGTAAAGGCTTTACCGATTTTTTTAAGAATGAGGATGCGGATATCTTTTGTATCCAAGAGACAAAGCTGCAAGAAGGGCAAATTACATTGGATTTGCCAGGTTATTTCCAATATTGGAATTATGCAGAGAAAAAAGGATACTCGGGAACGGCTATTTTTACAAAAAACGAACCCATATCCGTTGCCTACGGGATTGGGATAGAAGAACACGATCACGAAGGAAGAGTAATTACTTTGGAGTACAAAGACTTTTATATGATAACGGTTTATACCCCCAACTCACAGGATGGGCTGGCAAGGCTTGATTACCGTATGAAATGGGAAGAAGATTTCCTTTCCTATCTCAAAGGGCTGGAAACTAAAAAACCGGTTATCTTCTGCGGCGATTTAAATGTGGCTCATAAAGAAATCGATTTGAAAAATCCCAAGACAAACCGGAAAAATGCCGGATTTACGGACGAAGAAAGAGGGAAATTTACGGAAATGACACAAGCTGGTTTTATTGATACTTTCCGCTATTTTTACCCTGATAAAGAAGGAATGTACTCTTGGTGGTCATACCGTTTCAGCGCCAGGGCAAAAAATACAGGGTGGCGTATTGATTATTTCCTCACATCGGGCAATTTAAAGGAACGCTTGGAAGATGCCGTTATTTACACGGAAGTCCTTGGCTCCGACCATTGCCCGGTAGGATTAGTTTTAAAATAAGATGATAAAAGCTGGTTGCCGGTATGGAATGTTTTTAAGAATTACTCATTTTTTGCCATTTCTGCCGGTAACTCTTGCATTTCCTGCGCTTTCAGCAACGTCTCTTCCACTTCCCAGAAGCCATCATAATAATGGAGCAAAAGCCCCACTACCCTTGTGTAACTCAATATCCCATCCTCTACCCCGTTCAATACCATAGAAGTCTCGGAAAGCTTATCCGAAACCTTATCCACTACTTCCGTTTTTATTACTGCTTTTTCTTCTACTTTTTCCCACATTTCCTCTTCCAAAAAGATATTTTCTGCTTTCACCTGAGGGGAAATATTTACATGGGATAAATAAATTTCTTTATCTTTGCCAATTGCCTTGTAAAACTCGTTGTCAATATAATTCAGCACACTTAAATATCCGCTATATTGGAAAGAAATATCCGATGAATGGATACAGGCAAGAAAACCTATCATATTTGCCTCTTCTTCATACATGAATCCTTTCAAATGGGCGTACTCATGGCAAATGGTTGCCGGTCTGTTGATTTTATGCATCAATTTATTATAATTGACTTCCATAGAAAACGGGAAAAAATATCCCTTCATCATTTGCTGGCTGAAAAAACCGGAAAAAGTAAATTGCTTCGGCTGCGGATAATACCCTGCAAGCTGCGGGCATTCCTCACTAAGGCCTTGCATACTGGCTATCGCCACAGCCTCCATATTATCGGGATAAATAATATTCCCCTGCTCATCCCTATCCACTTTTGCCGCCAGTTCATTTGTCTTTATCACAATATAATCCCTTAATTTCGTCAATTCTTCCAATGTATATTCTTTGGATAAAAGTTCTTTTGCCGGGAATCCCTCTTCCATATCTTTACACAAAACCCCATATTTCTCTTCCAACGTTGAGCAATGGTATGGAATAAAACAATTCAATGTCATCACTACAATAACTCCTGTAAAAATCCAGGCATAAACAGAAAAATAAGCTTTACAGAATTTCCCTGCCTTATTTTTCTTTCCGATACGTTCTCTTTCCCTGCCTTTTTTATCCAAAGGGGCATAAAAATATATTTTTTTAAAAAGAAATATAGCCACAAACGCCATCGCTAGCAACAAAGCAATTGCTGTAAGGAAAGCCCCTGCCGCAATCATAATTTCACCCACAGAAAAAGGGAAGATACCCATTAATCTTCCATATGTATTCACCCATAACGGATATATATGAACCACATAAAAATCACAAAAAGCCTTGCTTTTCCAGGCCAAGGCATTCAATATGCCCATCAACACAAGAATCCCGCACAACAACAGATATGGCTTTCTTTTCCCGGATATTTTTCTTATTTGCAAACCCCATTGCCTCATCCGCATACCCCCTATGAAACCTTCCGCTTTCCTATAAAATCAGGATAACATATGGATGTTACATAGGAATGATAATTTGTAAATTTTTTGTAAATATTTTATATAAATTAAATTCAAACGGATATTATTTTGGTAAATATAGACAAATATTATTTTTTTCCATTTTACCTTTAATACTCTTTATTATATTGTAATTTAATAATAATTTATTGATAATCAATAAATTATTATTGACTTTCGATTCTTCTGGTGATAATATGAAATATAATCAGATAAAACTACAAAACAGGAATTAAAGGAGACCATCCCTATGAAAGACAAACTGACATTAACTACCAAACTGCTTTTAGATTTTATGTTTTATGCAGGAATATTGGTAACGGCTACCCTTCCCCTTAGTATACGGCTCTATGGAAGGCATAACAGCTATTTTGCCAGAAATTATATTCCGCTTATTTTCCTTTTTTTCTTTTCCGGCATACTTGCCGTCCTTATCATCAATGAACTCAGGAAAATATTCCGGACAGTGATTAACGATGACTGTTTCATACGGGATAATGTAATCAGTTTAAAGCGCATGGGAACTTACAGTCTGATGATTGCATTAATTACTGCAGGGCGGCTTTTCCTCTATATCACACCAGCTGTGCTTATTGTCATTCTCGTTTTTGTCATAGCCGGGCTTTTCAGTAAAGTTTTATCTCAAGTATTCGATAAAGCTGTAACCTATAAGCTGGAAAATGACTTAACCATTTAGGAGGAAACTTATGGGAATCATTATTAATTTAGATGTAGTAATGGCACAAAAAAAGATAGGGCTGACAGAGCTTTCCAAAGAAGTGGACATTACCCTCGCTAATTTGTCTATTTTAAAAAACAACAAAGCAAAAGCCATACGTTTTTCCACATTAAATGCAATCTGCAAAGCCCTTAACTGCCAGCCCGGCGATATCCTGCAATATGTAGAAGAAAATGTAGAAGAAAAAGAAGAAGTAAAAGAGTAACAATTTCCATTTCCCACCTGCAAGTTTGCGTCCGCGCAGCATCCGCAAACTAAATTAGAAAATCAAATCGGCGAGTCAAATCAGAAAGCCAAAACGGTTTTATGCAGCAAAGCTGCGCAGAAATGAGGAAAATTATGAACGAATACCCAAACCAATATCCAAGCAAATGTTACAATGAAACCAACGCTTTTGGAATTACAAGAGAAGAAAAAGAAGAGCGCGCCTGCCACTTCCGGCTCTTTAGCCTACCCAGCATAATTTATGCCCTCTTTTACACCTTTTGCCTATATAAAAATGCTTCCGGTATCACATACCCTTTTTTCATAGGCGGAACCCTTTTCTATTTTTTCTTATCCTTGAAAAAATTAGGGATTTCCGCCAAAAAAGACTCCGTATTTTACGTAATTAGTATAATGCTCCTTGGCATTTCTACGTTCTGCACAGATAATTTAAATATTATATTTATGAATAAACTGGGGATTTTCCTGCTTACTTTTATACTGTTTATCCATAATTTTTTTGCCGATACTCTATGGAATTTATTGAAATATGGATTTGCCATTTTACAAACCATTCTTGGCTCCTTGATTCTTATTGGCAGACCATTCTCTGATTTTATTTGTTACAGGGAAATAAATAAAGAAAATGGCAATATAAAAAAACATTATGCAATTTATATTTTTATCGGTATCCTTATTTCCATACCTTTAACCACTTTTATACTTTTATTGCTATGTTCCGCAGATGCTGTATTTTATTACTTATTTCAAGGGCTTAGTTTTTCTGCTTTTGTGTATTGGCTAATAAACCATTTTACTGACCTGTGTTTTTCCATGCTATTTTCATTCTTTTCTTCCTATTGCATCCTGACATTTTTAAAAAAGAAATCCATCCGGGAAGAAATATCTGATAAACGTACCGGAGAACCGTTGATTGCCATAACATTTACTTCCATTCTGTCCGTCATTTACTTTTTATTCAGCGCGGTCCAAATTATTTATTTATTTGCAGGAAAAGGGGATATCCCTTCTACCTACGCTTATCCTGACACTTATGCCAGCAGATATTCCAGCTATGCAAGGGAAGGCTATTTCCAACTTCTTTTTGTCTGCATGATTAATTTATTTTTAGTGCTTATCTGCCTTAACAGGTTTAAAGAAAATAAAGCGCTAAAAGTTATTTTAACCATAATCTCCTTATGTACCTATATCATGATGGCATCCAGCGCCATGCGCATGATAATGTATATCCGATATTATGATTTGACTTTCCTTCGCATCTTTGTCCTTTGGTCATTGGTTGTTATTTTTTTCATTATGACAGGCATTTTATTTTATATATACAAAAAAGATTTTCCTTTATGCAAATACTGCATAACAATAGTTACCATCCTATATATTGGCTTCTCCTTCAGCCATCCCGACTACTTTATCGCCAAGTATAATATCTCACAAATATTTGCAGATGAAGACTATGAATCGGACAGATATCTTTATTGGGATTCAAGCCCTAAAAAATGCCATTATGACACGGATTACTTAATCGGGCTGTCCGCAGACGCTGCGCCCGCCATCCTCCACCCGGAAACTTTATCCGCCCTTATCAGCGGTCCTGAAAAATATGACCGTTGGAAAAAACACTGGTCATTGGAATACGGGTTTGAATCTAGCAAACCGAATAGATGGATGGAATATTATGCGCAAAATATTGATGACTATATAGGAAAAATAGAAAAAGAAGGCTCCAAAATAAGAACCTTCAACCTCTCCCGCTCTGCTGCAAAAAAATATACAGACCTTTACTACATGGCGCTTTTTACCAAAAATAAATGCCCCCTTTTCTATTGCTTAATTTAAAATTTAAAGGGCTGTTGTCTAATTCCGTTTATGTTTCACCGGCAAAACAATTTTTATCCATTGTTCCGGCTCAACGCGGTTCTGCACAACAGCCCTTTCCTTTTCAATTTTTATAGAATAACGGTTTCCCTTTTTATTTCATTTCTTTCAAAACGCTGACACACAAAGGCACTGCCAAAATAAAAGACAAAAGGTCTGATACCATCTGACACATTTCCACTCCGGACAATCCAAATATCTTCGGCAAAATCAATATCAATGGAATAAAAAATATCCCTTGCCTTGCTGCTGCCAAAATAGAAGCCTTCAAAGCTTTCCCAATAGACTGAAGCATCATATTGGACATCACAATCCATCCTGTCAACGGGAACACAATACATTGCAGGCGCAAAGCCATAGCTCCCACCGCAATTACTTCTTCATCCCCTTTTCTGAACATGGCGATAATTTCGGGCGCAAACACAGCTCCTATTATAGAGATGCCGACTAAAAATATAGTTGCATATTTCACACAGAATACAAAGCCTTCCCTTACCCGTTGATACAATTTTGCCCCATAATTAAATCCGCATACCGGCTGGAACCCCTGGCCGAAACCAATCAATGCAGAACTTGCAAACATGGAGACCCTGGATACAATGGACATTCCGGCAATCGCCGCATCTCCGTAAACCCCTGCCCCGTGATTCAGGAAAATCGCTGATATGCTCGCAAGCCCCTGACGGCATAAGGACGGAACGCCTCCCCTGCAAATTTCTTTTATATAATGGCCGTTTGGTTTAAAATTACTGAAACTGATTTTTATATTCCCGCCCTTCCTGCTTTGATACATCAAAAGCAAAAAGCTGCAAAACTGGCTGATAACTGTTGCCGCAGCTGCCCCTGCCACTCCCATACCGCATACAAAAATCAACAAAGGATCCAATGCAATATTAATTACCGCACCTGTAACGATACCTACCATCGCATATGCCGCACTTCCCTGAAAACGAAGCTGGTTATTCAATACCAACGACGAAGTCATAAAAGGTGCCCCTATCAGAATAATTTTCAGGTAAGATTCCGTATAAGGCAATATTGTCGGCGTAGAACCAAGGGCTACTGCTAACGGCTTTAAAAAAATCATCCCGCCGACCATTACTGTAATCCCGCAAAGAAAAGCAAGAAAAAACCCGTTTGCTGCCATCGCCGCTGCTTCTTCAAAATCTTTTGCACCCAAACGCCTCGAAATATAATTCCCTGAACCATGACCGAAGAAAAACCCTAATGCCTGAATCAATGCCATCACTGAAAATACAACGCCTACGGCGGCTGTAGACTGGGTATTGATTTTACCTACAAAAAAAGTATCCGCCATATTATAAAATGAAGTTACCAGCATACTGATAATTGTGGGTACGGCCAGTTCCCCAATTAAACGTGGAACCGGGGTTTTCGTCATATATATGTATTTTTCTTCCTGTTGCATCAAAACCACTTCTTTCTTTTATTCTCCAATTGCTTTCTTTTTCCATTTTCCCCATTTATAACATATAAATGTTATTACTGCACCCAATGTCCATGAAACGAGCAATGAAATGAATACGCTTTCACAACGTCCACCCGGATATTGTTCACTTCTTGTTATATATGCAATCCCATAGGCTACCGGCACACGGATTGCTACCGTAGTAACCAAAGAAATCCACATAGGGCTCATTGTATCCCCGGCTCCCCGCATAATCCCTGACAAAGATTGGGTAACTGCCATTGCAATATACCCAACGGCAAGAATTTTCATCATACGCATACTCATATCCACCAGTTCCGTCGTTTCTGTAAAAATACCCATCAACTGTTTCCCAAAGATAAGAATCAGACCAGTAATTACAGCAGATACGCCCATAGCGATAAATGTACCCTGTTTTGCCCCCTGCTCCACCCGGTCAAATTCCTTTGCTCCTACATTTTGACCGGCATATGTGGTCATAGCCGTACCAAAAGAAAAATTAGGCATCATAGCAAAACCATCCACTCTCATTACAATTACATTGGCGGCAATAAACATTTCTCCAAAACTATTTGTCAAGGACTGTACAATAATCATTGCCATAGAAAATATTGCCTGAGTCAATCCGGAAGGGAACCCAAGGCGGATTGTCATCCGTGCATATTTTTTATGCAGCTTCAAATACTTCTTTTTAAAATCAAAAATATCCGACATTTTCAGAAGTTTCAAAAAGCAAAGGACTGCGGATAACGCCTGGGCAATAGCCGTAGCCAAAGCTACGCCTGCCACACCCATATCAAAACTGGCTACAAATAAAATATCCAATACAATATTCACTACCGTAGCCACTAATAAATAGAGGAGAGCAGATACGGAATCCCCCAATCCCCTCAAAACACCGCCAAGGATATTATAATATGCCATCCCCAAAATTCCGATAAAAATAATATTCAGATAGGATTTGCACCATCCCAATATGGTTTCCGGTGTATCCAAAAACTCCAGCAAAGGCCCGGACACCAGAGGCCCTATTACCATAATAATCACAGAAGAAATAGCTGTCAACGTCACACAACTTCCGATTGTACCGGATAAATCCTCCCTTTGTTTTGCCCCGAAATATTGGGAAACCATAATACCGGCCCCTACGGAAATACCTATAAATAAAACGAGGAGCAAATTCAAAATAGGCGCCGCGCTCCCCACTGCTGCCAGAGCATTGTCTCCCACATATCTTCCTACAATTACGCTGTCCGCCGTATTGTACAATTGCTGGGCAATATTCCCAATCAACATGGGAACCGCAAATGCCACAATCTGCTTTCCGGGATTCCCTACCGTCATATCAATAGGTGCAAAGATTTTTTTCAAATTTATACCGCTCATATCTACCTCATACTTTATAAAATATTAAGATTTTTTTCTTCATTTTTCTTCAATATGTGCCATAATATAACTATAGTGGATATATTTTAATTACACTGGCAATCCACTTTCTTTTTCCTCTGCTTATAACAATAACACTTATTGTACAAGATTATTAAAATAATAGCAACAATCCAACGATTATTAGGAGAAAACAAATATATGAAGACGATAGCCCATGCAAAAAATCTATTTACTGTCCTGTTACTTGCAACATTTTTCTCTTTTTCTTTTACAGGATGCGCTTCCCCTTCTTCGACGGAGCCAATCGAAGAAGAAAATATAGATACCTGCCAAATCACCATTCCCGGCATTTCCAAAGAATATACTCTTTTATATTTGACAGATACCCATATTATCCTTCCGGAAACGGAGGCTTCCCAGGAGATAAAAGAATACTCCGGCAATCGCCTTTCCCAATTTACAGAAGAAAACGGGGTTATTTCTTCCGATTTATTCCTGTCATGGATATCTTATGCCAACGAAAACAAATTGGATGCTCTGCTCCTTGGAGGAGACATTATTGATTCCCCTTCTCCGGCAAACATAGAATATCTGGGCAATTCCTTAGAAAAGTTAAAAATCCCCTATCTATACACTCTCGGAAACCATGACTGGACTTATCCGTGGGAGTATATGACAGAAAAAGGTTCCAATGATTACCTCCCTTTGCTTTCACCTTATATGAAAAACTATACGGCAGAAGAATATTCATCTACGGGCAATACCGCTATCCACTCATTGGAATTGGATGATTTCATTGTCGTGGCGGTGGATAACAGCAACAATCAGATTCATCCAAATGCTTTGGAAGAATATAAAACGGTTCTTCAAAAAGGAAAACCGGTGATTCTTCTGCTCCATGTTCCTCTTTACACCGAATCCCTCCTCTCAAAAACTTCTTCTGTCTGGTCCAACGGGGTAGTGTTAGGCGGCGGTGTACATGGAGGGATATATCCGAACGATATTTCCGCAGAATTTATCGGTTTAACCACAGCAAAAGACAGCCCTGTAGCCGCAGTTGTTACCGGGCATGTCCACCTTCCTGACGTATCCCCAATCCAAGGGGAAAAGGAAATCCCCCAAATCACAGGGGATGCCGGTTTTAAAGGAAAAGGAACCATTATCCATATTTCCCCTTAAAATGATTTTCTATATTTCAAGTACCGATTTCGACAATTAATCATAAGATATAACAAATCTATAAATAAGGACTTTGTTATGTATCTGTTTTTCGGTATTTTTTTCTTGATACTTCTTTTTTTCTTCTGCTTCAATTTTTGGCGCAAGAAAAAAATCATCAAAAAAATATGCTGTATGTCTACGAAAGAAAAATGCTGCCTTTTGGATGAACTGATTGAACCTTTCGGTTTCTGCTATGTGGCATCGCAGGATATTTTCACTTCCCATATCAATGCGATGCAAAGGGAATTTGGTTATTGCTCTCTATACGATAAAGCTGCCCTCACCTTCCACATGGTTTTCGACTGCCTGCCCGTCTATTTTAATTATGACGACAGGACATGGCTGATAGAATTATGGAAAGGTCAATACGGAATCAATACAGGCGGCGAAATCGGCCTTTATTACGCTGATGACATTGTACCTGAGTCAAGATGGGAAGATACTCTTTTTCATAGCGTAGAAAATAAAGATATGGCAGGGCTTTCTTTTAACCTTTTCAGAAAAGGCATAGGGATTGCCGATGTAGGAGCCAAGCATTGGTGGCTGACTGCTTTTTCGGTAGGGCGTTTCTCCAATCCGGAAGATTTATATATGCGGGCCGCAATTTCTTTTCCTCATTGCAGCATGGCTGAAGCCTTTGTAGAAGGTTTGGTAAATACCGGCTATTGCCGTCACGACATTTCTATCTGCCATAATACCGTCACTTTCTCTTTTACAAAATCTTTTATGAAATATGGATGTCTGCGGCGTTTAAGAATCCGTCTGGTACAACGTATCAATCGTTTCTGGTGCAGCGTATACCTGTTTGTTACCAGGCCTTTCTGCCTTTCTTTGGATAAAATTTTATATCTTTACTATTATCTTCCTTTTGTATTCCGGAAAATACTCCGTGTAAAAAAATATAAAAAAAGAAAAATAAAAAGAAGGTAAAGTTATGGGTTATTATTCACGTATTTCCAAATCTTTCGAGGGAGCTTTAAGGCTCCCTCTTACAGAACGTTCCAAATATGTATTAATCAGCGACTGCCACCGGGGCATAGGAAATTCCAATGATAACTTTTTAAAAAATCAAAATCTGTATTTTGCTGCATTGCAGCATTACTATAAAATGGGATACACTTATATTGAGCTGGGGGATGGGGATGAATTATGGGAAAACCGAAATATGAAACAGATTATTGAAGTACACAGCAATATATTTCTGCTTCTTTCCCGATTTTATGAGAAAAACCGTTTATTTATGCTTTATGGAAACCACGATATGATAAAAAAGAATAGACGTTATATAGAAAAACATTATCACTGCTGCCACTGTACCCCGGAAGACAGCTTCCAATTAGAGCAGGAAGCTTCCATTCCCAACATACCTTTTTACTCCGGCATTATCTTGGAAAGCAACTTTCCTATGGACATTTATCTTACCCACGGCCATCAAACAGATTTATTCAATTCATCTTTATGGCGCTTATCCCGTTTTCTCGTACGTTATCTCTGGAAGCCTTTGGAACATTTCGGTGTCCTCGACCCTACCAGCGCAGCCAAAAATTATACGCGAAAACATAAGGCGGAAGAACGGCTCCACCATTGGGCAAAAGAAGAAAACCATATCCTCATTACCGGACACACCCACCGCCCTGCCCTTTCGGAAGAAGACCCTTATTACTACAACAGCGGAAGCTGTGTCCACCCCCGCTGTATTACCTGTCTTGAAATTGAGCGCAAGTGCATCCGCTTAGTAAAATGGACTCTTGCAACCAGAAACGATATGAGTTTGTATGTATCAAGGGAAATCCTTGCCGGTCCCGTACTGCTGAACCGGCAGTGAAAATCTTTTTATTTTTATTTCCCTGTTTCTACTACTTTATCCCACTCGTTTTCCAACAACCAATGACTCATTTGTTCCGAACCCGAAAAAGCTCTCTTTACTGTTTCTTTTGCAGATTCCAAATCATTTCCCGGTATCACCAATATCCCTTTTCCATTCCATCCTGTTTTCCCGCTGCCTAAAACAGGTGAGGAAAGGTTGATGCCGCATACGATGAATTGGAAATTTTTTGTCAAAGAAACGATTTCACAAGGCACATGATTTTTTATTCCTACACATGCAAAATCTAATCCGCGAAATTCCGTATAAAATCCGATATCCCGGTCATCCACAGTTCCAAAAATACTTTGTCCATTGACAAAAATATCCCCTTGTACGGCTTCCGGATGGTTTTTAAAAATATAAGACAGACTCTTTCCTTTTACTTCTACATCAACCTTTTCCCCTTTACCGTTATCCGGATTCCAAATAATATATCCCGATGCGGTAAAGTGAATTTCTTTTTCCACCGGATTATTATAATAATGGATTCCATATTGCAATAAACAGAGAATAAATGTAATGGCAATTACCGATAAAACAATCAGGATACCTTTTTTCGCTGTTTTCATAAACCTTCTTTCTTTCACAACATAAATTTACCAATCTATATACTTAATTTTCTATTTTTTATGCAGGACAAAGGCCTCATAAGGCTTGAGTTCTATCGTTTCTCCTTCATAGGTATTCTCTCTGTTAGAAATTATGCAGCCCGAACCAATAAACTCATCCGGTATCCGGAACGTAACTTCCTTATCGGAAAAACTGCATACTACCAACAATTTTTCTTCATCCAACGCCCTTGTATAAACAAACAAGTCCTCACTGTCTTCCAAAAGCAGCTCAAATTTGCCATATACGATAACCGGGTTTTGTTTCCGTAATGCAATCAATTTTTTATAATAATGGAAAACAGAACCCATATCCGCCGTTTCCGCTTTGGCATTAATCTCTTTGTAATTAGGGTTTACTCCAATCCAAGGTGTTCCTGTAGTAAACCCTGCATTTTCCGTATCATCCCATTGTACGGGAGTCCTGGCATTATCCCTGCTTTTCCCTACAAGACAAGGCCAGAACAACTCATGGGAAACAAGGCCGCCTTTACACCATTCTTCATAAGCATGAATACTTTCGATATCCCGGAAATCTTCCATTTTCTGGAATGGATAATTGGTCATCCCAAGCTCTTCCCCCTGATAAATATAAGGAGAACCCTGCATCATATGCAGACAAGTAGCCAGCATTTTTGCTGAAACATCCCTATACTGCGGCCTGTCATCCCCAAATCTGGAAACCGCCCTTGGCTGGTCATGGTTATCCCAAAACAAACTATTCCATGCTTTCCCATATAGTTCCACCTGCCATCTTGACATGATTTTTTTCAAATTGACCAGGGAAACTTTTTCATCTGTCCATTTACCATATTTTCCGTCGTTTTCCACATGTTCAAACTGGAATACCATATTCAATTCATGAGTATCCTCACCGGCATACTGTTTTGCCAAATCCGTCGTCACTCCCGGTGTTTCCCCTACTGTCATAATATCATATTTTGACAATACTTTTTCGTTCATCTCCTGCAAATACTCATGAACTTTCGGCCCGTTCACGCAATAAGGGCCCGGGTTGCCATAAAGCCCATTCACTTCCCCGTCCGGCATCTCTTTCGTTTTCGATATCATACTGATTACATCCATACGGAATCCATCAATTCCCTTATCGCACCACCATGTCATCATATCGAATACTTCCTGACGTACTTTTTGGTTTTCCCAATTCAAATCCGGCTGTTTTTTTGAAAACATATGCAAATAGTACATTTCTGTTTCTTCGTCATATTCCCATGCCGACCCTCCAAAGCAGGCGCCCCAGTTATTAGGAGGCGTTCCATCTTCTTTCCCTTCCCGCCAGATATAATAATCCCTGTAAGCATTCTCCTTAGACTTCCTGCTTTCCATAAACCACTTATGTTCATCGGATGTGTGGTTTACTACCAAATCCATCACAATACGAATCCCTCTTTCATGGGCTTCCTTAAGCATTTCATTAAAATCTTCCATTGTTCCGAACTCATCCATAATGGACTGATAATCGCTGATATCATACCCATTGTCATCATTAGGGGATTGATATACCGGCGATAACCAGATTACATCAATGCCGAGATATTTCAAATAATCCAATTTACTGGTAATTCCTTTTAAATCCCCAATCCCGTCCCCGTTGCTGTCCATAAAACTACGGGGATAAATCTGATAAATTACCGCTTCTTTCCACCATGTTTTCATCATAAAAATTTTCCATCCTTTCCTGCCCTATTCGTTTTCTTATATTGTTCGGGTTTCAAAATCCGTCCTTTTGAATAATTCAATTATATTTAGAAAAATGGGAAATTTCTTACAATTTTATGATTATAAAATACATTATTTTGATTTTTTAATCCACAGTTTCCATTTTTTCAAAATTGATTGTGGCAATAGCCATCATACCTGCTGTCAAAAAAGCAACCACACCGATCAACACAAACAAGCCCGTTTCCAGAGAAATCAATGAACCGATTGCCGCCCCTGTAATCCCCATACCAATTACAATTCCTTCAAACAATATTCTGGCATACTGTTTCCCTGTATTGCCCAAAATATTGCCCAGAAAGGCTTCCACCATTACTTCCGCATAGAGCTTACAAGCCTGTAAACATACATAAGCTACTATAATCAAAAAAATATGCAAAACCGGAAGGCCAATTACAATCCCGGAAGGCAGCGTAATCAAACATCCGTCAATCAATGACCTTATATGTTCCATCAATGTAGCATACCATAATTTACACAAAGACGTATCCGGTATTAAATACGTATAAGGCTTTTTCAGCTCCTTCCCCCATTTTCCCGGATAGCCTGAAAAAATAAAGGTAAGATAAGCCATTACACCTAAAATTACAAATGGAATATATCCGCTAAAACTGTCATTATAACTCAATACTGCCAATCCTATACCAAGGCAAAGGCATACCAGGGTATAAAATCCAAAGATAAAAAACCTATTCTTTTTATATTCCAATAGCTGCCTGTAAAAAATAGCCCTTGCATATTTTCCTTTATAAGAAACACTGGCCTTTCCATATTTCTTTTTCCAACCTACAAAAGCCACTTCCCCTGCTTTCCCTTTTTTCTTTGCCGTCTCATAATCTTCGGCAAATTTTATAGCATCTTCAAAATAATCCCCGGTGCATTTCATGCGCAAAGCCATAACAAACAAAACAATTACCGATATAAAGTATAGGATTGAACAAATTACATTTATTGTCTCCGGTCCCATAAACAATAAATGAAGAAAAGCAATATTCCAACCGATAACAGGAACCATTTGAATGACCGGGCTATGAAGATAATTTGCTACCCCGCGGAAACTGGCGCCTTCCCTCATATATACCACAATACCTATCGCAACAAAAACCCCTATTAAAAAGTACATAAAAAGCTGTACAATAAACATCTGTTTTTTATCCAGTTTTTCATTGCCGTAACAGAGAATCATCATGGATGCTTCCAGTGCATTTTCCATGACAAAAGAAAACAGGAAATATACCGTCATTTTCCATACAGGCATATCGAGCCATAATACTCCCCCAATAGCCACTATTAAATACAATATGAACATAATCCCTACATTTTTTAAATGAGAATACAGCAAAAGTATTTTTGGGCTGATAGGAGAGGAAAAAAGAAAATGGATATCCGGCTCCCGGAAAACAAGCCCTTTCCTTTTACTGTATGAAATCAAATTAGAAGGAATTAAAATAAAAACAATCACTGTCAAAATTGCCGTCAAAAACGATGCATTATTTATTTCTATCAAATCAAAAAAAACAGGAAAAGAACCAAAAACCATATATATATATAATGCTATAAATACAAAATAAATATAAGTAACCGGTTTTTTCAATGCTTTTTTCAAACGGTTTTTAAAAGTTTTTCTATAAAGATAGAAAATAGCTGATATTTTATTTGAAATTATTCCCATTTTTATCCCCTCATTCCTTCTTATCCGTAACATGGAAAAATAAATCTTCCAAATCCTCTTCTTTTACATCACTTTTTTTATAAGATGCAATAATATGCCCTTTATCCATGACAAACATAACATCCCATAGCTCTTTTACCATTTCCAGCATATGGGTACTAATCAGTACCGTTACCCCCGCTTCCTTTAATTCCAGAACTACTTGTTTCAATTCTTTAATTGCCGCAGGATCCAATCCAACCATAGGTTCATCCAACAATATCACTTTCGGATTGACAATTAATGCACAGCATATGCTTACCTTCTGCATCATCCCTTTAGAAAGTTCATTACCTAACTTATCCTGTTTATCCAGCAATTCAAACCTTTCAAAAAGGTTTGTTATATCTTCCTCCGTAACAGAAAGGTTGTAGGCATGGATAATAAATTCCAAATGTTCCCTTACGGTAAGCGCTTCATACATCGCAGGGATTTCCGGTACATAGGCAAAAACCTTCTTTGCTTCCAGATTTTTGGCATCCATACCCTTAATCAATATTTTTCCATTATAACGCAACAACCCGGCAATACTCTTAATTACTGTAGATTTTCCTGCCCCGTTCGGTCCTAATAGTATCCCTATTTCCCCATCCGAAATAGAAAAATTTACATTATCCGCTGCTTTATACTTCCCATATGTTTTTGTTAATCCTATAATTTCCAACATATCTATCCATTTCCTTCCTTACGAATTTTATGATTATTTATGCTAATTGTTTCATTTGTTTGATTCAGGTGCTAAAAGGTTTGTCCGACAGTGCCGCTTGAAAGATTACACAAAAGAATATTGTGCAAGTGACTTTTGTACGATGGATTAATTTTCTTTCTTATAAAAAGAGCTGGCTCCATGACCAACTCTTTTTACAAAACAATTAAGGTATATATGCTTTTAAATGCATTTTCAACTCTACCTCTATTTCCTGAAATGTTACATCTGCTGTATATCTCAAATGTGACAAAGTGCTTGCTTCAGGTTTATTCTTTTTTGAAGGTACTTTTATATTTTCCCCCTTATGATCCTGTTTTAAATCCTCCTCGTTTTCTATCCCCTGGTTCTCTTCCGGAATTTCATTATTATTTTCTTCTTGAACAGCATCTTCCGTTTCTACTTCCTTTGAATCTTCCAAAACTTCTTCGTTCCAGTTTGACTTTTCTTTCATTTCTTCTGAAAGTTCTTCCTCCGTAGGTAATTCCTTGTATTTGCCGGAACGGACAAACGCCATATATTCATCCTGTACTCCCATCGTCCTTCTTAGGATTTTTTCCATTAATTCCTTCTTTTTACCATCCGGGATATTCGGGTTGTTTTTGACAGATTTTGCTTCAGCCAGAAAACCATTCATTTTTGTAAGCTTAAGCTTCTCCACATCTTCTTTGGTTTTACACGCTTCCATCTGCCTTTTGTAAGCTTCCCTCTCATTTTTTAAATCCACATATTCCTTATACTTCTCAGGGCATTTTTGTTGAAGATAAGTAATTTCTTCCGGGGTTAATATTCCTCCGGAATTTAATTTTGCATCAATGGACGCCATCTGATTGCTTTCGCGCATTCTTTTCAAATCTTCCTTATATTGGAGGATTTGCTTCATCTGGGGATCCATTTCTTTTTTCATTTCCTTGCCGCCGTTTTTTTTCTTTTGCTCCCACTTATTATTCAATTCCGCCATTTTTACTGTATTGCGGATGGTACCAAAAATCGGTAATATCATATACATAACCTCCTTGTTCCTAAATCCCTAAATTGCAAGTCCATTTGCAAGTTCCTTTAAACGGGGTCCAAGAGCCAGACAATGCCGTAAAACACGCTATTTGACGCCTGAACCTTAATATATTATATATCGGCAAAATTTCAATAATGATAACCTTTACTCCTGTGCAGCAGCATCTTCTAATGTCAAATACTTCAACTCGCCTTTTAAGTCGGTTACCGTATAATTCTCCATTTTACCCTGAATATATTCCGATACCTTTTCACTGGATATCATATTTGAGATATTTTCGTCATCCGCTTCATCATAATAACGTTTCACAAATTCTACTACGTAATATTGATTATTGTCAGCATCTTCAAGGACTGCAATATCCCCTTCCTTTCTCCCATCTTCATATAACCAACCGGAAATGGATTGGGGAGTGCTGGAATAATAAGCTCCTTCCCTTAAAGAAGGGTTTGTCTCCTCATTTTCATAAACAGCTTTATTTTCTTCCGAAGCATTCTCATGACAAAGTTCCTTAAATCCGGTTCCCTCTTTGCGTGCCTTCATCATGGCATCCGCCTTATTTTTTGCATCCGCCATTGCTTTATTCAAATCTTCTTCCGATGCGTCTGCTCCGGCATTTGCAGGAAAAGAAAAACTATGATAATCCACTCTGTCGAAATTCTGCACGTTTTCCGCATAATAATCTTTGATTTCCTGTTCACCCGGAGTGTTTTGCTCTATCAGATAGTTATAATATTCCTCAGCCAACAATCCCTCACGGATAAAAGGTTCTATATTTTTCTTCGTAGCATATTTTCCATACATTGAAGTATAATAGTTACTTTCCGAAACACCTGCCGCTTTAGCGCCGGATTCTATACCGCTCAAAATATTGGCATAATCTTCCGCATCATCATAAGAAAACTGGTTTGCTTTTGCATCGTCCGCCAATGCCTTCGTCTGCTTTAACTGGTCTACCGTAAGCTGGTCAAAATAATCTTTATATGTCATTTCTTCAGTATATTGCTGGTTATCCAAATCCTGCGAAGCATCTACTCCCATATAAGAAAGGATGGATGCATAATTTGTCATATAATTGCTTTTTAATAAAGAATAGTAATAATCATATTCCAGCTTTGTCACCGAATGGTTCCCGATTGTTACATAAGCGTCTTTCGTTGTTGCTTTCTTATTCATAATAGAAGCGGCAATAGAAATGACAATTGCTGCAATAATAACCGCGCATATGGCAATGGAGCCAATACGCAACATTTTGGCATCACGCTTATCCTTTTCTTCCTGTTTTTTCCTTTCTTCCATTTTAATTTCATATTTTGTCCGGGCTTTATTCCCGGTATTTGTCTGAGGTTTCTTATTTTTCGCCATGAATTTGTACTCCTCCTGTTATTCTTAAGATAAAATTTTGATAATCTTTATTTTAACACAGATAATAGGATAATACAAAAAAACTTTCAAACAGGAAAGTGAAGCCAATCGCCCGATAAAACTAAGCTCCTGACTTCACTTTCGACTTTACTTTTAATTCTATTTATAATTCTATTTTGATTTTATTTTAGATTTAATTTTTCCATTACTTAAACAATATTTCCATCGGACTCATTTATCAAAGATGCAGCAACGGCGCCGGATTTTATGACCTCTCCCTCTTCACTTCCATCTGTCGTAATATTTATATTTCTGTTTACTTTTGCATCATAAGTTCCGGCTTTCACAATATCCGAAAGGTCAATTCCTACCGTTTCTTTCATTGTTTCAAAAAGCTTTGCCATCACCGCCGGCACATTATCCGCCACGGAGCTTACCCCGTTTGACTGCCCATCCCCTCCGATAATCGTAATTTTATCAATTTGTGTGAGAGGTTCCGCAATCTTACCGGCAATATCAGGAAGCACTTTGATAAGCATTTCCGCCATAGCTGCATTGTTGTACTTCTGATATGCTTCTGCCTTTTTCTCCATTGCTTCCGCTTCCGCAAGACCTTTCGCCCGGATAGCCTCTGCCTCCGCTTCGCCCACCATACGGATTCCTGCAGCTTCCTGTTCTTTGGAGAACTTCTGCGCTTCCGCTTTGGCCTTCATGGCATCGGCTTCTCTTTCCTGCTCAAATTTTTCTGCTTCTGCTTTTCTTTGCCTTTCATACAATTCAGCATCGGACTGCTGCTGGCGGGCAAACTTATCCGCTTCCGCCCTCTTACGTACTTCCGCATCCAAAGCCTTTTCCCTTACTTCGGCTTCTTTTTGTTTCAGAATTACTTCTTTATCCTGTTTTGCAATACTTGCTTCCGCAGTTGTTATTTCAATCGTCTTCCTTTGTTCCTGTTCTTGAATACGATATGCCGCATCCGCTTCCGCTTTCTTCGTATCCTCCATTTTCTTTAATTCTGACTTCTGCAAAGAAAGCTCATTATTCTTCTTGGCAATTTCCCTTTCCGCATTTATACGCGCATCGTTTGCCTGACGGTCCGCATCCGCCTTTGCTACCGCAATCTCTTTTTCCGCTTCCGCTTTTGCAATGGCTGCTTTTTTCTTAATCTGGGAAATATTATCAATACCCAAATCGTCAATTACTCCATTGCTATCCGCAAAATTCTGTACATTAAAACTTACGATATCAAGACCCATAGCCGCCAAATCCGGTTCTGCGTTTTCCTTTACAAGATTGGCAAATTTCTGCCTGTCGCTGACCATTTCTTCCAGCCTCATACGTCCTACGATTTCCCTCATATTGCCTTCTAACACTTCTCTTGCAATACCTGCTATGTACTGTGTATTTTGATTCAGGAAATTCTCTGCTGCCAAAGCAAGCTTTTTCGGTTCACTGCTGATTTTTACGTTGACCGCTGCATCCACCTGGATATTTATATAATCTGCCGTAGGAACCGCATTGGATGTTTTCACATCAATCGCAATCAACTTCAGGCTTAATTTATCCATCCGTTCAAAAAACGGGATTTTAACGCTGGCTTTTCCTATTATAATCTTTTTACGCAGACCTGAGATAATAAATGCCGTATCCGGCGGAGCTTTCTTATACCCTGTCACCAAAATAATGACAATTAAAATAAATATTGCCAAACCTACAATAAGACCAAACAAATTCATACTATTCCCTCCATTTTTCCATAGCTTTTTTAGAAAAATATAAATAAGCTATTTTTTTCTTATGTACTTTGTAATTTCCCTTTTGTATATCATATTACTTATTTTTACCTTTAATGTCAATTTAATTATAATATATATCAATAATTACCAAAAAATTTAATATTGGAAATATAATAGCAAATAAAATAAATCCATGATATTCTATTAATCAAAGATCCCGCTGCAAGCAACGGGGTATCAAACTTGCAGCGCTGCAGAGCAGCGGGGTATTTGACCCTCGCGGCAGTCGCCAAATGTCTGCAAGCAGCCACTTGGCTCGTTGCTCGCGAGAATAAATGATTTCATTTTTCAGGAGGTGAAAGTATCAATATGAACCAGACAATTCAAGATTTATACAATAGAAAATCCGTACGGGTTTTTACCGATGAACCAATTACCGACGATGAAAAAAATATTATTCTCAACTCTGCCTTACAGGCTCCTACGGCAGGGAACATGACTCTCTATTCCATTTTAGATATCAGGGAGCAAAGTTTAAAAGAAGAATTGGCAAAAAGATGCGACAACCAGCCTTTCATTGCCAAAGCTCCACTGGTACTTATTTTTATGGCAGACTTCCAGAAATGGTATGATATATTTAAAGCTTATTGTGAAGAACCCCCCAAAATAGAAGAGGCGGATTTATTCCTTGCATCCCAGGATTGCGTCATTGCTGCCCAAAATGCTGTTGTTGCCGCTCAATCTATGGGAATCGGTTCCTGTTATATCGGAGATATTATGGAAAATTTTGAAATCAACCGGGAATTGCTCCAACTTCCAAAATATGCCCTCCCTTATTCTATGGTTGTCTTTGGGAGGCCGACACAGCAGCAAAAAGACAGGATAAAACCAAAACGTTTTGAATTAGACGATATCGTCCATACTGACATTTATCATCATAAATCTTTAGAAGAAACGAAAAATATGTTGGAAAAACAATCCGGGAAAACGGGAAAAGAATTTGAAGAATACATTACCGCTTTTGCAAAAAGGAAATTTTATGTCGATTTCAGAAGGGAAATGAACCGTTCAGCAAAAGCGATGCTAAAACAGTGGACAGATTAGAGTAAAAAATATTTATTTCAACCAACACTTACGCGGAATATAGCTGCGTTGATTGCTATATTCCGCACAAATATAATAAATAATATTCTTTATTATTCTTTCATTTGTTCTTAATTACATTAACTTTTAACAGCCTCCGCAAGCAGTTTTACGCATAAATCAATGCCCAGCCTTCCACTGTCCATATACAATTCATAAAACTTAGGATTTCCCCATTCCCAATTTGTAACTGAATTATAGAAGCTGCTTCTTCTTTTATCGTTTTTCTTAAGGGCATTTTCGGCCTCCGATTCTTTTATCCCTTCCCTCTCAATCGCCCTTCTTTTCCTTGTTTCGTTATCCGAATGAATAAATACCCTTAAGCTATCCGATTTATCCCTGAGAATATAACCGGATGCCCTTCCTACAATAATACATTTGCCTTCTTCCGCTATTTCCTCAATAATACGTTTTTCTTCAAGGAATAATTTATCCGCCAAAGACAGCTCTTTACTGTTGGTAATCCCTCCTAAAGGAGTCTTGGATAAATTAAAAAGAAATCCGCCCGGACTGCTTTCTTCCAGCCCTTCTATTTGTACGGAAGGTATTTTAAGGTTTTTGGCGGCTTCCATTAGGATATTCCTGTCATATAACTTATATCCAAGTTCTTCTGCCAATTTTCTCCCTATTTCATTTCCGCCGCTGGCATATTGACGTTCAATTGTTACAATATTATACATATATACTCCTCCCTTCTATAATTATATAATTTTACAACTACCTATTTATAATCCATTGCATATTAAAACTATAAATTTTCTCTCTTCTATCTTATATATTTATTATATATTCTCTTTTTCTATTACTCAATCTTTTTTTCAGAAAATTATATAAATTTACTTTAATTAATAAATAAAATATACTATTTATAATTCGACACTTCATGTTACGTCCTTCTGGCGAAGGAATTTCCTATATGGTAAAAAAGAATCCTGCCTGCAGGATTCTCCGCCTGCGGCGGGTCGCGACAGCAACATACTCCCTCTCCGCCGCAGTGCGATAATTATTTTTTTACCATATGGGAAATTCGGAGAACTTTCCTATATGGTAAAAAAATACCCCGCAAACAGTTGCGGAGTATTCTATAAACGATATTCTATGCAGCCTTTATTTTTCCTTCATCCCTTGCATATAATAACTTTAAAATAATAGGAGTGGCAATGGACGATATAATAATAAGCAAAATTACTGAAGTAAAATATACGGGAGTAAGAAGTCCAACAGACAATCCTTTCTGTGATACGATTAAGGCAACTTCACCCCTCGTCATCATACCAACGCCAATTTTTAAAGAATCGGACATATTAAACTTACAAATCTTTGCCATTATTCCGCACCCTACAATTTTAGAAACCAATCCCACTGCTACAAACGCAATGGAAAAAATTAAAATACTGGCATTTAAACTATCCAAATTTGTTTTCAATCCGATACTGGCAAAAAATACTGGTCCGAACAATATGTAAGAATTAGTGTCCATCTTGCTTGCTATGTACTCGGAATCCCTTATGGAACAAAGTATAATTCCGGCTACATACGCCCCTGTAATATCTGCTATCCCAAAATATTTTTCCGCTATATAGGCCATAGCAAGGCACAAAGCAAGTCCGGCAATCGGGATACGCCTTGTATGGGGATATCTGTTATCCACCATTTTAAAGATTTTATAACAAATAAATCCAACCACAATTGCAAATATAAAAAACAGAACCGTATTGAATACTACGGATAAGGGATTGGAATCCGGGCTTTTAAATCCCATAACAAATGTAAGAACAATAATTCCGATAACATCATCAATAATCGCCGCACTTAAAATAGTCGTTCCTACTTTCCCTTTTAGTTTTCCCATTTCCTTCAAAGCTTCCACTGTGATGCTGACAGAAGTTGCCGTTAAAATTGTACCTACGAATACCGCTTTATAAAATTCTTCCGAACCCCAGGGAGAAACCCCATAAAAAGCCATATAAAGCAATGCTCCGCATACAAGGGGAATAAATACGCCTGCACAGGCAATCAAAGCTGCTATCGGTCCCGTCTTCATAAGGTCTTTTAAATCCGTTTCCAATCCTGCGGAAAACATTAAAATAATAACACCGATTTCTGCCATTTCAATCAGAAAATCCGATTGGTTTACTAACCCTAAGATGCTGGGACCAATAATAAGCCCTGCAATAATCTCCCCCACTACCTGAGGCGCTTTACACTTCCTTGCCAAAATCCCAAAGAATTTGGCCGCTATTATAATAATAGCCAAATCTTTAAATACAACATATGATTCCATAATATTACTCCTCAAAATTTTTAAATTTCATAAAATATAAAGAATCCCTATATCTCCTCAAAAAAATTTTTATAAATTCAGTTTCTTGAATAAATCCCCTAAAGATGTGCCAATCTGTTCTTTTGAACTATATTTTGCCGTTTCTACTTTTTCTACCTCATCTACTTGGGTATTATCTTCCACTGCTTTCATGCTAAGGCTTATTTTCCCATCATTGGTATTTAATATTTTTACTTTTACCTTATCTCCTGTATTAAGGACTTCCGATGGTTTTTTAATTCTTCTTTGGCTAATCTGGGATATATGGACTAATCCACTCAATCCTTCCGGAAGAGCAACAAATGCGCCATAAGGCATTAAAGATTCTACGGTTCCTTCCATAATTGTTCCGGGTACCAACATGGAAATTTTATGGTTAATCTCTTCTTCTGCCTTTCTCTTTTCCACCAATTTTGCAGACATTACCAATTTCTTTTTACTTTCCTCTACGGTTATTATTTTAACGGTAAGCTGTTTATTTACCCATTCCTCCAAATTTTCAACATAATTGATGGAAAGATGTGATGCAGGGATAAAACCGCGGATTCCTTCCGCATAAGCAATTACGCCTCCATTTACCACTTCATTTACTTTCACTTCAATTTCTTTTCCTTCTTCCATATATTGTTTTAAAACATCCCACGAAAGAATATCTTTTGCTTCTTTGCAGGATAACTGGATGTTTCCTGCACCATCGTCCGTTTTTACAACGGTTGCCTCAATCGTATCGCCTATTTTCACTTCATCCAATAAATTATACTTAGGGTCATTGCTCATATCCTCTGCTTTTATTACCCCTTGGGCATAATAATTAAAATCAAGGATTACTTCTTCTTCCGTAACGGAAATTACTGTTCCTGAAACAATATCTCCTTCACTTATTTTTTTCAAGGATGCTTCCAGTTCCTTGCTGTAATCCTCCATTGTTTCCTGTTTCATTTCTTCTGCCATAACTTTCTCCTCCATTTGTGAATAATTTTATTTTAAAACCAATACACATACCGAGCGCGGGGCCATCCTTATTTTTCCGCCTTCCAATAAAGGCATCCTTTCCCGTTGATTCGGAATCGCATTGGTAAAATACCTGTTCCCTGTATCTACCGCCACATACCAACCCATGCCGTACATCAACGAAGGAAGATAAAATTCTTGTTCTTCCCAAAAAACATTGACTGCCAGGCAGACTACATCATCCCTCGTATTGTTCCTGTTTCTTCCTGCATAAATAATCCGAAGGACTTTACAGTTATTATCCCCTTCTATCACTTGTATTTCAGGGAACCCCAAAGAACAGCAACCGGTATCTTTTCTGATTACATCATGCTCTTTTCTAAGATGTATCATATATCGGAAAAACTCATATACATCTTTATTTTTTTCAAGCAGATCCCAATTTAGCCATGATATTTCATTGTCCTGGCAATATGCATTATTGTTTCCAAACTGTGTATTGCAAAATTCATCCCCTGCAAGGAACATAGGCGTTCCACGGCTCATCATCAATACTGCCGCTGCATTTTTTACCAGTTTTTTCCGAAGGGCCAAAACCTCTTCATTTTCCGTTTCCCCTTCTATCCCACAGTTCCAACTGCGGTTATCATCGCTGCCATCCGTATTATTCCATCCATTTGCTTCATTGTGTTTCCAATTATAAGAATACAAATCCCATAAAGTGAACCCGTCATGGCATGTAATAAAATTTACGGATGCATTGTTTCCCCGATATTGTGGGTCGTATAAATCCTTAGACCCCGTAATCCTTTTTGCAGCCAGACCGGAAAGATTATAATCTCCCTTCAGGTAATCCCTCATTTCATCCCTATATCTTCCATTCCATTCCGACCATCTGTTCCAAGCAGGAAAACTCCCTACCTGATATAATCCACCGGCATCCCATGCTTCAGCAATCAGTTTTACATTCCCTAAAATCGGGTCAAAAGCCAGGCTCTTCAATAAAGGCGGATTATTCATAGGAGAACCGTCCTCATTCCTTCCAAGGATAGTGGCGAGATCAAACCTAAATCCGTCAATATGATATACCGTCGTCCAATATCTCAAACATTCCAAAATCATCTGCTGGACAATCGGATGATTACAATTCAACGTATTCCCACACCCGCTGAAATTATAATAATGCCCGTCGGGTGTAAGCATATAATAGATATTATTGTCGAAACCTTTAAAAGAAAAACAGGAACCCATTTCATTCCCTTCTGCCGTATGATTAAACACAACATCCAGAAAACATTCTATTCCATTGTTATGGAGTTCCATAATCAGCTCTTTTAATTCCGTTCCTTCATGATTATATTCTGCTTTTGCCGTATAACTTGTATTTGGGGCAAAAAAGCTGACAGTATTATATCCCCAATAATCCAGAAGATTTTTACCATCCACTTCCCTATAATCCTTTGTTTCATCAAATTCAAAGATTGGCATCAATTCCACAGCATTCACGCCTAAATCTTTCAAATATCCTATCTTTTCCTGAAGCCCTAAAAATGTTCCCGGATATTCTACGCGGGAAGAACCATGTTGGGTAAATCCTCTTACATGCATTTCATAGATAATCAAATCTTCCATAGGAATTAAAAGCTGGTTGCTGTCCATCCAGTCGAAATCTTCCTTTACGACCCTCGCCTTATAACTCACCCCATCTTTATTCCTTACGCCCCATATCCTTTGCCCACTTACTGCTTTTGCATAAATGTCGAGAAGATAATTATTTTTATTAAACATAAGCCCTTTTTTCATATCGTAAGGGCCATCCAAACGGTACGCATATTCAAAATCTTCAATATTTAAACCAAATACAATCATGGAATAAACTTTCCCTATTTTATAATTTTCAGGAAATGGAATGATTGCATATGGTTCATCCTCCATCCTGCGAAACAAAAGAAGCTCACAAGATGTAGCGTGGAAAGAATGTACGGTAAAATTAACGCCGCATGGAATCGCCGTAGCCCCGTTTACCTCATACATCCCCGGACGTACCTCAAACCCGGAAATTTTATCCATAGGTACCATATGAATACTTCTCATAGGCGATATTACTTTATTGTCGTCTTGTGATTCTGTTAAATTATCCCTCATATTCCCATTCATATTTAGCCTCATTTCTGCGCAGCCTTTTCATAATATCAAATTTGCGGATGCTGCGCAGACACAAACCTGATATTTCAATCATCCTAAAATGATTTATATATAAAAAGCCCATATATAATTTGTAATAATCATATATAGGCTTTTTACCTTTCAACAATAATATTTTTAATAGGACTTGATAAAATCTTTTACTTCATCTTTTGTCGGCATAACCCTTAATGCACCTTTTTTCGTTGTAATAATAGAAGCAGCAGCATTGGCAAATGTCAGCATTTTTTCTAATTTCTCTTTATCCAGATTGTCCAGTCCATACTTTAATATAAAGTGAAGGCAGCATCCGCCGAAAGTATCCCCTGCTCCCGTAGTTTCTATTGTTTTTTTCTGGACAAATGCTGATTTTTCCACTTTTAAATCCTTATAATAGGCACGGCTCCCGTCTTTCCCCATAGACAATACAATAAGTTTAATCGGATACTTATCCTGTAATTTTTTAATTCCTTTATCAAAATCTTTTTCTCCGGTAAACCATTGGATTTCATTATCTGATATTTTAAGTATATCGCATTGGTTAAGGCCATATTCCACTTGTTCTTTCGCATCTTCAAGAGATTTCCAAAGAGGAGGCCTGAGATTGGGGTCAAAAGATATCAAAGCCCCATTCTCCTTCGCTTTTTTTATGGCTTTCTTGGTTGCCTTCCTGACTCCTTTATGAGTCATGGAAAGAGTTCCGAAATGAAAAATTTTACAATTTTTTATTAATTTATTGTTAATATCTCCTTCTTCTAGCATCATATCCGCTCCCGGATTGCGATAAAAGGAAAAATCCCTGTCCCCGTCCTTTAATGTCTGGACAAAAGCAAGGGTAGTCCTCACTTCCTTATCCATAATAAGCCCCGATGTATTTATTCCCACTTCTTCCAATACATTTTTTAACTTCTCACCAAAAATATCTTCCCCTACTTTTCCAATGAAAGCTGTCTTATCCCCCAATTTCTGAAGCATAGCCAATACATTACATGGAGCGCCTCCCGGATTTGCTTCAAACATTGTGTTTCCTTGCTTACTTACCCCATTATCCGTAAAATCAATCAATAATTCACCCAATGCCACTACATCGTATTTTTTCTTCATACCTTCCTCCATTCTGGAATCACATCCCTATCCCTTTTATTATATAACGGCATATAAAATATTTAAATTATTTTTTAAAAAAATATCAGTTTTCCATAATATGCAAAAAATACACAAAGAAGAAACACCCCTTGCATCCGTGAAAGTTTCTTTTTACCCATAACACATAAGAAGAGGAGCAAAGAAGCGCCAATACATACGATGCTGTCAAAATTAAAAGAATAATTATAAGGCACATCCGTTATCAAAGACGTAGTTCCTATGACAAATAAAATATTGAAAATATTGCTTCCTACAATATTCCCTACCGCAATATCCGCTTTTTTCTTCATGGCAGCCGTTATGGAAGTAATCAATTCCGGAAGGGATGTTCCGAAAGCAACGATTGTCAACCCAATAAGCCTTTCATTCATTTCAAATATCCTTGCAAGAGCCGTCGCCGCATCTACGGCAATGTCACTTCCCAATACAATAGCTGAAATTCCGATTACAAGAAGAAACAAAAGCATAAACATATTTTCATTCACTTTTACTTCCGCTTCCTCTACACCAATGCTAATTTGCCCTTTTTTTGCCATTAAAACAAGATAGACAAGATATACCGCCATAAGAACCCATAATAAAATACCGTCTACCCTTCCAAGATATCCTTTAAAATATCCGATTCCGGCTAAAAGGCAGGTAATCACAATCATAAATGGAATTTCATATCTAATGGTAGATATTTGCACAGGTATTGCTACAATGACAGAAGTAATCCCCAAAATCAACAACACATTCAATATATTGCTTCCAAGGATATTACCAATAGCAATTTCTGCGCTATTGTTTTGCGCCGTATTTTTTAATGCTGCCGATATACTTACAGCAGCCTCCGGCGCGCTGGTTCCCATTGCTACGATTGTCAGCCCGATAATCAACTGAGGAATCCCAAATCTATCCGCAATTTTTGACGAACTTCCCACAAACCAGTCAGCGCCTTTTATTAACAACAAGAAACCTATTGCCAACAATCCAAATTGAATCACTACTTCCATACAATCATACCTTTTCTTTAAAAATAAAATTATTCATTTTCTTCTTCTTTTGGAAGGGTTATTTCCTCATCATCCGGCAAAACGGGATGTTTTTCACTTTCAGGTATATCTTCTAAAGCATCTTCAAAATTTTCAAACTCATGATCCCCATCCGATACTTTTTCCCTTACTTTTGCAATCTTGGCAACTTTGGCCCCTTCATCAAGATTTATCATCCTAACCCCGGATGTAATCCTTCCAAGGGTAGAGATATCTTCCATCCTCAACTGTATAATAGTTCCAAGAGTGGTAATCATCATCACTTCATGGTCATCATTAACAGCCTTGACACCTACCACATACCCTGTTTTTTCTGTTATTTTGTAACATTTGACACCTTTTCCGCCTCTCTTTTGGACAGTAAATTCATCCAGATATGTCCTTTTCCCCATTCCGTTTTCCGATACAATGAGAAGGGAATCCCCTTGATGATCCAATTGCATACCGACAATTTCATCCCTATCCCCGAGATTCATGCCGATAACACCCATAGACATCCTTCCGGTAGCCCTTACATCCGTTTCCATAAACCGGATACACATACCTTGTTTCGTCACAAGGAATATTTCCGTATTTTCATCCGTTATCTTTACTTCTATCAATTCGTCATCTTCACGTAAATTAATCGCTGCAAGACCATTTTTCCTTACATTGCAATATTCCATGATATGGGTTTTCTTCACAATCCCTTTTTTTGTCGCCATAAATAAATTTTTATGGTTTTCATAGTCCTTAATCGGAATAATTGCAGAAATCTTTTCCCCCGGATTTAACTGCAATAAATTAATAATAGCGGTTCCTCTCGCAGTCCTGCTGGCTTCCGGTATTTCATAAGCCTTTAACCTATATACTCTTCCGAAGTTGGTAAAAAACATAATATAATGATGAGTAGTAGTCATAAGCAAATCTTCGATATAATCTTCATCGATAGTCTGCATCCCCTTAATGCCTTTACCGCCCCTGTTTTGGCTTTTAAAATTATCAATCGTCATTCTCTTGATATAACCAAGGCTTGTCATGGCGATTACCGTATTATCTTTCGGTATTAAATCTTCCATAGAAATATCATAAGCGTCAAAACCGATAGCACTTTTCCTATCATCCCCGTATTTTTCCGCAATAATGGAAATTTCATCCCTGATTACTCCAAGCAGCAGCTTCCTATCGCCAAGAATTGCTTTTAATTCTGCAATTTTTGCCAGCAATTCCATATGCTCATTTTCAATCTTATCCCTTTCCAAACCGGTCAGGGTACGCAGCCTCATATCTACAATGGCCTGCGCCTGCACTTCGCTAAATTCAAAACGTTCTATCAAACGCTCTTTTGCCTTCTGTACATTTTCGCTGCTTCTTATAATCTGGATAACTTCATCAATGTGGTCAAGGGCAATTAAAAGTCCCTGTAAAATATGGTCTCTTTCTTCCGCTTTATTTAAATCATATCTCGTCCTTCTTGTTACTACCTCTTCCTGATGGGCAAGATAATTTGTCAGCATATCAAGGATATTCATGACTTTCGGCTGATTATTGACAAGAGCAAGCATAATAATACCGAAAGTATCCTGCATTTGGGTATGTTTATAAAGCTGGTTCATAATGACATTGGCATTGGCATCCCGTCTAAGCTCAATGACAATCCTCATACCTTCCCTGTCAGATTCGTCCCTAAGGTCAGTGATTCCATCGATTTTTTTTAATTTTACTAATTCCGCTATTTTTAATATTAAATTTGCCTTATTTACCATATACGGAAGTTCCGTCACAATAATCCGGCTCTTCCCGTTGGGAAGGGTTTCAATATCCGTTACAGCCCTTACCCTTACTTTTCCTCTTCCGGTCCTATATGCTTCCTCGCTTCCTCTTGTTCCGAGAATAATCCCTCCGGTAGGAAAATCGGGCGCTTTTACAATTGACAGAATTTCTTCCATCTCCGTATCCCGGTCTTCTTCCACCCTGTTATCTATAATCTTAACAACGGCACTTATTACTTCCCGTAGATTATGGGGAGGTATATTAGTAGCCATCCCTACTGCGATTCCTGTGGTTCCGTTTACAAGAAGATTTGGGAAACGGCTAGGAAGGACAGAAGGCTCCTTTTCCGTCTCATCAAAGTTCGGTACAAAATCTACCGTATCCTTATTGATATCGGCAAGCATTTCCATAGAGATTTTGGAAAGCCTTGCTTCCGTATAACGCATAGCTGCGGCTCCATCCCCGTCCACCGAACCAAAATTCCCGTGTCCGTCTACCAAAGGGTAATGAGTAGACCAAGGTTGTGCCATATTTACCAAAGCCCCATAAATGGAACTATCTCCATGAGGATGGTATTTACCCATCGTATCACCGACGATACGGGCACATTTCCTGTGCGGTTTGTCAGGGCCGTTATTCAATTCTATCATTGAATACAGGACTCTTCTCTGTACCGGTTTTAATCCATCCCTTACATCGGGCAATGCACGGGAAGCGATAACGCTCATTGCATAGTCGATATAAGATGTTTCCATTGTTTTCTTCAAGTCCACATCATGGATTTTATCAAAGATATTATCTTCCATATATTTTTTCTCCATTAAATTTGTTAATAACTAGTGTAGTGTCTCATTCATTTTCATCCAAGTAATTTTGTAAATTATGAATGATACACTACACTAGCTAAATATCAAGGTTTTTCACAAATTTTGCATTTTCTTCAATAAATTCACGTCTCGGTTCTACTTTATCCCCCATAAGTGTAGTAAAAGTCAAATCAATCTCCGATTCCGCTTCCTCATCCATTGTAACACGTAAAAGGATGCGCCTTTCCGGATCCATCGTTGTTTCCCAAAGCTGTTCCGGATCCATTTCACCAAGTCCTTTATATCTCTGGATTTTATTATTTTGATCCCTTCCTACTTCCTTCAATATATTATCAAGTTCTTCATCGCTGTAAGCATACCATACCTTCTTATTTTTCTCTAACTTATAAAGGGGCGGCTGGGCCAAATAGACATATCCTTCCTTAATCAAGTCCGGCATAAAACGATAGAGGAAAGTAAGAAGCAACGTAGCAATATGGGATCCATCCACATCGGCATCCGTCATAATAATAATTTTATGATATCTCAATTTACTGATATCAAAATCTTCATGAATCCCTGTGCCAAAAGCTGTAATCATTGCTTTTATTTCCGCATTGGCATATATTTTATCCAACCTTGCTTTCTCAACATTTAATATTTTTCCCCTAAGAGGAAGAATAGCCTGCGTTGCCCGGCTCCTGGCCGTCTTTGCGCTTCCTCCCGCGGAATCTCCTTCCACAATATAAATTTCACAATTGGCCGGATCTTTGTCAGAACAGTCTGCAAGTTTCCCCGGAAGGCTCATTCCTTCCAATGCTGTCTTTCTTCTCGTCAATTCCCTCGCTTTTCTCGCCGCATCTCTGGCACGCTGCGCTAAAATTGATTTTTCGCATATAATTTTTGCAATTGCAGGGTTTTGTTCAAGGAAATACGTAAGCTGCTCACTGACAATGCTATCCACTGCCCCTCTTGCTTCTGAATTACCAAGCTTCTGTTTCGTCTGCCCTTCAAATTGAGGGTCTTCTATTTTCACGCTGATAATTACAGTCAGCCCTTCCCTGATATCCTCCCCGGAAAGGTTCGTTTCACTTTCTTTTAAAAGTTTATTATTCCTGGCATAATCATTAAAAGTTTTCGTTAAAGCATTCCGAAAACCTATTAAATGGGTTCCGCCTTCAGGGGTATTGATATTATTTACAAAACTATAAGAACTTTCCGTATAGGAATCGTTATGCTGCATTGCTACTTCAACATAAACATTGTTCTTTGATCCTTCAAAATACATAATATTTTCATAAAGGGGGGTTTTACTTTTATTGAGGTAAGTAACAAACTCTTTAATACCCCCTTCATAATGAAATTGCCTTTCTATCGGATTCTGCCCTTCTTCCACCCTTTCATCCCTCAATATAATTTTAAGGTTTTTTGTAAGAAAAGCCATTTCCCTGAGCCTTTGTTTCAAAATATCAAATTCATAGACTGTCGTTTCCTGAAAAATCGTTTTATCCGGTTTGAAACTAACCTTTGTCCCTGTCTTCTCCTTCGGGCATTCCCCTACCACTTTCAATGAATAAACAACATGACCTTTTTCATATCTTTGTTTATATACTTTCCCTTCCTGGCAAATTTCCACTTCCAGCCAGTCTGAAAGCGCATTTACAACAGAAGCACCCACTCCATGAAGGCCGCCGGATACTTTATACCCTCCGCCACCGAATTTGCCGCCGGCATGTAATATAGTAAAAACTACCTCCACGGCAGGAATGCCTGACTTATGATTGATACCTACCGGTATGCCCCTTCCATTATCAGTAACTGTTATGGATTCATCTTTATTTATGACCACTTCAATGGTATCGCAAAAACCGGCAAGGGCTTCGTCTACCGAATTGTCAACTATCTCATATACCAGATGGTGAAGCCCTCTGGAAGAGGTACTCCCTATATACATACCGGGCCTTTTCCTTACTGCCTCAAGACCTTCCAATATCTGTATCTGATCTGCCCCGTATTCGTTATTATTACTCATTCTAACCTCTCATTCTGCCGTAGCTGCGGCTTTTTTCTGCCTTAAAAGTCAAGCTATTCCTGTATGGTTCCTTCTACTACTTTAAATACTTTATTAATTTCAAACCGGTTATTTACAAATTCATCCAATCCGGTGCATGTAATAATTGTCTGGATATTCCCTATGCTATTTAACAAATAATTCTGCCTGTTGCTGTCTAGCTCCGATAAAACATCATCCAATAAAAGTACAGGAGTATCCTTCGTAATCTTCTTTACAATTTCTATTTCCGAAAGTTTCAACGATAATGCTGCAGTCCTCTGCTGACCCTGGGAACCGAATTTACGAATATCAATATTCCCTGTCATAAAAGAAAAATCATCCCTGTGGGGACCTACACTTGTTTGCTTTAATTTTATATCCTTTTCCTGGTTCTTTTTAAGGATAGTTTCAAAGTCATCAATTTCCACATCCGGTTCATATTTTATAATAAGCTCTTCCCTGTCTCCGGACAGTTTTTTATGTATCCCATAAATAATTTCATTCAATTGGCCTACAAACATACGTCTTCTTTCTATAATTTTACTTCCAAAAGAAACCAATTGGGAATCCCATATATTGAGGGTATCCTTAAGCTGAGGATTGAAATACATATCTTTCAAAAGCTTATTTCTTTGATTTACAATTTTATTATAATGATTCAGATTATAAAGATAAAAATTATCCAACTGGCAAAGTTCCATATCTACAAACCTTCTTCTTTCAGCAGGACCATTTTTAATAATACTTAAATCTTCAGGGGAAAAAAAGACGACATTTAACAAGCCTAAAAGGTCTGCCGCTTTCTTTAATTTCTGCCCATCTACAGCAACCCCTTTTGACTTATTCTTGCGAAGATGCATATCTATCTTATATTCAATTCCTTCTTTTGCAAGATAAGTCCTTATATGTGCTTCTTCTTTATCAAAGCATACAATATCCTTATCCTTGCTTCCTTTATGTGATTTCGTAGTGGCAGACAGATAAATCGCTTCCAATACATTGGTTTTTCCCTGCGCATTATCACCATATAGGATATTGGTTCCTTCACTGAACTTTAAATCCAGGAACTCATAGTTCCTGAAATTCATCAGTTCCAAAGATTTTATAATCATATATTACACCCTATTTGAAAAATCGGCCAACATTTAAGTTTGTATTTTCATTTGCCTGCCGTCAAATTCCACTATATCATCACCATATATTTTCTTTCCTCTTTGCAGAACACATTCCCCGTTTACTTTTACTTCGCCGTCTAAAATGACTTCCTTTGCTTCCGCTCCGGATTCTACCCAGCCTGCTAATTTTAATACCTGGCCAAGCTTTATAAATTCGTCTCTTATCTTTATTATTTCCATATTTTCCCTTCTTAAACTTTCCGGACTTTTTTTAATTATTTTGTTAGTTTACTGTGGTAAAATTCACAGGAAGAATCAAATAAATATATTTTTCTTCCGTATCCCTTATAAAACAGGGAGCCTTGGGATTTACAAGATAAATATCCACCTCTTCGTCTTCAATTACTCTAAGTGCATCAATAAGGAATTTGGGGTTAAATCCAATCATGATATCCTTACCTTTTTTATTGATGTCAATCTCTTCATTCATACTTCCTACTGCAGAATTTATCTTAAGTTCCATAACACCATCTAAAATATTGATAATGATTGGCTTTTTATCCCCTTCTTTAACAAGAAGAGTAGCCCTGTCGATACAATCCAAAAATTCTTTTTTATTTATCCTTACCTTTGTTTCATAATCGCTGGAAAGCATCTGGTCTATTTTAAAATAATCGCCTTCTATTAAACGTGAAACAACGGTTGTATTATCAAATTCAAATACAATATGTTTATCCGTAAAGAAAATATGTACTTCCCTGTCCATATCACCGGACAATATTTTACTCACTTCATTCAATGTTTTTCCGGGAACTACTACTTTTTTCGGCATATAAAAGTTTTTAAGCCTAATCTTCCGTATGGAAATCCTATGCCCATCCAAGGAAACCACTTTTAAAATATCTTCATTGATTTCAAACAATTCCCCGGTCATCAGTTTATTGTTATCGTTGTCGGCAATTGAAAAAATTGTCTGTCTTACTACTTCTTTCAGCGTAAACTGAGATACTATGATAGAATCAATTTTTTCGATAGACGGCAGATAAGAAAAATCTTCCCCTGATTTTCCTATAATATTGAATTTTGACTTTTCACATGTAATTGTAGTCTTAAAGGACTCGTCCGTAACAATCGTTATATCGCTGTCAGGAAGTTTTCGTACGATTTCAAGGAATATTTTTGCATCCAGTGCAATAATTCCTTTTTCAACAATATTTCCTTCAATTATAGTTTCTATCCCCAATTCCATGTCATTGGCCATTAATTTGATTTCAGTTCCTCTGGCATCTACTAAAATACATTCTAAAATAGACATCGTCGTTTTATTAGGAACAGCTTTTGATACTGTCTGTACTCCAGTTAGCAAGTTAGATTTCGATAACACTAATTTCATCGTGCAAAAACTCCCTTCCCGAAAAGGCTTATTTATTTATTATGAATTTATTATTATACTTATTAATAACTGTTGATATGTGTATAACATTAACTATTATACTATTTTTCAAGGAAAAAAGAAATCATATCTATGTGAAAAACTCCATATAACTTCGTTTTTTTTCCTTATTTACCCACATAAGCGTTTTTTTAAGTTATTATTTAAACGTTAAGACGGACTAATTTTTTTCTTTATGATTTCAATTTTATTTTTCAATTCATCATTTGTCTTTAACTCATCGGTTATTTTGTTAACTCCGTGGATAATTGTCGTATGATCTTTTTTTCCAAGTATTTTCCCAATGTTTTGATAAGAAGTATCGGTCATGGAACGGCAGAGGTACATGACCACTTGCCTTGGTTCTACAAATTCGGAATTTCTCTTTTTAGAAGTAATATCTTCCGCCTTTACACCAAAATGCTCCGCTACTATATTGATAATAAGAGAAGGGCTAACTTCTTTTGGCTTGTCCGGGTAAATAATGTCTTTTAAGGCTTCTTGGGCCATTTCAAGATTGATTTCTACATTATTTAATTTGGAAAAGGCAATGATTTTATTGAAAGCCCCTTCTAATTCCCTTATATTGGATTTGATATTAGTGGCAACATAAGAAAAAACTTCGTCTTCTATTTTTTTGCTGAAATTTTCCGCATTTTTCTGGAGGATAGCCATCCTTGTTTCGTAATCGGGCGGCTGTATATCTGCAATCAATCCCCATTCAAACCGGGAACGGAACCTTTCTTCCAAAGTTTCCATTTCTTTTGGCGGTTTGTCGGAAGATATGATAATTTGTTTTTCCGATGCATGTAATACATTAAAAGTATGGAAAAACTCTTCTTGTGTGCTTTCTTTTCCTATTATAAATTGGATATCATCGATTAAAAGGACATCGACTGTCCTGTATTTTTCCCTTAATTTTGTCATATCCGCTGCATTTCCGCTTCGGATGGAACTAATCACTTCGTTTGTGAATTGTTCGGAAGTGACGTAAAGGATTTTTCTATTTGGATTCTGTTTCAAAATAAAATGCCCGATGGAATGCATAAGGTGTGTCTTACCAAGCCCGGCTCCTCCATATATATAGAGGGGATTATAAGTATTGCCGGGGGATTCCGCTACTGCAAGGGAAGCGGAATGGGCGAATTTGTTGTTGCTTCCCACCACAAAGGTATCAAACCGGTATTTCGGGTTTAGATTCGCCTTTTCATAATTGATATTATAATAAGGTTTTAATGCCATAGAGTCTTCATTATTGTTGATATCTTTTTCCAATACAAAAGATATTTCATAATCATGATCCATCATTTCTGAAATGGTGACCTGAAAATAGCTTTTGTATTTGTTATTGATATAGCTTAGGGCATGAGACTGTTCAGATGGTATGGAAATAGTTATCACGTCGTTTTCGGAACTATAGAAGCTTAATTTTGAAATCCATGTATTATAAGAAATATTTGATAATTCATATTCTTTTTTTATCGTTTGTTTAATCAGTTCCCAATTTTCTTCAATAAAATCCATTCAAATACCTCAACTTTCTGCAAGTATATCTATCTTAATATAAATACGATGAAATTTCAAATGATTAATTTTATAAACAAAGTTATACACATATTGGGGATAATGGGAGGATAAGCTTATGTGCCATAGGAACCTCATAGTAAATATGTGCATAATTAAATAAAAAATATAAACAGCTAAAAAGAGGTGAGAAATAGGGGTTACATGTTATTCTAACATTAAGTTTTCACATGATATAATGATGTTATCCACAAATTATACACAAAATGTGTATAATTTTGCCTGTACTCAAATAAAATTGGATTTAATGTGGATAACTTTTTTGTATCTATATTTTGTGGTTCTCATAAGAAGTTTATAACAAGATGTTGCGTTGGTAAAAATCACGATTTTTCCGGCATTTTTTAGGTATTTTTATTTTGTAGAATTTGTCTTTATTTACTTGACGTATGTGCATTTATACTTTATAATCGTAATGATATTTTTCAATACATTTGTTAAAATATATTTGCCTGAAATAATATAGAAGGTATTATGTATATGGGCTGGAAAAGGAGGTGCATCAATTATGAAAATGACATTTCAGCCGAACAAGAGGAAAAGGAAAAAAGTTCATGGTTTCAGGGCTAGAATGAGTACAAAAGGCGGAAGAAGAGTTTTAGCTGCCAGAAGAGCAAAAGGAAGAAAGAGATTATCAGCATAGGCCGCAGTTTTGTGGCCTTTTTTCTCTTTGAGGAATAGAAGATGAGATTCTCAGATTCTTTGAAAAAAAACGATGATTTCAAGAATGTTTATAAAAAAGGCAAGTCTTATGCTAATAAGTATCTGGTAATGTATGTATTGAAAAATAATAAAGAAGTAAACAGGATTGGAATATCAGTAAGTAAGAAAGTTGGAAACAGCGTTGTCCGCCATAGAGTGACAAGGCTGGTAAGAGAAAGTTACAGACTACATGAAAATATATTTAATAGTGGTTTAGATATAGTAGTCATTGGAAGAAACAATGCGAAATCGGCTTCTTATGCCGAAATAGAAAGCGCATTACTGCATCTTGGAAAACTTCATCATATAATTAAAATATTTTTTTATGAAGTTTGATTTGAAAATGGTTATGAAAAAATTAGTGATTTACTTGATTCGATTCTATAGAAAGTATATATCTCCTATGAAATCTACCAAATGCCCTTATATACCTACTTGTTCCGAATATGGTTTGGAGGCGGTAGAAAAATACGGCGCTTTGAAAGGCGGTCTTTTGGCAGTCTGGAGGATACTCAGGTGCAATCCTTTTTCAAAGGGAGGATATGACCCTGTTCCATAGAGTCAGAAATTTTATGAAAATGTAGGAGGAAAGAAATTGCCTGGAATAATTTTAACTCAGAATCAGACTTTTCTTATTGGACCGGTTGCTAAAATACTCGGCTATATAATGGAAGGTATCTTTTTCTGTTTGGACAAGATTGGTATTCCTAATATAGGTTTATCTATCATTTTATTTACAATCGTAATATATCTTCTTATGATGCCGCTTACAATAAAGCAGCAGAAATTTTCAAAATTATCTGCAAAGATGAATCCTGAACTTCAGGCAATTCAGGCAAAGTATAAGAATAAAAAAGATAATGAATCCATGATGAGGATGAATGAAGAGACACAGGCTGTATATGCAAAATATGGAGTTTCTGCTACGGGAAGCTGTGTCCAGCTTTTGATTCAGATGCCGATTCTTTTTGCTCTTTACCGTGTTATTTATGCAATGCCTGCTTATGTTGGTAAAATTAAAGACGCTTTTTTCCCTTTGGTGGACAAGCTTATTGCGCAGGCAGGAAGTACGGAATTTATTCAGACTTTTAAAGATGCTGCTATGTTTACAAAGCAGTTCTCCAATGAAGCTTTTACAGGCGGAAATATGGATTATGTAAGGAATACATTTGTGGATGTATTGAACCGTGCTTCTACTTCAGAATGGAACAGCATAGCAGAAAAATTCCCTTCTTTGTCGGTCGATGTAAACAATACATTAGAAACTTTGGAAATATATAATAATTTTTTAGGGTTGAACATAGGAAATTCCCCTTCTTTTATTGTAAAAGAAGCGATTTCTTCAGGAGCTTATGTTATGGTGGCTGCAGCGATTGCCGTTCCATTGCTGTCAGCAATTACCCAGTGGATTAATACAAAGCTTATGCCGCAGCCGGAAAGCAATAATAATTCACAGGATAATCCGATGGCATCTTCTATGAAGACAATGAATTATATGATGCCTGTTATGTCGGCAATATTTTGTTATACGCTTCCTGCAGGTATGGGTCTTTACTGGATTGCCGGTTCTGTTGTAAGAAGTATCCAGCAGGTAATTATAAACAAACATATCGACAAGATGGATTTGGATGAATTAATTAAAAAGAATGTGGAAAAAAGAAATAAAAAATTAGAAAAATCAGGGATAAATCCAAAGACAATCAATAATTATGCAAATATGAGTACAAGAAGTATTGCTTCAAAAGCATCCTCTTCCTCATCTATGACACAGGAGGAAAGGGATTTGGCAATGAAAAAATCAACGGAATATTATAGCAAAAATGCAAAACCAGGCAGTATCGCTTCAAAAGCCAATATGGTAAAGCAGTATAATGAGAAGAATAACAGAAAATAGTGGGAGGGTATTATCATGGAATATATGGAAGTATCAGCAAAAACAGTAAATGATGCTATTACGGAAGCTTGCCAGAAACTTCTTGTGACAAGTGATAAGTTAGACTACATTGTAATTGAAGAAGGTTCTTCAGGATTCCTTGGAATTGGGTCTAAACCGGCTATTATTAAAGCAAAAGTAAAATCTTCCGTTAAAGATAAGGCAAAAGATTTTCTTGATAGCGTTTTTGAAGCTATGAATCTTATAGTTGCAGTTCATATAAAGTATGATGAACTGGATAATTATATGGATATTGATTTGAGCGGGGATGAGATGGGAGTCCTTATTGGAAAAAGAGGACAGACTTTAGATTCTTTGCAGTATCTTGTTTCCCTTGTTGTTAACAAAGAATCAGAAAGCTATATCAGAGTAAAAGTGGATACGGAAAATTATAGGCAGAGAAGAAAAGAAACGCTGGAAAATCTGGCAAAAAATATTGCTTATAAAGTAAAAAGAACAAAACGTTCCGTTTCCCTTGAGCCGATGAATCCTTATGAAAGAAGAATTATCCATTCGGCTTTGCAGAACGATAAGTATGTGACGACACATAGCGAAGGAGAAGAACCGTTCCGCAGGGTAGTAGTTACTTTAAAGAAATAGGGAATAAATCCCTGTATGATATAAAAACCCTTGAAGTATTTTTAATTCAAGGGTTTTTGTAATAAGGAAGTATTTTGGGGGTTAGGATGAAAAGTGATACGATTGCAGCGATAGCTACCGGAATGACGGATTCAGGAATTGGGATTGTGAGGATAAGCGGAGAAGATGCGGTAATGATTGTGGATAAAATTTATCGGTCAAAATCGGGTAAATATTGTTTCCATGATTTTAAATCCCATTCCATCCATTATGGATATATTGTAAATAAAGGTAAAATTATAGATGAAGTTATGGTGAGTTTAATGATTTCCCCTAATAGTTATACTGCAGAAGATACTGTAGAAATTAATTGCCATGGGGGTGTCCTTATGGTAAAAAATATTTTAGAGACTGTTATTGAAAATGGGGCTAGGCTTGCAGAGCCGGGGGAATTTACAAAAAGGGCTTTTTTAAACGGAAGAATAGATTTGTCAAAAGCGGAAGCTGTAATGGATATTATTCATTCTAAAAATAAATTTTCTTTGGAAAATTCCATAAGGCAGCTGAGGGGCTCTGTGTCAGAAATAATAAGAGAGTTAAGGGAAGATATTATTTATGAGATTGCTTTTATTGAATCTGCTTTAGATGATCCGGAACATATTAGTTTAGATGGTTACCACGAAAGATTGCAGGAAAAGACAGAAAGTATTTTGGGGCGTTTAAAAAAACTAATAGATTCTGCGGAAAATGGAAAAATAATGAAAGAAGGAATCCATACTGTTATTATAGGGAAACCGAATGCTGGAAAATCTTCTTTTTTAAATCTTCTGGTTGGGGAAGAAAAAGCAATTGTAACAGATATTGCCGGAACTACAAGGGATGTTTTGGAAGAAAGCATTAGTCTGAATGGCATTCAATTAAATATTATTGATACGGCAGGCATTCGGTTTACGGAAGATGCCGTAGAAAAAATAGGGGTGGAAAGGGCCAGAAAATTTGCAAAGGAAGCGGATTTGATTGTTTATGTGGTAGATGTTTCCGTTCCTTTAGATGAAAGTGACTATGATATTATTCATATGATATCGGATAAAAAGTTTGTTATACTTTTAAATAAGACAGACCTTCCTGTTTTAGCTACGGAAGATATGGTAAGGGATGAAATAAAAAAGAGAAGCGAAAAAAATATTCTTCCTGAAGTCCGCTTTATAAAGACTTCAATGAAAGAAAATGAAGGGATAGATGTTTTTGAGGAAACGATAAAAGAGTTGTTTTTTAATGGGGAGATTTTGTTGAATGATGAAGTAGTAATTACCAATATGCGCCATAAAGAAGCGGTCATGGATGCATATGAAAGTATGTTACAGGTAAAAGAAAGCCTTGAAAATAATATGCCTGAAGATTTTTATTCGATAGATTTGATGAGCTGTTATGAATCTTTAGGAAGGATAATTGGAGAGGAAATTGGGGAAGATTTGATGAATGAAATTTTTTCTCAATTTTGTATGGGTAAATAAGCAAGGATAAAAGGAAAGGGATTTTTGATGCCGGGATTAGAAATAAAGGAAAAAGTAGATGTTTGTGTAGTCGGGGCTGGGCATGCAGGATGTGAAGCTGCATTAGCTTGTGCCAGGCTTGGATTGGAAACCGTTATTTTTACGGTTAATGTGGATAGTATTGCTTTGATGCCTTGTAATCCGAATATAGGAGGTTCCTCTAAGGGTCATTTGGTAAGGGAAGTGGATGCGCTTGGTGGAGAGATGGGGAAGATAATTGATAAAACATTTATCCAGTCAAAAATGCTGAACAAATCCAAAGGCCCTGCCGTCCATTCTCTTAGGGCACAGGCAGATAAAGCAGAGTATTCCAGAGCGATGAGGAAAGTTCTCGAAAATCAGGATAATCTAACAATAAAGCAGGCGGAAGTCTGTGATATTTTGACGGATGGAAATAGAGTAACAGGGATAAAAATATTTACAGGCGCTGTTTATGAATGTAAAGCGGTAATTCTTTGTACAGGGACTTATTTAAAAGCAAGATGTCTTTGCGGAGAAGCGATTACTTATACCGGGCCCAACGGATTGCAGGCAGCAAATCATTTGACGGATGCATTGGTTAATCTTGGTATTGAAATGAGGAGGTTCAAAACAGGAACACCTGCCCGGATGGATAAAAGAAGTATTGATTTTTCTAAAATGGATGAACAGTTTGGCGATAAGAAAGTTGTTCCTTTTTCTTTTTCAACAAATCCGGAAGACGTTCAGATTGAACAGGTTTCTTGTTGGTTAACTTATACAAATGAAAAAACACATGAAATTATAAAAAATAATTTAGACCGTTCTCCTATTTATGCAGGAGTGATTGAAGGAACGGGACCGAGATATTGCCCTTCGATTGAAGACAAAGTGGTTAAGTTTGCGGATAAGGAAAGGCATCAGGTATTTATAGAGCCGGAGGGTTTGCATACAAATGAAATGTATGTAGGCGGTATGTCTTCTTCCCTTCCGGAAGATGTGCAGCTTGCCATGTATCGTACGGTACCCGGTTTAGAGAATTGTAAAATTGTAAGAAATGCTTATGCGATAGAATACGATTGTATGAATCCGAAACAGTTATATCCTACCTTGGAATTTAAAAAGATAAAAGGGTTATTTAGCGGTGGGCAGTTTAATGGAAGCAGCGGCTACGAAGAGGCAGCGGCTCAAGGTTTGATTGCTGGGATTAATGCAGCCCTTTCGATTCAGGGGAAAGAACAGATAATTTTAGACCGCTCTGAAGCATATATAGGTGTATTGATTGATGACTTGGTGACAAAAGATAATTTTGAGCCTTACCGGATGATGACTTCCAGAGCAGAATACCGCCTTTTGCTTCGTCAGGATAATGCAGATTTACGCCTTAGGGAAAAAGGGTATCAAGCCGGCCTTGTTTCTAAAGAAGATTATGAAGCAATGATACAAAAAAAAGAGATGATTGAAAAGGAAGTAGAACGTTTGAAAAAACTTTCGGTAGGGGCCTCAAAAAAAATTCAGGAATTTCTTTTTTCAAAGGGAAGTTCTGAATTGAAGACAGGAACAAATATGGCAGAATTAATGTGCCGGCCTGAATTGTCTTATGATATCCTTTCGGAAATAGATGTAGAAAGAAAGCCTTTGCCGAAAGATGTGATAGAACAAGTGGAAATAGAAATAAAATATGAAGGTTATATTTCCAGACAGTTAAAACAAGTAAAACAGTTTAAAAAGATGGAAAGTAAAAAAATACCTGAAGATTTGGATTATCATGATATAGGAAGTCTCCGTTTGGAGGCAAGGCAAAAGCTGATAGATAATAAACCGGTATCGGTAGGCCAGGCCTCTCGGATTTCAGGTGTTTCTCCTGCGGATATTTCTGTTTTGCTTATTTATTTGGAGCAGTTTCAGAAAAAGAATGAAAAGAACGGATAGGGTTAAAATTGGAACATATGAATAAATTTAATCTTGAGCAATTTATAGATGATTTGGATGAATTACATATTTTTTTGGAAGAGAATCAATTAAATCAGTTTATACGTTATTATGAACTTTTAGTTGAATGGAATTCATTTATGAATTTAACTGCTATTATAGATTTTGATGAAGTGATGAAGAAACATTTTATAGATAGCTTATCTCTTATAAAAGCTTATAATTTAAAATGTGAGGATAGAAATTTGAATCTAATTGATATAGGAACAGGGGCTGGATTCCCTGGCATTCCTATTAAGATTGCCTTTCCTGGTATTAAAGTTACTTTATTGGATTCCCTTAAAAAGAGGATAAAATTTTTGGATGAAGTCATTTCAGAATTAGAATTGGACAATATTGAAGCTATCCACGGAAGAGCAGAAGATTATGCAAAGCCTGACAAACTAAGGGAAAAGTATGATTTATGTGTTTCCAGGGCTGTGGCAAACCTTTCCACTCTTTCCGAATATTGTATTCCCTTTGTGAAAAAAGGAGGCAAGTTTATTTGTTATAAGTCAGAGCGGCTGACAGAAGAACTATTGAATGCGACAAAAGCAATTTCCGTATTGGGTGGAGAAATTGAAGAACAGGTAGATTATTATCTTCCTTTTTCCGATATATATCGGAATCTTCTTGTTATTAAAAAGGTTAAAAAAACACCATATCAATATCCAAGGAAGGCCGGAATACCTTCCAGGGAACCCATAAAAATATAATTGTTTTTATATTTATTCCCGCGAGCAACGAGCCAAGTGGCTGCTTGCAAACATTTGGCGACTGCTGCGAGGGTCAAATACCCCGCTGCTCTGCAGTGCTGCAAGTTTGATACCCCGTTCTTGCAGAGGGGTCTTTGATTTATAGAAAAATATTTATGTATTCCATGACTTTTGCGCCCGTTTCCAAATGGGGAAGATGTTTTGTATAAGGAATAAATACGGCTTCAATAGAATTATTATAATAAATATAATTTTCTGCTGTTGTATGTATTTCTTTTTCTTCTTCCCCTCCAATAATATAAATGCAATGATTAATTTCTTTTAGTGCATGAATTATATTTGTGTTCATATATTTTCCAATATAACTGGAGAATGCATATTTTGAAGTATAATCAGGATAATGGGCAGCTTCTAAATAAGATAATATATCTTTTTCTTCTACATTCATCTTATGATAAATGTATTCTTCATTGAATAATTTCTCCATTGTCGCTTTATTGCTTAATAAATTATAGATAAATGTTCCTATTATAGGAGTATCTATAAAGAATTTCAAAAATCTGGTTTGTTTGGAAGGAATTTTATTTAATTCATATAAATTTTGTGGATTGATAAATATCATTCGATGGATAGCTTCCGGGTCATTATGACAAGCCATAACTGCAATTTGGACAGAGTCTCCTGTAGTAATAATATTTGTTTTTTTACCAATAATATTCTTAATAAAATCAATCACCAGCTGGACAAATAGATAGTTGGTATAAGTAATATTTGGTTTATCGGATAAACCATAACCTAATAAATCAATAGCATATACTTCATGTTTTTCGGACAAAGAGTCTATTATTTTATTAAATTCGTAATTAGAGCTTCCTATCGTTAAATCATGGATAAGAAGAACGGGGGAGCCTGTTCCTTTTTTTATATATCTTATTTTTCCAAAGCGCCATTCATAGTAATTATTGTTTGGATGGCGGAGGTAATTTTTTATATTATATAAAGAATTTTTTATTCTATTTATTATATGTATTACAGTTGTAGTAAGCCCGGATAGAATAATAAATGTTTTTATTTTATTCTTCATAATAGGTCGTCTCCTTTTATGTATACTTTTATATATTATTTATTATATAAGATTCATCCATGTGATACAAATAAAAAAATAATGAAAAAAAAAATCTAGTGTGTTATAATTTATTATATTTTATTTTGTTGTTTATGGAGTATTATTATGACTAATGAATTGTATGAAGGTTTAATTGAAATATATAAGGATTTTATTAATGAAAAGGAATATTTAATTAATAAAGAAAACAATAGCAGCAATGACTATCAAAAAAGCAGGAATCTTTTAGGTATCTTAGAAACAAGAATAGATACTTTAAGCTCGATTTTAAAGATATTTGAAAATTATTTTTCTGCAAAAAAAAATGAATTTTTAGAAGAAAATAAAAGAGAATTAGAAATAAAAGAAAATCATAGAGGAGATATTTTTAATAAACGGCTTCAAATATTGGATATTCAGGAAAAAGAAAGACATCGCATTGCCAGGGATTTGCATGATACAACTTTACAAAATTTATCTCATTTAGTCCATAATATCGAGTTAAGTTCTTTATATATAGATAAAGACCCAATTAGAGCGAGATTGGAATTGGAGGTAGTAAATAAAAAATTAAAATCTGTGATTCAAGAAATGAGAAATATTATTTTTGATTTACGTCCTATGACTTTTGATGACTTTGGAATAAAAGAATCTTTTGAAAGATTAGTGGATAAGTTAAAAGAAACTTCAAAAATTAGCATAGATTATAATATTGATAATATAAATTGCAATAATTCTTTAATTTTAATGACAATTTTTAGAATTGTAGAAGAGTGTTTAAATAATGCAATCAAACATTCAGGAGGAAGTAAAATATTTTTTGAAATAAAAAAAGACGATAATGATAATTGTATAATAGTTGTGTCGGATAATGGAGTTAGTTTCGATAGTAAAAATATTTCATCTTCAAAAGACGGGCATTTTGGTCTATGTATATTGGAAGAGAGAGTTAAGTTATTGTCAGGGACTATGCAAATTGATTCTAAACCTGAGCATGGTACGACAATAAAAATCTTAGTTCCATTGTTAGATTAAATTTAGGGAGATATTAATATGAGTATTAAAGTAATGATTGCGGATGATCATGTTCTTATGAGGGAAGGTCTGAAGCAACTTTTAGAATTTGATGGAAGTATAAAAGTTATTGCGGAAGCAGCTAATGGTGTGGAATGTTTAGAAAGTTTGAAAACAATAAAGCCAGAAGTTTTATTGTTGGATATAAATATGCCGAATAAAAATGGTATCGAGGTTTTAAAAGAAATTAGAGAAAATGACATAGATATTAAAGTATTGATGTTAACTGTTCATAATGAAGTGGAGTATTTATTAAAAGCGATTGATATAGGAGTAGATGGTTATATATTGAAAGATTCTGAATCGGCAGAATTGAAGAAAGCAATTAATTATGTTTATAACGGAGAAAGTTATATTCAATCCAGTTTGATACCGTCTTTAAATTCCAGATTAGTAAATAGAGATATGGACAAAGAAAAAATAGAATCTCTAACCAAAAGGGAGTTGGAAGTTTTAATTCAGGTTGCAAATGGAATGTTTAATAAAGAAATCGCAGTTATATTGAGTATAAGTGAAAGGACTGTTAAAAATCACATATCGAATATATTTAAAAAAATAGAGGTTAGCGACAGGACTCAGGCGGCTGTTTTTGCTATAAAGAATAATTTGATTCAGTTGTAGTTATATGAATTGATTTGTTTTTTTTGTGGATGTTTTATATGTTTCTATTTAATTCTATGTTTCACGTGAAACATAGAATTATTTATTTTAGAAATACAATATAATGTTTCACGTGAAACAAATAGACCCAAGATATTGTGAGAGGGGATGTGAAACAAGATTGGGTATCGTGAAACATTTTTTCTACTAAATTTTTGTTTTGATTTTACTAAGCAGAATAAAAAAATTGGTGAAGTACAGGTCGATTGCAAACGAAATCCATGCCTCATACAATCGACCCGCGCCATTTGTGGCATGGTTACACTATCGTATTGAATATTTTACTAAGTAAAACCTAAATAAAAATTTAAGTAGAAAAAATGTTTTACAATACTTTATTATATCAAAAATATAGTTTTATGGCTTGTGTGAAATTTTAGAGTCTTTAAAAATTATGAATTTTAAAAAATAAGATGGTGTATATTGAGTTGTAGGTGTGTAGGAAAATTTTAAGACATTGAAGGTATTAAATTATTGAAGTGTTTAATATTCATTTATACATATTTTTTACCATATAGGATTCGGGTGTCAAAAGGTCTGTCCGGCGGTGACACTTGGCAGATGGCACAAAAAAATTGTGCTGCAAAACTTGTTTTGCTATTCCATTGTATGGAGCATTTAGATAATCCTCTTAAAACGAAAATCGTGTTTAGTATTGGCTTCCACGATTTTTGAGTCTCCTCTCCATCATACAAAAGGCACTTACTCAATATCTTTTTGTACCATCTGCCAAGTGCCACCGTCAGACAGACCTTTTGACGCCCGAATCCTATATAGGAAAGTCCTTTGCCAGAAGGATGCAACATGGAGTGCTAAAGATACTTTTTGCCATATGGAAAATTTTCCGAATATTCCATATGGTAAAAAGCAATTATTGAATTGCGGCGGAGAGGAGCATATCTCTGCGCGACCTGGCGCAGGCGGAAAATCCTGCAAGCAGGATTCTTTTTTACTTTATAGGAAAGTACTTCGCCAGAGGAACATAGATTGGTGAAGAACCAAAGGTTCTTAATAAAGTGTCGAAAACACTTTTTAATATTATAATATGAGAAAAATGAGTTTTTGTTTTGGTAATTTATAAGCATTGTGAAAAATTTTAAAAGTATATATAGCCAAATCCACTTTCCGGTATTTTGATAATTATTCTTTTATTTTCTCTGTTAAAATATAGTCTTCCAGTTAACCAGCCATCACCTCTATTACTTGACTTCATAAAATTCTCCTTTGCAACTTCTAATCATCAGCAGTTTTAAGGCTGGATGGACGTTTATTGGTTCGGAATTCTATCTTGGATAACACCTCATCATCTTTGATTTTCCCCCGCGTGGGAGCGCCCAGATAACCTGAATCACCATAAACTACATGGTCATCTTTTCGTATTAGTTTTGATGTTTCAGATATATCATGCATGTTTGCAGAAGTACCCGTTAGCAAATGCACAAACCGCTACCGGCATCAGTACCGGCGTGAACCTTCATTCCGATTAAAACTATAAAAATATTTCTTTAAGTATTATACATATTTAATATCAATTTCAGTAAAAAATCGCTTGCTTTCCCTAAAATAAACTATAGATTATATTGTTGTTTAATGTTATAATCTTTTCATGTGCAATTTTATTTCATAAGACAATAAAGAATAATCTGCATTTATAGAAAAATAATATTTAATCAATTGCTGTGAAATATTGTTTATGCCACATGGGTTAGAGGAGGAATTAATTATGGGAAAAGCTATTGCAATTGCAAATCAGAAGGGCGGTGTAGGGAAGACAACTACATCAATTAATTTGTCTGCTGCATTGGCAGCAAAAGATAAAAATGTGCTTGTTATTGATACAGACCCCCAGGGAAATACGACGAGCGGGTTTGGAGTCGATAAAAATAATTTAGATAACACAATATATGAACTTTTTTTAGGGGAATGTTCGATACAGGAATGTATAATAAAAAATGTAATGGATAAGGTATCCTTAATTCCTTCTAATGTAAATTTAGCGGCAACTGAAATAGAATTAATAGGGGTAGATAAAAAGGAATTTATATTGAGGAATGAAGTGGATTGGATAAAGGATCAGTATGATTATATTATTATTGATTGCCCTCCTTCCCTTAATATGTTAACCATTAATTCAATGACCACTGCAGATTCCGTTTTAGTTCCTATCCAGTGCGAATACTACGCTTTGGAAGGGTTAAGCCAATTAATACATACTGTGAATTTGGTAAAAGAAAGATTGAATCCTGATTTGGATATGGAAGGCATTGTTTTTACTATGTATGATTCTAGAACTAATCTATCAATGCAAGTCGTGGAAAACGTGAAAAGTCATTTAAATCAAAATATTTATAATACAGTTATTCCAAGAAATATACGTTTGGCAGAGGCACCGAGCTATGGGTTGCCAATTAATAAATATGACCCAAAATCTGCTGGCGCAGAAGCATATATGATGTTGGCAGAGGAAATAATTAAAAAATGATTTTAGCGTAAAAGCGGAAAGGAACAAATATGGCAGCAAGAGGATTAGGGAAGGGACTTGATGCATTAATACCGAGTACAATAGAAGTAAAAAATGAAAAAGTAAAAGTGGATAATAGTGTAGATGATAGTTCAGAAAAATTAGTTAAGATAACGATGGTGGAACCAAATAGGGAACAGCCTAGAAAAAATTTTGATGAAGATTCTTTGTTGGAACTTGCGGAATCAATTAAACAGTTCGGGTTATTGCAGCCAATTTTAGTGCAGGATAGAAAAACTTATTATGAAATTGTAGCAGGGGAAAGAAGATGGCGTGCTGCCAAAATGGCTGGTTTGAAAGAAGTTCCTGTTATAATAAGGGATTTAACAGAACAGGAAATAGTTGAAATTTCTTTGATTGAAAATATCCAGCGTGAAAACTTGAATCCAATCGAAGAGGCTATGGCTTATAAAAGGCTTTTGACGGAATTTAATTTGAAACAGGATGAAGTTGCTGAAAGAGTATCAAAAAGTAGGACGGCTGTAACAAATTCAATGCGGTTGTTAAAACTTTGCGATGAAGTACAGCAGATGATTATAGATGATATGATTACGACCGGGCATGCCAGAGCATTAATTTCAATCGAAGATAAAGAACAACAGTATACTATTGCACAAAAAATATTTGATGAAAAACTTAGTGTGAGGGATGTAGAAAAGCTGGTAAAAGATTTAAATAAACCGATAAAAGAGAAAAAGAAAATTGAAAAAGATAAAAGTTTAGAAATTATATATCAGGATATAGAAGAAAAGTTAAAGCAGTCTCTTGGTACAAAAGTGGCTATTTCATCAAAAGGGGAAGGGATAGGAAAGATTGAAATAGAATTTTATAATAATGATGATTTGGAAAAAATTACGGATAGGCTCATGCATTAGAAATTTATAAAAAATGATACTATTTTATCATTGAGGATTATGGATATATTATATAATATATATTTAAAGTACAATAGGAGGAAATTGTGAACAGTCAGGTATTTAACTACATAGGTTTAGGCAACGTTGATATTGGATATATTTTAATAGGGATGGCAGCGGTAATTGCCATATCTATTATATTGATTATCATCCAAATGGTAAAACTATCGAAATTAAAAAAGAAATATTCAGTATTTATGCAAGGAAAAGATGCAAAAAGCCTGGAAAAAGATATTATCGGTTTATACGAGGATAATAAATTTATTAAAGTTTCAATTGAAAAAAATAAAAATGATATAAGGGAATTGTTTAAAAAACAGGAATTATCTTTTCAAAAAGTTGGTATTGTCAAATATGATGCATTTAAACAAATGGGAGGACAGCTTAGTTTTAGCCTTGCACTTTTAAATGAAAATGATTGCGGATTTATTATTAATTCCGTCCATAGTACAGAAGGTTGTTATTCTTATTCAAAAGAAATAAAAAATGGACAGTGCAGTATTCTATTGGGAGAAGAAGAAAAACAGGCGCTGGATATGGCGATGGGAATTGATTCTTGATGGAAAGACAGGGGAAATCAGTATGAGGATACAAAAGATTGTCGATCTAAAGGGAGGGGAAATACTGGCTAAGACAGTTATGACTCCTGATTATAAGATTTTATTATCCGAAGGAACAAAGCTGAGAAAAGACTATATTGAAAAATTAGGGGAATTGGGTATTAGAGAGGTTTTTGTTGAAGATGAAATAAGTACACATGAAGTCAAAATATTAAAAGATGAAACTGGAAAGAATTTTAAAGATAAAGTAAAAGAAATTATAGAAAAGCATACTTACAGGAATAGCGATGAGTTAGTGGAACTTAGTAAGACAGCAGATAATATCATTAGTAATCTTTTAGAAGAAGAAGAAGTAATTGAAAGAATTTATGATATTAAAGAAAGAAGTTCCGATATTTATGAACATTCTATAAATATATGTACTTTGGCAATATTAATGGGACTAAAAATGAAAATCCCTCAAAGTAGGATACATGATATTGGAGTGGGATGCCTTCTTCATGATTTGGGCTTAAGGTATATTACAGTCGATTATACAAATAAAGATATGCAGGAATTTTCTGAAATGGAATTGGCTGAATATAAAAAACATCCTATTTATGGATATTCGGCATTAAAAAATGAAACATGGATATCGGAACTCAGTAAAGATATTATTTTGTATCATCATGAAAATATGGATGGTACCGGATATCCGCTCAAGTCTATTTATGTACCTTTAGAAGTAAAGATTGTAAATATCTGTGAACAGTTTGACGAAATGATATGTGGTATTGGTCATCAGCGGCTGAAAGTTTTTGAGGCAATTCAGTATTTGAAAAAAAATAAAGATATTTTATTCGACGGCGATATTGTGGATGTGCTTTTAGAATTTACGGCAGTTTATCCGGCAGGCTCTTATGTTCTTACGAATGAAGGGGAAATAGGGATTGTCTTACGGCAAAACAAAAATAATCCGGACAGGCCTTTTATAAAAATTATTTATGATAAAAAAGGGGATAGGATTCAGCATGATTTTGTGAAAGATCTTCTAACAGATAAAAGTGTTTTTATAGAAAAAGTAATAGAAAATATTTAGTAGGTTTAAATTTAATAAGGAGAATGGATTATGATTGATATTAAATTTTTAAGGGAAAACCCGGAAGTAGTAAAGGGAAATATTAAAAAGAAATTTCAGGACAATAAATTAGATTTAGTTGATGAAGTAATATTGTTGGATACGGAAAGCAGGAAAGCAAAACAAGAAGCTGATGATTTGCGTGCGAATAGAAATAAGATTTCTAAAGAAATCGGTGCATTGATGGCAAAAGGGAAGAAAGAAGAAGCACAAGAAAAGAAATCAGAAGTGGCAGCCGGGGCAAAACGGCTTGCAGAATTAGAAGAAAAAGAAAAGGAATTGGAAGAAAAAATCAATAAAATTATGATGGCAATTCCAAACATCATTGATCCAAGCGTTCCGATTGGAAAAGATGATACGGAAAATGTAGAAATTGAAAAATATGGGGAACCTATTGTTCCGGATTTTGAAGTACCTTATCATACAGAAATTATGGAAAAGTTAAAAGGGATTGATTTGGATAGCGCGCGGAAAGTTGCAGGAAACGGGTTTTATTATTTGATGGGGGATATTGCTAGGCTCCATTCCGCAGTGATATCCTATGCAAGAGATTTTATGATAAATAGAGGATTTACTTATTGTGTACCTCCTTTTATGATTCGGAGCAATGTAGTTACCGGAGTTATGAGTTTTGCAGAAATGGATGCTATGATGTATAAAATAGAAGGAGAAGATTTATATTTAATAGGTACTTCTGAGCATTCTATGATTGGAAAATTTATTGATACAATTATTCAGGAGGGAGAACTTCCAAAAACACTTACAAGCTATTCCCCTTGTTTTAGAAAGGAGAAAGGGGCTCATGGTTTGGAGGAAAGAGGGGTATACCGTATTCATCAATTTGAAAAACAGGAAATGATAGTTGTTTGCAAACCGGAAGAATCGCCAATGTGGTTTGATAAATTATGGCAGAATACAGTAGATTTATTCCGTTCTTTGGATATTCCGGTAAGGACGATTGAATGTTGTTCCGGCGATTTGGCCGATTTAAAAGTAAAATCTTATGATGTAGAAGCTTGGTCCCCCAGACAGAAAAAATATTTTGAAGTGGGAAGTTGTTCTAATTTAGGGGATGCACAGGCGAGAAGATTAAAAATCCGTGTAAATGGGGAAAAAGGAAAATACTTTGCGCATACATTAAATAATACGGTAGTTGCTCCCCCAAGGATGTTGATTGCATTTTTGGAAAATAATCTTCAAGAAGACGGTTCCGTCAAAATTCCTGAAGTCCTTCGGTCATACATGGGCGGACAGGAATTAATAAAATAGATTTATAGTTTCTAAAAAATATGATTTGAAAAGAGGTGAAATCTTTGCATAAATATATGAGGGCAATTGGATTCAGTAAGATCAAAAATAGAAAAGAGTTGCAGAATCTAATTACGGATATTATTGTAAATGCAGATGAAAGGGCATATACTTCAAATGGGAATGAAACAATATTGGCAGAATTTTGTAAGGATTTCGCTGAAAATATTGGTATAGCTGTCTGCGGTGAATTTGATTCGGAAGATAAATTTTCGTTTGATTATTATTATCCATATTTAAGAGGAACAGAAATAAGTTCCGAAGAAGATGTATCCGTAGAACGTCATGCAGGCACAGAATCCTATGCCGGAATATGTGATGATATTAAAGTTGGTGTTTCGTTAATTTTTTATCTACAAAACATGATTCCCTATGTAAAATCCCGTAATAGCAAAAGGCTTCCTATTAACGGAACAACCCTTACTTTATCTGCGCTTTCTTTGCAGGGAAAAATAATGATGCCAATTATAAAAAATGAAAAAGACAAAAAGATTATAAAAAAAGCATCCAATGATAGAAATTCTTTAATTGCCGCAGCCAGAAGAGGCGATGAAGATGCCATAGAAAGCCTGACTTTGGAAGATATGGATACTTATACAATTATATCAAAAAAAATCCAAAAGGAAGATGTCTTTACTTTGGTAGATACTTATTTTATGCCTTATGGGGTGGAATGCGACCAGTATTCTATATTAGGGGAAATATTGGACTGCAATAAAGTGATTAACAAACTAACTTTGGAAACTATATATCAAATGACTATCAGCTGCAATGAATTAATCTTTAACTTATGCATTAATGAAGAAGATTTATATGGTGAACCACAAATTGGGCGCCGTTTCAAAGGTTCCATTTGGATGCAGGGATATATTAATTTCCCGGAAGGTATTTGATGAAAATTATAAATTATTTTTATTGATATTGTTTTAGTTTTATGGTAGAATATTTTTCAGCGGTTGATTAATCAATCAAAAAATTTAGTAAAGTAGTACACGTTTCCGTAGCTCAGATGGATAGAGCGACCGCCTCCTAAGCGGTAGGTCGGGTGTTCGAGTCACCTCGGGAACGCTGG
>CAJUSR010000016.1 GCA_910588855.1 uncultured Kineothrix sp. | reverse complement strand
AATTAAGACCGCCGAAAAAAATCAAATTAATTTACACACTTTTCTTGACAAACCCCCTGAATCCCTTGTTTTCGGCGGTTTTACTAATATTCTGTTCATGCCCTTTGTATCAATTAAGCGGTTTACATTCCGGTAAGGTGGCGTATGCCTGTAAAACCGTTCTTCTCCGCATAAATGCTATGTGCTGTAGCTCTTTTGTATTTAGCAGGAACCACTTTTCTACAAACCGGTTCCTGCGGCATCCTATTATTTCCTATTCTATTTATATGGATTAACCAGAAAACGTAAACTGTGTCAGCATAGCCTGCAAAGTCTGGGCATGTGCTGCAAGTTCCTCGCTGGTTGCCGAACTTTCCTCTGCGGCTGCGGAATTGCTTTCCACCACACCGGAAATTATTTCGATTCCTTCATTAATTTCATTAACCCCCTGTGCCTGGTTTTCACAATCTTCCTTCACAATCCCATTCAGCTCCACCACTTTCTTGATTCCTTCATTTACCGCATAGAAAGCTTCTGCCGTTTCTTTTGCAATCCCATTCCCGCTTTCCACTTCGCTCATGGATTTTTGGATTAATTCCCTGGTGTTGGTTGCCGCTTCCGCCGACTGGCCTGCCAATTTCCCGATTTCCCCTGCCACCACGGCAAATCCCCGTCCGGCTTCTCCTGCTCTGGCCGCTTCAATAGAAGCATTCAATGCAAGCAAATTCGTCTGTTCTGCAATCTCTTCAATCGTATCAATAATGGTTTCGATTTCTTTGGATGTTTGGGAAATAATATCCATTTCCCGCATCATCCTTTCCATCTGGGCATTTCCTTTTTCTGCCTGCTGCTTCACTTCAACAGCATAATTGCTTGCCTCTTCTGCCCGTTTTGCCCCATTGGACGCCTTCTCCCCCATATCCACAACCATTGTCGCTATGTTTTGTACGCTTTCTGCCTGTTCCGTAGAACCTTCCGCCAGAGATTGGGCAGAAGCTGCCATTTGCTCGGAGGCTGCACTCACTTGATTGGAGGACTTATAAATATTGGAAATGGTAGACCCCAATTTATACTTAATTTCCTTCATGGATTCCAATATGGATTGGAAATCGCCCAGATACTTCTCCCTCTGGTGGGAGCTGACGTCAAAGTTGCCTTCCGCCATCTTTGCCAAAATATCGCTTTCGTCACGGATAATGGCTACCAGGTTCTGGATAAACTCCCTGATATTATCTGCCACTTCCCCAAGTTCATCTTTTGCTTCATACTCTAACCGGGTATCCAGCTTCCCTTCCTGAATCCCTTTAATTGCCTTTGTAATGTCCCTAAGCGGCCTAACAACAATTGTCCTTACCGCTATGGAAACTATGCTTCCTATTATCATTGCCGCAACCGCGCTGGAAAGCATAAGAACCATAGAAAACCAATATGTACTATTCACCTTTTTGGATGCTGCCAAGCTTCCATTGGAATTATACTCGGTCAACTCACCCATTTTTTCATTATAGCTGTCAAAATAGGTTTCTGCCTCTGCTGCCATCCATTCCCCGGCTTGAACATTTTCCCCTGTCCGGCTCGCTTCCATAATCTGGCTGCTTACCTCCAAATAGGTATTCCATTGTTTCTTTGCTTCTTCAAACAAAACCCTGTCTTTCTCTTTTCTGATATAGTCCTCATATATGGCTGTCCGTTCCTCAATAACAGCTAAAAGCTGCTCCATCTCATTTTCATATTGTTTCTTGTCTTCCTCCGAGCCGGAAACAATATGCCCATACTGCAAAATCCTATATTCCGCTGTCAGAGCCTTCAAATCTTCCGCTAAAATGGCAGACGGCATCCAATTTCCGCTAATCGTTCCTGCCTGGGATTTTACCATCCATAGCCCTACCGCGGCAACCGCAGCTATAAACAACATCCCGGAAATCAAAACTTTTGATAACGCAGACAGCTTTCTTTTCACCGGCACATCTTTTAGCTTTTTTACTGCCGGATGGTCTGCCGCAAACTCCTTCGCTATTTTATCTATGCTTTGCCTTTTCATGCTATTTTTCCCTCCTGATTTTACCTTCCTTTGCAACAAAGAACCCTGCATGCCGGGTTCTTTGTCTTTATCCCTTATTATCTTCTTTCTTAATTTAATATACTTATTTTCCCTTCCCTTACAAGTTTGCGGTTAAAAATGGATTACCTTCCCATCCAGGGATTTGGCATCTTAGCTCTTCTCCCACAATTTCTGCGGATATAGCCCTTCTTCCTTCATCCTTTCAATTGCATCTGAAACCGTCTGTTTATCTTCCTTGTATGTCACTCCATACCAACGGTCATAAGACTTTAACACGGTAACTTCTGCCTTTCTGCTCTCCAACAGCCCATTCACCACGCTGGGGAGAAAATACTCGCATTTTAACGGGTTCTCCTTTAACCCTTTTTCCAAAAACGGGGCAAACCCTGCTTCCAGTTCCTTCATAAAGCTCCCCGTAAATCCCCACAGGTTCATAGACACAATACTTCCTTCGGGGATTACATGCCAAGTCGCCCCTCCGTCTTCCGTATATGCCGTCTCTTCCCCCTTCTTTTCAATCCTTGTCCTCTCCGTAATCCCGGACAAACGGCTGTTTTCATCGGTGGTACATACCCCCCTTGCCACATGCCCATTCTCCGTCAATGTATTTTCCAGCACATATCCTACCATAACATAATTGTATTTTTTCCCATCCTCATGAGTCGTAAGGTAATCATAAATTTGGGAAAAGGCGCTCTTTCCATAATAATCATCCGCATTAATGACAACAAAAGGGCCATCTACAATTTTTCTGCTGCTCAATACTGCATGGCCGGTTCCCCAGGGCTTTTCTCTCCCCTCCGGTACCTGAAAGCCTTCCGGTATATCATCCACATCCTGAAATGCGTATTCCACTTCTATTATTTTTGCAATCCTATCCCCAATGACTTCCCGGAAATCTTTCTCATTTTCTTTTTTAATCACAAAGACTACCTTTTCAAACCCTGCTTCCAGTGCATCATATATGGAAAAATCCATAATAATATGCCCCTGCCCGTCCACCGGGTCAATCTGTTTCAAGCCTCCATAACGGCTGCCCATCCCTGCTGCCATAATTACCAAAACCGGTTTTTTCATTTTTTACTATTCTCCTTTCCCAACTACAAGTTTTAAGCAATTGAAAGCCAATATATTTGCTGAATATACCCACAATATTTCCGTAAAAGACTTTTATAAATATTTACTTTCTTTTCCCGCATGTATCATATATACTTTTACTAGGTATACGTCTGCGGAACAGATATATGCTATTATCCATTATAAATTGTTTTCTAAAAAAAGCTTTGTACGATTGTTCATCTTATTTGACAAATAATGGCAGTCGTAAAAAATGTCAGTCGTGTATCCGCAGCACGATGCCACAAGGAGGGGTTATGTCTTACGAAAGCATTACTTTAAAACAAGAATTTATCATTGATAAAATTATTTCCATCCATTATTTCCAATCCGTCAATGATTTCATTTTTAAAGAAGAATCCCATGATTTCTGGGAATTTCTTTGTGTGGACAAAGGTGTGGCCAATGTGTCTGCCGGTTCCATCAACTATACGCTGAATAAAGACAACATCATTTTCCATGAGCCCCATGAGCCCCACCAGATACATGCCCACGGGGATGTTACGCCCAACCTGATTGCCATAGGCTTTTCCTGTGATTCCCCAGCCATGAAATTTTTCCGGAAGAAAATATTGGAAATCGGGCCGTTGGAACGTTCGCTCCTTAGAAACATTATCCGTGAAGCAAGGCTTACCTATTCCTCCCAGCTCAACTCTCCTTATTACAGCCCGCTTGTCCGCCGTTCCTCTGAGTCCATCCCTTTCGGTTCCGAACAACTCATCCTGATTTATCTACAACAATTCCTGATACAGTTAATCCGTAACAGGAGTACGGACAGCGCTTTTGCCACTATTCCGAAGTCCGTACGGAAACGGAACGAAGATGAGCTGTTTTACAATATTATTTCTTATATGGAAGAGCATATTTACGAGCATCTGTCTATCCAACAGATATGCCGTGACAATCTTATCGGCCGTTCGCTTTTGCAGCAAGTTTTCCGTGACAACACCGGTTATGGAATCATTGATTATTTTTCTTTAATGAAAATCACTGCCGCAAAACAGCTTATCCGCAGCCAGGAGATGAATTTTTCGCAAATTGCAGATTACCTTGGTTACAATTCCATCCATTATTTTTCCAGGCAATTTAAAAAACTGGCCGGAATGACTCCTTCCGAATATGCTGCCTCCATTAAGATGGCTTCCAAACCGCAGGAATCCTCACCTGCACTTCCGTTCCCTGACCATAATTGCTCTCAAAATGAAGGCCGTATTTTTCCCCATAAAGATACTTAAGGCGCATGTGGGTGTTATAAATCCCAATATTGCTCCCATGCTCGCTTTCCTCCGTGCCGTCTAAAATGGTCTTCAACCGCTCCGGGCGGATTCCCATGCCCGTGTCCGACACAGTAAAAATAATATCGCCGTTTTCCGTCCATGCCATAATAACGATATTCCCGGCCTTTGATTCCCTTTCAAAAATGCCGTGTAAAATAGAATTTTCCACAATCGGCTGCAGCACCAGTTTAGGAATCTCATATTCCATAATTTCATCCGGCACATCCACGATAAACTCTATCTTGTTCTCGAACCTCATATTCTGCAGCATCACATATAAGCTCACATGCCGAAGCTCCTCCCCGATAGGGATAGTAATATTTTTTTTCGATAATGTCAGTTTATAAAATTTAGATAAAGTCTGGATAGCAGCCGACACTTTTTCCTGCTGCCCGCTCTGCGCCAGCCAGTTTATCATGTCCAGCATATTATAGAGGAAATGGGGGTTAATCTGGGCCTGCAGAGCTTTCACTTCGGATACTTTCAGCTTTTCCGCCGTCCTCGTCTGCTCCGTCATCAAATCATTGATGCGGTCTACCATAATATTATAATTCCCTACCAACTGCCCTATCTCGTCCTTGTCTTCGTTATTTTCAAACTTCACCGGCATCTTATCCCGGTAAAGGTTCATCTTTTCCACCACCTTGGAAAGCCTTCTTGCAATATTGCCGGACAAAGCCAGCGCAACACTGCAGGCCAACAGCACAAAAAACAAGTAAAGGTACATGGTATTAAACAGAACCCTTTGGCTTTCCGTAAACACGCTGTCCTCCGGAATGACAGATACCAGCCTCCAATCGGTACGGCCGATTTCCCGGTAACCCATATAAAGGCTTGCATCCAATATCCTTCCCATCGTAAATTCCTGCGTATCCCCGATGGTCTGCTGAATCGTATCATAGCTCATGAAATAAGTCCCTGCCAAAACCGGGCTGGACGCTGCCACAATACAATCCCTGCTGTTGATAATATAATACACGCTGTTTATGCTTGTTAAGTTTTGATGCAGGATATTCTGTAAATGTTCCTTGGAAAAATAAATGGCAATATAAATGCTTGTTTCTTCCGGATTGGCAATATTGGTAAATTTCCTGATATATGCCATATCCCCCAAATTTTCTATCTCGGAACTCGTCAAATAAAAGCTTGGGCAGAATAAAGACACCGTCTTAGGGGAACCATCGAAAATCCCGTGCCAGTGGCTTCCCTTCACCGCCGTTACAGGCTCGATAATGCCGGCATCCCCGTAATCCCCCAATTCCCCCTCCTGTTCCGGTAAATATATTTTTACCGCTTTAATAAACTCGTGGTCAATCACCGCATTAATGCTGCTATAAAACTCCCTGGCCTCTTCACTGCCCTGCATATCCTCCAAATATCCGTGGATATCCGATGTATAAACAGCCTTGGAAAGGAACGGGGAAGCAGTAATATTATTCATAATGTAAATAATTTGGTTCGCTGTAGCTTCCAACGTACTTGCTGTCTGGTTTACAATCGCCTGCTCGGACTCAATGGCATTTACCTCAATAATGTGAGAAAGCCGTCCATACAGGAACGCGAACAGAACAATTGTGGGTACCAGCACAAGTATCATGTTCGTAATCATGAATTTATATTTTAATTTCATATCATGCAGGAAATAACGCAACATGGAACGTACCCCATTAATCATGAGAAAATTCCCCCCTTAATGCAGCAGTCTCCTTTTCCCTGTACTCCGACGGCGACATACCGCATACCCGTTTAAAAATCTTTCCGAAATAATTGCCATCGCTGTAACCGACTTTTGCAGAAATATCAATAATTTTGTATCGCGGGTCCGCCAATAATTTTTTCGCCCTTTCGATACGGTATTCCGTCAAATACTGGTTCAGCGTCATACCTGTATCATTTTTAAACAAGGTACAGACATAAGAAGAAGACAGCATTACATGGGCGCTGATATCCTTTACCGACAAAGCTTCATCCTGATAACGGTCAGCAATAAACTGTTTGATTAAATAAACCGTAGAATTTTCTTCCCCCATACTTCCCGCCGAGGAAAAGAAATACGATATCCGTTCTTTTAACAATTCATGCAATTCATAAACCGATTCGCACGAAGAAAGGGAACCCCACAAACTATTGTCCGATTCCCCCTCTTCCACCGTCTGTATCTGCAGCGTACGGTAAATGTTCCTAACTACGCCGAACAATTTATAATACAAATCCTTCACCTGATTGGGCAGGATATTTTTCATGGCAACAAGCCTTTCTACCATCTCCTCCAACATGGCAAAGGTTTCTTTCTCATTTTTATGTAAAAGGCATTCCTCCAACCGGTTTTCCATATCCAAATCCTCAAGGCCATGGAAAATATCATAGTCATCCCTATGCTTATAAATGCGATGTGTATTGTCCGGGCTGAAAAACGAACTTTGCAATTCTATGACGGCAGAATTATAGGAATTGTGGATTTCCGCCATCCCCTCTACATTTTTCCCGAATACAATATGATAATGAAGCGATAAAGATTTTAAAGCCTCCTCCAGCTTCGTTCCAAGCAGGTTTTTCTCCCTGTCCGTAAACCTTTTAACCCCCCAAACATGATAAAAGAACAAATTTCCCTGCCTGACGGAATGGATTTCCCTAAGCCCGAACGATGTCAGGACATGCCCAATATGCGGCTCTATCATCTCCCCTAATCCGTTTATCATATAACTGATATGATAAAACTGAATCAAAAAAGTAAAAAATAGGGTATGCCGGTCAGTCGGAAAAGGAAATTCCATATCTTCCTCTTTCATCAGCATTTTATCCGCTCTTGGCGCCATCGCCAACCGCTCCGCCAAAGACGAACGGGACATGGAAATCGACAGTGCCTTAATCCCTGCCGCTTCCCTTGCCGCCACCACGTCCTGGCAAGCTCTCCTGACTGCTTCTTTTATTTCCTCCAAATCAATAGGCTTTTCCACATAACTGACTGCTTTCAGCTTAATTGCCGCTTTTAAATATTCCTTATCTGAATATCCGCTCATAAAAATAATGCTGATATCGGGATTGTGCATCTGTAGCTTTTCTGCCATCTCAATCCCGCTCATCCGAGGCATCCGCACATCGCTCAATACAATATCCGGCTGAAACCCTCCCGCCAGTTCCAAGCCATGCAGCCCGTCATCGGCCTGCGCCACCGCATCGACCCCTAGCTGCTCCCAATCAATGCTGTTCATCAGCCCATCCCTCGTTAACTTTTCGTCATCTACAATCAGCAGCTTCATCCCTTGTACCCGCTTTCCGGCTTTATCAGATTTATATTTCATTTTATCACAAACCTAACCGGATTGAAAGCTTCCGTCTAAAAACCTCCTCCCGCCACCCATTCCCGGTACAAAAATTCTTTCCTCGCCAGCAAAAAATCCTTCACTGCCGCTACCTGGCCATAGTAAAAATCTTCAACTTCGGACAAATCCGACAAATCGCACCGCCCCCAGCGGCAATAATCCATAACGGCGCTTTGGGCAAGTTCCTCCGCCCAATTGGATAACTCCGACTGGGTAATCCGATTAAGATAGGGGTATAAGGTTTTTTCATATGTTCCAACCATATTTTGGTACACCGCATTGTTATAGTAAAGGAGCTGCCACCATTTCAATGTTCCTGGTACCTCTCTTGCCGAAAACCCTTCCGGGTCAAGATAATCAATACCTTCCTGTATCCTCTCTACCCCATAAGCCCAATCATAATCCCATACCGGCCCTGCATAGAGGATACCGTCCTTATCTTTATAAAAATACTGGCTGGTGGAGGAACAGTCGATGTTTTTGCTGACCTCTTCCACAAGATATTTGGCAATAAAACTGGAAATATCAATATATTGCGACAGTTCTTCCACAGAATCTTTCCCCACACCGGAAATCATGGCATTCTCACATTCCTGCATATACCCGGAGATATATTGGTATTGTGCCTCCGATAAGCGGGAAGGGGATTTGGAAACTACATATGCCCCGCTGTCCAAAATAAATCCGCTGGGCTCATCCTCATAACGGGCTGCATGATCCATTTCCAAAAGATACCCGCCTGTGATATTTTCCGGATTGTTTTCATAATCCCACCATTTTCCGGTCAGCGATTGGTTCCAATCATCCAGCCTCACCCCTGTGGTGGATTGCACAGGCAAAGACCGGCAGCGGTTTACCTGCTCTGTCTCAGCCGACAAATCCCAAATGCCAAGGCTTTCCGGATTTATCTTTGGATACATTTCATATACCCCTTGGAAGGTATCGTTGATATACAAATGAATGCAAATCCCTTCCACATAAGAACCCCCCATCGCTTCAGCCATTCCGTTGGATATCCGGTTGCGCAAAAAGCTGATGTCGCTGGATGAAACCAATGCAAATTCCGATGCTGCATAGCCGGTTTCCGGCAACAATACCGCATTTTTCAAAACGATATTATAAGGCTTCTTTTCCTGTTCCCAACTGGTATTCCCTCTCCCTTTAATTCTTTCCAGCCCACCGGTATACACTGTTTTCCCATCCGCATCCAAAAACACTGCCTGACCGGAATCGGAAAGGGATTTATCCGAGCCAATATAGGAAATATCGTGTTTCAGTGTCAGAAAAACGGAAGGTATCTCCGAACCAGTCAAAATTGTCAAAGTATGGCCCTGTCCACAGGCAATGGATAAACCGGATTCCACCGTCCGGCAGGATATCGGAACATCCCCCCCGTCCACAGCCAGCCTTTTCCCTTCCGCACAAGAAGGCAGAAAAATATAAGAATCCCCATTATCCGATTGGAAAGCATTGATTTTAATAGAAGAATCTTCTGTCCGGATTTCCGCGGCCGCTGCAGTTTCCATAGACGCATCCTGTACCATATGCACATTTACTGTCCGAAACTGCCTGCCGCCCCAAAACAGACAGATTAAAAAAAGAAATGATAATAAAGACAGAAGTATAATTTTTGCTCTTTTCTCCATCGGTTCCACCATTCCTGCCGTTAATAAACCGCTTCTCCGTCATGGGCAATCATGGAAACACTGCGGACATGCCCTGCTGCGGAAACTTCTTCCAACAACTCGCTTTCCTTTTTTGTTCCGCACTCGATAATCATATCCAGCCCATCCATCGTCCGGTTGCGCGTCTTTATCTTAGAACGCCTTACATATTTGGACAGGATGGAAAGGATTTCCTCCTCGTTCCCGTCTTTGTCCATATTGACTACAAGCAGCATGGTAGCTCTCCCCTCCGGCAGCAATTCCAAAAGAAACAGCACAATCGTTACTACCATACAGACTGCAAAAGCTAATACATAATTCCTTGCCCCAAGGATAATCCCTACGCTAATTGACCAAAAAAGAAACAGCAAATCTTTCGGCTCTTTCACTGCCGTCCGGAATCTGACAATCGACAAAGCCCCTACCATCCCCAGGGAAATCACCAGATTTGACTGCATGGCCAAAATAATCCCTGCGGTAATGATGGGAAGAACCCCCAAAACCACATTGAACTGTTTATTATAAAACCCTTTTTTCTGGGAGAGATAATAAATCCCATAAATATACAGGGAAAACAAAATCCCTGTCCCTAAAGTCACATAGATTGCCCACATAGAAAGCGTATTGCCTTCTACAGCCTCCAAAATCGAATTTTTAATGATATCATTCATGCCCATTTTTCCATCGTACCTTTCATTCTGCATAACGTATATTTAGAAAACCGAACCCGCTCCATTTTCCCTGTATCCAGTGCCTGTTTGACGCATCCCGGAAGAAATTCGTCAAACTTTACTTCCATCACACATTTTCCATTGCCCATCACCGGATTCTTGGGCAGTTTATTATCCCAAAGCTTACAGACATAGTTGGAAGTTGCCAAATTCCTGTCAAAAGTCACCCTGACATTCCCTTGCTTATAGGTAAAGGCGGTTCTTTCATATTCGACAATCACTTTCGGCCTTAAATAATCCCAATGCATCTTCCGGCCCAAATCCAGCAGCAATCCCCTGCCTTCCCCGCCTTCTTCCGGCCCAATCCCCTCCGCACATCCCTGAAGGAGACCATTGCATTCATCCAATGATAAAAGACAGCTTCTTTTCTTCGTCATATCATGGTTTTTGATTTTCTGTTCCAAACGGATATTCCCCTTCTCTTCATTGTAAACTCTTATCCGGTATTTGCTTCTGGGCGATACCCCGTTCATGTTCTGCATCAATGCAGAGTTCCATATATCGTCAAAATATACGCTTCTAATCCGGTATTTCCCTTCGGGATGATACTCATCGGTCTTCATAAACTGCCGGATTCTGGCAACTGCCAATTCCGCTTCTCTTTCATCCACTATATACTTTAATTCATGCCTATACTTTTCTTTTGTACTTTCCATTTCCTTCCCTGTTCTGATTAGAGTTCCAAAAAGTCTGCTATCCGGCATCATTTAGCGCTTCACCAAAAATATGTAAGCAGCTTTTATGCAATCGGAAGCTTTTGCACGGCGGAAGACTTCTGGCATTCTAACCCTATTCTTTCATTTACATTTGCGAATATAAAACTTTTCGACATATTTGCTGCACTTTCGCCATTTTTTTGTCCATTATATACCCCCCTCGAGCAAAATGTCAATATTATTAACCCCTTTGCTACTTGTCAAGGACGTATTCATCATTTTTCATCACTTTTTCTTGATTTGCTCTGTTTCCCATGCTCTATGTCATGGAGAATGACACGCTTTAACTTTTCCTCTATGTTTTGGATACTTGTAGCAGAAAAATGTACCTCGGCTAAATACCAATGTCATTTAGTTAACGGTACCAGACGCCGTGAGGAGCATAAAATGCTCCGTCACCACGCTTTCGCTCGGTAAAAAGCGTAGCGGACACTAAACTCGTGAGGAACCTCGTTAAGTGCCGACGTTTTTTAACGGGTTCCTTGAGCATTTTATGTTCCTCACGGCTGAATCAAGGCACTAACTAAATGACATTGGACTAAATACCATGTCTTATCAATAGTATGTTAGTGTTCTGAATATTGTCGCTCATGTTCCTTCTTTTCAGCGTAAAAAAAGACGCATGGTTTACCATTTACTGCTCCATGCGCCTTTACGCTGTTTTATTGATATTAAATTGTCCTGTTGATTACGCCAACTGCATAACCTCGGCTTCAAGTTCTTTTAATTCTTCAAGTGATAATCACTTTGGTTCTGCATATCCTCAACCGTTTCTATATTAAGTTTTTATATGTCTTTCTTTTTACTGATAATACTGAAAAGCCGAAGCTTATATTATATCAGTTCCTTTTAGCAACTATATATGTTAAGAAAACATCAATAACTATCAGAATTGCCCATACCCCTAAAACAGACAGTAAACAAGAAGTACCTTTCATAGCTATACAAATGCCTATTATAATAATCCCCCCAATGATAAAGGAAATCCCTCCTATATGTTGGCATTTTTTCCATATTACTTCATTTTTCATGCTCCAAGGTGTCCTTAGCCCTATCGTAGAGTTCATCCGCAGCTTAGGCATGACATTTCCTAGAACAATCATCAACACGCCAATGATACCAAAAACAAGCTGACCAATATCCAATGAAACAGATGATAAATTTTCAACTTTGTGCAAGCTTGTGTAAAGGGAATAGGCATTCAAGGCATTAAACAATACCAGCAATAAAATGCCTACAATGATGGTAACATTTTTATTGTTTTCCCCATGTCCTTCCTGCTTCGCCGCCAATTTTGCCATTCTAAGCAGAAAATACCCCATTAAGAGACTTATTATTGGAAACAGCAAAGCCTCATATTTGTTTCCCCAACGGTCAACCTGATTGTCAAATCCGTAATGGGCAGGAATTTTTTCGGGAAGATATGGCAATGCAATCAAAACAATCACTAAAGGAAGATACATCAAAATATAATATACTGTTTTCTTTGTTTTCATTTCTGACCCCCTCGTAACTCGTTAATCCACATGATAGTTTCATCAAGTACAGATAAATTTAATTCATAATAAATAAAGTTCTTAAATCTTGTCTCATAAATTAAATCTGCCTTTTTTAACTTTGATAAGTGATATGATAGGGCTTGCGGCGTCATGCCCAAAGCATTTGCTAAATCACCGGAACTTATTTTTCCCTCCTTTAATTTATGCAAAATTTTTCTTCGGTTTTCATCTGCCAACGCTGCAAGTATTTCATTTACCGCCAATATATCGCCCCCTATTTCAATAAATCTTTAAATAGATTATACGAAATATGTATAAGGCAGTCAAGAATTATTTAAAATTTTTTTAAATAGTTCTATACTCTAATTATTAGAAAAATCTACGGTCTGCCGGACAGGGTTTTTGACACCCGAATCCTATATGGCAAAAAAGACGCATGGTTTACAATCTACTGTTCCATGCGCCTTTATGCTGTTATTTTGATACGAAATGATTCTCAGATTATGCCAACTGCTTTTTATATCATTCCATTCTATTTTTCCTGCTCATTGAACACTTTACAGAAAATAATGCACCGGTTGATGATATTGTCCTTATCAATCCACTCTTCAACTGTCCTTGCATGTCCTCCAATCAGTTGTAAAACGTGGTGTAACTAATCCGTTATTTATCCAAAACCACCGCTGTCACTCCAAGCAAATCCGCTATTTTTTCAAACAATCTCCCATTATGCCCAACGCTCATAGCAAAGTGGTGGGTAGGGGCTTGCGCAAACCATTCGTCCATATAGGCGTCAGGGTCTTTATGGAAACGTACGTGGGTCTGGGTATTGCCTATCGTCATAATCTGTGCATCCGTTGCTTCCGCTTCCGTAATGATAAATTTCAGCCTGCCATCTGCCGTCTGTGTGCATCCCAGATTAGTAATCTCTCCCGCACGCACCTTTGCCTCTACGGAAACGCCCGTTCCCTGCTTCCCATGATAAACCCCCAAGCCCCGCAGCAGCGGTTTGCCCTGGGCAATCGCCAAGTGGAACGGTCCGTCATGCCCCAGCAGGATGGTGCCTTCTTCGTAATCTGTTACTACGATTTCGCAGAACGAACCGCCTTTTCCTACAATATCACATATTTTCATGGCAAGACAGGTTTTCAAATCCCCTTCCCCTGCACAAGGAATGCCTTTTGCCGTCAATAAAGAGTGCCCTACAATAAACCCTGACTGAAGTTTCTCATAAGCCCCATCCGGCGCACCATGATAATAATAAGCCAATCCGTCCAAACGATATTCTTTTACCAGCCGCTCCTGTGCTGCCGCCACTTTTGCCGACCAATCCAACTGTTCTTTTGTAGGTTTTTGTGCCAAAGGGTCTGCTGACACGTCATCGCTGATAGTAAAAAACCCTTCGATTTCCTTTTTCTTTTCCTCTATTTCCGCTTCTGTCACTTCCCCCATCATCCTGTCCAAATCACACATCTCAAGCAGTTCTACATGGGCTCCTGTCTGGGCTTGTATCATTGTAAAATCCGAATATAAATCCAACATGCCGCTATAATTATTCCCCAGGAAACCAAACCGACAATATTGCAATGCAGCTTTTACCTCCGCCGCCTGTACCCATTCCCCGATTTCCTTCCATGCCCGTTTCGCTTCCGGCCTTTCCGCCGTATTTTCATCCGTAACCGATATCTTGGGCGTATAGTCCATCCCCAGCAGCCCATTAATACACCGGTAAGCAACCCCTGCCCTATGGAAAGCATTCGCCAGCTCCGGCACCGGGCATGCGCCGCAATGCGCCAGCCATTCCCCTGTCGATGTCTGCAAATAATTTATTTTCGCAGTGGGCTGTAAATTCAAAATCACCACAGGCGCTTTACAAATCTGATGCACCGGAAGCACCGACGCGCTTGTCACATAAGTTCCTGCATGGGCAAAAACAAGATTTACCCCCTTCTCGTTAAAAAACTCCCCGCACTTCCTTCCCTCTTCTTCGCTGTCCACCAGCCCATAAAAGAAAACCTCTGCCCCCATCTCTTCAATTTTTTTTGCGATAAACCCTCCGTACTCCAGCATCCTTTCCCGCAGCCCTGTAAATTGGCTCCAATAAGTCTTCAGTCCCATTGTGTAAATCCCAATCCTTGCCCTTTTCGTTGCCTTTAATTTTTTCATTTTTTACCTCATTTCTGCGCGGCTTTTTTATACAAAGCCGATTTGGCTTTTCAGTTTGCGGATGCCGCGCCGACACAAACCTGGGATTGAAAATGATTTCTATTCCATCTTCTTCCCTTTTTTTCCGCAATGATATATAATAGTATATTGTACTAATATATCTCTTTTATAAATACTATTATATAAGCATTTTTTATGATTTACATCCCATACTGTTGCCATAAAATAATAGTTTATTGCTCTAAAAAAGCAGGAAAGGAACCTTTATGAACCGATACTTGGAGCGCGCATCCCTCACATGGACGGACGATTCCGTCCGCCTCATCAACACCCCAACCCAGCTTGCCAAATCTTCTTTCTTCTACATGCAGGAAGCCGGTTACTTCAAAACCATGCCCCCCTATTTTACCGAGCGTAAGAATTTAAATTCTTTCCTTATCCTATATACCCTCTCCGGCAACGGACGTTTACAATACGAGTCCGGCGAATATACTCTATCCGCCGGCCAGTGTTTCTTTATCCACTGCAAAAAGCATCACCGCTATTATGCTCTGGAAGGCCCCCAGTGGGAATTTTTATGGCTCCATTTTTATGGAAGTTCCTCCTTGGGCTATTATCAGGAATTTGAAAGAAACGGCTTCTACATCCCGGACATTCCGGAGAAGGCCGCTTTTGAATCCGACCTTCGGCAAATCATCGCCATAAACCAGGACAAGACTGCTGCCAGCGAACTTGTCACCTCCCAGCTGATTTTAAGCTTGTTGACAAAACTGCTTATCCTGAATTTTACCGGCCGTACATCCTCTTTTGATATCCCTCCCTATGTACAGGGATGCTCCAAATACATCGACACCCACTTTCAGGAAGACCCTTCCCTCGAACAGCTTGCCAGCCTTCAGCATATAAGCAAATACTACCTTTCCCGGGAATTTAAACGCTACATGGGCATTACGATTCAGGATTACCTCGTCAATACGAGGATTACCTATGCCAAAGAACTTCTGAAATATACCCACATGCCGGTGGGGGAAATCGCTTTTGCCTGCGGCATGCACAATGTCAGCCATTTTATCAACCTATTCAAAGCAAGAGAATCCATGACCCCTCTATCTTATAGACGCCACTGGAAAGACTAATGAGATAAATGTCCTGTATTGGAAACCATGTGGGGCATTTTTGAATGGTGCAGACCTTGTAAACTTTCTCGTGGCAGTATAAAATAAACAAAAGACGCTTACCATATAGCCTGTGCAATATATTCATCTTGTGACTGTTTCCTTTCTACAGATGACAGGCTATTAAAGCATAAGACAAACGAAATTCAGATGCTAAACCCTATAGATTTTATTAGAAGATTGGAGGGAGATTTAAATGGTTAGCGATATTGAAATTATGAACAGAGGGATAAAGCACTTTACTTACGTTAAAAGCATTCCCTAAGCTTCACAAAGCTTAAGGAATGCTTTCCTGTTTTCCGTTTTTTCTTAATCCAGATGGAACAGCGGCTTTAAATCATGGCATACCGGGCTGTTGTCCGGGTTTGTCTCCATAATATCCGCCATAAAATCCCACCATTTGCGGTTGATTGCCGTATCCGCCCCTTTATTCCACAACTCCTCGTCTTCAATTTCAATATATCCGAAAAGAGTTAATGTTTCCGGGTCCAGGGCAATCGTATAATTTTTGCCGCCATGTTCATGAATCATGTCAATCATTTCCGGCCAAAGCTGATTGTGCCTTTTTTCATATTCCGCTTCCATGCCCGGATATAATTTCATTTTAAATGTTTTTATCATTGCTTCCGCCTCTTTTAATATACAGACTTCCATTCATCAATGTTTTCAGGTGTAAATGCGAAAGGAGGTCCAACGATGATTTCCGTACCGCCGTCAGAAGCTTCTACGATTTCATAACCGCCCATTTCGCCTGCCGTAAATGTTTCGCCTGCTGCACCTGTGATATCTCCGTTTACCAATGCTACCGATGTATATGCGCCAAGACGGCCTACATCAATGGGGTTCCATAAGTACATATAAGGGCATACATTGTCTGTTCCGATATAATCTGCCATTTCGGAAGGCAGCCCGAGGCCTGTTAACTTCACTTCGGAGTTTTTATCCTGCAATACGCCTGCCGCTGCCATAATACCTACTGTGGTAGGAGCGCAGATAACTTTTAAATCAGGATAGTTAGTAAGCAATGCCTGTGTCTGGTCAACTGATTTCTGGTATTCGTCATCGCCATAAGCCACTTCTACCAATTCCAGCCCTGCATAATCTTCGCCTTCCATAACTTCTTTCATTGCTGCAATCCATGCGTTTTGGTTGGAAGCCTGGCTGGTTGCGGATAAGATTGCCCACTGGCCTTCGCCGCCTGCCAAATCTTTTACCGCATCCATCAATGTCTGGCCGATAATCTGTGTACCGGCCTGATTCACGTGTGTCATACGGCTGGCTGCATTCACTGTAGAATCCAGAGAAATAATCTTGATACCCTGTGACGCTGCCTGCTCGCAAACGGGCTGCAATGCATCCATATCGTTTGCTGCAATTGCGATTGCACTTACGTTCTGCGAAATCAATTCATTAATCGTTGTAATCTGTGCGTCTGCCGTAGCAGATTCCGGATGCCTGATAATAATCTGGCTGTCGGAATATCCCATTGCCTTCATCGCTTCTTCAAACCCTGCTGCTTCCCTTTCGTTATAAGGGTTTCCTGCGGACTTGGTTACAAGGGCAAATGTTCCTTCGCCTGCTGCTGCCGCTTCACCTTCTGCTGCCGGAGCTTCTTCTGCAGAAGCTGCTTCTGCAGGGGCTGCCTCTTCCTCTGCCGGAGCCGCCTCTTCTGCAGCGGGTGCATCTGTCTGTGCCGGTGTGGAACCACATCCTGCAAGCAATGCGCTAATCATGCTAGCTGCAAGCAATACGCTTAATACTTTTTTCTTCATTCCTTCATTCCTCCCATTTCTATGATGAATTGTTATTTATACAAAGCAGTTCCCCCGGCATACCTATCATCCACCTTATAGGTTCCCTGCAAAGTACCGTAATTTATGCTTTCTTTTTTATCTTAAACATGGACTTAATATTAGGCAGCATAACAGTAATAATCAACAAAGCGCCGATAACTACCAACATAAACTGGGATGCTATATTGATAAGTCCAAGCCCATACCGCAGCATACCCACTATGAAAATCGCAAGAATAAGCCCGGGGAACTTCCCTTTGCCCCCATCCGTGCTGAACCCGCCCAGCACTGCCATAGCGATTGCCTCCAATTCATAACCGGTTGCAATGTCCGCCCTTGTGCTTCCCATCCTCGCCGCAAGGAAGATAGCCGTTACCGCTGCAAAAGTCCCGGTGAGGGTAAACACAATCATTCGTATTTTCTGCACTTTAATGCCCGCATATTCTGCCGCCAGTTTGTTGGCTCCGATGGCATACAGCCTTCTTCCAAAAAAAGTCTTATGGAGTACAAAACCAAAAACCACCGCACAGACAACAAAGCAGATTAACATAATCGGAATAATCCCGACTTTCCCCCAGTACAAATTGGAAAACCATTTCACGTTAGAAAGCCCGCCTCTGGCTTCATCGCCAAGCATCGCTTCCGCAATGCCCCGGTAAAGGATTTGGGTCCCTAAAGTGACGATCATAGGGGCAAGCTCCGTAAATTTTGTTAAAATCAATCCGTTGATTGCTCCACAGATAGTGCCCGTCAAAAGGCAGATAACAATGCATAGCCCCATCGGCACACCCAAATTATAGAAATATGCCAGCATCACTGCGGAAAGACATGCCGTGGAACCTACCGAAATATCAATATCCCCCAATACCAGAATATAAGCCATCGGCAATGCTACAAAAGCTTTCTCAAGAAAAGAGTTGGTCGCATTAAACAACCCTGCACCGCTTAAGTAATACTCGGAGAGGCTGGCATTCATCACATTGATGCCAAGAAATAAGATAACCAGCAGCCACTCCCATTTCAGGAAAAATGTTTTCCATGAAAAAGGCTGTTCTGCAATAATCGTTCTTCCTAATTTTGTCGCCATTACATTTCCCTCCTTTTCAGGTTGTTTTTATCCATCGTCCTTTGTGCCAATACGTTCAATACTACGGCCACAAGGATAATCAGCCCTTTGATTGCGCTCTGCCAGAATTGGGAAACCCCGATTAGAGGAAGGGCTTTGCCGATAATAGCTATCGTCAATGAGCCTAAAAACACGCCTACTACAGAACCGCGCCCGCCTGTCAGGCTCACACCCCCTACGACACAGGCCGCGATAACATCCATTTCAATGCCGGTAGCCATATCGCCCTGGGCCGATTTATAAAGCGATGTCCAAAGGGAACCTCCCAGCCCGCATAAAAAGCCCATCAATGTATAGACACCCATTTTCACATGGTTGATATTAATGCCGGACACGGCTGCCGCTTCCGCATTGGAGCCTACCGCATAAACGCGACGCCCAACGGTAGTCCATTTCATCACTACGAAGAAAATAATATAGCAGTAAATAGTTACCGCAATCATATTGTTCACAATCCCAAATCCAAGGTATTTGGTCAATGCAAAATTTTTAAAGCTATCGGTAAACTGGTATGCTGCTACCCACTGGCTTTTGGCAATCAAGTAGGTAAGACCCCGGTAGATATTCATAAAACCCAAAGTACATACAATAGGCGGCACCTTTCCTTTTGTAATTACCACCCCAATTACCAGCCCCAAACCTGCGCCGATTGCCATCGACAAAAGGAAGGAAACAGGGGTCGGAATCATATAATCCCTCATGACAAGCCCGGCTGCCATCCCTGAAAAAGCCAGCGTTGAGCCGATGGAAATGTCAATGCCTCCTGTAAGCAGCACACACATCATCCCTAATGCCAGGATAAAAATAACCGCATAGTTTCGGAACATATCCTCCAGCGTTTCCCCTGTCAGGAAAGAACTGTTCCTTATTTGAACAAACACACACAATACAATTAATACAATCACCAAGCTCATTTCGCGGGAGCCAGTGATTTTTTTCCAGTCGAATTTCTTCTTTTCCATCCTTAGCCCTCCTAATTTTTCGCCGCCTTCGGTGATCTTGCCATCGCAAACTTCAATATTTCTTCCTGTGCCGCCTCCCCACGTTTCAGCTCGCCCGTTACCCGGCCTTCGCACATAACTACAATCCGATCGGACATACCAAGGATTTCCGGCATTTCGGAAGAAATCATAATAATGGCGTAACCTTGTTTTGCCAATTCGCCCATAATTTCATAAATTTCTGCTTTCGCCCCTACATCCACACCTTTGGTAGGTTCATCCAAAATAATTACCTTCAAATCGGAAGCAAGAATTTTGGCCACTACAATTTTCTGCTGGTTACCGCCGGAAAGAGAACTTGCCTTATCAAAAATAGTGACCGCTTTGGTATCTACCCGTTCCGCCAGCTCTTTCGCTTTTGCCCGCTCCGCTTTTTCATCTGTCATCCCGTTTTTTCCAAGGCTGGCAATTTCCGTCAGCGTAATATTCCGACCGATGCCCCAGTCCAAAATCAATCCTTGATGCTGCCTGTCCTCCGGCAGAAGCCCGATACCCTGGCGCAGCGCATCGGAAGGGTTTTTGACTGTAATTTCTTTTCCATTCAGGTACATTTTCCCGGAATCATAATGCTCCACCCCATAAATCGTCTGGACAGTTTCCGTCCTTCCCGCCCCTACCAGACCGGTCAGCCCGAGAATCTCCCCTTTCCTTACGCTGAAACTAACATCTTTGAAATAGCCCATCCTCGTCAATTTCTCCACCCGCAGGACTTCTTCCCCGATTTCCACTTCCGGCTTGGGATACATATCGCTGATTTCACGCCCCACCATCGCCTTAATCAAATCCGCATTGGTAATACCGTTCACATCATAGCTTCCAATATATTGGGAATCCCTAAAAACGGTAACCCTCGTGGCCAGACGGTACATATCTTCAAACCTATGGGAAATGAAAATAACGGAAGCCCCGCCGTCTCTTAGTTTTTCCGTAATCTTGTAAAGCTGTTCCGACTCGTTTTTGGTCAAAGCCGCCGTCGGCTCATCCATAATTATAATCCTTGCTTTCATGGAAATGGCCTTAGCAATTTCTACCATTTGCTGCTGTGCCACGGAAAGCGCACCCATTTCTGCCGTTGACTTAAAATCCGCATTCAATTCCTCTAAATAAGAATCCGCCAAATCATTCATTTCCTTCCACTGGATGACGCCCCGCTTCTTCATTTCATGTCCCATAAAGATATTTTCAGTGACGGTCAGATGGGGATATGCCGTTACATGCTGGTAAATCGCCGCAATACCTGCCTTTTGTGCATCCCTGGGCCCTTTAAAATCCACTTTTTGTCCGTCAAGATACATTTCACCTTCTTCCGCTTTATGTACGCCTGTTATTACTTTAATAAAGGTAGATTTACCTGCACCGTTTTCGCCCATCAGTGCATGGATTTCGCCGGGCTTTAGCTGGAAACTTACATGGTCCAACGCTTTTACGCCAGGGAAAATCTTGGTAATGCCTTTTAATTCAAGTACATATTCCGACAACTCTTTCTCCTCCTTCTTGCTGTTAGGAATACTGCAATTTCCTACTCTTTGTTTTATTATATCGTTGAGGATCAGACGCAAACAATCGTAATATTTTTGGATTTAGGGTAAATTTGTTTTATTATAAAAACCGGATATCAAAAGCCCTGTCCGGCAGCGCATAAAAAGCCAAGCGCCCCGCTTTTTGCAGCGGGGCATCTTAGCTAAAACTATCTATCTTTATTTCCTTTTCAGCAATACGTTTTCTTCATACTCCTCTACGTCTTTAAACCAGCTTTCCCCAACCGGAACCCCGTTCCTTTCGCAAAATTCGTTCCAGATATCCCCAAACGGATAGGTCTTGATTTCCTCCTGCTGCATCATCAACTCCGTAAATTTCCCTTCATCCTGCAATGCTTTCAGTTTTTTGTTAGGGGAAAGCAAGGCATAGAGCAAAGCTTTTTGCATATTGCGCATCCCAATCACCCATGCCGCAATCCGGTTGATGCTCGCATCGAAATAATCCAGCGCTAGCAATACCCGGTCAATCGCATCATTCCTTACAATTTCCTTTGCAATTTCCTTTGTTTCATCATCCAGAAGGACTACATGGTCGCTGTCCCAACGCACTCCCCTTGTTACATGAAGGGCAATTTTATCGTTAAACAATAGCATGGAAGGGATTTTGTCCGATACTACTTCAGTGGGATGATAATGCCCATTGTCCAGCAGGCTGATAATGCCATTCTTTGCCGCATAGCTTAAAGTAAATTCACTGGATCCTACCGTATACGATTCCATTCCAATACCAAAAACTTTGGACTCCAAACATACAAGGACTTTTTCTTTATCATAAGGGATTGCTAAAATCTCATCCAAGGATTGTTTAAACCTTGCCCTTGGACCAAGACGGTCCGCAGGAACATCTTTCATCCCATCGGGAATCCAGATATTCATCGCACATGGGCTTCCCTGCTCCGTTGCCAGATATTCCGAAATCCTGATACATGCCTTGCAATGTTCCACCCAGAATTTACGTACTTTTTCATCCGGGCTTGACAGAGTCAGCCCGTCCTCTGCCATAGAATGGGAGAAACAGGTCGGGTTAAAGTCAAAAGCCACTCCGTTTTTCTTCCCAAATTCCACCCATTTTGCAAAATGCTTCGGTTCCAGTTTATCCCTATCCACAAATTCCCCTTCTTCAAAAATAGCATAGCAGGCATGCAGATTCACTTTGTGCTTTCCGGGAATCAGGCTAAATGCCTTTTCAATATCTGCCATCAACTCTTCCGGTGTCCTGGCCTTCCCCGGATAATTGCCGGTGGTCTGGATTCCTCCGGTCAACGGGCCGTCATGGTCAAAGCCAATTACATCATCCCCCTGCCAACAATGCATGGAAATCGGAATATTTTTTAACGTCTCCAGTACCGCTTCCGTATCAACACCCAGCTTCCCATACTGTTCCTTTGCCAATTCATACCTTTCTTTTCCTGCCATTTCTTTTTCCTCCTGATTTTTATGCTTTGTATTCTTCCACTCCGAAAGAATAAAAAATACATTTTCTCGCTTCCTTCAAGCTGCCCAATTCCCCTGCTTCCATCATCTGTACCGCCAGATTCCCAATAGCCGTTGCTTCCCCCGGCCCGGCATATACCGTCCGCCCGCTCTTGGATGCGGTCAGCTCATTCAAATATGCAGCATTAGAACCGCCGCCTACGATATGTACTGCCTGGTACTTCTTTCCGGTCAGTTTTTCCACATCCGCAAAAGCCTGTGCATAACATTCCGCAAGGCTTTGGTAGACCACTGTGGCCAACTGGCCCAGCGTCTTCGGTATTTCCTGCCCCGTCCTTTGGCAATAGCCCTGTATTTCTTTCGTCATATTGTCCGGAGCCAGAAAGCAATCATCGTTTACATCCACCCGGGAAGGAAATTCCTTTTCTTCCTCCGCCTGTCTGCAGATTTCTGCAAAGGAATAGGCATCGTCAAATTCATGCCTTACCGACTGTATCATCCATAACCCCATAATATTTTTCAAATACCGGAACCGGTAATCATAGCCGCCTTCGTTAGTAAAGTTCTTTTCCATGCTTTCTTTCGTGCAAATCGGTTCCCTGATTTCCGTTCCCAGCAAAGACCATGTACCGGAACTGATATAAAGGCATTCTTCTTCCAGCGAAGGCACAGCCAGCACGGCAGAAGCCGTATCGTGGGATGCAATCTGCATTACCTTGCACTGATACCCTACTTTTTCGGCAATCTCCTCTTTCAGCTCCCCAACAATCGTTCCCGGCATAGAAAGAGGGTTGAAAATCTTTTTCGGAAGCCCAAGGATATCCATCAGCTCCCAATCCCAATCGTTGTTTTTTACATGCACCAATTGCCCTGTGGTCGCATTGGTATATTCGCTCTTCTTCACCCCTGTCAGCACAAAGTTAAAATAATCCGGCATCATCAACAAGCTCTCTGCCTGTGCAAGGATTTCTGGCTCCTGTGCCTTGGCTGCCATCAGTTGATAAACCGTGTTGAATATCTGCTTTTGTATCCCGTTCCTCTCATACAGCCTTTCCAACGGGATATGGCGGTATACCTCTTCGTCCATCCCTTTTGTCCGGCCATCCCTATAGCCATAAGTATTTCCGACAATTTTACCTTCCCCATCCAACAGCACATAGTCCACGCCCCAAGTATCAATCCCCATCGTAACGGGAATCTTCCCGGCCTCTTTGCACTTGCACATCCCAGCTACAATTTCTTTTGCAAGATGATTCACATCCCATTGAAGATGACCGTCCTTTTTTGCCATTCCGTTCTCGAAACGGTACACTTCCTCAATGACTATCCTGCCGTCTTGTATGCTGCCCAGAATATGGCGTCCACTGGAGGCTCCAATGTCTACGGTCAAAAAATAATTGCCCATATTTTTCTCCTTTCCGAAGATTTTAAATTAGGATTTCAATATTTTCGTAATTGCATTGTATCTCTTTTATTGAGAGATTGTAAGGACGAAGTTTGCTTTATTTTCCGTCCTTATTTGCACATATGCCCTATTAAAAAAATCCCTTTTGCAATCAAACCGCAGGTTCCTATGGCGGACGGCTTGGTTTTAAAAATACTTATCGTCAGTGCAAAGCTGCCCTTAAGTATGCCAGAGGAAGGGCTTTTGATAAATGGGAGGGGTTTTTATAAATAGCAGACGTTACGGGGAGAATAAGAAATAAGGAATGGGAAATAAAAAACGAAAAAAAACGGTTTTGAACATGATTTCAAAGCCGTTGTAAAATTCCCAAATTTTCTTTATTCTGTTAGACACATAAAAACTTTGCCGTCAAACAATAGTTTCTTATTTGCCATCGGAAGGTTTTATCATTTTATTGCATGAACTCATTTTGTAAAAATTCCTTAATAAAAGGTGTACTCTCTTCGGTTACCGTTGGCATAAAAGCCATATATCTGCATTTTTGATAGTATTCCTTATCCATCACAAAGGTATATCCCATTACACATTTAGGATTACAGTCATTCGGATTGATAAGCCGCTTGCAGACAGAGGACTTTATAATTTCTTTTTTCATCTTTGCCGGAAGGGTATCCAAAAATCCCATATATTCATTAAGCCGTTGTGGAAAAATCCTCAATTTTATCCCTGTTTTTCTACAGACGAAAGTAGCCAATGTCTTTTTGGAATCTTGCAAAAGGTACGAAACGGTAAATCCGCTTTTCGCAGTTTTGATTTCACGCTTACAGCTTCTATCCATAAGAAAATCGTTTATTTCTTCAACCCGGTCCCTGCTTGCGCCTGTGGTTTCTAAAAATTCATCATAATTTTTATCTGCCGTGTTTTTATCCATCATATTTCACCCCATTTCTCTGCGCATTACCTATTTGCGGATGCACCGCAGACACAAACTCATGATTAATTCTTGATTTTAATTTTCTGCCTTCTTCTATCTCATACTTTTCTGATTGGCAGCCAAACTTCATATTGCGCATTGTCAGGGTCAGAATTTAGATAAACTTCCACATCGGGGGCATCCGCAAATTCATAGCCGGAAGTTGGAAGCCATTCCGTCACAACGCGTTGTTCTAATTCCTGAATCGACCTGTTTGTGCCAGTTCCGCTAAAAATAGCCCATGTACAGCCAGGAACAACATATTCTTCTAAGGAATTGTCTATTTCAGATGAAGAAGATACGGCTATGAAGTATTTCCATTCTTCTTTATCATTACAAACGCTAACGCCTAAGACACCCATAGGCTGTTGGTTCATAAGCGGTATGATTTTGTTTAATGTGCCGTCCGTAGCTGCCTTTTGCCACATTTGCGGTACCACCATGAAATTGTTTTCTATTTCTTTATCCAATGGTTGAGATACACCAATAATACGAAAGGAGGCTTTTTCCTCCGTCCGATAATTCAATTCCTCCCCGCCCTTTACCGCTATTTTGAAACTGATAGGAGGATATGATTTGATAAGCGTTCCTCCTTTTTGGGCGATTGACGGCGCTATGCCATGCACACTTTGAAATGCCCTGTTAAATGCAGTTGGGGAAGAATACCCATATTTCATGCCAATATCAATAATTTTCCCTTCGCCGCTTTGCAAATCCACGGCCGCCAAGGACATCCGCCTACGTCGAATATACTCTGAAAGCGGAATACCCGCTATATATGCAAACATCCTTTGAAAGTGATATGTAGAGCAGCAAGCCATGCGTGCCAGCTCATCATAGCTTATTTCTTCCGTCAAATGTCCTTCCATATAAGAGATTGTTTTATTAAGCCGTTCTATCCATTCCATTTTTCCACTCCTTTTGATAGTTAGTTATACTTCAATTATACTTTTATAGTTTTCCTGATACCTCTCTTTTCATGCACAAAAAAGAGAGCAGCAAAGAGTTACATCATTCAATCGTGCAATCTGTTATCGGTAATGAATTTCTTCTTTCGCGGGTCTCCTTCCGCACGATAAATCGTCAAACTTTTCAAATCAAATATGGAACTCCACACGGTTTCAAAATCAGGCGCTTCGTACTGGCACATAAAGCCAAACTCTCCCTTTAAGAGCCGCTTGGTGTCTTCCAGAAGGTTATCCTTTAACCGGTTGGAAAAACAATCCATTACCACTTTGTAACGTATGGCGGAATCATAATTGTCTCCGTTAGAATCATCATATGTAGCAAATTCTTCAGATGTAAAGCTGTTTACCGTACACACAATTTTCCCATCGCCAGATGCCACCGCTTCGCGTATCCTTTTCTCAACGGGCGTACATTCAACAACAACCATATTTCCTGCTCTGTCAGCAAGCAAAATATTGCAGTTGGAGGCTATCGGCAAATTCATAAGCAAGGAAATAGCCTGCTCTGTATTATCCGCCTTTTCCAGCAAATATCTGACCACAAAGCATGAGTTAAATCCGGACCGTATTTTATGAAGGCTGGTCATAACAAAAGTCATAGCAACCGCCAGGCCGTGTTCGTTCAATCCTTCTTCTCCATTTATAAACGAGGAAGTAGTGAGATTAAATCTATTCCCCTTTGCCGGGGCGTATAGTTCGCTTTTACTGCCTTGCCGTAAATACGGAGGCAAATCATTATTGCGCCCATAGATTATATTCCCGTTCCTTACATAAGCAAATGCGGTGCAGCCTCTAATCTCAACCGGAATATTTTGTTCCAGATTATACATACAGCAGCCCATGCACAACATCCAGGAAGCAAAAGAGATATAGTCTGCCCCTATGGTATCGCTGACACCTTTTATTTCCTCACATACTTCGGGATAAAATGCCTGCAATATTTTTTCGCTTTGTTTTCCATGCTCCTTTTGAAAATAATCCAAATGAAGCGGAAAAGAAATATTACATCTCTGAAAAATCCTCCCCCTCTTTACACCCATTTCATAATGGCCGCCTTTTAGCCTTAAATGATGCATCTGTCAGTCCTCCTTGTTTTTAATTGCAATCCATACTTCCGAATGGCCGTGGATAGCTCCGTTTTCAACAACAGGATATACTTCAATATCCGGGAAACCGGCATATTCATATCCTGAAAAAAGAAGCCATTCGGTATAAAAGCGGCGGAATACTTCCTGTACGCTTTCTTTAAAATATCCGTCATTTTCAAAAACTGCCCAAGTTGCAGCGGGTATTTCGTATTCGTACATTCCGTTTGGAACTGGCGAATTTGAGGAGGCGGCAATATAGTAATAAATATTGTCTGGGTTTTGGAAAACGCTTACGCCCAAGATGCCTTCCGGCTCACCTTGCGATAAACGGCATATCTTTGAAAACTGCTGCCCATTAAGAGCATTTTCCCAGAATTTCGGCACTTCCTTTAAGTTTGTTTCCATATCTTCAACTAATTGGGTGCGGACTCCTACTATTCGTATAGAACCCTTTTCCTCAATATGATAGGGTATCGAATTTCCTCCTGCGACATTCACGGAAAATCGAATAGGCAAATACGCATATAGTTTACTTCCCATACTTTTAACGGCCACAGGCGTGATACCATGCACCTTTTGAAAAGCTCTGTTAAAAGATGTAGGGGAAGTATAGCCATATTTTAACGCGATATCCAGTACCCGCTTATCTGTCTGCTGTAATTCAAAAGCGGCCTGTGTCATTCTGCGGCGACGTATATATTCAGCTAAAGAGACTCCCGTTACATAGGTGAATATCCGTTGGAAGTAATAGGTTGAGCAACACGCTATCCGAGCCGCTTCATCATAGGATATTTCACTATCCAAGTTGCTTTCAATATACTCTATGGCGTTGTTTAATTGTCTCAACCATTCCATCTGTGAACCTCCTTTTTCACATCTTATCAAATATTAAAATTTATTTCCTCGCTTTCTCTGCCCTGTTTTGTAAATTTTAATGTAATAATATTTTGCCCTTTTTACTCACAGTAAATTTCCATGAGACGTTTTCTTTTTTCCCCATCCAGTTGGTATTCATAGGTAAAGAAATCGTCATACCCATTATATTTTCTTTTGATAGAGTCGATAGTCAAGCGGATAAATTCCTCCGAAACACCCAACATAGGTCTTACCATCTGCTGATAGGCTTCAGGAATATTCAATTGACCGATGAAATCATCCATTTCCTGTTTCAAATACTGATTCGATAGCAGATATTCTTTGACTGCCTCCTCTTCATCCATGCCCAATGCCATCATAATTAAAAAACCGGCAACTCCTGTCCTGTCTTTCCCCGCCGTACAATGGAAATCAAAGACCCCGCTGCAAGCAACGGGGTATCAAACTTGCAGCGCTGCAGAGCAGCGGGATATTTGACCCTCGCGGCAGTCGCCAAATGACTGCAAGCAGCCACTTGGCTCGTTGCTCGCGGGAATAAAGGTTTCCGTTATTTTCCAAAAGGAGAGCGAACAGCCTTTGGTATGCCGGATTATCAAAGACCATAGTCTTATATCCCTCTTTTAAATACTTAAGGATATACTGGAATTGCCCCGCATCCATTTTATCCTTTGCAATTTTTTCAAAGTTAAAACCGGCATCCTCATGTTTCCGCACCCTCAATGCGCCAATCCGCTCATAGGCTGCAGCGGAAAACGGATAATCCTTCGCCATTTCCGCTTCTCTCTCATCGCGGAAGTCCAGAATATGCCTAATCCCCAATACATTTTCAAAATAATCCGCCTGCTCTTTTGTCATATGATTCAAGGCTCCTCCCCGGAAAATCATATTCTTTTTCATCACTTTACCGTTCCGGTTCCGGTAACCGCTAATATCCCTGAAATTACGTATATTCATATGTATCCCTCCTTCACTTGACTCATAAATGCCCGTCTGGAATCTAAAATCGCCCCTTGGTTATCCAGCATCCATACTCTATTTCCAGCGTTCCCATGAAACAAAGCATCCGGCCGATACCGATGATAATTTTACTATTGTTTATATGGTATTTTTATTTCTAGTCTAACTTCAAATCCTCATATCGCTTTCCAGCCCCATATCACTTTCTAATCTCATATTACTTTCCAGCCTCATATCACTTTCCAGCCGCAGCATTTCTATCCAAACTTTTCAAATTGATTATACCAAACAATTTTTAACAATTGAAGGTCATCCTAATCGCTGGACATAAAAAAGTGTCTTCGACACTTCATGAAGAACCTTCGGTTCTTCCTCAATCTACGTCCTTCTGGCGAAGGACTTTCCTATATGGTAAAAAACAGAGCAGGCGAACTGTTATTTTCCACAAGTTCATCTGCCCTGTCTCTCTATGTCTAAGTCTATTATAATGATTAAATTTTGAATTTCTATTCCCCCAATTTACAAATGTTTGTAACGTTTTTATCCTGTCTGCCATGTCGTAGAGCGTATTATTCCAAACCTCTTAATTTATTTTGAATCATCTTTATTTTTTTCACGCTTGAGCAATCCGTCATAAATCAACATAGCGCCAACTGCTGCCACTGTACCTGTGGATACCGAGTCCAAATCAATGCCATTCATATTGCAAATTACATTGATTACCATTAAAACAATTATTATTATTACTAATACGGCCGCCCCTTTTAAAAAATGCTTCATAACTTCATATCTCCTTCCCGAACAAATATATTTATCGGAGATAGTATACCAAAAAAAACAACCATTTTACCAAAATTATCATAAAATGCCTTATCCCGTAAATAAGTGCCTATTATTCCTGCAAGGCGCGCACTTATTCATCAGTTCTGCGAAGGAATGAAGTAGAATACGGTAAAAAATGTAATTTGGTTTTACTGCTAAATAATGGTAATCTGTCGGACATTCTATCAAATCCTGTAAACAAGGACCTTCATTAGGAAACATTTCCAACTGCCTGACTGTTGTTGCAATTTCCTGAACACAAGTCTTTGCCCTGTCCCCTCCAAATTGCTCGGAAATATATGTTTTTATCCCTTGTAAATCATCTAACGCTTTAGGCGTGTAAATTAGCTTTGGCATATTATAATCCTAATGCAGCCTCTACTTCATCTGCTGTCAACCAACCTTTTTCTCTAGCAGACTGCTCCCCTTCCTCTAATTTAGCCAAAAGCTTTATCGTTGCTTTTAATCTGTCTAATTCATCCACCTCTACAATGGCATAAGCACCTCGGCCATTACGGGTAAGATATACCGGCCGATTAGTTCTTACTTCTTATAACACTTCCATATAATTCCTAATCCTTCTCCACCATTTCCACTATAATCTCTTGTACACGGAAGCAAAGCAACGCTTGATACAAGGAATCACATACAGTATAATCAGGGAAGCAAACCATAAAAGGAGGAATATACTGAAATGCTGCTGTCTTTTTTTCAGCTTTCACTTGGCATCCGTAATATGTGGCCTCAGCGCATGGGCCTGAAAGCGTTTCTAGCGCTTTATATGCTGCTGTTGCTTGCCGGGATGCCTGTAACACTCTTATCCTGTATACCGTACGGCCTGTTCGGTATTCTGGTGGCAGTTTGTATTTATGGATTAGCCACCTATCGAAATACCGCATCCCAGAATGTTTGTATGGGCATGATTGGGATTGTGTTAACCATCGTAATCGATAATTTGCTGTCAGGCCTTTTGCATCTATTGATTTCCCTGCCTTTATCAAATCAACCCTATTTTGCTTTCGGCATCATGCTAATCCGCATTTTGCTATTTTATTTTATTACCATGCTTTGCGGAAAGCTCCTAAAAAAAATATTGCTGTCAGATAAAGGCATTTTGCGCCTTCCCCAGACATGGTATTTGATTGATGCCGCATTGCTGCTCCTTATCACCATCTATCTGTTCGATAATTTGATTCCGGGGCAAAATGGATCAATTGGCAAAATGATATATAATAATGCCTTACATATTTCAGGCTATCTGCTTGTTATGCTGTTTTTGCTTCTGACTATGCGCCGTTCCTATCTGGAACAAATACAGGCAGAGACGAAGAAAAAAGCCATGCAGGATTTGCAGGACTACACACATAATTTGGAGGTCATGTACAATGGGCTGCGCTCCTTTAAGCATGATTACATTAACATTCTGCTCTCACTATCCGATTATATTGAAAATTGCGATATGGACGAATTAAAGAATTTTTTTGAAACCAAAATCTTCCCAACGAAGAATCTGATTACCCAGGGTGATTACAAGTTAAATCAACTGAGCAACATCGCTGTTCTGGAAATCAAAAGCCTGCTCTCTGCCAAAATGATATATGCCCACGAATCGGGGATTGATGTCACCATTGATATCCCCAATCCAGTGGACAATTTTCCGATAGATACTGTGGACCTTGCCAGAATATTGGGAATCTTTTTAGACAATGCGATTGAAGCCACATTGGAGACCAAACAGCCGCAAATAGGGCTAAATATCATCCAAAATGAGACTGGTGTGTCAATCATCATAAGCAACCGTTTCCAGGATAACGGTTCCACATTGCATATGCTCAAGCAAAAAGGCTTTAGTACAAAAACCGGGCATCAGGGAATCGGGCTTTCCAACGCACAGAAAATCATCCGTTCATATGATAATGTGCTATTGGAAACAACAATGCAATGTGATTGTTTCATACAGCATATGGAACTGACTTGCTGCCAGAAAGGAGTGACATAATATGCTCAACATCTTTGTGTGCGAGGATAATGCCATACAGCGGCAGACTATCGTGCAAACCATTCAAGATATCATATTGATGGAAGAACTGGATATGCAGCTTGTTTTGGATACAGAAGACCCTTATGTGCTGCTGGAAAGAGTAAAGGCCAGCCAGGACACAGGCATTTATTTCCTTGATATCGACCTGAACAGCGACATGAACGGCATGAAGCTGGCACAGCAAATCAGGCTGTTTGACCCCCGCGGCTTCATCATATTCATAACAGCACATTCTGAACTAAGCTACATGACCTTTCAATATCGGGTGGAGGCAATGGACTTTGTATTAAAGGACAACCCTGCAGAAGTGAAAGTAAAAATCAGAGAATGCCTGTTAAATGCAATGGAACGCTATACGCTCCAGACCAACAAAACGCATAAGGTCTATACCATTGAAACCGGCGGACGAAAAATAAGCGTAGATTATAATGATATTTTCTTCTTTGAAACTTCCGGCAACATCCATAAAGTCATTCTCCATGCGAAGAACCGCCAAATTGAATTTTCCGGCACTATCAAAGAACTGGCAGCTACATTAGGTGACAGCTTTGTGCGCTGCCATCGGTCGTTTCTGGTAAACAAAAGAAATATAAAAGAAATAGACGCCAAAAACCGAATCATCTATTTTATCAACGGGGAAAGCTGCCTGATGTCCACACGCATGATGAAAGGGCTTTAAAAAAATTTATTGTCAATTAGGAGTGAAACGATGATTGAACAAAATCTTTTAGAGCATTTAAGAAAAATTTCCGAAGAAGAAAGATTGTTGCTGGAAGGGGAAAAAAATGTCCAGAAAAGTTTATATACCAATGAACCGGACTTTGTGGTAGACAGCCGGAAAATGTTAGCCTGGGGGAAGTTAATCGATATACGTTCCCACACTCGTTTTGTGCATTTTCCTGCCCATAAACATAATTATATTGAAATGATTTATATGTGCAGCGGTTCTACCACCCATATCATCAACGGTTCCATCCCCCTTACTTTGCATACCGGGGAATTGCTGCTGCTCAATCCCAATGCCGTCCATGAAATCCTTCCTGCAGGCATAGATGACATCGCCGTGAATTTTATTATCCTTCCTGAATTTTTCGACCGTGCCCTTATAATGCTGGAAGAAGAAAATATACTGCGGGATTTCCTTATCGGTACGTTGAAACCGGAAAAGAACGCTGCGGAATATCTGCATTTCCAGTCCATCGACAGCCTTCCGGTACAGAATTTGATTGAAAATTTAATATGGTCTTTGCTCAACAGCCAGCCAAACCGCAGGGGCATCAACCAGACAACGATGGGGCTTCTTTTTCTCCATCTTTTAAACCATACCGACAGGATTAATATGAACGATTCCTCCCGATATGGACAACATCTGGTTTTCACTATTTTAAAATATATCGAAACCAATTACCGGACTGCGGAATTGGCAGAAATTGCCAAACAGCTCCATATGCCCCCTTATGCTGTCAGCAAAATCATTAAAAAACATTCCGGGCACACCTTTAAGCAGCTCCTGCAAACAAAAAGGTTGAATCAGGCCGCCTTTTTGCTGTCCACTACCGCCCTTCCGGTAGAAGATATTATTGTTTTGGCCGGATATGACAATACCAGCTATTTCCACCGCATTTTCAAAGAATATTATCATATGACGCCCCGGGCTTATCGTATCAAAAACGGCAAAAATACTTTAAGGAAGACTTAAGGCCTATTAGAAAGCGGCCTTCCGTCTTCCACCAGATAATATCCCAATTTCATTTCCTTTACATCCGTCATCCCTTGATGAAGGATTTCCATCAGCATCCTGGCTGCCATCTCCCCGCTTTTCTCATAAGAATAATGTACTGACAGAAGCGGCAGCTCCACTACTTTTGCCATATCCGAATCCCCCTGCCCGGCTACCAATATCTGGCCAGGAACTTCTATCCCCTGTTGGCGCAAATATTTCACGGCTCCTGCCGCCATCGTATCCGTGGCACAGAGAATCCCATCCAAATCGCCACATTTCTCCAGAAGTTCTCCAGCCTTCTCAAAACCGGAACCGATGGTAAACGCGGCGGTCACATAATAAGCGGCCAGCTCTTCCCTGCCCATTTCCCGCACCGCATCCTGAAATCCCCGGAGACGTTCCGAGCCTACGGCTTTATCCTGCAATATAGCGCCGATATAGCCCAGTTTTTCTCTCCCTCTGTCAAAAAATAGCTTAGTCAGTTCATAGGAGGCGTGATAATCGTCATGATAAATACAGCAATGCCCTGCAAGCTGCTGCCCTACGATTATGGTAGGAACCGGCATATTTTTCAATGCCCGTTTATGCTCCGCCGTAAATACCGTGGCAACCAGAATCACCCCGTCCACCTGCTTATCGTCCAAAGCGTCCAGATATTCCAGTTCTTTTTCCGGGTCGTTTTGAGTGACGGCAAGAAGCATACGGTAGCCGTTTTCATTTAATATGGAAAGAACCCCTTCCACAACCCGGCCAAGAGATGCTGAAGCTACCTTGGGTACAATCATACCAATCATTTTCGTTTTCTTTGTCCGCAGCGTCTGTGCCTGCACCGATGGACGGTATCCCGTTTCTTCTACTACTTTGCGGATTTTCTCCCGTTTCTCCTCCGAGATATATCCATTATTAAAATACCGGGATACCGCTGCATTGGACACTCCCGCCCGCTTCGCAATCTCTGCTATGTTCATCCGCCTGCTCCTCGTCCGCCACATCTTCCTTCCCAATGCCGCCTGTTACATTTACTTCTTTTTCAAATAATAGAACCCATATGCCGGAATATTGACTCCTATCGGTTTCATCTCTTTTCCTGATATCAGTTCCACATAATCGCCGTCCGTTTCATTAATCCATGCCGTTTTGTCATGTTCGCTGAAATTGAATAAACCGATTATTTTTTCCCCTTCAAAGTATCTTCCCATACACAATACGGAATTATCCCATGTTTCAATCGTCCATGTATCCGCATTGGACACAAACACTTTTTCCTTTTTCCGAAGCTGCTCCAATTGTTCCAGACTATGGAAAATCTTCGCCTCTACCGTATCCTTTTTGGAAATGTTCCCTGCCAGTTCCCAATTCATCGCTCCCCGGTGGATATATCTGGAATCCGGCGCTTTATCAGGGTCTTCCTTATATGTATAGTCGTTGACCTGGCCGATTTCATCCCCACTGTACAGTACCGGAATCCCGGACTGCATGAACATATAGGCATGGAGCATAACATCCATCCGGATTGCTTTTTCCATAGCTGCTTCATCGTTCTCAAACCCTGCCTTTTCCACACCGCACATGGAAGCCGTCGTTCCGCAGAATCTGGCATCCCCTGTAACAGGGTCCGCATTGTACAGCTCTCCCCGGCTGTTACTGTTCCCGTCATAACCTTGGAAATAGTCATTCAAATATTTTTTATGGGATCGTTCCCCAATCCCTTCCGTCATCAATGTTCCGTAATCCAGCCCCCAGCCGATATCGTCATGGCAGCGCAGATAATTCAAAAATACGTAATCCTTTGGCAAAGAGTTCACAATATCCAGTTGTTTTTTCAAAAGCCGCACATCCCGGGTCGCTACCGTATGCCATGTGGTTGCCATCGTAGTTACGTTATATAACATATGGCATTCCGGCTTTTCCACCGTACCGAAATACGGCACCACTTTCTCCGGCTCCATCACCACTTCACCCAGCAGCAGGATGCCCGGGCATACAATTTCGCCAATCATACGCATCATGCGCACAATGGTATGTACTTGCGAAAGATTACGGCAGGACGTGTTCAGCTCTTTCCATATATACGGCACCGCATCAATCCTTATAATGTCTATCCCCTTATTCGCCAAATAGAGGAAATTGTACATCATTTCGTTAAAGACCCTGGGATTCTTATAGTTCAAATCCCACTGGTATGGATAAAAGGTGGTCATTACAAAATGGCCTTCCTCCTGCAAATAAGTAAAATTGCCCGGTGCCGTAGTAGGGAATACCTGAGGCACAGTCTTTTCATACAAGGAAGGGATATAAGAATTGTCAAAGAAAAAATAACGGCTCATATATTCCCCGTCTCCCTGACGGGCCTTCTTTGCCCACTCATGGTCTTCCGAAGTATGGTTCATAACGAAATCCATGCAGACGTTAATCCCTTTCTTATGGCAGGCATCCGTCAATTTTACCAAGTCCTCCATCGTCCCAAGGTTTTCCTGCACCTTCCTAAAATCCGAAACCGCATACCCGCCGTCAGAACGTCCTTTCGGCGTTTCAAGGAACGGCATCAAATGGATATAATTCACGTTGCATTTCTCAATATAATCCAGCTTCGACTTTACACCCTTCATATTTCCTGCAAAATTATCAATATAAAACATCATGCCGAGCATATCGTTCTGTTTATACCAATCCGGCTGTTTTTCCCGTTTTTCATCCAAAGCTTTCAAATCTTTGCCGCGTTCCTTATAAAATCCTTCCATCTTATCGCACAGTTCTGCAAACATGGAACTGTTGTCGTACAATTCCATATACAGCCAGCGCAGCTCATCAAAATGCCTTTCAAACCGTTCCTTATAAATTTTCTTTACAGTGTCCGCCTTCACGTCCTTTTCCTCCTTCAAAAATATTATGTAAGAATATTATGTATTTGGAACTTATATGCAGCAGCTAAACCATCCGCTGTCCTGCAAGCTGCTTTACACTGGGTCTTTATGCTTCGGCCGTAAATAATTTTTCCATCCGTTCTGTTTTCCCGGTTTTCAGCACATGAAAGCCCGGATAATCATCGCTGTTGGTTAATAGGACTGCCGTAGTCGTGCTATAGCCCTTCTCCCTGATTTTTGCCATATCAAAATGCATCAGCTTCTGCCCTGCGGTTACCTTTTCCCCTTCCGAAACAAAAACCTCAAAGCCATCCCCTTTCAGATTCACAGTATCAATTCCCACATGAATCAGGACTTCCATTCCCCCCTGGCCCGGTAATGCCCAATGCATGTAAGGTTTCCGCAACCGAAGAAATCTCTCCGTCAAAAGGGGCTATAACTTCCTCTTCCTCCGGCTCAATCCCTACACCGTTCCCAAGGACGCCCGATGCAAAAGTTTCATCCGGGATATCTTCCCTCTGGATTACATTCCCTTTCAGCGGGGCAAACAATGTTTTTTCCCCTTCTGCAACTGCCGCTTCTTCCCCAATCTTCTCCATCTTGCCCTGCTGTCCATCGGCTCCTGCTTCCTCCGCTTCTTCTTCGGTTTCCTCTTTCCAGACAAACCAGGTAAGCCCGAAAGCAACTGCAAAAGAAACTGCAAGCACAATCGCATATTGCAACGTATAATCCAGCGTAATTAAGAATCCGGGGATACCAGTCACCCCATAAGAAGTCGCACCAATGTGGAACAGGGAACCAAGAAGAGCGCCTGCCGCGCCTCCTGCCATACCACACACGAGAGGTTTGGTAAACCTTAAATTCACACCGAAAATTGCCGGTTCCGTAATCCCCAGAGCCGCCGATAAGGCAGAAGGGATTGCCACGGATTTCGTCTTAAGCTTCCTTGCCTTCAAACCGACTGCCAGACATGCCGCCCCCTGTGCAAAGTTTGCGGCGGAAGCAATCGGCATCCAAATATTCAGACCGTCTGCCGCCGAAAGCATACCCGCTTCAATTACATTATACATGTGATGGATGCCACATACAACCGTTAATGGATAGATAGCCCCCATAATCATAGCGCCGATGCCATGCCCTACCGTAATAATCCAGCCTGCAAAATCCAATACATAAGATTCCGCCATAGAAAAAACAGGTCCAACCAGCCCCAATGTCAAAAAAGCAGTAATCAATACCGTACACAGAGGGGTAACAAATAAATCTATCATTTCCGGGATATGTTTATGTAACCACTTTTCAATCTTACACATCAGCCATGCCGCAATCACTACGGGAATCACATGCCCCTGATAGCCCACCTGACGGATAGGGAAACCAAACAGATGCCATACCGGGATTTCCGCCGCATCCATAGAGCCCACTGACCAGGCATTAATCAAATTGGGGTGAATCATTATCATACCGATAACCGCACCCAGAAAAATATTTCCGCCAAAAACCCGTGTCGCCGATACGGCAATCAATACCGGAAGAAAAACAAAGGCTGTATTCGCCATCAAATCAAGAACTCCATACCAATCGCTTCCTGCAAAGCTGGGAATTGCTTTCCCCAACGCTTCCACCAGCCCCATCATAAGGCCGGAAGCCACAATGGCGGGAAGAATCGGAACAAACACGTCCCCCAATGCTTTAATCATCCTTTTCAAAACCGGCTGCTTTGCCGCGGCCGCCGCCTTCACTTCTTCTTTTGTCTCCTTTTTTGTTTCACCTCTATATGTAATCGATTTCATATTGTATTATCATTATATAAAATACATTATATGTTGTAAATTGACATAATAAATAAATATCAAATATTCTTTTTGTTTATTGTGATGAAATCGATTTCGTATTGAAAAATATAATTAGAATGATGCAAACTAATTGGGGAGCAGCAGGAAGTAATGATATCTTATGAAAAAAAGAACTATTTGCGCTTATCAGAAAAATAGGATAAGCTAAAATAAGCTTTAAAAGGAGCAAATATAGAAGCCTGAAATTATCAAGGAATGAAAATATGATTCGGTATGCAAATAAAAATGATATTACAACATTAAAAAAATACGATAAACATATCTGCGAAATTGAACTGAAAAACAGCATAAACGCAAAGCGGATTCTCATCCTGCTTCATAATGATACTTTTATTGGATGGCTGCGGTTCAACTTGTTTTGGGATAACATACCCTTTATGAATATGTTATATATGTTGGAAGATTATAGAGGGAAAGGATATGGAAAACAGTTAGTCGGTTTTTGGGAAAAGGAAATGCTTAAAAATGGGTATAAAATGGTTATGACTTCCACATTATCCAATGAAGAAGCCCAATTTTTTTACCGGAAAAACGGCTATGTGGATTGCGGTTCTTTATTGTTGCCAAAGGAGCCTTTGGAAATCATTATGCTAAAGAATCTTCTGTAAATATTGACCGTCCACTTTTTTGTCAGCCATACCCCATTTTCAGACAAAAAGAATTGATGTCCGTTTTGATACATATTTCCGCTGCATACTTTTAAAACTACAGGCTCCCCATGCCGTTTCCCCACTTTCAGGGCTGTTTCTATATCCTTCGATAAATGGACGTACAGCCGACTCATAGGTTTCAATCCTTCTTTTTCTATGTTTTCTAAAAATCTAACAGCAGTTCCATGATACAGGAATGCGGGCGGTTCTTGTTCCTTCAGCTCTACATCTACAGGAATACTATGCCCCTGGTTTGCCCGAATCAAAGTTTTATCCTGATTAAAGCCATATCTTTGCTTATTATCTGTTGCAACAATTTCCTCCAATATCGCCATATCAATTGCCCTGCCAGTACGTTGAATGCCGGCAATCAACTCCTCTACGTCCGCCCATCCATGTTCATCCAGCTTAATATTTGCCGCATCTGGATTGTGACGCAAAACCAAACTTATAAACACACTCAATTTATCCAACTTACCCATATTTATACCTCAACCTCATGTCCGCTGATATGGACTCATTTTTTTATTTTATGGGATTCGTGTGTCAAAAGGTCTTCCTGGCAGTGCTGGAAAGACCTTTTGACACACGAATCTTTATGAAAAATGAAATCTTCCGGCTTCCCTTTCCGGCTCTCTTTTACCTATAGTATACTGCTATGGAAAAGAAGGTGCAATTTTATTTAGTTGCTTCTATTTGCCGGCTCCTCCAACTCCGGCAACAGGCCAAAACGATACCCCATTTTTTCCCACTTCGTCAAAAGTTCATCCAAAATTTCCCCATTGGTTTGCGAAGTATTATGTAGAAGCACAACTGCCCCCGGGTGTATCCTTGTCGTCAATTTGTCAAACGCTTCTTCATGGCTTGGCTGCTTATCCGTATCCCAATCCACATAGGCGAGGCTCCAGAAAATAGTGGAATATCCCAACTCTTTCGCCATCCTAAGATTTTCCGCATTGCACTTCCCCTGCGGCGGGCGGTAGTAATGGGAAAGTTCTTTGCCGGTAATAGCATAAAACAATTCCGCCACATCGTCCATTTCTTTTTGGAACACGGATTTGTCCGAAATAGCAGACATATCCGGATGATGATACGTATGATTCCCTACCATATGCCCTTCTTCCGCCATACGTTTTACCATATCAGGCGCCGTTTCCAGAAAATGACCCACTACGAAGAAAGTCGCCGTTACCCCGTGTTTTTTCAGCGCATCCAAAATAGGCTCCGTATTGCCGTTTTCATAACCACAGTCAAAAGTCAGATAAATAACTTTTTCGCTATCCTCTCCTACAAAATATGCATTATACCACGCCAAATCAGCAGCCGCAGCATTCCCTGCCGGCTGTGTGCCCGGCTCTCCAAAAGAAAGCCCCCAATCTTCCGAAGCAAATACAATTTCTTTTGCCGTTTCATTCCGTTCCGGTGAAGCCTTTTCTTCCAAATCATCCTCCGGCTCCATTGCAAGCTCCCTTCCCGATGCGTCTCTCCTCTCCGGCAAAGTCTTCCCCTCCATTTCGTCCTCTGCCTCTTGCGTTGTCTCTTTTGATGCATCGTCTCCCGGCTCCGGGCTATTTCCGTTTTCCCCGACCTCCTTCTGTACGGCTTCTTCCGGCATACCGTCCTCTGCCTCCAGCCCATTCCCTACTTCGTCTTTGGCTCCTTCATCATCCTGTATCTCCGCAGCCTGATTGCCAGACTCCAAAACTTCCCCTTCTGCCTGCTGTAGATTCTGTTCCGAAGATTCCCTACACCCTGCCAGACATACCGCCCAAAGCAAAAACAACATTGAAACTACTATCCCTTTTTTCTTCCGCCCCATTATACTACCTCCATAAGAAGAATACCCTCATGCATAAGTCTTAGATATTCTTTTCCCTGCGTGAAACTTAGAACTTCTTAATGAAATACCCTCCGGCATGAGCTTTAGATGTTCTTTTCCCTGCGTGAAACTTAGTACATCTTAGCGAAATGCCCTTTGGCATGAGCTTTAGATGTTCTTTTCCCTGCGTGAAACTTAGTACATCTTAGCGAAATGCCCTTTGGCATGAGCTTTAGATGTTCTTTTCACGCTTATTTGTTTAGAAAAAAGGAAAGCCGGACTATCTTAATGATATTCTACCGCTTTCCTGCATCAAAATCCCATCTTTTTTGCATCATAGTTGCATCAATTCCATTTGCTTCCTGCCATTTTACTTCCCTGCCCGGACTTACCGATGGGAAATCCGGGTCTAACCCCTATGCCACAGTTTTTTGCAGCTCAAATCCCCATAAAAGATACCGTATTTAGGGCATCCTGAGGTGTGGGGGGGAATTAGAAGTACGTCTTATACTAATATCCTTTGCAGACATCCACCCATTCCATAAATCCGGAATACTTCTCCAGTTCCGGAATGGTGAGTTCAATCGCGCTGTTGGAACTGCCACAAGCGGGAAAAACAGTGGTAAAGCGTTTCAAAGATACATCCAGATACACATCCACCCCTTCGTTGACCGCAAACGGGCATACTCCGCCCACGGCATGGCCGATAAGCCCTTCCGCCTCGTCCGGCGAAAGCATCTTTGCTTTTGTTTTAAATTGTTCTTTATACTTATGGTTATCCACCCTGGCATCTCCGGCAGCCACCACCAAAACCGCATGTCCATCCACTAAAAAAGAAAGGGATTTTGCTATCCTTTGCGGCTCGCAGTCAAGAGCTGCCGCTGCCAGTTCCACGGTGGCACTGGATACGTCAAATTCCTGAATCCTTTCTTCCATCCCATATCCTTTAAAATAATTTTTCACTCTTTCAATCGACATCTTGCACCTCATTCCCATGCCATACCGCACTGCATCAATCTACTGGCCTACTAGCCTACTGACTCACTTCACACACTGTCCTCATGCGGCTTTCCATGCTTTTCTTTATTTCTGCGCGGCTTTTTTCACATAGCGTATTTGCTGCTGGGCAAGCCTTCTGATACCCAAGTCCTATTATACAAGTTTTTATACAAATGTCTACAAGGGCGAATGAAATTATGGATAACCGGATAATGGCAGGGATTGTTGCAGAAGCAAGCTTTCCCATATCCCACAGTGCCGTCCTGCCGCGCCAGATTATAATGGAAACCGTTATGGAGGACACATTTGCAGGAATGCCCTGGCAAGTCCGTCAAGGGATTTGTGAAAATTTCGGAGTAACGTATTATTTTAGTTATTTTAAAGCTACACCGAATCCCCTAAGTGAAATATCCTCTCTGTATTTTCCTTTGCATGTTCCATCAACGTTTCTTCGGATACATGCATGTATTTTGCCAAATCCTTCACCACATATTGAATGTTCAGGGGCACGTTCGTCCGGTTCAGCCCGGCTACATTTTAGGGGTCAGATATGGGGCATCCGTCTCTACCAGAATCCGGTCTAAAGGAAAAATGCGTACCGCTTCGCGCAATTCCTTCCCCCTCCGGTCATCGCATATCCATCCGGTAATGCCAATGGAAAACCCCATTGAAAGATATTCATCCAATCATAGTCTTCCTTTTTTGCACCATCCGCATTATGGGGATGTATCCCTGCCGTTCCAAAAACACGATGCTCTTTTACAAAATCATTAATTTTTCTATTCTCTTTCCTATCCGTTCCGGTCAAAATACAGCAAACCCCTTCTTTCTCCGCATCCAAAATAATCTTTTCGGGTTCTTGGAACTGTTCGCAAAAAAGATTTAACCCGATATCATAATATTTTACCTGCATATCCTTCCACTCCTATCCTTTTTTCCAACTGCGCCGACCTGCGGCAGAAGCTGTGCCAACATTCGTTTTGTATTACGGGTATTCTATGATTTGTTCCGTAAACTTCCTCTCCATGTTATGTCTTATTTTTCTATTTTCTACCGTATCAAAAAGTATGGAAAAATCATAGTCTTCCGGGTAAAGTTCTGCTGCCGCCACATGAAGCTTTACCCGCTTATGGTTAATCCAGATTTTCTTATCCGGCAATTGTACCCTAAGGACGCCCTTTTCGTTGACAGGCACACAGACAATCCCTATCTTTTTATCCGGAAACACCATGACACTATCTCCAATCCGGAATTTTTCCGATAAATTATCCCGTTTCTTTACCGGTCTGCTTTTCTTAATCTTAGACGGCTTCCTGCCATTATCAGCCCAAGCTTTTTCATCTGCCCGAAACCGGTACTGTCTCGCCTTTTCCTTCCCATAAGCCGCCCTGACTGCCGTTTGAATCATTTCCCGCGGCATCCCCAGCTTTTCGGCGATAAAGAAGGCACAGCTCTCCCCCGCTTCCCCTATAATCATCCGGTACGTAGGTTTTAATGTCTCCCTGTCAAATTCCATCCGTGCATTGACTACCCCTTCCGTTTTGGAAGCATACTCTTTCACCTCCGGATAATGGGTGGTTACCAAAAACAGGCAGCCAATCCTGCGCAACTGCGCTAAAATAGCAACCGCAATCCCCATCCCTTCCGCAGGATCCGTACCTGAGCCCAGTTCATCCATAACCACAAGGCTCTCCCCATCGGCGCTTTGCAGGATTTCAAGCGTATTTTTTATGTGGGCAGAAAATGTGGAGAGGTTTTCCGTCATATCCTGCCCATCGCCAATATCGCACAAATACAAGCTGTTCATACAAATATCGGCTCCTTCGCATGTTACATGAAGCCCGTTCTGGGCCATCAGGCAATTTAATGCCACCGTTTTTATAGAAACGGTTTTCCCCCCTGTATTCGGGCCTGTTATAATCACACCCCGGATTCCCTCTCCCATTTCAAATTGCAGTGGAACGGAAACGCTTTTATCCATAAAAGGATGCCTTGCATTCTTTAATCGGATTCTCCTGTCCACATTGATTTCCGGCTCCTTCCCCTCCATATCCAGGCTCAACTTCCCTTTAGAAAAAATAAAATCCAACTTTTCTATCACGCGCATATTTTCATACATTACCGGCGCGCCGTCCGCTGCCATAGCCGTTAGCGTATATAAAATGCGGTGTACCTCATTTTCCTCATCCTGCTTTAATATCTGCAGCTCCTCATGCATCTTGGCAATGCCAAGCGGTTCCACGAATACCGTATTCCCGGTAGCGGACTTGTCAATTGCGCTTCCCGGTATTTTCCATTTATACTCTTTCTTTACCGGGATACAGATACGGCCGTTTCGCAATGTTGAAAAATTATCCGCCATATACTCTTTATTGGAGCGGATAATTTGTTCCGCTTTCTGCCGCATCTTCTCTTTCAGGTTTTCTATATCCCGCCTTGTTTCAAACAGTAACCGGGAAGCATAATCATCCACCTCTCCGCCTCTAATCTGCCTTGCAATCTCTTCGCCCAGTTCCTCCATCGGCTCCAAATTCATCTCATAATAAGCCAGCGGATTGTCAAACTGTTTTCCACGTTCCAAATAGCTTTTTAACCTTCCGACGGCAACAATTGCCTTCTCTATGCGCTCTAACTGGTAGGGCGTAAGGCAGCTTTCCTTCACTGCCAATTCCATAATTTCTTTCGCTTCATCTATAGAAGCCAGCGGCGGCGTGCCGTTCTTTTCCATGAAATCTCTGGCATCCGATGTATCTTTTAACTGTTTTCTCAGCTCTGCCTCCCCTAAAATGCAAACGCTTTTGGCAATCTTGGTTTTTGCTGCCTCCGTAAGCGCCAATCCCATCCATTGTTCCCTAATTTTATGAAATTCCAACATATATTCTATATTCATTGTTCTTCCTTTCCTGTCTCAAAAAAGTGTACGGCAATGCGCAGCCTCCCGTAGTGTTTTTATCATAGGATACAAAATAAGACCCATAGCTGCACAAAGCAAAACTATGGGTCTTCTTATCCAAAGATATCTATACTCCGGCACGAGTCAGCATTACCCTCTGACTGCACCTATACTATTTATCATATAATAAAGATATATTATATACCACAATGTTAAGCAAATGTAAGGCTAAAATATGGCTGCAATATTTAATTTGCAATTTTCTCCATTACATCTACAATTAACATACAACATCCTCCTGTTTTTCCTTAATGTAGTGAATTATAAACCTTCGTTTCCATTATGTCAATCTTTTTTTGCGAATTACCAGTCCCATACCACCTTGCAGCCGTCATCCATCCTGCCGGACAGTTATGCATATTATGCATGATACTACTTCAGCAATACTTCACTTATTTTTGCCAGATTTTCCCTGATAGAAATATGCTGTGGACAGGCTTCTTCACATTTCCCGCATTTGATACATGCATCCGCATGGTTCAGCCCATGCCCTCCTACCAGCCATTCCTCCTGGCGTTGTGCCGCTTTTATATCACTATAAAGCGTCAAATAATTCACTGCCGTCAAAGAGCCGGAAACCCCGATATTCATAGGGCAAACTTTCGCACAGTAATTGCACGTTGTACACGGAATCAAAGGAATCTTCTTTAATTCTTCCTGTGCCTGCCCCAACACCTTCTTCTGGCTTTCCGTAAGGTGTGTAAAATTTTTCATATACGACAGGTTATCCTTCATCTGCGCTACATTGCTCATCCCGGAAAGCACCGTAATAACCCCATCCAAATCAGCAGCAAAACGGACTGCCCAAGACGCCACAGAACTTTCCGGCTCCGCTGCCTTCATGATTTTTTCTACTGCTTCCGGCGGAGTTGCCAGCATCCCGCCCTTAACCGGCTCCATGATAATCACAGGTTTTCCATGTTTCCTCGCCACCTCATAACAACGTTTCGACTGCACCGCCGGATTATCCCAGTCCGCATAGTTAATCTGTAGTTGGACAAATTCCATTTCCGGATGTGCATTCAAAATTTCTTCCAGTTCTTCCGGTGTAGAGTGAAAAGAAAAGCCTACATGTTTGATTAACCCAGCCTCCTTTTTCCCCTGTACCCAATTCCATACATCATAATCATCAAAATAATGGGAACGCCCTTCCCCCAAATTATGTAAAAGGTAGAAATCGAAAAAACCGGCTTTCGTCCGCTCCAAGGACATATCAAACTGTGCATATGCCTCTTCCCTTGTCTTACAGTTAATCCATGCCGCATTTTTGGTAGCCAATTGATAACTTTCCCTTGGATAGCGCTCCACCAAAGCCTGGCGGATTGCGTCCTCGCTCCCGGCATAAGCCCAAGCCGTATCAAAATACGTAAAACCGGCATCCATAAACAAATCTACCATTTCTTTTACCTGCTCCACATCAATTACGCCTTTTTCCTGCGGCAGCCGCATCAAACCAAATCCTAATTTTCTGATTTCTTCGCCTAAATATCCCATACTTTTTCTCCATATCTCATATTTTCTATTACATAAAATTATTTTTCCAATTACAATAAGTATAACAGCTTCATGTAACCCGAAGTCAATACTTTTATACTTTTTTAATACTTAAGGACTTTCCCGGCGGGCTTATGTACAATCAAATCAGAAGGGCGATGCCGCTTACCGTACCCTATCCGATATCATTTGGACAGCAATCTCCTTTGCCTTAGAGCTGGTTACGTCCGCATCCTCCGTCCTGCCAAGGTAGATGCAAAAATAAAGATTTCCTTCCGCCCTTTCCGCAAAGCCTGTAAACCATGCATCCACAACTACACCATCTGCCTTGCCCATCCCTGTTTTCCCATAAATGGAAATGCCGGTTTCCTCTTTTGGGGCCAAAAGCATGACTTCTTTCAATTCCTCCTTCGTCTTTTCCGAATACACGGAATTACCCCCAAAAATACATTCCATCACATCCACTTGCTCTTTGGGGGCAATTTTTAGGGAAGATTCAATCCAAAATCCCGTTAATGCCCTATTGCTATTGTTTGTATTCTGCCGCCCTTCCCAATCGGATATATCGCAGTTCCCATAATCCAGCTTATCCAGCCCTTCCTGCATCCGCTCTTTTCCTATCTCGTCGATTACCTGCCTGAAATACCAGACGCAGGAGGTACGGAATGCTTCGTTAAATTCCATATTCTTATTCCAATTTTCGTTCCAAAATACCTCTCCGCTCCATGTGCGGACAGAATCATCCGGTTCCATAATTCCTTCTTCCAGCGCAATCAAAGACGAAATAATCTTAAATGTAGAACAAGGAGACCTTCGGGTAGATGCTAATTCGCTGTTATATATCATATACTGCCTGTTAGAAGCATCGTACACAACCGCCGCCCCATTCAATCCGGCAAAATACTCCCCCCACTCCGCTTCCACAATTTCCGGCTCCTCTGCCGCCTGCCCGGCATTAATAAGAGCTTCCGGTTCCATAGGATTGCCACCCACATCTTTTTCTTCCATTCCATTGCTTTCTCCGCCGGCAATCCCTTCTTCTATAGGGTCTCCTTCCATAACATAAACTCTTTCTTCTACGGGGTCTCCTTCCATAGCATAAACCCTTTCTTCTATGGGGTCTCCTTCCATAACATAAACCTTTTCTTCTCCAGCTAAATTCCCTTCCGTATCCTCATTGATTCCACAGCCGGCAAGAGCAACTGCCCATGCCGCTGCCCAGCCTATTATCTTCCAGCCACATTTTTTTCCCTTTTTCCAGCTTATTTTTCTCACTCTTCCTATTCCTTTCCTTATTCTCTTTCTTATTTCTCCCTTGATTCCTTTTTTATTTCTCTTTTATCCCTTTCCTGATTTCCCTTTCATTCCTCTCTACTACAATATATTTATGGTTAATACCCCTTACAGCCAGTAAGGAATTATCCATCTTGTTGCTTAAGCTGTTAGAATGAGTAAGGCAATAGGTCTGGCCAATTCCTCCTAGGACTTTACGTCCGTAATTAAGTCAGCCAACCAGCCCTCATTCGCAGCATTCGTTTTACGCAGGTTGAACCCAAAGGCGTTCGTGTGATACCCAGTAGATTGAATAGGCAATGGGAAAACTGGTATTGACCATTGCTACTACATTCCAAAGGAGTATCTGTTATGAACGCTGTTGGTATTGATGTTTCCAAAGGCAAGAGCACTGTCACCATCCGCCAGCCCGGCGATATTGTCATCATGTCTCCCCGCGACATCCCGCACACACAGTCCGCTATCAATGACCTGATCGATCTGATACGGGGACTTGACGGGGAAACAAAAGTCTGTATGGAGCACACCGGAAGGTACTATGAGCCGGTCGCTGCATGGCTTTCCGATGCCGGTATCTTTGTCAGCGCCGTTAACCCCATGCTCATCAAAGACTTCGGCGATGATTCCCTACGCTCTCCCAAGACCGACAAGGCTGATTCCAAAAAAATCGCACGTTATACCCTTGACCGCTGGGCGAAACTGAAGCAGTATGGAAGCATGGATAAAACACGCAACCAATTAAAAACCATGAACCGCCAGTTCGGTTTCTATATGGCTCACAAGACTGCCTTGAAAAACAACCTCATTGCCCTGCTCGACCAGACCTTTCCGGGTGCTAATGACTTCTTTGACAGCCCTGCCCGCAGCGACGGCAGCCAGAAATGGGTGGACTTTGTCTATACCTACTGGCATGTGGACTGTGTCCGCTCCAAGTCTCTGGATGCCTTTACGGAGCACTGCCGGAACTGGTGTAAACGCAAAGGCTATAACTTTAGTGCCGCCAAAGCAGCGGCTATTTATCAGCTTTCCTCTGACATGATCGCCGTTTTCCCAAAGGATGACAGCACAAAGCTGCTGGTACGGCAGGCTGTGGCAATGCTGAATACTGCATCTGAAACGTTGGAATCCCTCCGTGTGAAAATGGACGAAACCGCATCCACGCTGCCAGAATACCCTGTTGTCATGGCAATGAACGGTGTCGGTCCTACCCTCGGTCCCCAGCTCATGGCTGAGATCGGGGATGTGACGCGTTTCACGCACCGCGGGGCGCTGACCGCCTTTGCCGGTGTTGACCCCGGAAATGATGAATCCGGACAGCACGTCCGTAAAAGTGTGCCTACCACAAAGAAAGGCTCTCCTTATCTGCGCAAGACCCTCTTCCAGATCATGGATGGTCTTATCAAGCGTTCCCCTGTGGATGATCCCGTTTATGCTTTCATGGACAAGAAACGGGCACAGGGCAAGCCTTATTACGTCTACATGACTGCCGGGGCAAACAAGTTCCTCCGCATTTATTACGGGCGGGTAAAGGAATATCTTTCCGCACTGGCGGAAGCCGAAAATATCTAAACAAACGTCCTTGCTTTTCATCAGACCAGCGTGCTGCGGTGGTCTGTTTGTGGTACTTATTTTTCAACCTGTATAAAATTTTCAAAGTTCACAAATTTCTGCTTGACTTTTTATTTGCAGACTTAATGTTTTAACATTTGTTTTCCTTAACTTCAAATACATTTTAACGCTGAAACATTTATGTGCATAGACGTGATAGTGCAAGGAAATGAACCATTATGTAACATATATTTTTAGGGAGATTGACGCAAAAAGAATGATTTATACAACTTTGTCAAATCTCCAACAGCATTCAATCTGATGTCTGAAACAGCATTTTTATTACTATGAAATACTCACCACAAACAAATTTACTTATAAAATGCAGAAAATCATCTAATGCTTATGAAATGCTTACTATTTTTTTGGCTCCGTATAATTTCATTTTCTTATAATGCAATCTTTGTTTTAATAGGTACATTGTTTCTGATATTTTTAAAGGAGCGATTTTGACAGGTCTTTTAAACTCATTCATGAATAGTGATTTTTATATACTGTATTGATTTATGTATCACATATCCATTTTTAACAGGTCTGATTTACTTAAATCATTTGAGGCAAACGGTCTGTACTGTATAATCGTTGAACCGATTTTTTAATTGAGAAATATGTGTATTCATGTTATAATGGGATTGTATAATTGAACAGAAAGCAGGATGCGATTTTCTGATAGGTGCCCTCTAGTCTTACGAAAGAGGGTGGTGCCCATGAGCGTGATGGAAGTTTTGACATTATTGCTTGTTATTTTTGCGGCTCTGTCTTACATGAGACCGTTTCAAGTTTTGTGTAAACTCAAAAAACTGACATAAGATTTATGAATAGTTGCAAGCGGGCAGAGCCGGTCTTCTGGTTCTGCCCTTGTCTGTATTATACAGGGAATTTTATCCCTGTCAATGCAGCGCCCTAAAATCTCCTTTACAGATTCCTGCCTGATAAGCGCTCCTCAAAATAAATCTCCAGCTGGGAATGAATCTGGCCCCAGTCCTGGCGGTGGCCCGTCCATTTCTTTGTGATGTCTATCATTGCCAGATACAGCATTTTTAATAGGCTGTCGTCGGTGGGGAACACGGTTTTGGTTTTCGTTACCTTCCGCAGCTGGCGGTTGAACCCTTCGATTACGTTTGTCGTATAAATCAGCCGCCTGACCGCTTCCGGATACTTGAAATAAGTGGACAGGGTTGCCCAGTTGTCATGCCAGGATTTGTAGATTTTCGGGTATTTGGCGTCCCATTTGTCCCGGAACAGCTCCAGCTCATCCAGGGCGGTCTCCTCTGTCGGGGCAGCGTATACGCGCTTTAAGTCCGACATCAGCTTTTTGATGTCCTTATAGGATACAAATTTCGTGGAGTTGCGGATCTGGTGGATGATGCACTGCTGGATCTCCGTCTGCGGGTATACAGCCTCTATGGCTTGGGGGAAGCCGGAAAGCCCGTCCACGCAGGCGATCAGGATGTCCTCCACGCCACGGTTTTTCAGGCCATTCATGATGGAAAGCCAGAATTTAGCGCTTTCATTTTCGCCAACATACATTCCCAGGACGTCCTTTTTCCCGTTCATGTCAATACCAAGGGCTATATAGACAGCACGCTTGACAATGCGTCCTTCGCTGCGGACATGGTAATGGATGGCATCCATGAATACAACCGCATAAACTTCTTCCAGCGGGCGTTCCTGCCATTCCCTGACAATGGGAAGTATCTTGTCCGTGATCCGGCTGACTGTGCTGTCGGATATATCCATGTCGTAGAGTTCTTTCATGTGGGATTCTATGTCGCCGGTTGTCATGCCTTTTGCATACATGGAAAGAATCTTTTCCTCCATGTCCTGCGTCACGGTATTCTGGTATTTTTTAATGAGCTGGGGCTCATACTCACCGTTCCGGTCGCGCGGGATTGCAACATCCATGTCTCCATAGCTGGTATGCATGGCCTTTTTGGAATGTCCGTTGCGGCTGTTATCCGTGTCCTTGCTCCGGTAATTGTACTTTGAGTAGCCGAGTTCCTCGTCCAGCTCTTCATCCAGCGCATCTTCCAGAATCACGGACATCATGTCCCGCATGATGGTATTCACATCCGTTCCGTTTTTAATGCTGATGTCATTGTCTTTGAGATAGCTGCGCATCATTTCCCTCATTGCTGCTTTTTGTGGGCTTTCGTTTTGTCTTGCCATAATAAAACCTCCAAACTGAGTAATCTTATCTTACATCAGTTTGGAGGTTTACACAAACTTTGGGATACTCCCAACAATCCATAAGAACTCAATGACTACCCTCTGAAACTCGCATCATAAAACAGACTCAACATTTAATTATTACATAGTTTGGTATAAACTGATTTTAATAAAGCTGGATACTCTTGTGCATCATAATTATTTGGATATTTTGCACATAGATTTAACGCCTCATTAAAATACTCACTTATTCTCTCAATTCCTATCTTTTTTTTAGATGAACCTATCATGCTATATAACAGTGTATCAACCTTTTGCATAGCTATTGTATCTGAAAGTTCTGTACCCATTTGATTATAAAATTGCAATGCCTTTTCACTATAATTAATTAATTCAGAATAATTTTCTTGAAAAAGATATGTAGCACAAATATTGTGATATAAATCAGCTAATTCACTTATATATTGTTTTCCTCTTTTTTCAAACATTTTCAATCCGTAAGGTAACGCTTGAAGAAATATCTTTTGTGCCTCATTATAGTTTTTTATCTCATAAAAATAGCACATGGCTAATCCATTTAAGTTTTTAAAAATTCCCTCAGTATACACTTCATTATCTAAATTAGCATTGGCTAATTTCTCGCATATTGGCATACCCTTTAAATATGCCTCCAAAGATTTTGGGATATCTTTTAACTTGCTATATGTCTGTCCTAAATTACTTAAAACAACCAAATGCATCAAATCAAAAAAAGGAATGAATTTTTCATTATATTCTTCCGATAAACTTATTTCTTCAAAAAATTGTAATGCACTATTTAAATATTCTAACGATTTCTCCGATTCATTCATACTATAATAACATGCACCAATATTCTGTATTAACTTAGTAAATACAAAAGCGTTGCTATTCATATTATCATCGCACAATTGAAAACATAGCTCTGCACCTTGTTGAAATATGTGAATAGCATTTTGATAATCGCCTGTATTATAAAAAACACTTCCCACTTGTTCAATTTGTTCAATATATAATTCTATATTTTCGTCATAATTAATACTACATAGCTTACGATACAAATCTAATCCTTTTAGAGCACTTTCTTTAGCCTCATCATACTCACATTGTATACTTAAAAGTTGAGATCTTAATATCCAACTATCTGCATTTTGCTTGTATGAATTACATAATTCTTTCTCACTCGTAATAATTTTACTATAATCATTCTGAAGATTAGCAGCACTAATTTCTGAAATTGCTCCTAATATATTGCCATCGAAAAAACAATCTAACGCCTTTTTATACCTTTCTGACGCCTGTTCCATATCCATTTTATCAATTTGCAATGCCAAAGCAGTAACTTGTTTTTCTAAATTCTTTTTTTGCTCTTCCAGTTCTTTAATTTTACTTTTATATTTTAATATTTCTGAATCATAATATGATTCACTTCTCTGTATTATCTTTTCCTTATCATTGATACTGTTTGTTAGGATAACTATTTGTTCCTCTAATTGCTTGTAAATAGGCAATTTAACAAGTATCTCATTTTTTTGATCGCCTTTTGCAGTCGCAATATTATGTATCTGTACCTGTTTCTCCCAATTCCGTTTACTTTGCCTAATTTGCTCAATAGTAAGTTTAATAGAAATCCCTTTTTCTCTATGCGCTAAATCATGATCATTCAAGCAAAGCACTGCAAGATTGTCATAACTATTATCTTGAGAAATCTCATATTCTACAAGGTGATGAATAATAAAACTATCTGATTTCATACCTTTACAACAGCAACATACGTAATTACTATTTTCTAAAAGTTTTTGAACCACATCTATACTTATTGGTTGCCGCTGTATACATTTTTTAATTCTTTTTGCTTCTTCTTTTTTTACACCATATTTACTCATTAAGTTTTCTATGGATGTAGTCCTGTATGTAGTAACAGGTAATTTCATATTTTCATATTTAATAGCCACATTAGATTCTACTCCATACTGTAAATATGTATCATATATTTTCCCCACAACATATACCCCCTACTTCAAAATATGAAATTTGGCAGATATTGTCTACCCAATTCATATCATACCAAATAATAAATTAAAAAAATACCTTTCTAATGTATTATTTGGTTATAAAATATGTTATATCAAGGCTCTTTCAAAATCAAATGGTGTAGTAGTGGTGTGGTAAGCGTCTCCTCGAGCCGTGAAACCATTGATTTTACTGACTTTTTCGGAACTTTTCAAGATACTGCCGTGGCAAACAAATAATATTTTTATCATGTTGCTAAAACCTCCGTAAATGCTTGATTCTGCTGTATTTTCAAGGGTTTCAATGTTTTATGTGGCACACCGTTTTCATCTAATTTCCCAGGATTTAACACGATTTGCCACATATCTTTATGGTCATTCTCTGTAAAAATCTCTATAAAACAACCTTGCTTTAATGGATTTACAGGACAGCTTTTTCAAGGCTTTGAATCTCTTTTTTCACATTATCGAAATCTACATGAGTGTATGTATTCAAAGTAACGCTAATTTCTGCATGCCCCATTAAATACTGTAAATGCTTTGGGTTCATGCCGCTTGATGCACAATGAGAACAATATGTATGTCTGCATACATGAGGCGTAATCTTCGGCATTTATACTTTATAGATTTTATTGCACTTCTCTACAATATGCTGAAAATATTTCTTCCAATGCAAGGCAACCATAGGCATCTCATTCTTATCCAGGTACAAAAATCAACCTTACCGCCAACCATAGGCTCTACTTTTGGTTTCCTACGCTTCTGAATAATACGCTTGAAACACTCACAAACTTCTTCCTGCATAGGTATAACCCGTCTTTACCCTGACATTCTCCGTTTCTTAAAACCCTTCCTTTCTTATCCAATGTCATTTAGTTAACGGTGCCGGACGCCGTGAGGAACATAAAATGCTCCGTCACCACACTTTCGCTCGGCAAAAAGCGTAACGGACACTAAACTCGTGAGGAACCTCGTTAAGTGCCGACGCTTTTTAACGGGTTCCTTGCGCATTTTATGTTCCTCACGGCTGAATCAAGGCGCTAACTAAATGACATTGCTTTCTTATCCCTTCTTTTTCAATCATTACTGCCATCTGCCCCTTTCGTATGAAGAAGCCCTAGTGCAGTATTATCATACCACACCAAGGGCTGTTTTTCCATTGATATTTGCCTTTATTCCATATCTATATTTATGTAATCTGGTTTGAAAATCCTCAAACAATTTACGTTTTATCATAGTCCATCCACCATTTTGAACTACGAATTTATAATCGGAATCTACATATTCATTTGCTATTCTGTGCATCTTATTTTCACCAAAGTTGAAATATAATGATGCTTCTTTAATTGTCAGTAAAAATCTTTCCCAAATTAGTACTATGCTATATACATCTTTTTCTTTCAAGCAATGCGTATCTCCTTTATTCATCTATTGTTATTCTAGGAAGATTCTATATGCTAAACTGCACCAGAATCCCCTTAGGAGTCTAAATATTGTCGGGTTTATCCTTTGCAGTTTTGCCACATATTGCCGAATATGACGCTGATACAAGCCGTATTCCCTTTAAATAATTCTCATATGCTTCATGTACCCTGATAATGATTTCTTCTGCTTTATCAGAATCATTTTGCAAATAAACACCGTTATAATTACATTGCTCCAAGATACCCTTTGCTACTCTTCGATAATGACCATCTTTATCTAATACCTTTGCCTGTGCAAGTAAATCTTTTACATCTAATAACAATGGTATCTGGTCTAACTGTTCCCTGTTGCTGCATCCCCTTAACAAACTACTTTTCCAATATCTCTTATTTTTTCCTTTATGATATATAACTGTAATTCTATATCAAAAGCTTTATAAAAACAGTTGACGCACCTTTGATAGAGTAAATCTTTTTGGGTATCGCCCTCTTTTAAAAAAAATTCTGCCATACGAAAGCAATAAGCAGCCCGGAGAAATTCTGATTTTTGTTCAGCCAGTTTTCCCATGTCGCTCCATACATTTTGCCATTCATCAAAAGTACGTATCTTTGCTGTTTTTTTTCGTACTGTATTGACATCAGCGGCAATTTCCCCATAAGTCAATATTCGGTTGATTTGAAAATTAAATTGTTGTATTGGATTGATTTTTTCATATCTCATATGATGTTTTTTCCTTAATTTTTTTATTATTTTGATGCTGCTTCCCATATGTTTTTAAGGTCTGTACCTATTTGCATCAATGTGTCCAAAGTGCCTGCTGGATATTTTTCAAAAATCTCTGTTAATTTTGCCTTTAGCTGTTGATGTTGTTTTTCATGGGCATAATAAACATTTTTTCCCGTTTCTGTTAAAGTCAACACAATTTCATTGTCGGTTTTAGGAGAAACCTCTTTCTTTACAAATCCACGTTTAACCAGCTTACTTACCATTTGAGAAGCAGCACTTCTGGATATCCCCTGTAGTCGTGAAAGATTTACGATATTAATATTTGTGTGTTTTCCAATAGCAACAATCGTATGTGTATCTGATAAATGCAATGGGATATCAACACCAAAAGCGTGTACTTCTTTTTCAAATTTTCCATATTGATTTACTACTTGGTTAAATAAATCGCAAAGTTCGTTCAATCTATCATCACTAATCATAGCAATGCTCCTCTCTGTTAATCTGCTTAATATTATAACCCCGAAAAGAAAGTGTGTCAAGTTGCTTAACAGATAAACACTTCACTTTAATAATCTTTAACAATAAAAATAGGAGTGAGAGGGATTCCGCCGACGTAGGCACTGTGGGAATGTGCATAACTTGCTATCTTATGGAGTTGTGGGAAAGTCTGTTTGCAGAATGTGGGAAAGCTGCACTTTAGCTTTTCCATGTTCTGTGAACGGACTTTTCCATGACGGAATAGCAAGTTATACACATTTCCACGGTGCTTGTCTTTTGGTCTTTGGTTTCTTTGGTTCGGAATAGTGTGGTGCTGGCGGTCTATCTCTTGTTTTCGGTTGCTTGCTTCTTTACCGTACATGAGCATTTGCGCAAGTACATTATCTTGTGCCCCAAATTCCAGAAAAGACCGTTCCTGCTTTCTTGTGATTACTTCTCTTGTTACGCGTTGTCAAGGAGCTTGGGAAAGCCTGTAGAAAAGCCCCATATGCAGACGAGGATTTTTTTAACAAGTTATCCGCTAATCCTCGGTATGGAATATGTAGATGCAGATGAAAACTGCTTGTAGGTAATAAAAATCCCTCCCAACGAGTTTTGTTGCCGCAATTCGGGCAGCATATCCAATGTATTTACTCCATATATATTCCTTTCATTCCTTTTTAGTTTTTCTTCAAAAACAGCGAAAAAGTGCTTCCTTTTTCATCAGACGACACTTTTATATATCCATTCTGTTTATTAATAATTTCACGGGTAAGGTATAAGCCGATTCCAACCCCGTCAGTACCCACGGATTGTTTTCCTCTGTAAAACCTTCCAAAAATCTTAGCCTGTTCTTCTTCTGGGATGCCAACACCACTGTCGCTTATGTCAAGCCGCAGAAAGGACGGGTACTCTGTTATCTGCAAGCGGACAAAACCTCCTTGCGGCGTATATTTCACGGCATTATCAATGACATTTGAGATGGCTTCTGCCGTCCAGTTAAAATCTAAAACCACTTCAAAAGCTTGGTCACATTCAAAGGTTATCAAAATGCCTTTTTCATTTGCTTTTGCATATACCGTTTTTACGGCTTGAAGTACAATTTCGTTCAAGCTGTTCTTTTCGGGCTTTAAGCTGATAATGCCGCTTTCCAGACGGGACATTTTAATCAAGCTGTTTGTCAAAAAGGTCAGTTTTCCAAGCGACATCTGCAAAGTGGCAATATATTCTATTCTTTCTTCCGCAGACAGTTCCCCATCGCCAAGCAGCTCGGCGAATGTATTTGCTGCCGCAACAGGCGTTTTTATTTGATGTGAAATATCAGAAATCAGAGTTTTTATCTGTTCTTTTTCCTGTGCTAACATCTGATTTTGGGCTGTTAAAATGTTGCGGAGTTTTAAAAGCTGATGCTGCAAACGGGCTGTCAGAGTATCTTCTGCTTCTGAAAAAATTTGCCGTTCCTGCTGTTCAACTAAAGCTTCTATAAGCAAGGTAATCTGTTCCAGCAAATCATCGTTGTAACGATTATGCAGAAAATCAAGCAGGAGCAGTAAGACAAATAAGATAAGTACGTCAGAAATGCCCCAAAGCATTGTAACAGGACTGCTCTTTGCAAAAAGCACCATAAGAACAGATAAAACCGATATGACAGCCCCTGTAATCAGAACCAGTTTTCTGTAAATATCAAAATGCTTCATCGTCATTCTCCAAAGGCATATCCCATGCCAAAAACAGTTACAATATATTCCTGCTTTTCATCGTTCAACTTTTGCCGCAATCTTTTAATGTTGACACGGATTGTATTGTCATCAACAAAATTTCCGTCTATATCCCAGAGGCGTTCCAAAAGCATTGTTTTCGTAACAACTTTTCCTTTGTTTTGTACCAGATACAAAAGCAGTTTGTATTCGGTAGCAGTCAGATGTACTTCCTCTCCGCTTAACAGAACAAGGCATTTATCCGTATCTATCTCTAAGCTCTTATACTTCATACGGGGGCTGTCGCCGCCTGTGCGTTTCAAGATAGCATGTACCTTTTTTCGCAAAACTTCAAGTGGAAATGGCTTGGAAATATAATCATCACATCCCGCCCCAAATCCCTCCAACATATTTTCTTCAGTATCATTGGCTGTCAAAAACAGAATTGGTGTATCGGATGTTTCACGAATTTTTCTGCACAATTCCAAACCGCTGCCATCGGGCAAATTGATGTCGAGCAAAAACAGGTCAATTTTCAGTTTTTGATATTTCGTTAAAGCATCCATATAACCATAAACAGCAGTTATGGTATGACTGTCTTTTTTCAAAGCAATCAAAATTCCTTTCGATAAAATCTTGTCATCTTCGAGTAGAAAGATATTTGCCATAGCCTGAAACACACCACCTCTCCTCATTATTTTTTAGCAGCAGGTACAGACGCAGCAAGTTTGCGTCTGCACCTGTTGATGCTTATTTAGTTATCAGAACTGCGCATCCGTTCTATGACTGTTTCATTGGCAATCAACTTATAAACAATTCCAGGAACGCTAAAGCATATCACAAAGATTGCCGCAATCAAGCGGATTACCAGTCCAATAGGATATTCAAATACGGCATAGTCTGCCAGATTCGGTACTGCGTCTGCTACAAGCATAAGGAACGCATTTCCAAAAGTCAAAATCAGCAGCGTGGAGATGAGGGCATAAATACCACCCTCTACGGTCAATATTTTCCTAAGCTGTTTTTTCGTTGTGCCAATGCTTTCCATTATGGCAAATTCGTTTTTTCTTGCAACCACGCCCGTCACCATGACATTCACAAAGTTAATCAATCCAATTACGATGAGCAGGGCAGCCACACCGTTTCCTAACAATTTTTGAGAGTATAACATTTGGTTAAATTGTTCTACTACGTCAACTGTACTTTTAAACTCCCACTCTGCTGTAGTTAAGGTTCGGTTGATTCCCTGCAATTCACTGTCTACCCGCTCTAAGTCGTTTATTTTCTCAACATCCACACCGATACCGGAAATAAGAGCCTCCCCGGTCAAACGTTCCATACCCGCTTCACTGACATAGATGATGTCTGGTACGATTTCTACCATTTTGTGATGACCTAAGGTATTGGCAAGCCTATTGGTATAATCCATAAAATCAAATGCTCCACCGACAAGAAAATCAATTGCCTTTCCGTCTGCACTTTTGGCAGTCAGTGTCAGCGTTTTTCCTACCAAGGCGGCATTGGGGGCATTATAGTCGCTGTCCCAACCTGTAATCACGATTTCGCCACGCCAAAAGGCTTCAAGGTCAATGGTTGTTTTAGGATGGTTTTCATTATATTCTTCCAAAATCCTTTCATCCATAAGGGTTGTGATATAGCAACCGTATTCGCCTGCATTCGCATACGCCCTTAACCCTGCAAGCATTTGTTCGTAAGACTGCCTATTGGCTTTATAGCTGCTGTCCTCATACTTGATTTTCATAAAATCCCCAAAATCTGATTCGTCAAAATCAATGCCTGCCCAGACTGTTTTTTGAATCTCCACGTTTTTAATACCCTCGATTTGCTCAATCTGTTCTATAAAATGCTCGTCAAACTGCGGTATTTCTTTTTGGAGCTGTTCATACTGTCTGACTTGAATATCAGCGTATTCAAAGTTGTAATCCATATACTGTTTCACATAGTTTTCTGCTTTATAGCTTCCAGCTATGCCATTCACTCCTAAAATCATTGTAATTCCCATAAATAAGGACATAAACACAAGGATTGCCCGTTTCCTGTCACGGAAAACATTATGAAACGCCATGATATATAGTTTGCCGCCGTTTTTGGAATTTCTGTTTTTTGTCTTTTGGGGTGCAAAGTTCTGATACTTCAAAGCTTCTATGGGCGAGGTCTTTGCCGCTGCTTTCGCAGGTGCGTTGCAGGCAATCCAGACTGTGAATGCTGAAAAAAGGATAGACAAAATATAGATTGACGGATGGAAAAATACCACGGCTTCCATCGCCGACTTACCTTGATTAAACCCCTTTTCCAGAAAAAGCGGAACGAATCCAAAGGAAACTGTTGTTGCCAATAAAATACCAATCGGTATGCCGATACAGGCAAATTTTACTGCCTGTCTTTTAACCAACGATTTAATTTGTGTCTGCGTTGTGCCAAGAGTTTTCATCAAGCCGTAAAAACGGGTATCTTTGGAAATCGATACATATAGGACATTGTAAATCAACAGATAACCGCTGCCAATGATAAACATTACCAAAAAGATGGCCATTGCTATGACTGAGCCGCTTGAGGATTTCATCAAAACCGCACCATCCCAAAATTGGTTTCCGTTCAGTTTCACATCTCTTTGGATACGGAGAAAATCATCGGGCATTTTCTTTAACGACAAGGAGAGTACGCCGTCCTCCGCCATTGTGCAGCCTGCATTTTTACAATAGCTCTCCGATACAAAACCCATTCCCGTACCAGTATAGGAATGGAACCATCCACTTAAAATAAAAATTCTTTCCTGCCTGCCATTCCTGTCAGAATAGGACAGAGGGATTTCCATATACAGCTCTGGGGCTTTGATGCCGAGCTGTGAGAGGGCGTCCTCAGACAGCATAATCTCATTTTCGTTTGCAGGGTATTTACCAACGAAACCGCTGATTGCTTTCTGATAATGTTTTTCCCATTCGGTGGTATCATAATATTGAAGCACTATGGAAAATTCACGTTCCTCGGCGTTCTTCCTGGAAACTGAGCCTGCCATATATCGTACACCAACAGTTTTCACATAATCCAATGATGTAATTTGCTGCTCTTGTTCTGCTGTCGGCATAGCAAGAGAAACATCAGCGGCTGTACCCAGAGTACGCATCTGCATTAGATTCATATTTTCTATATAGTTAACAGCTAAACTGAAAACCGTGGTAATCATAAAGGTGGTAAGGATGATTGCGGACATTGCAAACAGATTGCGGGTACTGTTTGCTTTCATCATTCCTTTTTCCACCCGTTTCATTGCATTTTTGTTTCGGTTATCGTGCATATCTGATACCTCCCGAAATAACTTTGCCATCCTCTATACGAATTGTACGGTCTGCCATCTGGGCGATTTCCTCATTGTGCGTAATCATAATTGCAGTTTGGCGGAATTGTTTGCTAATGGACTGCATCAGCAGAATGACATCCATACTTGTCTTGGAATCCAGATTACCTGTTGGCTCATCGGCAAGGATTATGGCAGGCTTGGTAGCTAATGCACGGGCAATCGCTACTCTTTGCTGCTGACCGCCAGAAAGATTATTCGGCATATTCTCAAGTTTCTTTTCAAGCCTCAGTGTATGGATAATCTGCTTTACAAATTCTGTATCTGTTTTGCCGCCATCTATCTCGATGGGATAGATGATATTTTCATATACATTAAGAACGGGAAGTAAATTGTAATTCTGAAAGACAAAGCCAATATTCCTGCGGCGAAAAATTGTCAGTTCCTCGTCTTTCATTTTCAAAAGTTCTTTTCCCCGGATAGTAATGCTTCCAGAGGTGGGGCGGTCTAATCCGCCAATCATATTCAGCAGAGTAGACTTACCGCTGCCCGATGTACCGATAACGGCAACAAGTTCTCCCTCATCGACAGTAACAGACACTCCGTCAAGGGCGTGGACTTCATTCTCACCGCTGCCATATATTTTTTGTAAATCTTTTGTTTCAAGTATTGCCATAGCTATGTCCTCCAATGTTTTTGTAATTCTTAGTATAGCGAATACTTCTTACAATCTCATTACAATCCACACTAGAAGTAAAAATGTGGGCGGCAGATTATCCTTGCAGAGTTTTTGTACTCGCCGTACTGATATTTTCCAAAATGCTGCAGCTTCTTTTGCCGTCATATATTCAAACATTTCTGACCCCCTAAATCATATTGTATTTATTATATCCGTTTGAACGAACTATCTTAACTATGCAAATATGAACTTTTATCCCTTTCTGACAGAAATTAAATCTCCATTGCAAAGAGATTTTACATCGTTTAAGCGAAACTCCCATTTCAGTACGATATAACAGAACAAAATCTATCCATATAGTTGGCGAGCAAAACGAGCGAAACCACATAAACCTTTGACTTTATGGCATTGTGGCAGGCGATTATAGATGCCCATGAAAGACGACGGATTACCAGAGAGGAATTAGCCGAGGATTTTGGCATTTCGGCAAGTAATTTCCGTTATCAGGCTGCCCGGCCTTACAGAAAAGCAACGGCTTCGCCTTATGCTAGCAAATCGCCGCATATGGCGGATGAAGTCCATAGTGCGGCGGTTAGCTTTTGTGTATGTTTTCGTTATCTAACATTTCCAAATAACGATCCAGCCTTGCATTTACATAACCCGCAAGCAGTTTTTCCATCGCACCAAGATTATGCTTTACATGGTATTCTTCGAATGTATTGTAATACGGAATCCGGTCTGCAAATTTAATATCAATTGGCGGATATCCGGCTTTCATCAATTCCAAATTTACAAGTAGCCTCCCGGTTCTGCCATTTCCGTCTATAAAAGGATGAATCCCTTCAAATTCAATATGGAAGCGTGCGAGCCGAGGAATGATATGATCTGTACTATTCCTATAAGCCTCCAACAACTGTTCCATTTTAGACTGAATCAAATAGGGCTGTACCGGTTCATGTTTCGCGCCCATAATTCTGACGGGAACTCTTCTGTAAACCCCCCGGTCCTCCCGTTTATCCGCTAATAAAAGATAGTGTATCTGCTTGATAATACTCTCCGATAAAGAAATCTGCTCTTTTACCAAATCCCGCACAAAATCAAACGCTTCTTTATGCCCAACCGCCTCTATATGATCTTTTAACGGCTTCCTGTCAATCGTCAGACCACGCAAAACCATATTCGTCTCACGAAAGGTTAGAGTATTTCCCTCAATTGCATTTTAATTATAAGTATACTCAATAATAAATTCCTCAGTCAAACGTTCCAGCTCACCCGCAGTCAAAGGGCGTCTGGTATCCAGTTCTCTTTTCTTCCTGTCTATGGCTTTCAGTAAACTTTCTGCCGCTTTAAAACGTCCATCCTGTGGTTTTTTCGCATCTGATGGGATCATCCAACTACGCCCTTCTCGTGTGACTCCCGAAATTTTTCCTTCCGAGCAAAGTATACGCACTCGTCTGTCAGAAATCCCCCACTTTTCTGCTGCCTGCTTTACTGTAATATACATAAAGATTGCACCTCTCTTTCCTGAATAGCATATCTTATTTTCGAATATTATCAATCAAAAAGGAATAACATTTTATTGATTTCGGAATAATAAAAGACCCAAAAATGCAATCACTACACTTCGAGCCTTGTTTTCCACACTTTCAGTTTTAAATACCCTCAATCGTAGTAAAACCGTAGTACCCCGCCGCCTGCCCCGTTCCCATCATGCGTTGATAGCGGCATAACGTATGACAACTTTGCAAAAACCGTTGAAAGTATACATGCTGTGTTCCTTGTATACTTCTGTGTAAGCCATAGAAAATCCCCAAGCTATTTATAGCTTTTCTCCCACATAAGGCAGTGCATAGTTTGCTGTTACTGCTTTCAGTCCGATTCTATCTTGTATTCATATGGATAATAATTTCGTAATTTGTCTATATCTATTTCTTTCCCCGCATACTCCTTAAACCAATTTTCATAATCTGGGTTATTCCAAACTGTGCCATCCTCAAATACAACTTGATTTAAACAAAGCAATGAATATGCTACTTGATTCGCTTCGCCATCCCCAACTTTCGGAAAGCCTTCCATAATTTCGCCATCATATAGTGACCAGCCGCCACGGTATTCCTCGGTTTGATTGGATAAAATGTTTGTTTTTGTCCGGACAATATTTTCAAAGCTGCTTTCCGTACTGCTGTCAAGGAAATTCCAATATAGCTTTAGCGGTGAACCCGTTTCGCTGTAAGCCAACATACAATATTGGGTTTCTACAATGGTACTGTCGGTATTGTTTGTAAGTATATCATGAATATAAGGTGCGCCATCTTCGTATTGGAGAATGTCTGCGCTTTCATGGATAATAGTCATAGGGCTTTTTTTATCTGCAACAATATCACTTGTGTTTGATTTCTGGTCACTGACAGCAAGCGTATCATCCGTTTTACTATCAGTTGAAGCTGTTGCAGATGTAGCGAACAAACTAACGGTAATAAGTATGATAAGGCAGGCAGATAAAAGAGTAATAATTGTCATTCGTTTTGTGTTCATAATTGCGGTAATCCTTTCTTCAATAGCATTTTTGCTGAAATGATTACAAAGCGGTGACAGCCCGCTTTTCTTTGCTTCCATACTGATAAGCATTAACGAATAGGCAGATTTTGATTTATCGCCAAATTGTCTTATTACACTTTCATCACATGCCAGCTCAATATCACGGTTGAAAAGAATGTACATTGCCCAAACAAAAGGATTGAACCAATGAACGCAAAGAGCATATGTACCAATCAGTTTTGCAATGGTATCAAAACGATAAATATGAACATATTCATGTGAGAAAATATATCGTAACTGCTCTATATCCGTCCAGTCCGTTTGCTTCGGCATTAAAATAACAGGGTGCAAAATACCATACGTCAACGGTGTGGAAATCCTATCCGATTGTTTAATCGATATTCGCCGTTTTAGAGGACGTTCTTTTATCCATTGTTCTACATAGGCATTATTAACTGGCAATGCTGCTCCAAACTCAATCCGGCAACGTATATAAGATACCGTAAAAAATGCGGCAAAAAGTATCATTCCAATACACCATACAACAAACCAAACAGAAACAAACGGAATATTTGCTGCCGGCTGCTCCATACCTTGTATCATCACAAAATACTCCCGTGATACGGCAGATGTAACATTGTTTGTTTCCGCTTCCAAAAATGCGGGCGTAGATATATTGTGATTAATAAGCGTATATATACTAAACGCAGACGGAATAGCAAATGGAATAATAAGCCTCAAAAGCACTATTTCCCACAAAACAAGGAATGTTTTTTTAGGCAGACTATTTATTGCTATTGCCCGAATCATCACAACCGCAATAATAAAAACAGCCCCGGAAAAGCTCACTTCCAGCAAAGTCATATTTATCACCTCATTCCAAATCAGCAACAATTTGCTTCAGCTTTTCAATTTCTTCAGCAGATAGTTTTTTCCTGCTCAATAGTGCAGCAAACAGCTTATCCGCAGCACCATCATAAATTTTGTTAATCAGTTCATTCGTTTCAGCTTCCTGTACTTCTTCTTTGGGAATAAGTGCATGGCACATGAAATTTGGTTCAGAACGTTCAATAGCCCCCTTTTTTATACAACGCTTAATAAGGGTATAAGTTGTGTTTTTATTCCAGCCCAATTCTTTAGTAAGAACATTTGCAACATGCTTTGCTTGTACATCACCCTCTTTCCAAAGAACGTCCATAACTTTTAGTTCAGAGTCGAAAAGTTTTACAGTTTCTTTACCCAAACAGTATACACTCCTTTCAAGTAAGACTATAGTAGTCCTTACTATATAGACTACTACAGTCTTATCCAAATATCAATATATAAAAAGATGTTTTTACTTTCTTTGGTTCGGAATCGTGTGGTGCTGGCGGTCTATCTCTTGTTTTCGGTTGCTTGCTTCTTTACCGTATATAAGTTGCACAAGGTACATAATCTTATGAAAAGCGGCAACCCTTTTCTTAAAAGGAAGCTGCCGCTTAATCATCTTTCTTCAGCATCTATTTTATATTGGGAATTGTCATTTCAAGGCTCTTTCTAAAATGGTGTAGTTTTTCCTAAAATTTTAGACAGCGGTTGCATGAGCCAGACACCGTTCAAATTTCTCACGTTTAACCAAAGCCCCGCAACGGAACAACCTTTTTCTCTTTTAGCCCGGCAATCCAGCTTTTTCGCAGGATACCTTTTCAGATTTCCTGCTTAGGTGTGTCGCTGGTTGACAGCGGGTAATTCATTATATTTTATATCAGTCATTCCCGTAGAACGCTTCAATCGCCTGTGCGATAAATTCTGCTGTTCCTTCTCCATGTCGCTTATCTATCTTAGATTTTGTCGGCTCTGAGTTCTGAAACCATGCAAGGTGTTTCATCATCCCGGATTCTTCCTTTACCTGAGTGAGCTGTTTCATGACAAAACCATATTCGCCAATCAGTTCCTTTACTTCAAAGGAATCAGGGGAACAGTTTTTCTTCCCGGCAAGTTTTTCCATGACCGCTTCTATGCGCCTGCCATAGCTTTCTGCCACATCCCTGCCTAATGGACGAGCGGACGCTGCCTGATATGCTCCCTTTCCACCATACCATTCAACTACTTTTGCATATTTTTTCTGCATATCTTCTGATGACACTACATCCATATAATGTTTTTTCCATTCCTCAACGCCCCCAAATTCATCTACGGCAAGCTGGCGCATTTTTTCCGGCATACGTTCATAAGTCTGCCGAAACATTTCTTCAATTTCCTTTCTGTCAAAAATAGCAAAATCCATTTTATTATCTCCTTTCAAGATTCTATCAATGCTGGCAATCAAGCGTTCCATACGTTCTTTTTTTGCTGTCAGCATTTTCCTCTGCATTTGCAAAATCTGATTCTTGTCAAGAGCCGGGTTCGCCATAATCGCTTTGATTTCTTTTAAAGGAATATCAAACTCACGAAAGAACAACACTTGTTGTAATGTTTCCAGTGCTTCATCGTCATAAAGCCGGTATCCCGCTTCACTTTTGCCAGTCGGTTTTAACAGCCCGATTTCATCATAATAGTGAAGTGTGCGCACGCTGATACCTGTTAAATTTGATACTTCTTTTACCGTCCTCATAGCCGTTGGCCTCCTGTTCTTGATATATCCAATTTAACCTATGACGTTCCGTGAAGGTCAATAGGTAATTTTAAAATTTATGAATATATCATATTTAAAGAATGGCGGAAAGAATTTCAGCCAGACTTTTTAAAAATTGCCGTCCAGAAACAGATTGCAAAGCAAGGATTGTAGTCACAAAAAATGCATGCTCATACCTGACATCCAACGCCTTTTCAATTGCTAGCATTTCCTCGAAAGAAACTGTACCTCGTTTCAGTTTTCTATTAAAATTCTGCGGGTCTGACAAATAAATTCTCTTTTTTACTAACATAAAAAAGAATCCTGCTTGCAGGATTCTCCGCCTGCGGCGGGTCGCGACAGCGACATGCTCCCCCTCCGCCGCAGTGCGATTATTGCTTTTTGCCATATGGGAAATTCGGAGAACTTTCCTATATGGTAAAAAAGTGTCTTCGACACTTCATGAAGAACCTCCGGTTCTTCCTCAATTTATTTCCTTCTGGCGAAGGAATTTCCTATAAAGTAAAAAAGAATCCTGTTTAAAGGATTCTCCGCCTGCGGCGGGTCGCGGCAACGACATGTTTCCCCTCCGCCGCAGTGCGATTATTGCTTTTTGCCATATGGGAAATTCGGAGAACTTTCCTAATATGGTAAAAAAGCTACCGCATCAATTACATTATCCTGCTACTGTCACCCAAAGCAACGCATCTTGCTTTCTCGCTACTGTATTGGGGCAAATAACCAGATAATTGAACTCAGTCTATGTTCCGGTTATTTAAATTCTTCTGAATTTGATAACGTTGATACTTCCGTGATGACAATATTTTTTGCTTTTTTGTCTCTAATGACCATAACTCCGTCGAATCGATGTATTTTTCAAGATCCGTTATGATTATATAATAATCTCGGTAATGGGGTTTTTTTTGATACAGACAAATCTAAAATACATTGTTGAAATTTCTCATATATAGAAAAGTATCTATCTATTCTAACAAAGTCCAACTGCTGCATGTTTGATGTTATTTCTTTATTTTCTTGTGTACAATCATTATTTAAACAAATAATCCATTGACCATGCGCTACCTTGTTCCTTATTTGACTGGGCTTAATAATATATTCCATTAGTATTTTTCTTAGAGTCTGTTTTTTATTCGCAATGTCTCCTAAATTCGCATCCAAATTAAGCTTTTTAAATGCAAATTCAACACACTTTTCCCATTTTTCTTCAAGATTTCGTCTATTTACTATTTGTAAAATTTCCGACTCGCTAAACGCTTTTGGTGTATGGATAAGCTTTAAAAATGACATTTCAGCATATGCGGAATAAAGCAAAGCATACACTTTTGTTAAAGAAATCAGGTCTACATCATTTTTTTCACGAATCGCTCTGTTGACTAAAGCTAATATTCTATTTCTTTGCTTTTTTAAATCTTTAACATTTAAGGTGCTTGCTCGAAATATTTTTTCAGACATAATAAAATTTTAGAGATTTCAGGATGCTAAAGAACATTATATTATAATGCCCTTTAGCATCCTGGAATCGAACCAGGACCTCCTCTCAACGAAAGGTGTTCTACCAGAATAAACTAATGCTCTGATTAATATAATACAACAAGTTTTAAAATTATTCAATATATAAACAATTTATTATGGAATAAATATTGTAGGATTACAATACATGTTTGACAAACCTACACACTCCATCTTTAATCTGTTTAATACTTGCATTGTGTTCTCCTTTCTTCTATAAATAAAATAGATATTAAAAAAGGACTACGGTGCTTTGCAGTAATTCCTTTTACTACTACTTTATTATCCTATTTTTACCTAAATTTTATTATTTTCAAAATCTTCCATATCTACAACAAGTATGAAGCACGTACCTCCCCCCCTTCAATTTTTTCAGATTCCGAGTAAAAATTATCACCTATTTTGTATTGAAATTTACTATTGTTTTCCACAACAACTTCTTGTGTCGTTTCATAATAATTTGCAGTGTCTGTTCCAACTTTGTACCTACACCATAGTAATAATATCCATTAATTGTACTTCCTAAACTGTTTTCTGCTGAATATGATATTGTCTTGAGCATTAAGTAAATCTATATAATTATTTACTTGTTCTTTTTGATTATCTGTCAGCGTTTTATAGTTTTCCATTATGCCATTAATTAATTCTTCATCATCCAAAGACACTTCGCCAATTGAATCAATATCATCCATTACCTTTTACGATACCAAATCAGCTTGCCGTGATATCGCATCTGGCGTGGAAAGTTTTAGTTATTGAAACAATTTTTCTACTCTTAATAGCTCAATCTCCAAACTAACTGGTTTCTGGATATATGCGCCGAATTGATTCATATACAAATCTGCTGCTGAATTTGTCTCGTCTTTTATCTCTTGGGGCGTGGCATCTATAATGTTTTGAGCATAAGCTTTTAACGTAGATAATTCCGGATAATTATCACACAAATCTATTACTCGTTTATAATTTTCATTAGCATCGCATACCCCAGAGTGCAAATAAATTACCAAGTCCGCCTTCGTTCCTCGAACATTTGAGAGATTGCTAGCATACGAATCTAGAATGGCATACGCCGCATCAATATACGATTTAATATTTTTTACTAAATCATAATTGACACTATCACCACAAACTACGCAAATGCCGACCTGCACAGAATGTTCCGCCTTTAATCCCTCTGTTGCTTCGCAGACCGAGCATGTTTTAGGTCTTTCACATGTTGCTTCTTCCCAATTGTGACCTCGGGGTTCGCCCTCTGTAGCTTGGCACACTTCACATGTTTTTGCATCAGTACAGTTTGCTTCCTTCCATGAGTGTGCAGTCATTGAACCTTCTTGCTTGCCACATAGAGAACAAGTTTTGGGGTTCAAGCAAGTAGCCTCCTCCCATTCATGATTGCATCCACATCCTGTCATAATAATAGTAACAATCAAAATAACAAATAACTCCTCAATTGCTTTTCTCATAGTTATATACCCCTTATCTTGCAAAAAATATTATTCTTGTTTATTAATACCATTTTACAAATAACGACTTATCCTTCGCGTGCATTACTATATAGCATTGATTAATTTTCTACCAACACGCAAGATATTTTGATAGATGTCATAATTTATTCCTCCCTCTATAACCGAAAATTTAACTCAATATTTACACAATCTTTTAGTACGCAATAAGCGGTTTGGATACTATTTCCATGCGATTTTACTTGACTTCCATTAACATAAATTATTACCCAAATAATTTGTTTGTCTTTTTTTATATGTGACCTCACATTTTTGATTATTTACTTCAAAATCATCATATTTTTCCATAATGCCAATCCGCCACAAGATAATTTTTTATAATTATACTCACAAATACACCAACTTCCACAATTTTATACACGAACTGAAAGTCCTGTGCCATCCGTGAGGTATACAGTTACCAAATCATTCCTATTTTCAACCATTATATCTATCCTGTATCGGTAGACCATCTGTAACATTCAGTACATCAAATAATCTGTCTTTCGTTCTTCTCCATGTTTATCCTCTATATGCCTAATATTTCTATGAATGACATATGTGTGAATTATATTTCTGTTATCCATTATATAACATAGTGAGAGAAAAGCAAAAGAGATTCCTATATGAAATTGGTTTTCGCTTGTGTTTGGCAGTCAAATTTATAATACTTTAGGCCGTTTGCTCTGCTAAACGATTCTTTATGTGTGTCAATACTTCTCCAATATCGGCAGCAATACCAATTGATTGTTTTTTGATTTCTGTTGGAATATAAGCCTCTGACAAATTGATACATATATAAGCGGCATTGGGATTCTTATAGGTCATTTGCCAAAAGGGATATTTAATAATCCCCGGCGTATTACCGCCAACACCTAATTCCAAATATACAATATTCAAGTCCTTATAACATCTTACAAAGGTTTGATACCTGTCTGCTGCTATATGCCAGCCATTATCCTCAACAAAGGTATCGTCTGCCCGTAGATTCATTGACATGGGCGCACCACAAACCGGGCAATGTGGAACTAACTCGGACGGAATACGCATATTTTCTTGTTCGGCAACCATTCTTTTAATCATGGGTTCATTATCATAAGTTTTATTGTGACAAGGTTTTGAACATTGCCATAACCCATAATCGCCCTGTGTATAAAATAGCCTGTATTTATCAAAACCTGCCTTTTGAAAACAATGATCCACATTTGTTGTTAAAACAAAGTAATCCTTTCCCTGTACTAGATTGTATAAATCTTGATAGACACTTTTGGGCGCATTTTGGTAACGGTTCATGAAAATGTAACGGCTCCAATACGCCCAATATTCTTCTAATGTTTTGTAGGGATAAAAGCCCGCTGAATACATATCCTTAAAATGATATTTTGCTATGAAATCCGGGAAGTTATCTTCAAACCTTTTCCCGGAATAAGTAAATCCGGCAGAAGTGGACAGCCCTGCCCCTGCTCCTATCAAGATAGCGTCTGCACTCTGAATTTTTATTTTCACTTTTTCGATGTTATCCCAAGCACTGTCTGTAGATTTTGTAGCCGCAATCTTTGAAAACATAAAAAAATCACCTCCATATCACTTGGATTCTTTTTCTAATCATCTTTTACCGTTTGGATTGCTATTTCGGCGGCTGCTTCATTTGGAAAATGAAACTCCCCCATAGAAATGCAAATTCTGCTGTATCATTTGTAAATATTTTTCTGCACTCATATTTTAACCTGTAAGAAGTCCCCCTACCTTTATGGGGCAGAGGGATTTCCACATTTGACTGGTTGATTATCCAACCCGCTTATTCTGCTACAACCGAAATTCTCTGCTGGATGTGGTTCCCATTTAACGCTTCATCAACCAGAGCAACCGCATAGTCGGCATAACTGATTACGCTTTCTCCCCTAGCATTCAATGTCAACTCTTCACCGCCTAAGATGTATCTCCCGGTTTTTGCCCCGTTTGCCTGAAAATCTCCGGCAGGGCTGATATATGTCCATTTTACATCGGCTCTGGTGCGAAGATTATCAAGAGCCTTTCCCATATTGTAAGCAAGCGGTTTGAACATTTCCGGGAAGTCTGCCCCATCCATGACCTGTACGGTATGCTCCGGGTTCACATACAGGCTGCCCGCCCCGCCGACAACAAGAAGCCTTGTTTCCTTGCCACTTATCAGGTCGCAAAGATGTTTCAGAGAGGTGCTGTGCTGCGGTAGAGTTTCCGGCGCCCATGCCCCGAAAGCGTCAACTACAACATCAAAGCCCTCCAAATCGGCTGCGTTCAAGTCAAACAGGTCTTTCTGAATGACCTTTTTTGCTGCTGACTGGTTCTCGCCGCGGACAACGGCAGTAACGTCTGCCCCTCTTGCCATAGCTTCCTCTACAATCAACTTACCCTCTTTACCATTTGCACAAATAACTGCGATTTTCATAGTTTTATTCCTCCTATTTTCTTTTTCGATTTAGGTTGCGGCTTGTTTTTCCCCGCTTGCAAGATTATAATATATCTGTAGGGCGAAAACGTAAAGTAAGCACTTTATTGTGCCGTAGTTACCTAAAAGAAACTATTGTGAAGAAATGGGGGGTTTCATGGAAAAAAATTTACCTGCTTGCCCGGTAGAAACCACTTTAATGCTTATCAGTGACCGCTGGAAAGTTCTTATTATCCGTGATTTATTAGACGGTACAAAACGATTCGGTGAAATAAAAAAATCTGTTGGAAATATATCCCAAAAAGTTCTAACTGCTAATTTGCGCTCAATGGAAAATAGCGGGTTACTTACCCGGAAAGTATATCCAGAAGTGCCGCCACGGGTAGAATATACTTTAACGGAAACGGGGTATAGCCTAAAACCTATTTTAGACGCTATGGTAGCGTGGGGAACGGAATATAAAAAGAAGAATAGTTAGTGTGGAGTGACCCTTTCATTATGCCGGCAATATGTTTTATGGCCGCTCTGTTTAAATTTTGCATTTCGGAATACAAATCAATCGTTTCCTTTGCCATACTATATCCATTGGATAAATGCAGTTTTGTCTTCACTGTTGTACCCTGCCTTTCTATAAAAATCCAATGTGCTTTCTTCCTTAGAACCGGTGAGCAGCATCATTTTATAGCAGTTTTCTTTTAGGGCAATCTCCTTTGCATAATTCAGACACTGCGTTGCCAGCCCTCTCTTTCTGCATTTTTCATCGGTTATCACATTTTCAATAAAGGCATACGGCTGTTGGTTGTGAGTCATGTTGGGAATAATGATGCAGACACAAGAAGATACGATTTCCCCATTTTCTTCCGCAACAATTACATGATGATTTTTATCCTGAAGGATACTGTTCCAAATCTGCAAAATCCCAGCTGTCTTTTCCGGCATCGGATTATTATGTAATTGCATATACAGTCTCAATAAACCATCTAAATCGTTTTTCACTATTTCTCTAATCATACATAGCATCCTTTCTTATGATTCATTCCACCATTCCCCATAAAATTCTTTTAAAAGTTTACGCTTATATCCATCCTGTTTCGGGCAATGGCTTTTACACAATCCATCCGCATCCTGTACATTTTTCCCTTCCATTGACGTTGGGTAAGCATGAAATCGGCCCGGTTAAAAAGAAAAAAGTACGGATTGTTAATTTTGGGAATGCCCTCGCTGGTATCTCGAAACAGGCAAGAAAGCAAAAGCTTAAAATCCGTATGCAGTATGATGAACCCTACCACAGGGATTTCTACAGGGAAGCCACAAAAAAAATCGGGTATATTATGAGTATTACAACTTGAAAATGACAGAAGATGCGCGGGAAGATTATACGGAAATCCCTTCTGTTTGCCTTAGAGCAAAGGGCAACCTTGGACTTCCTGCCGCCGTAGAAACAGCCTGCCGGACAGCGGCCAGGAAAGTGCAAAAGTTAGAGGGATTCCGCATAGCCTTGAAAATCAAGGAAAGTTAAAGCAGTTAGCAGATAAACCGGATTTTATCAGTGAATTACCTCATAACGCAATCGTAAATATGAGTTCTCCAAAACCACGCATTCCTGTAGTTTCAGAACACCTAATTTTGATAATTCACTTTGTGAAAGCAAAGATTCGCCATCAATTAAAGTAGAGGTATCTTTGCCACCAATCAGAACCGGAGCAACCACAATATCAACATAATCGAATAGTTTTTCACGAAGGAATAAGCCATTTAGTGTTCCACCGGTTTGTACCGTTATTCTCTCACAGCCATATTCCGATTTAAGCTTTATCAGTGCATCATTTAACGATAATTCTTTTTGATAAATGATATGGAAATTGCTTTCCTCTATGTTATATGCCGGGTGTTTTTCATTTGACGTAATCAACACAAAATTTTTTGATAAAGCACAAAAATACCGTATACCATTTTCGTTCAAATGCTTGTTATCTATTACTACAAAAGATACGGGCGTTTTATTTGGCATTTCCCTTGTATTGGCACCGATTTTGGCTTGAACCCGACCAGAATTAATCGTCCATAAATCTGTTGTTTGCTCTATTTCATAATATTGGTGCAAGCCTTCGCTAATCCCGGCAATTTGGGGAAAATCTTTGTCTACATCTAAATCGTCCGTTGCGCCGGTGCTTATTTTTCCGTCAACCGACATTAGCATAAATAATGTTGTAATAGGTCTGTCCATTTTATCACTCCTAAATTTTTATTTGTCGCTGGCTCCATTATACGCTATCCCATCCAAAAAGTATAGCCGGATATTTAGGAACCTGCCGGACCGAATCGGTTTGCCGTACCCCTTATAGCAATATCCTATTCACATAAAAAATGATGCTCTAAGCACAGACTTTCTCTATCATATACATTAGCAAAACCTTTCGGGCAACCTACAACATAACATCCATGTTCATAGCAATATCCATTTCCTTCATCATTTATTTCACACCACGGGGTAATTTCATTTCTACACGGAAGCAAAGTTTTATTTCCAACATAGCAAGTACCCCTATTTTCATACTTTTCTCCAAATTCCTTCCCTTTATATGGTTTTAATGAAAAATAATACTCTGGCGCATACTTATTTTCATAATTTCCTATCAATTCAATCGTTGTTCCCCTAACATTCCACTGTAAAACCGAGCTTGGAAAATATTCATCATCCGCATTGTCTTCAAAAGATACCGGTAAATTATTCTTTCTGCACATCTCCAATGCCATTTTATAAACATTTTCATATGAACCATATGTTGGCCTTATCCAAATAGATGCCAGCTTTCCGTCTTCAAAAATATACATTAGCGTTACGCTTTCGCCCAAATAATCTACATCTGAAACTGCATAATATCCGTTCTCTTCATCATAATATCCCGAATTTCCATCATATTTGTCTTCCCTTTGCTTTACTTGCGATACACTCATTCCCCATGTTACATCGTGTATTACCTCAACATGAATCCATTTATATACCATTACTATTGCTAAAACCAATATAGCCAAAACTATTGCTGAAATTTGAAATTTCCTATTTTTTATTAACATGAAAACTTTCTTTTCCGATTCATTCCATTCCTTTTCCGGAATTTCTCTTTGCTCCTTGTCTTTTGTTTCCTGCAAATAATCTTTTACCGGATAACCACAGCCTGGACATACTTCAGCCCTATCTGAAATTTCTTTTCCACATTCAGGGCATTTTATCATAGCCAAACTCCCCGTCCTCCTCTCAGATGAAATTCATTCATATAACTCACAACTATAATACCACCACATATTTCCCACCAGATGGGATGTTATAGTTTTAAGGTATATTGCAGCAGACTGTAATTATGCCCATCCCGAATGTCTGTTTTAGTCATTGAAGAAACCATTGTAAAACCTAATGATTTTGCCAGCAGATTAGAAGCCCTATTTTCCTCTCTTGTTGAATAAATAAACTCTTTTGCGGCAAATTCATCTTTGCAATATTGAATCAAACCCCGGAGAATCTGCTTGCCAAACCCTTTTCCCACATAATTCGGCCCCAAACATATCCCTGCTTCCTGATATGTATAAAGTTCTTTTTGTTCCACACCAGCATATCCAATTGCCTTACCGCTTGCTTTTTCATAAACCAAATATGTGTCATGCTCTTTCTGAAACGCAATGGTCTTCATGATTCTTATTTTGGCGTTTTCTTCACTTGTAGTAATCTTCCAGTCCATATATTTTGCGCTTTCGGTCTGTGACCAGACATTATAATACATTTCCTTCCAATCCGAAAACCTGGCTTTATCAAGTATAAGGCTCTCCGTTTCGATCATTTCAAAACCCCCTCCTCTGCAGGTTCTCACCCTGCCACCTTCTCACAAGCTTTCCACCCACTGCCGCAATGCGGATTCCGAAAGGTTCCCATTAAGCATTTTTCCACTTTTAATTGTTGCGCCAAAACAACTCTCTGCCAGTTCCGTCTCCGTCAGCCCTAATCCGCTTCCCCCGGAAGTGGCAAAGAGGACAATCGTTTTTCCGGTAAAGTCATAGGCTTCCAAAAATGTCCTGACAATTGTGGGGGCAGTATACCACCATATCGGGAATTCTCCTGTCAAGTAAGGACTAAAAAATATTTTTATTCTTTTCTACATAAATATAAAGGATATTACCACTTATGTAAACAAGCAATAATATCCCTTTATCTAAAAACTAAGCATCTTCTCTTTAGCACTTCTCCTAAACCTCCAATGCCAAAGCAAATCAAATGCACAACAAATATAAAATCTTAGAATAATTATCTAACACTCAAACTTTCCCACGCTGATATATCAGATCGCTTTTCGTCATCATCAAACCCCATAGAATCCACATATCCATCATCTTTCAGAACTAGTGTTTGTCCATAACCAGCAGCTATATCCTTTATATTTTTCCAATTTGATATCTTTTCCATATCTATATACTGGGTATTGGGCACATTTTGTCCAGTAATTACCACATTTCCTCCCTCTGTTAATCCAACTGTATACCAATCTCCCGTAGCAATCTCAACTATACCCTTTTTCCACTCAGCATTATCAACATCACATTGCCCATATTCATTATCTCCAATAGCTATTACCGTTCCATCTGATTTCAATCCAACAACATGCCCACCTCCTCTCTCTTTTCCATCCGGCTCTCCACCTGATGCAGATATTTTTACCACATCTTTCCATTCATCCTTATTAGCGTTATAAGCCTTAATTAGTTCCTTGGCATGACCAGCAAAAAGTAATTCACCGTTTTCTGTTAAGCCAACTGTAAATCGCCACCCTGTATCTATATCAATCACATTTCTCCAACTGTCAACATCGCACTGACCATCACCATTATGCCCTTCTGACTCAACCTTTCCATCACTTCTTAGCGCAACAACATACCTTTCTCCCGCTGCCACATCCACAATATGTTCCCAAGTAGATATCTCTTCCTTTTGCTTTTCATTCAAATTACCAGCTACATTTACCGTACCATCTTTTTTTAAGCCAATCGTATATATTCCATACCCATCTATAGATATCATTTCTTCCCATAAATCTACATTACATTGATTTGCTGAATTGCTTCCAGCTGTTTTTACCTTTCCTTCATCAGTTAGTCCAAGAGAATATCCAATTCCTCCCGCAATAGTATGTGATAAGTTCAACCGTTGTATATTTTCTCTACATAAAGCTGCCATTTCTCTGCTATCATCATAATCTCCCAGATCATCATATATCGTTAAAGCCAATTGATATGAACCTCCATCATAATAAGATTTTGCCTCATTATATGCTGCTCTTGCAGTACTATCAGCCATTTTAATATCTATTCTTGATATATATTCAGCACTATCCTGATATCCCTCTATTTGCAGAAAATACTTCCTAGATTCAATTAACTGGTTTTCATTGAAAAGTTTTTTAGCATAATCATACGTAATTATATCAATTTGACTTTCACTATCTTCAAACTCACGAATTGTTTTCAATTTATCAATAGCTGAATCATATTTTTTATTCTCATAATCTTCCAATGCATTATTGTATATTTCCTTTTTACTAATACATTCATCTGTTTCTTTTAATAAACTCTCAGAATTTTTATATTTCCCTAGGTTACTAAAAATTTCTTGTGCTTCATAATACTGCCCATTTTCAAGGTAACCTTTAGCAGAATCATAATTTATTTCATTAACATATTGAATTATAAATGCAAATGAAAAGACAACAATAAGAAATACAATGCAAAGCAATACTAAAGTAATTAATTTCTTTTTATTCATTATCGTTACCTTCTCCATTACTTGATAATATATTTTCCATGACTACTTTAATACGCTCAAATTCTTTTGGATTACATAATAAATCTCTGCAATGTATAACATGTGGTTTTAACTCCGTATTCATTTCCTGTGGAAGTAATTTTTCTCTTATCATATCACAATTATCATGCATTGAGTAAATTATACTATTCTCATTTTCATCACTTTTCTTCCCTAGTTTTATCCCAAATCCACTTAATATTATAATCACAACGCAAGATGCAATAGAAACTATTTTAGCATAGTTTGAAATCGTTTTCGTTAGTGAAACAACATAACATGTCCATGCGAGAAACATAAAAAAGCCTGACACATAAAAGGAAAACTTTACAAAACCGTCTTTTTTTTGTTGATATACTTGATAACATATTGACAGTAGACTACAGGCAATTGAAAATACTGTCAAAATAACGCTATCTAAAAAGTCATCAAACTCAGGCGGTTTTGAATTTATTACACAAGAAATCACTATTGCAACCACTACCGGTATAACAACTGCAAATACGCTAAATATAATCCAGCTTTGTCCCGTACCACTTTTCTCTTTCATTATATTCTCCATGAATAATAAAATATGCTTTAGCTTATTACAAACTTAATTAGCTTATCGTATTATTAGTCAAATGTCAACAATAATCCCCTTTTATTTTGAATTTACTGAACTGTATAAAATAGAATTAAGATTTCCGCTCAAAAAAGTTATTCCTCTATATTTATATAATTTCTCACAAAAACTGATCCATATTGAACTCACTTTTCTTCAATACAGACCAGAAATCTTCATATCATATTTAATTCCCCAAATGCCCTTTAAATCTCCACACAATCTCAATCCTGTTCCCCGGGTAAACAACCACCTTCTTTATCAGCTTTTCTTTCATATCCTCGGTCAGTTCATCCTCTTCCAGAAACACCATTGCCTGCTCTGCCTTTCTCTTAGAGCCATCCTGCACGTTTTCCTCTGCTTCCTGTGTCTGCTTAAGTGCCGCAAGCTCCGCTTCCATCCGCTCCATATCGGCATCATATTTTTTCTTCTCATTCAGGAAGAACTCCCTCTCCAGCTTCCCATCCGCATACTTATCATATAATGCGAACCATCCCTTCTGTGCCGCTTCCATGGACTTTACTATGGCGTTGATCCTGTCGCTTACAGATAAAGATGCATTCCTTTTCACCGCCTGCCTTGATAACTTATCCCTGTCAAGGTAAAGCTCCGCTTCCTTTTTGACTGCCGCAAGCACCGCCATATCCGCATCATGCTTGTAAATCTCTATATCCTTACAATCCGAATCAGTCTTGTATAACCGCTGTCTGCAGAATACAGTTCCGTAGTGTGCATTGTGCAGTGCCCTTCCACAGCACCCACAGTAATAGATATTCTTCTGCCTTTTTCCCTCCTTCGCTTTCTGCTGTTTCAAAGAAGAAACTGCCCTTATGTATTGGGGATAATCAATAATCGCCTCATGGGTATCTTCAACCCTTACCCATTCCTCCTGCGGGCGTTTTACCTGCTTTCCTCCCACCGAATCCAGCTTTGTCTTAAGCTGTACCATGGTTCCGGTATACTTTTCATCCCGGATGATATCCTCCACCTTACAGGCAGTCCAGTAAGATTTCCTATCCTTATTCTTCCACTGCCTTGCGCTTCCCCTTGACCGGTAAAGCTCTGACGGGCTGGGGATTCCCCTGTCATTCAGTGTCTTTGCTATCATAGTAGTTCCCATCCCTGCGGTCTTCATATCAAAGATTTCCCTGACAACCGCCGCTTCCTCCGGCTCGATGACCAGCCTGTGTTTATCTGCCTCCGATTTCCTGTAGCCATACAGGGCACTGGTGGAATTATACTGCCCCAGCTGTGCCATCCTCTGCCATGCGATTTTCTGCTTCTTTGACATTTCCCTGCTGTAGTAGTCATAAATAAGGTTCTTAAATGCCACATCCAAACCGCCGGTTGAACCATCTGCCAGCTCTGCGCTGTCATAGTTGTCATTAACAGAGATAAAACGCACGCCCATAAAAGGGAATAGCTGTTCAAGGTAATTGCCAAGCTCCACGTAATCCCTGCCAAACCTTGAAAAATCCTTTACAATGATGCAGTTGATCTTCCCCTTTTTGGCAAGCCCTATCATTTCCGTAAACTGCGGCCTGTTGTCAAAATGGGTGCCGGAAAACCCGTCATCACATTTCTCTATGACCCTGCATCCCTCAAACTCCTTCCGGCTTTTAATGTAATCATAAAGCAGGTTCCTCTGCGTTGTGATGCTCCCGCTTTCTGTCTTGAAGGAACTGCCGGGCACATCATCATCTTCCATGGAAAGCCGGATGTAGAGGCAGACTGTATATTCTTTAAAATCTCCCTGCTTTGCTACACAGTTTCTTCCTTCGTGCATAAAACCTCCCCTTTCCTACATTCTGCCAGTTCCACAAATTCCTTCATTTCATCAGCGAAAGTATATCCAATCTCAATCCTGCCTTCTCCGAAAAACACGATTTTCCTGATCAATGCGTGAACCATTTCCGGGGAAAGCTCCTGAAAATCCGCATACCTCCCTATGGTCTCTGCCATGCCGGTATCTCCTGCATATTCCGCTTCGTAGGTTTCCTGCATTGCCGCCAGTTCGGAAAGTTTCTGTGCCAGTTCCTCTGCTTCCTTTACATATTTCTTCTTTGCAAACAGGTAATCCCTTTCATTTAAAAGACCGTCCGCATAATCGCTGTAAAGGCTGCTGTTCATGGACTGCGCCCTCTCCATCCGGTTCCTTGTCTCTGCCATCTGCCGCCTGTAGCCGTCCTGTATCTGCTTTGCCTGCGCTGTCCTGTTTAGGTTCTGCAGGACTTCCTTCGTATCAAGGAAAAGATTTATATGCAGCCTTAAGGCGGCTCCTACTGCTTCCTCCAGTTCCTGCATCTTTATCCTCTTCCTTTTGCAGAACTTTTCCCCATAAGATTCGGAATTAGGGCAGAAATAATCATAGTAAACATGTATTTTCCCGCTGGGGTACTTCTTTACGTGCCTGTGGAAACCCAGCCTCCCGCCACAATCCCCACAGAAAATGATATGGCTGAATTTGTTTTCCCTTTTCCCCACACTGCCATATTTTTTACGGTCTGCAATAATCCTCTGCTTCCGTTCCTCCACCAATTCCTGCACTCTATTATAAAGTTCCCTGCTTACTATGGGCTCATGGGTTCCTGCCACATAAATACGTTCCGATTTTTGGGGCTTATATTTCTTTATCCCCATATACATGGCTTCTTTCTGAATCCCCTGCTCCATATCGCCGATATAGACCGGGTTCAGGATTATTGCGGCAATTGTGCTGTCATTCCAAAGCCCATCTGCATACCTCTTATTTTTTGTCAGCCCTTTTTCATATTTATACCGCATAGGGGAAGCGATCCCCTCCTCGTTCAGCATCCTTGCAATAGCCCCGTTGCCCATGCCTGCCGCCTTGCACTCAAATATCCTTGCCACAATGGGGCTGGCTTCCCTATCTACAATGAGCTGGTTCTTATCCTCCGGGCTTTTCCTGTACCCATAAGGCGCCCTGCACCCTATGAATTTTCCCTGCCGCTGTTTGATGTCAATAGCGGTGGAGATTTTCTTCGACATATCCTTTGCGTATGCCTCGTTGATCAGGTTTTTCAACGGAACAATAAGGCCGTCATCTGCCGCACTGGATGCGGTGCTGTCATAGCCATCCGTCACTGCGATAAACCGGATTCCGAAAAAGGGGAATATCTTTTCAAGGTAATCCCCTGTTTCAAGGTAGTTCCTGCCAAGCCTTGACAGGTCTTTCACCACGATGCAGTCGATCTCCCCTGCCCGCATATCATTTACCATCCTTGTAAATTCAGGACGGTCAAATCGGGTTCCCGACACACCGTTGTCGATATACTCCGCCGTCTGGGTAAGGTATGGCCTGCTTCCTATGTAATCCCTGACTAATGAAAGCTGGTTCTCTATGGTGTCACAGTCCGGGTTCTTGCTGTCCTCTACGGAAAGCCTTGCATAGGCTGCTGTGCGGTAAACCTTCATTTCCTGTGCCGCTCCCTGCGCTTTTTCACCAGGAGCGGCTGTTTTCCTGCTCTTCCTCGCCATTTATACCGCCTCCTTCCCCTCCGGCGCTTCCCCGTATGCGGCTGTGTACTCCATGCACCTTGCAAATTCATCATTGAAATTATAAATAACCTCTATCCGGTCTGCGCTGTAAACAAGCACCTTCTTTATCATGGCCACCGCCGCATTCCTCTCCAATGTCTGGATATTCCGGTATTCCTTAAATGCCCTGGCCCATTCATGCAGGCTGCTCCTGCTTTCCAGTATCAGGCTGGCTTCTTTTTCATAGGAGCGGATCAGCATTTCCGCTTCCCCTATCCGCCTGTCATACTCTGTCTTTAGCTGTAAATATTCCTTCTTGGTGATGATGCCGTCCTTCAAGTCCTCGTACAGGTTCATCTTCCTCTTCTCTGCTTTTTCCAGTTCCCCTTTTTTCTTACGGATGCGCAAGTCAAACTTTGCCACGTCCGCTTTTAATCCCGGGGCTTTCTCAATTGCTTCCATTGCCTTTTCCAGCGTCAGCACCTTTTCTATGTGCATCTGCACAAGGCACAGCACCGTCTCTGTCAGCTCTGCTTCCGGGATGCGGTGTGGGGAGCAGGAAGATCTGTCTTTCTTATTGCCGGAGCAGACATAATACACATATTTTTTGCCGCCTGCCGGGATAGTTTTTCTCACCATGGGCTCTTTGCAGTCGCCACAGTAGAGCAGCCCTGCCAGTGGGTATAGTGCTTCCTTTTCCGGGGATATCCTTGTGTCCTGCTTTAATAATTCCTGCACCAGCGCAAAATCTTTTGCTGGAATAATTGCTTCATGGGTATCCTCCACTTTCACCCATTCCTCTTCCGGCTTCATCACCCTTGTCTTGATCTTATAGTTGGGAGTAGTCTGCTTCCCCTGTGCGAGAGTTCCGGTATAAATCTCATTTTTTAATATCCTTGTGACGGAGTTGTAACACCACTTCGCCTGTGCGCTCTTTTTGAAGCTGGTCTCAAGGTTGATGCCGGTGCTCTTTTTATATTCCATGGGTGACAGGATTCCGCCTGCATTCAGTTTATCTGCTATCGCCTGCTGGCTTAAGCCGCACAGCTTCATGGTGAAGATATCCCTCACAACGCCTGCCGCATATTCATCAATGACAAGCTGGTTCTTGTTCCTCTCATCCTTCCGGTAGCCGTACACCGCAAATGCGCCGATATATTCCCCCTTCTTACGTTTCATTTCAAGGTGGCTCCTGATCTTGATGGAGATATCCCGGCAGTAGGCGTCATTGATGAGGTTCTTGAACGGCACCACCATGTCGCCGCCATAGCCGCCCTGTGCGTCCAGGCTGTCATAATTATCAGTGACGGCAATGAAGCGCACCCCCAGCATGGGGAATATCTTTTCAATATAGCGCCCTGCCTCAATGTAGTTCCTGCCGAAACGGGATAAGTCCTTTACAATGACACAGTTGACAATGCCTTTCCGTATGTCTTCCAGCATCCGCTGGAAATTAGGGCGGTCAAAAGCTGACGTTAGATAACGATACTTTTGAAAACACTGGAAAATCAAGGTTTTTC
>CAJUSR010000015.1:21531-85641 GCA_910588855.1 uncultured Kineothrix sp. | reverse complement strand
ATAAAGTGCGTAAGTTTTTGTTACCGGTAACTTACACACTTTATATTACACTCCCGATTCAGGCACATTGAGTGCTGTTAGAATCCCTTGTTTGGTTATTGGGTGGTTTCTCTCCTGATTAAAATAGGTGTTATCTTTTTGTGGATTAGTTCTGTCTGCGGTTCGGGGCGGCGTTTTTTTCTTTCGTTCATTTGTGCCACCAGCAGTTCCATTGCCTCATATGCTATTTTGTCAATTTGCTGGCCTATGGTGCTGATTGGGAGGATTGCCTGTGCCGCAATGGGGGAATCATCGAAGCCGATGATACGGTATTCATCTGATAGTGCCCCATATTCCCTGAAAATAATATTTAGTATACTATTGGCATGGGTATCAGTTGACATGAATAATCCTTTTTTTTGATTGGGGTATTTCCTTTTTATATCTTTATATATTCCGGACATGATTTCATGAATTTCCTGTGAGGAGTGGCCCAGATCTCTTAAAATCAATTCATGGCGGATGCCGTTCTCTCTGCAGGTATCTTCAAAACCTTGAATACGGCCATAGGCGGGGATATCCTTTGTGAATACAGAGTTGATATGCACTAAAATGTCACAGTTGTTTTTGGAGAGCAGGCTGGTTGCTTGGACAGCCCCCATATAGTTGTCGGTATTTACACTGTTTATATACTGGTCTTCGCGTTCAATGGCAACAATTGGGATATTATATGAGGCAAGCTCACTGGATGGGATGGCATGGCTTAAGACAATCATGCCTTCAATCTTGTATGCAAGCAGTTCCTGAATATATTCCCGTTCTGTTGTAGCGTTGCCTTTGCTCATAAAAACCAGAAATTTATACCCGAAAGTTTTGTAGGTATTTAAAATCTGATTTAGCATTTCAGCGTAATAATGCAGGTAAAGGTTAGGGATGATGATACCAACAAATTCGCTTTTCCCATTTGCAAGAACCTTGGCAAGTTTGTTTTTTTGATAACCTAAATCAATAAGCGCCTGCGCAATAATATCCTGGTTTTCCACAGTAAGGGAATCAGGATTGTTGAAATACCGGGATATGGTCGTTTTGGAAAAATTGGTGTATTTTGCTATATCATTAAATGTTACTTTCTTTTTATCCATAGGAACCTCCCAAATTAGGTATAATAGAATTTGCTTTTGGCTGTTTTCAGTATAGCAGTGTGAAAGCCAAAAATCAATCCAATATGTAACCGATTAAGTAATCGGTTACATATTGGATTGATTTTTGGAAAAAACCCTTGACATTACAGAGGATAGGTGATAACCTAAATTCATAAAGTAACCGGTAACTTAATCGGTTACATAACCGATACTATCAAATATTAATGATAGGGAAAGGGTTGGTGGAAATTATGGCGCAAATGGAGAGCAGTCAGTTAGATATGGCGCGGAAAATCGAAAAAAAAGGAATTTCAGAAATCCCTGCTGATAGCAGACCGGTATATCATCTTTCATCCCCGGTAGGCTGGATGAATGACCCAAATGGATTTTCGGTTTATCAGAAAGAATACCATTTGTTTTTTCAATATCATCCATTCAGCAAGATATGGGGTCCGATGCACTGGGGGCATTGCAAGAGCAGCGATTTTATCAGATGGGAATATCTGCCGGTAGCAATGGCGCCGGATGAAAAGTATGATGCTGGAGGATGTTATTCGGGAAGTGCAATAGAAGTTGAAGGTGAACATGTGCTGCTTTATACTGGCGTAACTGACCGGTATCTGGAAGACGGGACGCATGATTATTGCCAGGTACAGTGTATGGCAAAGGGAGACGGCCTGAATTATAGAAAGTATGAGGGAAATCCTGTAATTGCCGGTAAAAACATCCCGGAGGGCGGCAGCACAGAAAATTTCCGGGACCCGAAAATATGGAAGGAGGGGGAATTTTATTATCTGGTAGCCGGCAACTGTAATGCGGAGAAAAATGGGCAGATCCTGCTCTACCGATCCAGCAATTTGGAACAGTGGGAGTTCCTTGCCGTGTTGGATCAGAGTCGGGGCGAATACGGGAAAATGTGGGAATGCCCGGATTTCTTCCCTTTAGGGAACCGCCAGATTTTAATGGTTTCTCCGCAGGATATGCGGGCGGTGGGATATGAGTTCCACAACGGGAATAATTCTGTATTTATATATGGGGATTATGATAACTCCACATACCGGTTTGTAAGGGAGAAAATCATGTCCGTAGATTATGGGCTGGATTTTTATGCGCCCCAGACTTTGCAGACAGAAGACGGCAGACGTATCATGATTGGATGGATGCAGTCGTGGGACGCCAAACTAGAGGATGATTGCTGTAATTGGTCGGGAATGATGACGCTGCCCAGAGAACTTATTTTAAGGGAGGGCAGGATTTACCAAAGCCCTGTCCGAGAGTTGGAGCGTTATCGTAAAAACAAAATTGAATATACCGGTAAGAGGATATCTGGAAGGACTGCCCTGGACGGTGTCAGAGGCAGGGTGATAGATTTACAGGTTGATATTATGGAATTTGGATTCCACCATTTTAGCATCTGTTTTGCATGTAATGAAGAATATGAAATGCTTCTCCAATACAACCATCTGAGGAAGTGCCTGACCATTGACAGGACTGGATCCGGCCTTGTGCGCGATGTGGTGTGCCGTAGAAAAATGGTGGCGGAACCGTTTGTTTCGGAAACACAGGAAGAAGTGCTGAGCTTGCGTCTGCTGTTGGATAAATATTCGGCTGAAGTATTTATAAATGGAGGAGAAAGGGTGATGTCTGCAGTCTTCCATACCCCTATGGAGGCTGAGGGGATTGTTTTTGATACAGATGGAGTAGTCTGTATGGATGTTGTTAAATATGATATCTGTGTTTAGGCTAAGGAGCGGGGATTCACCCCGATGAAAGGAGAGGACTATGGAAATACAGTATTTAGGCACTGCAGCAGCAGAGGGGTTGCCGGCCCTGTTCTGTGACTGCGAAACCTGCAAAAAAGCAAGAAACACTGGCGGGAAGGATGTGCGTACCAGGACACAGTCAATTGTGGATGGAAAGCTTCTCATTGATTTCCCGCCAGACACGTACACGCATGCCCTCAGCTATTCTTTGAGGCTGGGGCAGGTTCAGCACCTGCTGATTACGCATTCCCATATGGACCATTTTTTCCCTGTTGAGTTGATTCATCGGCATGAGCATTTTGGGCACAATGCGAAGGGGATGCTGCATGTATATGGCAATGCAGCAGTGGAAAAGGCATTTTATGATGCTGTGCTGATTGATCGGTTTAAGGTGCATCCCCTGGATGATGCAGTCAGGTTCATCAGGCTGGATCCGTTTGCTGATTTTATGGCGGATGGCTACCATATCATTCCGGTTCCTGCAGACCATGATAAGCGGGAAACCTGTCTGATTTATATCATCGAAAAGGACGGGAAGTGTTTTTTATACGGACATGATACGGGCATGAATTTGAGTAGCGAGGCATGGAACTGCATTTTCAGCCACAAATATGACCTGATATCCATGGATGCTACTATGGGCAGGCAGAAAACTGACGGCTATCATATGGGGCTTGCAGATGATATTGCATTTGCAGGGAAACTGGAAGAGAGAGGTTGTATCCGGCCTGATACCGTAAGGGTTATCAGCCATTTTTCACATAATGGCGGCATGACTCATGGGGAGCTGGAGGGATTTGCCAGGAAGCATGGGCTGGTTGTAGCTTATGATGGCATGAAAGTGTCATTTTAAAACAGAAACAATGATTAGCAATACAACAAATAATGATGTAGGAGGAAAATAGCGTGGAAGAAAAGTACGTAAAAACGGCCCAGGAGATTCTGGCCTGTATGGGAGGGAAAGATAACATTGCGAGCGCTGCACACTGTGCGACAAGGCTCAGGCTTGTCCTTAAGGATGAGTCCCTGATTGACAAGGATGCCCTGGAAAATATTGAACTCGTGAAAGGCAATTTCAATAATGGCGGACAGTTCCAGATTATTCTTGGAACGGGGATTGTGAACAATGTTTATGCAGAATTCATCAAAATGGCGAATATTACGGAGATGACGAAAGAGGAGCTGAAAAAGCAGGCGGCGAAAAAGATGAACCCGCTCCAGAAGCTTTTGAAGACGCTTGCAGATGTGTTCGTGCCAATCCTGCCTGCTCTGGTCGCATCCGGTCTTCTGATGGGAATCAATAACATCCTGACAGCGCAGGGGATGTTTGTCGAGGGTAAATCGCTTGTGGAAGCATTCCCACAGATTAAAGACTTTGCAGAAATGGTGAACCTGTTTTCCAATGCTGGGTTCACTTTTCTTCCAGTCCTGATTGGGTTTTCCGCTGCCAAGATTTTTGGCGGAACGCCGATTCTTGGGGCAGTTATCGGAGCTATCATGATTCATCCGGACTTGATGAATGGGTATGGATATGGGCAGGCATTGCTTGACGGGACTGTTCCGTACTGGAATATTTTTGGGCTGTCTGTTGCCAAGGTTGGATATCAGGGAACGGTCCTTCCTGTTATTGCGTCAGCTTTCTGCTTGGCGTTTGTGGAGAAAAAGCTGCGAAAGATTGTGCCTGCGATGCTTGACAATATTGTTACGCCTCTGTTGTCCGTGCTGATTGCCGGGGCAATGACATTCCTGTTTATCGGGCCGGTCATGAGGGGCGTCGGTGATGCCATGACCAATGCGGTTATGTGGCTGTTCTTTGACCTTGGTTCCGTTGGCGGTCTGATTTATGGGGTTACATATCCGCTGCTGGTTATCACGGGTATGCATCACAGCCTGGTAACTGCCGAAACGCAGATTCTTGCAAATATCGGCACGCTGGGGGGCTCGCCTACGTTTGCGGTTGTTGCGGCTGCAAACTGTGCACAGGGTGCGGCAGCATTGGCTGTTATGTTCCGGATGAAGAATGATCCTAAAATGAAGAGCTTAGCCTCCGCTTCCGGCATATCCTCCATGCTTGGAATCACAGAGCCGGCAATATTTGGTGTCAACCTGAAATTAAGGTATCCTTTTTACGGGGCATTGATTGGCGGCGGTATAGGGGCAGCCTATGCCACATTTGTAAAGGTATTATCTGTTTCCCAGGGGCCGTGTGGCGTGATTGGCGTTATCTGTATCCGTCCTGACTGCATGCTGCAGTTTATGGTATCCATGGCAATTGCAATTGTGAGTGCATTTGCAGCTACCATGATGCTGGGAGGAGTATTGGGGAAAAAAGAGAAGGCGGCTGTGGCTGCCGGGAGCAAAATGGCGGAGTCTGGCCGGATAGAGAGTCCTGCAGCAGATACGTGTACAGACGCAGAAGAAAAGGGGGGGAAAGTAATCTATGCCCCGATCCAGGGAAATGTTATTCCGAGAGAAAATATTCCGGATGAAACTTTTGCATCCGGTGTTTTAGGGGATGGCGTTGGCATTGAGCCGGAAACAGGGGAGGTTGTGGCGCCTTTTGATGGAAAAATATCTTCTGTGACAGAGACATGCCATGCTATCGGTATTACAGGGCCGGGCGGAATGGAGCTGCTGATTCATGTCGGGGTAGACACTGTAAAAATGAATGGCGATGGATTCACGGTTTTGGTATCTGAGGGAGATAAGGTCAAGGCTGGACAGAAACTTATGATATTCGATATTTCCAAGATTAAAGTTGCCGGGTTTAGCACGACATCAGCGGTACTGCTGACAAACAGCGATGATTATCAGTCCTGTAATGTGGTAAAGACAGGCAAGTCAAAACAGATGGAGAAGATTGTCACAGTTGAATGATAGGCTGGGATTACATAACTGACTGCGGAGGGATACTTTTCTGGCGGATTGATAAAAAATAAAATGGAAAGGAAAGAAGATAATGTTTTATCAATGCTGCAACAGTTAGGGAAAAAACAGCTTTTATTGGTAAAGTAGGCGACGATTTTTTGGGCCGGATGCTTAGGGATGCAGTGTCATGGCAGGGAATCAATATTAGCAATCTGGTTATGGATAAGGAAGTGCCAACAACGCTTGCATTTGTCCATACGGTTTCGGGTGGGCAACGGAGTTTTTCATTTTGGAAGTCTGTCAATAACGGACGAAAAAATCAAGGACGTAACCAGGGTGGCAGTAGAAATGGCGAAGGAAGGAGGGGCGTTGATTTCCTTTGAACCCAATCTTTGTCCTCCGCTATGTGAGAGCTTGGAGAAAGCAAAGGAAAAGATTGCCTATGGGATTGGCCAGTGCCATATCCTTAAAATTTCGGATGATGAGATTGAGTTTTTTGCGGAAACTTCGGATATTGATGAGGGCGTTGTGAGAATTCAGAAAGAATTTAACACACCTTTTATCTGTGTCACAATGGGAAGGATGGGAAGCATAGTTGACTATCATGGGGAAAGAGTGGAATGTAAACCGTTTTTATGTGAAAATACAATCGAAACAACTGGGGCAGGGGATACTTTCATGGCTTGTGTCCTGAATATGGTTCTGGAAAATGGCTGGAACAGGATGGATAGACAGAAGCTGTATGAAATGTTGGAGTTTGCTAATGCGGCGGCTTCCATTATTACAACAAAAAAGGTGCATTAAAAGTTATGCCAGACAGGACAGATGTGTTAGCATTGATAGAGGAAAGGAGTCGGTGAAAAGGAATGAGAGAAATAGAAATATCGTTGGATAGTATTGACAAAGTAAAAAATTTTGTTTCAATTACGACAAAATTTGATGCAGAGATAGATTTGGTCAGTGGCAGATATATTATTGATGCAAAGTCTATTATGGGTATTTTCAGCATAGACCTGTCGAAACCAGTCAGGCTCAGGATTCATGAAGGAAGAGAAAATGTGGATGATATTATAGATGCGTTAAACGGGTATGTAAAAAGGTGAAGCTTTAGATGGAGGATGGAACACCTGGGGTTTGTCCGGTAGACAGTGTAAAAAACGTATTCAATAAGAGTACAAAAGTAAAAATTATAGGTCTGACCGGCAAATGGATCCAAAAGGATGGAACTGTGAATTGCTGTTCAGAAGATGGGTATTCTGCAGCAATTGCAGATAAGATTCCTTTACAGTGCTGCATTAAAGCGAAATGCAAATATCATGGAAATCCGACTCGATTCGGGGTGGCGGGGAACTTGAGGTAATAGATGCAGTGATTATGACAGAGCAATAGTTAGGCAAAGAATATTTTCCGGGCTAGCCTGACAGATGCCGGGCGCAGGTGCAGCACCTGAAAGCATGCGCCTCTACGGACGCGATGAAGAACGCCTGCACTGACCCGCGCTTCAAACATGTCACGAGAGGATGTGCGGAATGACTTGGGCAGAAGGAGAACCCGGATGGGAAAGGATGGGCGGCTGGAATGGAATTCCAGCCGTACCTTATGCGGGTGTCCATCTCCGACCTGAACATCAGGAAAGCGCCTGGAACGGATAAACCCAAGAACGGGAAGGGACCGGCGCGGCCGTCCGGTTCCCGCCCTTGCGATTGCATATGGCAGGAGGTGTGTTTTTCATGACGGAGGAACAGAAAAGGAAGGTTTCAGACCTGCGGCGGGTAGGCATGGGATATACGGAGACGGCAAGGCTGGCGGGTATGTAGAAAGACCGAGAAGCTCGGCGGCCTGCTGCCTGGAAACAGACTTGTCGATGAAACGGTTAATGACAGTAAATGTTTTTAGTTGGTCTTGCGGCAATGTAATCATACCTTCTTTCATAACTTTTATAGTTTATCAAAAAGCGACATAATCTCAAGTTAATAACAGTCGAACAAGCGGAAATTGACTTTTTCTTTGCTATATGCTATAATCCACTAAACAATTGAATAGTAGTGATGTCTTCAGGGCAGGGTGAAATTCCCGATCGGCGGTTATAGTCCGCGGGCGCGAAAGCGCGGGGTTTGGTGAAATTCCAAAACCGACGGTATAGTCCGGATTAAAGAAGGTGTATTGAGATTGTCAGAATAAATCTGGCAATAATTTTGCACTCTTTTTTGTCAAATTGCTCCTGTTGACGTTCTCAATACACCTTAAATTTTAACGCTTGAAAGGCACTCAATACTTTCAAGTGTTAATTTTATTTAAGGAGGTATTCAAATGAATATCAGTAAAACGAAGAAACTTACAACAATAGGTATGCTATGCACACTTGCTTATGTCTCAGTGGTTGTCGGGCGCATCCCACTTGTACTTTTTCTGAAGTACGACCCCAAAGATGTTATCATAGTAATTGGTGGATTGATTTTTGGGTCGCTTACTTCATTTGCTGTAACAGTGATTGTTTCTGTAGTGCAAATGTTCACAATTAGCGGAACAGGGGTTTTAGGCTGTATTATGAATATCATTTCAAGTTGTTCCTTTGCGTGTACAGCCGCATTTGTATATAAAAAGAAACATAAGCTATCTGGTGCATTAATCGGACTTTTCTGTGGCTGGAGTTGTCAGGTTGTAATTATGATGATTTGGAACTATTTGATTGCTCCAATCTACATGGGTTATCCAAGAGAAGCTATTGTAGAATTGCTGATTCCGGCGTTTTTACCATTTAATTTAATTAAGGGAGGTCTGAATGCGGCAATAACAATGCTTTTATATAAACCTGCTGTCACTGCATTGCGTCGTTCAAATTTAATTGAATCTAAGCGGGATTCAGATAAGATGCGGATAAATATCGGAGTTTTATTGGTGGCTCTACTAATGATTATAACTTGTGTGTTATTGATACTTTCTTTTAATGATATAATTTAGGGTAATTTGTTAAAACTGTATAAAACATCGCACCCAGAGGATACAGACGCAACAGCGGATGCGTTGGATATGGTAACGATAGATAACGTTTTGACAGATAATCTTTATAATGATTTGCAGAAAATCTAATACAATATCGTTGTTCAAAGAATTTGAAAAAAAGCGGAAAGAAAGTCAGCTGAAAGAATGATTAAAGACGGAGAACTTTCTCTTGAAAAGATTGCACGTTATGTTCCTGCATTATCAATGGAGGAATTAAAGGAGATTGAGGCCGAAGTCATGCAGTCAGCATAATCAACAACACAACTTAATATCAAAGTAATAGCGTAAAGGCGTATGGAACAGTAAAATGTAAACCATGCGTCTTTTTTGCGTTCAAAAGGAGGAACATGAGCAACAACATTCAGGCCACTATCACAGGGCAGATACCGCCCTGCTTACAACAGAAGATTGATAAGCATGGAAAACAGGGAAAATCAAGAAAAGTGATGAAAAATGATGAATACGCACTTGACAAGTAGCAACAAGAATGGCGGATGGAATGACAGATAGAATGTGGCAGCAGAAAAGGCAGAATTTGTCCGGCAGAAATGCGTTTTCATATTTTCATAATATCCCTTTTTGGATATTAATTTTGATAATATTGAAAAATGTTATTGACAATAGACGAATGGATGATATAATGAACATATGAGCAGTTGTTCATATGATACAAGAAAACAAGGGAATAAAAAAGTAGAGAACAAAAGAAGTAGGAAGCGAAAGAACAAAAAGGCAAAAAATCGAAGAGAAAAAAGATAAAAACGACAAAAAGCAAACAGTAAAAAAGTAAATAGATAAAAAGGCGGAAAGTCAAAAGAGTCAAGAAGAGAAATAGATAGAAGGCAAAATAAAAGAGGGATTTCAGGAAGAAGAGGGAGGATAAGAATGGTTCAGGTGTGTGGGCTTGGGCTTTGGGTTGTTTTTTATGGCAGTTATTTTATTAAGACATATAGTGAAAGCAAAAAGGGGATAGCAGTCAATAGGCTTGGCATAGGGGAGAAGAGTTTGAAAACGAGAATGATAGAGGTGTTTTTGATTTTCTTTTCTTATGGAACGGCGGCGGTACAGCTTTTATCAGTGCTTTTTTATACCAGATGGGAAAGGCTGTTGGAGGATGGAGGAAACGGTGGGCTTCTTATTGGTATTTGTCTGGCAGGAGTAGCGTTTGCAGTTGCCGGAACGGTGTTTTTTCTTATGGCGATGGGGGAAATGAAAGAGAATTGGAGAGCGGGTATTGACGATGGGCAGCATTTGTCTCTGGTAAGCGGAGGGGTTTACCGGATAAGCAGGAACCCGGCATTCGTAGGGTTTGATTTGTTGTATATCGGATTTTGCATTCTTTTTTCCAATGGATTTATGCTTTTGTTTGCCGTGCTTGGTATATTTACATTACATCTTCAAATAAAAGAAGAAGAAAAGTATATGGAAAAAAGGCATGGGGATAAGTATAAGGAATACCAAAGGAAGACGAGAAGGTATTTATAGAAATTTATAGAAAATAGAAAGAAATAGAAAGGGAAGGAGGATATGGATGCGGAGGAAAGAAGAGCAGATAGAGAAATGTGAATATATTCATGTGCATGAGGGCATTGTGGAGAAGGTGAATGAGCAGATGCCGGAGGAAGATAAACTTTATGATTTGGCAGATTTTTTCAAAGTGTTTGCCGACTCCACCAGAATCAAAATTTTGTATGTGTTAATGTGTGGTGAAATGTGTGTCTGTGATTTGGCACAGACTTTAAATATGACCCAGTCGGCGATTTCCCATCAGTTACGGACTTTAAAGCAGATGGATTTGGTGCGTAACAGAAGGGAAGGGAAGACCGTTTTTTATTCTTTGGCAGACGGGCATATAAAAACAATCTTAAGCCAGGGATTAGACCACATTGAAGAGGATGGATGAAAAGAGGGGAGCCGAAAAAGAAAAGGTAAAAAGGAAGCCGAAAAAGAAAAGATAAAAAAGGGAAGCTGAAAAAGAAAAAGCAGAAGAGAGGGACTGAAAAAGAAAAGATAAAAAGGGAAGCTGAAAAAGAAAAGGCAGAAGAGGGGAGTTGAAAAAGAAAAGGCAAAAAAGAGGAGCCGAAAAAGAAAAGATAAAAAAAGGAAGCTGAAAAGGAAAAGGCAAAAAAGAGAAGCCGAAAAAGGAAAGGCAAAAAAAGGAAACAGAAAAAACAGAATCGAACAAAGAAGGCAGAAAAGATAAGGAGGAGAAGAGGATGAAGAAAACTTATATTTTGGAGGATTTGGATTGTGCCCACTGCGCGGCGGAGATTGAAAATGCAGTAGGAAAACTGGATGGGGTAACAAGCAGCACAGTGACGTTGTTAACGCAAAAGCTGGTTGTGGAAGTGGATGATGCAAAGGTGGGGAAGATTACAAAAGAAATCAAAAAAGTAGTAAAAAAATATGAGCCTGATGTAGAAGTAGTGGAAAAGTAGAAGAAAGAAAATGACACCGGGCATGGAAGGGGCTGCCGGGATTTGCCGGCAGCCGCCGGAAAGGAACGGAAGGTAGGGTGAGACTATGAGCAGAAAATTAAAGAAGAGAATAAAAAGGGTAGGAGTGGGAGCATCTATTTACTTGGCAGCGGTTATTTTTTCCCGTTTCGCCCCTTATTTTTATATAGGCACTTTACAAATCCATACAGCATTGTTTGTATTTCTTGCCGCTTACATTATTATCGGCGGGGATGTGGTTAAAAATGCAGTGAGGAATATCGGGCATGGACAGATTTTTGATGAAAATTTCCTGATGGCAATCGCTACAGTAGGGGCTTTCTTTGTAGGCGAATATGCGGAAGCGGTAGCGGTAATGCTGTTTTATCAGGTAGGGGAATGCTTCCAGTCCTATGCGGTGAACAAGTCGAGGAAATCAATTGCAGAGCTAATGGATATCCGTCCGGATTACGCGAATGTAATGAGGAACGGTGCGGTAGAAGAAGTAGGGCCAGAGGAAGTGGCAATTGGGGAAGTGATATTGATAAAGCCAGGGGAGAGGATTCCTTTGGACGGAACCGTGGTGAAAGGCAATTCTTCTTTGGATACTATGGCCCTCACAGGGGAAAGCCTGCCAAGGGATGTGGCGGAAGGGGAAGAGGTAATCAGCGGTTGTGTGAACCTTTCCGGTGTAATAGAAGTTCGGGTATCTAAGGTTTTCGGGGAATCAACGGTAGCCAAAATTTTAGATTTGGTGGAGAATGCCAGCGGCAAAAAGTCAGAGGCGGAACATTTTATTACCAAATTCGCACGATATTACACGCCGGTAGTGGTTGGGCTTGCCGCGCTTTTAGCAGTGGTTCCGCCTTTGGTGGCAGGAGGCGGTTGGGCAAGCTGGATTTATAGGGCTTTAAGTTTCCTTGTCATTTCTTGCCCATGTGCGCTGGTTATTAGCATCCCGTTAAGCTTTTTTGGCGGGTTAGGGGGCGCCAGCAGGGCGGGCATATTGATAAAGGGGAGCAATTACCTGGAAGCGCTGGCCGATGCGGAAATGATTGTTATGGACAAAACAGGAACGCTCACAAAAGGCGTTTTTGCAGTAAAGAAAATTGTGCCGTCCAAAGGGGTGGACGGGGGGGAATTGTTGGAAACAGCTGCTTATGCGGAGAGTTTTTCCAACCATCCCATTTCCAGGTCTCTAGTGCAGGCTTATGGAAAAGCGATTGACGAAACACGGTTAAAAGAAGTGGAAGAAGCGGCAGGGCACGGCATAAGCGCCGTTTTGGATGGGCAGCGTATCTTGGCAGGAAACGATAAATTGATGAAGAGCCGGAATGTGGAAGTGGGCGCTGTGGAAGAAATCGGAACGGTGGTTCATGTAGCAAGAGGGGAAGAATACCTTGGCTATATTGTGATTGCGGATGAAGTAAAGGATGATGCAAAAGCTGCAGTGGACGGCTTTAAGGAAGCAGGCATGAAAAATATTGTGATGCTGACAGGGGACCGGAAGAAAACGGCGGATGCAATTGCAGAGGAATTGGGGATTTTGGAAGTATATGCGGAATTGCTCCCTGGCGACAAGGTAGAAAGGGTTGAGAAGTTGCTGGTGGCAAAGTCGGAAAAAGGCAGGCTGGTTTTTGTAGGCGATGGCATCAATGATGCCCCTGTGCTGGCCAGGGCGGACATCGGCATAGCTATGGGCGGCTTGGGCTCGGATGCGGCGATAGAGGCGGCGGATGTGGTGATTATGACGGATGAACCATCTAAAATAGTAAAGGCTATGCAGATTTCCAAAAAAACGTTGTCGATTGTAAAGCAGAATATCATATTTGCTATCGGGATAAAAGTGCTTGTATTATTGCTGGCAGCAGTGGGGATTGCATCTATGTGGGCGGCAGTGTTTGCCGATGTAGGGGTAGCTGTGATTGCTATTTTGAATGCGATGCGGGCGATGAAGTAAAAAGGGGGCATCTGTTCTATACAATATTTTTTTACCGGTTCATTTTCCTACATTATGTATTAATACGTATTGACATATACCCAGTAGGGGTATATAATAACTTGCATAGGAGGGATTGGAATGGAGAAGATGGAAAATGGGGAAGATAAGGATAGGATAGAAGGCCGGAATGCGGAAGAAGAGCAGGAAGGGGATTGTTGTTATAAGAAGAAAGAACGGAAGGAGAAGGAGTATAAGGATTTGATTCATCGCCTAAACCGTATTGAAGGACAGATACGGGGGATTAAAGGGATGGTGGAGTCGGAACGGTATTGTACGGATATCCTCGTCCAGGTTGCGGCGGTGAATGCGGCTTTGAATAGCTTTAATAAAGTGCTTCTTGCCAATCATATACGCAGTTGTGTAGTAAATGACATTAGGGAAGGCAGGGAAGAAACAATTGATGAATTGGTAAAAACCTTGCAGAAAGTGATGAAGTAAGGAGGCAGATATGGAGCAATATATTGTAACAGGTATGAGCTGTGCCGCTTGCAGTTCCCATGTGGAAAAGGCAGTGTCGAAAGTGCCGGGTGTCACTTCTTGCTCGGTAAACCTTCTGGCTAATTCTATGGGAGTAGAAGGAACCGCATCGGAAGAGGAAATTATAGAGGCGGTGGAAAAGGCAGGATATGGGGCGAGCCGGAAAGAACGCGGGAAAAGAAGCGGGGAATGGGTGAGTATGGGGGCAGGCGCAAAAGCGGGAGAAGATGCTTTGCGTAAAAGCGCTAAGGATGCGGAAGCGGCGATGAAACAACGGCTGGCGGTTTCTATCGGATTTCTTGTTCCTTTGATGTATATTTCCATGCACCATATGTTCTACGAATGGTTTGGGCTGCCCGTTCCGGCATTTATCCGGTCAGTATTCCACGGGAACGAAAATGCGGTGGCGTTTGCATTTTCCCAGTTTTTGCTGCTTTTGCCGATTTTATATGTGAACCGGAAATATTTCGGGGTAGGCTTTAAGACATTGTTCAGGGGAAGCCCAAATATGGATAGCCTGATTGCCATTGGGGCTTCAGCTGCGGTAGCGTATGGTTGTTTTGCCATTTTCAGGATTGGCTACGGGCTGGGGCATGGGGATATTGCTTTGGTAGAGCAATACGCTATGGATATCTATTTTGAATCGGCGGGCACCATATTGACCTTAATTACAGTAGGGAAATATTTGGAGACGAAATCAAAAGGGAAAACAAGCGCGGCGATTACAAAACTGATGGATTTGTCTCCTCAAACGGCCCTTGTGATTAGAGAGGGCGGGGAGGAAGAACAGATTCCTACGGAGGATGTGCAGCGGGGGGATATATTTCTTGTGAAGCCAGGCAGCCTGGTTCCGGTGGATGGCATTGTGCTGGAGGGAAATTCCAGCGTGGATGAGTCGGCAATTACCGGTGAAAGCATTCCGGTGGAAAAAAAGGCAGGCGATAAAGTAGTATCTGCGACGGTAAATAAAGCAGGGGCGTTAAAATGCCGTGCGGAAAAAGTGGGGGAAGATACTACCTTATCCCAAATTATCCGTCTGGTGGAAGAGGCAGGGGCATCCAAGGCGCCGATTGCCAGATTGGCGGATAAGATTGCCGGGGTTTTTGTTCCTGTAGTAATAGGGATTGCCCTTTTGACAGCCATTGTTTGGATGATAAGCGGCGCTGGGTTTGAATTTGCCATGTCAGCGGGGATTGCAGTATTGGTAATTTCCTGCCCTTGTGCCCTTGGGCTGGCTACGCCGGTGGCGATTATGGTAGGAACAGGCGTAGGCGCAAAGTATGGGGTGCTGATTAAATCCGGGGAAGCTTTGCAGGAAGCAAAAAATGTGGATACGGTGGTATTGGATAAGACAGGTACGGTGACGGAGGGGAAACCAAAAGTTACCGATGTGATTGATTATAGCGGGAAAGCAGGGGAAAAGGAATTGCTTACCCTTGCCGCAGCGTTGGAGAAACCGAGCGAACATCCTCTTGCCGAGGCAGTGGTAGAAGCGGCCGGGGAAATGGGTTGCCATTTGCCGGAGGTAACGGACTTTCAGGCAATTTTCGGGAAAGGGATTCAGGGTAGGATAGAGGGTGTCCTGTACTTTGCCGGAAACAAGAAGTTTATGGAAGAAAATGGGGTAACGCTTACCCGCGAGCAGATGCAGACGGTGGAACGGCTGGCGGAAGAAGGAAAGACGCCCTTATTGTTCGCCAGGAAAGAATCTATGGAACAGGAGAAAAGTACGGCAAGGGGAAAGGCCGGGAATGGAAACATGTCTGGCGGAACATGCCGTTTCATTGCCATTATTGCCGTAGCGGATACGGTGAAGGAGTCCTCGATGGAAGCAATCCGCCAATTGGAGCAGATGCATATCCGGACGATTATGTTGACCGGGGATAATAAAAAGACAGCGGAAGCAGTAAGGAAAAAGCTGGGGATGGAGGAAGTGATTGCAGAAGTCCTGCCCGGTGAAAAAGAGGAAAAAATCCGGGCTTTGAAGGAACAGGGCAGGAAGGTGGCTATGATTGGCGACGGTATCAACGACGCCCCGGCACTGACCAGCGCAGATGTGGGGATAGCCATTGGGGCAGGAACCGATGTAGCAATGGAAAGTGCGGATATTATTCTTATGAAAAGCGATTTAAGGGATGCGGTTACAGCAATCCGCTTAAGCAAAGCAGTGATCCGGAACATTAAAGAAAATCTGTTTTGGGCCTTCTTTTATAACAGCGTAGGCATTCCCTTGGCGGCAGGGGTTTTGTACCCGTTGTTTGGCTTGAAATTAAACCCCATGTTCGGGGCGGCGGCTATGAGCCTCAGCAGCGTATGTGTTGTGACCAATGCCCTCCGACTGCGGAATTTTAAGGAGACGGAGAAAAAGAACCGGAAGGAAAAAGAAGCGGAGAACGCAGGGCAATTGGAGGATAGGAAAGAAGAGGCCGAAGCGGAGCAAACAGAAGCCTTGGACAATAAATTTAAGGAGGAAAAGAAGATGACAAAAACATTGATTGTAGAAGGGATGTCTTGCGGACATTGCACGGCGAGGGTGCAGAAGGCGTTGGAAGCGTTGGATGGCGTGTCGGCTGTAGAGATGAGTCTGGAAGAAAAGAGCGCGGTAGTTACTTTGGATAAGGATGTACCGGATGAGACACTAAAAGATGCGGTAGAAAAAGCAGATTATGAAGTGGTTGAAGTAAGGTAACTGCAAAATCAACTTTTCATATTTTTTGGAATATCGCAAAGACAGGAGAAGAGGCTGGCTGCCACACATATGAGGCAGTTCAGCTTTCTTTGTCTTCCAACATCCGGTATCCTATCCCGATTTCTGTAAAAATGTAATGGGGCTCGGCCGGATTTTTTTCTATTTTCCGCCTGATATTTGCCATATTTACCCGTAAAATACGGTTATTGTCATCGGCATAGGGCCCCCAGACATTAGAAATGATAGTATCATAGGTAATCACCTTCCCGGAATTTTTGGCAAGCAGGGAGACAATCTTATATTCTATCTGTGTCAAATGGATTTCCGAACCGGCCAGCGTAACGAGACGTTTCTCAAAATCTACCATCAATTCTTCCGCCCGATAGGAACGTTGGTTTAAGAGGGAATCCGTTTGCAGGCGGTTGCTGTGGCGCAGGGCGGTGCGGATACGTGCCATAAGTTCGGATGGGCCGAAGGGTTTGGTAATATAATCATCCGCGCCGTTATCCAATGCGAGGACTTTTTCCTGCTCCTGTGTCCGGGCGGAAATCACGATGATGGGAATGCTCGCCCAAGTGCGTATTTCCCGGATGACTTCTATCCCGTCCATATCAGGAAGCCCTAAATCGAGAAGAATGAGGTCGGGGCAGCCGGAAGTAATAAGGGAAATCCCCACTTTTGCAGTAGGGGCAGTAGAAACTTTATAGCCTTGCGCAGTCAAAGTGGCAGCCATAAAACCGCGTATGTTTTTTTCGTCTTCAATTAGAACAATGGATATTTTTGTGTTCATGGATGGGAGCCTCCTGATTCCGTTGTTTGTGGCAGGGAGAAAGAAAAGTCCGTGCCCTGAGGGCAAGAATGGGCACAAATTGTACCTTTATGGGCGGCGACAATGGTTTTACAAATGGAAAGCCCGATGCCCATGCCTTTGGAACTGTCAGGGGAAGGGTTGCCGGTGTACGGTGTTCCGTCAAAAATTGTCCGTATCCGTTCCGGGGGGATGCCGATGCCGTAATCGCGCACATGGAAAACAATGGATTCCCCCTCTTCTTCGACATGGCAGGAGATAGGCTGGCTGCTTTTGGAATGCAGGATAGCATTTTCCAATAAGTTAATCAGAACCTGCTCGATTAAAATGGCATCCATTGGAATCAAAATCAATTCATCCGGCACTTGGACATGGATTTTCGCATCCGGCAGCCGTTTTTTCAGCCGGATAACCGCTTCCGATACCACTTCTTCCACTGATTCCAGAGATTTGTTCACATTGGCTTCACCGCCCTGAATCCGGGTGACGGATAAAAGGTTTTCCACCATGTTCAACAGCCAATTGGAATCTTCACATATTTGTTTTACCAATTCTTTCTTTTGAGATTCATCGAGGAAATCCCCGGTTTCCAGATAAGAATTGCCAGCGCCGATAATGCTTGTAAGAGGGGTACGTAAATCGTGGGAAATGGCCCGCAGGAGATTGGCCCGCATCTTTTCTTTTTCCGCTTCCACTAAAAGCCGTTCCCTCTCGGCAAGCATTTGCATCTGCTGTTTCATATGGGTGGTGGCAGCGCTGGTAATCAAAGAGATGGCCAGCATCCCGATAAATGTAACAGGATATCCTGCCAAAGTAAAATTTAAGGCTAAGTACGGATAGGTAAATAGGAAATTGACACAGACAACGCCAATCAACGAAGCGAATATCCCCCAGAGGTATCCATCCGTAATACGGGCAATCAAAACAAGGGCAAGAATATATAAAAGGGCCACATTGGCGGAGTTTTGCGATATATCGAAGTAAAGGAAGGATAATGCCGTGGCTAAAATGAGCAAAAGCAAGGTGATGAGGGCATCCCTTCCCCGTTTCTTCTTGTAGTCTTGTTTTGACGGTAAAAAATAGAAAAAGCGTTGCATTGTTTTCCTCTTTTTATATTTTATAAATTGGCAAATGTTATCGTTTCTTTTTCCAATTCTGCCGCAACTTTATGGTTTACATCCATGCGGCTGGTGATTTCCGTCATATCCGCCACCAGATGCTGCGTGCTGCCTGCAACGCCGGAGATGCCGGAAGCGCCGTCATCGATGGCTTTTGTAATCGTTTCTATGGATTCCACAATTTCCGTCATGGAAGCCTTTAAATGACCGGTGTTGGCATTAAATTCTGCCATAGCATGACGGATGTAGGCGGCATCGTTCTGGTATTGCTTCCCGGAAGCCACAAAGGAAAGAAATTCCTTTAGGATGGATTCCTCAATGTAATTTACAAGGTTTTGTGCATTCTCGGAAAGGTTGTAAACGGCATGGGTTACGGTAGCATTGATTTCCTGGATACGGTTGGCAGTTTCGCTGCTGGAAGCCGCAAGCTGGCGGATTTCTTCGGCCACTACCGCAAATCCCCTTCCCGCTTCCCCGGCCCTTGCCGCTTCGATGGAAGCGTTTAGTGCAATCAGGTTGGTCTGGGAAGCGATGCCTAAAATATCGTGGGTAAGGTTGTTTACCTGATCTACGCTTCGGCTTCCTTCAATCGCTTCATTTAAGACATCCAGTATTTCTTTAACTTTGGTATTGGTATTATCCATGCTTTCTTGTGCGGATTGTCCCATTTCTTTGGCACGTGTGTTCATTTCGTTGCAGTAAGCCGTAATTTGCCCGCATTCCTCCGCCATATTTTCTGCATCCTGCTGTACATTCTTTGCGTTTTTATTGATATGGGAAGCATTGCTTGCCACTTCTTGAATGGTTGCCGACAGTTCTTCGGCCAGGGCGGATAAATCCATCGCGCTTTCGCTGGAGGTACGCGTCCTTGACAACACTTCATCTACCACGCCGCTGATACGGCCGGAGCAGCCCTGAAGTGTGGCTAGGATGCCCTTGATAGGCCGGACTACCGATTTCAGGATAAGGGAGACCGAAATCAGTACGAGTATAATGCAGGCAAAGGTGGATGCACCATTGGTAATCATAGAAAAGAGATAGACGGAAGAAAGCTGTGCCCTGGCCTGTGTTGTCCGGCTGCTGATGGATTCGTCTAAAATGCGGATACTGTTTTCGACCGCAGTGTTGAAGGCAGCCACATCCCCATTGGCAAAGGCATAAGCATCCTGGGTTTTGCTGGCAGCGCTGGCACAAATTAAGAAAACAAGGGAATGCTTAAAAGAGTCATAATCGGAAAGCAATGCATTGTAAGTTTCCCTATCGGAATCGGTAATGTATATTTCGTATTCGGCCAGCATACCGTCCAGTTTTTCTTCTTCTTCTTTTATTTCGTTGACGAGGATAATCATTGTGTTATAGTCGGTAGCTACAATATGGGACAAAGCCATTTTATGTATGTTCATGACAGACTGGTGGATTTTGGCGAGCCTGGTTTTCCCTTCCATATAATTGTCCGCAATATTGGCAGCATTGGCATTGACATTTTTAATATTAGAAACTGCGAGGAGATTGGAGATAAGAGCTACAATTCCAAGCAGGGCAATGGGCAAAATTAAACGATATTTGATGTTCCATTTTTTTTTCATAATCCCGAATCCTCCAAACATAGTATATATCCCTTATGGGGCGGTAATCCCTTCCACCATTGTGTCGAGCTGTTCCTGCAGGCTTTTCCCCTCCGGGTTCCCGGCGGCCATGTTTGTGGCAAAGGCAGATACCGGATCCCAGAAATTGCCGCCGATGCGCTGTAAGCAGGAAAATTCCGACTGGTCAATCAAAGCGGTAATCGCCGGGGAATCCTGTACGCTGGCGGATGATGCTGCTTTTGTATTAGAAGGCCCCTGACCGCGCATTTCAAAACGGAGCTGCTGGCTTTCTTCGCTGGAAATCCATTTCGCTAACAAAGAAGCCCATGCATAATGCTCGGAATAGGCGTTGACGCCGATTAATTTGTAACCGGAAAAAGACGCCATTTGTATTTGCCGGTTGGAACAAGTATAAGTAGGCAATTTTGCAGCGCCGTAGTTTTCCTTCCAGGCGTCTTCCATTGCAAGGGCATTCCATACACCGCTGACTCCGGCTATTACGGAACCATCCTGGACACCAGAAAGGAATCCGTCCTCCACCGTATTAAAAAAGGCTGGGCTCTGGGCAATGGAAAGCATGGCCCGTGCCACATCTGTTCCTTTGATGGAGCCCTCTGTGCCGTTCCAGGTGCAGAAATTGGTAATCCCATCATCGTTCAACCCCACTTCAAGACCGGTATTGCCGAAGAAGGCGTATACATACCAGGCAGAAGACCAGTCCATAGTAATTTTTTTCTCATTCTCTTCCGCAACTTGCAGCATGCGGTCGAAGGTTTTGATATCCTCTTGTGTGAAATATTGTTTATTATAATAAAGGAAATAGCCGTTGTCCGCCGTCAAAGGATAAGCGTAGAGCGTATCTCCTACAGAAGCTGCTTCTACGGCGCCGGGCAGGTTTTCCGATTTGATGCGGTCTGCATTTTCTATGGGTTCCAAAGCGCCCGCCGCCACAAGTGTATTGAGCTGGTCGTCGGCAAAAGCAAAGACGTCGGCGCCTGCTTCCAAATCTGCCATCAAATAATCTTTACAATTGGATTCGCTTTGAGGGGCAAATGTAATATGGAAATTTGCCTGCCCTTTGTATTCTTCCTGAAAACTTTCAAAAATCCGGTTCAGAAGGGCTTCATCCTCTTCGGCGCCCCAGACAACGAGTTCCACATCCCCGCTTTCCAGTGGTGTTTCCGTTCCATTAATGACTTTTTCACCGTTTTGCAATTCGGTATCGGTATTGGTCATGCTGCCTTTTTCACTTGTTTTGGTACATCCGGATAAAACAGCAGCCAATACGGCAGTTAGAAAAAACATAATAAACTTTTTTCCCATAACTTTCCAACCTCTCATTTTATTATCTTTTGCCGGTTTTGGTACATGACAGTTTTGGCTTAATCTTGCAAAAGCTGTTTGACTTTACGGCGGCTTAATTGTATCATTTTTATGGGCGTGGCGCAATATAAATGAGTAAAGCGGAAGATGGCTTTTGACAGGACAAATATCAAAGTTGAAACCTACAGGGAATGCGGGTTGTAGGAAATTTGTCCTGCCTTCCGTGATATATTTCAAAAATCTTTGACATTTATGTTGAAAAATGGTAGGCTTATTATGATTGGTGCATAGTGCCGGAAAATATATTGGAGAGAGGGAAAAATATGAACAGGCAGCAGATATTGATTGTTGATGACGAAGAAGTGAACAGAGCGATATTAAGCGAGATTTTTTGTGATGATTACGAAATTATAGAAGCGCCGAACGGGCAGGAAGCGATTGATAGGCTGGGAGAAGACCATAATATTGTTTTGGTATGCCTCGATGTAGTTATGCCCCTTGTGGATGGTTTTGGTGTATTGGAGTATATGGAAGAGAATGATTTGTTAAGTAAGATACCTGTTATACTGATAACGGGCGAATCAGTAGCTTCCAGCGAAGGGAAAGCATATAGTTACGGGGTTGCGGATGTAATGCACAAACCGTTCTACCCTCATATCGTTATGAGAAGAAGCAGCAATATCATCGAACTTTACCAGAATAAGCTCAATATGGAGCAGAGGCTCAAAGAGCAGGAAGAGAAGATTCTTGCGCAGGAGAGGAAACACAGGAAAAACAATGAGTTCATGATTGATGCATTGAGTGCGGTAGTGGAATTTAGGAGTTTGGAGACAGGGGATCATATTAAGAGGATTAAGTATTTTACAAGGATATTGCTTAAATATATGGCAAAATATTTCCCTCAATACGGTTTGACCCCGGAACAGATAGACGCTATGGCAAAAGCAGCGGCGATGCATGATATTGGTAAAATAGGTATCCCGGATGCTATTCTATTGAAACCAGGACGTTTGACGGAAGAAGAATTTGAAACAATGAAAGAGCATACCACCATTGGCTGCGAGATACTTAAGAATTTCCAGCAGGACGAGGATGAAGATGACGAATTTTTCCAATATTGCTATGATATCTGCCGCCACCACCATGAAAGATGGGATGGCAAAGGGTATCCGGACCATTTGGTTGGAGAGGAGATTCCGCTTTGCGCACAGGTAGTTGCCATTGCCGATGTATATGATGCGCTGGTAAGCAACAGGGTATACAAAGGGGCTTATGCCAACAATGTAGCATATGATATGATTATGAACGGGGAATGCGGGGAATTTGCGCCGGATGTGCTGGAATGTTTTGCGCTGGCAAAGGAAGATTTCTTCAATATTGTAGAAGTAATTAAGATGTTTACGTTTGTATAAAATATCTATGGGAATCCGGAGGGAATGGGAAGATGGAGAAAAAAGCATTTCTTTCGTCTCTTGTTGAATATGCACTGGAAATGGTTCTTGCATTTGATAGTAAAGGCATAATCAACTATGCGAATGCCGGTGCAAAAGAGAAGCTGGGCTATGGGGAAGAAATAAAAGGTGTACATATCGGAGATATATTCCCGACAGTTTTTGATAAGACGGAAGATGGGTTTGTTACAGAATACATATTCGGCGGGGAAGCGCTGAATATGGCGGCATACCGGAAAAACCAGACTTGTTTCCCTACGGAAACCCGGATGATTGCATACGGCGATGAAGTTTACGTTTGTTTGTCAAACGATATTTTGGAAAAAGAGTTTTTAAGCAAGGAAGTTGTACAGGTCAGATATGAAGCGGAGCAGGCAATGAAAGTAAAATCCGAGTTTGTGGCAAATGTAACCCATGAGCTACGGACACCGGTTAACGGGATACTTGGCAATGTCCGGGAACTGCTTGAGATAGAAAACGATGCTGCAAAGCTGAAAAATCTGCATTTAATGGAACGGTGCTGCGAGAATATGGGGATGATTATCAACAATATCCTTGACTTCTCAAAGCTGGAAGCCGGCAAATTCACGTTGGATCCGCAAAAGTTCCATTTTAAGAGTATGCTGGATTATATAAAAGACAGCCATATCAGGAAGGTGACGGAAAAAGGGCTGGATTTCATTTTTTCCATTTCCGAGGATATTCCTGAATATGTAATAGGGGACGAACTTCGTATCGTCCAGATATTGAATAATTTAATCAGCAATGCCGTAAAGTTTACGGCGATGGGGAAAATCTGCGTGGAAGTTGTCAGGACAGCCCAGGTAAACGATAGGATAGAGCTGTTTTTCTTTGTGATGGATACGGGGATAGGCATCGACAAGAAGGATGAAGACAAACTGTTCCAAAGTTTTTCACAGGTAGATGCTTCCATTTCCAGGCAATATGGAGGGACAGGGCTTGGGCTGAATATCTGCAAGCAGCTGGTAGAATTGATGGGCGGCACGATTGCCGTGGAAAGCGAAAAGGGAAAAGGCTCCAATTTCTCTTTTTCCATATGGGTTACGGTTCCGGAAGGGGAAGATATGGGAGATTCTTCCGGCTATACTGCGTCCATGCCGGTATTGGGGCAGCGCAGGATGCTGGCCGATGAAGAGGAAGACGATACGCGCCGCTATGGAAGCGAAGCTAATATGGAAATGCTGAAAAAGATTTTATCCAAACTGATTCTTTGCGTAGAAATGGAAAATTGGGAAAAAGCGGAAGGGTTTGCCGATACGGTGAAGCAGCTTACGGCAGAAGCGCCAAGGGAAGCAAAGAGCGCTGCCCTTCGTTTAAAGATGGCAATTCAGAAAGAAAATTATGAGAAGACGGCGGCGGCTTTTGAAACGCTGAATGCTCTTATGGAGTAATAAAAAAGGCGGACGGGAGAAGGATAGGAATGAGTGCCATTCGGATTTTGATTGTGGATGATATGGAAACTAACCGGGCTATCCTGGAGCAGATTATTGAGGATATGGGTTACCAGCCAGTGCTGGCGGAGAGCGGCGAACAGGCAATTGAATTGTTGCAGGAGTTTACGCCGCATCTTGTGATGTCAGATATATCGATGCCGGGGATGGATGGCTATGAACTATGCAGAATATTGAAGAGCAATGCAGAAACGAGGGATATCCCTATTATTTTTATATCGGCTTATACGCAGACAGAAGATATTGTCCGCGGTTTTTCGCTGGGCGGGGATGATTATATCACCAAACCTTTTATCCCGGAAGTAGTAAAGGCGAGGGTAGGCGTCCATTTGCGCCTATATGAAAGCGGGAGGCAGCTCAGGGAAACAAACAGGCGGCTGCAGGTTTCCGTAAACTCTCAGCTTTCCCAGATTGAAAAGGGGAAGAAAAATATGCTGTACGCCTTAGCAAATGCAGCAGCGGAAAACGCCTACTTCGGTGAGGGGCATACGGAAAGGATATGTAAAAACTGCCGTACGCTGGCGCAGGGGCTGCAGCTTTCTCCGTTATTTGAAGACAGGATTTCAGATAGTTTTATAGATGCCGTGGAAATAGCCGCTCCTTTATGTGACATAGGGAATATTGCAATTCCGATGGATATCCTCCAGAAGAAAAACCGTCTTACGGAGGAAGAATTGAAGATTGCGAGGCAGCATACCGTCATCGGGGCAAAGCTGCTTGGCGATATCCGCACAGGAAGCGACTATAATGATTTTATGGAACATGCCATTGAAATAGCCCGGTGCCATCATGAAAACTGGGACGGAAGCGGCTATCCGGAAGGGCGGATAGGGGAAGACATTCCGCTTTCGGCAAGGATAACCTCTTTAGTCAGTGTATATTGTGCTTTGACTGAAAAACGTTCATACAGGGAATCCCATAGCAAGGATGAAGCGCTTTTAATGATGAAGGAAGACGCAGGGAAGAAATTTGATCCGGATATGTTTGATATTTATTGTAAAATATATCGCCAGCTTTGTTGATTGGCAAAGATGAAGGGAATTGGACGGAGAAACGTTGCTTGAATCATGTTTTATTTCTGCCGGGAAAGGGAAAAATACGGCAGACCGGGGAGGTTGAGATACTTGATTTCAGATGAGGAGTTTCTAAGGATTGCAAATTATTTAAAACGTCGTTACGGTATTGATATGGGCCAAAAAAAGGTTATAATGAATGGTAGGCTCGAAAATTATATGAAGAAGGAAGGCTGGAAGAGCTTCAACGAATATATGGATGCCCTCCAAAAAGATTCTTCAGGGAAACTGGAAAAGGCGTTGATTAATCATTTGACGACAAACCATACCTTTTTTATGCGGGAATTTGAACACTTTGAATATTTTAAAGATACAGTGCTTCCCTATCTCAGGAATAAGGAAAGCAATCGTAAAGATTTGCGTATCTGGTGCGGGGCATCCTCAACGGGGGAAGAACCGTATATGATTGCAATGGTCCTCAAAGAGTTTTTCGGAATGGATCATAAGTCCTGGGATACGAAAGTGCTGGCTACCGATATTTCCACGAAAGTCCTGCGTCAGGCTATAGCCGGTGTTTACAGGAGCGAAAGCATAGAAGCTCTGCCGGATAGGTGGAAGCGCCAGTTCCTGAAGAAAATTCCCGGGCAGGATCAATACGAAGTAACAGAAGAACTAAAAAAAGAAGTAATATTCCGTCAGTTTAATTTGATGAATCCGTTTCCTTTCAAGAAAAAAATGCATGTGGTATTTCTACGCAATGTAATGATATATTTCGATGGCCCGACAAAACAGGAGCTGGTTAGAAAAGTGTATGACTGTCTGGAGCCGGGAGGCTATCTGTTTATCGGTACGACAGAAACGCTGGATAGGGGCAGCAGCGCTTTTCAGATAATCCGCCCTTCAATCTTTAGAAAATAGGAAGGAAATAATGATATGCGTCCAATCAAAGTTTTGGTAGTGGAGGATTCCTTGGTTTTCCGGGAATTACTGGTACAAAATCTGAATAAAGATCCTTCTATTGAAGTAGTGGCGGTGGCAAGGGATCCCTTTGAAGCGAGGGATGCGATTCTTGCATACCGTCCGGATGTAATGACTTTGGATGTGGAGCTTCCAAGGATGAGCGGTATTGAGTTCCTGCGGAAACTGATGCCGCAATATCCGATTCCGGTAGTGGTCATTAGCGCATTGAGCGATAAAGTTTTTGAAGCACTGAATGCAGGGGCGGTGGATTTTGTGGCGAAGCCGGTCAATACGGGCAGAGCGCAGATAGAAGATTTTATCCATAATGAACTTAGTGAAAAAGTTAAGATAGCTTCTCATGTAAAAGTAAGCAATATCAAAAAAACGGCAATGCTGCAGACTGTCTATCAGCCTACGCAGCTAAAAGATAATAACCATATAGTGGCAATTGGCGCTTCTACGGGCGGTACGGAGGCAATTTTTTCCGTAGTCAAGGATTTTGGTCCGGATATCCCCGGAGTTGTAATTGTCCAGCATATGCCGCCCGGGTTTACGGAGATGTATGCAAAGAGACTGGACGGCCAATGCCGGGTCAAAGTAAAAGAGGCATGTACCGGCGATAGGGTAATGCGGGGGCAGGTATTGATTGCACCTGGAGGTGATAAGCATATGCGGCTGGTAAAGGTGAACGGTGTTTACCAGGTGGAATGCAGGCAGGGTCCGAAAGTAAACGGGCATTGCCCGTCGGTGGATGAACTGTTCCATTCCGTGGCAAATGTGGCAGGCGCCAATGCACTTGGCATTATATTAACCGGAATGGGCGGAGATGGCGCCAAAGGGCTTTTGGCAATGCGAAAAGCCGGGGCACAAACGATAGGGCAGGACGAATCTTCCTGTGTTGTATATGGGATGCCGAAGGTGGCCTATGATATCGGAGCCGTAAAGTATCAGGTAAAACTGGATGAGATTGCAAAGAAAGCATATACGCTTTTAAGTAAAATGTAGAGGAGAGATGGGATGAAAATTTTATTGGCTGAAGATGATTTTGTAACTAGGAAATTCATGGCAAACTTTTTATCCAAATATGGAGAATGTGACGTAACGGTGGACGGAATGGAAGCTGTAGATGCATTTATGCTTGCTATGGAAGACGATGAACCGTATGATTTGGTATGCCTTGATATCATGATGCCCGTAATGGATGGCTATCAGGCGCTGAAAGGGATACGTAATCTGGAAAAGCAGAAAAATATCCCGGAGGATAAAGCTGTGAAGGTGATTATGACTACAGCCCTGAATGAAGAAAGAAATGTAAAGATGGCTTTTGAACTTGGCTGTACCATATATTCCGGAAAGCCTATTGACCAAGGCCGGTTTGAGCAGGCGCTGAAGAAACTAGGATTGGTTTAAATAAAAAAGCTATTGAGCAAGGAAGGAGAAACATATGGCTGACGAATTTAACACGGAAGGCATGTTGGACATGTATTTGTTTGAGAATGAGCAACTGCTTGAACAGTTGCAGGAGATGGTGCTGGAGCAGAAAGATGCGGATTGTTTTGATGAGGACAGCATCAATGAAATATTCCGGACTATGCATACCATCAAGGGTTCATCAGGCATTATGATGTTTGATAATATAACAGCAATTTCCCATAAGCTGGAGGATGTCTTTTATTTCTTAAGGGAATCCCATCCCGAGAACGTTCCCCACTTGGAATTGGTGGAGCATGTATTGGAAGTAGAAGATTTCATCAGTGGGGAAATGGAAAAGATAAAAAGCGGTCTGGGTACAGACGGAGATCCGAAGGAACTTATCGAAGGGCTGGATCAGTTTTTGAATAAAATCCAGGGCAATGAAAACGCAAGCGAGGCGAAGGGGCTGCCTGGGAATGTGCATGAGGAACCGAAGCAGTTCTATATTGCACCTGTGGCAAGCAGTGCCAGCCGCTTTTATAAAATCAATGTCATCTTTTTCCCGGAAACAGAGATGGCGAATGTCCATGCCTATAAAGTAGTATATGCTTTAAAGGAAATCGCAGAAGATATCCTTTATTCCCCGGAAGATATTATTGCGGATGAAAGCAGCGCGCAGACGATTATTGAAAAAGGGTTCCGGATTCTTTTGCAGGCTCAGGCTTCGGAAGAAGAAATACGGAATATTATCGGTGTTGGGTATGACATTGATAAAGTGGAAATCTATGAATGTCTTGCGGAAGAGTTTCTACAAGGGTTTGAATTTGGGCAAGGGCAGACTTCTATTGACTTGGTTTCCAGCGTAGAGGAAATCGAAGCGAAGAATGCAGTTGCGGCGGAAGAGAAAAAAGAAGATAAAATTGCCCCCGGCGATTTTGTCATCAAGCCAAAGGAGCCGGGCAAACCGAAAAAGCTGGCTAAGGATAAAGCAAAATCGGATAAGGCTACTTTTATCAGTGTAAACGTAAGTAAAATGGATATGCTGATGGACTTAATCGGCGAGCTTGTTATTTCAGAGTCCGTAGTAATGCAGAATCCGGATTTAAAGGTGCCTGGCCTTGATTTGACGAACTTTAATAAAGCGGCAACGCAAATGGCAAAAATATCTACGGATTTGCAGAATGTAATTATGTCTATGAGGATGGTTCCTTTGACGAATACATTCCAGAAAATGAACCGTATCGTATTCGATGTGTCGAGAAAATTGGGAAAAGATATCAATTTCGAGATGGTAGGGGAGAATACGGAAGTAGATAAGAATATTATCGAGCATATTTCCGACCCGTTGATGCATCTTGTCCGCAATGCGGTGGATCACGGTATTGAAACGGATGAAGAAAGGTTAGCCAGCGGCAAAAAAGAAAAAGGTAAAGTTACACTTTCGGCAAAAACCGAAGCCGGAAAAGTTTGGATTAGCGTTACCGATAACGGAAAAGGGCTGGAGAGGGAGAAAATCCTGGCAAAGGCAAGAAAACAGGGTCTTTTGGAGGATGGAAAACCTGATTCTGCTTATACGGATAAGGAAGTTTATCAGTTTATTACCCTGCCCGGATTTTCGACTAATGAACAGGTAACGGAATATTCGGGGCGCGGTGTCGGGATGGACGTAGTTGTACAGAACATTCAGGCGATTGGCGGGTTATTGGAAATAGAAAGCACACCGGGCGAAGGCAGTACCATGAATTTGAAGATACCGCTTACTCTGGCTATTGTGGATGGGGTTGTCCTTGAGACGGGAACTTCTTCCTTCGTTGTGGAGACCGGTCTGGTAAAAGAATTTGTCAGTGTAAGGGAAGACATGATGATTCATGAACCGAGTGGGGATGAATTTGTAATGCTAAGGGGAGAATGCTTCCCGGTATTGCGGCTTGGCGATTGGTATGGCCTGAAAGACTACAAACGGTCTGTGGAAGACGGGATGATGGTTGTCCTTGAACTGGACGGCAAGACCATATGCATGTTCGTGGATAAACTGGTAGGGAAACAGGAAATCGTTGTAAAACCGATTCCTTCTTATATCAAGAAAATCAAAGGATTATCAGGATGTACGCAGCTAGGGGACGGTAGCATTGCTTTGATATTGGATCCTAGTGGGTTTATAGAATAAAATGGAGGAAAGGAGTATCCTATGGATGAGATAGGTAAAATCAAGACAGAATCCGTAGCATCTGTTAAGGATGGGCATGATGCACAAAAAGGGATGTACATGACTTTTTTGTCCGGAAACGAGTGTTACGGGCTGAAGATTCAGTATGTGAATGAAATTATCGGATTTCAGGATATCACACCGGTTCCTGAGACCGAAAATTATATTATGGGATTGATTAATTTGAGGGGCAAAATCATTCCGGTAATTGATGTTCATATACGCTTTAACCGAGAACCTTTTGAGTATAACGACAGAACTTGTATTATTGTAGTGGATGTGAAATCGACTCTGGTGGGTCTTATTGTTGAAAAAATTGCAGAGGTAGTAGAAATACAAGATGAAAATATTCTACCACCGCCGTCTATTAGCCGGGTTGACCGTTCACAGAATAAGTATGTATACGGGATTGGAAAAGTGGGGGATTCCGTTAAATTGCTTTTAGATCCTGAAAGGCTATTAAATGATGAAGAGCAGCTAGTGGTTGAACAAGCGAATGAATTAATGGTTGATGGAGAGTGAGGGTAAAAAATGATGAAGAATATGAAGATGAAGACGAAATTGATACTTGGTTTTTCGATTCCAATTATAATTACGATTATCAATATTGTAATTAGTGATGTAACGACAAAATGGGCGGCTTCCATTGCTGATGAAGCTTCAAAAGAACGTTTTATTACGATTTCCAGTTTTGCAACAATGGGTTTTGCAGCGCTTTCTGTGTTACTTACTGTATGGATTGCTTCACTTCTTATTAAGGTTATTGAAAAATCTGTGAAGCAGTTGTCCGATGCGGCAAAAGATATTGCTATGGGCCGGGTAGACATCGAAATGGTAAAATATAATAATGATGAATTTGGCGATTTGGTGGATGAATATACCGAGGTCATTGAAAACATCAAGTATCAGGCAAAGATTGCGGAGGAGGTATCGCACGGTAATCTGACGATTACGGTAAATCCAAAATCCCCGGAAGATTTGCTCGGAAATTCCCTAAAGCAATTGGTGGAAGATAATTTTCATATACTTAGCAATATCAAGGAGGTTGGGAATCAGGTGACGACCAATTCTTCACAGGTGGCAGGCGCAAGCCAGTCTTTGGCACAGGGGTCTACCGAGCAGGCGAGTGCTATCCAACAGATTACAGCATCAATTGATGAAATTGCAGAAAAGACAAAGCAGAATGCAGATGAAGCAAATTCGGCGGCAGAGCTTGTATCACAGGCTATCAAGGATGTAAAATATGGAAATTCACAGATGCACGATATGATGGAAGCGATGGCGGATATCAATAGGTCATCTGAAAGCATTTCCAAGATTATTAAAGTAATAGACGATATCGCATTCCAGACAAACATACTGGCATTGAATGCAGCAGTTGAGGCGGCAAGAGCAGGCGAAGCAGGAAAGGGATTTGCCGTAGTTGCGGAAGAAGTAAGAAGCTTGGCGGCAAAGAGCGCGGCGGCGGCTTCCGAGACAGCGGAATTGATTGAGGATTCGATTAGTAAGGTAAATACGGGTTCCAGGCTGGCTGATGATACGGCAAAAGCTTTGGAGACAATTACCGGCGTTGTACAGAAGAGCGAGGTCATCATCAATGGCATTGCGGATTCCTCCAATTATCAGGCAACGGCAGTTTCCCAGATTAATCAGGCGATTACGCAGGTATCTCAGGTGGTTCAGACCACTTCTGCAACCAGCGAAGAATGTGCGGCAGCCAGCGAAGAACTTTCCAATCTGGCGGCAAGGATGCATGAATTGCTTTCCAGCTATAACCTTGGTACGGCTTCCACCGTATCCCCTATAAAAAGTGTAAGTTATCCATCCGATGATAATGAGCAGATTATTTCTTTAGGGGATGAGTTTGGAAAATATTAGAAGAAAGTATAATGGGAAACAATGGATTCCCATTCCGGCAGCAAATAGAAGAAAAGTGTACACATCCCTATTGTGTACACTTTTTTATATAATCTGATATATGGAGGTGCGGAATGTATCATATCGGGATATGTGATGACGGAAAAAATTTTTGTGCTTCTATGGAAGAAATGATATTGTATTACACAAGGGAGAAGGAAGTGCCGGCAGAAATAAAAATTTGGTATACAGGCGAGGGGCTTTTGGATTATTTGGATAAGGATGGGCATATTGATATTTTGTTTTTGGATATCGAACTGTTCCAACTGAGCGGGGTGGAAGTAGGGGATTATATAAGAAACCGGTTAGGGGATAGGAAAATGCAGATTATTTATGTGTCCGGGAAGCCTTCTTATGCGTTACAGTTGTTTAAAAACCAACCTATGGATTTTTTGATAAAGCCAATCGGGCAGCCGCAGATAGATGAGACATTGAATCTTGCCGTGAAAATACTTGGGAAAAATACGGGGAAATTTGAATTTCAGTGCGGCAGGGATTATTATTATATTCCCTTTTGCGAAATTATGTATTTTGCCAGTGACGGGAGAAAAATACGAGTGGTTAGCATCCAGGAGGAAAAGGAGTTCTATGGAAAACTGAAAGATGTGGCGGATAATTTGCCCCAGGAGTTTATTGTGATTCATAAATCGTATGTAGTAAACAGGAATCATATTGCGCGCTATACATATGAAATTGTGGAATTGATTGACGGAACAGTGCTGACAATCAGCAAAGCCAACCGGAAACAGGTAAGGGAAAAGATTTTGCAGGAAGGAATGTGAATATGATAAAAATAGTAATTTATTCATTGAGCAATCTTTTTCGGATTTATCTTCTCCGTAAATATATTCAAATATTTTTAGGGGATGAGATGGAAGACAAAATGAACATAAAGGAAATTGTTGTTTATGGAGGTTTTTTCCTTTTGAATACCGGGGCAAGCATTGCGTTTCATTTGGTATGGCTGAATATATTGCTTAATATAGTTGGAATCAATATGATTGTGTTCCTGTATACGAAATCGGTAAAGACAAGTTTGTTTTTGACCTGCTCCATTTATATGATTCACATGGGTTGTGACGTAATATCCTTTTTACTGTTGGGGAATATGAAAAGAGGGGAAATCAATCTTGTTTCCGCAGTAACGACTGCCATTTTGATTTTTATTTGTGAGTTATTGACAGAAAGGATTGTGAACGGGAGAAAAAGAGAGGAGGAAGGAAGCATTTCTCTGATTTTTGTGCCTGTCTGCAGTATGATAATCGTATGGATTCTTGTCTCCGTAATGGATAACGGAAGCCGGAAGATGTTTATTGTGATGGTGAGCGCCAGCCTGCTGATTGTGAATTTTCTTGTGCTTTATCTTTATAATGTACTTTTAAGAGCTTTTTCACAGAGATATGAAAATGAAATATTAAAGCAGAAGGTGCAGATTTATGCAAACCAGTTGGATATTATTTTGCAGAATGAGGATAAGGTAAAAAGGCTAAGGCATGATATGAAACACCATATGAATGAATTGAAGCTTTTGGCAATAAAAAACAAAGATGGGTCCATACAGGAATACATCGATAGTATGGAGGAATTTATCAACAACCCAAAAGAGATAGTTTCTTCAGGGAATACGGAAATAGACAGCGTTTTGAATTATATGCTTCAAAAGGCGAAGGGCGAATTGAAGGATGTGGAAATAGATGTGCAGCTTCCGGCGGATGTCAGTCATTCTTTTGACATTAATGTGATTCTTGGAAATTTGCTGGAAAATGCCATAGAAGGCGCGGGAGGAACAGAGGAAAAGCGGCTGCATGTGAAAATTAAATTGAAACAGGGGGTGCTGCGGATAGAAGTTGAGAACAGTTTTCGGAAGGAAATGCTTGTAACCAAAAAAGAAAGCGGTATTCTTTCCAATGGGATATACAAAAAAAGCATCCGGTTTCAAACGACAAAAGAAGATAAGGAGCAGCATGGGATTGGGCTGATGAACGTAAAGAAAATTGTGGAAAAATATAATGGGATTATGGAGGCGTACCCCAAAGGAAGCCTTTTTTATGTGAAACTAATCCTTTATATGTAGATTCCAATTATGACAAAACCATAGTCCAGTTTTAGCATGAAACGGCACAATTGTGTTTTTTGTGCTAAGTTACAAAATATAGTTCCCAGAAAGGACGTGGTTTCTGATATGGAAAAATCTACAAAGACCCTGGTGGCAATCATTTTTCTGCTTATGGTCTTGTTATTGAGCGGATGTGGAAGAGAGGAAGGAGACGGACAGGCAGACTGCCCGGTTTTATGGTATGAAAAACATGTGGTAGAAGGAAAACGATATAGTGTCATTGCAGTGACTAAGGAGGAATCTTATAGCTGCTATTATGGGAACCATAAACTGACAGCTACATATACCGATAAACAAGGGAAAAAAACAGAAAAGAAGGCATGCCTCCCGAAACAGTTCCATGTACAGGATATGGGTGTAGACAAAAAAGGGAATATATATGTGCTTTGCGGAGATTTGAAGGAAAAGAAACGGACCCTTTGGGAATTGGATGAAAAAGGAAAATTGAAAGAAAAAGAAAGACAGGTTTTGCTGTTTGAAGATACCAAAAGGGAACGGTTTATTGGTTTGAAAGGGGTAAATATGGAACAGGGAGGCAGGATTTATATTTGGTAGAAAAGACTTTATTGAATGAAAGAATATTGTGTTTTGCAAATAGAATTAAAGAATACGGCATTCCGTACCGGTTTCTAATCGTTATATTTTTAATCTGGCTTTTGGGAACCGGTACATTTTTTTGGGCCTGTTTTATTCTTGTAAAAAAAAGGATTACATATTTACTGTACAGGATTCGCAAATTGTGTAGACAGAATGCAAAAAATCGACTATAATCGTATATATGTGTATCGAAAATTTTTCAACAGTCAATGAATACGGAACGAAAGCCGTGGAAACCGCTGGTAATATAGAAATAAGGAGGGGTATGTTGAAAGAGAAAGAAAAATATGGCTGCAATTTAACGAGGGCACCAGCGTGAAAAGATTGTGATGTGTCTGTATGAAATGATATGAGAAAAAAATAAATGGCAGGCGAGGTATATATTTTCTATTTTGGAATATATCTCACCGGGCGAAAGGAATGTGGATTAATTATGAAAAATCTGAAAATTGGAAAAAAACTATTAATAACATTTATGATGATTATTATTTTATTCTGTTCCACGGTTGTAATGGCAATCTTAGGATTGAGGGAGAATGCGGATAAATATTCCGAATTTTATAATGTGGGGTATCAGGTAACCAACAGGGTTATGGATATGCGCCGGGGATTGCAGATTATTGTAAAAGACCTTGCATTCATAACGATTGAACACGACGATAGCAAGGCGGCAGGATATCGGGACGATTTAAATAAAGAAATGGGATTGATGGAAGAAAATGCAACCTGGCTGTTCCAGAACTTTGAAGGCGATACTTCTTTGTTGGATGCATTTAGAGAGAGCATGACAGAGGCAGTAGAAATGCAGGAAGCTGTTATTGCATTATCGGAGACGGATATGCAGGCAGCCCAGACTATGTTATTGAATGAATATCAGACTTTGGTAGAAGAAGCAGTGAATACGCTTATAAAAATAAGTGATGTTGCGGCAGGCAGTGCAGAGACAGATTATCAGGACACAGTTGTTATGCAGGATATGCTGATAATAGCGCAGGTTGGTCTGGCAGGGATTGCCCTTCTTATTACTTTGATACTTTCTACATATTTGACAAGGTCGATTGTACGTCCTACCCGTGAGCTGGAGACTGCGGCAAATAAAATTGTAAAAGGTGATTTTGATATTAATATATCCTACAAATCGAAAGACGAAATGGGAAGTTTGGCAAATGCGTTCAGGGATATGGCAGTTATTCTCGGAAATGTTATTTCGGATGCTTCCAGATTGTTGGAAGAGATGGCAAATGGTAATTTTGATGTACGTACACAGGCGGAAGAAAGTTATGTGGGAAGTTGCCAGAATTTATTGTCATCTATCCGTAAGTTAAACCGCGATTTAAGCTCTACAATGGGTCAGATTAACAGAAGTGCGGATCAGGTAGCGTCAGGAGCCGGACAGGTATCCTGTGGTGCGCAGGCGCTTGCACAGGGGGCAACGGAACAGGCTGCTGCTGTAGAACAGCTTGCAGCAACGATTACAGGTATTTCGAAGCAAGTGAATGATACGGCAGAGAATGCAAGAAATGCAAGGAACCAGTCGAATATGGCCGGTGATGAAGTGGAAGAATGTAACAGGCAGATGCGTGATATGATGGCGGCAATGGAAGAAATTACCCGTACTTCGGATGAAATCGGCAAGATTATCAAAACGATTGAGGATATTTCTTTCCAGACCAATATATTGGCATTGAATGCAGCAGTAGAAGCAGCCCGTGCAGGCGAAGCCGGCAAGGGGTTTGCGGTGGTTGCAGAAGAAGTGCGTAGCCTTGCTAATAAGAGTACGGTAGCGTCTAACGATACGGCGGTATTGATTGAAAGCTCTATCGCAGCAGTAGCTAGAGGAAAAGATATTGCCAGCGAGACAGCTAGTTCCTTATCCAAAGTGGTTGAAGAAGTACGTACTGCAGCATCTACGGTAGATAAGATTGCAGATGCTGCAGAAGAGCAGGCAGGGGCTGTAGAACAGGTTACGGTAGGTGTAGACCAGATTTCCAGTGTTGTACAGACCAATTCCGCAACTTCCGAACAGAGTGCGGCAGCCAGCGCAGAGCTTTCCAACCAGGCAGAGGTACTCAAGGGCCTTGTGGCAAAATTCAAGCTTCGTGAAGAATATGCTATGGGCGGCGTATCGAGCGTACAGCCTGTTTATAGCAGCGCACCGGAACCGATGGATGTTCTTGACATTGATTTAGGCAAATATTAAATAAACGAATAAAGAAAAGCCGGGGTGGATTTACCCCGGCTTTTTTCCGTATAGGAAAAAAGCAATAATCGCACTGCGGCGGAGGGGGGGAGTGTGTCGCTGTCGCGACCCGCCGCAGGCGGAGAATCCTGCTTGCAGGATTCTTTTTCACCTTTTATGCGCAGCCCCGCGCAGAGGAAGTATTTTATTATGCGGCGCGCGGAGCGCACAGTGAGTAGGGGAAGATGAATCTTCTCTACTGGATTTTCAATTGCTTTTTCAGGGTATCCACCGTAATGCGGTATATGGCATAATGGATTAGGCTGATAATGATTAATAGGAAAAGACATATAAGAAGGGCAATTGCCTCATAGGATGTTATTTTCCCGTCATTGGCGTATAAAATCAACGTAAACAGCAGATACATGGAAGCCATGCCAACAGATGCCGGTACTTTAAATACATGGCTACATTGCTTTTTTATTTCCTTTGAAAGGAAATGAGGCGAAGCACCCAGCTTTTTTAAGTTGTCAAAGAGATACCGGTTGTTTAGTACGATTGTCTGACAGCGCGTATAGTTGATGATAAGCGCGGTGATAAGGCAGACTATAAAAATAAAAAGGAACATTACGAACAGAACACCTATGGTGCGCAAATAGTCATTGGCCAACAATATACGGAAACTGGGGCGGTATGCCCATAATGAGCGGAAGGATAGTGAGTCCGGATTATGCCTGTTGCTGGGTAAAATATGGAAAAGGAGGCGCCTGCAACCAGAAGAGTAGTGATAATCAGGCTATTGACTGTTTGCTTTGCCTGGAATTTCATGATGCTTCTGAATATTATATTTTTATAAGGTTTTTTGCGATTGATTTTCCAGCCGTGGGTGACTGTGTGCAGCATTGTCATATAAAGCCCTGCAAATATAGGCATATAAAAAAGCTGTAACCAAAATGGGGGATAGCTTTGAAACAATATTTCCCAGCCCCGCGGAGAAAGATAACCGACAACAGCGCTGGTCAGAATCATAAAAAATCCGGCAGGACCGTACCATTTGCCGGGTTCTTTTACTGGTTCGTTCATATGTTCCTCGTGGATGGTTTCCATAATATTTTTCGTTTTTGCATACCGCCATGCTTGAAAGCAAGAAAATCCAATGGCCAAAAGAGTAAAAGGCTAATGAGACAAACAGGCAGCGGAAATCAAAGGTAAGAGCCATATCAGGGCTGTCTACCAATGTTAAACGAAAGAGGCTCCAGATGCCCCTTACAAAAGGGAAACCGGCAAGGACGCCTACTGCAATGGAGAAGCTGCTTATAAAGAAAACTTCCCGAAACAGTCCGTGGGCCAAGTATTTTTTTGACGACCCAAAGCCATCAGGATACCTAACTGCCTGGATTTGTGCCGGAAAAAAAGCTGTGACGCATAAATGGTGAATACCACACAACCGACTAGAGCCATCACAAAAATAGCATACATCTGTTTACGGCTGTCGCCGCCTATGGGGAATACCGTTTGTACTGTCTTGGAATACATGAGAGCGGAGTAGGCGGAAATAATCATTGATGCAATAAAATTGCAGAATAAGTATAACCGTGAGTGTTTTCTATCCGCTTGCTGCAGCTTTTTTCCAGTTGTTTTATATGTAATAATGGTTCCATAGTGTACCTCCTATAAATGAAATATCGTCTACATATTCATTTCTTTGATTGCTTCCAGCAGTTTGTCCTGGAACATACTGCGGGTTTTATTTTTTTCCAATTGACGGTATATTGTGCCGTCTTTTAATAGAATGAAGCGGTCGCAGAAAGAAGCTGCAAAGCTGTCGTGGGTAACCATGAAAATGGTTTTCCCCATCTGTTTTTTTGCTTCGGCGAAAGCCTCGATAACAGCGCGGCCTGATTTGGAATCCAGATTGCCGGTTGGTTCATCTGCAAGGATAATGAGCGGACGGTTAATCATGCTGCGGGCTACGGCAGCCCTTTGTTTTTCCCCTCCCGATATTTGTGCCGGATACTTGTTCATGATATGCCCGATTCCAAACATATCGGCTAACTGTTCCACAAGCTGTCCGGCATCTTCGTCTACTTTTCCCTGTATGATACGGGGAATAAGGATATTTTCCCGGATAGTCAGCCCGTCTAAAAGAGAGAAAGACAGAAGGGATATGTTACGTATTGCAATATGTGATGGTGAAGTAAAGGCCAGGGATGCACTTCGCATACAGTTGGAAAAAATATTGATAGAAGAATCGGAAGAAATTGTTTACGAATTTTCTTCGGGGATGAATGGGGTATCTTGGCTCGGAAAACATCCGGGTGAGATAGATTTGCTCTTTCTGGATGTGGAAATGAAAGGTTTGAACGGGATGGAAACGGCAGAAAAAATAAGGGAGCTGGATGGCAATCTTTATATTGTGTTTGTAACAGGGTATGATGACTATGTTTTTGAGCGCTATCGCGTGGGCGCCCTGGATTATCTTTTGAAGCCTGTTTCTTTAGAAAAACTATATGGCGTGCTTGAGCATATACGGAAAAAAGTGATGCAAGAGGAAAATAATAGTTTTACGTTAAGAAATATAGACGGGATATGGCGTTTCCGGCTGTCGGATATTTTATACTTTTATTCTGACAGGCGGAAAGTTTTTCTTGTCACTAAGAATGGAGAATATCCCTTTTACGCAAGATTAAATGATATCGAGAAGCAATTGGAGCCTCATTTCGTAAGAATCCACCAGCGTTATCTGGTCAATCCGGAGGAAGTGGACTATCTAAATGGGGAATCTGTCATGTTGGGGGATAGGAAACTTCCATGCAGCAGAAAATACAAAGAAACGGCTATGGGGAAAATTGCCAGGGCTATGATGGGGGCGGCTTCTTATGCTGACGGCATGTTTTATCCTTGTTAAATCGGTAATATTTATGGGGGATCCAGTCAATATATTAGGTATGACTGCGTTTTTCCTGTTTGCAGTCTGGATGTCCTGTGAAGGCAGCTTTTGGAAAAAAACGGAAGTTGGGCTGCTGTATATTACTGTTTTTTTTGCATTTAACGCCATCCGGGATAATTACATCATATATGATATACGTATGTTTTCCCGTCCACTGTTTACCTATTCATTAACTACGGTATGCAGTTTTTTGTTTGCGGTTTTATTTTACATCGGGATACGGAAATATGCGCCGGACGAGGATTATGAGCTTTCGGACAATATATGGAAATTATTGATTCTTCTTATGGCAACGCTTTTTAGCATTGTTTTCAGCATTGTCATATTATTCCATAAAAGAGAGCTGGGCAATAATTGGACAAATTCTTATGAATATGCGGTTATCCTTATGATTGCCTTTTTGTCCTTTATCAGCCTGTTCTGGTGTGTGCTTGTTTTGGCAAAGCAGCAGAAGCCGGAACGCCAAAGTATGTTTATGGAAATGAATAGCAAATATTACGAATCTTTGGAAGAGCAACATTTTGAAATACGCCGGTTCCGGCATGATTTTGCGAACCATATCCAAGTATTGTCCACCCTTTTGCCTGAGCGAAGGGATGAATATATTAAAAATTTGGCAAAGGATAGCTCTATCGTCCAGCCTGTGGCATACTGTGGGGATGCGACGGTCAATGCGGTGCTATCCGTTAAAAAAAAGTATGATGGAGCATCATGGGATATGCATGGAAATAGCGGTGGATATCCCAAAGGAACTCCCTTTTGAAAAGACGGATATCTGTGCCCTGTACGCGAATGCATTGGACAATGCAATGGAAGCCTGTATGGGGGTTTTGGAGGAAGAACGTGTGGTAATGTTAAAAAGCAAGGCACAAAAAGGGCTGTTCTGCCTGGAAGTCCGCAATCCGTCTGTCCTGGCAGGAAGAAATCAAGAAAGTTATTTTGTATTGTCTACGGAATCGGAATCAGGCCATATGCCTGACACATCAAAAATGGATAAAATAAACCACGGGCTTGGATTAAAAAGCATAAGGGAGATTGTAGGCAGATACGGGGGGAGGATGGAAGGGAAAACAGGGAACGGCATTTTTGAATTGTTTTTATACCTTCCGTTTCCGGTTAAGTGATAGTGTAGCATTTTCTGCATGTTTTATCCAATACAGTTCATGGACGTACATCCGGAGATTTTCTATAATTTTATCATGACATAATGTATTGCGTTGACGCAAAAACGCCATAGATTCCCCTACGGGGATTGACGGCGCTTTAGCGCACCCGGGGCGCAGCAACTATTATGGCAATGAAATAGAAAAGAAAGGAAGGCTATGATGGGTAAAGGAAAAACTATGGAAAATAAGGGGCTGCTAAAAGAGATGAAAAAATATCTGCCTTTTTACATGTTCCTGCTTCCAGCGTTAATTTTGGTCATTTTATTCTGTTATCTGCCTATGGACGGGCTGGCGATTGCCTTTAAAGACTATAAGATGGCAAGAGGGATTAGCGGCAGCGATTGGGTAGGGTTGAAACACTTTAAGAATTTGTTTTCGGACCCTAATTTTTACCGGATTTTAGGGAATACCTTAAAGATTAGTATTGCCACATTGTTAACGACATTTCCGGTGACGGTAATTTTCACGATATTGGTTAATGAAATTTTCAGCAAAAAGTTTAAAAGTGTGGTACAGACGATTACATATATGCCCCATTTCCTGTCGTGGGTTGTGGTGGGGACTTTTGTGTATCAGCTTTTATCGCCTGCAGGGGGCGTGGTGAATGCAGCTTTAATTAAACTGGGGGTTTTGGAAAAGCCGCTTTATTTTATGGCGCAGAAAGATATGTTTGTGCCAATTTACCTCATTACCAATTTGTGGAAAACGACGGGCTACAGTATTGTGATTTATTTGGCTACAATTGCCGGGATTGATACGGCGATGTATGACGCAGCCAGTATTGATGGGGCTAACCGGTTCCATAGGATACTTTATATTACTTTGCCAGCTATGTTCCCGACCATGTGTACCATGTTGATTTTGAGCATCGGGAGCCTGGTAAGCGTAGGCTTTGACCCGATATTCAATTTGTATAACGATGCTACTTATCAGACGGCAGATGTTATTTCCACCTATGTATACCGGAAAGGTATGATAGAAAGCCGGTATGATTTCTCCACGGCTATCGGACTGTTTCAGAATGTAGTGAGTCTGGCGCTGGTGCTGATTGCCAATTGGTTTGCAAGGAAAGCGAACCCGGAATATAAAATTATTTAAGGAGGAATAGTTATGGCACAGGAAAAAACAAGGAAAAAAATGAAACAATCTGTGGGAAGCCGGATTTTTGATATCTGTAATATATCGTTTATGGTTCTGTTTTGCATTACCGTATTTATCCCTTTCTGGGACGTACTGGTTCGTTCGTTTTCCCGGGCACAGGACATTTCCTATATGCATATCAATTTCTTTCCGAAAGTGTGGACGTTGGACGCGTACCGGCATTGCCTTCAGGACAGCGAAATCATCAATGCGTTTTTAATATCGGTGTTAAGGACGATAACAGGCACTGCGCTTCATATTTTGGTGTGCTGTATGGCAGCCTATGCCCTGACAAGGACAAATATGCCTTTCCGTAGGCTGATTACGGCAGTGCTGTTAATCCCCATGTTCTTTTCGGCAGGTATGATTCCTGCATACTTAAATATGAAGAGGCTTGGGCTTCTCGATAATTTTCTGGTTTATATCCTGCCTTCCGGTTTTTCGATTTACAATACTATCATTATTAGGAATTATTTTTTCTCTATTGATAAAGGGATGGAAGAGGCAGCCAGTATTGATGGGGCTTCTCAGGTAAGGATTTTTACTTCGATTATTATGCCTTTGTCAAAGCCGGTAATCGCTACGGTGGCTTTATGGCAGATGGTAGGCCAATGGAATGCATGGTTCGACAATATGATGTATTGCAGGAGGACGGGAAGCCTGACGACTTTGCAGTATCTCCTTAGAAGAATGCTCGACAGTATCACCAACGCTGCTATGGGCTCCGGTTCCGGCGGTGTAGAGGCTATCGGCAGTATGGTGGATGCGAATCCGGATACGATAAAAGCAGCTACGACAATTCTGGTTGTGCTGCCGATTGTGGCGGTATATCCTTTCCTGCAGAAATATTTTGTAAAAGGGATTATGGTAGGAGCAGTGAAAGGATAGGCAACAAGGATAAAGCCGGACAAAGGGCGGATAAGGAGTCAAGCTGTATGAAAAGCGGAAATGGAATTAAGCCTTAAGCCCGCAAAAGGCGGAGAAGGAATCAAGTTGGAAAAAAAGCGGATATGGAGTATAAGGATGAAAAGAATAGAATTAGGAACAGTAGTGGCGGAATTTCGACCGGATGAAAAAAAAGGGAATCCAAGAAACAGCGAGGGCGCATTCCTTACATTGGCGGACGGGAATATTATTTTTGCTTATAGTAAATTCAGAGGAGAAAATAATGCGGACTGGGCGCCTTCGGATATTTGTATGGTAATATCCAAAGATGGAGGGATGACCTTTGGGAAAGAACGGGTTGTGGTGGACTATAAGGAAGAGGAGTCGGTGAATGTGATGTCCGTTTCCCTAATGCATATGGATAATGGGGATATCGGCATGTTTTACCTGGTACGGAAAACCTATACCATGATTCAAATGTATTTAAGACGCTCGAAAGACGGAGGAGTGACGTGGGGGGAAAGGGTGCTATGTACACCGCAGGAAGGTTTTTTTGTAGTGAATAATGACCGGGTTGTCAGACTTTTGAGCGGAAGAATACTGATTCCGGCAGCAAGCCACAGATCCGGCAGGGATTGGAATGCAGAGAAGGCAGAATGCCCGGGACATGGGAACGGGGAAAGGGAAAATACCTTTTTTGACAGCCGATCGGAAGTAGTATTTTTTTATTCGGACGATGATGGAGCTACCTGGCATATGTCCGAGGGGAAATGCAGTATGCCGAATATGGCCAATTGCTTCTCAGGTCTTCAGGAGCCGGGGGTATTGGAGCTGAATCCCTGGGTTTTGTGGGGCTTTGCAAGGACGGATTTGGGCAGGCAATATGAAATGTATTCCATAGATAATGGGAATAAATGGACGATGGCTGAACCCTCCCGCTTTACGGCGCCAAATAGCCCCCTTAGTATGAAAAGAGATATGGATAGCGATGATATTTACGCTGTATGGAACCCGGTGCCTGAATATAATGGCAGGGAGAAGGCAACGGATATTTTTACGGGCGGGAGAACTCCTTATGTGATTGCGGTAAGCCGTGATAATGGACGGACATTTACGGAAGGAATAGCGTTTGAGTGGGAGGAAGACCGCGGGTATTGTTATTGTGCCATGCATTTTACAAAGGATGCCTTGCTTTTGGGATACAATGCAGGGGGAACGGAAGACAAGAGCTGCCTTGCCCGGACAAGAATCAGGAGGATTCCAAGGGAAGAGCTTTCCAATTTATAATAATAGAAATTGATATAGGAGGAAATGTATGAAGAAAAATAGAAGAATTTTGGCTGTGATTTTGTGTGCAACGATGCTATTGTCTGGCTGTTCCAAGTCGTCGGATACGTCTGCCGTTTCTACAGGGGGAGGCAGCAAAGAACCGGATATGGAAAAGACGTATGACATTAGCTATACGGGGCATTGGTGCAAGGCGGATTACGAGGACGGTTCTTATGTGGAAAGAATTATTGAAGATTCCTTGAATATTAACTTGACGGTAGAAAAAGCGGAAACGAAAGATACGATTGACCTTTTGCTGGCTTCCGGGGAGATGCCGGATTGTATGTGGACGGAAGAGAAAACGGCAAGTTGGATGATGGATCAGGAATTGATTCGGATGATTCCAAGGGATATGGTGGAAAAATATTGTCCGGACCTTATCTCATATTATGAAGAATACCCGTTAATTTATAAGCAAGTCTTGAACCCGGAAAACGAGGATGAATTTGTTTATCTGACAGGTTTAACTTTCCAGTTTGTAGACTATTACCTCCCAAGTGATTACTATCGTTATGATTGGATTGAAAATTTGGGGATTGATTTGGGGGTTAATGTGGAACAGGTGGCTGACAGGGTTTATGCGGCCGATGATGGAATTGAATTGAGTAAATTTATGGAGATTATGGATGGATTTGTGAATGGCGACCCGAATGGTACAGGTAAAAAGGATACTATAGGGGCGGCTGGGGGTGCATCCGAACCTAATATTGCCCAAGGGGCTTTCTTTTCCGCATACGGATTCGGCATAGGGAATAAAGAAGTGGAAGGCAGGGCGGAACAGTTTTATGTTTTAGAAGAATACAAAGATTTTTTGAAGGGATTTCAGAAGATGTATGCTAAGAACCTTCTGGATCCGGAGATTATTAACGATGACAGGAATGTCATTTGGGATAAAGTGAATACGGGGGTAGCAGGATATTGGATTACTTCGACCAATGCTTTAAATAGCTGGGCGATGGACAGACCGCCACTTACTATTTTGGAGAGAGACCCAAATGCAAAAATTCTGGTGACTCCGGGCATTAAGCCGGATGGAGGGGAAGTACAGGCAACAGTGAGGCCATCTCCGGCCTATGGACGTTTTTTTGTCAATGCAAATGTAGACGATGAGAAATTGGCTAAAATTTTACAATTTCTGAATTTTTCCCTGTTCGGCGATGGGGATAAAGAAACTGTGGCAAAAATGTTTTTTGGAGAGAAGGACATCGACTGGAAATGGGATGAGGATGGAGAGACTCCGGTACAGATTAACAAACTAAATTCAGGGGATAAGGGAACTTGGAGTTTCAGCCAGTTCGGACAGACAAAGGAAGTGACCAGATGGATTGGCGAAGAGCCCCTGTTCCAGGCCGGCAGCAAATATTGGTCCGCCAGTGAAGACGGTATCTGGATGAAATGGCAGCATAGGCCATACAAAGAAGACCTGGCAGGGGAAACGGAATATGAGGCAATTCTTCAGGAAATCAGGAGTGATTTAGAAGCATATGTGGCCAATTATCGGACACAGGTTATTTTGGGGCAGACGGATGTAGATTCCACATGGAACAGCTATCTGGATGAACTGGACCGCCTTGGCTATAACCGGCTGATGGATGAGCTGGAGGCATTGGAGCCGTTAGAGGAGATTGTAGCAGAGTATGAAAGTAAATAAAGAGTAATATTTGCAGCCGCTTTCCTGGAATGGGAAACGGCTGCATTTTTGTATTGTTTTTGCCGTAAATGAGGCGTGGAATAACGGATTGTTTGGGATTAAGGCAACAGAATACAAAAATCGGTATAGCTTTTCCCATCACTTTTTACACTGATTTGCCCTTTGTGGTTTTTTACAATAGATTCCGCGATGGAAAGCCCCAAACCGTAGCCGCCGGACTGCCTGCTTCTGGAACTGTCAATCCTGTAAAAACGTTCAAAAATACGTTTCTGGTCTTTTATATCAATACCTTTTCCGGTATTATGGATCAGAAGTTGTTTTTTTTCTGCAGACTGGGTAAGGGATATTGCTATGTACCCTTTTGCATTTGAATATTTGAAGGCATTGTCTAAAAGAATTGTGACAAGTTGTTTTATATTTTCTTCGTTTCCGTATAAGGACAGCCCATCGGCAATCTCCCAAATATAATTTTTTTCATATTCATATGCCAGGCTTTCAAAGGAAAGAGCGGCTTTTCTTACGGTCTTGCTTAAGTCAAAGCTTTGAAAGAAGGCTTTTTCATTTCCGGAATCCAAACGGGCCAAATCAAGAAGATTGTTGATTAATACCTTCATCCGTTTGCTTTGTTCAAGGATATAATGTAGCCATTTATTATCGGGAAGGGTATTTTCCAGAACTTCCGCGTTGGTTGTAATAATGGTTAATGGAGTTTTTAATTCATGGGAAGCATCAGCAATAAACTGCTTCTGCTTGTCGAAAGCAAGCTGTACTGGTTTTGCAATCCACCGTGAGAGGAAAATAACCGGTATCAAAATAATCATCATTCCGGCAAGCCCGACCCACAGGCACATTCTCCAAAGCTGCATGGACATTTCCCGTTCCGGCCCATAATCCAGAAAATAAATAGAGACACCTTCCTCTGAAGGAATATAGAGGTATAAATAATCGGAAATTTCCCCTTTTTCTTTGGGATTTTGCAAAATCGTATCAGCCAAAGCCAGCAGGCTGCTTTCGGAGAGGTTTGGATTGTTTTTTGTGGAAATTTCTCTGATTTCGCCGTCGCTATTATAAAGGATTGAAAAAATACGCATATCGTTAAACCAGTCATTTGTCCGATGGCCTGTTTTGAAAGCCGGAGGGTGTTCATCAGGGGTAAAGTTATCCCTGGTATGGGGCTTAAAGCTGTTTTGATTCCGGATATGCTCCGACAAGAGGTCGAACCCCCGTTTCTGGCTGGTGGCTGTCATGGAAATATTTAATATCAGTAAAATTAAAAGAAAGATAAAACCGATGCATGACATTGTTAGAAGGATGAACCGGTGCTGTAGTTTCTTAATCATTGTTTCCTCCATGTATTCCCGTTTTTTGTGTATGGATAATTTGATTGAAACGTGCAAATTTGGAGTTGGAAAATTCAATTTTCGGCCTTTCCCTCCAATTGATATCCTACGCCGCGGATTGTCCTAATTTGCGTACTGGTTCCCAGAAAGGCTATTTTTTGCCGAAGGAAAGAAATATAGACTTCGATATTATTGTATTCCGCATCACTGTCCAGCCCCCAGATTTTTTCAATCAGGAGGTTTTTGGGCATAATCCGGCCGGCATTATTTAAAAGGAGTTCCATAAGCTGGGATTCCTTTAAACCAAGCTTTAAAGAATCGGAGCCGCAGCAAAGTTCCATCGTACTTTTATTAAATGATAAATCGCCGCAGGAAAGGACTTCCTCATTGTATGCTGCGTTGCGTCGGGAGAGGGCGCGGATTCGGGCAAGCAACTCACCTGTGGAAAAAGGTTTTGCAAGATAATCGTCACTGCCTGCATCTAAACCGGCGATAATATCGGACACTTCGGATTTGGCAGTGAGAAGAATTACCGGGGTTGTGACATGTTCTTTGCGGAGGGTTTTCAATATAGACAGCCCGTCAATGCCGGGGAGCATGATATCCAACAGGATTAGGTCGTATATTTTGGAGCGGGCATACTCTAGCCCGCGGCTTCCATGATAAACGGCATCCACATGATAGTGGTTCTGCTTCAAAATTTCTGTTAGGGCATCTGCCAATGGCTTTTCGTCTTCTACCACTAGTATTCTCATTTTTTTCCTCCATTTCAAAATCTTCTTCCTTGAGGTTTACGGTCGGAATCTCGCATTTTAATCTTTGAACAGTATAATTTATGACGTTTTGACACAAATTCGCGGTTGGGCAAATTGCTCCTAAGAGAGTTCTTTTAACCTTGTGTTCCCTTTTTTTCCGCCCTGTAAGTATATAGTATAACAGAAACCTTAAGTGAAAATTGAAAAGATAGGCAACTTCACAATTTCTTCATGATTTTTCAAGATTATTTTAAGGAATGGATTTTATATTCATGTAAAGTAAAGCCAATTTAAAAATAGAGAAGGGTCGGGAAGCGATGAAAGTATGGATGAAAAAAGAAAAGCCGACGGAAGAAAATGGAAAACGAAGGAAGAAGATTTTTATTATCTTGTGGGCGGCAGGCGCATTTTTCGTTGTGGCAAGTGTTGCAGTTTTCTTTTTGATAAGGAAAAAAAACGATGAAAGAAATGTGGATATGCCTCCTGCCATGAATATCTCAGGGGAAGGCGTCATCAGCGCAAGCGGTTTGACTACAGTGGGGATGCTGGATGAGACTTGGGAATTGGATTTTCTGCAAACGGCGCTGTATGTAGAAGAAAGCTATCTTTCTATGGGCGATGAAGTGGAAGAAAGAACTGCTGTTTTTAAGGTTTCGGATGAGACATTGGAAGAAGCAAGGAAAGAGCTGGCGGATGCGGTTACGGAGGCGGAACTGGCTTACCGGCAGGGGATTATAGATTATGAGGTCGGGGTAATTGATGCCCGCGTGGAAAATGAGAAGGCGGCGGTAAATAAAAAGTACAGTCAGGCACAGTATGAGAATGCGTCAGCTGAGGCTGCGGAAAGTGTGGAGGAACTGGAAAAGCAGGTTGAGGAAGCCAGAGAGCTGGTGGATGAGTATACGAAGTCGGTAAATGAAGATTATTACAGGGCTTATTATAAAATAAATGAACTTTACCAGACTTATTATGAACATTTCGGTCTGCTTATGGAGACTTATGAAAAATGGGATATAGAGGAGAAAGAGAGCCTTTATGGAAAGTCTGTTTCCAGTTTGGGCGGCGCTTTGGAGAGCGGAGCTGCGGAAAGCGGGAGGATGATGGGAAGATACAGCGAAAGCGAAACGCTTTTATCCGTATACAATCTGTTTGATGAGATGGTGAAGCAGGAAGCGGAAGAATATGAAACTGCGCTGGAAAACTATGAGACTGCCAAAAAAACAGCGCAGGCAGGGCTGGAAAAAGCACAGAGCGAACTTGCATCTTTGGAAGCGGAACTTGTGACGGCGCAGACGGAATATGAGAAACAGTTAATTGCCTGTAAATCGGATTATGAAATCACATTGGCCGAAAGCGACAATGCTCAGGCGGTATATGAGATTACGCTGGAGAGCCTGGAAGAAACCCTGGCATCCTTAGAGGATGCGAAAGAAGAGGCGGCAGAAAATCTTTCACTTTTTGAGAAGGTGATTGGAGATGGATATTTTTATACCCAGAGTGCAGGAACGATTGTGATGAACGGCATTAGGAAAGACAACTACCTTTTAGGGGAAAGCCTGGTAATTGCCTACAGCAACCCGGAAATGGTTTCTGTAACAGCCAGCGTGGACCAAAGCGATATTGCCGGGATAGCCATAGGGGATGACGTTTTTGTTATGGTTAGCGGGTATGGAAATTATCAGGGGAAGGTAACTATGATTAATCCAATCACTCAGGCACAGAGCCGTACTTCCGTTACCTATCAGGTGACGGTTGCTTTGGAAGGTGATGTAAACGCTTTGGATTCAAATCTCACGGCATATGTATACTTTGGAATGTCGGATGAAATGATTCAGGAAATGAAAAATATGCCGCAGGATGGGGGCGGTTATTTGCAAAAAAATGGTAAGGATGTGCCAAAAAGGGAAGATGTTCCAGGAATGGAAGGGGTAAAAGAAGCTCCAAAAGCGGATGACAGGCCGCAAATGGAGGAAAGTGTATGGCAGGAGAATGTGCCACAGGCGGAGGGCAGTGTATTTCCGAAAAACGGGGAAAGGAAGACGGGCAATGAAAGAAAAATGGAAAAAGGATAAAAAATTCCGCAGGAACTGTATTCTTGCCGGCTTTATACTTGTCTCCCTGCTGGGGACATCTGTGTACACATTGTTTGTCCACCCCAATTTAAGCACGGAAACTTATGTTTATAAAGAAGAAACGGTAGTCAGGGGGAATCTGATTCTTGGAATCATGGAAAGCGGCAGCCTATCGTTAGGGGAAAGTTCTGTTATGTATGAGCTGGATTTAGAATTGGATGACGAAGAAGACGAAGCGGAAGAAGACGAGGAAGAAGATGGGGAGGACATCCAAAAATATCTTGAGATTGAAGAGGTGTACGCAATCAGCGGGCAACGCATTTCAGAGGGGGATGTACTTTTTCAGTTGACGGAAAACAGTGTCAGAGCGGTGGAAAGAAAATTGGAGTCGGCTCTTACCGAGGCAAGAATCATTCTGGCAAACGCACAGACGGAATATAATATCTCCATGCTCAGTGTCAAAAGTACCTATGATAGCAGCGTAAAGGAAGGAAGCCGTGCCGCAGTAGATTATCAGGCGGCGCTTACTGCGGGCAGGGAAAAGATTACAGGGCTGGAAGGGGAAATCAAAGTATTGGAGATGGAAATTGCACTGGCGCAGGAAAAGCTTGCGGACGAGGAGTTTCTGGACTCTTATGAGGAAGCAAAGGCGTCCTACAACAAGGCAAAAAATAAATATGAAGAAACAGATTTACATAATTCTACGGCTTATACCAGTAACCTTACGGATTACCAGCAGGCGGAAAACCAGCTGAAGACATTGGAAGAAGAACTGCAAGGATACAAAGATACTATTACGGATAATCAGGTGGAAATCGAAAAAAAACAAAAAGAGATAGATTCGGCAGGGGCATCGCAGGTGTTGGATAATCAGAAAGCGGAAAATGACTATCACTCCGCATCCATGTCAGGGGAACTGGCAAAAGAAATTTACGACTACTCTGTGGATTCCCTTTCCGATTCGGTAAAGCAAGCACAAAATGAGCTGGATGAAATTCAGGAGAAAATGGATGCGTTCAAAGCCTTTGTGGGAGAGGATGGCCGGATTTACGCACCGGAAGATGGACTGATTACCAGCGTTTCCTGCGAAGCCGGGGATAAGCTGACGGATAACAGGGTGATGATTACTTATGCGAAAGAGAATGAATATACGGTAAGAATTGACGTATCCGAGGAGGATGTTGCGGCAATTTCCGTGGGAGATTCGGTAGAGCTGGCCTTCAACGCTTATCCGGAGCAGATTTGGGAAGGGGAAATTATTAGTATTACTACAACATCTACATCGGAACATGCCTCTACCATAAGCTATCCTGTGACGATTCTGGTGCAGGGGGATACCACTTTACTATATGGCGGGATGGCTGCCGATGTTACTTTTGTAACGGATTCGGCAGAGAATGTGCTTTATGTTTCCAAGAAAGCTGTGTTTGAAGAAAACGGATTTAGCTATGTATACAAAAAGGATGCCAGGGGAAACAGGGTAAAAACCAAGGTGGAAACAGGTTTTTCCGACATGGCTTCCATAGAGATTATAAGTGGGCTGGAAGAGGGGGATATCATATATATTGAAAGCATTATGAACATAAATTAGGAAAGGCAGAAGAAAAGGAAATTTAATGCGGTATGCGGGGGATAAAGATGAAGGAAAAGTTAAAACAGATTATAAAAAAATGCGGACAGGAAATAGAGAAAAACAAAAAAATACGGATTTTTTTCATAGTATCGTTTTTCGTGATTATGGCGGCAGGGATTATCGCTGCAACAGTTTCTAAAAAAGAAAAAACAGCCTATAGGGAAACGCAGGCGGCAAAGGGAAATCTGGCAAGAGGGGTTACGGAAAGCGGCAGCGTGGATGTTGGTACTGTCATACAGGCTTTTGATTTGGATATCAGCGAATTTACCGGTAGTGGTAATTTTACGTTTGGCATCGGAGGCGCAGGCAATTCAGAAGGCAACATGATGATAGGTATGATACCGGAAGCGTCGGATTCAGGAAATTTGGCGGACAGAAAACTGGAAATTGAACAGGTATATGTGGAAGCCGGACAGGAGATTGAAGCCGGAACGCCAATTTTAAAACTGACGCAGGAAAGCGTGGAGGGAATCCGTACGGAGCTTGTTCAGGATGCTACGGAGGCAGAGCTGGTCTATCAACAGGCACTTACTTCGCAAAAGCAGACGGAAGTGGATGCGGAGGGGGAATATAAGCTCAACTCTCTTTATGCAACTTATTCCCAGACAGAGTATGAAAAAACGGTTTCTAATCTAGCGGAAGCAGTGGAGAATGCAGAAAAGGCTCTTACGGATACAAAAGAGGAACTGGCAGATGCACAGGAGGAACTGGCCAGAAAGGAGACGCTTCTTGCGGAAGAAAAAAAAGTGCTTGAAAATGCGCTTTTTACTGCGGAGGGAACGGATAAAGAAAATGCGCTTTACTGGTGGATTATTGCATACCAGACAGCGGATGATGCGCAGGAAATGGTAGATACTTTGGAGGAAGAAATTGAACAGCTTAAGGAAAGTATCGAGGATTACAGCGGTGAAAAAACAGAGAATGAAATAGCACTTGCCCTGGCTCAGAAGGAATTGGAAAGCGGAGAGGTTACTGCCAGAGGGGAACTGGATAAAAGAAATTATAATGCGCAAAATGCCCGGGAGATTTATGATGTTGCCATAGAACAAAGCGAATTTGAAACGGAAACTGCAATGGAAGATTATGAGGAAGCGGCGGGGAAGCTGGAGGAATTTGACTCTGTTATTATAGAGCAGGTTATTTCGGCAGACAATGCCGGTGTGATTACAGAGGTTTGCGTGGCAGCGGGGGATTCCCTGACCCAGGATATGGATTTGATTAGCCTGAATAATTACGATGAAGTTACAATTACGGTTTCGGTTGAGGAAGAGGATTTGGAGGCGGCAGCTCTTGGAAATACGGTAAATGTGACGTTGGCAGCCTTTGAAGATGAGGTGTTTAAGGGAACGGTTACGGAAATCGGGGATGCAGAGATAAACAGCAATACCAATAGGACTATGTATTCGGTAACGGTAACCGTGCCAAATACCGGCAATGTTTTGTATCAGGATATGACGGCGGAAGTAACTTTTGTTACGGACGAGGTATCCGAAGTGCTTTATATACCAGTCAGGGCAATAATGGAAAAGGACGGGGCAAATTATGTCAAAGTAAGGGAGAAAGATGGAACAATCATTAGGAAAAGGGTAACCACTGGTTTCTCGGACGGCATTAACATAGAAATAAAAGAAGGGCTTTCCGAAGGTGAAACCGTGCTGACGGAAAGTAAGGTGAAAACATGAGATTATCCGAAATCGGTCGTCTGGTATGGCTGAATCTTGTACAAAATAAGTTCAAGGTGTTTCTTACTTCAACAGGTATCATTGTAGGTTCGGCAACGATTATGCTTGTTATTGCCATCGGAACAGGAGGGAAGCTGGAGGTTGCAGAGCAGTTTAAAAATCTGAATGCTGGTTCCGTGGATATTTCCTATGAATATAACGGGAACAGTTTTACGGGAGGAATGTCAGGCGTCGGAATGCCGGGAGGGAGGATGTCAGGTGGAGAAACAGCAGGAGGAATACTGGGAGGGGGTATGTCGGGCAGCGGGATGGCAGGTGGAAGTATGCCTAGAGGAAGTATGCCTAGAGGAAGTATGCCTAGAGGAGGTATGCCGGAAGATGGAATGCCGGATGGCGGCATGGGTGGAGGTTTTTTCCCGTTTGGCGGGATGGAAGAACAGATGAATATGACTAAAATCATCTTATCCCAGGAGGATGCGGATAATCTTAAGGCAAGTATTTTGGAAATAGCAAGTGCCACGATTTCTTATACGACGAGGCAGGAGGTGGAAGGAGGCAGCCTGGAGGAGAGCGCTTCCTATACTATTGCCGGTGTAAAAGAAAACTATGCGGATATCAGTAATCTGGAAATGGCGATTGGTGCATTCTTTACGGAAGATAATGATGCTTATAAAGAGAGGGTCTGCGTCTTGGGTTATGGTGTGGCAAAGGAAATGTTTGACAGTGTGCTGGATGCCTATGATTCGTCGGTTTATATTGATAACCGTTCTTATATAGTGGGCGGGGTATTTATGGAAATGGGAACGGTGGCATCGGGCATCAGCCCGGATGAAGCAATTTTTATTCCCTATGAAACAGGAATCAAGTATCTTACCGGTAAAGATGTAAGCCCTACGATTACTGTGGTAGCGGAGGATGTAAACGATGTGGAAAACGTTATGGAACAGGTACAGTTTGTACTTGCTGAAAATTATGGGGGAAATGTAGAATTTACCATTTCCGATGCAGGAAGTAAAATGGAGGCTGCATCAAAATCCAATGAAACGCTGACTCTTCTTTTAATGGCTATGGCAGCCATTGTATTCATTGTAGGTGGAATCGGAATTATGAATGTATTGTTTGTTTCCGTAAAGGAACGTACCAATGAGATTGGCATTCTAAAAGCAATCGGGTGTGACCAGAAGGATATTCTGACAGAATTTCTGCTGGAAGCCAGTTGTATCAGCTTTGTAGGAGCTGTTTTAGGGGTATTGCTATCTTTGGGAATCACGCCAATCATAGAAGGGTTTTCCGTGCGTGTGGAGCTTTCTTTTGGGGGAGGAATCTTATCTTTACTGTTTGGTGTGCTGACGGGCACAGTTTTCGGCTTTTATCCAGCGCTTAAGGCGTCTCAGCTTATCCCGGTAGTGGCTCTGAATCATGAGTGAGGAAAAGTAAGAAGGTTATGAGATTTATGCCTTATGTCTGTTGATGCGCAGGCTGAGGAAGAAAGGCATGGTTATAAAAATGAGTGAAAACAAAATTATAGATATGAGGCAGATTAATAAAGGATACATGTTGGGGGCGGAAAAGGTACCGGTGTTGAAAAATGTAGATTTTTGGGTGGAAAAAGGGGAATTTGTGGCAATTTTAGGGCCTTCAGGTTCCGGAAAGACTACCCTTATGAATATAATTGGCTGTATGGATGTGGCAGATTCCGGGGAATACTATCTGGACGGGCAGCCCATACACAGTATGACGGAAAAACAGATGGGAACAGTCCGCAATAAGGAAATAGGTTTTATTTTCCAGAATTATCAGCTGATTCCGACTTATAATATTCTGCAGAATATTATCATGCCTCTGGTAGTCCGCGGCATGACTACAAAGGAAGCGGAAGAAAAGTGTTTTCCGGTTATTGAAATGCTGGGGATTGGGCACAGGCTGGGGCATAAGCCTTCGGAGCTTTCGGGAGGGCAGAAGCAGAGGGTATCCATTGCGAGGGCGCTGGTAGGGGAACCGGCCTTGCTTCTGGCGGATGAACCTACCGGGGCACTGGATTCAGCCAGCGGCAAGGATGTGCTGACGCTTTTTGGGCAACTTCACGGGCTTGGAAATACTATTGTTATGATTACCCATGATTTAAACGTTGCAAAGGCAGCGGGAAGGATTGTACATATTATTGATGGGTGCCTGGAATAAAAAATTGACTATGGATTTTTATATGCACCATTCTATTTGTAATTTGCTCTTTGGCTTCAAATCAAGCGCCCATTACCTTTGAAAAATAAGAACTTAGGAACCCGCAAATCCACATAACCGCTGGGATTGCGATATTTTAATAAAATTATTAGCACTCACCTATTGTTTTGGGGAGGCGTGCATTATCTTACTTTATCAGGTCTTGTAAAGCCCGTAAAACGGCACGTTTCCTTGCATCAGGCTTCATCGGATTGTGTCGTTTTTGTCGCAAATGGGGTATGAAGTGGGGTATGGGGAAGAGAAGGAAAGGTATTCCTATACGAAGACCAGTAGAAAATATAGGTGTGCCTCTTTTTTTCAGTTCTTTCATGTGGTAATTGGTGATGATTTGCTGGCTTAGCGGTTCATCCACGCCAAACATAGGTAATAAAAGGGTTTTAAAAGATTGAGTAATCTGTTATAATAAAAATATCAATAGAAAAGTTGGTGTAAAATGATAACAATAGAACAGTTAAAGGCATTAAATCAGCCTGGCAACATAGCAATAACGGAACACGCTAGAATCCGTTTATATGAACGGAATATAAATGTTGATGACATTATAAACGGTATTGATACAGGTGAGATTATCAAACAATATGAAGACGACAAGCCATTACCAAGTTGTTTGATATTAGGATTTTCTGTTAAATCACAGTACATTCACATTGTAGTAAGTTTCGAACCAGATTTTATATATTTAATAACTGCATATTTTCCCGATTCTGATATATGGGAAAATGATTTTAAGACGAGAAAGGGGCGTTAATTATGGTATGTATGGAATGTGGTGCAAAAGCGGAAAAAGGATATACAACAAGTGTAACAGATTTGGGAAATTGTCTTTTAATTGTGCGGAATGTTCCTTGCTATAAATGTACAGAATGTAACGAGATTATCTACACAGGGGATGTTGTTAAAAGACTGGAACAGATTACGGAACAGGCGAGACAGTTTACACAGGAAATTTCTATTGTAAATTATAGCAGTGTTGCATGATGGAATTGCGGCAAATAAAATAAGACAGTATAAAAGGATTGAATTTTCAGTCCTTTTTGTTTTGCATGACGGGCATATCAGTGTCCTGCGGTGAAAAAAGAATTGAACCACGGAAATCTCCAGCAGGGTGACAATCAAGGTCTTTGTCATATTGGTACATTCTCATATCACCCTATATTATTCTACATTTCGGGTGAGCCTATGAGAACGAAATAGAATTTTGCTTATGGTAGTATTTAATTTTCTGTCAAGATTTGTTAAATGGAATATAACATCAATATCTCTGCAAAATTATATAACTATGTTTTTGGGGGAGGAGAATCAGATCAGGATGGGAATGGACAGGGATTATGAAGTGGACGGGATAAAGGGCTTTATTCTCACTAGCAAGAACGGACGCCCCTTACAGCCTAGCGCAGTCAACAATGTGCTTTACAATATTATGGATGCTTATAATAAGCAGGAAGCGGCGAAAGCAAAAAAGGAACACCGCAAACCAGCATAAACACTGGGGTTGCAAAAAATAACCAAAATAATTAGCACTCACCCATTGTTTTGTGGAGGCGTGCATTGTCTTACTTTATCAGGTCTTGTAAAGCCCGTGAAATGGCACTTTTCGAGGTCATGCTTTTGCATCAGGCTTCATCGGATTGTGTCGTTTTTGTTGCAAATGGGGTATGGGGAAGAAAAATAGATTGTGAGTATGGGAGTAATAGGATATAATATTAATAGGAAAGTTTATCGGTTATTAGTGCTAAGGGAGAATAAGAAAAGAAAAAGTATTATGAAAATATATATGGATAATTGCTGCTATAACAGACCTTATGATGACCAGACGCATATCAGGATACATTTAGAAACGGAAGCAAAGTTACATATTCAGGATATGGTAAAAAAGGGATATATCGACCTTGTAACCTCTTTTATGCTGGAATATGAGAATGGAAAGAATAGATTCTCTCACAAAAAGAAGGCAATATCTGATTTTATGAGTGCGAATGAATCATACTATGTAGGAATAGAAAAGGGAGAAGAAGCAAAATTGATAGCAGGGCATATTATGGAGTCTGGCGTTAAAAGTGCAGATGCGCTTCATGTTGCTTGTGCTATTTTAGCAGGAAGTGATTATCTTATTACTACGGATGACAGATTGCTTAAGTTTCAAACAGAGGATATACAGATTGTGACACCAGGTGAATTTATCAGGAGATTGGAGGCGAGTGATGAATGAATAGTGCTACAGAACTTATGGATGCCGGTTTTGCATGTTTAGTTGAAAGACTAGGTATTGTTGATGCAGAGCGCTTTGTAGCTATGATAAAAAGAGACAGCTTCGATTATACGCTTTGGCGAAGAGAATATTTTGATAAAATGGATTTGAGTCAGGTCAGCGAGGAAGCGTCTGCCTATGCGAAAAGTCATCCTCATAAAGGAAAAGGAATAAGGATTTAATTATCTAATGTAGTGATTTCAATGTGGAGTAAGGGTTATTCAAGTGTACGTGCTTGGGTAGTCCTTATTTTTTTTGAGAAAATCAGAGGAAAGGTGAAGAAGATTGAGGAACAGCTTTATAAGATTGGCATTGACTATGTCAGGAACAAAAGATGAAAACGTGATACGGAAGCATTGTAAAGTGACACAAGAGACAGCAAAACTTTTAATGGAACGTTCCAAGGCGAAAGATATGAATGGAATTAAATATATCCGCTATTTGCGCCTGAACCAGTTGGAGCATTTGAGGAGTAGAAAAATAAAATTAGAACTGATGCGAATGCGGAATGAGATAAACAAAATCAGCGTGGATATCAATCAGATAGTAAAAAATAGTAATTCCCATATATATAAATAAGATGATAAAATAGAATTATTATTGGAGATGGAAAAGATTAAGAGCTTGCTATCAATGATAATTACCAGTTTTGTATAAATATTTGCAGTTTATTTGGGAGGTAAAACAATGAATGATCTGAAAAGTATATGATTAAAATGGTAATTTATCGATTTCAGGTTTTTATTACTCCACAGACCTTAGAATACTTGATGAAAGCCATATTAAATATTCAGGATGATGATGATCGGGAAGAGGTTTTAAAGAAATGGGTTGATTTTTTATCAATGGGTAAAGAAATAAAAGATGATTATTGGGATGTTTTTTATAATTTCATAATTGGTACTTTTAGGAGTTTATATAAAGAGCATAAGGATTCAACAAATCCCATTTGGAAGTTGTTCAGCTTTTTTGTAAGAAAATATTATATGGAAAGTAAAGCAATGGAAGCTGATAAATTAAAATAAATCTGTTTAAAAAAGTGATAACTAAGTTAATGTAAAAAGATAAGAGGTACAGATATACATGGAGCAAATAGAAATATTATGTTGTGAAAAAAACAATGGAAAAATTGATAATTTAAATGAATTGCTTTCAATAATGAAAGAAGAACTGGAGATGAATATACTGGATTCTCATTTTGTTTGTAAGGCAGATTTTATTTCAGAAGAGCTTGAAGCTGAGGATGAGCAGTATGATGAGTTCCATGTTCCATTTGAAGCATCTGCTCGTTTCAAATATAAAAATATGGATTTTAAGCTGAATATAGAAAAAGGAACTAAATATGGCAGAAGTTCATGGATGTTACATATTATATGGGAAAGGGAAGATATAATTGAGGTTCACGGAGATTCTGTCTTTTACGAGTATAAAGAAAACTTACTCAAACTGCTAGCCCAAAAATGTGATAAAATATTTTGGCTATATGATTCACAAAATACACGGATTGCAGCCGATTTGTATATAAAAATACATGAGGTTGAAAATATGCTTAGAGGTATAATTAATAGGTATATGGCAATAAAATATGGAGGAAATTGGTTTGAAACATATACATATGAGGATTACATGGACAAATATAAAATTTATAATAAATGGTTTTTAAGCTCCAAATATGATTTGTTCAAAAGAATTGATAATCATTTATACAATCTGGAAATAGGTGATATATTTAGGCTTTTAAAAACTGCAAAGAAGAAGCAGATCGATAGAGTAGTAAAAACTGCAATAGAAAATATTGTAAAACATGAAAAAGATAAAGCATCAGACTATATAAATTCAGATATATTGGATGCTCCGTCGCTTTGGGAAGAAGAAAAATTTGATGAAGTATTTTCAGATGAAATTGTAGAAAAATGGCGGGATGATTTTTCTAAAAGAAGAAATATGATAGCTCACAATAAGATGATTTGCAAGGATTTATATTTTGACACGATAGCAGAGATTCAGTTTTACAAAGAAGAGTTTTTGAAAGCAGAAAAGGTATTGTTATCATATGTTAAGCCATTGGAGTTGATAGAAGCTGAACATTTATTAAAACAGGAAGAAATTGAAATGAATTTGGAATATTGTGATATTTGTTCAGAGCTGCCTGATGAGCAGGAAATAGTAGATAAATTAAACGAAACAGATGATTTTATGGATTTATCCTGGATAATTGATGAAGCTATTCCAAATATGAAAAGTAAAATAGAAGATTTGTTAGCTTATATTGATGGTGTTGAATCGCATTTTCATGTTGATAATTTTTTTGACGAGGATAATTTTACTGAAGCAAAATTATTTGAGGAATATATAAATTTTTTTGCTGGTCATGAACATTACTGTGTGTGGAAAAGGTTAATAGAAAAAGATTTTAATTCAGATATTTTTGAATTGATAGAAAATGAGATTCAAGAGGGATTTTGTAATTTGAAAAATGAACTATTATATATTAGTGAAAGTATAAGTTATGCTGATTTGAGTTGTTTTTCAGAGGGGAAACAGTTGCAAATTGTAGACTTTGATGGATATAAATATGTTTTGCAAGCAAGGGGATGGCTGTGTCCAGAAAGGGGCCATACGGATGAATTTTTAATTGAGTTGATATGTAATGGAGAGATAATAGATTATGGTGAAATATGGATATCCTATGGCGATTATGAAATGTCAGAAGATGGAATACCAATGCCTTATGCAGAAGATGGTATGGTTGTTAAATTTAGTACTGTAAATAAGAAATTAATTGCTGTTACAGATGAAATTATGAATAGACTAAATAAGATTGAGGATCAGATTATGAAGATTGAAATATAGTATTTTTGACGGTTATAAGAAGGGGGGTTATGGCAGTTTTAATCACAAACCTATCTATAAGGAATCTGGGGGAAGGGAGCAGTCTCAGCGTGACAATTTCCGAAAACAGAGCAGGAGTAAGGGATATTCCCATGACAGCCAGTGTCAAAAAAGCTTTTGGGAGGCAGAGGGAATATCAGTTTATGATGGGAATCAATAGGGATTATGAAATGGATGGTATGAAAGGATTTATTTTCACCAGCAAAAACGGATATCCCTTACAGCCCAGCGCAGTCAACAACGTGCTTTATAATATCATGGATGCCTATAGTAAGCAGGAGGCAACGAAAGTAAAAAGGGGGTACCGTAAACTAGAGATGATGCCGAGGATATCAGCCCATATTTTAAGACACACCGGCTGCACCAGAATGGCAGAGCGAGGGATGGATGTAAAGGTTTTGCAGTATATCATGGGACACGCGAATATTGCAGTTACTATGGAAGTATATAATCATATCACGGAATATGCGAGAATAGAAAAGGAAATATTAAAGATGGAAGACCTGATGGTTATATAGACTGCAAGATGCTATCTGATGGAATCGGATGCAGAACCGTACCCCAAATTTTTTCACAAATGGGGTATGAGTGGGGTATAGACCCTATTATTGGACATTTTACAGAACTTTAAGAACCCGCAAACCAGCATAAACACTGTGGTTGCAAAAAATAACCAAAATAATTAGCACTCACCTCTTGACACTGCTAACAATAAGTGTTATAGTTCCAGTAGAACAAAACAAACAAATAAGTAGCAGTTTGGCCGGGTATACTGTAAAGGGGTTAAGGGAAATAATTAGCCAGTTGTCAATTGTTTGCCTCCCTTACATAAAACGGCAGAGAGGAGTGCTTATGAATATATCAAAATTTACACAAAAGTCCATGCAGGCAGTTGAACAGTGCGAAAAGCTGGCTTATGAATACGGAAATCAGGAAATCGAGCAGGAACATCTGCTGTATAGCCTGCTAACCGTTGAAGACAGCCTGATTTTAAAACTTATCGAAAAAATGGAGATTCAGAAAGAGCATTTTTTAAACCGTGTGGAAACGGCATTGCAGAAGCGGGTTAAGGTGCAGGGAGGCAGAGTCTACGTAGGCAAGGATTTGAATCAGGCGCTAATTAGCGCGGAGGACGAGGCAAAGCAATTAGGCGATGAATATGTATCCGTGGAGCATTTATTTCTTGCTATGATAAAGCATCCAAATAAAGAAATAAAAGAAATTTTTCGGGAATACGGTATTACAAGGGAAAGATTCCTGCAAGTGCTTTCTACAGTCCGCGGCAATCAGAGGGTTACTTCCGACAACCCGGAGGCTACGTATGACACGTTGGAAAAATATGGACAGGAGTTGGTGGAAAAAGCCAGAAACCAGAAGCTGGACCCTGTGATAGGAAGAGACAGCGAGATAAGGAATGTTATCCGTATCCTTTCCAGGAAAACAAAAAACAATCCTGTCCTTATCGGTGAACCCGGTGTAGGAAAGACTGCGGTTGTAGAAGGGCTGGCGCAGCGAATCGTACGTGGGGATGTGCCGCAGGGGTTAAAAGATAAAAAGATTTTTGCATTGGATATGGGGGCGCTTGTGGCCGGTGCAAAATACCGCGGGGAGTTTGAAGAGCGTTTGAAAGCGGTATTGGAAGATGTGAAAAACAGCGATGGGCAGATTATCCTATTTATCGACGAACTCCATACCATTGTCGGGGCAGGGAAAACGGATGGGGCATTGGATGCAGGCAATATGCTGAAACCGATGTTGGCAAGAGGGGAACTGCATTGCATCGGGGCGACTACATTGGATGAATATAGGCAATATATTGAAAAAGACGCTGCCTTAGAACGTCGGTTTCAGCCGGTTATGGTGGAAGAGCCTACCGTGGAGGATACCATATCCATTTTAAGGGGATTGAAAGAAAGATATGAAGTATATCACGGCGTAAAGATTATGGATAATGCACTGGTAAGTGCGGCAACCTTATCCCACCGTTATATTTCAGACCGGTTTTTGCCGGATAAGGCAATCGACCTTGTGGACGAAGCATGTGCCCTGATAAAGACAGAACTGGATTCCATGCCTACCGAATTGGATGAACTGCAGCGCCGGATTATGCAAATGGAGATTGAGGAAGCAGCATTAAAAAAGGAGGATGACCGGTTAAGCCAGGAAAGGCTGGAAACGCTGCAAAGGGAGCTAGCGGAATGGAAGGAAGAATTTAATAACAGAAAAGCCCAATGGGATAACGAAAAAGCGACGGTAGATAAGCTTTCTGGCTTGAGGGAACAGATTGAAGCCATAGGCAGCGAAATCCAGGTTGCCCAAAGGGAAGGGAATCTGGAAAAGGCGGCGGAATTGAGTTATGGAAAATTGCCTGCTTTGAAAAAACAGTTGGAAATAGAAGAAAATAGAGTAAAAAATGAAGATTTGTCTTTGGTGCATGAGAATGTCAGCGATGAGGAAATTGCCAAAATTATTTCCCGCTGGACAGGTATCCCAGTAGCCAAATTAACGGAAAGCGAAAGGAATAAAACATTGCATCTGGACGAAGAACTCCATAAACGCGTCATAGGGCAGGAAGAGGGCGTAACAAAAGTAACGGAGGCAATTATCCGTTCCAAGGCAGGAATCAAAGACCCGGCGAAACCGATAGGCTCTTTCCTTTTCTTAGGGCCTACCGGAGTAGGGAAGACAGAGCTTGCCAAAGCATTGGCGGCATCTCTTTTCGATGATGAAAATAATATGGTGCGCATTGATATGAGCGAATATATGGAGAAATATTCCGTATCCCGTTTGATTGGGGCGCCTCCCGGATATGTAGGCTATGAGGAAGGGGGACAGTTGACGGAGGCAGTAAGAAGGAAGCCGTATTCGGTAGTGCTTTTCGATGAAATTGAAAAAGCCCATCCCGATGTGTTCAATGTTCTTTTACAAGTGCTGGATGACGGACGGATTACGGATTCCCAAGGGCGCACGGTAGATTTTAAAAACACGATTTTAATTATGACTTCAAATATCGGTGCCGGATATTTGCTGGAAGGAATCGGTGCGGACGGCAGTATCAGCGGCGAAGCGGAAGGGATGGTTATGAATGAGCTTCGTGCCCATTTCCGTCCGGAATTTTTAAACAGGCTGGATGAAACGATACTTTTTAAACCACTGACTAAAGAGGATATTGGCGGCATTATCCATTTGATTGTGGATGATTTGAATAAAAGGCTGGCAGACAGGGAACTTCGCATTGAAATTTTGCCGGAGGCGGAGAAACTGATTGTAGAAAATGCTTATGACCCGATATACGGAGCAAGACCCTTGAAACGGTACATCCAGAAATATGTGGAGACTTTATCTGCAAAATTGATATTGGCAGATGCCGTAAAGGCAAAAGATGTCATTGTTATTTCCGTAAAAGACGGGGAATTGACGGCAGCGTGCAGGGAAACAGAATAAAGACTTTTGGCTGTCTGGCAAACGGTAACGGATGGGTTATTGCCAGGCAGCCTTTTTATAAAACAATATGGAATTTGATTGACATGGACAGATAGGAGGAATTACACTAAAAGAGGAAGAGGAAGAGGAAGAGGAAGAGGAAGAGGAAGAGGAAGAGGAAGAGGA
>CAJUSR010000015.1:0-21431 GCA_910588855.1 uncultured Kineothrix sp. | reverse complement strand
AGAGGAAGAGGAAGAGGAAGAGGAAGAGGAAGAGGAAGAGGAAGAGGAAGAGGAAGAGGAAACGTTGAAAAATAGTGAGGAGGGGAAACGGATGGTTCCGAAAGATCCAGTGATGCTTTTAAGTTTTGTGAATTTGAAATTAAGGGATTATTATAGCAGTCTCGCGGATATGTGTGAGGATATGGATATTGACAGGAAGATGATTGTGGAAAAATTGGCGTCCATAGATTATCATTATGATGAGGAGAAAAACCAGTTTGTCTGAAAGAGTTAAGATAACAGTCATAGAAGGAAATGGCGGAAAAAAGACGGAACTGTTTCATGATAAGAAACGGACGTTGCTGCATACATTGAGGGAAGGGGGAGTGAATCTGCCTTCTCTTTGCAGTGGCATAGGAAAGTGCGGCAGATGCCAGGTTCGTTTTTGCGGATATGCGCCGCTTCCTACCCAGACGGACAGGGCGGTCATTGCACCGGATAATCTTAGAGCCGGATATCGGCTCTCATGCATGGCGCGTCCGGAAAAAGACTGTATGGTAGAAAGTGCTTTTGAAAAAGAGCAGAAAATAGATGTTGTCGTGTATCACAAGAACGAAACAATGTTTATACAAGGGGATACACCGAAAAAGGAAGAGGAGGAAACTGCTGATATTGATGCAGATATAGATACTGATACAGATATAGATACAGATTGGAAAAACAGGGAAAAGCAAAGCGGCAGGATGTGGGAAAATGCGGCAGTCATAGCGGCGGCGGTAGATATAGGAACGACAACAATAGCCATGCAGATGATTGAGGCAAAAACAGGCAGGATTTTGGATACTTATACGTGTTTAAACCCGCAGAGGAGTTACGGAACGGATGTCATTTCGCGGATTCAGGCAGGAACAGCGGGAGACGGGGAAATACTGCAACAGTTGGTGAGGGAGGCATTGCTGTCCGGCATTGGGCAGATGGCGGACAGGATAGGGAACGGGAGCAGACAGAGTTTAAAGTACATAATTATATCTGCCAATACAACGATGGGGCATTTATTGATGGGATATCCGGTGGAAACGTTGGGAAAAAGCCCATTTATGCCGATAGAGATAAAGACAGTGAAAACGGGCTGTCTGGGACCTTTAGCAATACTTCTTCCCGGTATCTCAGCATTTGTAGGGGGAGATATTGTTTCCGGGCTTTATGCGTGCGGGCTGCTCCAACAGGAGGGCAGTGGTATATGGCTTTTTTTGGATTTGGGAACCAATGCGGAGATGGTGATGGGGAATGGCAACAGGCTGGTTTGTACGGCTGCAGCAGCAGGATCTGCTTTTGAAGGCAGAGGAGGATGTGGAGCAACTGGGGCGGAACGGATAGCAGCAATTGCTCGCTTGCTGGAAAAAGGGATTGTGGATGGAACAGGATTGCTGCAGGAACCATATTTTGAAACAGGGATAGAAGTGGAAACAGGAAGGGGTGGAAAGATACGGATTTTGAAAGAGGACGTCCGTGATATCCAAATGGCAAAGGCGGCAGTCCGGGCAGGGATTCACTTTCTGCTGGAGCATTTGGAAGTGGAAGGATACGAAGAAATAGAAAAGGTTTATATAGCAGGAGGATTCGGCTTTTATCTGGATAAAATGGCAGCAGCCAAAATCGGATTGATACCATTTGAATTAACGGATAAAATAGAGATGGTGGGCAATACTTCCCTTGCAGGGGCACGTTTGGCGGCAAGGGAACTTTTAAAGGACGATATCGGGGCAGATGCCGGGCTAATGTCATGGCTGGAAAATGCCGCAGGGAAAGCAGAAGTATTCCAACTGGCAGAAGAAGCGTCGTTTGAAAGGGTATACGTAGACTATATGGGTTTTGAGGTGTGAGAAGCAAAAATTACGGAGGAATGGGAATGGAGAAGATTTTCAAGCGTGGGGAAAAAGAAATTACTGCTTTATCATGGGATGCAATTTTTCGTGTGGAGGAAGGCAGGAAAAAGTTAGGGGAACAAATGCCGGTATCGGTTTACCGTATGTTTGAGTATTCCATGCGGAATGCATTGACGCAAATGTATGGGAAAGAGAGTATGATAAAAGTGTTCCGGATGGCTGGGGAAGAAGCCGGACAGGAATTTTATAAAAGATATTTGGATGGGGATTTGATGCTGAATGATTTTCTTGCACAGCTCCAGCAAAAGTTGTTAGAATACAGCTTTGGTATGCTACGCGTAGAAAAATTTGATGTGCAGACCGGTCATGCGGTGTTGACAGTAAGCGAGGATTTGGATTGTTCCGGGCTTCCGGTTTCCGGGGAAACCGTATGCAATTATGACGAAGGGTTTATTACCGGTATATTGAAAGCCTATACACAAAAAGACTATGTAGTAACGGAAGTCGATTGTTGGGCTACAGGAGATACCGTATGCCGTTTTGAGGCGAGGGTAGTTGGAAAAGGCAAGGCATAAGTCTGAAATGACATGCGTAAAAAGCCGCGCAGAAATGGGGTAAAACATGAAAAACGGAGGGTAGGCGATGGGGAAATGGCTGAATCGTATCTCTGGGAAAGAGTTGAAGTTATTCAGCATCTTTTCCGTGGTTTTGTTTTTAGCAGCTGCGGTTATCGTAGCTTTTGCTGCCGGCGATTGGAAGGGGCTGGCAGAAGGGGTATGGCTGATTGTCGTATCGAGGGATGCTTTAATTACAGATTATTTTGAACTGGTAGGCTATGGGGCGGCATTTCTGAACGCAGCATTTGTGCTTGGAATCAGTATTGCGCTTGTAGTGAGCCAGAAGATACCGTTTACGGGGCCGACGATGGCGGCTCTGTTTATTAATGCCGGATATGCCCTCTGGGGGAAAAATCCGGTTAATATCATTCCTGTTATCTTAGGAACGGCTCTTTACGCAAAAACACACAAATCAAAACTAAGCCGTTATATATATACGGCCTTGTTCGGAACATGTCTGGCGCCGCTTTTGACGGAACTGGTTTATTTGTTTCCTTTTGGGCAGCCGGTGAACTTTCTGCTGGCTGTTGCAGTGGGGATTTTTATCGGTTTTGTTATGCCGCCCTTATCCATGCATACGGCATCTATGCATTTGGGGTACAATTTGTTTAACGTAGGTTTTTCCGGTGGGATTTTGGCTTTTGCCATTGTATGTATACTCCGTGCTTTTGGGATGGAAAGCGATTCGGTATTGATTTGGAAAGAAGGGCAGAACATATATATAGGAACCGGGCTGTTTCTCTATTTCCTTATAGCAATTGTATTCGGCTTTCTGATAAGCGGGCGGAAAATAGGGGGATTGAAAAAGATTATGGGCCGCCCAGGGCGGGCAGTAGCTGATTTTGTCCTGATGGACGGTGCAGGCGCCACCCTGATGAATATGGGGCTGGTGGGTATCGTTTGCGAACTTTATATATTGCTGGTAGGCGGGGACTTTTCAGGCCCGATTGTGGGGGCGGTTTTAGCGGTTTTTGGCTTTTCTGCCTTTGGCGTACATATCAAAAACTATTTGCCGGTGCTTGCAGGTGTGTACTTGTCCACTTTTTTCACCGTGTTTTCGCCGGATACTCCGGGCATTCAGCTGGCGGCGGTTTTTTCGGCCGGATTGGCTCCGATTGCCGGGCAGTTTGGGGTGCTGGCAGGTATGATTGCCGGGTTTTTGCATGCGGCAGTGGTTATGTGTACGGGCCAGATGTACGGGGGCTTAAATCTATACAATAATGGATTCAGCGCAGGCTGGGTTGCAATTATTATGGTTCCGGTGATTGAAAGTTTTATGAAGCATTTTAAGGAGAGAAAGAGGGAAAACAAATGATTCACGAGGAGAAGAAGACGGCGAAAATAGTGGAGGAACTTACTTTGTTTTTTTTCGCCTTGGGTGCAGATAAAATCCAATCGGGGATAGAAAAGAAAGGAAAAGACGTTATCATCACTTTCCGGGCGAATTATCATCCGGATTATGCCTATAAATTGGAGCAGATGGAAAACTATCTGAATTGCCCGAAAAATGATGGAATGGAAGATGTTTATTGGGAACTGGCGGGTTCAGGCGAGCCGGGGGAGACGAGCCAGATGCTGCTTGTGGGAATGATGATTGACAAAGCGCAGATAAAAATGGAAGATGGGGAAGTCTATCTTAGGCTGTGCAAAGAACAGTTGGAATAGAACCGTATGATATGCCGGTAACTTTCCATGCATGAAGGCGGCTGTTTTGCATATATATAGGGTAAAGCACGAGGAAAGAAATCCTGTATATGAATTGGAAAAAAAAGATGTTATCCTGTATTGTTTTGTTAGTTTTTCTGGCGGTTGTTTTTGCAATCGGATATTGGAAGCAGGAGGGGATTCCTGTTTTCGGGAAGACATTGGATGAGGCTGGCGAAAAAAAGATTGCGCTGACGTTTGACGACGGGCCTCATCCTTATTATACGGAGCAGTTATTGGACGGGCTGAAAAAACGTGGTGTAAAAGCCACGTTTTTTGTGACGGGCGCACATGCGGAACTGCATCCGGAGGTGATTAAGAGGATGAGCGAGGAGGGTGGTTGAGTTATAATAATGACAAGAGGATAATCTTGCGGCAAGCAAAGGGTGCCGAAAAATATGCAATGTATTCTGAAACAAAAAAACAGGGAAATTTTCTGGTAAACTGTCTCATAGTTTCATGATTAAGAGTATGATAACAAATCTTTCATAGAAAGGGCGTGGGAAAGATGAAGCAGAAAGGGCAAAGGAGGGAGGCCCTGTACTGGTTGGACACAGAGGAGTTAGAGGATGGGATTCATTTTTCCGAATGTTTAAAAACCATGTCCAAGGAGCGTCAAAGGAAAGTGGAGTCCTGTCTTCTTATGAAGGATAAAAAGCTTTCCCTGGGGGCTGGGATTTTGATGGATAGGGGCCTGTCTGCTTATGGTCTGCGCGAACGGGAAGCGATGGTGGCTTACGGGGAGGATGGAAAACCTTATCTGCCCCGGCATCCCCATATTCATTTTAACCTTTCTCATTCCGGCAGTATGGTAATGGCAGTGTTTGCAGGGGTGGAGACAGGATGTGATATTGAACAGATGCAGAGAGCGGATTTGGCGCTGGCAGAACGTTTTTTCACCCGGAAGGAATATGCCTTTATTGCCGGACAGCAGGGAAGGGAACGGCAGGATGAGGCATTTTACCGGCTGTGGACGCTGAAAGAGAGCTTTTTGAAAACGGTGGGAACGGGGCTTATGCTTCCTTTGGATGCTTTTGAGATTACGATTTCACCGGAAGGGAAAGTCGATGTCTGTGGGAAGAAAGGCGGGGGCAGGATCCTTAATCCCAGGGAATTTGAATTTAGGGAATACCCGATGGGGGGATACTGTGCGGCGGTGTGCTTTTGGAAACAGACAGGAAAAATGCAGGATTATGGGAGATGGGAAAATGAAGGAATTGGTTATTGATGCAACGGTTGAAAATATTGAAAAGGTTACGGAATTTGTGGACGAGCAGCTGGAACAGCTGGAATGCCCCATGAAGGCACAGATGCAGATAAATATTGCCATCGACGAACTGTTTGGGAACATTGCCCATTATGCCTATCATCCGGAAGTGGGTTCTGCTACTGTGCGTGTGGAAGTAATGGAAGACCCTCTGGCAGTGACAGTCACCTTTATCGATAATGGGGTACAATATGATCCTTTGGCAGCCCAGGAGCCGGATACTACCCTTTCTGCGGAGGAGAGGCAGATTGGGGGCCTTGGTATCTATATGGTGAAAAAGAGCATGGATGATATCTCTTATGAATACCGGGAAGGAAAAAATATATTAAAGATTAAGAAAAACATATAGCAAACTATACCTGAAAAAGTGCAAACTATGCCGCGCCGCCCAAATCAGAAATTTATTTGTTATAATAGTCTGGCTGGCGGCAAGGCAAAAAGTAAAGAGGAGCCCTGTGCCGGGGCAGGGGGATAATCGAGGATGGAAGGTGGAGGATAAATGGCAGCGAAAAAAAGAATAGCGTTTCTAATAGTTGCCCTTTTGGGGATGCTTTGCCTTGGGGGATGTAAGAAACAGGAGAATGAAAAGATTACCTCCATAGAGCAGCTGAACAACCCTGCATATACGATTGGCGTGCCGGAAGGCGGCGCAGGCATGTACATGGCGGAAAAATATCTGCCGGAAGCGAAACATAAAACATTTTCCGGCAATGCCTCGGGGTATTTGGCCATTTCCCAGGGAAAGCTGGACGGGTTTGTTTATGACAGGGTAATGATGGAGTTTGCGATTGCCAGCGGGCTTGAGGATGTGGAACTCTTAGAGGAAAATCTTGGGGAGAGCATGGATGTGGCTGTGGGGATTTCGCCCAAAAGCCAGATTGATCATTTAAAAGATAAGGTGAACCAGTTTCTGGCGGAAGCAAAGGCAGAGGGAACATTGGATGATATGTATGACCGATGGGTAAGCAGGGCGGAGGGAACTATGCCGGAAATACCTATGCCTCAGGCGCCGGACTGCAAGCTTAAGGTAGGAACCACAGGGATGGTACAGCCTTTTAGCTACTATGAGGGAACCATCCTGGCCGGATATGATGTGGAGTTGATTTACCGTTTTGGCGCATGGCTGAATGCGGAAGTGGAAATTAAGATTTACGACTATGACGGGATTATTGCAGCGGCCCAGGCAGGCGATATTGATTGTATTATGGCGAATTTAAATGCCACCGAAGAGAGGCGGAAGCATATTGAATTTTCCGACTGCGTTTACCCTTCGGAGACTGCCGTTATGGTAAGGGCAGGGCAAGGGAACGGTGCAGTGCGGGAGACGGGTTTTTGGGCAGGCTTAAAGGATAGCTTTCAAGGCACTTTTGTGGAGGAAGGGCGGTGGAGGCTGATTGTACAGGGGCTTGGCATCACGATACTGATTTCTGTCTTGTCGGGGATTTTTGGACTGTGCCTTGGTTTTGGGATATGTATGCTGCAAAGAACCGGCTATAAGCCAGTTCGTCTGGCTGCGGCAGTTTTTGTCCGCGTGGTACAGGGGATGCCTATTGTGGTTCTTTTGATGATTTTGTACTATGGGATTTTCGGCTCAGTGGATATTTCCGAAGTCCTGGTTGCGGTCATTGGCTTTTCCATCAATTTTGGGGCCTATTCATCGGAGATGATGCGGACAGGAATCGAAGCGGTGGATAAGGGGCAGAGCGAGGCGGCCCTTGCTATGGGTTATACGAGAGGCCAGACATTTTTTAAGATTATATTTCCACAGGCGGCCGGGCATTTTATTCCGGTGCTGAAAGGGGAATTTATTTCTCTGGTAAAAATGACTTCAGTGGTAGGGTATATCGCCGTTCAGGATTTGACCAAAGTATCTGATATTATCCGTTCGCGTACTATGGAAGCGTTTTTTCCGCTTATTGTAACAGCAATCATTTATTTTGCCGTTGCCAATGCGATGGCAGCCGCTTTGTCCTTTGCGGAGAGGATGGCCGTTCCGAAGCGGAAAAAGCGCAGTATAAAGGGGGTATGTATGTGATGGCGGGACAGTATGGAAACCAGGGCATTTGTACTGGGGAAAATACGGATCAGAGTGTGATATCCATCCGGCATCTGCGCAAGGAGTATCCCGATGTAACCCCTTTGGCGGATGTAAGCGCGGAGGTGAAGAAGGGAGAGGTTATTTCTGTTATAGGCCCTTCAGGCACTGGAAAATCAACTTTGCTGCGTTGTATCAACCTTTTGGAGATTCCTACAAAAGGAGAGATTACGGTAGATGGCGTGGTAACGACGGATAAAAAATGCAAGGTGAATCTGGTGAGGCGGAAGATGGGGATGGTATTTCAGTCCTTTAACCTGTTTGCCCACAAGACTGTTATAGAAAATATTATGATGGGGCAAGTGGATCTTCTTGGCAGGAGCCGCCAGGAAGCCTATGACAGGGGGATGGAATTGCTGCGCGGCATAGGGCTTGCGGAAAAAGCGCTGGCTTTTCCGGATGAGCTGTCGGGCGGACAGAAGCAACGTGCGGCCATTGCAAGGGCGGTTGCTATGGAGCCGGAAATCCTTCTCTTTGATGAACCGACTTCTGCGTTGGATCCTACGATGGTAGGGGAAGTCCTTTCGGTAATCCGCAGTCTGGCCAGGCAGGGGATGACCATGATAATCGTAACGCATGAAATGAAATTTGCCCGGGATGTATCCACAAGGGTATGGTATATGGATCAGGGTGAAATTTACGAGGACGGATTGCCGGAGCAGATTTTTCATCATCCCAAAAGGGAAAGGACCCGGATATTTGTCCGGCAGCTTAAGGTGCTTCACGCGGAAAAAATCTCATGCGATTTTGATTTCCCGGCCTTTATGACCCGGCTTGAGGAGTTTGGAAGGAAACAGCAGCTTACTCAGAGACAGATTTTTGCCATGCAGCTTGCGGTGGAGGAAGTGTTGATGCAAAAACTCCTGCCTGTCGGGAGAGGAACGGAGAAGATGGATATTTCTTTGGATGTGGAATACAGCGAGAGGGAGAATCTGGCGCAGATGCGGTTTGCTTATGGCGGCCCTTCTTTCCATCCTTTTGGAAGCGGGGATGATTTGTCCGGCAGGATGATGAAAGGGATGTCGGTGGGGATGGAGCATAGGTTTGTAGACGGGGTAAATCATTTCATAATCAGTATATAAAAAAGAAAATGGAGGAAGACATGAAAATTACAAAAACACAAAACGGGAATCATTTATGCTTTGCGCTGGAAGGAAGGCTGGATACCAACACAGCGCCGGAACTCGAAATGGCCATGAAAGGTGCTATTGACGGGGTGGGGGAACTGACCATTGATATGTCGTCTTTGGATTATCTTTCATCCGCAGGGCTGCGTGTCCTTTTAGGTGCGCAGAAGATTATGAATAAACAGGGAAGCATGCGTGTGACCCATGTGAACGATACCATTATGGAGATTTTTGAGGTGACCGGGTTTTCGGATATTTTGACGATTGAAAAGGCATAACAGTAAATGAGCAAGCTTAATTTATCACAAACTCAGATTATAATGACGGAACAGATTTGCCCGGGCAGCGCGCGGAATACCATTTCATTAAAACTTCATCTGCCGGACCATGCACCGCAGAAAGTGAAGGAGGCAGCGGATGCTGTGCTGGATATTGCGGATATCTTTGCTGCTTCCCTTGTCTGCCGGGAAGGGGAGTGGATGTTTTCCAGGGGCGGAAGGAAGATTTCTGAATGCCGTATCGGAAAAGAATGCTCGGCGGATTTGGCAGAGGAATATATGGCGGCTATGGACAGGCAGCCTCTCAATATGGAGCAGTGCCTGTATCAGGCAGAAGTCATTCCACTTTTGGGGGAAGGGGTTTTTTTGTATGTGCGTTTTCACCATGTGATTATCGACGGTTACGGGATGAGCCTGTTCGCACAGAGGGTATTGGATGTACTTGCCGGGAAAAAGATTGCCCAATCCGTGTTTTTCCAGGATAGCGTATCTGCCTTGCAGACAGTTTGCAAAGCCAGCCTTGGAGATGAGGATACCAATGGTCAGAGCGGGCAGGAGGAGCAATTCTGGCAGTCTTATTTTGCCGGCGCGGAGTTTGAGGGCGCCGTTTTTCCGCAAAAGGCGGAGGGAAACAGATTCGGGAGCCTTCGGGTCGGCGTACCGCAAAAACTCATGAAGGAAGCGGAAGCATTTGGGGGGAGGGAGGACATTCCAATCCCTTATATTTTTGCGGCGGCTTATGCCCTTTATCTGTCACAGGCGACGGACAAAAAGGATGCGGTGTTCTTAATGCCCCGTTTAAACCGTACATCCGTACAGATGGATACCATAGGCTGTTACACGCTGCTTGTTCCGGTGAGGGTGCAGGTGGAAGGTGCAGATACCTTTGCAGAACTATGCCGGAAAGTGAAAAGAGCATCCAGGGAGGCATCGGCCCATAAGGGCATCGGGTTTGACCGGATACTTTCCGCTTTGCGTGATGAAAACATGGCAGGGGAGTCTCTTTCCGAATATGTGTTTAATTTTTATCGCTTTTCTTTTTGTGCGGATTTTCGTTACAGTGTCCGGTTCAGCGTGGCAGGGGAGATGCAGAACCATCTGACCTTTAATTTGTTTTATAATGAAAAAGGCGGTCTGGATTTGCAGCCGGATTATCAGGAAAGTATTTATACGGAGGAAAAAGCCGGATATTTCTGCGATGCTATTCTGGCAGTTGCAGCGCAGGGGATTGCCGGCGAGGGATGGGAGCAGCCGGATTGTGCGGGCATAGAGGCACAGGACGCAAAGAAGATTTCTGATATAAAAACTGTGGGGGAAGCGGAATACAGGAAAATCACGTCCGTAGCGGGCAAATCTTTTCCTATTGGGAAAGATCTTACGATTCCTTCCCTGTTTCGGCATGCGGTTTTGGGATATAAAGATGCCCCCGCTTTGTATGCAGGGGAATATGCTTTTACATTTGGGCAGCTCGATGAAATCAGCAGCCGGATTGCCTGTGGAATCAGGCGTTTGGGGATAAAAAGCGGCGACAGGGTTGCCTTTCTCTTAAAGCGGGATTACCGTCTGATTCCTGCAATTCTTGGTATAGCAAAAGCAGGGGCAGCCTTTATCCCGGTAGATCCGGCTTATCCTGCTGACAGGATTTCTTATATTATGGAAAACAGTAAGGCGGCTTGTCTGATTTCATCTAAGAATGTGGAAATTGCGGGAAATTATGAATACATAGAAATTGACAGCCTTCTCACCCAAGAGGTGGAGCTTGGCCTTTTGCCGGAAATCGGGCAGGATGATCTTGCCTATATGATTTATACGTCGGGTACCACAGGACGTCCAAAAGGGGTGATGCTTTCCCACAAAGGCATTGCAAATATTGTACATGCGGATAACAATCCTTTTAATAGGGATATTACCAGCAACTGCCGCGGCATTGTGGCGATTGGCTCCATTTGCTTTGATATTTCCCTGTTTGAAATTTTTGTGCCGTTGATGAACGGCCTGTTTGTGGAACTGGGCAACGAGAAATCCATGATGGATGCGGGGGAACTGGCGGAACATATCCTGCGTCATGGGGCGGATATCCTGCACTGTACGCCTTCCCGGATTACGGCTTATCTGGCAAATGAGGCCTTTTTAAAAGCGTTGGGCAGTATAAAAGCCATCCTTGCGGCCGGGGAGGTCCTTCCGGGGAGCCTAGTGAAGCGGTTGGGGGATGCCTATAAGATACGGATTTATAATGGTTACGGGCCTACGGAGACGACCATCGGCGCAACCATTACCGAAGCAGGGGATGCGCTTTCTATCGGTACGCCTATCGCCAATATGGGGGTGGTTCTCTTAAACAGGGAGAAAAACCCGGTTCCGTTCGGAGCGGTGGGTGAAATCTGCGTATACGGGAATGGCGTGGGTATCGGCTACCAAGGCAGGAAGGAGGAGACGGAGGCAAAATATATTCACTGGAGGGGCGTCCGTTTGTACCGTACAGGGGATATGGGGTATTTTTCCAATGATGGAAGGCTTATGTACTGCGGCAGGAACGACAGGCAGGTGAAACTGCGGGGGCTGCGTATCGAACTTTCGGAAATTGAAAATGTCATGGGAGAATTTCCCGGTGTGTCGGCTTGCTGCTGTATGATACGGAAAATAGAGAAGACCGACCATCTGGCGGGCTTTTATACGGTGGCGCCGAAAGAAGCTGTGGACGCAAATGCATTAAAAGCCTATATGAAGACAAGGCTCACCGCCTACATGGTGCCGGATGTATTAAAGGAGCTTGATGCGATGCCCCAGACGCCCAATGGAAAGACGGATTTAAAAGCTCTTGCGGAGGAACCGGTGGAATATGTACGTGTTTTTAGAAAACCGGGAACAGAGAGGGAAAAACTGGTCTGCAGTGTTTTTGAAGAGGTTTTGTCCATTGAGCCTATCGGTCTGGATGACAATTTTTTTGAGCTGGGAGGCGATTCGCTGCGTGCGGTCGCGGTGCTGCTTAAAATGGAAGAAAAGCTGGGGCTTATGGAAAACCAGCTGGAATTTGGGGATTTGTATAAATTCCCCACGCCTGCCCTTTTACTGGAACGGATGGATAAAAAAACAGACAGCAAAGATGATGGGGGATTTGGATTTTCCATAAAGGATCTGGACTACAGTGGGTTTGACGGATATCTTGCCGACCATACGAAGGAGAAGGTGAGCCGCAGGTTCCTTGGGAATGTGCTTCTGACAGGGGTGACGGGGTATCTGGGGATACATATTTTAGTGGAGCTGCTTGGGAACCCTGAATTATGCGGCAAAATTATATGCCTTTCACGTCCTAAGAAAACCCTCACCGCCTTGAAGCGGGTGAAATCTTCCCTGTTCTATTATGCAGAGCAGGATTTTTCCGAAAGCTATGGGGAGAAGTGGCTGGTGATGGAGGGGGATATTACGGCCCCGGATCTTTTTGCGGAGGAATGCCCTGTTCCCATTGATACGATTATCAACTCAGCAGCCAATGTATCGCATTTTTCCTATGGGGATTATTTGGAGAAGATTAATACGGAGGGCGTGAAAAACCTGATACGTTTTGCAAAAAGGGAACATGCGGTGTTCTGCCAGATTTCTACCATCAGCGTTGCAGGGATGACTGCGGGAGGTGCAAAGAAGGAGGGCTTTAGCGAGTCGGATTTTTATATCGGGCAGGAAATACATAATAAATATATTTACTCCAAATACATGGCAGAGTACGAAATGCTGCGGGCGGCAGTGGAGGATGGGCTGAAGATTAAAATCATGCGTATCGGAAATCTGCAGGGCCGTATCAGCGACGGGGAGTTTCAGATGAATCTTCATTCCAACGCCTTTGCACGCCAGTTTTCTTCATTTATTAAGATGGGGGCGGTACCCAAGTCCGTCTATGAAGGAAGCGTGAATTTTTCACCTGTGGATGAAACGGCTTATCATATTATCGCATTGGCGGCCACGGAAGAGGATACGGCGGTATTTCATGTGTATCCGCCTTTGGAGCTGAAGTTTGCAGATTTGTTCCAGGGGGCGGAAAAGCTGGGGTATTCTATTGATGTCCTGCCTGACAAGGAGTTTTTTGAGCTGCTTAAGGAGAGGAAGAGGACGGAGGAAGGCCGGGAACAGATGCAGGGCCTTATGACGAATGAACTGTCCAAAGGCCGCCGGGATATCCCTGTGCTGCAGGAAATTACCAACGGATATTTGGAGGATTTGGGAACAGGATGGAGTGCCATTACGGAAGAATATTTAAGGAAGTATTTGTCCGCCTTAAGCGGGATGGATTTATTTTAAAGGAGAGGAAAGCGAAATGGTATCAATCGCACTTTGGAGTTTTGCAGTTTTTATGGCATCAGTTTTTGCTGGGCTGTTGACGGGGATTACGCTTACCCCGAAATATAAAGGAACAATAAGGGCTGCTTTTTGGACTATTGGCGCTGTTACAGGCTATATACTGGCATTTGTGAGCTATTCCATTAACCTGTACAATGATGCGGTAGGGATATTGGGGCTTTCTGCGCTCGTGTGTATCGTGGCCCAGTTTTTATACAAGGACAGTTGGTCTACAAAACTTTCCATTTCCCTGATGGGCTGTCTGATTGCCAACGTGAGTACCTTTATGTTTTGCGGAACAGCCGATACCCTTCTTGGAACGACCCTTGGATTTATTAAGGAAAGCCCTTATGATACGCCGAACCTGATTTTCTTTATTGTGATAAAGTTTATTGTTTATGCCATATTTTCGGTTTTGTATGCACGTTTTCTGAAGAAGACCATACACCGTACCATTGAGGCGGTAGGGGGGAAAATGATGGTGTTCCTTCCGGCGCTGTTTATTTCGGTAATCGGTTTTTATTTTATTAACCTTGTTTCCAATGGTGTGGGGATTTATCCTGATAACCCGTGGTTTTTTCTGCTGTACATTACCGTGTGCCTCATATTTTTGGTGGAATTTTGGATGATTTTTTATTCCATCAACCAGAGTGCGAAGACCATGAAAACGACGGCGGAACTGAATGTGGCAACGAATATCCAGCAGTCGATGCTGCCCTGTATTTTCCCGGCTTTCCCGGAGCGGGAGGAATTTGATGTGTTTGCAGCTATGGAGCCGGCAAAGGAGGTAGGCGGCGACTTCTATGACTTTTTTATGGTAGATGAACGCCATCTTGCCATTGTGGCGGCAGATGTGTCAGGAAAAGGTGTTCCGGCAGCATTGTTTATGGTTATCGGGAAAACACTGATTAAGGATCATACCCAGCCGGGCAGGGATTTGGGTGAAGTGTTTACAGAGGTAAACGAGCTTTTGTGCGAATCCAACAGCGAGGGGATGTTCATTACCGCTTTTGAAGGGGTATTGGATCTTGTGACGGGGGAATTTCGGTTTGTAAATGCGGGCCATGAGATACCTTTTATCTGTAAAAAGAATGGTGTGTTTGAACCCTATAAGATACGGGCGGGATTTGTACTTGCGGGCATGGAGGGCATAAAGTACAAATGCGGTTCTATGCAGCTTGAAGTGGGGGATAAATTTTTCCAGTATACGGACGGCGTGACGGAAGCTACCGACAAGGACAACAAATTATACGGTATGGAGCGGCTGGGGAAGGTGCTTTGTGCAAATGCGGCGCTGCCTCCGTCGGAACTGCTTCCGGCCGTTAAAGAGGATATTGACGCATTTGTGGGCGGTGCGGAGCAGTTCGATGACATTACCATGATTTGTTTTGAATATAAGAAGCGGATGCAGGGATAGATTTGTGCTGCGCACAAGGTCTCTGGGCTTTGAAAGGGCATGATTACAATGACGGAAAAATTAAAACTCAGCAATGAAAATATAGCACAGGTAAGCGGCCTTGCGGAGAAGAACTTTGGGGAATGGGGCGTGGATGCCAGAAACATTCTTCAAATCCGGCTTGCGGTGGAGGAAACACTGTTAAAATATCAGGAAGCGTTTGGGGCGGAGGCGGTATTTATACAAAAATATACCAGACGTTTTAAACGCATCCGTCTGGAACTTTCTATAGCCGGGGAACGGTTTGACCCCTTTGATACGGGAGAGGAAGAACAAAGCCAGGTATTGCGGGGATTGCTTGCCAACATGGGGGTTGGGCCCGCGTGGCAGTATAAAAACGGTGAGAACCTGATTTTATTTACCCCCAAAAAGAAAAAGCGTTCCCAGATGGCTTCGATGGTATTATCGGTGGTACTGGCTTTTTTATGCGGAGGGTTGTGCCGTTTCCTTCCGGAGGGAATCAGGGGTTTTCTTGTCAATGAACTGATTGGCCCGGTTTTTAATCGGTTTATGGAACTTTTATCGGCGATTGCAGGGCCGATGGTGTTCCTTTCGGTTGCATGGGGGATTTACAGTATTGGGGATATGGCTGCTATGGGCAGGATTGGGAAAAGGATGATTGGCCGTTTTATGTTGATGACCTTTCTGCTGACGCTGCCCGCCTGTGCGGCATTTATGCCGCTTTTTTCCCTGAAGGCGGGAGAGGGCGGGATGTTTGATTTTTCCGAGCTGTTTCAGATGGTTTTGGATATTGTGCCGGGAAACTTTTTTACGCCCTTTACCGAGGGGAATCCTTTGCAGATTATTTTTGTTGCGGTTTTGATTGGAATAGCAATGCTGATGCTGGGAAGTAAAGCTACGGTTGCCGCTGCCTTTGTGGAACAGTCGAACTATATCGTACAGCTCATTATGGAGGCAGTGACTTCTTTCGTGCCGATGTTTGTATTCGGCAGCATCTTGAATATGATACTGGGCAACGATTTTTCCGTATTTCTTCCTGCCTATAAGCTGGTTCTGGCAATGCTGATAGGCGATGCTGTCCTTTTGGCAGCGTATCTTATGCTGGTATGCATAAGGAGGAAAGTGCATCCGTTGGTATTGTTGAAAAAGATGATGCCGACTTTTCTGATTGCGCTTACTACGGCATCTTCCTCCGCCGCTTTTGGGGTGAATATGGAATGCTGCGAAAAGGATCTCGGTATTGATAAAAGAATAGTCAATTTCGGAGTTTCTTTAGGGCAGGTTATTTTTATGCCGGGGGTTTCCGTTATGTTCCTGGCAGTGGGGTTTTGTATGGCGGAAATCTATGGTGTAGCCGTTTCGCCAGTGTGGCTGGCTACCGCTTTTCTCATTGCCATTGTGCTGGCGGTGGCGGCGCCTCCGATTCCGGGCGGCGCGCTGACTTGCTATACGATTTTGTTTGTCCAGCTTAAAATCCCTATGGATGCGATAGCAGTTACCATTGCGCTCAATGTGGTATTGGAATTTGCCGCCACGGCGGTGAATCTGTTTTGCTTGCAGACGGAGCTTGTGGAACTGGCGGCAGACCTGGATATGCTGGATTTAAAGAGGCTGCGGGAAAAGAAATGCGCATGAATGAATAACGGAAGCATTCTCTAAGGGTTGAATAGGAAAAAGCAGAAAAGAGGAAGGGGTGGAATGCAAATGGAAAATGCAACAATGCTGAAATTTCATGCAGACGATATGATTATAAAAGAGGGCGGAACATATGAGGAAATGTATAAGATTATTTCTGGTTCCGTGGCAGTTTATATCCGGTATGGGGAAAAGGAGGAACATTTGATTGGGATTTATTCCAAACCAAAGTGTTTCGGCGAGGTTCATGTGCTTTCCGGCCAGCCAAGCATCTATACGGTAGTTGCCTATGACGATGTACTGTTGATGCGTATTACGAAGGATTCCCTGGAAGAGTTTATTAGAAATAATCCCAGGAATGCGATTGATATCATGCAGAATATGGTGCATACGAATATGCTGATGCAAAAAAATATCGACCTTCTGTTAGATGATATTTATGAAAAGCAGGAGATCAATAAGAAGAGGACGGAAGATATGAAAAATAAGATCCGGCAGTACCGCTTAAACAGTTTTCCCTTTTTGGAAGCCTGAGATGCCGTATAATACCTGGATGAATGATAAGGCAGATAGGGTATGCCGGTGCTTGCATATCTTGTAAAACGATTGTGGCAGAGTTTTTGGTAAGGGGATACATTTTTATAACAAAACTCCCTTTTCGGAATTGTGTACCCATTGAAAATCGGACTATAAATATGCATTTGGATTGTATAATAATACGTTTTAGTGGTTTTAATATTCTATGAATTTTAAATTGCGGGATTATTTGATAAGCCTATCAGCAATCAATTGGTAGGCTTATTTGACTGTCAGACGATGGGGAGTAGTCAGAAACAATTCCGACTATTTACCCTGCATTGTAATATGCGGTAAAATATAGTATGATATAAAATATATTTTTGAGGAGAATAGCCATGAAAAAGAAATTATACCGTATTGTTTGTTTATGCAGTCTTGTCTCAATTGTATTGTGTGCATGTGTAAAAAACACAAATTCAGAAGCAAATGTCACGCATATTTCCGATGGTCTTGAATCAGAATATGAGTGGAACTCTCCTGAAATAGATAAATTGCGTGAAAAATACCCAGAATACTTTGAGCTTGGAACCTTCAAGGGGCTGGAGGTTTATGTTTGGCAGATGGCAGAGGATGACTATCGTTTTGGGCTGATGCAGGGAACCAACCGTCAGAAAACTTTGGAAGAGTTAATGGCATTAAAAGGTGCTTCACCAGAGGAAATGGCATTGATTCTGTCTGCCTTTGACATAGACGACAGAGATATTTTTGTGATTCCATGGCAGAATCCCATTTCCAGCTATATGGTCACGGATGATATGGTGAAAGACCCGGAATACATAAGCAATTTACGAAATATGCTGGGACTGGACTTGGATGAAGAGCTGATGCTCAAACAGGAAGAAGCTGATGTAATGTATGACAGAATCCCTATGGTAAGAGTGGATGGTAAATTATATTATGATACAGGGAAAGAAAGCACGATCAACTGGCGTTGCGGAAATATGGATGGAGAAATAACGTCAACTGTCGATGGAACTGAAATACCAACAGAAGATAATCAGTCTAATTTTGGAAGTGGATTTGGTTATCAGTATGGAGCAGACGATACAATAGAGATTTATATGAATGAAAAGTGGTTTGTCTTTGAATACAGAGAAGAATCTGAATGAGAAAATAAATAATCGATAAGTCAAATAAAATCCAAAAGGCTACCCAATCAAAACGGCAGCCTTTTTCAATTCTCAACCTTAATTTTCTCAATATTCAGTAGGTGGTTTTTCAGGTACAGTTACTTATATCCCATGAAGAATTAAGAAATGTATGAATATTCATCAAATTTCGGGAGATGGACAGTGGGAACACTTTTCCAAAAAGGGGGTAACAAAAGCATAAAAACAGGTGTGGAGCAGAGCATAGCTTTTGGTGGCTATGTTCTGTTTTTTTACCTTATAGGAAAGTCCTTCGCCAGAAGGACGTAAATTGAAGTGTCGAAGACACTTTTTTACTATATAGGAAATAGTGCTATAGCGCAGGGGAATATGGACAAACAAGGGGAGAATATATTGATACAAATCATCTATGGGGATGGGGATTGGAAAACCATGATGAAAAAGGGAAATGTCCGGGCAACAATAGGGAATAATGGCCATAATTTTGGAGCAGGCGGCATGGAGGGATGTATCACACCGGAAGACATCGCAGGAATGAGGGATATGGATATACGGGAGGCGGATGCGGCGATGCTGGCTGATATTATGGAGGTTGAAATAAGTGAGGATTTAAGCGATGCGGAAAAAAAGAGTGAGTTTATCAGGCAGATCAAAAACCCGTATCTTTATAAGCAAGGGGAGTATATGATTAAACTGAGGTTTGCAGATACGGAGACGACGCTGACAGATTGTCTGAAGGAGTATATCGAACACATGGCTGCTTTGGAATTTCATGATTTATGACGGAAAGAAGGAGCCATTGTAATGAAAGAAACCGTAAAAAAGGAAAAGAAAGTTTATGTGGCGGCAGTATATCTGCGCCTTTCCAAAGAGGACGGGGATGTATCCGGCAAAAGCCGCAGGGAGGAGAGCAACAGTATCACAAACCAGAAGCGGCTTATCCACGATTTTTTGAAAGGCAGGGAAGATATCCGTATCTTTAAGGAATATGTGGATGATGGGTACAGCGGTTCCGATTTTGTTGAGGTAAGATAACGTAACCTTTTTTTGCAGAGGGCGTTATCTTACCTCTTTTTGATGTATGTTAGATAGCATAACTCTTTACGTCGGCTCCTATCTGTCTGAAATAGGAGATACTTTCGGTAGGCTTGTCGCCTGTATCAACTCTGCCGACAAAGCTATAAAAGATTTCGATTTTGCGGGTGTTCGTTTCCTTATCCAGTTCGTGAATAAGAATACGGTCAATAAATTCATGGACGTTTTCGTAGGTCAGTTCGTCAATCGCTGTGTATCTGCGTACCAGTGCGACAAACCTTTTCACGTCCGCGCTGCGCTCGGTGGCGTTGTCGATTTCCTGTGACAGCTCCGCAATCCTCCGGGTCAGCGTCTTTTTTTCTTCGTCATAGCCGGAAGTCAGAAAAGCAAATTGTTCATCTGAAAGTTTCCCTAAAGCGTTGTCCTCGTAGAGCTTGCGGAATAAGATGTTCAGCTCGTTCATACGGTTCTGCGCCTTGTCAAGCTCTTTCCGCTGCTGTGTCAGCGTCTTTTGTACTGCCTTTGCGCTGCACTCGTTGGCGGTTTCGATAAACTCCTGTTCATGCTCTTTCACATAAGACGTTACGCGCTGCAAGTCTGCAAGGACAAGTTCTTTCAATACGCTTTTGCGGATATAATGCGTAGTGCAGAGCATATCATTTCTTGCCCGGTTGCGGTAGTTGCCGCAAGTGTAGGCGTGTTTCCGTTCAAGCGTCCCGGCTCCGCGTACTGCATACATTTTGTAGCCGCAGTCCCCGCAAAAGAGCAGCCCGGAAAACAGGTCGATTTCATCAACCTTTGTCGGGCGTTGCCGGGTGGCAATCCGCTTCTGTGCAAGTTCAAAGGTTTCTTCATCAATCAAAGGTTCGTGAGTGTTGGGGAAGAAATACCGTTTTTCCTCCGGGTTCTTTTTCGTCTTTTTCGACTTATAAGATACCTTGTAGGTTTTCCCGGTTATGGTATGCCCTAAATACTCTTTCCTTGTCAGAATGTCGTACAGCGTCTTGTCCGGCCAGTTGTACCATGCGTTGAGCTGTGGGCGGGGGTGGCGTTTGCTTCCTGTCCTGCGGTAGCGCAGTTCCCCGACGGTCAATATTTCATTGTCCCGCAGCCAGTTCTGGATTTCACACATACGGTCGCCCCGTACATACATTGCAAAAATCTGTTTTACGACGTGCGCCGTTTCCGGGTCGGGTATCAGATGATTGCGGTTATCCGGGTCGATAAGGTAGCCGTAAGGGGCTTCGCCGTTGACGCGCTCGCCTTTCTGCGCCTTTGCCTGTTTGACAGCCCGGATTTTCTTTGAGGTGTCGCGGGCGTAAAACTCGTTGAACCAGTTCCGCAGAGGGGTAAACTCGTTATCTTCCCTCGCTGTGTCTACACCGTCGTTAATGGCAATGTAGCGCACTTCATATTCGGGAAAGACAATCTCTATCAGCTCCCCGGTTTTCAGATAATTACGTCCCAGACGGGAAAGGTCTTTTGTTATGACGGTCGCCACGTTCCCGGCTTCAACCTCATGCAGCATGGCTTGAAGCCCCTCACGCTCAAAGCTCACGCCGGAAAATCCGTCGTCTACGAAAAAGCGCGTGTTGAAAAAGTGGTGTTCGTCAGCGTACTTTTGTAAAATCAGCTTTTGGTTCTGTATGCTCTCGCTTTCCCCGGCTTGCATATCTTCCTGGCTCAATCTGCAATATAAAGCGGTAATCTTGTCTGTCTGTAACATTTTGTCCTCCTTTCCGACGACAGACAAGCATGGTATTTGTACTGTCTATATTATACCACATACCGCTGCCTGTGTCATGTATAAAATGTGAAGAAACGCCCTATTTCCGGGCGTTTGCGGGGTTCAGCTCCATGTCTTTGCGAATGAGCTTCTTTATCTTTTTATCCAGTGTGTCCGTTGCGTGTTCACTTGCGGACGAACATACAAGGTAAGTAACTTTTCCGATTTTATGCTCCGTTGTGGTAACGGGCGTTTGGTTTTGCGTCAAAGAAAATCCCCCTTTCTTTCGCAAACATATAATACAGTCTATGAATAGCAGCAAGTCCACTATTCAAGAAAACAAAGGCTTTAATCGGACGGTTATTAGCATAACCTCATGGGAATTTCACCCCGGCATGGTTCTCATGCAGCCCTACCCATTGCCTGCGACGCTCTTAACGCTCGGACTGTGGCTGTAAGGAAGTATCATTGTATATTCTGCGCGTCGTCGCCCGCAAGCCGCTACACTTGCTTTCCGGCGCGGTGTTGGTCGCTCGGCTGTCCGGGTGGGGATAACCTCACCCGGATAGCGTCATGGCGCACCCGCCGTATGGCTCGGCGCAAAAGGAACGTATCCGATTTGCCCTATGCTGCGCCGCCGTTATC
>CAJUSR010000014.1 GCA_910588855.1 uncultured Kineothrix sp. | reverse complement strand
AGCGACCGCCTCCTAAGCGGTAGGTCGGGTGTTCGAGTCACCTCGGGAACGCTGGAAATATAGCCGAAAACCTTGATTTTAGAGGGTTTTCGGCTTTCTTCATTTCAGTATCAAAACTCGGATTTGCTAATATGCCAATATATCTTAAAATCGAACCTACATGCTAATATGGAAATTTGGGTTAAGCCTTTGTATTTCAGGCAGTGATACAAGAAAATTCAGCAAACAGGAATATCATTGCTGCATTACTTTTTATTTACAAACGCTGCTTAAAGGTATATTTGGTGTGGATGTTTTCGGGAAAAATTCCGTTAAACATATTTTGAAATGTCCGAGCCTTGTAACATTTTACCCTTATTTTTTATAAATTTTTTTGTCGCCTCGGACATTTCTGTGACATTTGGATTTTATAATATTCATAGAACGAAAGTTCCATATTAAAAGGAAAAAAGCTTTGAAAGGAGCATTTGATTATGAATATATTACAGACAATCGGCTTAAAGAAGTATTATAGAAGCGGATCAAACATTACCCGCGCTTTAGATGGCGTCAGCCTGTCGGTAGAGCATGGGGGAGTTTGGGCGGTAGTGGGAACTTTCGACAGTGGTAAATCTACCCTGCTCAATATGATAGGTGGGCTGGATATAGCAACTTCCGGCAGTGTTATCGTTCGCGGAGATGAATTGGCGGAAAAAAACGATGAAGTACCGTCAAATAACAGAGAGAGACGGGACCTTATAAAGGAGGTGGTAGATTATGATATGGCCTTTTGAGAACGACACCAGTGCGTTGGAAAAGAAACTGGCAAAACGGAGAATGAAAGCCGATGTGCGCCGAAGTATTTTTGTCATTATTACGATTGCCCTTGCCGTATGTTTGATGGGAACGCTTCGTTTTATCTATTCCGCACAACAGTTACAAACTTTGGATCATATCTTGGGACAGTATCAGGCTGGCTGTGTCGGTTTAACACGGAATGAGATTAATTGGCTTGTGGACACCGGAAAATTTGAAAAATGGGGTTATACCGCAGATGCCGGAACTATCCGCCATCAGGACAGCGTTTTGAATGTCAGCTTTGTAAGCACGGAAATGATTGATTTGATGGGGTATGGCAAGATTACCGGAACATATCCAAAGGCGGAGAATGAACTATGTATAGAACGTTCTTTTTTCAGTTATTTTGGTTTTCCGGAAGAAGTTGGGCAGACGCTCACCCTAAACCTGGGAAGTGGTGATAAACCTTATACGGTCACAGGAATTTTGGAAACGGAGAACAACAGCCGGATTTTCACGGTTTGGATTGCGGAAACCGCTGTGGATATAGCCAACCATCCGGCTCCCTATGAGTTGCGGTTCCGCTTTGCAGGAAGCCAGGATATGGAGTCAACCCAGCTTCGTATGGATATCGAAAAGTTCTTCATAGAAATGGGTATTCCTCAGGAGCAGACCTTTTACAGTTCCAACTATTTTGGAATGTTGGACATCTATTTGGGAAACGGAATGGAGATTTATACCCTGTCAGTATTGATTGCTGTTATCTGTGCAATTGTAATCTACAACATCTTCTATATTTCCGTAATGGGAAAAATGCGGGAATACGGTCGTCTGAAGGTACTTGGAACAACGCCGAAGCAGTTAAAGAGGGTGGTAAAGCGGGAACGGTGTTTTCTAACTGTTATAGCAGTTCCTCTGGGGTTGCTTTTTGCTACAGTGATTGCGTTGATTGCCGTACCTGGTTATTGGTCCTGGCGTGACAATATTCAGTCTACGGTAATCATTTCATTATTGACTTATGCTACAGTTTTGATTGCTACCAGAAAGCCTTTGTCTATGGTGGGAAAAGTATCTGCCATTGAAGCTATCCGGACCACCGCCTATTCCGGGCATCAGGGATACGGTGTTTCTGGAAAGCTCCACCGCCACTTGACTATGCCTCGCTTGGCTTTGATGAATTTTTCCCGGAACCGTAAAAAAGCTTTTATAACGGTCCTCTCTCTAAGTCTGACCGGGATTCTGCTTCTCTGTATTTCCGCCTACGCAAACTCGGTTGATATAAGAGAAATGGCCCAGTCCCAGTTTGGGGACAGAAGCCAGTATCTTCTGCAATATGAGGATTATGCGGGTCTGGAATTTTTTGAAATGCAAAAAGAGAATCCCTTAGGACAGACTCTGCGGGAGAAGCTTGCCGCCATTCCCGGTGTGGATTTTGTTACGGCTTACAGTATGGCTTGCGTGGAAATTCCTTCCATTACTAAGATTCCGGGAAATAGTGAACATGAGCCTTTCTTTATTCGGGGAGTTTCTGAAGAAAATATGGCAAAGATGTATACTGGTAAAGCAATTTTGGATGGAACTGCGGATTATGGGCAGTTGATGAATGGGAACGGTATCCTGGTCTGTCCGGCAGACAGCGCACTGAAAGAGATTTACAAGATTGGCTATCAGATTGGAGATACGGTTACAGTTTCCTGTTACAATGGAAGGACAAAGATTTATACCGTAATGGGAATTGTTGAAAATATTCATATCGGTAATACGGTTCATTTTTTTATTTTGCCCGAGGAAGAATTATCCGTCCTTTATCCGGAAATTTCGGATTTTACCGGCTATGTGAATGTTCATACAAAGCAGGACAGTGGACGGCTTCAACGGGCGATATTTCTAGCTGTGCCCGATGAACGGGTAGCAATCTTAGGTCTGGACGATAGGGTGGCAGAACTGGAAATCAGTCTTAAGGGGGAATTGGTCCGCGCCTATAGTATCCTAATCTTTATTTTTGTATTTGCCTTGATTAATCTTGCAAATACGCTGATTACCAATCTTCTCACCCGCCAGCAGGAGTTTGGCATATTTCAGTCCGTTGGCATGACTGGTCGGCAGTTGTCCAGGATGCTGTCTTTTGAATGCCTGTATTACGTAGGGATTACATTGTTTGTGACCTTAACGCTTGGAACGGTATGTAGTCTGATTATGTGCAATGTTTTTGACAAGATTGGTATGTTTGGGAAAATTACCTGGCATTTCCCTATGTTTCAGGTACTGTTGTTTGCAGTTGCACTGCTTCTGGTGCAGGCGGTATTCTCGGTCTGTGCAGTCCGTTATACTAGAAGATTCTCCCTTGTGGAGCGTATCAAGGCAACAGATTGATATCAATTTGCGGCTGAGAACAGGATTTCTGATAATAACCTGATAATTTTTTATTATATAGGAATGCAGATAGAATAATAAGGAGGCAATAGAGTATGGAATTTGTAAAACTGACACGCGAAAATATTGAAAAAGAGAATATCTGCTGTGCCATATCAAACAATAAGGATATTCAGGTCATGTCAAAAAAGAACTGGCTGAGGGAGAGGTTGGAAGAAGGGCTTGTGTTCTTGAAAGGAAATGTCCGGGGAAAATGCTTCATTGAATATATCCCTGTGGAATACGCATGGGTACCCATCGAGGAGGAAGGCTGTATGTACATTGACTGCCTGTGGGTATCCGGGTAGTTTAAAGGAAATGGATACTCTAACCTTCTGCTGGATGCGTGTATTGAGGACAGTAAAGCGAAGGGAAAAAAGGCGCTTGTTACCCTGTCCTCTAAAAAGAAAAAGGGATTCCTCTCTGACCCGAATTATATAGGCTATAAGTGATTTAAGATAGAGGACACAGCAGAATCTTATTTTGGGCTTATGTATCTGCCTCTTGAGGATGGTGTTCCGCTTCCCCGTTTTCGGAATACCATGCATGGGCAGAAAGATATGCCAAAGGGATTTGTACTGTATTACACAAAATAATGTCCTTTTACGGCGAAGTATGTACCGATATTGGAGAGCATGGCAAAAGACAGGAATGCGGAGTTTCATTCCATACATATCCAGACCAGAGAGAATGCACAGAATGCGCCCTCGCCTTTTACGACTTTTTTCCTTTTTTATGACGGGCAGTTTGTGACCCATGAAATCTTGTCGGAGAAGAAATTTGATAAAATTTTAGTAAGTAAAGGGCTTTTAAGGAAACTTATCTGGGTTTTGAAACGGAAGTCAGGATTTCTCAACAGATACCGGTAGGGGAAAGTACCGGTATTGATGTTCCCGGACAGCTTTGGCATCGATACCAAAAGGAAAAGTGTCTCATTGCCCCATATCTTAAAGAAGGTATGGAAATGGGCATGTCACATTCTGCAGACCCTAAGCAGGGAACGTTCCGGTATTTTGCAGGAGGGCTTGCAGAAAAAGATTCGGGAAAAATGGTAGAGGGCATTGTCAAGCAGGAGCTTTTATCAGGGGAATATATTGTTTGCAGGGGTGAGGAGGAAAATTTTGAGGATTTAGTGACTTTTGCGCTGGACAAGGCGAATAAATACCTTTTTCAAACATGGCTCCCACATCATAACCTGATAACAGAGCCGTTTTCTGCAGAAAAATATTATCGGGATACAAAAGATATGGTCTGTATGGAGATATGGGTGAAACCCTTGCCATAGCAAATTTCCAAAGAATTACTTTAGTTGACTGGAAATACGTAATATAATTGTTTAAAAGGCAGCTTTGAAATTATTAAGTTTCAAAGCTGCCTTTTAGCCAACTCTTGTTGCCATAATTACAGCAAATAATTATTTTCCCGGTTTGCAACCTGTAAGCCGACTAATTTATAGGTTGCATGTCCTCCGACGATTAGTGGCTCCGCATTGCAAATTTCTTCCGCTTCTTCCCGGCTTTGGGTCTTTAGGATATACATACCTGCCATTCCTGGATAACCTTTGAAGACACCGCAGATTTCCAGTTTACCTTCATCGTCCAACTTTCTTATATTCTCAACATGATCCATAACGACCTGTTTTGTCATCTTATTATAAGTCTTGCTTTTTTCAATCATCATCATATACATTAACTTTTCCATACGATATTCTCCTTTGCATTTCTTTTTGTTCCTTTTCCTTTCCCTTCGTTTTGTTGTTATATTGTATTTGATACATAAATAGTTTATCATAGAATAGTGACAAGACATGTCATTATTAGGAAAGGTATTTAAAAATGTCAAAAGCAGAACGTCTTATTGAAATGATGATAACAATAAATGCAAAAAAGAATTTTACGGTGGGGGAATTAGCAAAAGAATTTTCCGTTTCAAAACGTACGGTACTCCGCGATTTGCAAGAATTAGAGAAAGCCGGATTTCCTCTGTATTCGGAAGTAGGCGCTGCGGGCGGGTATCATATTCTGAAAGAGCGCATTTTACCGCCTATCGCTTTTTCGGAAAGTGAAGCAAAAGCTATATTTTTTGCCTGCCAGGCTTTGCAATTTTACCGCGATTTGCCTTTTGAGCAGGAAACAATATCCGTTTTGAAAAAGTTTTTGAATTGCCTGCCGTTAGATATGCAAAACAGTATTGCGCAGATTCAAAATAAAGTGGTATTTTGGGTTCCGGACAGGCATCGCGATTCGCCGTTGCTCAAATCAATGTTTCATATTGCCATAAAACATCATGCTGCAACCATACGATATTCATCCGCACATTCTGAAAATATCCGTACCATTATACCAATTGGGCTATATGCCATGAATGGGCTTTGGTATTGCCCTGCATATTGTATGGCAGCCAATCAAATCAGAGAGTTTCGCGTTGACCGTATCAAAGAAATTATAGAGGAAAAACCTTATCCTAAGGGAAAATACCCTGTTCCCGGGTCTATTCGGGAATATCATGAAAAATTGGAAACCGGAAGCGAATACCATATCAAAATTAAATTGACGGATATAGGTGTAAAACGCTGCGAAGCAGAATGTTTACTGGCAAGGGGATTAAAAACTTTTTCAACAGGTGGAGGGGTTATCGATATGGAAATATGCCATGCAACCTTAGAATGGGTTGCCGATTACTTTCTGCCGCTTGGAAGCGATGCAACTGTATTAGAGCCGGTAGAGCTGATAGAGATAATGAAGCGGAAAATAAGTACATTATATGGGCATTATTTTAAGCCGGAGTCATGAAATATAGAAATGTGAAGATATATGGAATATGGGGCGGAAGATGAAAACTTTGCAGCAAATAGAAAAATATGATGCAGCTTCTGGCGAGCAATACCCTTGTGATATAAAACGGAATATGATATTATTTCTGTAAGCAGCAAATAGATTCATACATAATTTTTGGGGGCCGGAAAGGACGGAAAATAATATGGAAAGGCAAATCGTGATTACAATAGGAAGAAGCTTTGGCAGCAACGGCCGCCGGATTGGAGAAGGCTTAGCAAGGGAACTTGGAATCAATTTTTATGACAGGAATCTGATTGAGATGGCAGCCAAAGAAAGTGGATTGGACTGGAAAGTGGTTGGAAATGCGGATGAAAAATTGATAGGGAGGATATTGAAATTTAAAGGAAGCTTTGATTTCATACAGGACAACCCAAATGACAAAATATATAGGGCGCAGGCGGAAATTATCCGTTCCATTGTAAAGCGAGGGGAATCTTGTGTTATTGTCGGTAGAGGGGCGGATTATGTTTTGAGGAACAGGCATGAGGTTTTGAAAATATTTATTTATGCGCCATATAGTACCCGTTTGGAAACGGTTATGGAAAGGTATAATTTTACGAAAGAAGAAGCGGAGCGGGCAATCCGCCATATGGACAAGACGAGAAGAAATTATTATGAATATTTTACGGACAACAATTGGGATCAGAAAGAAGGAAAGGATATGCTGATTGACAGCAGCGAATTTGGCATTGACGGCACGGTGCATTTAATAAAAACCGCTGTGGAATGTAAATTAAAAAGAGATTGGGATGACTTGTAAAGTTATTTCTGCATGATATTTGTGGTTTATTACCGGTAAAAAAATACTAGTTGAATGAGCAGGATGGAGATTATGATTATGAAGAAATTTACCGTTGTATTTTGTTGTTTGGCTTTTGTTGTATTATTGATGGTTGGATGTGGGGATAAAAAGGAAGAAACGGTAGATATTGATATTACCGCCCTCAAAGGGCCTACGGCTATGGGGATGGTAAAAATGATGGAGGATTCGGGAGCCGGTACGGAGGAAACGATGGTAGACGGCAATTCTTATCATTTTACAATTGCAGCTTCCGTGGACGAAGTGACACCGAAACTGGTACAGGGAAATACGGATATTGCGGCTATCCCAGCAAATTTGGCTTCCGTACTTTATAATAATACGGATGGGCAGCTTAAAGTATTGGCAATCAATACTTTGGGGGTTTTATATATTGTAGATATGGATGGTTCTATCCAATCCGTAAATGATTTGAAAGGAAAGACAATTTATGCCAGCGGCAAAGGCGCTACGCCAGAATATGCCTTGAGCTATATCCTTTCAGCGAATGGCATTGATATGGAGAAAGATGTAACGGTGGAATGGAAATCCGAACATTCCGAGTGTGTGGCAGCTTTAGGGAATGCCGGGAACTCTGCTTCCAAAGGAGTAGTTGCTTTACTTCCGCAACCTTTTGTTACCATTGCACAGACGAAAAACGATAAAATCCGCATTGCCCTCGATTTGACAGATGAATGGGATAAGCTGCAGGAAGAAGATAACAAAGGGGCGATGATTACGGGAGTGATTGTTGCGAGGAAAGAATTTGTGGAAAAGAATCCGGAAGCAGTGGAAAGGTTTTTGGATTTATACAAGGAATCTGTGGAATATGTGGTTCATTCCGTTCCGGAAGCCGCATCATTGATTGAGAAATACGATATTGTTCCGGCTGCGGTAGCGGAAAAAGCTCTGCCATATTGCAATATTGTCTTTATAGAAGGAAAAGAAATGAAAGAAAAGTTATCGGGCTATTTGAATATTTTAAAAGAGCAGAATCCAAAGTCCATAGGAGGAGAGGTTCCGGCCGATGAATTTTATTACATCAGGTAGAGATGGAAGGAATGAAGATTTAGATGGTGGTGCTAAAATAAAAATATGGGCGGCGCTGTTTTGGATTGCCGTATGGGAAATAGTGGCCCTTTTTATTGGACAGGAGATACTGCTTGTATCTCCTGTAGCTGTATTTTTAAGGTTTTTAGAATTGATAGTGACAATAGGATTTTGGAAATCTATTTTCTTTTCCTTATGCAGAATTGCAGGAGGTTTTTTCTCAGCCCTTTTGACGGGAATTTTATTTGCATGGGTAAGTTCTTTTTGCCGTTTCGTAAGAGAACTGGCAAAGCCTTTGATGGCAGTTATCAAAGCGGCTCCGGTGGCATCTTTTATTATTTTGATTTTAATATGGGTTCCTTCCGGCAACTTATCTTTTGCCATTTCCTTCCTTATTGTGCTGCCTGTAATTTATACCAATATTTTGTACGGGCTTGAAAATGCGGATAAGGAACTTTTGGAAATGGCGGAAGTGTTCAGGATTCCTTATTCAAGGCGTATCCGGTATATTTATTTACCTCAAATGGCTCCGTACTTAAGGGCGGCCTGTTCCGTTTCTCTTGGATTATGCTGGAAAGCAGGAGTTGCTGCGGAAGTAATCGGTATTCCGGCAGGCTCTATTGGGGAAAAACTTTATGAAGCAAAAGTATATCTGGAAACTTCGGATTTATTTGCATGGACGGTGACTATTATTCTTTTGAGCGTATGTTTTGAAAAAATATTTCTTTTTTTTCTGGATAAAGTGATAGAAATGGAGTAAAGTATGGATATCGTAATTAACAGCTTATCCAAAAAATATGGGGAAAAAGAGGTAATAAAAAATTTTTCCGCCCGGATTAAAGATGGCTCCGTCCTGTCCGTTATGGCGCCTTCCGGGGGAGGGAAAACGACCCTGCTAAGGATATTGGCTGGATTGGAAACAGCGGATAAAGGGTATATCGAAGGGCTGGAAAATAAAAAAGTCAGTATGGTTTTTCAAGAAGACCGATTATGTAATGATTTGAATGCGATTACCAATATACGCATTATTTGCGGAAAAAAAAACAATGGCCCTAAGGGGATAACGGATAGCCGGATATATGATGAATTGGAAAAAGCAGGATTAAAAGGAAACGAAAAATATCCTGTCCGGGAATTATCAGGGGGCATGAGAAGAAGAATTGCTATTGTACGGGCTTTGATGGCTGATTATGATATATTAATATTGGATGAGCCTTTTGCCGGATTGGATTGGGAAAATAAAAAAAGGATGGCGGATTATATTAAAGAAAAGAGCAAAGGGAAAACCGTGATATTAGTGACTCATGATAAAGCAGAGGCAGAAATAATGGGAGGGGAAATCTTAAATTTGAAATAATATAGATGGAGCAGGAAGGGAGGAAAGTATTTTATGAATTATATTGTATTTGACCTTGAATGGAATCAAAGTAATACAGGGCAGGAAATAAAAGAAATCCCTTTTGAGATTATTGAAATAGGAGCTGTCAAACTGGATGAGGAATTTCAACTAAAAGGCGAGTTCCACCGTTTAATCAAACCGAAAGTGTATCAGGAACTGCATTATATTACAAGGAGCCTGATTCATATAAAAATGGAAGAATTGGAAGATGAAAAATCCTTCCCGGAAGTTGCAAAAGAATTTTTGGATTGGTGCGGAGAAGATTATATTTTTTGTACATGGGGCCCTATAGATTTAAAGGAACTGCAGCGGAACATGCGGTTTTACCAAATGCGCCCTTTGTCGGATAAGCCTATGAAGTTCTATGATGTCCAGAAATTATTCAGTATAGGATTTGAAGACAAAAAGACGAGAAGGGCGTTAGAACATGCGGTGGATGTACTTCAGATAGAGAAAGATATTCCTTTCCACCGGGCGTTTAGCGATGCTTATTATACCGCAAAGGTTTTATCAAGAATTGAAGAATCGGTATTTCATAACTATTCTTTTGATGTATTTGCTGCGCCGAAAACAAAGAAGGAAGAAATAAAAGTAATTTTCGATAATTATATGAAATATATCTCGAGGGAATTTAACGATAAAGCAGAAGCCCTTTCCGACAAGGAAGTTCTGAGCATTAGGTGTTATCTTTGTAGAAAAAATGTAAAACGGAAAATAGGCTGGTTTTCTACCAACGGGAAACATTATTATGCGGCAGGCTTCTGTGATATCCACGGCCACATAAGGGCAAAAATAAGGATGAAAAAATCTGAAGACAAGAAAATATATGTTGTAAAAACGATAAAATTCATATCCGAAGATGACTTTAACGCGTTGGACGAAAAAAGGACTAAGATGAAACCCTAGTCCTTTTTACAATTTTATGTTTTATCAATTACTTTTGGGAAATTTGTCATTAACCATCTTAATTTTATATCTTTCATATTTTCCAATCTTTATCGCTGAATTTGTAAGTAGGCCATTTATCTTTACGTCGTCTTCTAAGACGGGTTCTCCTATGCCCTTTTGAAAAGCTGTAATTTTGCAGCAGGGATTTCATAATGAAGAGTAAAATCAATATCCCCGCTCCGATAAGTACAAACAGAAGGATTTTTTTAATATTTACAAAAATCACATTTTCTTCGGTATCTTCTTCTACCTTTTTCGGGGTTTCCTCAATAGAGGAATCAAAATCATAAGAAGAAGAAACGTCAGCAGCAATGTCCACCGATGCATTCCCTACATATATGTTGTTATAAGTATAATCGATACGGGCAATTTGGTTTTCATCTTCCACGTCATAGGATATGGAAGAAACGGTGTCTTTAAATACGGCTGTTTTCGGAAGTATGAGGTAGCTGTCCTTATTTAAAGATAAAATAGGTTTGGAACTGCCGAAAATATCGTTATTGGATTGGAAAAAATCTGCGTTATTAATATTGAATTTGGTTTCATTTTCCGATACATTCACTACTTCAAAATTATTGAAGCCATAATTAAGCAAATCTATAGTGTCGGTAAACTGGTTAGGGGATTCTTCTTTCATAACAACACAGATAAGTTTCATGCCGTTCCGTTCCGCGCAAGTAACCAAGGTCTGCCGCGCTTTGTCGGTATAACCGGTTTTTCCGCCGATAATCCCTTCATAAGTGTAATCTTGAGTAACCAGCTTATGATGGGTGCGTAAGATAAAATCATCGGGCTGGTTTTCCGAAGGCTCAAAATGCTGGGTAGGCGTTCCGGAGATTTTAGCCAGCAGCTCGTTTTGGAAAAATTCCCTGGCAATTACGGACAAGTCATAGGCAGAGGTATAATGGTCGTCGTTATGGAGGCCGTTGGCATTGGCAAAATGGGAGTCCAGGCAGCCAAGTTCCGATGCTTTTTGGTTCATCATTTCCGCGAACCCTTCCGTACTTCCCCCGATATGTTCCGCCACTGCGTTGGCAACTTCATTGGCGGAGCCAACGAGGATACCATAAAGGCATTCTTCCATAGTGATAGATTGCCCCACATCCATTCCCATATTGGAACTGCCTTTTTCAATAGAAAAAACTGCGTTGCTGGAAAAAGAGACAATTTCATCCAGGGAAGAATTTTCGGTGGCAATCAGGCAAGTAAGAATTTTGGTAGTGCTTGCCGGATAAAGTTTTTCGTGGATGTTTTTGCTGTAAAGGATAACCCCGGTATTGGCTTCTACTACAATGGCGGCTTCCGCGCCTATCAATGGCCCGTCCGGCCAGTTTTCGATTTCATTGGACTGTACCGGAAGAGATTTCCTGTTTTCCATAGCTTCCATCAGGTCTTCATAGCTGGAAGCGTAGGAAGGCATAGCATCCCCGAGGAACACTGAGACGGATATACATAAAGAAAGTGTTAAGATTTTCATTTTTTTCTTGAATTTATAAAAATAAAGGGGTGATTTCATAATAATCTCCATTCCGGAGCGTTTACGAGACGGGTTCATCAGGGCTTATTTGTGACGCTCCGGCACAAATAGCCATGTGATAAAATCAGCTATCGATCTGATTTTTCACACTAAATGATCCTAATGATAAGAATATCTTTTATCATACACTATTTTTTAGGAAAACCAAACTGATTTCATAAAAAATAAAATATTTTTTATTTCAACTTATCGCATTCCATCCCCTTTTCTTTTGGATACAAATGGTGTAAAATAGGCACGACAGAAGCAAAGGAGTAAAAAGGATGCGCGGGAGTTTGACAGTTGAATAATTAAAAAAACACTTGCAGGTCGCTTAAAACCTGCTCTTTTTATGTCAACTTTTTTGATTTTATATATGTTATTGTGTAGTATAATAAGTGACAGGAGGAATAACATATGAATCTTCATATTTCAAAATCAAAATATGCTGAATCATTTTATATTGCTAAATCTTATGTAAAAACTAACGGCAGCACAACATCCACTATTGTCCGTAAACTTGGCACGTTAGAACAGCTTTTGGCTGAACATGGACCAACACGGGATGATGTTGTTGCCTGGGCTAAAAATGAAGTAAGAATCGAAACCGAAAAATACAAAAAAGATAAAGAGGCAAAAACTGTTTTGATTTCATTCCACGCAGACAGACAGCTTGCATGATATCAATGCCATTCTTTCCGACCTCATTTATGCAAGGATTCTGGAACCATCCAGCAAGCGCTCTTCTTATAAGACTGCGTCGGAGTTTTTGGAAAGGTCATCCTATGAGCTTCACGATGTATACCGTGCCCTGATGTCCTTGGCTCCGAATGTGATTTCATACAGGCAGAGGTTTACAAAAACAGCCATTTTTTAGGTGCCCGGAATGACAAAGTCCTTTACTATGACTGCTCGAATTATTACTTTGAAATCGGGCAGGAAGATGGCAGTAAAAAGTACGGGAAAAGCAAAGAACACCGGCCCAATCCGATTATTCAGATGGGGCTGTTTATGGATGGCGGCGGCATCCCCCTTGCCTTTTCCCTCTCCCTCGGCAATTCCAATGAGCAGACTTCTTTAAAACCTCTGGAAAAGAAGTGTTTACGGTTAGAGGGAAGTAATTTCAGATTAGGCGGTATAGCCCCGATTACAAGGGCTGTACCGTCTTTTCGAGTTCCTATGCGCCTTGCCGTTTCGGTTGCGTGGCAGAAAGGAAATTGATTTCCCCTACAAAGTTGAAAACAATATCTACTTTCTGTACCCGTTTCCCGTCCACCTTTTCCGGCGCATGGACTATGATTTTCTTGATAAATTCATTGACGATTGCGGGGGTGAGTTCCTTTATCCCCACATACTTGCGGATAATCGCGGCGAAGCTGTCAAAATCGCTCTTGTTCTGTTCGTAGGTATCGACTTCCTGCTGGTCTGCCTTGACCTTTTCTTCCAGTTCCCGCTGTTCCGCTTCATACTCTGCGGACAGCTTCAAAAATCTGTCATGGCTGATTGCCCCGCTTATGTCGTCCTCATAAATCCGTTTGAAAATACGGTCAAGTTCTGCAATCCGTTTTTTCGCCTGTCCGACTTCACGCTTCCTGCGCTTCATTTCCTTTTCTGTTTCAGCGGAGCGTTGCTGATACATCATTTCATGGAAAGCCATGATGTCATCAAAGAAAAGGGCGGTCACGTCAAATATCCTGCCCCACACTATCTGCTTCAACACTTCCTCGCGGATAAAGTGAGCCGTACAGCTTCCCGTATTGCTCTTGTACTTTGCACAGCGGTAATGGTCTTGTGAACCGTTAAAACTTTTGCATGTAGCGAAATGTAGCTTGCTTCCACAGTCTGCACAGTATACCAAGCCGGAAAACAATCCCTGTCTGTCCGCTTTTGTGGGGCGGCGTTTGTTTGCCCTTAGTTCCTGCACCCGTTCAAAAACTGCGTCCTCCACAATCGCTTCATGGGTATTGAAGAAGATAGCCTGCTGTTCCTTTGTGGTTGGAATCCGCTTTTTCAGCTTGTGGGATTTGGAATAGCTTTTGAAGTTCACCGTATGCCCGCAGTAGTCCATACGCTCCAAAATACCGACAATGGTACTATCCCTCCAGTCATAGGGATTTTCGGGAAGTGCTTTTCCCTTTTTCTTTGCGTAGTGGGCTTTGGCAGTCAGTACCTTATCTTCTTTGAGGATTTTTGCTATCTGCATGGGACCTTTCCCACCGATACATAAATCAAAAATGCGCTTCACCACAGCGGCGGCTTCCTCGTCCACAATCCATTGCTTTTTGTCCGTAGGGCTTACTATGTAGCCATAGGGCGGCTTTGTCAGGTGTTCCCCCGCCTGTCCTTGCGCCCGTTTGATTGCCCGTACCTTTTTGCTTGTGTCTTTGGCATAAAAATCGTTAAACAGATTGCGGAACGGGGTAAAATCGTTGTCGCCCTTTGCGCTGTCTACTCCGTCATTGATTGCGATATATCTCACGTCACGCTCTACGAAAAAGATTTCCGTATAGTAGCCGACTTTCAGATAATCGCGCCCTAATCTTGACATATCCTTGACAATGACCGTCGCCACGTTTCCGGCTTCAATCTCTGCAATCATGCGGTTAAAATTTGGTCTGTCAAACGTCACACCCGATACACCGTCGTCAATGAAGAAAACGGGATTGGAAAAGCCGTTGTCCGCCGCATATTTGGAGAGGACTGCTTTCTGGTTCACAATGCTGTTGCTGTCGCCCTCTAACGTATCTTCCTGCGAAAGACGGGCGTATAATGCTGTTATCTGTCCGGGCTTATATGTATTTGCTGTCATATGTTCATTCCTCCTGTAATGAACGCCCGACAAACAGTATGTGCTAAATAGCAAAAAATGCCGTAGCATTTTTTGCTATTGCTATTATAGCGCATTTATTCCTGTTTGTCATTGGGCGGTTTGGCGGTTTCCGATTTTATGAGACGTATCATCTTGTTGCGGAGCCGTTCCGAGCCGCCGCAGGAGGTAGACACTTTATAGTATGTGCTGCCGATTTTGTAGCAGACGGTTTCCTCTGTCGGCTTCCCTTTTTCCGGCAGATAGCCGCTGTCCTTGATTTCCAGTTCCCAATCCATTCTTTTCCCTTCCTTTCCGTATTTGCTAAATGATAAGTTTCGGAGCAAGCATAGGAAACGGGTACCCTTTTCCGTAAATCTGCCCGTCCGCGCTATGGCTTGCCGGACAGATTTTGCTTGTTGGGAAGTTTCCCAAACCCTCTTGAAAATCCTCTCACTACCTACAACACCGCACAGGGCGTTTTTGACGGAATTTTGAGAGAAATTCTTCAAAAAGTTTTCCTTGTTTCTTAATACGGGGGAGTTAGAGAAATGCCAATGTATCAGAAGAAAATTTCTAAAAATCTTTCTTATCGGGGTAGACTGCTGTATACTGATAAATACTTGCCCTTAAAACAGCAAGATAAATGAAAAGCTGAATGAAATATCTTGCTATAATGCAGAAAGAAAGGAGGATGCTGCAATGCCGGGGAATATCAAAAATGTAATGGCGGCAATCGACTATATCGAAAGACACCTGCACGAAAAACTGGACTTGGAAACAGTTGCGGGGGCTGTACATTATTCAAAGTATCATCTGCACCGAATGTTCACAGGTACGGTAGGGTTGACAATCCATGATTATATACAACGCCGCCAGTTGACCGAAGCCGCAAAACTGCTTGTACTTTCCGACAGACCAATCCTTGAAATTGCGCTTTCTGCCGGATATGAGAGCCAGCAGTCCTTTACGGATATTTTCAAAGCCATGTATAAAAAATCCCCCAACAGGTACAGAGAGGAAGAAGAATTTTATCCATTGCAGCTAAGATATATCTTGAATGAAAATCCTACAAATTTAGAGGAAAAAGAATGGCAGGATAAAATCGTCTTTGCAACACAGGAGGACATACCTAAATGGATAGAACTGGTTCACCTTGTCATAGACGGGTTCCCGCATCTGGACGAGAATCAGTACCTTGAACAGTTGCAGGAGTGTATCAAAAATAAGCGTGCATTGATTTTGAAAGACACTGATACGGCAATCGGGATTATGGCATTTAATGAGGTGACAGGGAGCATTGATTTCTTTGGGGTACACCCACAGTATCGGAAAAGAGGGATAGCGAAAGCATTTTGTGAAAAAGCATTGTATGAACTTGCACGTTCCGCACAGATTAGCGTGACGACTTTTCGGGAGGGTGACAAGGCAGACACAGGCTATCGGGAGATATGGGGAAGCCTTGGCTTTGCCGAAGCGGAATTGTTAATTGAGTTTGGCTATCCGACACAGCGGTTTATACTTCACAGAGAAAAATCGGAGGGCGAGGACAATGAGTGACCTAAATCCATTATCAAAGAACTTTACAATAAAATCACTGCTCAAATTTGCATTTCCGACAATTTTGATGATGATATTTATGGGGCTGTATACAGTCGTTGACACAATTTTTGTAGCACGATTTGTAGATATAAATGCACTTTCAGCATTAAATATCGTCTGCCCTGTTATCAATCTGATTGTCGGTCTTGGAACCATGATTGCAACCGGAGGAAGTGCGATTGTAGCGCGCAAAATGGGAGCAGGAGAACAAAAAAGAGCGGAACAGGATTTTACGCTGATTATCTCAGTGGGTATTTTGTTTGGTGTATTGATTGCAGTCTTTGGAACGGTTTTTATTGACAGAATTGTCTGGGGACTTGGAGCGAACAGTATTCTATTTCCATACTGTAAAGAATACCTTTTTATCCTGCTGTTATTCACGCCCGCAAGTATCCTGCAAGTGCTTTTTCAAAATCTGATTGTAACGGCGGGACGCCCCGGAATGGGTATGGTGCTTGGCGTGAGCGCAGGAATCGTAAATATTTTACTGGACTATATTTTTATGGTGCCGTTTCACATGGGCATTAAGGGGGCGGCATTTGGTACGGGCATTGGCTATATGATACCGGCGGTGATTGGATTATGGTTCTTTTCCGCAAAGAGAGGCAGTCTGCATTTTAGGAAGCCAGTCATAGATTTTTCCGTATTGGCTGAAAGCTGTTCCAATGGTTTTTCGGAAATGGTAAGTCAGGCGGCAACAGCGGTTACAACATTCCTTTTTAACCGCATTATGATGAAACTGCTTGGAGAAAACGGGGTTGCGGCAATCACAATCATTATCTATAAACAATTTTTATTGAGTGCCCTTTACATAGGTTTTTCTATGGGCGTAGCCCCTGTTATCAGCTATAACTATGGGAAGCAGGACGAAAAACAGCTAAAAAATGTATTTGCAATTTGTATGCAATTTATTGTCTTTGTTTCGGTCACTGTTTTTGCAGTAGCATTTATTTTTGGTTCGCCATTGGTTCGTGTTTTTGCAGAAAAGGGAACTCTTGTTTACGAAATTGCGCGAAATGGATTTTTGATTTTCCCATTCAGTTTTCTATTTTGTGGGCTGAATATTTTTACCTCTGCCACATTTACTGCATTATCAAACGGGAAGCTGTCAGCAATTTTGTCGTTCCTGCGGACTTTCGGACTGATTACAGTGCTGTTGCTTACATTGCCAAATATTTTGGGCGTAACAGGGGTATGGCTTGCAGTACCGATAGCAGAGCTAATCACTATGGTTGTAGCATTGGTTTTTCTTCATCAGAACAGAGAGAAGTATCATTACGCATAAAAGAAGATGTTCATGCCGTCCGGCGGTTAATAAAAAAACCGTTGTGTGGCGGCAAAATCATCATGCACCAAAACAGAATATGAGCGGCTGAACGGCGGTTTTGAAATAACAATCAAAGCCGCCGTTCTTATGTGGCAGGAAAGTTTTCATAGATATGGCGGTATTGTGAGGTACTGCTATGTCTGTTTTTTATTTCATGGGTAGTTTTGGCTGTGGTGAATTATCAAAAAAATCCTGTCTTGTGGAACGGGATTTCCTGCCTATGAGTATGAACACACATATCATTTAGTATGTCTTAATAACTCGCATTACTCAAAAACTCATGCGCTTTCTGCTGTATGGGTTTTTGTTGTAATAGCCCCCTACTGGGAAGAAAGGGGGTGAGAGAAAATGAGATATTCTGAACAGTTCATGGAGCATATCGAATATGCGTTTCATGCGTTCTGTAAGATTGTCCTGCGCCATGAAGCCATGAACGCATGGCGGGATTTGAAGCGGAAAGAAGAACGGGAAATTTCCCTCGACTATCTGATGTCAGAACGATATTTTGAACCGTCTGCTATGGACAGTTATTTTGAAAAGCAGGACAAGCCGACTGTATTTCTTGTGTTGGGAAAGGAAGTTATCGTTGATGATGAACGGTTAGCAACAGCATTATCAAGATTACCGGAATTAAGACGGGAAGTTCTTTTGCTTTATTACTTCGTTGGCTATCGTGATGAAGCAATCGGCAGACTGTACGGACGTTGCAGGAGTACGATAAACCGCAGGAGAAATGTTGCACTGAAACAGTTACGGAAAGAATGGGAGAGATTGAAACATGAGGAATAAAAAGCTGATACCTTTTGAGGTAATCCAAAAAGCTGTTGCCGGAGAGCCGGAAGCGGTAGACGCAGTATTGCGGTATTACACCGCACACATCAAATATCTGTCTATGTATAAGGGGCATATCAATGACGATACACAGGACAGGCTAAAGGCTAAACTGGTTGAAGCCATATTGAAATTCCGCTTCGACCGATAAGGAGTAGCAAAGGCGGGAAAAGCTGTCAAGGGTAAACTTCGCGCTACGCGCCCTTGACAGCTTTTCCCGCCTTTGCTTGTGGGTAGTCAAGAGGACGAAATCAGTAAACTGCTTTCGCCCTCAATTTATTATAGGGATTGTTACGCAGTAGGGGTTATTTTGCCCTTGATTTATGCGGCTTTGCGGGCGTTGAAGTGATGGGGCAAGGTTTTTATACGTTTGCCCTCAAAGACGATGTTCTATTGCGTAACCAGTTTTTTCCAAAAATAAAATTAGATTATTTTGCTCGAATTGATAATTATAAGTTCTGAAATTGCTTTTACCAAAGGAATTTCTTTTTGTAGTTCACTTTCATCTTTGTATGGTTTGTAACGTTCTTGATTTTTCCCGCTTTTGCTATGAACCAAAGAATTCCTTGTAAAATAAACACGTCTTGCTATTTGAGTATATACTCCTTGTAAATCTGTCCATGGAATGGCAGGGGCGTTACAAAACGCTACTTTCGTAGACTGATAATATAATACGGCATTGGAATCCATTGAAGCTATACGACTCTTTAATTCCTCTATTGCAATATACTCATTCAGTACATATTTTAAAGATTCTAGTTCATTCCCTTGCCCCGATTCATCATTCATGCGCAAACGATTTTTAATAAACAAAGCCATTTCATAAACTTTATCATCATTTTTATAAGAAAATCCTGGATTTGTTATTTTATCTCTTAAATCATTAATCATTTTCTTTTTAAATACTTCATCATAAAAGTATTCCATTATGTGATAAAATGAAATATATTTAATATATGCGTCGTTTGAAGAAAGAGCCAATTTGTAATAATCTACTACATCACTCATGTACTCTCGCAATGGGGGTGTATCCAATTGTTGAAAGTCAATCCGTTCTCTTATTATTCGATTCAAATGGAACATTTCCTCAATGTTCGGAAACTCTATTAATGCAAGACCAGAACGATACATAAATTGAAAAATAAACGATGTTTTATACTTTCTAAATGCTCCTAGTGATTTTCTTTCAGCAGTTTCAAGTTTGAGGGACAGTTCACCTATCATTCGTGGCAAAAGGTTTTGTAACGATAATTCTTGCCCATCATTGCCAAAACGTCGTATAGAATCTAGTGGTCGCATTAAGCGTGTGGGTAACGGTACGCGACGACTATTTTGACTGTTTTTTATATCAATAATGCTAATTAGCAGAAATGCACAATATTCCATTGTCGGGAACCCTAATATATATTTTATGCCATTTGCTGTATCATCAGAAACAACCGGATAAGATTCTCTCCGAGATAAAGGATAATCTAAATCAATCGCTATTAGTCCTTACAGGTGCAGCGGGCAGCGTATCCGAGAGGACGGGCGGCATAGTTTTCGGTAAGGCGCGCCTGCACAGCGTTCGGTTTTAATGCTGCTTTTACTCTTAGCCCCAAAAACGGACTAGTTCTTCACTTCCCCTTCGTGGTGCATCAAGGTCACGCTGACCACCCCTTCTATCTTGGAAATTTCATTGGTCAGGCTGCTATAATCCTTAGACCTGATTTCCATAATCAGGTTCTCCCTGCCATTGGTAATGCTTTTGGAATCTATTTTATATTTCTGAGTGGATTTTTTCACTGTGGACAGCACCGTTTCTTCCTTATCTATATTGTTCAATTTAATGACTAACAGCATAGGGCTTGCCATCACCGGCACCAGTTGTAGCACCAAAAGGCCAAAAGTTACCACTAAAGCAATCACAATTGCCAGTTCATACAAACCGGCCCCACACACAATCCCTGTTCCAATGGACCAGAATAAAAACAGCAAATCCATGGGCTCTTTAATAGCTGTCCTGAAACGAACGATGGACAACGCGCCCACCATACCCAGGGATATTACAAAATTTGACTGCATGGCGATAACGATTCCTGCAGTAACCACTGAAATGATTGCCATCGTGATATTAAAATTTTTGTTGTAAAAAGTGTTCCTTGTGATAAACCGGTATACAAAAAAGATATACACCGCTATCAGGAAAGTTAACCCCAAAGTTACTGCCATCTTCGTTGTGGAAAAATCCGCATACGAAAAGCCTTCTAAAACCGATTTTTTAATAATGTCGCTGTAACTCATTTTTTATGTACTCCTTTCCGAGTCCTGAACCTTTTATGTATTGCTAAGATTTATACTGCTTTGCTCTCACTGCTGCCCGGGATTATTCAAAAACAACCATTTTCTCTCACCAGACAATATTTCGAAACTGCCTGCCTCTGCAAGGTATTTAAATCTACCGCCTGTAAGATGTACCGGGGAAGCAATTCATCATACTTCACTTCCAGAATATGAATACCCGGCGGCATGGCATCGTCAAAATAGTCCGATGATCCGCCTGGAAAAAGTTCTGGTCTGGAACATCCCCTGATATTCATATCGAAGGTAATCCTTACATTCCCCACCTCGCTTACCATAGCGCACCTGTCATATTCTACGATACATTTGGGCCGCATGCCCTTGGACTGCCTTTTATAGAAAAATTCTTCCATTAAAGCGCCTTGCCCGTCCATTTCCTCTTCCCGAATCAATGCCTGACATTCCTCCAGGGAAATTTCTTCCCTCTGTTTTCCGGTCAGTTCCCGCTCTTTATACTTCTTTTCCAGATGAATCCAATCCATGTTCCCATTGTATGTCCGGATTCTATACTTCGCCCGTTTGCCAATCCCGGACTCATTTTCGAAAAGGCAGGAATCATACATATCATCAAAATACAGGCTTCTCACCGTATAAAACTCTCCGGGCTGATGGCTGTCATAAGTTAAAACAGACTCCAGGCGGTACTTGATTTTCTCCAATTCCATCAAAGAAACCTGGAATTTCAGTTCGTGTCTATATACCATCGTTTCCCCCATTTCTGCACATCTTTTTGTATGCGAGCATATTTTTCTTTTGCCGGTTTATAACTGTCGATTCGTAATAAACCGGACTATATATAACATATCGTTCTGCAAATAACTACACGCATCACTTGCCGAATGGCGTGCTGGCATTTTTCATCCTCTCAACCACCGCCTGCACATATTCCGCCCCCACATATTGCCCCATCATCTGGTAAATAAAATCCCTTCTCTGCTTCAAAAAAGTACGCGTGTCCTCAATGCTCGCGATTCCTTCATCCCGCAGTTCAATTGCAATAAACCTCACATTATTGCTGCATATAGGCTCTATCATCTCTTCCAGATAAGCATCCACAAATTGGTCCACCTTCTCATCCGCATATACTTCCTCCGCAATGTAAACCATCCGTTCCACAAACCGTTCCCTGAATGCCGGGCTTTTGAACAGAGAACCAAATACACTGTCCTCCCACATTACATTGCTCAGCGTGTCCACTTCCAATTGGCTTGTGGCCAGGCTCCCCGAATTCACATCAAAAAGCATCCAGCGCCAGCGGCCATCCCCGTATTCGTTATCCGGAAGCACATTCCTGGTTCGCCATGCCGCCTCGTTCTTCACCGGCCAGTCGCCGTACCTTCCGATAAAAATCTGCGCCGCATAATAATCAATATAGCTATCCATATCAATCAGGCTCTTCGCTTTTTCATAGTTTTCTTCTATCGACATGTCATTCTCTGATATAAAAGTCCTCATTTCCTGGAATAATTCGATTTCCTTTTCCATCCCCTCTTCCAGCACCTCTTCTTTTACAAAGATAACCTCTTCCTGAGGGACATCATAATGATCTGAGATAAAATCCGCATTATAGCTTTCCGTTATATAATACATCCCCCAGTATTCGCCGTCCAGAAACAGCATCGCTGGACGGAATTGCATCGTGCTGAAATTCAGTTCCGCTTCCAGCGTATGTGCCAGATAGTCCTTTATTTTATAAGCGGAATCGTCCGCCCCTGAAAATATGACAAACTTGTGGGAATTTCCCCCTATTCCAAAAATATCCTCCGAAAACTCTTCGCTCCCCGAATATTCCCTGCGGGCATATACGCCCAAACTCTTTGGATTCTTCCCCCTGCTTCCGCGCCCCTGAATCCGGATTCCGCAGTCATCGGATAGCACTCTCTGCCTTTCCGGGTTAAAAATCTCCACATGGGCCGGTCGCTCGGACTCCTTGCCCCTGATTCTGTAATTGGCATCCCACCACCACCAAGTGCCCCTATTGGGGGTATTTTCATCCGGCAGCAATTGGGCATATTCATCAAAGACCTTGCCGGTCACATAAATCCCTGTCTCATAATCGAATAAATTCTTCGGGTCTGTAATGAGCGAAACCATCCACATGTTCTGATATAATATCTTTTGGTCAAATCCGATAAAATAGGATCCCGTAATAGAATCCACGCAATTCCCGCTCCTGTCAAAAGCCGCCGCCCTTACAATATTGCATTTATCCACCGGGCCAGCCGGCACGATATATCCCGGGAATTCGGAGGAATACTCTTCCACCAGTTCCTGATAAAATCCTGCAGAAGTATCCGTCCGCTCCGAATACACATTGCTATGAAGGGAAGCATCTTCCAAATAAAACTCCCCATCATAAGGAATGGAATTCTGTGTAGGCTCCGTTCCATCTAGGGTATAATAAATACTGTACCTGTCCGCGCCTTGTATTTCCAGGTAAATCGGATCCTCATAGTACCCAGACTCCAGGGAAAATGCCAATTTCTTATCTGAATCAAAACATGGGATTAGCAGAAATATCATTAATAGAAGAATAGAAAGAAAAATGTACTTGTGCTTTCCTGATTTTTTTATCTTAAATAATCCATTGTCCAATGAATCACCTCGTTTGCGTATTATCAAATATGGTAAAATATGTAATTGCACAGCCGGACCTATATACTTGCACCAGCTGTGCTAAAAATGCCATTTTGTCAATTATACGTTTTTCATGGCGAGGTGTCAATCATTCAAATTTTATTTCAACTTATCGCATTCCATCCCCTTTTCTTTTGGATACAAATGGTGTAAAATAGGCACCAGAGAAGTAAAGGAGTAAAAAGGATGCGGTTAAGGAATATCACAGGTTCCAGAGAAATCATTGGGGAAAGCGTCTTCGTAGTTCATGAACCGGAACGGCAAAAAGGGAATTGGAGAAATATTTTTGGGAATAATAACCCTATACACATTGAAATAGGTATGGGAAAAGGGCGGTTCCTTATGGATATGGCAAAAGTATATCCGTCCATTAATTATATAGGGATTGAAAAATATTCCAGCGTATTATTGAGGGCAATCCAGAAGATGGAAAGGGAAGAACAGCCGCTTTCCAATGTAAGGTTTATCCGGATGGATGCGGAAACGATAGGGAATGTATTTGAAATGGAAGAAGTGGATAGGATTTATCTTAATTTTTCCGACCCCTGGCCGAAGGACCGGCATGCCAAGCGTCGTCTTCCTTCACGGGAATTTCTTGCCCGGTATGACAAAATCTTGAAAAAAGAAGGGCAGCTTGAGTTTAAGACGGATAACAAAGATTTATTCTTGTTTGCATTGGAAGAATTGGAGCCGGCGGGATGGAAAGCGGAAAAAATAAGTTATGATTTGCATCGCGACAAAGACATGTCGGAAGGCAATATTATGACGGAATATGAAGAAAAATTTTCTTCAATAGGAAACCCTATTTATAAATATATTATAAAGAGGTAAAATGTATATATCATTAATATAATTAAAAAAGGAAAGAGAGGAAAAAAATATGGAATACAAATTTACATCGGCAAATTTTGAAGAAGAAGTATTAAATTCCGAGATACCGGTATTGGTGGATTTTTATGCGGACTGGTGCGGGCCTTGTAAGATGATGGCTCCGATTGTGGAGAGCCTTGCGGAAAGTTTTGACGGCAAAGTAAAAGTAGGTAAATTGAACATAGATGAGGAGATGGATATTGCACAGAAGTACCGTGTTATGTCAATTCCTACTTTTATTGTCTTTAAAGGCGGGCAGGCGTTGGAGACAAGTGTGGGCGCTATGTCAAAGGATGATTTGGAGAAAAAGCTGCAAAAAGTATTATAGGAAAATAGCAGTGGGGCATAGGCTGGGCGAAGAGCCGGGTGTCTGTTGTCGTTTTGCCCCAGCGCAAGTGTGCGTCTTGACGCACACTTTTTCTATGCACAGCCCTGTGTAAAGGAAATATGACACTATGAGTCGCATGGGGCGCAGCGAGTAGGGGAAGTTGAACCTTCTATACTCAATTGGTAAAAACTTTTGCAAATATGAAAGTTATAAATATAGTTTTGGGTTTCCGCGTAAAAGAAAGAGGATGATAGTGTGAAAAATCAGTTCGATAGCTGATTTTATCACATGGCTATTTGTGCCGGAGCGTCACAAATCAGCCCTGATGACGTAAACGCTCCGAAATGGAGATTAATATGTTTTTCTTGTTTTTTCTTGTTTGGATTATATTTAATGGGGCGGTTACAGTGGAAATTGCCATATTCGGATTGGGCATATCCGCAGGGATGTATGCGTTTATCTGCAAGTTTATGAACTATAGCATAAAAAAAGACATTTTGTATTTAAAAAAAGGATTCCGTATTTTGCAATATATGTTGGTACTAGTGTGGGAAATCGTAAAAGCGAATTTTGCGGTAATTAAGCTGATTACTTCGTCCAGGTATGAGTTAGAGCCGGTGCTTATCCGGTTCAAGACGGATTTGAGGACAAAACAGGCGAGGGTGGCGCTTGCCAATTCCATTACTCTGACACCGGGTACTATTACGGTAACATTGGAAGAAGATGAGTACGTGGTACATTGTCTGGATAAAGAATTGGCAAAAGGGATGAACCATTCTAAATTTGTGGAACTTTTAGAAGAACTGGAAAGGATGTAGAAAAGTATGGTAGTGACAGGTGAGATGACAGCGTTGGAAACAGCATATCGGACAGTGTATGTGGGTGTGCTTATTTTTCTTGCTCTTATGATATTTTTTTGCCTGATACGCGCAGTGAAAGGGCCAAGGGTGGCGGATAGGATTGTAGCAGTCAACATGATAGGCACGATGGTTATGGTTATTATAGCGATTCTTGCGCTTTTGCTGAACGAAGGGTATTTGGTGGATATCTGCCTTATTTATGCGATGATTAGTTTTCTCGCCGTAATTGTACTGACGAAAGTATATATGGGGGTACATAGCGAGAATCAAGTGGAAAGGAAAGAATTTTCAGCTATTCATTTTAAATCCGTTGAAACAAAGTCCGCTAAAACCGACATGGGGTATAAGAATGCAAAAGGAGGAACAGGGAATGGAAATATTTGAATGGATTCGTTTTATTGTAGGAACGGCTGTGCTATTGTGCGGTTTGTCGATATTCGTAATAGAAATATACGGTATTTTCCATTTGAGATATGTCTTAAACCGGATGCATGCAGCGGCTATGGGAGATACTTTGGGAATCAGTATATCGTTGATAGGGCTTATGATATTTTCCGGCATTAATTTTACTACGTTGAAAATGGCTCTTATTGTAGTGTTTTTATGGTGCGCCTCTCCGGTTTCCTCTCATTTGATTGCAAGGCTTGAAGTTTTTACCAATGACAAGATGGACAAATATTGTGGAACAGGGTTTGGCTTATCCGAAGATGGAGAAGTGATAGTATTGGAGCAAGACGATAGGGAGGATAAGGGATGAGAGTTTTTCAATATATTTTGCTTAGTTTTTTGGTTGTATGCGCCATATCCGTTAGTTTTTCAAAAAAATTGCTTAATTCTATTTTAATATTTATGTCTTATAGTTTAGTGATGTCAATTATCTGGATATGCCTGGAGTCGCCGGATCTTGCCATTACGGAAGCTGCCGTGGGGGCAGGGGTGACCAGTGTATTGTTTTTTGTTACTTTGAAGAAAATACATGCCATTGAAGAAGACAGCCATAAAGGTGAAAAAGAAAGCATGATAGAGCAAAGAAGGAGGTAAGGGTCCGAATGAGCAGGATGAAATCGGAAGAGGAATACAGGAAAACGAAAGCCTTTCATTTTTTCCGCTGGCTTTCGGGGGAAAAGGATCCTTATGTAGGAAACCTGGAAATGAAGCCTCAAAAGGAATACATAGAAGAAGAGGCGTCGCTCCGGGAACGGATGCGGGAAAACCAGATGGTGATGGATAAGGTATATGATACAAGGCATAATAAATGGCTGTTTTTGTTCCGTCGTTTTTACAGAATAATGGCAGTTGTATTTTGTGCTATGCTGGCTGGCCTTTTGCTGTTTACCGTTTCTTATCTGCCTCCTACGGGCAATGCATCCAACCCGGACAATAACGAAGTAGCAGAGAGGTATATTGAAAGCGGTATGCAGGAAACCGGGGCTGTCAATATCGTTACCGGTATGATACTTACTTACCGCGCTTTCGATACGTTTGGCGAAACCAATGTGCTTTTTATTGCTACCTGCTGCGTTATGATTATGCTTATGGTGGAAGATGCGGAGTTAAAGAGGCAGGAAGTAATGAATGACAGGCGGTTTGAGCCGAAAAACGATGCGATTTTGCAGGGGGCTGCAATGATACTTGTGCCGATAATCTTTATTTTTGGGATTTATATTATATTAAACGGTCACTTGTCGCCGGGGGGAGGTTTTTCCGGAGGGGCAACGATAGGGGCGGGCATGATTTTATATGCCAGCGCATTTGGGTTTAAGAAGACAGAGCGTTTCTTTGACGAGAAAATATATAAGATAACTAAGGTTTCCGCCCTTTGTACTTATGGGCTGATTGGGATTTACTATTATGTAACAGGTGCCAACGGTATAGAGAACCATATTCCGTTGGGGATTCCGGGACATATTGTCAGCGCCGGCATAATTTTTCCAATTAATATATGTGTGGGTATAGAAGTAGCATGTACAATGTATGCTTTTTACGCATTGTTCCGCAGAGGAGGGCTGTAAAGATGGGAGCTAATTTATTCAACAATTACGGGGAAGCGGTAGCGATGATTTTGTTCGTGATAGGCTTCGGTAATCTCATGCTGCAAAGCAATTTGATTAAAAAAATTATAGGATTGAACATAATGGATACGGCAGTGTATTTGTTTCTGGCGGAAAAAGGGTATATTTCGGGAAGGGTTGCGCCGATTGTGGTAGACGGTATACAGAGTACGGAAGCTTATATCAATCCTGTGCCAAGCGGTCTTGTATTGACTGGCATTGTGGTATCCGTTTCCGTTTCCGCTTTGATGCTGTCGCTGACAATCCGGCTTTATCAAAGATATCATACGTTGGATTTGGATGAAATATCCCTTCGTTTAAAGAAAGAGGGGTTGTAGAAAATGTCCGGAGAAATGGAATTTGTGCAGAATTTTCCCTGTTTTTCCATTATGTTCTGTATGTTTGCAGGGATTGTCAGTTCTGCATTCAAAGAAAAGATGGCAAGAATTGTAAATGTAGCGGTGCTTACCCTTAATATCCTGTTGTCCGCTGCGGTATTTCTATATGTGGCAAAAACCGGCGTATCGTATGTTTATGTTATGGGACGTTTTCCTGCGCCCTGGGGCAATGAATTGCGGATAGGGATATTGGAAACGGGATTAGCATTATTTTTCTGTGTGATTATGCTGCTCTCCCTTTTGGGAGGAAGGCACAAATTGGTACAGGAGGTAGAAGAAGGGAAACAGGGGCTTTATTATGTATTGTCCGATTTGATGTTGAGTTCTTTGCTCGCTTTGCTATATACCAACGATTTGTTTACGGCATATGTATTTGTGGAAATTAATACGATTTCCGCCTGCGGGCTGATTATGATACGGCAAAACGGGCGGACTATCGAAGCGTCTGTCCGCTATATGATTATGAGTCTGTTAGGCTCCGGCCTGTTTTTGGTAGGGATTTGTATGTTATATGATTTGACGGGGCATCTGCTTATGTCAAATATTAAGATGGAAATCACCCAGATAGTAGCGGAAGGGGCATACAGGCCGCCGTTGCTTGTGACAATTGCCATTATATCTGTGGGGCTGGCAATTAAAAGCGCCTTGTTCCCGTTCCACGCATGGCTGCCGGATGCTTATGGGTATTCTACGGTTTCCTCTGCAGCCATATTATCCAGCCTTGTATCAAAAGGATATATTTTCCTGCTGTTTAAGATTATATACAGAGTGATAGGATTTGATGTATTCCATGACAGCAAAATTGTAAATATACTTTTTATATTTGCTTTGATGGGCATGGTATTCGGGTCTTTAAGCGCGATTAAGGAAAACGATGTGAGAAGGATGATTGCATTTTCTTCTGTGGCGCAGGTGGGATATATTTATATGGGCGTAGGTATGGGAACCCAGGTAGGGATGGTTGCGGCGGTTTTTCATGTCCTTTCCCATGTGGCCACCAAGTCTTTGCTTTTTATTTCCGCTATCGGTTTGACGGATGTTTCCGGCGGCAGCAGGAAATTTATAGAATTGACCGGTTCCGGCTATAGGAATAAGTGTGCCGGTGTGGCGTTTTCGGTAGGGGCATTGTCTATGGTGGGTGTGCCCATGTTTTCAGGATTTATCAGTAAATTACTGTTTTCCCAGGCAGCGGTGCAAAATACGGTAAAGATGCTGCCAACGCTTATTGTATTGGGCATCAGTACGATATTGAACGCCATTTACTTTATGAAAACGGTAATCCGCATTTATACGCCGGTGAATGACAGGGAATATCCTACGGTCGCATGGAGGGATAATAAAGTATATGCGGCGGTTTTATTCTGTTTTGTCGTCTTAAATATTTTGCTCGGTGTTTGCTCACAGCCGATTGTTGATTTGATAGAGTCCGGGCTTATGATGTTTGCTTAAAGCAGAATCAAATTTGTGTCTGTGCGGCATCCACAAATTTGAAAGCCGAATTGGTTTTGCGCAAAAGCCGCGCAGAAATGGGGTAAAATATGATTTATATAATGCTTTTTCCAATCTTTTTTCCAATTGCTGCCGGGCTGTTTCTTCTGTTTATGAAGGAACCTGAGGACAGGAAAGTTTTAATTGGAATAACGGGAACGGCTTTGGCAATTACCGGGGTCTCCGCAGCGTATGCCTTGTTTCATATAAACGGGGAAGCGATTATTTTATTTTATTTTACAGTTACGCTTCCGATCTATTTTAAACCGGACAATATAGGCATTTTATTTGCGGCGGTAGTGACGGTTATCTGGGTTTTGGCAGGTTTTTTCTCCTTTTCGTATATGGAAACCGGGCATGGCAAAGGGGAAGCAGGGGAAAAAAGGTTTTATGGTTTTTATCTGATGGTATTCGGTATTTTACTTGGTTTGAATTTTGCCGGAAATATGATTACCTTTTATGTATTTTATGAGTTGATGACATTGCTGTCTATGCCGTTGGTAATCCATACAAGGAGCAGGGAAGCGGTGATGGCAGCTTTAAAGTATATGTTTTATTCTTTTTGCGGGGCCTATATGGCGTTATTTGGCCTATATTTTTTATACCGGTTCGGGAATACCCTTACGTTTACGGCGGGGGGTGTATTGGATAAAAGTATGCTGCCCGGGAATGAAAACCTGTTATTGGTGGCTGTATTTATTATGATTCTTGGTTTTGGCGTAAAGTCCGGCATGTTCCCTCTTCACGCATGGCTTCCTACGGCCCATCCGGTAGCCCCGGCCCCGGCCAGCGCTGTCTTGTCGGCAGTTATTGTAAAAGGCGGAGTCCTTGGGATGATTCGGGTAGTTTATTATATGTTCGGGGCGGATTTTATCCGCGGGACATGGGTGCAGACAGTTTGGCTGACGCTGACGCTTATCACCATATTTATGGGTTCTATGCTGGCATATAGGGAAAAAGTTTTGAAAAAAAGGCTGGCTTATTCCACAGTAAGTCAGGTATCTTATATTTTGTTCGGGTTGGCCCTGCTCCAGCCAATAGCTTTAGAAGGAGCTTTCTTGCATGTGGTATACCATGCATTTGTCAAGTGCGCGTTATTTTTGGTTGCCGGGGCCGTGATACATAAGACCGGCAAAGTAAAAGTAGATGATTTGACCGGAATCGGCAAAGAAATGCCTGTAACGATGTGGTGCTTTACTTTCGCTTCTCTGGCATTGATAGGGATTCCGCCTACTGGAGGGTTTATCAGTAAGTGGTATCTGGCTTTGGGGGCGCTGGAATCCGGGGAAGGGATATTCTGTTTGCTTGGCCCTGTAATCCTTTTAATAAGTGCCTTACTTACGGCAGGATATTTGCTTCCGCTTACAATAAAAGGATTTTTTCCGGGAGATGGTTATTGCTACCCGGAACAGAATCCGTTGAATAGAAAGAAAGAAACCTCTTTGTATATGTTGGCGCCGATAGCCATCCTTGCCATATTGGCTGTAGCCCTTGGCATGGCGCCTAATCTTCTGATTCATTATATTTCCGGTATTGTATCGGAGGTTTTATAGAAGGGAGCCAGAGTATGAGTAAAATAATGTTGATAGCCGTTATTCTGATACCGGTGTTTACAGGTGTGCTGGTACCTGTGATTCCCTTTAAGAAGCGGCAGCATATGGAGATATTTTTGGAAATGGCAGTGGTTATCAATACAATCCTTGTCTGGTCGCTGCTTTACCACAGACCGATAGATAATTTTATTCTGGCCAAGTTTACCGGCAATCTGGCAATTGCTTTTAGGGTAGACGGTATGGGGATGGTTTTTGCCGGGCTCGTTTCTTTCCTTTGGCCATTGGCGACTTTGTTTGCATTTGAATATATGACAAAGGAAAAACACGAAAAAGTATTTTTTATGTTTTATACCATTACTTATGGCGTAACCCTTGGCATTGCGTTGGCGGATAATATTCTGACCATGTATTTCTTTTATGAGCTTCTTACCTTAGTGACGGTACCTTTGGTGATGCATACGCTTACCAGAGAAGCCATATTGGCAAGCCGCAAGTATTTGTACTATTCTTTGGGCGGGGCGGCATTTGCTTTTATTGGTATGATATTTGTAATTGTTTATGGAACGACGACGGAATTTGTCCTTGGCGGAGTATTGGATTTGGAAAAAGTGGGGGAGCGGGCAAATATCCTGCTGTTGATTTATGTCATTGCTTTTATGGGCTTTGGCGTAAAAGCAGCAATCTTCCCCTTCAATTCATGGCTGCCTCAGGCAGGTGTGGCGCCGACTCCGGTTACCGCGCTGCTGCATGCGGTAGCGGTAGTAAAAGCAGGGGCATTTGCAATATTGAGGCTTACGTATTACAGCTTTGGCGCTGACTTCCTCAGAGGGACATGGACCCAGTATTTATTGATGGGGATAGTCATGTTCACAATCGTATATGGATGCAGCCGGGCGGTAAAAGAAACCCATTTAAAAAGAAGGCTGGCATATTCCACCATTAGTAATTTATCGTATATTTTATTCGGTGCAGTGATTATGACGCCTTTAGGGATGGTAGGGGCATTGACCCATATGGCATTTCATGCTTTTATGAAAATCTGTTCTTTTTTCTGCGCAGGGGCAATTATGCACCAGACGGAAAAACATTATATTCATGAACTGGATGGATTAGGGAAAAAGATGCCGTGGGTTTTTGGTATCTTTACCGTATCATCTTTGGCTCTTATGGGCGTACCCGGGCTGGCGGGATTTATCAGTAAATGGAACCTGGCGCGGGCGGCAGTGGAAAGCGGAAATAAAATGGCTTATTTTGGAATAGGCTGTCTGCTTATTTCGGCATTGCTGACGGCTATCTATATGCTGTCAATCGTAGTCAGGGCATTTTTTCCTCCCCAAGATTTTGATGAAAAAACTATAGAGGGGTTTTCCGACCCGAACTGGAAGATGCTGCTGCCGCTTTTTGTTTTTGCAGCCGTTATCATTGCTTTTGGATTGTTTTCTTCCCCTTTGGTGAAATTTTTTGAAGATGTGGCAGGCGGTTATTATAAAGTCGTTTAAATAAGACAATGTGATTACCGGATGATTAGTTTTATGGTTATTGAAACGGATAATTTGGAATGGAGGTAAATCATGGAAGGGAATTATATGTTATCCTGCCTTGTTTTCTTTCCTATGGCAGGGGCAATATTGACCTATTTGATTGGGCGGAGGAATAAAACAGCGAGGGATTATGCTGCCGATTGTATTGTTATTGTGGAATTTGCCGCAATGTTGTTTGTATTTTGCATGTATTATATGTCGTGGGAGTTGATGAAAAACCCTGCAAATTCCTTTGGATATCCCTCTTCCTGTACAATCCCAGGATTTTGCGGGATGGGTCTTCACTTTACATTGGATGGATTCCGTGCATTGTACGGGGGAATAGCAACATTTATGTGGATGATGTCTACGGTATTTTCCAAAGAATATTTTGCCCATTATAGGAACCGGAACAGATATTATTTTTTCCTGCTTCTTACGTTAGGCGCTACAATGGGGGTTTTCCTGTCTGCAGATTTGTATACATTGTTTATTTTCTTTGAAATGATGTCCTTTACTTCTTATGTCTGGGTAGCCCATGATGAAAAAAAGGAATCGCTCCGTGCGGCGGAAACTTATTTGGCGGTAGCAGTAGCAGGCGGCCTCGTGATGTTGATGGGATTATTGCTGCTCTATCATGAAGTAGGCACGCTGGACATAGATGGATTGTATGAAAGCTGTCGATTGATAATGTTGGGTACGGGAACGGAATACGAGGCCGGGAGGAAAACGCTTTATATTGCAGGAACCTGTCTGTTATTCGGGTTTGGCGCAAAAGCAGGGGCATTTCCCCTTCATATATGGCTGCCGAAAGCCCATCCGGTGGCGCCGGCACCGGCCAGTGCCCTGTTATCAGGTATTTTAACAAAGGCGGGCATTTTCGGCATTCTTGTAGTAAGCTGTAAAATGTTCCTATACGATATAAAATGGGGTACATTGATTCTTCTTACCGGTACGGCAACGATGCTGCTTGGGGCGGTACTCGCTTTATTTACCGTGAATTTAAAGCGGACTTTGGCGTGTTCTTCCGTTTCTCAAATAGGATTTATCCTTGTGGGGATTGGTATGCAGGGCCTGTTGGGCAGTGAGAATGGTTTGGCTGTCAGAGGTTCCCTGCTTCATATGGTAAACCATTCCTTGATAAAACTCGTATTGTTTATGGCAGCAGGTGTTGTGTTTATGAATATCCATAAACTGGATTTGAATGAAATCAGAGGGTTTGGGCATAAAAAACCGCTGCTTCATTTTATATTTCTTATGGGGGCCCTTGGCATCGGCGGTATCCCTTTTTGGAATGGATATATCAGCAAAACTTTGATACATGAAAGTATTGTTGAATATATCGAAGCGTTGCATTTGAACCATTTGCAGGCAGGGTTTTTGAGCGCAGGGGCGATGAAAGGCATAGAATGGATTTTCTTAATCAGCGGCGGATGTACGGTAGCCTATATGCTGAAATTGTATGTAGCGCTATTTATAGAAAAAAATAATGATGGCTCCATACAGGAGCAATTCGATAATTTGTGCGGGAAATATATGAATAAGGCCAGTGCTTTTGTATTGACAATAAGCGCTTTGGTTTTTCCTGTTATGGGGTTTTTGCCGGGAACCGTTATGGGCTTTATGGCCGATTTTGGGCAGGGTTTTTTGAGCCCGGAGACATTGGAAGGGGATGTGGAGTATTTTAATGCCGCCAATTTAAAAGGCGGGGTGATTTCCATTATTATCGGGGCTGCTATTTACTTTGTGCTGATAAGGAAATGGATGATGAAGAAAGAGGAAGGCGGAACCATATATATAGACCGATGGAATCGTTACTGGGATTTGGAAAATGCGGTATACCGTCCTTTGCTGCAGCATATCCTGCCAATGATATTCGGTGTTGTCTGCCGTATCTTCGACAGCCTTGTGGATGGTTTCGTGGTGCTTTTACGGAAAACCATTTACAGGGACAGTAAACTTCCCCATGAGTTGGAGGAAGGAACCTATCTGACCCATATAATCGGTACCGGAATGACTAATTTTGTGCATTTTATGAATATGACCTTCTGGCGGAAACGACCTCACAGGGAAGGCTGTGAGCATAGATTGGTTTTAAAATATGAAGAAGTGCAGGAGAACAGTACGATTATAAGAAGAAGCTTATCTTTTGGGCTGTTGCTTTTTTGCGCAGGGTTAATCCTTACGTTGATATATCTCTTGTGGTTGTAATTCTATTTGACTTGGGCTGTCTATTCTTGCAAAATAAAATAGGGGAGATATAATAAAAGGTAATAAAGAGACAAAAGGAGATGGCGCGAGTGGCAGAAACAAGTGAATTGGCAACAAAAAAAATCAGTACATTATTGTTAAATCTTGCAATTCCGGCAATCATTGCTATGCTGGTAAGTATGCTTTACAATATGGTGGATCGTATTTATATCGGTAACATGGATAATGGCACTGTTGGTATGGCTGGGCTGGCCGTGGCAGTGCCTATTATTACGTTAATACAGGCATTTACGCAGTTGTTTGGCACTGGAGGAGCCCCTTTGGCGGCTATTATGCTGGGCAAGCAGGACAAGGAAGAAGCTGAGAAAATCATGATGGCTTCTTTTGCTGCGTTGGTAACATCGGGTATTCTTATAACAGTAATGATTGAGCTGTTTAAAGAGCCTATACTTTTGCTGTTTGGGGCGGATGAATTATCCTTAAGGCCTGCGATAGAATATATCCGGGTTTATGCGTTAGGTACGGTATGTGTACAGATTGCGCAGGGCATGAACCCGTATATTAATACACAGGGATTTGCCAAAATGGGTATGGCTACTATATTGATTGGGGCGATTTTGAACATTGTGCTGGATCCTGTTTTTATTTTTGGATTGGGAATGGGGATTACAGGGGCGGCCGTGGCAACGGTGATTTCACAGGGGGTTTCTGCGATATGGGTGCTATATTTTCTGCTGCGCAAATCGCCGGTCAGGCTGAGGGCAAAATACTTGCCGCCTAAAATATCCACACTTGGCTCCATTATGATGTTGGGCATATCCCCTTTTGTGATGAGCGCAACGGAAGGTTTGCTGCAAATATCATTCAATAATCAGATGTCGGTTTACGGGGGCAGCATGGCAGTAGGCACAATGGCCATTTTAATGAGTTTGTATCAGATGGTATGGCTTCCTTTAGGAGGCATTGCGCAAGGGGCGCAGCCAATTTTATCCTATAATTATGGCGCGAAAAACTACGGCAGGGTGAGGGAAGCTTTCCGTCTGGCTTTTAAAGTCTGCCTGATATATTCTATTGTATCTTCCGGTATTATTATGTGGTTCTCCCCTATATTTGCCAGAATCTTTTCCGGCGACGGAAATACGATACGATATGCGTCTTGGGCAATCCGTATTTATATGTTTGGAGCGTTGATATTTGGGGCACAGATAGCCTGTCAGCAGTCTTTTATGGCTTTAGGGAAGGCAAAGCGTTCCCTTTGCATGGCTTTGCTGAGGAAAGTGTTCCTGCTGATACCGTTGATTTATATATTGCCCTTGCTGCTGGGAGAATCCGGTTTGGCACAGACAATGGCGGATCCGGTTATGGATTTGGTAAAGGATGGGGGGAAAACTTTCTGTATTCTTTTGGCAGAGCCTGTTGCGGATATTCTGGCTGCAATTATTACCACATTGACATTCCTGCAGTTTTACCGGTCGGAGTTAAAGGAATGAGGCGGCAGTCGCCAAATGTCTGCAAGCAGCTACTTGGCTCGTTGCCCGCGGGAATAAAAGAGGCTGATAACGGAGCCAAGGATAAGCAGGAAATAAAAACTAAGCCCTCTGGTAACGCACATGGAGGATGCAAGATAGGTTTCCGTGAAAACAGAGGCAAATACGGAGGCATATACGAGTTCAGATATGCCCTGGGAACCGGGCAAAGGCAGCATATCTACGGAAATATAAACAGAAGCCTGTAATGCCATAATGAGCAATGTACCATGCCCGGAAAGCCCAAATCCCTGATAAATAAAGCAGGTTAGCAAAAAAAGGCTGCTCCTTTGCAAAAGGGTGCAGATTGCGGTTAATAATATTTTTGCCGGATGGCTGATAAGGAATTGAAGCGTTTCCTCATAATCGGATATGAGATGATGAAACGCTTCTTTTCTTTTGAAAGAAGGCTTGCATATATGGATTTTTTCGCAGAATTTTTCCACATATACAAACAGACTCTCCATCCATTTTCCATGAAACATAACCAACAGCAGAAAAAAGACGAGAAGGGCATTTAATAGAATGCCAAGGTAAAATAACATCAGATAATTCCCAAAGTATCCTGCCAATTCCTCTTTCCAGAAAAGTAATATAACAGCCCCTATAATGACCAATATCAGTTTATAGAAAACGGCAACTACCATAAGGACAAGGCTGCCGCTTCCCAAAGGGATATTATCCTTTTTCATCGCTATCAACTGGGCAGGTTGCCCTCCGGTCGCAGAAGGGGTAATCCCGGAGAAGAAAAAACCGATAAAAGAATAGGAAAAGCAACGGAAAAGGGAAACCTGGTTTCCGGTGGGTTGTACATGGGTGGAAGAATGGCTGCGGTTTGTTTCCAGGCAGGCTTTTAGGAGAAACCATATCATAAACCCTTCCATACATACAAAAAATACGGCGGAAAAAGAGGCACATATAAAATAAAACGGATTTAGCTTCCGTAAAGAAGTAATGATTTGGGTCAAATCATTTTTGCTAAATACGGCATAAAAAGTTAACAGCATAATAATGAAAAAGAAAACCGGTTGTATTTTTTTGGATAATTTTGATTTCATAGTGGCCTCAGTGGCATGGGTAGACCATATAATTTGTCAAGCGGTGGGCGTTTACTAACAGGCATAATTCCTGAAGCTGCCCCTCAAAGATAATATCCTGTTGTCTGCCCTGCCCATATTCATAAAAATCTCTGGGTGTTACAAGTGAAAAATGTTTGGGGAAGGAAAGTATTCCATGCTCCTGCAGTATTCTTGCAATAAAAGAAGAACAGGTGTAGTAATTTGTCTGGTAAAAAGGCTTTCCCAACAGCAGATAGAATAAACCAATGATGCAATAGTGATAACGGAACCTTTGCCGGTAACAATGCCTTAATTGATGGGTAAGCTCTTTTTTCTGCCTATCGGTACATTGGATGGTATATATTTTGTAGCGTGCGGTAGGGAATGCCCGGTGTATTTGATAGATATCTTCTTTCTCAAATCCTGCAAAAAAAGGGATAAAGGGATTCCGCCTCCCAACGCTATAAGCTTCCTGAAAATTCCCATCTAAAGATAACACCACATGTATATAGTTGATTCTGATAGTCTTACGTATCATCCAGGCAAATACCCCCGGGGTATCTACTAAGGCGATATAAAGCTTTGCCATTGCATCCTCCTTAAGCTAATTAAACTGATAAATTTTCCGGGCAGCTTTATACCCGGTAACAGTCAAAAGGCGCCCCGCTTTCCCAGGTAGATTGGTAAAGCTGCTTAACGTAGTATAGCGGAGCTTATGATAGAGGTTCCGGTTGTTGGATTTGATATAATTCCACAAATCCGCCCTTTTCCGCCACGAGTCCTCTGAGTTGATAAGGAGAAGATGGATAGAAGAAATCGCCATCATAATGGAAACGTTCCTTGTCATATATCTGGCGAGCTTGGGATATTTGTTTTTTACCTCGTTTAAGTCCACGCAGTCGGCTACTAATTTGGTAACATATATCTGCTGGTCGATTCTCTGCTTCAAAATCTCCTCGTTGACAGACTGGTCTTTCCTGCCAAGAAAATAATGGTATAAATCGGTATTGATATAATAGATTTTTTCTACATAAGGCAGGGGGCGGTATGCAAAAATGTTATCTACATAAAAGGTATGTTCCGGCAAAGTGACACCGCTTTTCTTTAATATGTCAGTGCGGAAGATAAGGGAATGCATGACTAAATACTGGGAAGGGGAAAATATGCCGATATCGTTCCATGTAAGCATCTGCCCTTCTTTAAAAACATTTTTATAGGACATGGATTTTGTCTTGTTTTCGTATAAATGGTCATAAACGTAATTGCATACAATCATATCTGCCCATTTTTGTTGCTTTTCCCAATGCATTATGCGGAAAAGCACCTTTTGCAAAGAACGGCAATCCAGCCAGTCATCGGAATCCACTACTTTAAAATACTTGCCGGTGGCGTGGGCGAGCCCGGTGTTGACACCTGAGCCGTGGCCGCCGTTTTGCTTGTGGATGACCTTAACCGTTTCCGGATAAAGAAGGGCGTATTGGTCGGCAATCTCCGGTGTTTTATCCGTGGAGCCATCATCTACAATGATAATTTCCACTTCGTTTTTAAAAGTCAAAAGGGAATTGATGCATCGTTCCATATAAGGGGCTGAATTGTAGCAGGGTACGGTAAAAGTAATATATTTCATAGCTTGCCTCCATTCTCATCGTATGGTTATCTTTTGTATTTGTTAAGTATAACGTGGCCCGCCCGACAAAATCTTCAATAAAATAGGAACCGTTTCAAATCAAGCGATGGAATTTGATAGAAAAAGGATAAAAAAATAAAATAAAAGATATCAGGATATAATTTTTAAAGAAAATGGAATTATTTCTTAAGAAAAAGGATATACGATATGGAAGTAAGATTCAGGAGTCAAAAGGTCTGTCCGGCACTGCCGCCTGGCCGATGGCACAATATTTTTTTGTGCCATCGGCCAGGCGGCAGTGCCGGACAGACCTTTTGACTCCTGAATCGCAGGAAGAAAGAAAAGACAAAGATATGGTTCTTTTCCAGTTAGCGTTTTGGGCTGTCGTCAAATTCAAATTTGTTTAAATCGCCTCTATAATGTGCAAAAGCATAGTCTACGATAGTTCCGTTTGCGGTAGTTGAAATATTATGGAAATAGAGCATAGGCGTGTTTACCTTTACATTTAATAGTTCGATATCTTCCGTGGTGGCATTCATTGCGGAAACAATGGTTTTTGTATTGGCAATCTGTGTGGATGGATTGTTCATCAACAATTCATATAAAGAATGCACCTTAAAATCATAGCTTAATATAAATGAACATAAATCGTAAGGTATATAATTCTGGAAAGTCACCATAGGGATATCGTCGGCAAAACGTCTACGGAACATGGAAATCACCTTTTGCCCTTGTTTTAAATCCAGCTTTTTGGCAATTTCCGGATTCGGTGTAATCACATTTAAGTCAATTAACTCGGTGCGGGGGGTTTTCCCCAATCGGGAAATCTGCTGGTAAAAAGGTTCAAAAGAGCGGATATAGCTGGATTTTTGTTCCGGCTTCGTCACAAAAGTTCCTTTGCTCGCTTTTCTTGTAAGCCAGCCTTCCTGAACGAGTTCGGAAATTGCCTGCCTTACGGTGGAACGGCTGATATGGTAATATTCCACTAATTCGTTTTCGGTAGGAATGGTATCCCCTACGGAAAAACAATTGTCCTGAATATCGCTTAATATAATGCCCTTTAACTGAAAGTATAGAGGTATCGGTGTGTTTTTATCGAGTTTTTTCTGAAATAACTGCATAGTATTTCCCCCTTAAGATTTAACGTATTATTATTTTTATGTTTTCTATGTACGGACAATAAAACAAATATACATTTATCATATGATATCGAATCAAAAAAAGCAATAGATAATAATTAAAATTGACAATTTTATCAAGTTTTTATTATAGTACGGAAATTAAATTAGATAAAATAAATAAATTTGAAAAAATATATTGACTTTTTTTATCGAATATGCAAATATATAAACATACAAATGTACGTACATTAGAATGAACGAAACAGAATCCAAAGTGTAGATGCAGAGGGAAAAGGGATTTAAGGGAAAGGAGAGTGGTTGGACGGATGAAAATGCTTTGTATAGGAATGATGGTGTGCGATACGCTGCTTTCTCCTGTACCATCCAATATTTTGACATTGGATAGCGTAAAGATTGACAAGCCCTCTGTTTGCTGCGGCGGGGATGCCCTCAATGTGGCAATAGGGCTTGCTAAACTGGGTAATTCTGTCTCTGTTGCAGGAAGGGTTGCAAGGGATGCCAACGGGAAGTTTATTTTAAACGAATGCAATAAATATGGGATTCATGCTTCGGGTGTAGTCTATGAGGAGGAATGCGCTACGGCGGCATCCTATGCATTGATTGATGAAAACGGAGAGAGGCACTTTTTATCGGAAAAATCCATTTTTGAAAAGCTTTCCGGCGAAGATATCAGCGACGAGGCGATTGAAGAGACGGATATGATATACATCGGTTCTGCTATGGCGATGCGCAAAATGGATGAAGGGGGCATAAAGGACGTTTTTCTCAGGGCACACCGTTTAGGGAAGATGACGGTTATGGATGCGGCCTATAATTTGGAGGATCCTGAAAGGGATTGGCTTTCTTATCTAGCCCCGGCATTTATGGAAACGGATGTTTTTTTCCCAAGTATGGATGAAGCGGTTAAAATTACCGGGCAGACAGATCCGGAATTAATAGCAGAATGTTTTAAAAAGTTTCCGATGAAGGCATTTGGGGTAAAGATGGGGGCTAAGGGATGCTTTGTTACGGATTTTAAAGAAAAAAGGTTTATCAAATGCCCGGAAGGGCTGCCTGTGGTAGATACGACGGGAGCCGGCGATTCTTTTATGGCCGGATTGATGACCGGCCTGGCCAGAGGGTTTGATGTATTTTCCGGTTCGGAATTTGCTTCCTGCGTGGCATCAAAAAATGTGGGGAGTATAGGAGGAACCGCGGGAATACCGGATTATGAAGAAGCTTTTGATTTATATCAAAGTTTTTATAAATAAAAAAAGAAAGGATGGAGATTATGAAATTTGCACCAATGAAAGAAATTCTGAAACTAGCGGAGGAACAGCAGGTTGCATATGGCGCTTATGTGACGGTTTCTTACGAGACAGCGCTGGCAGCTATTGAAGCAGGGTCCGAATTGAACTGCCCGGTTATATTTATTACGGGAACGGATTGCTGCGACCTGATGGGGGGGTTTGAAGGAACAGTGGAGACTGTAAAAAGGGCAGCAGCAAATGCTCAGATACCGATTGCCCTTCATTTGGACCATTGCCGTACATATGAAGAATGTGTTGCTGCAATTCAGGCGGGCTATTCTTCTGTAATGATTGATGGCTCCTCCCTGCCGTTTGAAGAAAATGTGGCTTTGACAAAAAAGGTTGTGGATTATGCGCATACCCTTGGCATTACGGTAGAAGGGGAATTAGGAAAACTGGTAGGGGAAGAAGGGGATTTAATCGTAAAAGGCCCCGAAGCGGCACAGACGGATCCTGCGGAAGCAAAAGAATTTGTGGAAAGGACAGGGGTGGACTGTCTGGCAGTCAGCATTGGAACCCAGCATGGGCATTATGTTGCAGCGCCCCATCTTAACATCGAAAGGCTGAAAGCAATAAAAGAAGTGGTAGATGTACCGTTGGTACTTCATGGAGGATCGGGAACACCTATTGACCAGGTTCAGGAAGCAATCCGCAATGGGATTCGCAAAATTAATGTGGCAACGGATGTACTTACGGCAGTTGCAGATTCTTTTGAAGAGTTAAAAAAGCAGCCGGAATTTAAATATAATACGGCAATGTTCATCCATTCCAAAAATTCCGCAAAGGAATTTATCAAAGGAAAAATGAAGGATTTCAGGTTTGAAAGCTAATTTGGGCAAATAAAAAACGGAGGATAAAAATATGAAAAAAAGATTATTGAGTACAATATTAGCAACTGCAATGGTATTTTCCCTCACTGCCTGCGGTACAACAAATGAAACCCAACAGGCGCCGGCGGCAGAAGAAGAAGCTCCCGCTGCAGATGCTGCAGAAAATGAAACAGAAGAAAGCACGGATGCTGCCGCAGAAACTGCTACAGAAACTGCAGCAGAAACTGCTACAGAAGGCGAAGCAGCAGGCGGTTCCGTAAATGCTACCGTTATTTGGAGGGCATTTGACGACCAGTTCCAGAGCGGCTTCCGTATTATAATGCAAAATGAAGAAGAAAAAATAGGGGGTATTTCCCTTGATATGCAAGATGCAGCAAACGATGTTTCTACCGCTATCAGCAAATTGGAAGCGGCTCTTACGAAAGGAACGGATGTAGTTGCTATCTGTGCGCCCGATAGAGAGAGTACGGAAACGATGGCTCAAAAGTGCAGCGAAGAAGGGATTCCGGCCGTATTTTTCAATATGGAGCCAATGGAAGCTACGATGGAAAGCTATGACAATATTCTTTATGTAGGCGCACAGGCAAAAGAATCCGGGGAAATGTGTGCGCAGGCGTTGATTAATTATTGGAATGCAAATAAAGAAATTGCGGACAAGAACGGTGACGGTGTTCTCCAGTTGGTTGTATTGCAGGGTGAAATCGGGCAGCAGGATGTTGTTTTGCGTACACAGGCTTATGAAGAAACTTTGAGCGCACAGGGGATTGAATATGAAATACTGGCAATGGATACTGCAAATTGGGATCAGGCGCAGGCATTGGATAAAATGAATGCGTGGATTACCGCATATGGGATTGACGGGATTGAAGGCGTTCTCTGCAACAACGACAGTATGGCGATGGGCGCAGTACAGGCTTGCATCAATAACGGGTATAACAGCGGCGACCCGGAAAAATTTGTTCCGATTGTAGGGATAGATGCCAATATTGACGCTTTGGAAGCAATGAAAGCAGGTTCTTTGCTGGGCACCGTATTGAACGATAGGCTGAACCAGTCCGATGCTATTATCAATGTAGTAAAGGCTGTAAAAGAAGGAAAAGAAATTACGGAAGATGTAGTAGGGGTTGATTGTACGGTAGAGGGGAAATATGTATGGGTTCCCTACGTAATTGTAGATAGCAGCAATTTGGATGCAACACTGGAATTGATGAATTCTATTTCAGAATAGACGAAAAAGAGGCTTTAATCATTTGGGCGGCTGCAAAAGAAAACTGGGCGGCCGCCCTATAGAAGGGAGGAATATTACTTGGAAAAGTATAGGTTGAAAGTAAGTAATATGTGTAAATCATTCCCGGGTGTAAAGGCGCTTGATAAGGTACAACTGGAGGTAAAACCCGGTTCGGTACATGCTTTAATCGGTGAAAACGGCGCCGGAAAATCTACATTGATGAAATGCCTGTTCGGGTTATACCATCCGGAAGAGGGGACAATTGAGCTGGATGGGGAAAAAGTGGAAATGACAGACCCCAATACTGCTTTAAAATTGGGGATATCTATGATTCATCAGGAATTGAACCCGATTCCTTACCGGAATGTAGTGGATAATATATGGGTAGGAAGATTTGTAAAAAAAGGCATGGTGGTAGATGAGGAAAAGATGAAGGCAATGACAGAGGAATTGCTGAAAGATCTGGAATTTGATATCCCTGCGGATACTCTGGCAAAAAGCTTATCTGTTTCACAGCTTCAGGCCATTGAAATTGCCAAGGCAGTATCCTATGATGCCAAAGTCATTATTATGGATGAACCTACGTCGTCTCTTACCGTAGCCGAGACAAAACATCTTTTCAAAATCATCAACAGGTTAAAGTCGGAAGGCCGTTCTATTATTTATATCTCCCATAAACTGGAGGAAATTATTGAAGTTGCGGATGAGATAACTATCATGCGGGATGGGCAGTATGTAGGAAAATGGGAAATCAAGGATATTACAATTGATGAAATAATTCATCAAATGGTTGGACGTAATATGGAAGAAAGGTTCCCGCCTGCAGAAGGCACGGTTCAGGAAGAAGTGCTTTTGAAAGTAGAGGATTTTACAAGTGCGCAGGAACATTCTTTTGAACATATTAATTTTGAGCTTCATAAGGGGGAAATATTAGGGATTGGCGGCCTGGTAGGCGCCCAAAGGACAGAACTGGTGGAAGCGATTTTCGGACTGAGGAAGATAAGTGCGGGAACGCTGACGATGAATGGGAAAACAATTGTAAACCAGACACCGCAGGATGCCATTAAAAATAAATTTGCTTTATTGACGGAAGAACGGCGGGTTACAGGAATCATACCGATGCTTTCCGTGTGGGATAATGCGCTGGTAGTGGCCTATAAGAAATTGGCAAATAATGTAATAGGGTTAATTAACAGGAAAAAAATAGGGAAAAGCGTAGATAATATTTGCAAAGAACTGGATGTCAGGATGGCGGGTACGGACACCTTGATAAAAAACCTTTCCGGCGGAAACCAACAGAAGGTATTGGTGGGAAGATGGCTTTTATCGGATTGCGATATCCTTATTTTGGATGAACCTACAAGAGGGGTCGATGTGGGCGCCAAATATGAGATTTATAAGATTATGAGGGATCTCGCAAAAAAAGGAAAGGCAATTATTATGGTTTCTTCGGAAATGCCGGAACTTCTTGGCATGTCAGATAACATAATGATTATGTGCGAAGGGAAATTGTCGGGAATATTAAAACAGAACGAAGCGACGCAAATAGAAGTAATGAAGTATGCCACGATGTTTTCCAATAAAGCAAAAGAGGAGGATTCCGAATGAGGACGATAAATTTAAAAAAGATATTGATTGATAAGGCTCTTGTTATCGTTTTGCTATTTATGATTATAGGGATTATAATAATAGAGCCTTCCTTTTTGCAATGGCGTGTATTTACCGATATTATTACCCAATCTGCGGTAAAAATGATTTGTGCTTTGGGGTTGATGTTCCCTCTCCTTATCGGAGGAACCGATTTGGCAGGTGGAAGGCAAGTAGGGCTGGCAGCGGTTTTGGTAGCTTCCATGTCTCAAATGGCTACGTATTCCAACCGGTTTTGGCCTAATTTGCCGGAGCTTCCGATTATCTTCCCTATTCTGTTTGCTATTGCGGCAGTTGCCGTTATTGGGGCAGTGAATGGATTTATGATTTCCAAGCTGAAAATGGCGCCATTTATAGCAACTTTCGGGATGTCTACGATTGTATACGGTATCAATTGCCTGTATTTTGCAAAAAAACCCAACAATTCCCAGCCCATTGGGGGTATCCGGGATGACTTGCGCATCTTAAGCAGTTATAAATTATTCGGACAGATTAGTTTATTAGTGGTAATCGCTTTGGCAGCGGTAATTATTGTGTGGTTTGTCCTGAATAAAACGGTATTCGGAAAAAATATTTATATTGTAGGCGGCAACCCGGATGCTGCGAAAGTTTCCGGGGTAAATGTGAATAAAGTAATTATGAGCGTCTTTATCATTGAAAGCTGCCTGGTGGGTCTGGCCGGCATTATGGAAGTGGCAAGGACCGGAGGTGCGAATAGTTCTTATGGAAATGCATATGAGTTCGACGCGATTTCTTCCTGCGTGGTAGGAGGTATTTCCTTAAGCGGAGGTATTGGTAAAGTATCGGGGGCGGTGATAGGTGTAATTATTTTTACATTTATTAGCTATGGCCTGGCGTTTATTGGTGTAAATGCGAACTGGCAGTTAGTAATCAAAGGTATTATTATATGCAGCGCAGTTGCCTTGGATATGAGGAAAAATGCTTAAAATGGAGCGTTTATATCCGGGTTTTGGCTGCCTTGGGAGGGTGATGCCAGATATTGGCTGCAATATAAAATATATTTAAATCTGCAAAAAATATTTTGAATACCCAAAAGGATGCTTGCGGACGAAAATCTGCAAGTTGGGGGAAAGGCATGGATTGAGATGAAAACAATAAAATTATCGGAAAAATTATCGCTTTCAGCAGTAGTACAAGGGTTTTGGAGGTTAGAGGATTGGAAATGGACGGCACAGGAACTGGCTAAGTTCATGAATGAATGCATTGAGAGAGGGATTACTTCTTTTGATACGGCAGAGATTTATTCTGCTACATTATGCGAAAAGCTAATGGGGGAAGCCTTTGCAGAAGATAAGTCCATCCGCGGGAAGATTCAGTTGGTTTCAAAGACTGGTATTTTTCAGGAAAAAATAAATGGGGAAACTTTTGGGTATTATAACACTTCTTATGAAAGGGTGATGCAGTCCTGCAAAGAAAGCTTGCAGCGTTTGCAGACGGATTACCTGGATTTATATTTGATTCACAGGGAAGACCCATGTTTTAATCCGTGGGAGACCGCAAGGGCTTTAAAAGATTTGAAAAAGGAAGGACTTATAAAGGAAGTTGGGGTATCTAACTTTGACCCGTTTAAATTCGATGCCTTAAATCAGGCGATGGACGGGGGGCTTGTAACAAACCAGATTGAATGGAACTCGGTATGTTTTGAGCATTTTAACAGCGGTATGATGGATTATCTGACAGTAAAGCGGATTCATCCAATGATATGGTCGCCTTTGGCAGGAGGAAGGTTATTTAAAGGCGGGGATGAGCTTTGCCATAAGGCGATGGAAAAGATAAAAGAAATCGCCAAAAGGCATAATGAAGAACCGGAAACGATAATTTATGCATGGTTGATGTATCATCCGGCAGGCGCAGTTCCGATTTCCGGAAGCAATAAGCTGGAAAGGCTGGATTTGGCAATAAAAGCATTGGATGTTGAATTGGAGCATTATGAATGGTATGAAATCTATGTTGCCAGCGGGCAGCAGGTGTTAAGGTAAAGAACCACAAAAAAGCCCTTGTCTAAGGGCTTTTTGTTTATCGGCGCGACAGGATTTGAACCTGCGACCTCTGCGTCCCGAACGCAGCGCTCTACCAAACTGAGCCACGCGCCGTTTTTCATTGTGTTGTGTTGCAACAAATAAGATAATACAATATTTTATACCCATTTGTCAATGTTTGTACTGTACATTTTTTTAGAATTTGATATAATTCCTTAGCATAAGCACAAAAAAGCATAGGTTGGTGATGGTAAAATGGCAGTAAATATAAAAGTAATGACGGAAGGGAAGCCGTTAAAGTTAATTTTTTCTTTTGCCCTTCCTTTGATGATTGGGAATGTATTCCAGCAGTTGTATACCGTAGTGGACACTATGGTAGTGGGGCAGGCGCTGGGGGTAGGCGCCCTGGCGGCTCTGGGGGCTGCGGACTGGCTGAATTGGATGATGCTCGGTGTGATACAGGGATTTTCGCAGGGATTTTCCATTTTGATGGCCCAGGAGTTTGGTGCAGGGAATCATAAGAGGTTAAGAAAGGTTGTTGGGAATGCGATAGGGTTATCTGCAATCAGTGCGGTAATATTGCTCATTTTAGGGGAAACTGCGGTACTCCCGATATTGCGCCTGCTTCAGACACCGGATGCAATTATCAATCAGTCTTTGCTGTATTTGCGCATTATGTTTGCGGGAGTTCCTGTAGTAATGGCATATAATCTTTTTGCCTCTATACTGCGGGCCCTTGGCGACGGGCGGACGCCGCTGTATGCGATGATAACGGCAGCAGTGATTAATATTGTATTGGATTTGATTTTTGTCATGGGTTTCGGGTGGGGGATTGCCGGGGCAGCAGGGGCTACCATAATCGCCCAAATTAGCTCCGGTTTGTATTGCTATTTTTATATTAGGAAAATAGAGGTTCTTTCTTTAAGCAGGGAAGATTTCCGCCTGGAAAAAGAGATGGATGTAAAACTGGTTTTTTTGGGGCTGCCTATGGCATTCCAGAATGCGATTATTTCGATAGGAGGGATGGTAGTCCAGACAGTCGTAAATGGATTCGGGGTTATTTTTATCGCCGGGTTTACGGCCACCAATAAACTTTACGGGGTTTTGGAAGTGGCGGCGACTTCTTACGGCTATGCGATGATTACCTATGTGGGGCAGAATCTTGGTGCGGGGAAAGTGGACAGGATAAAGAAAGGGATGAAAGCTGCCCTTAGTATTGCAATTCTTACCGCGGCGGCGATTGCGGCATGTATGCTTGTTTCCGGGAAAGGGATTTTGGCTTGTTTTATTTCAGGGGAACCGCAGGAAGTGGAAATGACGATGGGGATTGCATACCATTATCTTTCTATTATGAGTGTTTGTCTTCCAATCTTGTATATTTTGCATGTAATACGTTCCGCTTTGCAGGGGATGGGGGATACTTTACTGCCAATGGTATCGGGTATTGCCGAGTTCATAATGCGGACGGGAACGGCCATCGCCCTTCCGCTTCTGGTAGGAGAAGAAGGGATTTTCTATGCGGAAATCCTTGCATGGATGGGGGCGGACATCATTTTAGTATGCAGTTATTTTGTCCGCATAAAACAATGTGCCAAGAAGTTCTAAAGGCTTTTGTTTTGTCCATTGAAAGAAAACCGTTACTGTGATAGACTGGTATTTGAGAATAAATATACATACTATTGAGGCGGGGATGAAAAGATGGAAAACAAATTTTGGGCATTGGAATCTTCTCTGAATACAATTTTAAATATTCAAATGGGAAGCGGCATACGTATGCGTGAATTGAAGAAGGTAGAGGAATATACGAAGGGGCTTGTAAATTTGCCAAAGGCCAGCGCAGCGACGATAAAGGCCGTACTGGATACATTTTCGTTTGAATTGCAAAATGGAACAGCCAATGAAGAATGCACCGGCGGATATAACAAGATATTAAAAAAAGAGTTGAATATCAACCGGAGCCTTAAGGGGAAGAAATGCGTGATTTACGGGGATAACTGGCTGTCAGAAGAAATTGCGGAAAAGATGCGTACCAAAGGTTATTGCGTCTTCCATTGGAGAACTGTAAATCCTGCCTATATTGATGAATATGATTTATACGTTTTGTGTGCGGACCCGGTGAAGGCATACGGGCTTGCGTCAATTCAGGATAACGAAAAGATTATTAAGGTTTGGGAATATTTGAAATACCAGTTTATTACGTTCCCTTCGTTTTATAAAACTTACAACGATTTTAAAAGGCGGGACGGGGAGAAGGTAAAGTGTGTCGTAACCGGCGGCGCTAATGTGGTGAATGCCGTCCGCAGTAAATTGCTCCATGTGAATACTGTGTCTTTGGCGAACAGTGCGCAGGATATTTTTTATGGGTTAAAAATGTTCTGCCATGCATACGAGTCTATGCCTAATATACAGTATGCGGTGATAGGGTTAGAGCCATATGCCCTGCGTTATGACATGTCAAAATCCAGAATGGAAAGAAGACATTGCATCGCATATTATCCTATAGCAGGAACGACACATAACTGGGAAGAAGGGGTTCAATTGATTTCGGCTTATCAGGCGGATGACAGGAAGTTAAAACAAATTTTTGATGAAGAATATTTGAAGAGTTTGTATGATATTTATGAAAAGAACAGTCATGAACCGAAAGAGGAAAGGGAGAGGATATTTGACAGCGCTGCCATGTCCCAGGAGCAATTGGATATGGATGCACAGGAAATTGATGAACTATACCGGAGGTCGTATACGGATATCCTTTTAGAAAATAAGGTTATACTGGAAGAATATGCACGTTTTTGCCAGGAGCATGGCGTCAAGGCTATTTTCTTTATTCCGCCTTATACCAATTTGTATAAAAAGCATATGTATAAGGTTTATTATCGCGAGCTTATAGCTGCGTTAAAGGTTTTTTGCTCCAAGTACGATGCAATGGTGATAGACATGATGCCGGTAGAGCTTCCGGATTGCTGTTTTAAGGATCATGAGGATTTGAATCATATTGGGGCAATAAAAGTAGCCAGCTATCTGAATGAGGTTTTTGATGAGTAAGGATGGCGGACGAAGTATCGGGATGGAAAATGGAAAATTACAATTTATACAATATAAGGGAAGAAATCCTGCGGATGGCGGATGACAGCTACAGGGAATTTCAGAAAAAATTGCTGCCGGGCACAGAGAACTTTATCGGTGTCCGGCTTCCTCATCTCCGCAGGCTTGCAAAAAGGATAGCGAAAGAAGATGGGAAGGCTTATTTGAAGGCATCTCTGGAAAAAGAATCAAAGGAAGAATTATTTGAAGAAATCATGCTGCAAGGGATGGTAATCGGGTATATGAAAGGGGATATATCCGATATTTTTTCTTATACGGAAAAATTTGTTCCGAAAATCGATAATTGGTCGGTGTGCGACAGCTTTTGCAGTGGTTTTAAACATGCTTTGGAATATCCGGAAAAGGTTTGGGAATGGTTGGAAGGCTTCTGGTCTTCGGAGGAGGAATTTAAAGCAAGGTTTGGGATTGTTATGCTGCTGGATTATTATATCAATGATAAATACATCAAAGAATTGTTTCCTATTTTTGAATCAATTCGGCAGGGGAACTATTATGTGGATATGGCAATTGCATGGGCCATTTCCATATGTTATATAAGATATCCCAAGCTTTGTATGGGATTTTTAAGGGAAAGCAGACTGAATGATTTTACATATCATAAATCGCTGCAGAAAATAGTGGAATCCAGGTGTGTATCTGCGGAAGAAAAGGAAAGAATCAGAAAGATGCGGCGCAAATAGGACGGAGGAGAAGGAAAATGGGCGATACGGCAGTTATTTTAAAAAAGGGAAAAGGACGGACGGTAAAATCCGGGGGGATGTGGATATTTGACAATGAAATCAATAAAATTTCCGGTTCTTTTGAGAATGGGGATATTGTTGAAGTACATGATTTTGACGGATATTTTATAGGTTTTGGATTTATTAATACGAAATCGAAGATTACGGTAAGGCTTATGTCCAGGCGGAAGGAAAATCCGGTGACAGAGGAATTGATAGACCAGCGGGTAAGGGCAGCGTGGGATTACCGGAAACAGGTGATTGATACGTCATGCTGCCGTTTAATTTTCGGAGAGGCGGATTTTTTGCCGGGCATTGTTGTCGATAAATTTGCGGATGTGCTTGTAGTGGAATCCCTGGCGCTTGGAATTGATAAGCTAAAACCGGTAATTTTGGATAAATTGAAAAAAGCTCTGGCGGAGGACAATATTCATATCCGGGGGATATATGAGCGGAGCGATGCTAAAGTAAGGGAAAACGAGGGGATGGAACGATGGAAAGGGTTTATCGGGGAACCGTTTGATACAAAAGTAGAAATCGTGGAAAATGGAGTAAAGTATATTGTGGATGTGGAAGAGGGGCAGAAAACCGGGTTTTTCCTTGACCAGAAAAATAACCGGGCAGCTATCCGGAAAATCTGTAAGGGGAAAAAGGTATTGGACTGCTTTACCCATACCGGTTCTTTTGCATTGAATGCCGGTATGGCGGGGGCGGCTTCGGTTCTGGGCATAGACGCTTCAGCGGCAGGAATCCGTCAGGCTGCGGAGAATGCCAGGTTGAACCATTTGGAGGAGCGGGTAAGATTTGAATGTGCCGATGTTTTTGATTTATTGCCAAAACTGGAAGAAGAAGGGGAAAGGTTTGATGTAGTGATTTTGGATCCTCCCGCTTTTACAAAGTCCAGAAGTTCGGTGAAAAATGCTGTCAAAGGTTATCGGGAAATTAATATGAGGGGATTGAAGCTGTTAGAAGAAGGAGGATTCTTGGTTACATGTTCCTGTTCTCATTTTATGGAGCCGGAACTGTTTGCAAAGACAATAAAAGAGGCCGCAAAAAGCGCCCATAAGAGGTTGAAACAGGTGGAATTTCATACCCAGGCTCCTGACCATCCGATTCTTTGGGCGGCTGATGAATCTTATTATTTAAAATTTTATATTTTTCAGGCAGTAGATGAAAAATAAATCAATAAAGGGATAAAAATAAGAACCATAAAAGATTCTTATATGGACCGTTTTACCGGCAGCGATGGTTTTACATGGGGATACCGACTGCGGAAGCCCAGATAACGTCCCATATGGCATTGGAAATAAAAGGGGTAATCAGGAAAGTGACCAGCCAGGGGGTAAAAAAGTAAATATAAATCTCCTGTCTGGCCAATTTTTTACGGGATCGGTTGTTGGTCTGGGAATGCATCCGCTTCATGAACCGCAGGTTTTTTATCAGAAGGAAAATGCAATAACCAACCATAGCGCCGGTCATATTCATAATCACATCGGTCACATCGGTCACTGCCGTACTGGCGAGGCAGAAAATCTGTGATATTTCAATTAAAATAGAAAACAATAAAATATAAGAGAAGGTTTTCCACAATGGCTGGAACTGTTTCCAAAGGGTTGGAAGCAGCAGACCAAGAGGAATATAAATAATAAAACTCTGGATATAATGGCTGGAACTATCCGCAAACCCTTTAAAAGGAATAAAATTAAAGGAAGGGAAAAAATTCAACTGATATAAGGATGGCGTATCAGAAGACATCAATATGGAGCAAATAACCAAAACATATAAATATAAGCCGAATTGATGGCGTTTGGGCAACTTATGTTTCCGGAACATTATCTGTAAAATAATCATAAAAGGTATTACACCAATAAATGCAGCGAATGTGTTGACACACAATACAGTGGAATCAGACATTTTTATCCTCCTAGTATCTATAGTAATTAAAACCTTAATCCATTCTCATTTCATTACAGTTAATATATTACATTATACACCTTTTTTCATAAAGCACAATTAGAAGATTTTCCAAATCAAAATAGTGGAATAAAGTGGTTGGTTGATTTGCCCTATAATTTCAAATAATAAGACGGAAAGGCCTCCCATACATTTTGAGAGCAGCCTGTTTAAAAGGATTTGAAAATTTGAAAAAAGGTGAAGGATTGGAAACTGAAAATTTTCAATCCCAAGTTTGTGTCGGCGCGGCATCCACAAATTTGACATATGCAAAAAGCCGCGCAGAAATGGGGTTAAATATGGACAATAACCAATTACCGATAGGGCTTAGTCTGTCTCTTGCCATGAACCAAAGAGCAATGGAACGTTTTGCCAACATGACGGAGGCGGAAAAGGAACAGGCAATTGCAAAAAGCAGAGGGGTAAAATCCAAAAGGGAAATGGACCGCATCGTTAGTTCACTGGCCGAGGACGATGATGAGGAATTGAAAAGCTTTTTTAGCGGGGTAAAGTAACAGGTTAACCGTTTTGCAATAGAAACGGGTTGACAATTCAGGGGAAGGGTGGAAAAATTGTGGAGATAGAAAAACTGCGGGGAAATGGCGGAAAGGAGCGGAGAGTATGAAACTAAGCGCAATGTGTATACGGTGCTTGATGGACAGGCAGGAAGAACGGGTACGGGGGATTGGCGATGAAGAAAAGAGGGCTTCCTTTTTAAAAAAAGTAGCGGGGATTATTGCATCTGCAGAAGAGGAAGATTCGGCACCCTGTCTGGTATATGAGATAAACAAGGTTTATGAAAGTTTATTTGGGGGGTTGAAGAGCTATGAGAAAGAGAAAAAAGAGTTCAATGCATTGATGCTTGAGCTGGAAGAGGAAATGGATAAGGATATCCGTTCCGGAAAAGATGCAAAGGCAATATTAAAAAATGCCATTAATTATGCCAAGACTGGAAATTATATTGACTTCGGGGCAATGAACCATGTGGACAAAGAGCAGTTGTTGGAGCTGCTTCATAAGGCAAAGGGGGAAGAGGTGGATGAGCATACGTTTGCTATGCTGACGGAGGAACTGGGGGCTGCAAAAGAGTTGGTTTACCTTTTGGATAACTGCGGGGAGATTGTGGCGGATAAGCTGTTGATTAAGGTAATACAGGAACAGTATCCGGAAATACATATAACAGTGGTAGTCAGAGGAATGGAAGTATTAAACGATGCGGTTATTGAAGATGCAAAAGATGTGGGGCTGACAAAGATAGTGGAGGTAATCGGCAATGGCAACGGCATAGCGGGAACACAGATAAACAAACTTTCCAAAGAGGCCAGGACGGTTTTGGATAAGGCGGATATTATCATTTCCAAAGGCCAGGGCAATTTTGAGACGATACATGGGTGCGGACGGAATATTTATTACTTATTTTTATGCAAATGCGAATGGTTTTCCGAAAGGTTTGGGATGGAACGGCTGAAAGGAGTATTTATCAACGAAAAAAATTTAGCATAAAAATTTTACGGAAATGGGTATCGGCATAAAGGCTTGATATTCCCTTGACAAAAGAAGCAGTTGTGGTATGATTATATCTGCTCTAATTGCGAATGAATTGCAATTGCAATTAGTATAAGACAGCAGGAATCCGACGATTATCGGCGGATAGATATCATTTATGGAGAGGCAGGGGTAGTTGCATGTGGGATGTAATCATAGATACATTAGTAGACGCAGTGAAATTATTGCCGTTCCTTTTTGCCGCATATTTTGCAATGGAATATATGGAACATAAAATGGGGGAGAAAGCCAAAGAAACGATAGAAAAATCGGGGAAGCTTGGCCCGGTTTTGGGCGGGGTGATAGGCGCTTTCCCCCAATGCGGTTTTTCGGCGGCGGCTTCAAATCTGTATGCAGGAAGGGTTATCACTTTAGGGACGCTGCTTGCCGTTTTTCTGTCCACTTCGGATGAGATGCTCCCAATCTTGGTTTCCGAACAAGTAAATGCCAGTGTGATTTTAAAGTTGCTTGGTTTGAAAGTGCTGGTCGGTATGGTGGTAGGGCTGCTTGTAGATTTGTCTGTTGGGGAAAAACAGAGGCATGGGCATACGCATGGGGAAATGGATATCGGGCATATGGATATCGGGCATGTATGCGAACATGAACACTGCCGTTGTGAAGACGGGATTGTAAAGTCGGCATTGCGCCATACGCTAAATATTTTCCTGTTTTTAATACTTATTACTTTGTTGCTGAACATATTGATTTATTTTGCAGGGGAAGGGTTTCTTGCAGGGCTTATTTTAAATAAGCCTTTGTTAGCGCATATGATTGCAGGGCTGGTAGGGCTGATTCCTAATTGTGCTTCCTCGGTAATTCTCACCCAACTTTATCTGGAAGGTGTTATGGGGCTTGGTGTTATGATGGCAGGGTTGTTTGCAGGAACCGGTGTGGGGCTGGTGGTATTATTCCGCATGAATGACAATAAGAAGGAAAATGCGAAAATTTTATTGCTGCTCTATGCAGCCGGTGTGGCAGCCGGCATTGCCATAGATGCATTGGGGATTGTGGTATAGAATGGGAAAACCTGAGGGTGTATGAAATGGAAAATTACGAAAACAAGGCGGGAGATGCAAAGTTTCCGGAAGATATTAAAAGGACAAAACAAAGAGAAAAAATCTTTCGTATTTTATTCTGCGCTTCAAAGCCGATGAGTGCGGCAGATATTTATCAATGTATTTTGAAAAGCGGGGTCAATACAGGGTTTGCTATTTCTACGGTATACCGTGTACTGTCCGTATTTGAAAAAAAGGGTTATGTAACAAAGTCCGCATTGATGGATGAGGACATGTCTTATTATGAATGGAACCGGGGAGGGCATACACACTATGCGGTTTGCCTGAAGTGCCATAAATTAATTCCTTTGGAAGATTGCCCTTTTAAGCATGCACAAATCCACCCGGCGGAAAAAGGGTTCTGCATTACCGGGCATAAACTGGAATTATATGGTTTTTGTAAGGGCTGCCAAAGCTAAAACGGCTGTATTATCGACCGGAAATGTATTCCGCATAATTTCCTTTGTTTCCTTTTTTAGCATTATACAATGCATGGTCTGCCTGATGAAGCAAAACCGATACATCGGCAACCGGGCTGTCCGTACAGGAGAATCCGGCAGATGCCTTGATAGACTGTATCTGACCGCCGGGCAATTCTATTTTTTTATCTTCCAATAATTGGAAGAAAGAATCCAGCAGGCCGGTTACGTCGTTGATTGTTCGGCAGCCGAAAAGCATCATGCAAAATTCGTCTCCCGAACGGCGGGAGGCTAAACAATGTTCTTTGGGCATAGCCTCCATTATGGACGCAAAGCTCTGCAAATAAATATCTCCGGTATCATGCCCATAAGTATCATTGATATTTTTAAAGGAATCCAGGTCCAGCATAATAAAAGCACTGATTTCCCCGGAAGGCATTTGTGACAGAATATCTGCAGCAAGCTCTTTGAAGCACTTATATTTATACAGACCGGTTAGCTGGTCATGACTGTTTTCGTATAAAATACGCCTCTTATCCAGCACATCTTTCGTAACATCGGTAATGGTGCCTAAATATCCGTCGGATTCTATGGTAAGACGGATATGGACATATTTTGTTTCGCTGATTTGGAAAATATCTTTCCACCCTGACAGGGGGTTTTTCATGATTTCCTGAATTTTTTCGTAAAACATATCGGCATTTTCCCGGAAAACGGAAATATCTTCTGCGGATAGGTCTAAAAGGTCTTTTAAGCCAGGCGTAATGAAAACGTGTTTCATACTTTCCTGGTATTCAAAAGCAGCCAAAGGAATCCGGCTCATACCGATAATTTTAGAAGTACGGTCAGATGCGTTCACAATGCCTTTGACCATTGTGTTGATGCCATCGCTTAATTCCAGAAATTCCGGGTTGCCGCCGACCATTACGGTAGTACCCAGATTACCGTTGGTGATTTCCGATAAAGATTGTAAAATACTGTGTACCCCATCCACCACTTTGCGTTTGACGAGGTAATTGAGCAAAACGATAATAATTGCCTCAAATAGAAGAAGATAAGCAAGAGTAGAGAACATATTCTTCCAAAGGCTTCCGCGCAAAATATTTTTGGGTATGGAGGCCCCGATTAATACATTTCCATATTGCCTTGTGACAACGTAATTGATTTGGTTATCCGCCATTTTTTTATAAGAACCGTTTTCGCATCCGGAAAGCACTTCAAGCCGGTAATATTTTTCCAAATGTGCGGAAAGAACACCGTCCGAATGGGCGATGACTTTATCTGCCTGAACATGTATGGCAAAAAATTCTTCGCCGATACCGGTAGGGAATTTGGAAAAGATAGTAAGATAATCTTCATCCGGACCGCTTTGGGCAGAAGCCTGGGCCGACCGGTTAGCTTCCAAAGTTCGTATAATTTGGCTTATTTTCGTATTGAATGTGTTGAGCTGTTGGGATTCCAGAAAGTACATGGATAAATGATAATGGATTACCAATATGGAAAGGATGGCGGCTGTGGTAATCAAAATCATATATTTTCTAAATATCTTTTGCATAACTCACCCTCATATCTCGTTACCCTTATATTAGAACCCTTAATGTTGATTGTACATTACTCAAATTTAGTTTTCAACCGAAAGTGCGGAAATCATATATAAAATTCATTTTTTGCCTATACTATTAATAATTTAATAAAAATTATGGAAAGGACTGGCATAATATGGGGTCTATATGGTCTGATACGGTACAGATAAAGACAGGAAATATATTAAAAGAGGATATTTCGGCGGATAATGTTATAATCGGCGGGGGGATTGTAGGGATCTTGACGGCATATCATTTGAAGAAAAAGGGGAGGGATGCCATTATCCTGGAAGCAGCACGGCTTTGCAGTGGGCAGACAAAGAATACGACGGCTAAGATAACGTTGCAGCATGGGCTGATATATCATCATTTGATAGGAAAAGCGGGGCGGGAACAAGCGGCCTTGTATGCGGAAGCGAACCATGATGCGATTGTAGAATATAAGAAAATAATAAGGGAAAAAGGGATAGAATGCCAATTCCGTGAATGCAGTTCTTATTTGTATACTTTGGAAAATGAGGAAAAACTGATACAGGAAGCAGAAGCGGCAAAAGCTCTGGGCATAAGTGCGGAATATACGTTAAAAACGGAACTGCCTTTTGAAGTGAAAGGGGCGCTATGCTTTTACGATCAGGCTGTTTTTCATCCGCTTCTTTTTTTGGAAAAAATTGCGGATGATATAAAGGTATATGAAAATACTAGGGTTTTAACCGTAAATGATAATGAAATTAGAACGGAGGGGCATAAAATAAAAGCAAAAAATATTATATTTGCCACGCACTATCCGTTTATCAATGTTCCCGGGTTTTACTTTATCCGTATGCACCAGGAACGAAGCTACGTACTGGCATTGAAGGATACGAAGCAGATGGACAATATTTATTACGGGGTGGATAAAGGCGGATTGTCTTTCCGTAAAAGCGGGGATTTGATGCTGCTTGGGGGAGGTAACCACCGTACCGGGGAAAATAAGGAAGGCGGGAAATACCGGGATTTATGCTTGCAGGCGGAAAAGCTGTTTCCCGGCAGCAGGGAAGTATGCAGATGGTCTGCCCAAGATTGTATGCCGGCTGACAATATTCCATATATCGGAAAATATGCCGCAGACAGGCCGGACTGGTATGTGGCTACTGGATTCCGTAAATGGGGGATGACAAGCTCTATGGTGGCCGCACGGGTTATCAGCGATTTGATTGGGGAAGGGGTAAGCCAATATGAGGAACTATTTACACCCCAAAGGCTTATGCTACAGGCTTCGGCGGCCCATTTGCTGGAAGAAGGCATCGAATCGGCAAAGGGGTTAAGCAAGGGGATTTTTTCAGCGGTACCCCGATGCCCCCATATGGGATGTGCTTTGGAATGGAATCCGGATGAATTGAGCTGGGACTGCCCGTGCCACGGTTCCCGTTTTGATATTAACGGAAATTTGATTGACAATCCGGCGCAGACAGGATTAGAGGATAAATAATTTTATATCTTCCTTTTATCATGGTTTTATTATATGATGAAATAGTACATGGAATTTGCCATGATTTTAAAGAAGAATAGGGAAATGGGATTTATGGGCAAAGAATTAAAATTAGCGGTACTGATTGATGCGGACAATATTTCGGACAAATATGTAAAAATAATATTGGATGAAACGGCAAAGACCGGGGTGGCCACATATAAAAGGATATATGGGGATTGGACGAATCCGCGGCTTGTATCTTGGAAAAATGTGCTTTTGGACAATTCCATTTCGCCAATCCAGCAGTATAGCTATACTACGGGGAAAAATGCTACGGATTCTGCGATGATTATTGATGCTATGGATATTTTATATTCGGGAACGGTAGATGGGTTCTGTATCGCGTCTTCGGACAGCGATTTTACAAGACTGGCTGCAAGGCTCAGGGAATCGGGGATGTATGTGACGGGCATGGGGGAAAGCAAAACGCCGAAACCTTTTATTTCTGCGTGTAACCAGTTCAAATATTTGGATATCTTGCTTTCAAAGCAGCAAGACGAAGAAAATGTAATAAGAAAGGAGGAAACGGCAGAAGTAAAAACAGCATCAAAGGCAGTAAAAATAAAAAGAGGGGCGAAAGCGGCAGCCTTGCCTTTGAAAAGGGCAAAAGAGGAATTAAGGCCGCAGACAGATTTGAAAATGATAAAACGGGCAATTATTTCCCTCGTAGAAGAATGCTCCGACGATGATGAGTGGATATTGTCAGCGGAACTGCGCAACCAGCTCGGGAAAAGGTTTCCGGATTTTGATGTGCGTAATTTTGGGCATTCAAAGTTTTCTTCGTTTATCAAGTCGTTGAACATATTGGATTGTGAACAGGAACAGAATATAGTAAAGTTCCGGATAAGGGGTAAAAAATGAATAATTTAATGAAAAGATTTGCAGTATTATTATCTATGGTATCCGTTTTGTCGTTAACAGCCTGCGGGGCAGAGAACCCTGCCAAGGTGTGGGATGAGGCGACGGCTAAAAATGCTTCGCTGACAGATGTGGATATGGCGGTTGATATGGATATGACTATGGAAATCGAAGGCGAGAGCATGGACATGACGATGGGCATGGACATGAAGATGAACGGGATAAATTCGGAAAAAATGCTTTATGCCGCGGACACGAAAATGAATATGAATGTTGGCGGATATGACATGGATATTGAGGGGTCTACCTATTATGCCGATGGATACTGCTACACGGAGATGATGGGGCAGAAGATAAAATATGCGATGGACTTGGATACGATGATGGAAAGCGTGGAGCAGAACAATGCGGTCAACGGGTTAAGTTCGTCGGACATGAAAGAGTTGAAAATGAAAAAAGACGGAGAAAACCGTATTCTTACCTTTGTGTGCAATCCGGAAGCGATGAATGAAAGTATGTCAGGTATGATGGAAGTGATGGAAAGCCAGATGGCTATGCTTGGCGGCATGGATATGAAAACGGAAATGAAAGAAATTAAAGGGGAATGCGTTATCAATAAAGACGGTTACAATACTAAGACATCAATGACGATGGTATTTGAAATGGAAATTCAAGGGATGATATGTAACGTAACAGCAAACAGCGTGACAGAATTAAAGAATCCGGGGCAGCCGGTAGAAGTGACAATACCGGATACGTCAGGATTTGAAGAAATGAGTTTTTAAAATGAATAGTGGAAAGCCTATAAAGGGGATGTCCCCTGGGCATAGAAATGCCGCCTGCCAGCGTTGCCTGACAGACGGCATTTTTATGCGCAGCCCTGTGTAGAGGAAATAAGCCGCAATGCGGCCCACGGGGTGTGCAGCGAACTCGATGGTAGGCAGCCCCAAGCAGAGGAAATAAGCCGCAATGCGGTTCACGGGGAGCGCAGCGAACTCGACTGTAACAGCCCTGTGCAGAGGAAAGTGAATTAGGGTACAAAAAAAGCACCGACCCCATGACGATAAAGTCACAAAATCAGTACTTTGAGTGCGCCGCCAGGGGCTCGAACCCTGGACACCCTGATTAAGAGTCAGGTGCTCTACCAACTGAGCTAGCGGCGCGTATATAAGAAAACATAGTATAAAAAATTGTTTCATTTACAACGCAAGTGTTATTATAGTATAATGTCTTTTAGTTTGCAAGTATTTTTTTAAAAAAATTTAATTTTAAATTAATTTTTATTTGTGGAGGAAGAATATGATATTTGAGAGCCATGCCCACTATGACGATAAGGCGTTTGATGAAGACCGCGAAGCGTTGTTGGAAGGGCTGAAAGAAAACGGAATCGGATATGTCATAAATATAGGGGCAAATATAGAGACGACGAAGAATACAATTGGGCTGGCAAAGAAATATCCGTTTATTTACGGGGCTGTGGGCGTGCATCCTTCGGACACGGATGAGCTGGACGAGGAGAAATTTGCCTGGTTGAAAAAACAGTGCGCCCATCCGAAAATTGTTGCGGTAGGAGAAATAGGGCTTGATTATTATTGGGATGAACCGGATAAGAAGATTCAGAAACTGTGGTTTAAACGGCAGCTGGATATGGCAAGGGAAACAAAGCTGCCCGTGATTATCCATTCCAGAGATGCGGCGAAGGACACTCTGGATATTATGAAGGCAGCCAATGCCGGGGAAATGGGAGGAGTAATCCATTGTTTTTCCTATACAAAGGAAATCGCGAGGGAATATTTGGATATGGGTTATTATTTTGGGATAGGAGGTGTAGTCACATTCCAGAATGCAAAAAAACTGAAAGAAGCGGTAGAATATATCCCTATAGAAAGAATTTTACTAGAGACGGACAGCCCTTATTTGGCGCCGGTGCCCTATAGGGGAAAACGCAATTCTTCGTTGAATATACCGTTTGTAGCAAAGGAGATTGCTGCATTAAAGGGTATGGGATACGATGATGTGGTAAATATTACGGAAGATAATGCAAAACGGCTATTTAGGATTACGGAATCATTAAAATGAGAAGCCGGCAATTTGACCGGAATTTGAATGGCTGTGGAGAGAAAGCTGCCATAGGGCAGATAGAGAGGGAAATATGGCTGTATTAGGAACCCCAAGCGGTACGATAGAAATTTTAAAAAAGTATAATTTTAGCTTTCAGAAAAAATATGGACAGAACTTTTTAATTGATACCCATATATTGGAAAAGATTGTGGATGTTTCCGGCATTACAGAAAAAGACTGTGTCCTGGAAATCGGTCCGGGCATCGGAACCATGACGCAATACCTTGCCAGAAGAGCCGGAGAGGTTATCGCTGTGGAAATTGATAAAGCATTAATCCCTATTTTAGAGGATACTTTATCTAATGATACTAACGTGACGATTATCAATGAGGATATTTTAAAGCTGGATGTAAGACAGATTGTCCGGGAAAGAAACCAGAGCCGCTCCATTAAAGTGGTGGCAAACCTTCCGTATTATATCACAACCCCTATTATTATGGGGTTATTTGAAAGCCATGTACCAATAGAAAGCATTACGATTATGGTGCAAAAAGAGGTAGCCGACCGTATGCAGACAGGCCCGGGATCAAAAGATTATGGGGCATTATCTTTGGCTGTGCAATATTATGCCAAACCGGAAGTAATGATACAGGTTCCGCCTACATGTTTTATGCCAAAGCCAAAAGTAGGAAGCACGGTAATAAAACTGACAGGATACCCAGAACCGCCGGTATGCGTTAACGATGAAAGATATATGTTTGCTGTCATACGCGCTTCTTTCAACCAACGGCGCAAAACGCTCATAAATGGGCTGTCCAACGCACCGGGATTAGGAGTAGATAAAGAGAAGGCGGCAAAGGCTTTGGAAAAGATGGGGCTGCCTGCTACTATAAGGGGGGAGAGGCTCTCTTTGGAGGAGTTCGCCAAGTTAAGTGATTTATTGGGGGGAAAATAAAGCCGCGTTCCTTTTTCTTTTTCTATTTTTTAGCTCCGGTATAGCCCGTATAAATAGAATCTACAGAACCATGTTTTGGCTGATTCGCCATAATCCTTATGGTATCTATCCGAAAGGATCCGGTATTGGCGTACCGGGACATTTTCAAATTATAGTTGAAAAATCTGTATTTATTACATATAATATGCTTAACAGGACAGCCGGAAGGTGAGTGCAAGTCACCCGACCCGGCGAAGATTTATAACGAAACTATTAAGAAACAGTCGTCTACTTTGTCAGGAGCAGGACGGCTATTTCTTATTTTTCAGATTTAGAATTGCAACAATCAAAAGTCCGATTGTTAGTATAACCATAAATTCTTCATATGTACTCATAATAATCACCACCTTCCGCAAGACTCGGATTGGGTGGGAACACGTCCCCCGGCTGCCCAGTTAAGCATATAATATTGTAATGGTGCAAATATTGCCCTGTGGCATTCCAAAACGCCCATATCCGGACGATATGGAATTTATAAAGCCTGTATGGGCCGGAGAGAAGGTTATGCTTTGGGAGGTATATCTGTTTTGGTATATCGGGGAATTTCAGCTAGTTCCTCAACACGTTTGAACGCTTCCTGTTGCCCGATGTCATTTAATTGTTCATAGGTAGATTGAAACCTCATTAAAGGAAGTAACTTTTCTTGCATAGTTCGCAGAGCCTCTTTCAGGCGTTTCATGGCTAATTTTTGTTGTTGGTTATAATCCTTTAGTGTTTTTAATTCGTTTTCGGTTAAATTTTCTTTATTTTCGATTTTTTTATAAATAATGCTTATTGCTTCTAAATTTTCTAGAGTTTCAGATGAAAAATTATGTTGTATTCTGATACTAGTGTCATATTTATGGGCATTACTATCAGAATTGATAGATTGAAATATATTTTTGAAAGTCTCTTCGTCCTGTTCTTGTTGTTTAAGGTACTCACTTAGTTCTTCTTCTGAACTTGCAAAAGAATGAGAACTTAGATATGACAGAAGATTATCACCTTTTTGGCGTAACTGTCCGGGAATGCTAATAATAATTTGTTCCCCATTCCCCTTAGCGTCCGCCTAATTTGCCCAACTTGCCCTTACCTACCCCACCCTTTCCCCAATTCCGAAAAAATCTCCATATCATTTTGACAATCCCCCCCACCTATGGTAAACTTAAAGGATAAAAAATGGGGATATTATAGCCATACATTTAGTGAAAACATAGATTTATGAGGTGAGTACCTTGGATAAGTACGAATATAAAGTACGCGCAGAAGAAATAAAAGCTTTGATTGCGGAAGGAGAATTCGCAGAAGCTGTTAAAATTGCGGATACGATTGATTGGCGCAGGGTAAAAAGCGTAATGATGCTTTGTACAATCAGTGATTTATATAAAATTAACCGCAGATTTCAAGAAAGTAAAGATATTTTGTTAATGGCATACGAGCGTCATCCTGGCGGTCGTCTTATTGTGTATTCCCTTTGTGAATTGTCGATTAAAATGGGGGAATTTGTACAGGCAATCGAATACTACAAAGAGTTTGCCCAAATTGCGCCGAAGGATACGGGGCGGTATATCCTGCAATACAAGCTTTATGAAGCACAGGATGTAAGCTTGGAAGAACGTATTGCGGTATTGGAAGAATTTAAAAAACGGGATTACCGTGAAAGATGGGCTTATGAGCTGGCCTATTTGTACCATAGGGTAGGGCTTGAGACAAAGTGCGTGGAAGAATGCGACGAAATGTTTCTTTGGTTTGGCGATGGGAGACATGTTATGAAAGCATTGGAGTTGAAAATGCTTCATCAGCCATTGACAGCGCCCCAGCAGGAAAAATATGAATGGATGAAACGGGAAAAGGAAGAGCAGATAGCAGGGCTGGAAGAAGAAGGGGTAGAGGAAGTTACGCTTGAGGATGAACTCCCGGAAGAAAATGATTCCGAAGAACGTTTGGTAGAGGAAGAACAAACGGAAGAAGCGGAAGAAAATATAGCGGATTTTTCCGGTTATGCCCAGCCGGAAGAGGAGTTCAAGGTAAAAACCATTGATATGGGGCAGTACAATACCATTAATCTGCAAAAAGAGCTTGCAGAAAGCATGAAGGAGATTTTGGGGGAAGAAGAGAAGGAAAACGCCTCCGATATGGACCCTGTGACAGAGGCTATTGTAGCGCCGCTATTGCAGGAGACAGGGGATATCCTGCAGGCAGACAAACCGGATAAGGCGGTGAAGGAGCCGGAAAAAGAGGAAGTAAAAGAAAATCCGGCGGCAGTGGCTACGGAAAGGGAAGAAGTATTTTTTGAGGAAGATGTAAAAGATATTTTATTGGAAGACACTAAAGAGATTTCCATCGGCAAAAAAGAGGAAAAGCTTGAGGATACGAAAGAGATAACCCCAAGGAGGAGTAATATCCCGATTCCTGTCCGTAAGCCGAGAGAGGAAGAGCCGGTACAGCCTGTGGTTCAGGTAACGGTACAAATGCCGGTTCAAGCAGGCCCCCATTTGATGAAAACGGTAAAGCCTTCCGGTTTTGAGCAGATGCTTTCCCAGGAATATGACGGGCAGATTAGCCTAGTGGTTCCGAACAAAAACAGCGTGGAAAAGCAGATTACAGGGCAGTTGAATATTACGGATATTATGGCGGAATGGGAACGTATGAAGCGGGAAAACGAAGAGAAGCGCAGGGAAGATGTGCGTAAACGTGTCCAGCAGCATACGGGCAATATGTTTTCAGAGTTCGATGAGGCTACGAAGACAGGGCTTTTGGAACAACTGGAAAAGGCCGTTATTGAAGCTATCTTAAAAGAATCCGCCGAGAAAGAAATCGGACCGGAAGACATTACGGAAGAAAAACTGACGGATATTGTTAAAAATGTAGGAAAGAAAAAAGAAGAAAAAAAGGAAGAGGAAAAGAAAGAGGAAGAGAAGAAAGAAGAGGATATCCGGGAAGAGGATGAGGATATTCCGGGTACTTTGGAGGAACAGCCGGAAGAAAAAGATAAGCCGACAGAAATCCGGGAAGAAGAGACCCGTCCGACTGCTTTTACAGAAGAGCCGGAGGAAAAAGCCGGTGACATAACAGGTATTATTGATTTGGAAAAGCTGTTGGAGGAATCCACAGATGTAGAAGCGGAAAAGGAAAAGGCGAAAGAGAAAAAGGCTGTGGCAACGGAAGGGGGCAAATTACGGCCTCTATCCGATGAGGAAAAAGAGTTATTCGGGAGATTTGCGCATAACAGGAAGACGAAAGAACAGATTATCCATGCAATAGAAACGATGAGCATGGACTCTTATAGCGGTAATGTAATTGTAACGGGGGAAGAAGGGGCAGGGACTCTTGATTTGGCAAAAGGTCTGGTTCGTATGCTTCAGATGTCTGACCGTAATTTTTCAGGGAAGGTTGCTAAAATATCAGGCGATACCTTTAATAAGAAAGACGTTGACGGAACTTTATCCAGATTAACGGACGGTGCGCTTATAATTGAACATGCAACGAAGATGAACAGCTCAACTGCGGAAGATTTAAACAAGGCGTTGGTGAAAGAAGGCAGAGGGCTTTTCGTCGTGATTGAGGGCAGAAAAGATGAGATGAACTTATTCCTTCGGAAAAATGCTGCGTTATTGGATAATTTCAATGCAAGGATTGATGTGGAATCTTTAGATGACCATTCCCTTGTAGAATATGCGAGGCAGTATGCGGAGGAAATGGAATATTCCATTGACGAGTTAGGAATTTTGGCGCTTCATACGAGAATAGCGGATATGCAGACCAGCGACCATGAGGTAACGGTGACGGAAGTAAAGGATTTGGTGGATGATGCCATTTATTTTGCGGACAAGAAAAATCCGAAACATTTTTTCGATATTTTGTTCGGCAAGCGATACGACGAGGATGATATGGTTATCTTGAGGGAAAAAGATTTTATGCATTATTAAAAGAAAACAATTTTTTGTTATAAATTTTAAAATAGGGGGTATTTCTATGGCAGCAGCAAAGAAGAAAGCCAAAGCACCAGAACCTAAAGTATTTATTTCGGAAGCGGATCAATATCTTTTCGCTCAGGGAACGCATTATGACATTTATAAGAAGCTAGGTGCGCATCCGTCTGAGGAAAACGGCGAAAAAGGGATGTTTTTCGGTGTATGGGCGCCGAATGCGGAAAGTGTCCATATCATCGGTACATTTAACGGATGGGATGAAAACATGCACCGGATGGAAAAGCTTGGGCCAGGAGGGATTCATGCGCTTTTTGTTCCGGGAGTAGGTGTTAATGAACTTTACAAGTTTTTAATCAGGACTCCGGACGGCAGAAAGCTGTATAAGGCGGATCCATTTGCAAATTATTCTGAATTTAGGCCCGGCAATGCATCTAAAACTACGGATTTGACCCAATTTGAATGGACGGATAAAGATTGGATGGAAGCAAGGGATGGGAAGGACTATAATAAAGAACCGATGGCGATTTATGAATGCCATATAGGTTCATGGATGAAACATCCTAACGGAACGCCGGATGGCTTTTACAATTATAGGGAATTTGCAGACCGGGTTGTAGATTATTTGAAAGAAATGAAATATACCCATATTGAATTGATGGGTATTGCTGAGTTTCCTTTTGACGGCTCATGGGGCTATCAGGTGACAGGGTATTATGCGCCTACTTCCAGATACGGGGAGCCTACGGATTTTATGTATTTAATCAATAAGCTTCATAAGAATAAGATAGGCGTTATTTTAGATTGGGTACCGGCACACTTTGCTACGGATGCCCACGGGCTGGCGGAATTTGACGGACAGTGTATCTTTGAACACCCGGATAAACGCCTTGGCGAGCATCCGGACTGGGGAACGAAAATCTTTAATTACGGGAAAACGGAAGTGAAGAATTTCCTGATTGCCAATGCCCTTTTCTGGCTGAAGGAGTTCCATGTGGACGGTATCCGCGTAGATGCGGTGGCTTCCATGCTGTATTTGGATTACGGAAAGCAGGATGGGCAGTGGCTGCCGAATAAATACGGCGGAAACAAAAACTTGGAGGCGATTGAGTTCTTTAAACATTTAAATTCCGTAATCAGGGGCACTTATCCGGGATTTTTGACCATTGCTGAAGAGTCTACGGCATGGCCGAAGGTGACGGGGGATATAGAAGACGAAGGGCTTGGCTTCAGCTTTAAATGGAATATGGGGTGGATGCACGATTTCTGTGAATATATGAAATTGGATCCGCTGTTCCGTAAAAACAATCACTATGCCATGACGTTTGCCATGAGCTATAACAATGCGGAGAATTATATCCTTCCATTATCCCATGATGAGGTGGTTCATTTAAAATGTTCGATGTTAAATAAGATGCCGGGATATGAAGTAGATAAATATGCGAATTTAAGGGTTGGATATACATATATGTTCGGCCATTCCGGCAAAAAACTTTTGTTTATGGGACAGGATTTTGCGCAGGAAAGGGAATGGAGCGAAGAGCGGGAACTGGATTGGTATTTGCTGGAAAAACCTTTAAACAAAGGAATGCATGAGTATGTGAAGGAACTTCTCCATTTATATAGGAAATATCCATGCTTATATGAAATCGATAACGAATGGGCGGGATTTGAGTGGCTGAATGCGGATGACAGTGAGCGCAGCACTTATAGTTTTTACCGTAAAGCGGAAAATGGGAAAAACAATCTCCTATTCGTATTGAATATGACGCCTATGATGAGAGAGGGATACAAGGTTGGAGTGCCGAAAAAGAAAAAATATAAATTATTGCTCAACAGCGACGAGGAGCGTTTTGGCGGCAACGGAAATGTAATCCCGGCGGAAATCAATGCGGTGAAGGAAACGGAGCAGGTAAATTATAAAGATTACAGCATTACTTTTGACTTGCCCCCCTATGGAGCGGCGGTTTTTGTCTTCTAAAAGGTTAAGGAATTTATACAAAAAGCCGAAATAAAGGGTGAACATAGCAATATGTTCGCCCTTTTATTTTTACCATATAGGGGAGTTCTCCGAATTTCCAATACGGTAAACAGTAATAATCGCACTAGGGCGGAGGGGCGCGCAGAGAGTAGGAGAAGATGGGTCTTTTCTACTTGATACACTACACAATCCCATGCAGAGGGGATATGCAAACATATTTGAAGGTAAAAGCGAGCCGTACATATCATGCGGCATTTGTTATTTAAGGCAGGAAGTGGAGAAGGTATGAATATTGTTTTTGACAACGGCAGAACAGAGAATGAGGCAAGGAATGCAGGCGTTTCGGCTGCACGTTCAAACGGAAACAGGGCGGCGGCCGCTTATGGGAACCAGCAGACGAAGGGAACGGAAAGCAGAGGAGCTTTTACATTGGATGTTTCCGGCACGGTTATGGATAACACGGCTTATGAAAGCAAGAAAAATACAGTGGAAGATGTGATGCAGGGTGCCGGGCAGATGGATGTGGTTACCCAGAGGAACTATATGGCGGTAATGTCCAATACAATGTCAGATGAGGATTTTGCAGAACTTCAGAAAGAAGGGCATCATCCGGGAAGTACGGAGATTGGTACGGTTGTTACCATTGTAGATGAAATCAAAGCGGCTCTGGTAAAGGGCGGCAAAAATATAGACGGGTACACAGATAGCCTGGATGTGGAAAAGTTAACGGAAATTACGGGCAATGCGGCGATGGCTGAGGAAATTGTCAAGCAGTTTGCAGAACATGATATCCCGGTAACGAAAGAAAATGTGGAGGATATTTTAAAGGTTTGCGCAACTGTAGCGCAGCTTACGCCGCCCGGTGACGGTACGGTAAAATATATGGTGCAGAACCAGATGGAGCCTACGGTAGATAATCTTTACAAGGCACAGTACAGCGCTGCAGCCGATGCCAATAAGCAGGGCAGGGGGTATTATCAGGACGATGCCGGGTATTATGCAAAGAAAGCGGAGGAATACAACTGGCAGCAGCTTAGGCCGCAAATGGAGAAGGTAATTGATAATGCCGGTTTGGAAGTTTCGGAAGAAACGCTGGCCGATGCAAGATGGCTGTTGGAAAAGGGTCTGCCCCTTACAGAGGACGGATTGAATACATTGTATCAACTTAGGCACATGGAAATCCCGGGTACGATGGAGGATATGATATCTACGGCGGCGGCGGCAATCTCCGATGGGAAAAAAGCCGGCTCTGCTAATCTTACGGATGACAGGACAGCGGCGGAAAAAGCGGCGGCATATATGGAAGATGTAAAATCCATCAGCGATGAAGCGGTGGATATGGTTGCTGCAGAAGGGAAGAGATTGAACCTCCGCAATTTGAAGGCGGCACAGATACAGATTAGCCTGAATATAAGGGTAGAATCTTATGCGGTCAGCTTCGGCGGAAGGCGCCTGATGGAAGAAGTAAGGCTGCAAATGACGGTTGAAGCGAATATACATTTGATAAAAAGCGGTTTTTCAGTGGACACAGCCGAGCTGGAGCAGTTGGTAGAGTCTCTGAAGGCTGCGCAGAAGCAAACGGAAGAAATGATTTTCGGCAAAGCAGAATGGAAAGAAACAGGCGGTGCTTCCGGTGCATTAAGGGATACTTTGGCGACAGTAAAAGCACTGGGCGGTATGCCGGCGGCCTTGATAGGGAAATTTGCTTTTCAGGGAAGGGTACAGATTGGGGCAACCGTTTCGGCGGCTTATTCTGAAAAGTTTACATTAGAAAATGCACATAAAGAAGGCTCTGTTTTACAGAACGCTTATGAAAAGGCGGGCGAGTCTTATGAAGCTTTAATGACAGCGCCAAGGGCGGACTTAGGGGACTCCATAAAAAAAGCATTCCGGAATGTGGATGATATTTTAAAAGATATGGATTTGGAAATTTCAGATGTAAATAGACGGGCGGTTAGAATCCTTGGTTATAACCGGATGGAGATTTCAGAAGAAAACATCGGTGCGGTAAAGTCGGCGGATAGTTCGATTCAGCGTGTGCTGGGCAAAATGACCCCGGCTGCGGTTATACAGATGATTCGGGAAGGAAAAAACCCGCTTTCTATGGATATGCAGGAGTTGGAGACTTATCTGGACAATAGGGAGAGAAGCCCTCAGGAGGATATGGAAAAGTACAGCGAATATTTATATAAGCTGGAAAGGAACCATTCCGTTACGGAACAGGAAAGGGATGCCTATATCGGAATTTACCGTTTGTTCCGTCAATTGGAAAAGACAGACGGGGCGGCAATCGGCACATTGATAAACCAGGGGATAGAACCCACCGTGAAAAATCTGCTTACCGCTATGAGGAGCAACAAAAAGCACGGCATGGACAGAAAGATAGACGATAATTTTGGCGGGATTGCTTCTTCCCATACGGGGAAAAGCATTTCGGAGCAGATAGAAAGCGGCTATTACAAGAAACTGGCTTCAGACATTTTTGATTATCTGGATGGGGGAAAAATGGATGCAGTTCCTTCCGGCGGGGAGATTCGGCTGGAAGAAATGGCAGAGGTATTGAAAAAAACGGAAGCGGATGAAAAATTGGAGCAGGAATATACCAGAGGGCAGGCGGCAGAAATAAGGGGAGCAATGGCAGAAGAGGAGTCCATCGTCCGGGAGCTGCTTAACTTTGAACAACCGGTAACGGCGGATAACCTTATGGCGGCCGGATTGCTGATGAAAGAAAGAGGGAAAGCGGCCGGACGGTTATATGAATTGGCGGAAGAAACCGGGGAACAAGGGAAACTGGAAGAAGCGCTGGCTGGTTTATATGAATCCATGACGGACGGGGATTCGATGAAAGAAGCTTATGGAAAATTGGGGCAGACCTATGCGGATATATTGGAAAGCGCGGCATATGGATTGGATAATAGAGGAAGGATTGACATTAAAGAAATCAGCAGCTTATATAAACAAGTATCTTTGAGCGGAAATATGGCAAAAGAAGAGAATTATGAGGTGCCGGTAAGAATCGGCGGAGAAATGACTTCCATTAATTTAAAAATTATTCATGGCAAAGCCCAGGGTGGAAAAGTAATGCTATCTATGGAAACGGCGGCATATGGGAAGGCAGTAGCCCAATTTAGCATTTCCGTCCATGCTTCCGGCGAATACAACCTGTCTGGCTATGTGGCATGTGAAAACAAAGAATCAGCGGAATTGTTGGAGAAAACAGGGGATGGGTTAAAGAAAGCGCTGGAATTGTCCGATATAAGAATTACAAGTTTAAGTTTCGTATACAACAGCAAACTGGATTTAACGGCAGCATCCAAGGCAGTTATGCAGGCGAAAGAGGAATCGTCCGGAGAAAACGGGGCGCAGGGAGTATCGACAAAGAAGCTATATGATACAGCAAAAATATTTATTGGATATATACAGAAAGGTGAAGGTAGAGTATGAAAATAAGTTATAATGCACCGGCAATGCTGGCACATAACGCATTGACAAGAAATGATAACAGATTGACAGAATCGCTGAAAAGATTGTCTTCCGGTTTGAAGGTAGTGGAGGCCAAGGATAATCCGGCGGGCATGGCTATGGGGAAGAGGATGAATTCACAGCTAAAAGGGCTGTCAGTGGCAACACAGAACAGCAGCGACGCAGTGTCCGCCATTGAGACGGCGGATGGGGCGCTTTCGGAAGTCCATGAAATCCTGCAAAGGATGAACCAGTTGGCAGTAAAGGCGAGTACAGGTACTTTAAGCGATTCCAACAGGTCTGCGGTTGAGGATGAAATTGTCCAGTTGAAGAAAGAAATTACCCGTATTGCGGATACTACCCAGTTTAATGGGGAAACTTTGCTGAACGGCAATTTCGACTTAAGGGGTTATACCAGTGAGGCGAACGTAAAGGTTGGATATTACTCGGATCAGGTGACTGCGGGAACTTACCAGATTAAAGCAGGATTAAGTGTTACTTTCGTGAATGGGGATATACAAAATCCGGTTTCTGACAACATTTTAGAAAAAGGTACGACACCTCCTATACCTGCAGGCATTATTGCTTTTCCGGATGATGCGACGATACAGGCCTCCGGCAATAAGCTGATTATTACGAGCAAGAAAAATGCCGATTTTGAAATGACTTTAAAGATTACGCCACCGCCAAAGGATGCAAATGGAGAGGTCAATGGTACTGTGACAATAGCCAATGCGATTGATGTGGATATTACAAAAATTGGCGCGATGACGATGCAGATTGGCTCTAATGAAGGGCAGGTATTGGATATCCGTATTCCTACGATTTCGCTGGAAGAGTTGGGCCTTGCCGATATGTCTATGGCAGATATAGAGTCGGCATGGGATTCCATTGACAACATCGCAGGGGCGATTGAGTATGTATCCTCGGCAAGAAGCCGTTTGGGTGCTTACCAGAACCGTCTGGAACATTGTATCAGCAATTTGGATATTATCAGCGAAAATATGACAGCGGCATATTCCAGAATTATGGATGCGGATATGGCGGAAGAAATGACGGAATATACTACAATTCAGGTAATATCGCAGGCGAGCATGTCCATGTTGGCGCAGGCGAATGAAAGGCCGGCACAGGTACTTCAGCTTTTGCAGTAGTAGAACTGCGGGAGGGATGTTCAAATATGACAAGGGAATTAAAGCAGGAGTATACGCGGAAAATTACGCAGGCGAATAAAACTCAGCTGATTACGATTTTATATGAAATGCTCATGATTTATGTAGAGGAAGCAAAGGAAGCACATGCAAAGGAAGACCGCATGGGCTTCCGCGAAGGTATAAGAAAAGCCAGAGGATGCATTGGCGAACTTTTAGCATCTTTGAACTTTGAATATGAACTGGCGATAAATTTTCTGCAGCTGTATTTGTATGTAAACAGAGAGTTGGCCAGAGCAGAGGTCCGGAATGCCGAAGAGCCGCTGGAGCATGTATATAAAGTGATAAAAGGTCTTCATGGGGCTTATGTGAAACTGGATGGACTGGATGCATCCGGACCGGTTATGGAAAATGCACAAACCGTTTACGCTGGTCTCACTTATGGTAAAAATAATTTAAACGAGAATCTAGCCGATCAGGGCGTTAATCGGGGATTCCGGGTTTAGTTCTTCTTCAGGCAGCAAATTGATTTTTGCTGCCTGTTCTAATAAAAATTTATATCGTTTTAGGACAGAATTTACTTCATAAATATAGCAGTCAATTAAATCAGGGTCAGTAACGCTGTCAAAGCCGGCATAGGCATCTTCCAGAGCACGGCGGGTTTTGTCCAAATCTGCCAAAATATTATTCATCTGTGATTCTTTTTCGCTAATAGTCGTATGGTTGTAAATTGTTTGCCTAAAACATATTTTCATGCATACACCTCTTTTCAAATGAGTCAGGATAATCCAAAAATTTCCTCTTTTTCTAAGTATAGACATGAATGCCGTAAATATTCATGTAATATAAAAAATGTACAGGTCATATATTGTAGTGGAAAAGGGCAAAACGGAGGGTGGATATGGATAACTATATGGGTATTATTATGATTGCGGCGGCCTGCATTTTTGTACTGTTGATTGGTGCTTTCAGAAATAAAAAGGAGTGGATTATCAATTTTATTTTCCGTTCGGTAATCGGCACCGTAGCAATTTTTTTCTGTAACGGGTTTCTCGTTTCGCAAGGGCTGTCCATTGCAATTGGAATCAACCCGATTACTGTTTTAACGTCAGGTGTGCTTGGTTTCCCAGGGCTTGTTATGCTGTATGGCATAAATCTATATAAGCTTTTATGAAACTTATATAGAATTTTATTCATTGCCTGAAAACGCTGGACAAGAAAGGCTTTTCAATTTATAATTCGTTTATCAGTTCAGAACTTTCAAATATTCGGATACTGGATGCCGGATAGTCACAGGAACATGTATCGTTCCAATTTTCAAACCGGTTTATTTATAAAATATGCAATGGAAAGGATGATGTGTATTACTATTTTATTTCTTATATTAGCGGTGGCGACGGTTACCGATTTGCTGTTTGATAAAATATATAATGAATGGATTCTTATCGGAGCGGCAGCAGGCTTATCCTATGCGGTATGGCAAGGTGGGGGCGATGGGTTGATACGGGCGTTATTATCAATGGCAGTGCCGATTGTACTTTTATATCCTTTGTTTATGATTGGCGGGCTGGGAGCAGGGGATATCAAACTTATAGCAGTTGCGGGATGTTTTCTTACAATAAAAGAAACAGTTTTATGTCTTGGAATTTCTTTTTTTCTTGGAGCAGTATTATCTTTACTGAAAATGGCTGCGGAAAAAAATTTTCTGCAGAGGATGAAGTATCTATTGTCATACATTCTTGACGTTTTCAAAAGCGGTGAATGGAAACTTTATGAGGAAAATCTTAAAGACAGGAAAAAGGAAGGGAAAATCCACTTTTCCCTGCCGGTATTATTGGCTATAGCAATATACAAAGGAGGTATATATTGGTAAAGAAAGTTTTGGCGCTTTGCGATAAGGAAGAGGATTATCTCCGGCATATGTTGGATTACCTCGAAAAGAAAAGCAGGCAGCCTTTTACGGTACGTGCGTTTACGGACGTAGACAGGCTAAAAAAATTTGTTGAAAAAAATGAAACGGAAATATTGATGGTTTCTGAAAGTTCATATAGGGAAGAGCTGGAAGAATGGCCGGTAAAACACTTGCTGGTTTTAAATGAAAGTGGAAACCGGGTGGGGAGGAATGCGGAAAATATCAGTAAGTACCAATCGTCGGAGGGCATTTACCAAGCAGTAATAGGAAGTTATGTGGAGAAGGAAGGGGAAATCCCCCAAAGGATTGTCACAGGGAGGCAAATGAAAATAATCGGCAATTATTCCCCTGTGGGAAGATGCCTGCAGACGACGTTTGCATTGAGCATGGGGCAGATTCTCGCGAAGAAACATAAAACGTTATATTTGAATTTTGAGGCTTATTCGGGGTTTGGATATTTGCTGAATCGGGAGTTCCCTATGGATATCACGGATGTATTGTATTATTTCCGTTGTGAAAAAGACAGGCTGTCTTATAGGCTGGAAGGGATGATACAAACGTTAAATGGGCTGGATTATATTCCGCCGGTATTTTCCTACCATGATTTAGAGGAAGTGGGCGGCAAAGACTGGATAGATTTGTTTAAGGAGATAGAAAAGATATCGGAATATGAATATCTGATTTTGGATTTGTCAGATGGGATGAAAGGATTGTTTGATGTGCTTCGGGAGTGCTTTAGGATATTTACGATTGTAAAGGAAGGCAATATCGCAGAAGCAAAACTACGGCAATATGAAGCAGTGATACAGTCTATGGATTATGGGGATATTGCGGTTAAAACGAAGAGATGGATGCTGCCGGAATTTCATCGTATCCCCTACGGTTTAGAACAGTTGACCCACGGAGAGATGGCGGCCTATATCAAAAAGATAATAGAGGAAGAAATTTATGGGCATGAAAGTTGAAAAGAAGGAAGAGGACATTCCCAATAAAAATTTAATGAAAATGGGGGATTTTAGGAATCGGGATTTGGGCGACAGCTTCTTGGACCATAAAAAAGAACTTCAGTCGATGATTTTGTCCAGACTGGATTTGTCAAGGGAAGTGCCGGATGAAGAAATAAAGGATATTATTGATGAATTAATTATTGCGCAAAGTAAAAAGCTCTTTCTAAGCCTGAACGATAGAGGAAAGCTACGGCAGGAGTTGTTTTATTCCATACGGAAGTTAGATATTCTGCAAGCATTGGTAGATGATGCGGAAGTGACGGAAATTATGGTTAATGGTACGGATGAAATTTTTATTGAGAGAAATGGGCAGATTACAGGAAGCGGAATGCGGTTTGAATCCAAAGAAAAGCTGGAGGATGTGATACAGCGGATTGCAGCAGGCTGCAACCGTACGGTCAATGAGGCTTCCCCAATCGTGGATGCCCGGCTGGAAAACGGCTCCCGTGTCAACGTGGTATTAAGCCCGGTGGCGTTAAACGGGCCTATTTTAACAATCCGCAGGTTCCCGGATATGCCTATGGGGATGGAACTGCTAAAAGAGCTGGGCAGCATAACGGAAGAAGCGGACTTATTTTTGAAGAAGCTCGTAAGGGCAAAATACAATATTTTTATAAGCGGCGGTACAGGCTCCGGAAAAACTACATTTTTAAACGCGCTTTCTACATATATCCCACAAGATGAAAGGATTATAACGATTGAGGACAATGCGGAATTGCAGATTAAAAATATTCCGAATATGGTGAGGATGGAAACTAGGAATGCGAATGTGGAAGGATGCAGACCTATTAGCATCCGGGATCTTATCAGGACAAGTCTGCGTATGAGGCCGGATAGGATTATTGTTGGGGAGGTGAGGGGAGGAGAAGCAATCGACATGATGCAATGTTTGAATACCGGGCATGACGGCTCCATGTCTACCGGTCATGCAAATAGCTCAAAGGATATGTTAAGCAGATTGGAAACCATGATTTTAATGGGGATGGAGTTGCCTCTTGCTGCTATACGTCAGCAAATAGCTTCAGGGTTGGACATTATTATCCATTTAGGCCGTCTTAGGGATAAAAGCAGGAAGGTTTTGGAGATTTCTGAAATAGAAGGGGTGGAAGGGGATGAAATCAAGATGCGGACATTATATTCCTTTCAAGAAGAAGGAGAAACGGAGAACGGGAAGGTCAGAGGGGCATTGGTAAAAAGGGGGGAACTGAAGGATGAAAGGAAACTTAAAACAGCGGGGATTGTATTATGATTTCCGGGATAAAAGGCAGCAGAGAACAACAACCGGATTGAGGAGGGAGGATAAAATCAAGTGTTCGCTGGAAGGTGTAGGATTCATACTTCTCTTTGCTTGGTTTTTTTACCGCTCTGCTTTAGCTTTACCATTTCTTCTGCCAGTGTATTTTCTTTACCAAAAGGAGAGGCGGGGATTACTGCTAAAGATGCGGAAAAAGGAAATGGCAGTTCAATTTAAAGATACAATCCTTGCCGTGTCTGCCAGCCAAAAAGCAGGGTATGCCGTAGAAAATGCTTTCAGGCAGGCTTATGAGGACATGATTCTTTTATATGGAAAAGAAAGCCCGATTTGTAAAGAACTCTATTCGATAATAGCGGGGCTTAAAAATAATATGCCGATAGAAGCGCTGCTGTATGATTTGGGAAAACGCAGTGGGGTAGAAGATATAGTAGAGTTTGCGCAGGTATTTGCAGTGGCAAAGAGAAGCGGAGGAAAGCTGACGGAAATTATAGAAAGAAGTGCGTCCGTAATAGAGGATAAAGTAGAGACGGAAAAGGAAATACAGGTAGTTATTAGTGCAAGGCGGATGGAACAAAGAATTATGAATGGGGTTCCCTTTGGAATCCTGCTATATATCAGCATTGCGTCAAGAGGCTTCTTTGATGTGCTTTATAAAAATGCGGCAGGTATTATAGTTATGACAATATGTTTAGGCGTTTACCTTGGAGCTATTTTCTTGTCCGGAAAAATTGTAGATATTGAGGTGTAGAAATGATTTTATTATATGGAGCTGTATTCCTATGCTATTTTGCTTTATTTATCTTGTCTTATAGGAAGAAAAAAAGTTTGGTAAAATGCAGCAAAAAAAGTTGGGAAAAAGACAATAGATATGGGATAAAAGAGGGGATTTTCGGGGATATGGCAAATTACATTTACGAGGTGCTGTTAAAGGGTAAAATGCTACATCAAAAAGATGTCAATGAAAGCCTGTTTATTTTATATCCGGAAATAGGAGGGAAGGAGGAAAAGAAAAATAGTTATTTGCGTCAGTTTTATATCTATAAAATCCGCCTATGGCTTTTTATTGTATTTGCCGGCAATATATTGGCGTTTTGCCTATGGATTGGCAGCAGAGCGGAAAGCGCTATGACAGAGGGAAGATATATTAGCAGAAACGCACATGGGATGGGAAGCCGGGAGCTGAACCTGCAAGTAAAAACAAAAGACAAAACGGAAAAAAATAGGCAGGATATTGTGCTTACGGTGGAGGAACAGGGCTACGAAGAAGCCGTGGTAAAAAATATGGCAAAAGAAATATCAATTCTTTTACCGGATACGATACGAGGGATGAATGCTTCTTTGGAAGAAGTAAGGGATAAATTAGACTTGGTAAGTGAGGTAAAAGGATATCCGTTTCGGATAGGATGGGAAAGTGATAATTATGCGCGCATTTATCCGGACGGAACAGTGATGAATGAGGATGTTGGGGCAGAAGGGGAAATCGTAAATTTAACAGCTGCTATAACATACGGCAATTATAAGGAAGAACATATCATTCCGGTGCATGTGTTTCCGCCGGACTATTCAGAGGAGGAGGTATGGAAGAAAAAAATATATGATATGCTAACCAGTCAGGAAGAAAAGAACCGCTATGAAGAAAGGATGGAATTGCCGGAAAGTATAGAAGGGGAAAAACTGATATGGAGCGAAAAAATAGAAGATAATAGCGGATATTTGTTTTTGCTAATATGCGTAGGAGCGGGAGCGGTTTATTTATTACAGGAAAGGAGGCTAAGAGAGAAGGTAGAAGACCGGAACCGTCAAATGCTTATGGATTATCCGCAGCTTATCAGCAAACTTATGCTGTATTTAGGGGCTGGAATGACAATTAGGAATGCATTCCAAAGAATTGCCGCCCACTATCACAAAGAAAAACAGGAAGGAGGTGATTATCGCTATGTATATGAAGAGATGCTTTTGGCATGTCATGAGCTGGACGGTGGAATTTCGGAAGCGTCTGCCTATGAGCATTTCGGAAAAAGATGCCGCCTGCCGCAATATACAAAATTAGTAAATATCCTGATACAGAATTTGAGGAAAGGCAGCAGCGGCATATTGGATGCGCTGCGCCAGGAGGCTAAGAATGCTTTTGAAGAACGTAAGAATATGGCGAGGAAACTAGGGGAAGAGGCAGGAACAAAGCTGCTTTTGCCGATGATGTTGATGCTTGGGATTGTTATGATATTGATTATCATACCGGCATATTTTTCATTTTCCCTTTGAGGTTCAGGGGAAGAGGAAAATCGTAAAAAGAAAAAATACAAAAATGATAAAAAGGAAAGGAAGAAATATGAAAGGAAGAAATATGAAATTAAAAAATATAAAATCAAGAAATATGGAGTCAAAGTTAAAAAATTTTAATGAATTTATTTTGGAAGAAGAGGGGATGGGAACGGTAGAGATTATTTTAATTATCGTTGTGTTGATTGGGCTTGTCATTATATTCAAAAACCAGCTCCGCGCTCTGGTAACCAAGGTCTTTAAGAAGATTACGGAAGACAGCAATACCGTTATGTCATGAGGAAGGGATATCTTACCGTATATTTGTCGCTTTCTTTAGCACTTATCCTATCGTTTATCCTAACGCTGATAGAAGGAGCCCGGATAAGCGTAATCAGGATGGAAGCGGAATGTGTAGCCGATATTGGGATGAACAGTGTGCTTGCAGAATTTCATAGGGAACTTTTAGAGCAATATGATTTGCTTTTTGTAGATATGTCCTATGGAACTGCAAGCCATAGGGCTGAAAATTCCGCAGAACATCTCAGGGCTTATATGCAGGGGAACTTTACAGGGCAAAAGAATTTATTACCGGTGAAGGATTGGCTGTCACTTACTGTGGATAGGGTCGAAATAAAAGAATTATCCATAGCATCGGATAATAATGGGGATGTAATGAAACGGCAGGCTGTGGAATACATGCAGGGTGCCTCCGTGGAAGGGATATTGGCAAAAACGATAGAACAGACAGAGGAAGTGCAGGCATTAGGGTTGGATACAAGAGATATTGCAAAAGAGAGGGAGGAGGTTCAAGCCCAGATAGATGCCATTGAACTGCCGAAAAAAGAGGATGAAAATGGGAAACAGACAGAAATTGCTTTGGATAATCCGGCAGATAAGGTGAATGCTTTACGGGGAACTTTCATACTGCGCATGGTATTAGGGAATACATCCCATGTTTCCCGGGCTACAATACGGCCGGAGGATTATGTTTCGCATAGGGAAAAGATGACAGGAATAGGGATTCGACCTGGATGGAAGGAACCTGGCGGTTTGGCTAACCAGTTGCTTTTTGACTGCTACTTATTTGACAAGTGCGGATGGTACGGCAGTGAGCTGGAAAAGTCATTGCTGAAATACCAGATAGAGTACATTATTGCCGGGAAAGATTCGGATTTAAAGAATTTGGAGAAAGTAATGAGCCGTCTCATCCGATGGAGAGAAGTGGCTAATGTGATTTATCTGTTTTCCGATTCGGAGAAGTGTGCGCAGGCGGAAGCGCTGGCAATGACATTAACGGCTGTTTTGCAGGTGCCGGCTTTGGCAGAACCAGTAAAATACTCCATTTTGTTTGCCTGGGCTTATGTAGAAAGCCTGAATGATGCAAGATGCCTGCTAAAAGGCGGGAAAGTTCCGTTAATGAAAACAGCCTCTGATTGGAAAACAAGTATTGCAAGTATCCTTGGTTTTTCATGGGGAACAGAGGGGGGAGGGGATTCCGGGCATGGGCTGGATTATCAGGATTATTTAAAAATAATGTTATTTATGGAAGATAGTAAAACAAAGAATATGCGTGCTATGGATATTATGGAAATGGACATCCGCCTGACGGAAGGAAATGCAAACTTTCGCATAGATGCCTGCTTTGATAGTTATTTATCGGATATCTCTATATCCAGTGGTTTCGGATACCATTGCAATATTCAAAAAAGGTATGGGTATGATTGAAAAGAGTGCCATGAAATAAAGAATACTATGAAATAATGTATGAAGGGAGGAAATGAGCGATGTCCTTTTTCCGGATTCTATATAACAACTGTAAACTTTACAAAAAAACAATTGTTTCTCCGGGCAAAAATCTATTAAATCAAGAACATATATTGAAAATCCTTACATCTATATTCGGAAAAAGGATGTCTCTTATTTCCTCCCTGAAAACAAAACGTTTAAAAGCAAGCATGGCAGTGGAAGCCGCTTTATCTGTTCCGTTTTTTCTGTTCTTCCTAATGAATATCCTGTTTGTTTTTGACATGTTGCGTCTGCATGGAAACATAATGGGGGCTATTCACCAGACTGGCAATAAAATGGCATTTTATGGATATGCCTATAAAAACGGTCTGGAGGAAACGGGGTTACAGGAGGGGGAACTTAGCTCTTTCCTATTATCGGAAGGGTATGCACGAAGAGAAGTCATTAATATTTTAGGAGAAGATTACCTAAATCATACATGCCTTACATCCGGGGTATCCGGTTTGCATTTTTTAAAATCATCTATCCTGATAGAAGAGGATAGAATAAAATTAATTGCTTCTTATAAAGTAAAGCCATTTATCAGGATTATAGGATTTCCCGATATTCCTATGGAAAACCGGTATTATGGGCGGGCATGGACCGGATATGATGTAGAAAATAAAAGGCAGGGGGAGATTTCTGAAGATCAGATGGTATATATTGCCGAAAACGGTACCGTATATCATACAGCGAGGGACTGTTCCTATTTAAATCCATCCATAGAAGCAGTTTCTCTGATAGAAGCTGACACTTTAAGAAATGAAAGTGGGGAAAAATACTATTTTTGTGGCAGTTGTAAAGGCAACGCATTCCAAGCAATTGCCTATGTAACTTCTTATGGAAGCAAAATACATAATTCTATAAACTGCCCCGGATTAAAAAGAACAATTTATACAATGCCTTTATCAAAAGTAAAGGAAAGAGGAAAATGTACAAAGTGCGGAGGGTAAAAGATTTAAAATGAGAAGTTTTCAATCCAAAGTTTGTGTCCGTGCGGCATCCACAAACTTGTTATGCACAAAAGGCCGCACAGAAATGGGATAAAAAATGAAAATAGGAGTGGAATGGGCAGTTAGCCTTATATTTATTATGATATGTACCATCACTGATATAAGAAAAAGAGAAATTCCTTTGACAATGATTATATTGTTTAGTTGCCTGTCTTTGGTTATTGCAAAAATCCGCGGAGAGGAAGGGGGATGGTTTAGCTTCTTATATTCTATGGCGCCAGGAGTGTTTTTTCTGCTGCTAAGTTTTTGCACAAGACAGAGCATTGGATATGGGGACGGACTGGTAATATTGGTGCTGGGTTTATACGTTGGTTACAGGAAGTGCATAATGATTGTTGCAATAGGGTTAGTAGCTTCTTCGGTATATGCGTTAGTGTTATTGGTTTGCCGAAAGGTAAAAGGAAAGAGCAGGATAGCTTTTGTTCCCTTTCTTGCCATTGGATGGGGGGTGGTTTATGTTGCGCAAAAAGGAATGTAAATGGGCAGAAGGGTATTTTACCGTAGAGGCAAGTATAATAGTTCCCTTGGCCATTTTTTTAATAAGCTTTATTTTTTATATGACATTTTTCCTGTATAACCGGTGTGCGGCATCCCAGGATGCTTATATTTTAGCATTTCGGGGAAGCGTATGCAGCGGTTATGGGAAAAGTTATCATGTTGACCGTGTATGTAAGAAAAATCCGGAGGAAATTAGGCAATTGGTAATAAGGCAATGCGGGGAACAATTTGGGGAGAAATATATGGGAATCCGTACGCTGATTGGCACAGTAAATGTGGATAGAAAAAAAGTAATTGTAGAGGTATCCGGAACAATGACAACTGCCTTTACGGAGTGGTTGCTGCCGCATAAAGATTGGGGATTTCAAGTGAATGGGCAGGCAGAAAGAATCTGCCCTACGGAATTGATTCGTAAAGTTAGGGTATTAAAAAGGATAAAAGATAAAATTGATGAAAAGATGATAATAGAATAAGGGTGAGATATGCTGAATATTAAATATTATAAAGATTTAAACCATAATTTTTTGATTGTTAGTAATAAGATAAGCGAAAAAGAGCAGAATTATCAATATAAAATGATAAATAATAATAAAATCAAACATCTTTTAAATTGTAAAATCAGATTTGTAGATGAAATGTGCAGCTTTTATTATGAAATTAGCTCAAAACAGAACTTAATAAGCTTATTCGATAAAAAAGGGATTGGATATGAACAGGTCTTTGGCTTGTTGGAGAATATGAAAGAGGCATTGGAAGAGCTGGATATTTTTTTGTTGGATAGCCGTTGTCTGTTTTTAGCGCCGGAATATATTTTTGCAGAACCGGAAACGGAAGAATATTTTTTCCTGTACTATCCTTGCATGGAAGAGACAGAAGGAAAAAAAGCCTTGACATCTTTGGCAGAATTTTTGGTCAGCAAAGTGAATCATGAGCAGGAAGAAGCAATGGAAATTACGTATAGGATTTATGAAGCGATACAGGACGACAGGTTTATGCTGCCGCAAATCTTAAGCTCATTCCATTTGCCGGAGCCAGATATAGATTCGGATATAGATGGGTTAAAAGCTGTAAACAGAATGCCGGCAGATGACTTGGAGGTTATTGAAAGCGATGATTGGCTGGAAGGGGATTATTATGAATCAGCACAAACGGATGGAGAAAGAGTTGATAGAGAAAGCAATCATCATTTACAGGTTGTTGGGGTTTTGGCTGTTTTATGTGCCGCTGCAGCCGCAGGGATATGGGGCATAAATTACTTTTTTACATTATCAGCAGAAGAAAAATTGGCAGCCACAGCAGGAATTATGGTTTTGGTTCTATTATCTGCGGTTCTTTTTTTATACTTTATCATTAATATTTGTAAAAGAAAAAATTCCATAAGTAGGGATAACAAGAAGGAAAAAGCTGCAGATAATAACGAAATAGAAGGAAGGGTTATAAAAAGAAGCCGCTTTGAGGCAATGAAAACAGAAAGGCCGCGTGAAGAAAGGAAAGATACCGGCAAAGGCGGATATAAGGAAATAGGGGATGGCAATACGAGATATGGAGCGCACTTTGAAGATACCGAAGAATATGGAAATACGGTTTTTCTTGACACTTCGGCTTATAAAAAGGAAAATAAGCTATATGGAATCAGTAAAGGAAATAAGTATCATATTGATTTAGGGAATCTGCCTTGTACGATAGGAAAGATGGCAGGAAATGTGGACATTGTAATTAAAGACAGTACGATTAGCCGGATTCATGCCAGGTTTACGAGGCAGGAAAACAAGATTTATGTAACGGATATGAATTCTACAAATGGAACGTTTAAAAACGGTCTAAGGTTGGAACCGAATGAAACCGTTCTTATTGAGCAAGGGGATGAATTGCGGTTTGGAAGGCTGACCTTTTGCTATAGGTAAGCAGTAGACAGAGAGATTTCATTGACATGAAGAATAGGAAATGTTACCCTTTACCATAGTAATAAATTATTCTGCACATATATGCGAATGGGGGAAGGTATGGTAGGGCAGCGGTTTGGCAGTTTTCTGGCAGAGGAGGGATATACAAAAATTTCTTCCAATTTGCCGGAGTTTACCTTTTATTTCCGTATGGAAAACAATTATACAAATGTATTTCAAGTAATAAATTATGAGAACAATTTGTATATTTCCGAAGACCAATATAAACTTATGAAGGGCAAGATAAAAGATTTTTTTGCAGAAAAAAACATTTACGATATCCATATCTTGTCGGTGATTATTTGTCAGGAAGCAGAGAAGGCGAAACTGCTATGCAAAGATGACCCTTTTTGCTGGCAGATAGACCCTTTTAATGGTCGATTAATGATATATGAAAACCAAGTCGATGATTTTTACGGGATGAAAAATAAGATTGAATATTTTCTTGCCCATATAGAATCGTTCGGATTGGAAGAACATTCCGAAGCAAGAGAAGCATTCCAATCAGGAAAGCAAAATTTCTGGCTTTCGATTCCTTATATAACGGTTTTCCTAATCTTGGTAAATGTGTTGGTTTTTCTGATATGTACATTTACCGGGAGCTTGTTATATAATAAAGGTGCATTTAATGTAAGAGTGTTTTGGGAAGGCAAAGAATACTACAGGATATTGACAAGTGTTTTTTTGCATTGGGATATAGACCACCTTATCAGCAATATGCTTATATTATATTGTCTTGGTGAAGTAGTTGAGAAACATTTTGGAAGAATCAAATATACTGTTATTTATATATCTGCAGGAATATTGGGGAATTGCCTTTCCGGATGGCATGAGATTTATGAAGGGGCATATATTAATTCGGTAGGGGCAAGCGGGGCAATATTTGGTATAATAGGTGCGTTGTTTATATTAGTATGTATAAACAAGGGGCATCTGGAACAGATAACGATGGGCAGACTTTTGCTTATGATTATATATTCCCTGTATAGCGGATTTGTGGGAGAAGGCATTAATAATGCTGCCCATATCGGCGGTTTTGTAAGTGGAATGGCAATAGCGCTTTTATTATGGCTTTTCGGGAAGAAAAAACAGGCAGAGATGAGGGATTGCTGATGAATATTAATATTTATTATGGTGGAAGAGGATTAATCGATGATCCTACGTTATTTGTTATTAATAAGATGCAGGAGGTCTTAGAGGAACTTAGGGTAAAAGTGGAACGTTTTAATCTTCATGAATTGAAAAACGGTATTACCACATTACCCCAAAGTTTAAAAGAGGCTGACGGCATTATTCTGGCAACAACGGTGGAATGGTATGGAATTGGCGGATATATGCAGCAATTTCTGGATTCTTGCTGGTTGTATGGAGATAAGGAAAAGATAAGCAATATTTATATGTGCCCGATTGTGATGTCTACAACTTATGGGGAAAGGGAAGGAAAACTGAGCCTGACTTCCGCATGGGAAATATTAGGTGGGCGTCCTTGCAGCGGCATATGCGGGTATATTGCAGACGCTTCTTTAATGGAAGATAACAAGGAATATATTGCCCTGATAGAAAAAAAGGCGGAAAATATGTACCGTACCGTTAACCAGAAGATTGTCAGCCTTCCGGCAAGCAATCAGGCAATCCGGCAGATGGTGTCTAAAACCCAGATTGATTTGACACCCCAGGAATCGGAGCAGTTATCCCAATATGCTTCGGATGATAAATATGTGCAAAGACAGAAGGAGGATATCCAGGAATTAACCAGCTTATTTAGAGATATGCTGAATAATGGGGAGACGGAAGAGAGCGGGGAAATCATTACACATTTGGAGCAGCATTTCAAACCTCAGGCTGGATTTCGTGGAGTATATCGATTTATTATCAATGGAAAGAAAAAGCACTTGATAATAAAAGTAGAAAATGCAAACTTACAATGCTTTTTTGGCATTACAGATCATGCCGATGTTGAATTGCAACTGGAACAGCATACGCTAGATGAGATTACGAATGGCAGGATGACTTTCCAGAGAGCATTTATGTCCGGTGAAATGAAGATGAAAGGCGATTTTAAAGTATTGCGTACTTTGGATCAGATTTTTATATTTTAGGAAGGGGCGCATCAAACGGCGCAGAGTGAGAAAAAATGAGAGATGATAACTGTATTTTTTGTAAAATAGCAAATGGGGATATTCCTTCTAAAGCGCTTTATGAGGATGATGATTTTAAAGTGATTTTGGATTTAGGACCGGCAACTAAAGGACATGCCCTTATTTTGCCAAAAAACCATTATGCTAATATATATAAATTGCCGGATGAAGCGGCATCAAAAGTAATGCTTCTGGCGAAGAAAATGACTATCCGTATGACGGAAAAGTTAAATTGTGATGGGTTTAATCTGGTTCAAAATAATGGGGAAGATGCAGGGCAGACAGTATTTCATTTTCATCTTCATTTAATCCCCAGGTATAAAAATGACGGGCAGACTTTAGGATGGAAATCTATGGAGCCGACACCGGAGGAGCTTGAAGATATTAGGAAAATAATTACGGAATAATGGGATGGTGCAATATGCGTGAAATACAAGTATCAGTGATTGCTAAGAACATTAAGGAAATGTGTATTGAAGCGAACCATTTTCTTTCGGAGGATATGAAAGAAGCGCTTTATCAGGCATCGGAAAAGGAAAAAAAACCTTTAGGGAAGCAAATTTTAAATCAATTAAGAGAAAATCTTCAAATAGCTGGTGAAGATATGATTCCGATTTGCCAGGATACGGGTATGGCTGTTATTTTTATGGAAATAGGGCAAGATGTACATTTTGAGGGCGGCTTGTTGGAAGAGGCTGTAAATGAAGGCGTGCGCTTGGGATACAAAGACGGTTATTTAAGGAAATCTATAGTAAAAGATCCATTGATTCGGGAAAATACAAAAGATAATACGCCGGCAGTTATTTATTATGAAATAGTGCCGGGGGATAAAGTAAAAATTATTGTGGCTCCCAAGGGGTTTGGCAGTGAAAATATGAGCCGGGTATTTATGCTGAAACCAGCGGATGGAATAGAAGGCGTAAAGGAGGCAATTCTTACGGCGGTGAGGGATGCAGGGCCCAATGCATGTCCGCCAATGGTAATAGGAGTGGGGATTGGGGGTACTTTTGAAAAATGCGCCTGGCTGGCAAAAAAAGCTTTGACCAGACCGGTGAGTGAGGGGTCTCCGATTCCGTATATAAAAGAGTTGGAAGAGGAATTGCTGGATAAAATCAATAAAACCGGAATAGGGCCTGGTGGGCTTGGCGGAAGTACGACAGCACTTGCAGTAAATATAAATACATATCCGACACATATCGCAGGTCTTCCTGTGGCAGTAAATATATGTTGTCATGTAAACCGGCATACAATAAGGATTATTTAACAGCCTGCTTCATGGGATGCCAAGAGACAGACTGTAGGAAGAATGCGGATGAACAGAGAGGATATGAATATGGACAAATATATTAAGGCGCCTTTATGTGATGAGGATACAAGAAAGCTTCGGGCAGGGGACTATGTATATATAACAGGAATCATTTATACAGCAAGGGATGCGGCTCATAAAAGAATGGATGAATCTTTAAAGGCAGGGGAGAAACTTCCGATTTCTTTAAAAGGGAATATCATATATTATATGGGCCCTTCGCCAGCAAGAGCAGGTCGTGTAATAGGCTCTGCTGGCCCGACAACATCGAGCCGCATGGATAAATACACAGTAGGTTTTCTGGATGAAGGCTTAAAGGGGATGATAGGAAAAGGGAAACGTTCCAAAGAAGTGATGGAAAGTATTCAAAAGAATAAAGCAGTTTATTTTGCCGCAGTGGGAGGGGCAGGAGCGCTACTGTCACGTTCTATTAAAAGCTCTAAAGTAATTGCTTATGATGATTTGGGTACAGAAGCAATTAGGGAACTACAAGTGGAAAACTTTCCTGTGATTGTAGTAATTGATTCTGAAGGGAATAATTTATATGATTTGGCTGTTGAAGAATATAAGGAATGTTTTTGACGTCAAAATTTGATAAAGGATTCATATTTTATATAATATATTAGGAAGATAAAATTATGTATAGAATAGCAATGATGGTATTGCGGTTGTTTGTGAAAGCCCCGCTTTATCTTTTTCAAATATGGTGGTGCGGAAAAAGTGAAAAGGTAAGTTTCGAGGAAGCATATGCCTATGTTAAAAAAGTTACAATCGCAGCGAATAAGGCAGGCAGGGTAAAGATAGAATCTTATGGTTTGGAGAATATTCCCAAAGAGAATGGGTTTGTTTTCTTTCCGAACCATCAGGGGCTTTACGATGTTTTGGCGTTTTTGGAATCGTGCCCGGTTCCGTTTGCATTTGTAATAAAAAAAGAAGCAAGAAATGTTATCTTACTAAAACAGGTAGTGGATGCGCTTGGCTCCCTTTCTATAGACAGGGATGATATCAGGCAATCTATGAAAGTAATCCAACAGGTCACAGAGGAAGTGAAGCAAGGGAAAAACTTTCTTATTTTTGCAGAAGGAACAAGAAGTAAAGATGGGAACAGACTGTTGGATTTTAAAGGGGGGAGCTTTAAAAGTGCAGTAAAAGCGCAATGCCCAATTGTTCCATGCGTTTTAATTGATGCATTCAAGCCATTTGACGAAAAGTCTATAAAACCGACTACTGTAAAGATAGTCTATCTTCCTCCCATATATTATGAAGAGTATAAGGGAATGAAAACAATAGAAATAGCAGCGGAAGTAAAACGGAGGATTGAAGAAACGATTGCCGTATTCTGTAACAATGAGGACATGGATTGAGGGATTAGCTGCTGATTTTGCGGTGGACAGTGATTGCTATTTATAAATTAGAAAAAAAGCAAGAAAAAGAATTGACAAATAAATATTCCTTGATGTATAATAACTTTTGCGTTGCGGGAGAGATACAAAACCTCTCAGAACGCAAGAACACAATTTATAATTGATATAAATAAGTATATTATTTATTCAGGCTATGGAGAAATACTCAAGAGGCTGAAGAGGCGCCCCTGCTAAGGGTGTAGGTCGTTTACGCGGCGCGAGGGTTCAAATCCCTCTTTCTCCGTTTATACCTAATAAGGAATCTTAGATGGTTAAGATTTTTTATCTACCTTATATGTAAAATAGTAAAATAAAAAGCTTGACAAACATATAAGTAAGATGGTATAATGAAAATCCACTGCTGAACGGCGGTGGACAAGCTTATAAAATAAAATTAAAAAAGGTCTTGACTCTTGAGAAAAGATGTGATATTATATCAGAGTTGCGTCTGAGGAAAGACAAAACAATTGAGTTTTATAGGTTAGAATGAACCTTGGCAAATGAACAGCAATGCAACCCTGAAAATCCGTAAAGGCCCGGAAG
>CAJUSR010000013.1 GCA_910588855.1 uncultured Kineothrix sp. | reverse complement strand
CTTGAGCATTTTATGTTCCTCACGGCTGAATCAAGGCACTAACTAAATGACATTGTTGATTGGAAGTTATATTTTTTTGTCATCTTCCCTTCCGCATATTCTATGATAAAACATTTTGGGAATACCCCGTATTTTTCAGCATCATCTGTATGGCATGTATAGCAGCGTTTTGCATAGGATAGGAAAAAGTTTCTGGCATAAGAAAAAACGGTGCATTAAACCGTAGGAATAGACTATTCATCCGGTTGATTCCATTTTTGTATCAAATTTTATACAATTAGAACAATATTGACAAATATTGGTAATTAAAGGAATTGCGGTACAAAGGATAGTGGTGATAGGAATGCCAGTTGATTACGTGAAATTGGGGGCAAGAGTAAAGAGGCGAAGGGAAAAGGCAAGGATGTCGCAGGCGGAGCTTGCATCGGCAACGGACTTGTCAACACAACATATTAGCAATATAGAAAATGCGAAAACCAAGGTGAGCTTGGAAAAGGTTGTGGACATAGCAAATGTGCTGGATTGCTCGGTGGATGAACTGCTTTGTGACAGTGTAGTGAAATCAAAAGTAATTTATGTAAATGAGGTCGCAGGATTGATAGAATCCTTTTCGGATGTGGAAATGAGGGCGTTGCCTGAGTTTTTACGAAGTTATAGCCATTTTAGCAAGCTGCTGGAAAATCATATACAACGAAATGATGTGCAATAGCCATTAGGAGGGTCTGATGGCTATTTTGTAAGGTTTTTCTTAGACAGAAGCAGGAGGAGGCTGGCAACGTCCATACATTTCCCCGATTTCCCGCTGTGTATAATGCCCGAAAAAGTAAAGGAAAATGATTTCCCGGTTTCTCTCCGGCAGGGATAACAGGGCGGCGGCAAGTCAATGTCATTTAGGTAACGGTACCGGACGCCGTGAGGAACATAAAATGCTCCGTCACCACGCTTTCGCTCGGCAAAAAGCGTAACGGACACTAAACTCGTGAGGAACCTCGTTAAGTGCCGACGCTTTTTAACGGGTTCCTTGAGCTTTTTATGTTCCTCACGGCTGAATCAAGGCGCTAACTAAATGACATTGCCGGTTCTTCCTCCATTTATTTCCTTCTGACGAAGAACTTTCCTATAGGGATTAGGGTGTCAAAAGGTCTTCCCGGCAGTGCCGCTTGGCAGATTGCACAAAAGAATATTGTGCAAGTGGCTTTTGTACGATGGAGAGGAGACTCTAAAATCGTGGAAGCCAATGCTGAACACGATTTTCGCCTTAAGAGGCTCATCGGAATGCTCCATACCACAAATAGCATAACAAGTTTTGCGGCACAAATTTTTTGTGCCATCTGCCAAGCGGCACTGCCGGGAAGACCTTTTGACACCCGAATCCGTATAGGAAAGTCCTTCGCCGGAAGGATATAAATTGAAGTGTCGAAGACGCTTTTTTACCATATAGGAAATTCCTTCGGATTTCCCATATGGTAAAAAGCAATTATCGCACTGCGGCGGAGGGGAAACATGTCGCTGCTGCGACCCGCCGCAGGCGGAGAATCCTGCAAGCAGGATTCTTTTTTTCCATATAGGAAATTCCTTCGCCAGAAGGACGTAGATTGAAGAAGAACCGAAGGTTCTTCATGAAGTGTCGAAGACACTTTTTTATACCCGAGTCAATAGATGGAATAAAAATGTTATAGGTTAATAATGGATATGTTATGAAATAAAACAGGTTTTCTAAAATCCTTCTTCTTTCCGCTGCTGCCGTATTTCTCTTCTTTTTATGCCCGCTTCCCATTCCGCCTTTTCCGATTCTGTCAGGATGGCGAGTTTGGGAACCGCTGTAGGTTTCCCTTTTTCATCAATTGCAACTAAAGTTAAATATGCCCTGTTGATTGGCTTACGGATACCATCGAAGTTCTCCGTGTATGTGTCTACCCGTACTTCAATAGAAGTTTTTCCTACGAAAGTAGGCCTGCCGATGAGGACAATCAAGTCGCCTAGATAGGCGCCGCGGATAAACTTTAAATTATCAACGGAGGCGGTTATTACATTTGTTTGTGAATGCCTAATGCCCACAAGGCCTGCCAGTTCATCGATCCATTCCATTAGTTTTCCGCCAAATAGCCGTCCGGCACCGTTTAGATGCTCCGGCCTTACCTGATAAATTTGTTCTATTGTAGATTCTGCTACGGTCTTTTCCTGTTTTCTTTCCATTTTTACGCTCCATGCCCGCTTCAGCGGGTCTATAATCAACAAACTGCAAGAGTATTAATGGTATTAAGAGTATTAATATTAATACTCTTAATACCATTAATACTCTTGCAGCTTAGGATTTTTCAATTATTTATTGCCTTTATTCTTTTTATTATATTGTGGGAACCACAAATGTGCAATGGACTTTTTGTACAATTTGATTTAGGGTCAAAAGCTTTTCTTATTGTCATTGTTTAGCATGTGATGCAAAACAGTGGCAAAATTATAGCTTCCGTGTGACTGGCTTTTTATCATTGAAGGAATCAAATTGATATGATAATATGATAAGTAAGGTTGTACTTCAATACATATAGCACTATACTTTGAGGAAGGAAAAGACTATCATGAAAAAAAACTTTACGAAACGTCTTTCTATTTACATGCTGGCAGCATTTTTAGTTACGATTAGTGCTGTTTTCGTATTGCAGACGGTGGTGAGCCAGAGAAACAATACAACGTCCGGGATGGCAAAACTGGAAGATGTAAAACAGAAATTGGCAGGCAATGAAGAAAGCATCCAAAAACTGACACAGAACCTGAGTGAAGATAACCTTGCTAAGACAAGGGCTTTCGCTGATTTGATTGCAGCAGACAATTCCATCATTAAGGATACGGCCAAGCTGAATGCAGTTAAAGACAGATTAAAAGTGAATGAACTTCATGTAATTGATGAGAATGGGATTATTACGGAAAGCACGATAGATGCGTATGTGGGTTTTGACATGAAGAGCGGCGAACAGTCCAATGCATTCATGGTCATTGTGGATGACCCTTCCATTGAAATTGCCCAGGAACCGCAAGTGAATGTGGCAGAAGGGGTGGTTATGCAATACATAGGCGTAGCGAGGCAGGATGCCCCCGGTCTTGTGCAGGTAGGCGTGCGTCCGGAAGTGTTGGAGAGTATGTTGGCTGGTACGGATATAAATGTGGTTTTAAAGGGGATTGATTTTGGGGAAAACGGCTATGTTTACGCGATTGATGCTGAAAGCGGGCAGATACTGGCGCACCCGAATGCATCCTTAATCGGGATATCAGCTGTGGATGTAGGATTTCCTGCAGAATTTGCGGGGAAGGGGAAGGCGGTCATTGATGGCGAAAAAGGATACTATCTGGCACAGGAGTATGAAGGCCGGATTATTGGAACATTCCTTCCGTTGGGGGAATATTATGCCCAGAGGAACGATCAGACTCTCGTAGTATCCATTAGCATGGCGATTATTTTTGGGGTGCTTCTGCTAATGATTAATCATATGGTGGATGAAAAAATTGTACATGGAATCAATCAAATCACAAAATCCATGAAAGGGATTGCCGGAGGGGATTTTGGGATTTTTGTAGATGTAAAAGGGAATCCGGAGTTTGTACAGCTTTCCGGCAGTATTAATATGATGGTGGAAAGCATCCGCCGGAACTTGGATGAGAATGAAAAATTGTTGGAGCAGCAGAAGGAAGATGTGGAAAACAACCGGATGTTGATTCAAAATGTGAAGGATGCCTGTGTGGATTTGGAACATGTGTCGGGAGAGACGCTGGAAAATGCGGAACATATTTATAACGGCACAGGGGAACAGGAAAGAGCAGTAGAAGATTTAAAACAGATTATGGGCAGACTGACACAGGAGCTGAATGGCAGTGTGGATGTTTCTATGAATGTGGCAGAGGAAACCGATGATACGACAGAAAAAATCCAGCAGACACAGTCGCAGATGGAACTTTTAAAAGAATCCATGCAAAAAATAAGCGATATGTCAGTGGCAATTGAGCAGATTATTGATGAAATCAATTCCATTGCGCAGCAGACAAATATGCTTTCCCTGAATGCTTCCATTGAGGCGGCCAGGGCAGGGGAAATGGGAAAAGGATTTGCCGTTGTGGCGATGCAGGTTGGGGAACTGGCAGCCAGGAGCGCACAGGCGGCAAAGGAAACCAATGAGCTGATTACCAATTCCATAAAAGCAGTGGAGGATGGAAAAGAAATTACAGACAAAACAGCGGAGGCTTTTGGAATCGTAGTAGAGAATATGGTAGAAACAAGCCATAATATAGAAAAGATTACTGACATGGTAAGGGGGAACATGGGCATTGTGGATAGTGCGGTAGACCAGATTGGAAGGATTGCCGAGGTTGTGGAACAAAACGTGGAGATTTCCCATAATACAAAACAGGCATCTTCCAATATGGCGGAGATTACCGGGAAACTGCTGGAAATGGTAGAGTCGGATTAGACATGATATAAGCATCGAAGATAGGGAAATGGTTAAAATGGAGGACGGAAAGAAGTTATATTTATTTGAAGAAGCATCTATACCAAAGGCGGTGATGTCTATGGCGGTTCCTACCATCATCAGCTCTTTGGTTATGGTGATTTATAATTTGGCGGATACTTATTTTGTAGGGATGTTGAACAATCCGGTGGAAAATGCGGCAGTGACTTTGGCAGCCCCTGTCCTTCTTGCCTTTAATGCGGTCAACAATTTGTTTGGGGTGGGCAGTTCCAGCATGATGAGCAGGGCATTGGGGAGCAAAGACTATGAGATGGTGCGCAGGGTTTCCGCTTTCGGCTTTTATTGCACCGTGTTTTGCAGTCTGGTATTTTCACTATTATGTACGGTGGGGAAGAATCCGCTGCTGGCATTATTGGGAACGGATGCGGTGACTTTTGCGGCGACAGGGGAATATTTAAAATGGACGGTCTGCTTTGGGGCTGTGCCAGCTATTCTTAACGTAGTTATGGCTTACATGGTGCGTTCCGAAGGGTGTACATTGCATGCCAGCATCGGTACAATGAGCGGCTGCTTTTTGAACATGCTTTTGGATCCGTTTTTTATCCTGCCTTGGGGATTGGATATGGGGGCAGCAGGGGCAGGGCTTGCCACCTTTTTATCAAACTGCGTAGCTTGTGTTTATTTTTTTATCCTGCTGTATGTGAAAAGAAAAAGCACTTATGTATGTATTAATCCGAAAATGTTCCGGTTAAGGAAAGAAGTGGTGACCGGAGTGTGCGGTGTGGGGATTCCTGCCGCCATCCAGAACCTGTTGAATGTAACGGGAATGACGGTATTGAACAATTTCACTTCTTCTTTCGGTGCGGATGCGGTAGCGGCTATGGGGATTGCACAGAAAATCAATATGGTGCCTATGAACGTGGCTTTTGGCTTTTCCCAAGGCATTATGCCGTTAATCAGTTATAATTATGCGTCGGGGAACCGCAAGAGGATGCGGCAGGCGATTTTCTTTTCTGCCAGAAATACGGTTTCGGCCCTGGCGGCAATAGCCCTTTGCTATTACTTGTGGGCAGGGAACTGGATTCGGTTGTTTATCCAAAATGAAAGTATTGTGGCCTATGGAACAAGTTTCTTAAGGGGGCTTTGCATTGCGCTGCCGTTCCTCTGCATGGATTTTTTGGCGGTAGGGGTTTTTCAGGCGGTAGGGATGGGAAAGAAAGCGTTCTTTTTTGCTATCCTTAGAAAAATTATTATGGAAATTCCTGCCATATTTATTTTAAACATGTTATTCCCGCTGTATGGGCTGGCTTATGCACAGGCGGTAACAGAAGTGATATTGGCGGTGACGGCTGTGCTTGTGTTAAAGCGGATGATGGACGATTGACCGTTGGGAACGAATGTGGAGGATGAACCCGTGAACCCATGGGAAGGGAAGGGGCAAAAGCAGGAAAAGCGTAAGTAGGCTGTACGGAAAAGGAATCAAGTTTGTGTCAGCGGTGCATCCGCAGACTCGTAATGCGCAAAGAAACACGCGGAAAAGGAGTTAAAGATGATAGTTGGTATTGATCTCGGTACGACAAATAGTTTAGTGGCATGTTATACAAAGGATGGGCCGAAAATTATCCCTAACCGGTTGGGGAAGAATTTGACTCCTTCGGTCATAAGTGTGGATGAAGAGGGGAACGTATATGTAGGGGAAACGGCTTTGGAGAGGATGAGCCTATATCCGGACAGCGTTGCCCTTGCCTTTAAGCGGAGCATGGGAAGCGATAGGGAATATATTTTGAGCGGCAAAAAATATAAACCGGAGGAATTGTCGGGGCTTGTATTGCGGGCTTTGAAGGAGGATGCTGAAACCTATTTGGGCGAGCCAGTGACTGAGGCAGTCATCAGCGTGCCGGCTTATTTTGATGACCAGAGGAGGAAGGCGACAAAGCGTGCCGGGGAATTGGCAGGCCTGAAGGTGGAAAGGATGATATCGGAGCCCACGGCGGCAGCGGTTGCATATGGCTTGTATGAAAAAAAGGAAGATACCAGATTTCTTGTTTTCGATTTGGGCGGCGGAACTTTCGATGTGTCCATCTTAGAGCTTTACCATAATATTTTGGAAGTAAGGGCAGTGGCAGGCGATAATTATCTGGGCGGGGAAGACTTTACTAAGGCATTGGAAAAAATCTGTTTGAATAAGATAGGGATAACATTGAGCGCTTTGTCGGGCAAAGACCAAGTGAGGCTATACCGCCATGCGGAAGCTGCGAAAAAGGAAATCAACGATAAAGAATCGATAACCATAGAATGCCTTTTGCAGGATGAAATGAAACGCGTAAAAGTGACGGCCAAAGAATTTGCGGCAGCTTGTGAGGATTTGCTGCAGAAAATCAAACAGCCGGTAAAGAGGAGTCTGTCGGATGCAGGGTTGTCCCTTTCCGATATCGATGAAGTGGTTTTGATTGGCGGGGCCACCAGATTGCAGATTTTCAGGGATTTCTTTATCCGCCTTTTCCGTAAATTCCCGGATACCAGCATCCACCCCGATGAAGCGGTAGCCCTTGGCGCAGCGGTGCAGGCGGCAATGAAGGAGCGGAAGAAAGAAGTAAAAGAAATGATATTGACGGACGTATGCTCCTTTACGCTTGGAACGGAAGTGGTGATGGAATATGACGACGGTGTGGTGGAGAATGGTCATTACAGTCCGATTATTGAAAGGAATACTGTGATTCCCACCAGCAAAACGAGCCGCTTTTATACGGCAAGGGATAACCAGGATAAAGTGTGCATCCGTATACTGCAAGGGGAAAGCCGGTTTGCCAGAAACAATTTGTATCTGGGAGAACTGGAAATTGAAGTGCCGAAAGCGAAGAAGGGGGAAGAGGCGGTCGATGTGACTTATACATATGATATCAACTCCCTTTTGGAAGTGGAGGTAAAGGTAATTTCTTCGGGGGAGAAGAGGAAGCTGGTCATTAAGGGCGACAGGAATACGATGACGGATGAAGAAATTGCCAGACGTATGGAGGAACTTTCCTATTTGAAAGTGCAGCTAAGGGATCAAGAGGAAAACAGACTGGTACTCTTGAAAGCGGAACGTATGTATGAAGAATCTTTAGGCGATAAGAGGATTGGGCTGGAGAGGGGTATCCGGCGATTTGAGGAAGCCTTGCGCAAAGGGGAGCGTGCGGCAGTGGATGAGGCGAGGAGAGAGCTGTACCGGTTGATGGAGGATTGAGAGGGTTTTGCTTATTTTGCGAAGCTTGAATATTTTGCCGATAAATGATATATTCCAAAGAGGGGGATTATCAAAGAAAAGAAAAGAGGAGAGTGTATATGTTTTATAAAGGGATTATTTTTGATTTGGATGGGGTCATTTGTTTTACGGATAAATATCATTACGAGGCATGGAAAGAAACGGCGGATGAAATTGATGTTTATTTTGATGAAGTGATTAATAACCGTCTTCGGGGGATAAGCCGTATGGCAAGCCTCGAAATTATTTTAGAGCGCAGCCAAAAAGAATATACAAAAGAAGAGAAAGAAAAGATAGCTTATGAAAAAAATGAGCGTTATAAGAAACTGCTTCATCAGATGAGCCCGGAAGATTTGTCTGCGGAAGTAAAAGATACTTTGGATACCTTGCGTCAAAGAGGATGTAAATTGGCAATCGGTTCTTCCAGCAGAAATACGAAATTGATTTTGGAGCGCCTTGGGCTGAAAGGTTATTTTGATGCGGTAAGCGATGGCACGAATATTACCCGTTCCAAGCCGGATCCGGAGGTGTTTTTAAAGGCAGCGGAATTTCTTGGGTACGCGCCTTCGGACTGTCTGGTGGTGGAGGATGCCCTTGCCGGGATTGATGCTGCCGTCGCAGGAGGGTTCGATAGCGCCGGGGTTGGAGAAGCGGCAACCCACGGGAAGGTGACATATCCTTTGAAAACTTTTTCAGATTTGCTGAAAATAGAAAGGGACTCTTGACAAAACGTTTACGAAATGTTAGTTTGTATATATAGTATGTAACTGGTAAGCAGGCATTAACTATGCATAAATTTTAAGGATGTTTATGCACGTTGATGCCTTTTTATTTTCCCAGGAAATCCGTCCTTAAAAGAAAAATGCCGTATAGTCCGGTTTTTTCTTTGGAAAGTGCATTCTGTGCCATGAAAGGGTAATCATAAGGATAAACATCCAAAAAACAGGAGGGATATCATGAAAGACAAAATTTTTGGTGTGCTGCAGCGTGTGGGAAGATCCTTTATGCTGCCAATTGCTATCCTGCCGGTAGCCGGGTTGCTGCTTGGTGTAGGGGGCTCTTTTACGAATGAAACGATGTTGGAAACTTATGGCTTGATGGGCATTATGGGGCCAGGAACTGCGTTGAATGCTATTTTGCAGGTTATGAGCGCAGCAGGAGACATTGTATTTGCTAATTTACCGATTATTTTCGCTATGGGTGTTGCTATCGGAATGGCGAAAAAGGAAAAAGAAGTGGCGGCCCTGTCCGCGGCGATTGCTTTTTTTATCATGCATGCTTCCATAGGGGCGATGATTGTAAATCATGGTGGAACGGAAGCTATGCTTGAGGGAGCAACCGCATCTGTAGTTGGCATCACTTCACTGCAGATGGGTGTGTTTGGCGGTATTATTGTAGGGCTTGGCGTTGCCGCTTTGCATAATAAATTTTATAAAATTGAGTTGCCTCAGGTTTTGTCCTTTTTCGGAGGAACACGGTTCGTGCCGATTGTCAGCGGGCTGGCTTATACCGTAGTGGGGATTTTAATGTTTTTTATATGGCCGGTGATTCAGCAGGGCATTTATGCGGTAGGCGGCGTTGTCCTGCAGTCCGGTTATGCAGGAACGTGGATATACGGGCTGATGGAGCGTGCCTTGATTCCTTTCGGCCTGCATCATGTATTCTATCTTCCGTTCTGGCAGACGGCGCTTGGCGGTACGATGGAAGTTGGGGGCCGCATCGTAGAAGGGGCACAGAATATTTTCTTTGCCCAGTTGGCAGACCCTTCCGTGGAACACTTTGCGGTATCCGCCACAAGGTTTATGACAGGGAAATTCCCGCTTATGATTTTCGGGCTGCCGGGCGCGGCTTTGGCAATGTATAAGGTGGCAAAGCCGGAAAAGAAAGGGGCAGTAGCCGGGTTGCTGCTTTCCGCAGCGCTGACTTCCATGCTGACCGGTATCACGGAACCGCTGGAATTTACTTTCTTATTTGTTGCGCCGGTTTTATATATCATCCATTGCGTCTTTGCAGGTATGGCTTATATGGTGATGCATATTTGCGGTGTAGGCGTGGGCATGACCTTTTCCGGTGGGTTCATCGACTTGTTCCTTTTCGGGATTTTGCAGGGGAATGCAAAAACGAGCTGGATTTGGATTGTAGTAGTGGGTGTTGTTTATTTTGTAGTATATTATTTCCTGTTTTCTTTCCTGATTACCAAAATGGATTTGAAGACACCCGGACGGGATGACAGCGAGGAAGTAAAACTTTACCGCAGGAGCGATGTGGATGCCCGCAAAAAGGGCGGACAAGGGGCGGAAAATGAGGTTTCCGAAGAAGATGCCCTGTCGGCTTCCATCTGCCGCGGGCTTGGCGGAAAGAAAAATATTTCGGATGTGGATTGTTGTGCTACAAGGCTTCGTTGTACGGTTCATAAGTCGGAGCTGGTGGATGATAATTTGCTGAAGGCAACAGGGGCGTCCGGTGTAGTGCATAAAGGCAATGGGGTACAGGTTATTTACGGCCCAAGGGTTACGGTAATCAAATCCAATTTGGAAGATTATCTGGAGAGCGCGCCGGATGAAGAATATGTTCCGGATACGGGCAATACGGCGGAAGCTGCTGCAAAAGAGGAAGAAAAACCGTCTGGCAAGGTAGTAAAAACGGAAATGATTTACAGCCCGGTAAACGGCACGGCTGCCGATATTTCCGAAGCACCGGATGAGGCTTTTGCCGGACGGATGATGGGCGAGGGGGCGATGGTAGTTCCGCAGGAACAGACGGTATATGCGCCGGCAGACGGGGAAGTCAGCTTTGTATTCGATACAAAACACGCTATCGGTTTTGAAACGGCGGAGGGCACCGCTTTGCTGCTCCATATGGGGATTGATACGGTGAATTTGGGCGGCAAAGGGTTTGAAGTTCTTGTAAAAGACGGGGATAAGGTGAAAAAGGGCGATATTTTGATGAAATTGGATTTGGGGTTCCTGAAAGCAAATGCCCCGTCGCTGGCATCTCCGGTACTGTGTACGGAACTTGCACAAAACCAAAAAGTTCGTTTGATAAAGAGCGGGGCAATCGGAGCCGGCGAAGAGCTATTAGCGGTAGATACGTATGAAGAGTAATGGATAAAAATGCATCTGCGGGGGATAAAGGAGCATGTTCAGAGTCAAGAAGGTGTTAAACCATAATACGGTGATTGGCATTGGGATGGACGACAATTGGGAGTATCTTCTTATTGGAAAAGGCATCGGTTTTGGGAGAAAAGTCAGTGAAAGGATAGAGGTTCCGGAAGAGTGTACGGTATACTCGCTGCATGAGCAGACACAGCGGGGGTCGGCAGCGGAACTGGTAAAAAGCATCGACCCGGTTTTCCTGGAGATTACGGAGCAGATATTAAAAGAAAGCGAAAAGGTTTTTGGCAAAATCGACTGGGCAATCCTTTTCCCTATGGCAGATCATATTGCGTTTGCAGTAAAAAGGATACGGAATAAGGAGCAAATCAGCAATCCATTGACGGGGGATATCCGTGCGCTGTTCCATATGGAATATAAAACGGCACAGCGCATCTGCCCTATTTTGAAGGAAAGGCTGGATGTGGAAATCGATGAACATGAAATCGGCTATATTGCCCTTCATATCCATTCCGCTATCGAAAACGAAAATGTAGCGCTTTCCATGCAGATAGCGCGGACAGTTAGGGAATGTATCCAACTGGTAGAAGAGGAGACCGGTCTGACCATTGACGTGGCATCCCTTTCTTACAACAGGTTGATGAACCATGTCCGGTATATGGCAGCGCGGGCAGTGAAAGGGGAAAAGCTGAAGCTGAATATGAACGATTACATGTCGGAGAAATTCCCGGATGCTTTCCGGCTGGCATCGATTGTCTGCGGGCATTTGGAGAAATATTTGAAAAAACCGCTGGATGAAGTGGAGATTGGGTATTTGGCCATGCATATACAGAGGGTTTCGGAAGAATGAAATATGGGTAGTACATAAAAAGCTTTGGGTGTCATCTTCATTATACGAAAGTCATTTGCCCAATATTCTTTTGTTCCAGCTGCCAGACGGCGCTGTCGGATAGTTTTTTGACAGCCGAGGCATGATAGAGTTCGAGTAGAATAATAAAAATTTTATACAGATTATTTTATATGGCAGGTGGTCTATGAGGTTACCTGCCATGTATTTTTGATTTTCCAAGAGATGTCTTTGTGTTATCAATGAACAGGATGCAAGGATGACAAGAAATAAAACAAGAATGCAAGAAAATGCTTGGTTTAAAAATATTAAAGCGGTATTATTAAAGTAGACTAAGGAGGGATAAAGGTATGACAATGAGTTCGATAATACAGGAAATGGTATTAAAATTTTTATCAGATAAGCAGGAGCATAGTGTTCAGGAGATTAAGCACTATCTTAAGGAAAGAGATATTCATGATTATACAGAGGGACAATTTGCAGGATCTTTGAATACTTTAATGAGAAACGGGTTGATAAAAAAAGTGGATAGAGGTATATATTCTATAAAATTAAGGAGTGAGAATATGAGAAAATGTTTTGTGGTATCACCAATAGGTAATGAAGGAAGCGAAGTGAGAAAACGTGCGGATCAAATATTTAAATATATTATCGCACCTGTATGCGAAGAAACAGGATTTGAACCTATATGAGTGGACAAGCTAAACCAACCAGATTCAATAACCCAGACTATTATAGATTACTTACTGAAATCAGAACTTGTGATTGCTGATATTACAGGATATAACCCTAATGCTTTTTATGAGATGGGCTATAGAGCTTCAACTGGAAAGCCAATTATTCATTTAAAGTGTAAAAATGAAGGGATTCCCTTTGATATAGCAGGAATTAGAGCGTTTGATTATGATCTGAGTGACTTGGATTCGGTTGAGGAGATTAAATCTAGGTTAATTAAAACAATAGGAGCATTATCATTTGATGTGCAATCAGATCAAAACAATGAAGATGGATCCGATATTAAGGAGACGAATGGTGATATATCCCAGTTGATTTCGGTTTTGTATGAAATTCAAGATGATATATCCCAGTTAAAAAATGAAATTCATAATAAGGATACAGAAACGATACAAGCAATTATTAAGGCTTCTACACCAGTTGTACCGTTGGAAGATCCAAATACAACAATAATGAAGACGATAATTCCTGAATTGTTAAAGAACCCAAATTCGATGAAAGCGCTTATTGAATTAAGTGAATGGGGAAATAAAAAGAAGTAAAGAGCGTTACTGGAAAAATGATATAATATTTTGGCGTTTTTTAGAAATGATGTAATAAAGGGGAGTTATATAAAAAGTATGAAAATAGATGCTAATGGAACAGAAATTAGAGTAATGGGTGATGTTGTTAATGAGAATGCTTATATTTCGCTGACTGATATTGCTAAATATAAAAATCCTGATAATGCTTTTATCGTGGTGGCAAACTGGATACGTAATCATTCCTCGATTTCGTTTTTGGGCTTGTGGGAACAAATCCATAATCCCAATTTTAAACCTATCGAATTCGATAGGTTTAAAGCGGAGTCGGGAGATAATGCGTTTACACTGACGCCGCAGCAATGGATAAAAGCAACAGATGCAATCGGTATCATATCAAAGTCGGGACGATATGGTGGCACTTATGCTCATACAGACATTGCTTTTGAGTTTGCTTCGTGGATTTCTCCAGAATTTAAACTTTATATTATCAAGGATTATCAGCGATTAAAGAAAGACGAAGCAAACCGTTTAGCGATTGGATGGGATGTAAAGAGAGAACTTTCAAAAATAAACTATCGTATCCATACAGATGCGGTAAAGGAGTTTTTGATTACACCGACATTAACTCCGCAGGAAATGGCATATACATATGCTTCTGAAGCGGATATTTTAAATATGGCTTTGTTTGGAAAAACAGCGGCACAATGGAGGAGTGAAAAAGGAATAAAGGGGAAAATTCCCAATATCAGAGATTTTGCTTCGGCGGAAGAATTGGTTGTACTTATCAATTTGGAAGATACAAATGCCGATTTGATAAGACGGAAAGTATCTAAAATCGAAAGATTAAGAATATTAAGGGAAAAAGCATATCGTCAGCTTGAGATTCTTAAAAAGAATCAGCAAACGATACAGGTATTAAAGCAGAGCCTTATTGAAGATACAGGAAAGAGCAATTAGAAAATGGAGATTTCGGGTGTAGTTTATACACTTACAGATAGAAAATACCGCGAGAAAAATAGGCAATGCGATAAATTCTGAGGAGTAAGAAGGGGAAAATTATATGAAAGTTAATGTTTTTAGAATTGAAAATGACAAAGTTGATAATCTGACGGTTGAGTTGGAGAATAATGGATTTGAATGTGAGGCTGATAATGAAGATGAAAACAGTTACTCTGCACTATATCTGCGAAAAAAGCATTCCGAAAATAGAGGATGGTTAAACTATTATCAGCAAATGTTATCGGAAGAAAGATTTGCATACTATACTGAAAATATAGGTAGTGAATCCGTTTCGGGGCTTTTTCTGATACAAAAAAATGATTATTCATATGTACTTTCTTATGGGCAGACGCATTTTATTATTCGTAAGTATTGTGATAAAGATTTTGGTTTAAATCTTGCAGAACGAATTCTTGATCCGCAAGGGCTAAAAATGAAACATTCACAAACGTTTACGTCAGCTGGGAAAAAAGATATAACGTCATATCTACGAAATAGAAAATTTGATGATTCTCGTGATTATGGTGAGGCATTTAGCTATGTAAAATGTAAAACGATAGATAAGGAATTGTGGGGAGAAACCGCTGACTTTGGAGAATCTGCACGATTTTCCTTCGGCAAAAGTTTTCATTTAAGCCCGATTGAACTTTATCATTTTACAGATGAGATAGAAAAAGTATTGAAATCAGAAGTAAATATTAAACTTCCAAGATATCATAAAGTTATTGATAGGGATGTTTTGGAAACATTAAACAAAGAATTAGATAAGCATTTTTTGGATTTTGTTACGGATGTTGATGTTAGTGATTATTGGTTGACAGGGGTTAACTTTAACTTTTCAAATGATTATCGCTATTCTCTCAAACTTTTCAAAACGGATTTGTCCGGACAGCTTGGAAGATTATTCCGGTCAATTTAAATTGAGGTTACCCCGTAGCTTGCATCGCTTATTGGCAGAACATTCCAAAAGGGAAGGCATCAGTATGACCCCAGTATTGTGTGTATCTTCTTTCAAGAAATGATGCTGTGTATTCAAAGCAAAAACGACAATATGATTTTGAAAAGTGGCAATATTTTGGCAACGGAAAATCAGTAAGCCAGAATAATTGATGTAATTGAAGTAAAAAATGTCTCATACAGGAATCTTCCGGAAGGACGTGCGGAATATAAAAGAAATGGCGGCTGGGGCAGCCGCATTCTGTCGGTTTGCCGTGGGTAGGGAATCCTGCCGGATTTTATGAATGAAGGAAATGCAGAAATTTTTCTGCGGAATAGTTGAGGATAAGCTCTTGTGGGAAATTCATTTCCCGGATAAGGGCGAGAGCATAGGTAAAGTTTCCGATGTGGGAATGGCCATGACTGTCGCTGGAGAGAAGTACCGGATAATGGTATTTTTGACAAAGCTCCAGTATAGCCCGGTCATTCTCTTTTACGTTGCCGCGGTAGCCGTTGGGGGCGAGGGAGCTGCTGTTGATTTCCAGAAGGACGCGGTTGTCTATGGCAGCTTCCATAAGGCGGCTATAGTCGACCGGATATTTCGTATCGTCCGGATGGGCGATAATGCGGATATAAGGGTTTTCTATAGCATGGAGACAGGCAGCCGTATTTTCTTCTTTGGTTCCGGGGGCGAGGCAGGGCGTGTGCATACCCGCCATACAATAGTCAAGGTTTTTCATAATACTTTCCGGCAAGTCCAGGGCGCCGGAAAAATCCAGAATATTTACTTCTGCCCCGTACAATATACGGACTCCCATGCGAATGGATGGGGCTGTGGACAGCCCGCGGAAATAGGAAAGGGTACAGGAATGGGGGATTGCCGGCCCGTGTTCGCTGATTCCCAATAGCTTAAGCCCTGTAAGGGATGCGTATTTTACCATATCTGTTATGGTATCTTTTGTATAATGCCCGCTGGAAACGGTATGGGTATGGACATCTAATTCAAAGGAATGCATAGTCATCCTCCATGTCTGTTTGTAGAATCCAATTGACAAAAAACGGAAATAAAAAAGAAAATCAAAATTACCACAAGACTATAATAGCATAAAAACAACATAAAAACAACAAAAATAATGTTGGATTAGTTGACTTTTAGAAGCGGGATGGTTATAATAAACAATAGACAGATAGAAAATTTGGGAGCCCCCTGCCGGAAGAGGATGAGAGAATGGCACTGCTATATTTCCCTGTTAAGAATTTATAAACAGGATTATGAACTTTTGCTTGATTACTTCGACAAAATATATCCTATCAAAGATGCCTTTGATGGAACATTAGAACCGGTTTTCGACGTGTGTTTTTGTAATTGGATTGGAAAAAGTGATTGGCATAGGATTATTGATGAAATAGAGCAGGATTTGAACCGCGTTAGTAACGGGAAAAAAGGATTACTCACGGATTTTCTTGCGTGGGTAAAAAAGGCGCTTAAGCATACATCTGTTATTATAGTTGAGGGTAATTTATAAATACTCATTTGTTTTAAGCTTGGGGACTTTGGGAACACAAAGTCGAATTGGGATAAAGAAATAAGATAAAGGCGGTATAGGACAGGAACGAAACAGAAACAGGACAAAAACAGAATTGGAATTGGTATAAAAAGCAAAGTAAAAAGAGGCCATAGAAAAAGATGGCGGAAGGAGTAGTTATGGGATTGTACCACTATGAAATTACGGATATCAAGAAAACAGAAAGAATCGACAGGCTGATTGCGAATCTGTTTGCCAAAATGCCGGAGATTGAATCGGCGAGGGCCAGATTGATTACGGAGTCTTATAAAGAGACGGAAAATGAGCCGATGATTATGCGCCGGGCAAAGGCGTTTGCCCATATTTTGGAGAACATTCCTATTATTATAAGGGATGAGGAGCTGGTGGTGGGGAGCAGCACCATTGCCCCCAGAGGATGCCAGACATATCCGGAGTTTTCTTATGAATGGCTGGAAGCCGAGTTCGATACGGTGGCAACCCGCAGTGCCGACCCTTTTTACATATCGGAAGAAGCAAAACGGGAAATTAAGGAAGCGGATTGTTATTGGAAGGGGAAGACTACCAGTGAACTGGCAACCGCTTATATGGAGCCTGAGACCTTGATTGCTATGGAACATAATATGTTTACACCGGGGAACTATTTTTATAATGGCGTTGGGCATGTGACGGTGCAGTATGAGAAAGTTTTGGCTATAGGATATGAAGGTATCCGTGAGGAAGCGGAGAAATTGCTGTCGGAATGTGATTTTGGCGATGGGAACTATGCGAGAAAGGCACGCTTCCTGCAAGCTGTGATTATCAGTTGTGATGCGGTGATTGCATATGCCAACCGATATGCCCTGTTGGCAAAAGAACTTGCTTCCAAATGCAAGGATGCCGCAAGGCGTGAAGAACTGTTGCAGATAAGCGCAAACTGCAGTAAGGTACCGGCGAAGGGGGCGGAAACTTTTTATGAGGCTTGCCAGTCGTTCTGGTTTGTGCAGCAGCTTTTGCAGTTAGAATCCAGCGGGCATTCCATTTCCCCCGGGCGTTTTGACCAATATATGTACCCTTATTATGAAGCGGACAGGAAAAAGGGAACATTAAGCAAAGAATTTGCACAGGAACTAATTGATTGTATTTGGGTAAAACTGAATGATTTGAATAAATGCAGGGATGCGGCTTCCGCAGAAGGGTTTGCAGGCTATAGCCTGTTCCAGAACTTGATTGCCGGAGGGCAGAACGGGGATGGTGTAGATGTGACAAACGATTTGTCCTTTATGACCATTCAGGCGTCTATGCATGTGCAGCTTCCCCAGCCTTCTTTTTCCGTAAGGGTTTGGAACGGCACGCCCCATGAATTTTTGATTAAAGCGGCAGAACTGACAAGGACGGGAGTAGGGCTTCCGGCTTATTATAATGATGAAGTGATTATTCCAGCATTGATAAACAGAGGGCTGACTTTAAAGGATGCCAGGGAATACAATATCATCGGCTGTGTAGAACCCCAGAAGGCAGGGAAGACGGAAGGATGGCATGATGCAGCGTTTTTCAATATGTGCCGGCCGATGGAACTGGTATTTACCCAGGGAAAAGACAAGGGTGTCCAAGTGGGCGTGGCGACGAAGCCGATTGAGGGGATGAAGGAATTTGAAGAATTTTATGATGCTTATAAAGAGCAGATGAATTATATGATTAAATTGCTGGTAAATGCGGACAATGCCATTGATGTGGCCCATGCGGAACGCTGTCCGCTGCCCTTCCTATCCTGTATGGTGGACGACTGCATGGAACGCGGGCTTTCTGTGCAGGAGGGTGGAGCTGTTTATAACTTTACCGGTCCGCAGGGGTTTGGAGTGGCCAATATGGCGGATGCCCTGTATGCGATAAAGACCCTTGTATTCGATGAACATAAGGCGACATTAAAAGAGTTTAAAGAGGCTATGGCGACCAATTACGGCAAAGGTCTGACGAAAGAAATGATAGGGGATATGACGGCACAGATTGCTGCCGGATTAAAAGCAGCGGGCAAAGAGATTGGGGAGAAGGAAATTACCGCTATTATGAAGACGGTTATTGAGACTTCCGAAATGCCTGCAGTGAAAGAAAACGGCGAAAGGCTGTTAAAGTTAATTGACAAAGTGCCTAAATTCGGGAATGATATCCCGGAAGTAGATGCTTTTGCAAGAGATGTGGCTTATACATATACAAGACCTCTTCAGGAATATAAGAATCCAAGAGGAGGCATTTATCAGGCCGGATTGTATCCGGTGTCGGCGAATGTTCCTTTAGGCGCCCAGACTGGGGCTACACCGGATGGAAGGCTGGCAGGTACGCCGGTAGCGGATGGCGTGTCTCCGTCGGCAGGCAAGGATGTAAATGGACCTACCGCGGCGGCTAATTCCGTGGCAAGGCTGGATCATTACATCGCTTCCAACGGAACCTTGTTTAACCAAAAGTTCCATCCTTCGGCATTGAGCGGAAGGGAAGGGCTGGAAAAATTTGTTGCCCTTATCCGCGCTTACTTCGACCAGAAGGGAAGCCATATGCAGTTTAACGTAGTCAGCCGGGAAACGTTGCTGGATGCACAGAAGAACCCGGAGAAATACAAACATTTGGTGGTAAGGGTGGCAGGCTACAGCGCACTTTTCACTACATTATCCCGTTCCCTTCAGGATGATATCATCAATAGGACGGAGCAGGGATTCGGTGCATAGACGGAAAGGGAATAAAAAATAAGATGGAAGCTTATAAACAGACGAAAGGACGTATTTTTGATATCCAGAAATTTTCCATCCATGACGGCGACGGCATCCGGACAATTGTGTTTTTGAAAGGCTGCGTGCTGCGATGCCGATGGTGCTGCAACCCGGAGTCTCAGGAATATAAGATTCAGACAATGATTGTGGCAGGAGAACCAAAGGTAATCGGACGGGATGTTACAGTAGAAGAAGTGATGAAAACGGTGGAGCAGGATCGGCCTTATTATTACCGTTCCGGCGGCGGACTGACGCTGTCGGGGGGCGAAAGCCTCTGCCAGCCGGAATTTGCCAGAGATTTGCTGCGTGCAGCAAAGGAAATGGGGATAAATACGGCTATGGAAAGTATGGCATGTGCAAAATACGAAGTGATTGAAAGCATTTTGCCATATTTGGATCATTATCTTTTGGATATTAAACATATGAATCCGGCAAAACATAAGGAGTTTACAGGGAAGAGCAATGAATTGATGTTAGAAAATGCAAAGAAGATTGCCGGCTCTGGTAAGACGAGACTGAGCATACGGATTCCGGTTATCCCCACTTTCAATGACAGCATGGAAGAAATCCGTGCCATCGCAAAATATGCAAAGGAATTGGGGAATGTGGAAAAAGTCCATCTTCTTCCCTACCATAGGCTTGGGCAGGACAAATATGACGGTTTGGAAAGGGAATATTTGATGAAAGATATTGTTCCTCCGGCAGCGGAATATATGGAGGCGTTAAGAAAGGCGGCGGAGTCGGAATCGGGGCTGGCTTGCCAGATTGGCGGATAAAAGATGTATCGTTGCGCATAACGGGCGATGTGGCGCGGGCGGGGCATAATGGACACATGAAAGCGTAACGCGCACTTTGTTCTGGGAAAAAGATGTGGAAACGGAGAAAAATATGGGAATACATGACCATTTGGATAATTTATCAACAGAAGGAAAAACGAGGATTGTGCAGGAGCTGGTGCCGGGGAAGCAGATTACGATTGCCCACCTGATAGCCAATCCGGATAAAATCTTATATGAAAAACTGGGCCTTGACCCGAGTGTGGATTATGCAAGGTCTGCAATCGGTGTACTGACCATCAGCCCGGCGGAAACGGCCGTCATCGCTGCGGATATTGCGGTAAAAGCGGCAGGGGTTGAGCTTGGATTTGTAGACAGGTTCAGCGGAACATTAATCATTACGGGAACGGTATCGGAGACGGAAGCTTCTTTGAAGGCCGTGCTTGACTATACGAAAGAGAAAATGGGTTTTGCCGTATGCCCGTTTACGAGGACGTAGAACTGGCAGCATGGAGGGTAGTGTGATAAAAACATTAAGAAACACTAAGGCTGCAAAGGACGCAGCCTAAGAGTTTCTAAATGTTTGGAAGAATGCCCGGAAAGGGCATTCTTCCGGGCTTTTCATGGCTGGATTTGAGATACTGCAGAGTGGAATCATGGGAGTTAGTGTGATAAAAATATTAAGAAACACTAAGGCTGCAAAGGACGCAGCCTAAGAGTTTCTAAATGTTTGGAAGAATGCCCGGAAAGGGCATTCTTCCGGGCTTTTCATGGCTGGATTTGAGATACTGCAGAGTGGAATCATGGGAGTTAGTGTGATAAAAATATTAAGAAACACTAAGGCTGCAAAGGACGCAGCCTAAGAGTTTCTAAATGTTTGGAAGAATGCCCGGAAAGGGCATTCTTCCGGGCTTTTCATGGCTGGATTTGTGATTCTGCGAAGCGGAATGATGGAGGTTATGGTGAAGAAAATCATTTTGATGGGGCGGAGCGAGTGTGGGAAGACGACCCTGACCCAGGCGCTGAAAGGGGAGCATATCGAATACCACAAAACCCAATATATCAATTATTTTGATGTTATCATTGATACGCCGGGGGAATATATCCAGACAAAGCAGCTTGGTTATGCATTGGCTCTTTATGCTTACGAAGCGGATATTGTAGGGCTTCTCTTATCCGCTACGGAACCGTATTCTTTATATCCCCCCAATATCACATGTATGGTAAACCGTGAAGTGATAGGTATTGTAACGAAAATAAATGAAAAAGGAGCCAATCCCGGCAGGGCGGAGCGGTGGCTTCGGCTGACAGGCTGCAAGAAGATTTTCTTTGTAGATTCCAAAAAGCAGCAGGGTATTCCTGAGATATTGGAGTATCTTAGGGAAGAAGGGGATATTATGCCTTGGGAGAAAGAGGCTGCGATATGAGTGAAATGAAAGAAAAGATGCACACGGGGGAGCTTTATCTTTCGGGTGATGAATCAATTATCAAAGAACAGGTAGTTTATCAGGATAAATTATGCGAGTATAATCTGACGAAACCGTCGGAAGCGGAAAAAAGGGCGAAAATGCTGAAAGATATGCTGGGGGATTGCGGAGAGGGAGTATATATTGAAGCCCCTTTTTATGCCAATTTCGGCGGGCATCATTGCCATTTCGGAAAAATGGTTTATTCCAATTATCATTTGACATGTGTGGATGATACGCATATTTATGTGGGCGATTATACCATGATTGGACCGAATGTGACGATTGCTACTGCAGGGCATCCGATTTTGCCTCAATTGCGCGAGCAGATATATCAATATAATATGCCGGTTCATATCGGCAGGAACTGCTGGATTGGAGCAGGAGCCGTTATCATGCCGGGGGTTACCATAGGGGATAACACAGTGATTGGCGCCGGAAGCATAGTGACAAAGGATATTCCGGCAGATGTTGTTGCCGTAGGGAATCCCTGCAGGGTTATGCGTGAAATAAACGAACATGACAAGGAGTATTATTATAAAGACAGAAAGATTCAAATAGGAAAAGGGGAACAATAGACATACAATATCGCACTGCGGCGGAAGGGGAGCATGTCGCTGTCGCGACCCGCCGCAGGCGGAGAATCCTGCCAGCAGTCTTTTTTTATTCATTTTTATTTATTTTCCGGAGAACGCGGCATGGGTTCCCTACGGCCAGCGAATTATCCGGTATATCTTTTGTGACAACGCTTCCGGCGCCGATAACGGAGCCATCCCCTATTGTTACGCCAGGGAGGACAATGACACCGCCTCCTAGCCAGCAGCCGTTTCCGATTCGTATTGGCAATGCATACGTACGGCAAAAATATTCCCCTGTTTCGGGGCTCCAATCCGGGGTAAGCCTTTCTTCCAAATTAACAGGGTGTGTTGCGGTATAGAGCTGTACGTTAGATGCAATCAGTACATTATCTCCGATTGTTATTTTATTGCAGTCTACAAAGGTACAGTTCATATTTACCGAAACATTGTTTCCGATATAAATATTCTGCCCATAATCACAGATAAATGGTAAACCGACCGAAACATTTGAGCCGATTTGGGCAAATAATTGCTTTAAAATCCTGGTCTTTTCCTCTTTCTGTTCATAGGCAAGGGCATGGTATTCTTTCAACAGTTTCCTTGCCCGGGTCTTGAGATTAAGAAAAACTTTATCATGGCAGTCGTAATATTCTCCGTTTAGGCACTTTTCTAATTCATTCCCTTCATAATTCATCCCGTTATTCCTCTCATCCATTGTAATGTTTCCATATTCCATAGCAAAAATGTTACGTGGGATAATAATTCCCCGCAGCCTGCCATGCGGTAAATATATACTGCGCCAGCCTGCTGCGGGGTGTAGATTAGCAAAGTTCAAATTTCTGAACCATTTTATTAAGTATTTCAGCTTGTGAAGCCAATTCTTCCGAAGTTGCGGAAGTTTCCTGAGAAGCTGCGGAATTGTCCTGGATTCCGTGAGCCATGTCTTCGATTCCGGCCTGAAGCTGCTTCATGTTTTCCGCCTGGACTGCAGCATCTTCGGCTGTTTCCTGAATCATTCCATTGACATGGTTTACAGCGGTTACGGATTCTTTGAGAGAGTCCATAGCATCGGTAGCGATGGTACTGCCTTTATTGATTTCGTTTATGGAAATTTCAATCAGCTCTTTTGTGGTATTTGCCGCCTTGGAGCTTTCCAATGCCAGCTTCCCGATTTCATCGGCAACCACTGCAAAACCCCTTCCCGCTTCGCCGGCGCGGGCCGCTTCAATGGAAGCGTTTAAGGACAAAAGGTTTGTCTGTGATGCGATATCTTCGATGGTTTGGATGATGCCTACCACTTTTTGGGAAGTGGTGTGGATTTCATTCATGGCATCCATCATTAATTTCATTTTTGTCTGGTTTTGTTCAATCATCCCGGCTGCCTGCGCAGTAGCTTTGGCGGAAGCTTCCGCCCCGTGACGGCTGTTTTCTACTTGTTCCGCAACAGTAGTGGTAGTTGCCGTCAACTGTTCGATAGCAGCAGCCTGTTCTTCCGCGCCTTCTGCCAGAACCTGTGAAGCAGTGGCGAGTTCGGAGGCCCCCACGGATACTCTTTCCGAACTTTCATTGATTCCGAGCATAACCTGATTCATGGAATCGGAAATATTGAGCAAAGCGGTTTTTATTTTCTGAAATTCACCGACATAATCATTTTTCAAATGGATGCTTAACTTTCCGTCGGCGATTTGTGTTAAAACTTCCGCTGTTTCGTCAATATATGCAATGTATTTTTTTAGCCGGTCTACCGTCTTTTGGATGGATTCGCCCAGTTCCCCGATTTCGTCCTCGCTTGTGATATGTAGATTAACGTCCAGGTTACCGTCGGCAAGCTGTTGTGCGGTATGATTCAGCGCCAAAATCGGTTTGGTCAGGTTTTTAGCACTTTTTTTGATGCTGAATGCTATTAGCGTGATGCCGACTGCAAAAATAACAACGAGAGCGATAACCATAGCCACCAGTGTGGCGTAATATTCCGACATGGGAAGGCTGCTCAATACAACATATCCGGTGTCTCCGGCATGCTGCAGGAAGCCATATTTTGTATTGCCCTCTGTTTTGTATTTCAAAAATTCATTGCTTTTTGATGTAATTGCATTTGCAACATTGTTGGATATATTCACATCCTTGATATTCTTTTGTACGATATCGCCTTGCGGGTGATAAAGGAAGGTGCCGCCTCCTGATAATAACAGGATATATCCGTTCCGGCCAATTTTATATTCGCTCATAATTTCCGTCATATGGTCTAAGGAGATATCCATACCCACGGCTCCAAGAACGGCGCCTGTCGCATCGTCATAAACCGGGGCTGCAGCGCTTAAAATCATCTTTCCGGTAGAGGAATCCACATATGGCTCCGTGAGGACGGTTTTCTTTTCCGTAATGCATCCATACCATCCGCGTCCTGTGATGTCCCAGCCTTCTTCGCTCTTAAAGCCGTCGGACTGTACCAGCGTACTGGTATCTAAGTCGGAGAGCCATACAGCCATGACATTTTCCGTATCGGTATCTGCGATGCTTACAAGGTTTTCCATAGCAGTATCCATTTTTTCGGCTTGCCAGAAAGCGTCGAAAGATTCGGCTTCCATCATAATGCTTTTAATCTCAGGATTAACGGCCAGTTGTTCCACGCTTCTTGTATACTGTTCCAAAAAACCGGTTAGTTGGTTTGCAGCCGCATTGGACTCCTGTATCAGCTCTGTTTTTTTTGAGGTAATGCTGAGCCAGCCTACCATGCAGATTGCGACAGCTGCTATGAGCAGCAATACAAAAATAACGCTTCCGCCTATTTGGTATAAAATCTCATCTGCGATTTTTTTCTTTGTTTATCCATAAGTTTTCCTCCCTATACCCCCTGCCTACTATTTCATTGTACAGCTATTTGCGAATCAATACAATGAAAACTTAAGTTTTTGATGGGATTAATAGATAAAAGCATTTCATCTAAGGATAAAACCAAGGTTTTTATTTGCCGGCATAGGGTTTGCCTTTTGTTTGTGCCTGATTTTATGGGATAAAAAGATTTTGACGGATGATAGGAACGGATTCTCAGGCAAATTTATTGGTTTTATGATTGATTCTTGTGGTATCATAGAGAAGGGCAGAAGAGATGGGAACAGGAAACCAAGTTTGTGTCTGCGCGGCATTCGCAAACTTGAAAGACGAATCGGCTTTGTGCAATAAAGCTGCGCAGAAATGAGGTAAAAAATGCAAATTACAATGTTAGGGACAGGAAGTGCGATGGTGACGGAATGCTATAATACATGTTTTTTGATAAGTGATAGCGACAAACATTTCATGGTGGATGGAGGCGGTGGGAATATGGTTTTGCGCCAGTTAAAATATGCGGGGTACCATTGCATGGACATCCATGAAATATTTGTTACCCATAAACATATTGACCATTTGATGGGGGTAATCTGGGTAATCCGCACAATCTGCCAATGCAAAGGCAAGGGCAGCTATAACGGGAAGGTAAACGTTTATGCCCATGAAGAGGTTATAGGGTTAATAAAAGAAATGTTAGGCAAACTGCTGTGGAAAGAGCAAATAAATTTATTGGATCAATGTGTCTGCTGGAATGTGGTGGAAGATGGGGAAAAAAGGGAAATCCTTGGCAGGGAAGTCACCTTTTTCGATATACAGTCCATAAAAGACAGGCAATTTGGTTTTTGTATGGAATTGGAAGACGGGGAGAAGCTCACTTGCTGCGGCGATGAGTCTTATCATCCCTGTGAAAGGGTTTATGTGGAAAACAGCAAATGGCTGCTGCATGAAGCGTTCTGCCTCCATTCGCAGGCAGATATCTTTAACCCTTATGAAAAACACCATAAAACGGTCAAAGATGCCTGCGAAATGGCTGAGGAGCTTAAAGTAAAGAACCTTATCCTATATCATACGGAAGACAGTGATTTGAAAAACAGAAAAGATTCATATTATAAGGAAGGAAGTAGGTACTATCATGGAAACCTGTATATCCCGGAAGATTTGGAAACTATCTTATTGTAATATCCTCGTAGTATCTCCATTTCCCAATCTATATTCCACATAAAAACAAGTTGACTTATGTTGTTTTTGGTGGTATTATAAAAGAACAAACAACACAAAACCAATATTTTGCATATAAATCTAAGGAGGATAAGGGAATTATGCTGAATGAGTATGAAATTAAAAAAGAAATGTGTGAAATCGGCAGGAGAGTTTATAACCGTGGGATGGTTGCAGCCAATGACGGTAATTTCTCCGTCAAACTCAACGACAATGAATTTCTTTGCACACCCACAGGCGTAAGCAAAGGTTTCATGACACCGGAATATATCTGCAAAGTAGATGCGGAAGGTAAAGTTATCCAGGCGAACAAAGGCTTCAAACCTTCTTCCGAAATCAAGATGCATATGAGGGTATATAAGGAAAGGCCGGACGTGCAGTCTGTTGTACATGCTCATCCTCTGTATGCGACCAGCTTTGCGATTGCAGGGATACCGCTGACACAGCCGATTATGCCGGAAGCAGTTATCTCTTTAGGATGTGTGCCGATTGCAGAATATGGTACACCCTCCACAAATGAAATTCCCGATGCCGTTTCCAAATATCTGCAGTATTATGATGCAGTGCTTTTGGAAAACCACGGCGCATTGGCATATTCCGATTCCCTTTTAAGCGCATACCATAAGATGGAATCCGTAGAATTTTATGCACGTTTATTATATCAATCCAAAGTCCTTGGCGGGCCGAAGGAATTGTCCCAGGCACAGGTTGAGAGATTGTATGAAATCAGAAGGCAGTTTGGCATGACCGGAAAACATCCGGCTGATTTGTGCCCGAATGCAAAAGCCGGCAAACCGAGCTGCCATAGCTGCGGTGGTTCCTGCCACGGCGGAACATGCTCTGACGGCAAAGCGGACGCTGATTTGGTAGCTTCTATTACGAAGAAAGTGATGGAGCAGCTTGGGCTTTAAAAAAATGAAGTTCCCAACTGTTTGAAAAAGGCTCCGGGCGGGGCATGAAAACATTGGAAACGTTGGGAAGGCGTTACATAATGCAGAAACGAGGTAAACCATGAATGAACAGTTCATCTGTCAGGTAGTGGAGCAGGCAGTGAAGGAAGCCGGGCGGGCCGTTATGACATTGGACACGGCGAAAAGGCTCATTGAAAAGGTGGAAGATAAAGCACGGGATATGGGGATTGCCGTTATCATAGCGGTGGCGGACAAGGCAGCCAGGCCGGTTGCCATCCATTGTATGGACGATGCTTATATTGCCAGCTTCGATATCGCATTGAACAAGGCATATACTTCTGCCGGGTTAAAGATGTCCACGGCTGACCTTTCCAAACTGTGCGGTCCCGGCCAGCCCCTTTATGGGATACAACATACCAATGAAGGGAAAATCGTTATTTTTGGCGGCGGGGAAGTGCTTGAGGTAAACGGAAAGATAGCGGGCGCTTTGGGCGTAAGCGGCGGAACGCTGGAACAGGATACCTTTTTGGCCGCATATGGCAGAGAGGTGTTCGGACAAATCATATAAGCCATGAAATAGCCGGGAGAAAGGGATGATAAAACAGTGGCAGTAAATGAAAAGCTGGTGCAGGATGTGGTAAGGGAAGTTGTTGCCAAACTTCAAATCAATGCTGACGTAAGTGGAAGCAAAGGCGTTTTTACCGATATGAATGCAGCAATTGAGGCAGCAAAACAGGCACAGAAAAAAGTGCAGACCATGTCTATGGACCAAAGGGAAAAGATTATTACGATTATAAAAAGAAAGACAAAAGAAAATGCCGAAATCCTTGCACGTATGGGAGTACAGGAAACAGGCATGGGAAATGTAGGGCATAAAATACTAAAACACCATCTGGTAGCGGAAAGGACACCCGGCACCGAAGATATTACGACGACAGCCTGGTCCGGGGACAGGGGCCTTACTTTGGTGGAAATGGGGCCGTTCGGGGTAATCGGCGCGATTACGCCGTGTACGAATCCGACAGAAACGATTATCTGCAATACTATCGGTATGCTGGCAGGGGGGAACACAGTAGTGTTTAATCCGCATCCGGCGGCAATAAAGACCTCCATTTTCGCAGTGAATATGCTGAATGAGGCATCACTGGAAGCAGGCGGGCCGGATGCAATTGCATGTACGGTAGAAAAACCCACCTTGGAAACAAGCGGTATCATGATGAAGCATAAAGACATTTCACTGCTTGTGGCAACCGGAGGCCCAGGGGTAGTAACGGCAGTCCTGTCTTCCGGGAAGAGAGGCATCGGGGCCGGGGCAGGCAACCCGCCGGCATTGGTAGATGAGACGGCGGATATCAGGAAAGCGGCGGAAGATATTGTAAACGGATGTACTTTTGACAACAACCTTCCTTGCATCGCTGAAAAGGAAATCGTAGCGGTGGACAGCGTAGCGGATGAATTGATGCATTATATGGTCAGCGAACAAGGCTGTTACAGAATCAGCAAAGAAGAGCAGGATAAGCTGACAAATGTAGTCCTTACACCCAAAGGATTAAACCGGAAATGCGTAGGCAGAAGTGCGAAAGCGCTGCTTGCCATGATAGGGATTGATGTTCCCGATAATATCCGTTGCATCGTATTTGAGGGTGAGAAAGAGCATCCGCTCATTTCGGAAGAGCTGATGATGCCTATCCTTGGTATGGTAAGGGCAAAAGACTTTGAGGATGCGGTGGAAAAAGCGGTTTGGCTGGAGCATGGCAACAGGCATTCGGCTCATATCCATTCCAAAAATGTGGATAACATTACGAAATATGCGAAAGCAATCGACACGGCTATCCTCGTAAAAAATGCACCTTCTTATGCAGCTTTAGGCTTTGGGGGTGAAGGCTATTGCACCTTTACCATTGCCAGCAGGACAGGGGAAGGGTTAACGAGTGCCAGCGCATTTACGAAGAGAAGACGTTGTGTTATGTCTGACAGTCTTTGCATCAGATAGGAAAGGGAAAAAAATATGAGCAATATAAACACGATTGATGTGGAAGCGGTAGTAAAGCAAGTGCTGGAAAGCATGATGGGAAGCGCGCCGGCGGGAAATGCTGGTGCAACTGCAGGGCAGATACCGAAAACAGCAAGGGTTGCCATGCTGACCGCATTGGAAAAATATGAAATCAAAGAGTTTCCGATTCCGGAAGTGGGAGATGGGGACATCTTAGTAAAGGTAGAAGGCTGCGGGGTCTGCGGCACCGATGCCCATGAATTTAAGAAAGACCCCTTCGGCCTTATACCGGTGGCATTAGGGCATGAAGGAACCGGCGAAATCGTAAAAATGGGCAAGAATGTGAAGAAAGACAGCGCAGGGAAACCGTTAAAAGTCGGGGATAAAGTAGTTACCTGCATGATATTCAAAGACAACCCGGATATTACGATGTATGATTTGAACAAACAGAACGTAGGCGGCGCAGATGTATACGGGCTGCTTCCGGATGACGATATCCATTTGAACGGCTGGTTTTCCGATTACATATTGATAAGAGAAGGCTCCACGGTTTTCAATGTCAGCGATTTGGACTTGAAATCAAGGATTTTGATTGAGCCTTGTGCCGTGCTGATTCATGCGGTAGAGCGTGCGAAGACGACAGGCATCCTGCGTTTTAACAGCCGGGTAGTCGTGCAGGGCTGCGGACCTATCGGTCTTATCTGTATTGCTGTCCTGCGTACAATGGGCATTGAAAATATTGTGGCAGTGGACGGAGAGCAGAAGCGCCTTGATTTTGCAAAAGAAATGGGCGCGGAGAAGTCCGTAAACTTCAAAGACCATAAAGGCATTGAAGCTTTGACAAAAGCGGTGGAAGATGCATTCGGCGGTTATCCTGCGGACTTTGCATTCCAGTGTACGGGTTCCCCGGTAGCGCATTCCAATATTTATAAATTTATCCGCAATGGCGGCGGCTTGTGTGAACTTGGGTTCTTCATCAACGGCGGCGATGCAACAATTAACCCTCACTTTGATATCTGCTCCAAAGAAATTACCACGGTAGGCTCTTGGGTATATACTTTGAGGGATTATGCAACAACCTTTGATTTCTTAAAGAGGGCGAAGGGAATCGGGCTTCCGGTAGATAAGCTGATTACCCACGAATTTCCGTTAGATAAGATTAACGAAGCCCATGTGACAAACCTGAAAATGGAAGGGCTGAAAATAGCGATTATCAATAAGTAGAAGTGGAGTTAAGGTATGGGAGAAGCAGTAGGGATTATAGAAGTCTTTGGGCTTGCCACAGCATTTGCTGCAGCGGATGCAGGGTGTAAAGCAGCCAATGTAACGATTGAGAATTTCGATAAGAATAAACCGGCCAATGCGGATGCACTCCCAGTGCCGCTTATCGTAATGATAAAATTCCGCGGTTCCATATCGGATGTAAGGGCAGCCGTAGCGGCGGCAAAGCAAAGAGCTGAAGAACTGGCCGGAGTGGTAGCGACCCACGAAATCGCAAGTCCTGAAACGGATACGGAAAAAATGCTTAGACTTAGCGGTATGGATAAGGTATAATAAAAAAAGGAAAGAAACATGCGGGGCATAACATGCAAAGCATGCAGCAGGAGGATAGGAAGATGACACAGTTGGCTTTGGGTATGATAGAGACAAGAGGCCTTACGGCAGCCATTGAAGCATCGGATGCAATGATAAAGGCAGCGGAAGTAACATTGATTGGAACGGAAAAAATTGGTTCCGGGCTGGTAACGGTAATGGTACGCGGCGATGTAGGCGCAGTAAAAGCGGCAGTAGAAGCAGGAAGTGTCAGGGCGGCAAGCCTTGGTGAATTAGTAGCTACTCATGTAATACCGAGACCTCACAGCGATGTAGAAAAGATTTTACCGCTGATTTAAGGGAAAGGCAAAGGGTGAAAGAATCATGGGAAATGCATATGGGTTCTTTGAGATTCCAAGTACGACGGCAGCGATAGATGCTCTCGATATCATGTGCAAAACGGCAGATGTGGAATTTATCACATGGGAGAAAAAGCTGGGCGGCAGGCTGGTTACGATTATCATACGGGGAAGCGTATCGGATGTGAAACAGGCGATAGAAGTTGCTGCACAAAACGCAATCAAAAAGCCGGCAGCTACAGTGGTAATTGCCAATCCCCATGAAGAAATCATTAAATTGGTGAAAAAGAGCGCCAGCCGGCTGACAAATATATCAACGGCCTGGAACGACGAAATGGAGTAGCATATGGCGGAAGAGAAAAACGCGGCAAGAAAAACTCCGGCGAAAGCCGTAGAAAATAAAGTAAAAAAAGCAGAAACAGTGAAAACAGAAACAATAAAAGCTGAAACAGTTAAAGCAGAGCCAAAGGAGGAAAAAAGGATGGCACAGGAAGCATTAGGTATGGTAGAAACAAGAGGTCTGGTAGCATCAATTGAAGCAGCGGATGCAATGTTAAAGGCAGCAAACGTAACATTAGTTGGAACAGAGAAAATCGGTTCCGGTCTGGTAAGCGTTATGGTACGCGGCGATGTAGGGGCAGTAAACGCTGCGGTGGAAGCCGGCAGCGCAAGTGCATCAAGGCTTGGGGAATTAGTGGCTACACACGTAATCCCGAGACCACATACGGATGTTGAGAAGATTCTTCCCGTTTTGAAATAAGAAGTTGCAGTGAAGATGGGGCGGGCCATGCCCGCCCTTCAATCTTTTAAGGATTCTGGAGGAAACGGAGTATGGATAAAAATAGTATGGCTGATGGCCAGGTAGAGCTGATTGCCAGGATGGTAATGGAAGCAATGAATCAGAAGCAGGATACGGGCAAGGGGTATATGGTTCCGGTAGGCGTATCCGCAAGACATGTGCATTTGACACAGGAACATGTGGAAGTCCTTTTTGGAGAAGGCTATCATTTGACGAAGAAAAAAGAGCTGATGGGCGGGCAGTTTGCATCCAATGAGCTGGTAACGATTGTCGGTTTGAAGCTTAGAGCGATAGAAAACGTAAGGATACTTGGCCCGGTAAGGAGCAAATCCCAAGTGGAAATCTCTTCTACCGATGCCATTAAATTAGGGGTGAAAGCGCCTATCAGGGAGTCCGGCAATGTGGCCGGCAGCGCACCGATTGCTTTAGTCGGGCCAAAAGGGGCGTTGTACCTGAAAGAAGGATGCATTGTTGCCAAAAGGCATATCCATATGTCGCCGAAGGATGCTATGGCAGCGGGGGCACATGACGGAGATATCGTATCCGTAAAAGCGGACAATGAAAGAGGCACCGTATTTAATAATGTGCAAGTCAGGGTAGATGAAAGCTTTACGCTGGAAATGCATATCGATACGGATGAAGCCAATGCGGCAAAAATTGCGACAGGGGATACCGTAAGGATTATCAACAATTAACAAAACAAAGAGGCGGACAGGAAACGCACGGATTGCAGAAAGGCATGGTTATACATATGCTCATAGGTAAAGTAGTAGGAAGCGTAGTTTCCACAAGGAAAAGTGAAAAATTAATCGGAAATAAATTCATGGTTGTTGAACTGGCGGAAAAAATGAGCAACGGCAGAAACCAGATGATTGCCATTGACAATATCGGTGCGGGAATCGGTGAATGTGTATTGATTGCTACGGGGAGCGCGGCAAGAATCGGATGTGATGTGGAAAATGCGCCGATAGATGCGGCGATTGTAGGTATTATTGATGACGGAAGGCAATGGATGCAGGAGTAAACTTCACAGACGGTAATTCTGTGTGGATTGGCAGTCCTGTTTTGGCGGCGGAGCTGCCGGATGGAAAGAGCCGGACATAACCGGATTTTGAAAGGGATGTGGGTAAGCATGAGCAAGAACATCGGCATAGAAGAATTAAGCGGCATATTGCGGCAGAACGGCATCGTAGGCGCCGGAGGCGCCGGTTTTCCAACCTATGCCAAGCTGGATAAAAGGGCGGATACCATAATCATGAATTGTGCGGAATGCGAGCCGCTTTTAAAATTGCATCGGCAGCTTCTGGAGCAGAATGCATATGAAATCGTGAGGACTTTTCATATGATAGCACAATGTGTGGGGGCGAAGGAGGCCGTTATCGGGATAAAGAAAGCGTATAAGAAGACGATAACTGCGTTGCTTGACTGCATTGGGGAATATCCGGGGATAAGACTCGGGCTTTTGGACGAGGTATATCCTGCAGGGGACGAAGTGGTATTGATTTATGAAGTGACAGGAAAGGTAGTTCCGCCCGGCGGTCTTCCGATAGAAAGCGGCGTAGCAGTATTCAATGTGGAGACGGTGTACAATGTGTACCGTGCCGTAACGCTGGGACGTCCGGTGGAGGATAAGCTGGTATCTATTGTGGGCGAAGTGAAGAACCCTGTTACGGTAAGGCTGCCCTTGGGATGTACGATTGAGGAAGCGGTCAGGCAGGCTGGGGGAACGACTGTTAAGAACCCAATCTATTTTATCGGCGGTCCGATGATGGGATTTGAAGGAAACGGGGCTTTGCCGGTAACAAAAACTACCAATGCGGTATTGGTATTGCCGGAAGAACATTTATTGATACAAAAAAAGAGAAGGAAATCTTCCATTGATTTGAAACGTGCCGCGGCGGCATGTTGCCAATGCACGATGTGTACGGATTTATGCCCAAGGCATTTGCTGGGGCATCCGATAGAGCCGCATAAGTTCATGCGGGCGGCAACCTGCAAAGACATACAAGATGCGGATATTTTTTTGAACACTATGTTTTGCTCCTCTTGCGGGCTGTGCGAGAATTATTCTTGTATGCAGGGGCTTTCGCCCCGCTCCCTGATAGCGGATTATAAAACCGGGCTAAGGGCGCATGGGGTAAAAACGCCAAAGGTGGAAGCAGCGCCTGTGGCGGAAGAAAGGCAGTTTAGGCGGGCTCCTATGGAACGCCTGATGGCAAGGCTGGATTTGGCAAAATATGATAAACCGGCGCCGATTACGGAACTGTCGGGGGAAATCAAAAAAGTGAAACTTATGTGCAGCCAGCACATCGGCGCACCGGCAATCCCGGTTGTAAAAGAAGGGGATACGGTGGAGCAAGGGCAAATGGCAGCAAAGCCAGCGGATGGGTTAAGTGTGGCAGTCCACGCTTCTATCAGCGGAAAAGTAGTGGAAGTAACCGGCAAATACGTTATAATTCAAAAGTAGGAAGGTTGTACATAATATGAGCAAGGCAATCGGAATGGTAGAATACAAAACAGTTTCTGCGGGGGTTACGGCAGCGGATGCGATGGTAAAAACCTCGGAAGTGGATATAATAGAAGCGCAGACGGTATGCCCGGGCAAATATATTGCGGTTATCAGCGGCGATTTGAGTGCGGTGAAGGCGGCAGTGGATACGGCAAAGACAAATTACGGAATGCATCTGATTAACAGTTTTGTACTTGGGAATCCCCATGATTCCATATTCCCCGCCATTTACGGGGCAACGGAAGTGGAGGGAGTCAGTGCCCTTGGCATATTGGAAACCTACGATGCGGCTTCTATTATTGTGGCAGCGGATATTGCGGCAAAGACTGCGATTGTAACATTGATTGAACTGCGTATTGCCAGAGGGATGTGCGGAAAATCCTACATGATGCTGACCGGGGAAGTGGCAGCCGTAAATGCTGCTATCGAAAAGGCGAAAAAAGAAATCGGGGCGGACGGCATGTATCTGGATTCAACGGTCATTGCCCATCCGGATGAAAAAATACGCCGCGCAATCTTGTAAAGTAATGGGATTCGGGCGCTAAAAGTTTCGGCTGTTAGGATATTCCGGCAATATCTCCCATAAAATTCAATGGAGCCGGATATCCTGTCAAGCCCAGCAAAGTAAAATCATGTCGGCAGCAGCGACATGGTTTTACTTTACCGGGCTTGATTCCCGCAGGCAGAGAGCCAAGTGGCAGGTGAAAGCCAGCTTTAGCTGTTTCAGTTGTCTGGAATCAGCTTTGGCCGTTTAAGACTAACATTGTGCTTAAAAGCAACTAATGTTGCTTAAAGCCAACAGCGGTTGCTTAAAGCCAACAGTGGTTGCTTAAAGCCAACAGTGGCTGCTTAAAATCAGTTATAGTTGCTCAAAACCAACTTTGGTTGGGGTGGCAAATATTTATAATAATTGCAACAAGGAGGAGACCGATATATGCTGGCAATCGAAAGACGGAATGAAATACTGGAGAAATTGCAGAAAGAGAAAAGGGTTGTTGTCAGTGAATTAAGCAAAACTTATGGTGTTACGGAAGAGACAATAAGAAGGGATTTGGAAAAGCTGGAAAAGGACGGATATGTTATCAAAAGTTATGGCGGCGCTGTCCTGAATGAGAATATCAATATTGATATGCCTTTTAATGTCCGTAAAAATACCAATGTAGTTGGGAAGCAAAAGATTGCGGATATTATCAATAGCATGGTAAAAGACGGGGAGAGCCTTATTCTGGATTCCAGTTCCACCGCAGTATTTATTGCCAAGGTTTTAAAGGAAGAAAAAAAGAATCTGACAATTATCACAAATTCCATAGAAATTATTATTGAGCTTTTCGATACACAGGATTGGAGGGTGCTTTCCACGGGAGGATTGGCAATGGAAGGTTCTTTGGCGTTAGTGGGTCCCCAGACTGACCAGATGCTCCGTTCTTATTATGTGGATAAAACGATTATTTCCTGTAAGGGTTTTGACATGGAAAACGGCATTACGGATTCCAACGAGCTGCATGCACGGAATAAGAAGACGATGTTAGAGCGTGCGAACTGCAGCATTTTGGCCGTAGACAGTTCAAAATTCGGTTATACTGCTTTTACCAGCATTGGCGGGCTGGAAAATATTTCTATGATTGTAACAGACGAAGAGCCGGAAGAAAAATGGCTGGAGCTGTTTGCGAAACATGATGTGAAGTGTGTATGGGAAGAAAAGGGTGATTGATTCCTGTAAAAATGTAATATTGTTTCTTTTAGGTAGCGGTTATCTTAACGGAAAACCAGCTACCTTTTTTATGTGCAGCCCCATGCATATGTGCAGTTCATGTATATGTACAGCCCTATGTATATGTGCAGCCCCGTGCATATGTGAAGTTCCGTGCGTATATGCAGCTCCCTACGCATACGAAGCTCCATGCATATATGCAGCTCCGTGCGTATATGCAGTTCCCAGCGTAGGGGAAATATACAATATACCGCTATACGGCGCATGAAGCGTTTCGTCAAGTGCTTTTTTGAGTTATTGACACAAACTTTTCAGCGCGGCGGGGAAATGGCAACGGCAAAAATCCAGACAGTCAAGGGTTTAAGAGTGGAGATTTTTCGCGCTCTTTGCGAAAATACTAATCATCCTTTGACCGTCTGGATAGTCGGAACGGACGTAGAACGGAGATTGTTTTCAGCGGAGAGATGTGCTATACTTGGGTCGGCATACTAATAACAAATCGGGATTGGAGGTATATCCTTTATGGAGGATTTAGTAAATCTTGTGACTTTAGCAGACGGAAGCAAAATTATTCTACAGGATGAGGATGACATTTCATTGTCTTTAATCTCAAATGATGGAACAAAAGATATATTTCAATTCCCATATCATTCTGGTGGTTATGGTGGTGGTTCATTATTGCTATCACCGTCTGAAAGATATGTGATTTTTTCTTACTTTTCGGGTGAGAGTGAAGAAGGGTTTGTATTACTTGAAATTGTGAATAATCAGTTCAAATTTTTGTATGATTCTGATTATTTTTATGGAGAAGATGCCAACTACGGTTTTGCAGATAACGAAAAAATTTTGATTCAGACTTTTCGTATAGGTTCATGGTATATAGAAGATGCGAAAACTGACGAAAGCGGGGATATGTATTACACATTTGGAGAATTAAATCTGCTTAATCTTGAAACCTTGAATCTGGATAGGCACACAATTCTCGTTTATCCCTCTGATGATTGGAAAGAAGAAAAAACAGATGTTGGTACATTTTTGTTTACTGATATAGCAGATGGAATGTTGAGTGTAGAAATGCCGTGGGGAAACGAAATTTTTCAGTATCCATTGCAAGAAACTCTTGTTATTAGATTCAGTAAATAATTTTGTATTTATCGGGTTAATTCAAGACTTAAAACAGGGCGGCGGCAATATGCCTTGACTATCCCGCCACTCTGTCTGTTATCGTTCCATATCCTGCTTTCTGTGGGGTTGCTGTTCCTGCCGCAAGATACTGCAAACGCTCTTTCTGATTTTCTCGGCTTCTTTCACTTCCTCTTTCAATGCAAGATACCTCTGATTGAGTGTTTTCCTCTCGGCGGTCAGCTTGGTATACTCTGTTTTCCATGCCTTTGTCGGGATTGTGGTCTTGCCGTTCATCACGCCTTTGAGATAATCTTTCGCCGTTGTGAATAAGATTTGCTCGGCTTCGGTCAGCGGCTTCTTTCCCTTACACTTGAAATAAATGTCGGCTTGCTCTAAGTGCTTTTTCAGAGTGCCTAACCGCCGTTCAACGGGTTTCAGTTTCCCTTGAATATCCAGTTGTTCCCCTATCATAGTCTTGAATTTTTCATCAAGCCCCATCAATAAGTATCAGTTTCAATATCTTTTGTAAAATTTTCAATCAAAGCCACCGGACAGACTGAATAAAAGTATAAATGTGAGTAAATATAAATAAAATAAGTCGTATAATACAGAATGAGATAGAAAAAGGGGAAGTGTTATATATTATTATTGAAAAATGAGTTATATTGTGATAACATTACTTACACCATTGTAACATTGGCTTAGTGCCGCATAAATTGTGTGATGGACAGTGTAAAGCCGTTGGTTATTGGATGGCGGTGAGTGCCCGGAAAGGAGGACTGCAATGCCGGATTATGTTGTGGAGAATATAAATGGGGAAAAAGTGAATCATTTGGCGTTGGATTCCGAAGTCCAGAATACAATCCGCCGATTTATTACCAGGCAAATGGCACGCATTATGCTTTTGCTTTTAGACCATACGATGACAAACAAGGAAATTGCGGAGAGGATGAACCTTACTTCCAGCGCATTGAGTAATATCCTTCAAAGGATGAAAAAATGCGAGGTGGAATTGTTATCTATAGAAAAAAAGGATAAATATGTTATGTATTCTTTGACTTCCGTTGCCCATTTGTATACGGAAATGAATCTGGTATTAAAAGATAAAAAGGATTTAAAGCTGATACAGATAAACGAAACGGAAACGGTTGAACTCACGGGCTGCCGTAATGCACTTGTGGGGTTGAAAGAAAGGCTGGGCGAAGACTGGGATGTAGAATTTCCCCGCAGATGTTTCCTGTTTTATGAAAACGGGCAAAGGGATGAGATGCCGGAGGCGGACACATTTTTTGAAAAAGTAGAAGATTTGATTAGGAAGGAACAGTTAGAGCAGTTAGAAATACTTTTAAATGAATTGGAAAACGAAACTTGCAGAAAAAGTTATTTGAGATATATTGAGAAGTATATTTCCATTAGAAAATTGTGTTCTTTAGATGCGGAAAATTGGAAAATAGCATATCGCTTTATCGACGATATATTTTGTGGGGATGAAATATGCATCAGCTATGATTTTTTGGCTAACAGCGGGGATTTGAGCAAAGAAGAAATTATAAAAATGGTGAAAAGCTTTTCGGAAATCATAAAGCAGTCACAGAAGGAAGGGCTATCAAAAAAAGGGTTTTTGGACGTTTGGGAAAAATATTTTCATCCACATGAAAAGTTAGCGTATTTTATTGCGGAAAAATATAGAAACAGCTATTGCAACTAATGAGAAGGAGAAGATGTATGAAACGAATGACGGCTTGGCTACTGGCATTTTGCCTGATTACAGCAAGTATCCTTCCGGTTCGGGCGGCAGGGATAAGTGGAGCGGATTTACCGAAGAGCGATGGGGCAGAAGTAGAAAATGATACAATGCCTAAAACAAATGGAATACAGATGGGAACGGAAGCGGTGCCCGAAGTAAACGGAACACAGCCGGGAACGGGAACGCCAGCAGGAACGAACGGAACACAGCCGGGAACAGGAACGGCAGCAGGAACGAACGGAACACAGCCGGGAACAGGAACGCCAGCAGGAACAAACGGAACACAGCCGGGAACGGGAACGCCAGCAGGAACAAATGGAACACAGCCGGGAACGGGAACGTCAGCAGGAACAAACGGAGTACAGACGGAAAGCGGAACGGCAGAAGAAGGGGGAGAACAGGGAAATGGATTAGGGGCGGACGGACTGCCATTGACAGTGTCAGGAAATACCTTGTTTTCTTTAAAGAATGCTGCCTGGAATAACGAATATGCCCCTTCAGATGCGAAGGGCAGTGTGGAAGTGATTATGAGGAATGTGCTTCCGATTAGCGAGACGAGCAATATTTCCCTTAATGTAACGTTGGAAGATAAGAACAGCCAAACAGTGATTGGAAGAGGTCAGGTAGCTCTTGAAAGAGAGCCGGTACCTCATATGCTTTCTTTTGACGCTTTACCGGCAGGGACTTATTGCCTGAAGGTGACCGAGGATGGGAGCGCAGGAGCAAATTTCGGGTTTCTTGCGTATGAGCAGGAGATTACTGTAAAAGGAGATGTGCAGACTGCGGAGATTCATACAGGATTTGTAGATTTGGAGGGCGTGGATTATAAAGCCGGATTCCATCCGGGCGTGCTTCTGATTGGTGATGCCAATCGGGATGGGAAAATTGACGCGGCAGATAAAGAAGCCCTTATGGAAGCGATGAGCAGAGGGGAAAACGGTGTGCTGCGAGGAGATCCCAATGTGGAATTGACCGATTTGGACAAGGATGGAAAAACGGATCTTATCGATTTGCAGTATTATGTGAACAGTAAGGCAAAGCTGGATGAAAGTGTACAGAACAGCGCAGTATTGGCAACCCGTATTGCTCCGGATGCGGTGAAAGTGAATATTAATCAAAGCAATACGGTTGTGGAAGGGGAAGTGGATAACCTTTTGACAGGAGAGACTGGTCTGGTCAAACTAAAAAGCCGCGATGGGGGAGCAATTACGGAGGACAGGCCGGTAGAAATCGGTTTTAACCTTCAAACCCAGGAGATGGCCCAGACCAATGAGTATGCGAAAGCGGAGTCGATTGCTATTTCCATGGGGGAAAACAGTATTGAGAGCGGCGTGGTGCTGATTGAAACGGATACGGGAACGATAACGGAAGAAATCGTAAACGGGGAACAGGCATTGGAAGGCCGTATGATGATGGCACAATCGTTAGATATAGATAATATGAGGAATACGGATAATGTACTAAAAATTGACTTAAGAGGTCAAATAGCGGTAAAAAAAGTAATAATCAGGATAACCGGAACAAAAAGGGGCGGGAGTCTGGCGGAAATTTCCAAGGTAGAATTTTTAAACGATATGGAAAAACGTATTTCCGAGCCTAACTTTAATATTCCGGAGATTCTGACATTGACAGGGGGAGACCAGTCGTTCCATCTGGCATGGAAAGTACAGCCCAATGTAACCGGCTATGAGGTGGAAGTGGGCTATAACGGTTTGACGGAAGTAATACGTGTCTCTTCCGATAATGTGGAAGTAAAATCTTTCCAAAACGACAAGTTGACCAATGGAGTCTCTTATAGTGTACGCGTACGTTCTGTAAACGGTACATGGACAGGGAAATACAGTGACTGGAGGACGGTAATGCCGGAGGCTTCCAGCAGGCCGGACGCACCGGATGGTTTAAAAGCGGTAGGCGGTTATTGCTGTATCCGTCTGAGCTGGAAAAATATGAAGAATACGGACAGCTATAACGTATATTATAAAGAAGCCGGGGAAAGTGTGTTCCGGAAGATTACGGATATTAAGGAAAATAAATATGAGATTACGGGATTAAAAGACCAGACCAAATATGAAGTATATGTGACGGGGGTAAATGCTTTAGGAGAAAGCAATCCTTCCATTCATTCGGAAGCAACCACGATTACTTTAAAACCGGCGCAGATGCCTAATTATAAACTCATCAATGAATCTAACGGAACAGGGAAAGTAAGCGCGCATATTGTCAGTGCAACTCATGGAAGGGGTGCAATGGTAACAAGCCCGTTGGATGCGGACAGTAACAGCGCATTGGGAACAGTGGATAAAGATTACGGCTCCTATTACCAGATTCTGGATTGGGACGACGGTGCGGTATATGTAGCCCCGAATAAAGGTATTTTATATACTTTGGATGATTATTATGAGATGAGCTATATTACTTTTGCGGAGCCGGAGGATATTGCCTCCTATGCAAAAGTATCGGTGTATTATTATGATGAACAAAACCCGAATGGGAAATATGCGGAAAATGTTTCCGTAATGCAAAGGACTGACCCCAACGGGAGGAAATTCTATTTGATTAAATTGGCAGAGCCGGTGAAAGCAAACAAAATAAAATTGGGCTTTTCAAGGGGTTACAATTTGTACAATATGACCATAGCGGAAGTGAATTTCTATTATTATGACAGCCTGGAAGACGATATCCTTGCTTTATTTGCGGATGATTTACATACTACGCTGAAACCGGAAGTGACGGAAGCAGTAATTGACGCATTGCAGAAACGTTTGGATACCATAGACCCTAAGAGCGGGGAATACCATCCGGAAAGGGATATGCTGCAAAAGGAGCTGGACAATGCAAGGATACTGCTGACAACAGGGTTTAACGATGTTGTAGAGATTTATTCTACAATTACCGCAGCAAAGGATAAGCACCTTGGATTCAGCGGCTTGAATGCATGGCAGCCGTTAGGGGTTACGGCTTATGAAGGCGAGCAGATTATAGTTTATGTAGGCCATAACCAACTGAAAACAGGTTCCAATTCGGCATTGAAGCTGATTGCAACCCAATACCATGCGGAGTCAGGTGCTTTGGCGTCCGAGGTGGCGACGTTGAAAGTCGGACGGAATGAAATAACGGTGCCTTCCATCCAAAGCCTGGCTTGCGAAGGCGGAGGAGCGCTTTATATCCAATATACCGGTAATAACAGCAACGACAGATATGCGGTAAGGGTAAGCGGAGGAGCGAAAGAGCCTGTGCTTAACTTGTATGGTATTACCGATGAGGGACAGAGGAAAGAGAGGATTCTTTCTTATGTAAAAGAACTGGAAGAACATGTGGCGTCTCAGGAGGAGATGCATAGACAGATACATGAAGCAGCAGGGGGAGGCAATAAGGTGAACCGGGAATACGATAAGCAGAACTGTATTCTTGGAGCCACAGATATTATGCTTGACCAGATGTTGATGTCAGTATCCGCTGAGCAGATACTTGCGGGTCTTGGAGGAGGTACGACGCAAGAACGTGCCGATAAACTGGCAGGATCTTTGCAGGCGATGGACGAAATGATGGAATTGTTCTATCACCATAAAGGGCTGACAAGGGATGAATCTGCACCAGCTACGGATCGTATGCCGGTCCAGCATTTGAATATCCGCTATATGAGGATGTTCGCAGGCGCGTTTATGTATGCGGCAGGCAACCATATAGGGATTGAATGGGGCTCAGTATCGGGGCTGTCCTCTTCCGTACCGGTACAGACGGACGGAAACGGGAAATATGTAAGCGGAAGATATTTTGGCTGGGGAATCGGCCATGAAATAGGGCACAACATCAATCAGGGAAGCTACGCAATTGCGGAGGTGACCAACAATTACTTTGCCCAGTTGATAAAATCCGAAGACAGCAATAGTACGGTGCGCTTCCGGTATGAGGATGTCTATAAAAAAGTGACTTCCAATACGGTTGGCAAGCCTTCCAATGTATTTGTCCATTTGGCGATGTACTGGCAGCTTCATTTGGCATACGACAAAGGCTACAATTATAAAATGTATGACAGCTATGAACAGCAGCAGGCAAATCTGTTCTATGCGCGGGTAGATTCTTATTCCAGAGATGCCTCTCTGGCAAAAGGAGGATTGAGGCTGGACGGCGGCAGCGACCAGAATATCATGCGTCTGGCCTGTGCGGCAGCGGAGAAAGACTTGACAGAATTTTTCGTGCGCTGGGGGCTTGTGCCGGATGAGGAGACAATCCGTTATGCGTCGCAGTTTGACAAAGAAGAGCGCGCTTTATATTATCTGACCGATGACGCGAGGGTATATGAAATCGAACATGGTGTTTCCGGCTCGGTGAAAGGCCAGAATGTAATCGGGGCGGGCAGCAGTGTGTCGATAGGGGGAACCCCCAATGAGGTGAGGATTTCCATCCAAAGCACGGCTAATCCCGATGTTATCCTGGGATATGAGATTGCCAGATACAGTTATGAAGATGGTATGCCGGTGCGGCAGGTGGTGGGATTTTCTACGGATACGGACTATTCGGATGTGGTATCTTTGATAAATAACAGGGTTCTGTCTTATGAAGTTATAGCAGTGGATAAGTTCGGTTACCGCTCCAATGCACAAAACGTGGGAACAGTGAGGATATCCCATGACGGCAGCCATGATAAATCCTTGTGGACTGTTACTACAAATATGGTTTCGGCAGAGGATTCCGCAGATACGGCGGAAGACGAAGATCCCTGCGTTCCGGAAACGGTGTCCGCAATCCACCAAGTGATAGACGGCGATTATGCAAAAGACTATAGCGGCAGTACGGTAAGCAGCGATGCGGTAGTCATGATTCGGATGAATCAAGTGCTGGATGTTTGCGGATTGAAATATACGGTGAAATCAGGTACACCGATTGGCAGCTATGCGGTGGAAGTGAGCATGGACGGCAATAACTGGACTACCGTAAAAACCGGGAATTTTGAAAATAAAACCGGGAGCCATACAATATACTTTGAAAATGAAGCAGAAGATCCGTGGATACGGACATATGATGCAGCTTATGTAAGGCTGAAGGCATTAGGGCAAAGCACTGCAAATATTGCAGAGATTGACTTATTAGGGCCTACAGGAGACAGCATTTCCTTTGGGGCAGAGGCGGACAGTACGAAGGGGGCCGTAGGAATCCTGCAGGAAAACTATACATACAGCCAAGGCAAATTTATCCCCAAAGGTTCTTTGATTTTCACCGGAAGTTATAAAGGGAACCCGGACTATAATGTGGTGGTCATTTATGATGAAGAAGGGAATATCGTAGGCGACGTAGATGAAGAAGGGGCGCTGAATGCACAACAGATTATACTGGCAAAGGTGCCGGAAAACGGGATGCTTGGGGAAGTAAGCGATGGAATATGGATTTACTGGATAGATCCGGATATTATGCCAGACCTTAAAGGGAAAACGGTAAGGGCACAGTTGTATCGTGTGGATAATGCGTTGACCAATGAAGGCGAGAGGCTTGTCAGCGACACGATGCCGTTGCGGATACCGGAAACATTGGAAAATATCATTTTAAACGCGGGAACCGCAGATAATAAAACGACGCAGTGAACGGCAAATGTCATTTAGTTAGTGCCTTGATTCAGCCGTGAGGAACATAAAATGCTCAAGGAACCCGTTAAAAAACGTCGGCACTTAACGAGGTTCCTCACGAGTTTAGTGTCCGTTACGTTTTTTACCGAGCGAAAGCGTGGTGACGGAGCATTTTATGTTCCTCACGGCATCCGGTACCGTTAACTAAATGACATTGAGTGAACGGCAGCGTAGGTTCCCGGTTTTGAAAAAAGCAAAGATATCAGAGTGGAAGATTTTTGCATCTTTCACTCCCAGGTTTGTGTCTGCGCTGCATCCACAAACTTGACATGTGCAAAAGCAGCGCAGAAATGGGGATAAGGTGAAACGGATAAAACATATGCTATATCTGGGCACTGCGCTTCTTGGTCTGTTTTTGCCGCTACAGGTAAAAGCGGCGGGGCAGGATGCGGTGGTATTTACCCAGAATGAGGATAAAGTAGCGGTATCGCTGGAAATGAGCAATGCGGCGGAAGAAAAGATTTCGGCGGTTTCCGTATCGCTGAAGGTAAATATGGAGGGGCAGGCAGCCGTGGGCTTTTCCTTTGCCCCTGAATTGGAAAATACGGAACATGGATTCATTTATAAGGAAGAGGCAGGAAGGCTGGATATTTATGTGGCTTCCGCAGAAAGCATATTTCAGGAAGAGACATTGAATCTTGGATATGTACAGATAAATCCTGCGGATATGTCGCAGCCCATGTCGGCGGAAATCAGCTACTGCGATAATTCGTTCCGGGCGGCAAATGGTTCTTACGGGGAAAAAATACCTATGGTGGAGAATGCGCCCGAACCAATCAGCATACAGGTGGGAAGCGGTGCTATCGGCCCTTCCGTTCCGGAAGAGGATGGAAACGAAGGGAACGGAGATGGCGGAAATGGAGGAAATGGCGGTCAGGGTTCTGGCTCCGGCGGCAATATAAACGACGGGCTGTATGACCAGAATACACAGTTTAAAAATGACCCCTCTTCGGCGGTGGATATTCCCTCCCAAGTGATTCTGAAAGACCAAACCCTTCCGGAACTGGTGGATTTGAGCAAAAATAAAGCAGCAGGCGACAAAGGGAAAGTAAAGGCGAAGACAAAAGGGAAAACGACGGTTATTGACCCTAAGGACGGCCCTTCCAGCATTTTAATCGCCAAAGACGGTGAAGAGGGGATTGAAGAAGGGGGAGCTGGGGCAGGCATTGCAGGAACTGACGGGGAAAACCTGGAAGAAGGAATGGAAAACGGCATGGAGGAAATTGTGCTGGATAAGGAAAACGGCGGTGCGGCAAAGGATAACAAAAAGAAGATTGGAAATAAAATTTTTGTAATCGGCGGGGCTATTGTGGGTGTAGCGGTCGTTGGAGCCTGCATTTTTATCTTCATTATAAGAGAAGGAGAAGATGAAGAAAAACGGAGAAAGAAGAAGAAAAAGAGGAAAAAGAAAACTTCCGGCAAAAAGAAACCGAGAAAATAAAGTGAAAATGATTATATAATATGCCACTATTTTACGACTTTTTACGGAACCGATATGATAACATGGATGAAAAGATACAATTGGCAGAGGTGTAAAAATCCTCTTTGCTGTATGTGGAGGGCGGACGGAGCTTTTCTATCAGCGATAAGGAAGAAATAGGAGGGGTTGCGATGTTAAAAGGAGTTCCTGGAATATTATCCCCGGAGTTATTGAAAGTGCTTTGCGAGATGGGGCATAGCGACAGGCTGGTAATTGCGGATGGCAATTTCCCGGCGGAATCTATGGGGAAGGATGCTATTGTTATCCGGATGGATGGGCATGGTATTCCTGAAATATTAGATGCTATTTTACAAGTATTCCCATTAGATACTTATGTGGACAAACCGGTGAACCTGATGGAGGTTATGCCTGGGGATACAGTAGAGACTCCGATTTGGAAAACTTACGAAGAAATAACCGCACGTCATGACAGCCGCGCAGAGAAGGCGATTGGACAGATTGAACGTTTCGCTTTTTATGAAGAGGCGAAAAAAGCATATGCGATTATTGCTTCAGGAGAAACTGCCTTATATGCCAATATTATGCTGCAAAAAGGTGTTGTGGTTGATAAATAGGGTAAAACGGCGGTTAGAGTGTTTGTGAGTTTACTTTCATAGTATCACTTACTTTAATAGGTTGTGTATGTGGTTAGAATTGCAGTATTCCCCTTTTTGAATGTTTGTGAGGGAATACTGCATTTTTCATTGGAGGGAAAATGTATCGGATTTTACTTGTGGACGATGAGGCGCTTATCCGTGAGGCTGTCAGTGAGAATGTAAAATGGGAGCAGTACGGATATGAGCTGGCCGGTAGTTGTGAAAATGGGAAAGAGGCTTTGGAATTTATAGGAAAGAATCCTGTGGATGTGGTTCTTACCGATATTTGTATGCCTTATATGGATGGGATGCAGTTGAGCGAAAAGCTGTGCGAAGATTATCCGGCAGTAAAAATCATTATATTGAGCGGGTATGATGATTTTGACTATGCAAAGAAGGCTATCCGTTATGGCGTAAAGGAATATTTGCTCAAACCGATTACCGCAGAGGAAATGGGGGATGTTTTGACTGCGCTGAAAGCGGAGATGGATAAGGAGCGGAAGGCAGAGCGTAAAGTCGTGGAGCTGGAGTCTGCATACCGGAAAGGGCAGCAGCTTTTATATTCGGAAACTTTGCTGCATTTGATTAGAGGGAGCAAAGCGGATGAAGAAATTCGCAAGGAATTAAAAAAAGTGGGGCTGGATTTTTGCTCCGCCGTATACCGGGTAGCGGTTGTGGAGCTGGATATTTATGCCCGTTCCAATAGGCTGGATGAGAAAAGGAAAAGGGAAAGCGCCTTGATGGCCTTTGTCCTCCATAATATCAGCCAGGAGATTGTACAGAGGAATAAGGCAGGCGAAGTATGCCAGGGGAAAGACCACCGTACATATATGTTGCTGCATTCCAATCATCCGGTGGAATTTAGGCAGACGGTAAAGGGTATTTGCTGCGAGATCATTGACCAGATGAACCGGATTATGCAACTGGCGGTGAATATCGGCCTGGGGGGTTATGCAAAGGAAACGGAAAATATTTATGTTTCCTATGAAGAAGCGGAAGAGGCGTTGGAGTATCATTATATCATGGGCGGAAACCATGTGATGGAAATAGAGGTCATCCGGGAAGAAAAAAGGCAGGCGGATGTGGAACCAATATTGGATGGTTTATCCCTTCATGTAAAAGGGAACGACATGGACGGGATAGCCGATGACTTTGCTGCATTGGAGAAAGAACTGCGGGAATGCCGCTATGACAGGAGGGGCGTTGGCGTCATCCTGCAAAGGATTATCGATATGCTGGACGAATTTTGCAAACTTTCGGAAATGGAGAGTGGTCAGCGCATAGCTTCAAAAGAAGAGATTTTGGAAAAATCGCTGAAGGCTGAGGAGCTGAAAGCAGCGATGGATATTTTATGTGCTTATTGCCTGGAGGTAGGGGAATGGCTGGACAGCCAGAGAAATGTAGGCGGAAAGAAATATGCGGTGCTGGCGATGGATTATATCGAAAAAAATTATGGCGACTGTAGCTTAAGCCTGCATTCCGTCTGCTCCTATCTGAATATCAGTACAAGCCGTTTCAGCACTATCTTTAAGCAAGCCACGGGAACAACTTTTATGGACGTGTTGATTGGGCTGAGGATGCAGAAGGCAAAGGATTTGCTGGAACATACGGACATGAAAAACTATGAGATTGCGGAGCGGGTAGGGTTCAATGATTCCCACTATTTCAGTATTGCTTTTAAGAAGATTACGGGGAAAACGCCTACTGAATATGCAAAAGAAATGAGGAAATAAATGGCAGGAAATAGGAACCGTTTTACCGTTTTGTCTTTGTTCAAAAGCGTAAGGGCAACGATGCTTTGCCTGTTTGCACTGTTAATTGTTGTTACAATGCTTATTTTTCTTTTGATATCCGTAGATTATACGAAAAAGACTGTTTTGGAAAATTCTACGGATTATACTTCCCGCCTGGTCCGTCAGGTGAATAGAGATATCGATTCTTATATCGACTATATGGAGAATATTTCTTCTATGATTATACAAGGCGGGGATGTACAGAAGTATTTGTTCAGGGATATGCCTAAGTTGGATGAGCAGGAAGCTTACAGCCGTATTGTGACCCAGTTCAATACCGTGGTGGAAACAAGGCAGGATATTTCCAATATTGCGGTGGTGACGCCAAGGAGGGATTATATCATTAATGACGGTACGGATACTTTGAACGAAAATGTGGATTTGCAGGAAGTGGAGTGGTATAAGGAAGCTTTGGAAGGAGAGGGCCGCATTTTAACTTCATCCCATGTCCAGCATGTGATACGCAACAATTATAAATGGGTTGTTACGTTAAGCAAAGGGATAAAAAATCCGAAAACGGGGGAAAACGAAGCAGTTTTTTTCATTGATTTAAACTATAAATTGTTGAAGGATTTGTGTGAAAACAATAGCCTTGCCACCAACAGTTATGTATTTATTATGGATGGTTCGGGAAAAATCATTTATCATCCGAAGCAGCAACTGCTTTACAACGGTTTAACCAGGGAGCGGACGGAAGAAGTGCTGGGTTTTGACCATGACGGTTATTTTATCGCGGAAGGGAGCGGAACGGACGACGGCAAGCTCTATACTGTTTCGGTATCGGAAAAGACAGGGTGGCGGGTTGTAGGCGTAGCGGATATTTCCGAATTGATGAAAAACAAAAAAGAAACGGAATCCCTTTATATGTTGACAGCGGCTATCTTGCTGTGCGTTGCCATGCTTCTTGCCATCTTTTTTGCCACGGCTATTACAAGACCGATTAAGGAACTGAAAGAATCAATGGAAGAAGTGGAGAAAGGGAATTTTGAAAATACGGATGTGACCGTTGGACCAGGGAGCGAGATAGACAGCCTTGGAAATTCGTTTAACCTTATGACGGCACGGATTCGGCAGTTGATGGTGCAAAATACCTATGAGCAGGAAGAAAAGCGGAAAAGTGAGCTGAAAGCGCTCCGGTCTCAGATTAACCCCCATTTTTTGTACAATACACTGGATTCCATTATCTGGATGGCGGAAGGAGGGAAAAATAAGGAAGTGGTGCGCATGACTTCCGCACTTGCCAGACTGCTGCGGCAGAGTATCAGCAACGATAACGAAAGGATTCCTTTGCAAAAGGAAGTGGATTATGCAGGGAGCTATCTGACCATCCAGAAGATGCGCTATAAGGACAAGCTGGAATACGAAATAGAAGTGGACGAAGATATTAAAAAAGAAGAAATTATTAATCTTATCCTGCAGCCGTTAGTAGAGAATGCGATTTACCACGGCATTAAGTATAAAGGCTCCAAAGGGCTTATAAAGATTGTAGGATATGGGGAAGATGATAAGATTATTTTAAAAGTAATCGATAACGGGATAGGAATGGATGAAGCCGCTTTAAAAGGGATTTTTGATAAGTCCAGAGAAAGTGAAGGGAAGAACGGGGTAGGCGTGCATAATGTGCAGACACGTATCTGCCTGTACTATGGGGCGGAATACGGGCTTTGCTTTGAAAGCGTTTTGGGGCAGGGTACTACGGCAACCATTACAATTCCAAGGAATTTCCGGGAGTAGACGGAAGGAGGCTTGGCAGAAAAGATGAAAGTGCATACGAAAAAGTTTCTGTTGTGGATTTGCATAGGCATTGTTGTTGCGGCGGCAGGGATTTTTTTTATAGTAAACAGCAGAAAAGAGGATGAAAAATATCGTGTGATTTTTATTCCGAAGGTAATCGACGAGGACAATGATTTTTGGAAGCTGTTGATTGAAGGGGCGGAAATGGCGGCGGCGGAATATCATATAGACCTTACGATTGTGGCGGCAGAGACGGAGGACGACTATGAGGAGCAGAATGCATTGATAGAATGGGCAATAGACCAGAAGCCGGACGCTATCCTGCTGACCCCATCCAGTTTCACGGAGACAACGCTTTATGCAAAGAAAGTGACAGAGAAAGGGATTCCTTTAATATTGGTGGATTCGGAAGTGGATGAGGACATTGCGGATACGGTAATAGCTACCGATAATGAAAAGCTGGGGGAAGTAGAAGGCAGTTACATGAAAAAATGTGCCACAGAGGATTCCCAGATTGCGATTATCGGCCATGTGGAAGGCTCATCGACAGCTATCGAAAGGGAAAAAGGGGTCAGGAAGGGATTGGGTGAATATGAAGACCGGATTGTGGATGTGGTATTTTGCGATTCGGATTACGACAAGGCTTACCGGCTTATGATGGAACTGATAGAAAAATATCCGGAAATTGATTTGGTGGCAGGGTTGAACGAATATTCGGCTGTGGGCGCAGCGAGGGCAATTAAGGAAAAGGGGCTGCATGACCGGATACGGGTAGTTGGTATTGACAGTTCTTTAGAGGAAATACAGTTTTTGGAGGAGGGGATTTTTGAAATTATAGTGATTCAGAATCCTTTTAAGATGGGATATCTTGGTATAGAAGCTGCGGTAGAAATATTGAATGGCGGGAAGGTAGAGAAACATATTGATTCCGGCTGTGAATTAATCAGCAACGACAGCGTATATACGGAAGAAAACCAGAAGCTGTTGTTCCCTTTCCGGGAGGAATAAGGGCAGGAACAACAGAAGGGCCAAGCAAAGGGGCGGCAGAAGGAACATTTAAAGGAGCAACAGACAGAACAATAAAAGGGGCGACAGAAGGAACAGTAAAAGGAACAATCAAAAGAGCGGCAGAAGGAACAATCAAAAGAGCGGCAGAAGGAACAATAAAAGGATCAACAGAAGGAACAATAAAAGGGATAACAGAAGGAACAATCAAAAGAGCGGCAGAAGGAATAATCAAAGGAGAGGCAGAAGAAATAATAAAAGGAGTAACAGACAGAACAAGAAAAGAAACAAAGATAAATGGTTGCGGGATATTGGGCAAATGGATTCCGCAAGTATCCGATATATAATTTAGATATACTATAAGGAAGAAAGGATGGATGAGGAAATGCTGGAAGGAGTAGAGAAAATTTTTGACGGGATGCAGGCGAAGATGAAAAAATTGAAAAAAGCGTCATATGAGAAGAACATGGTGGAGTTTAGGGAAAACCACGGGCACTATTTTTCAGAAATGGCGGCTTATATGGAGCAGGCGGAGGATAAAGAAAAGGCGGCAAAGGAGATTGCGGTATCTTTTGTGGATCAGGTAGAAGGGCATTTTAAGGTAAACGGGAAAATAGGGGGCAGGGCACAGGCGGATTTAAATTTTTTTATGATTTATTATACTTTTCCAGCTATTTTGCTTTCGGATGGGGAAAATGGGAAAATGATTGCAGATGCCGTATGCAGCCGGTGGGGAGAACGGTTTAAGGACAGCAAGATAGGCTATGCGGACTATGACACCATTTACAAAGGATTCCGGGAAAAAATATTCGGGATTTTCTGACAGGCGCCGGATACCAAATGGGCCTTTCCTGCAGTGCCGCTTGGCGCTCAAATCCCGATATTATAGGACGGAAGAAAATTGTTTCCGGTAGGAGGTGGCGCTCTGACCGTAATAACGTTTAAAGGAAGCGGAAAAATGTTCGACGCAGGAATAGCCGGTGTCTTCGGCGATTTTTGTAATGGATAAATCCGGGTTTTGCAAAAGGATGGAAGCAGCAGACATGCGGGCTTCCGTTTTTTTCTGCAAAAAAGTCTTTCCGTAGTGGTCTTTTAATAACCGTTCCGTCTGGCGGATGCCAAGCCCAAGGCGGGCGGACAGCATGTCCAGGCTTAAAGTACGGTATTCATAAAGGAAACATTCTTCGATGATAAGGTATTTATTGTCGATTAAATTAGGGGCGCCGGTATAAGAGTTGGTTTCCACTTTACCTTCATAATTTCTCACCAGTTTGATAATCAGTTGCTTTAACAGGATTTCGGCATGTATGGAATAGCCGGTATAGCGGTGTTCCAATTCGGAAAAAAGCTGTTTCATTAAGGTGTGGATATCCTGGCTGTCCTGGCCGAACCAAAAGCCGGTTTTGCGGAATTGCCCGGCAAGGTTTTTTTCTTCCAAAGAGGAAGAGGAAGCAGAGCAGCGTCCTACTTTCAGATAAATGCAATATTCCCACATAGGGTCTTTGCGCTCAGGGATTTGAGAGTGTTCCACAAACGGGCCGGTAACGAAAAGGGTATTGGGGATGATTTCATAAGACTGTCCGCCGATGACGGCCTTGCCGTAACCGAAAGGTATGTAGTGGATTTCATAGCTGTTTTTGCTATGGCTGTGCTTAGGGATGGAACGCTCAAAGCGTTCCAGGACAATGTTGGAAATATGGAAATCAAATCCGCCCAAAGAGAAATGTAAATCGAAATGGTCCAATCGTTTTAACATAATAATTACCAAGCCTTTTTCTTTACTATACGTCTGTTTTGGGGAAAATGCAATAAATATTCGATAACACGACATAAAAATGTTAAAAATGTCAAAGGAATCTCTTACGGATAAAAAGAAAAAGATTATAATAAAGTTTAAGAAGAAGAGAAAAAAGAAAAATGTCAAAGAGATAAAAAAGAAAGATATGGCAAAGGGATGATAAAAGGAAAATAAAAGCAAAAGGGAAAGAAGAAGTAAAAGGGAAAAAGAAGCAAAAGGGAAAAAGAAGCAAAAAGGAAAAAGAAGCAAAAAGGGAAGCAAAAGTAAAAAAGAAAGCAGAAGTAAAAGAAAACTGGAAAAGAAGGAGGAAAAACAGTATGAGTAAGATGATGGGGGCAATATTGCCCGGAAACAGCACGGTGGAATTGAAGGAGTTCGATATCCCAAAACCAGGGCATGGGCAGGTGCTGGTACAGACAAAAGCGACGACGATTTGTGGAAGCGATATCAGGTGCATTTACAGGGAACATGTAGGGAAAGGGCCGGAAGGCTATATCCCGGGGATGATTGCAGGTCATGAGCCGTGCGGCGTTATCGTAGAAGAAGGGGAAGGGCTGAAACGCTTTAAAAAGGGAGACAGGGTAATTGTCTACCATATTTCCGGATGTGGTGTCTGCAATGATTGCAGAAGGGGATATTATATTTCCTGTACCAGCGAGCATAGACAGGCTTACGGATGGCAGAGGAACGGCGGCATGGCGCCTTACATATTGGCGGAAGAGAAAGATTTGATTGCATTGCCCGACGAACTGACATATAAAGATGGCGCGCAGGTGGCTTGCGGGTTTGGAACGGTTTATGAAGCGATTGAAAAAATCGGGGTTTGCGGTAATGATGCGGTACTGGTTACCGGTCTTGGCCCGGTAGGGCTTGCAGCATTGATGCTGGCTAAATGTATGGGGGCAAATAAACTGATTGGTGTAGAAATGAACGATTACCGTATTGATTTGGCAAAGAAATTAGGTCTTGCGGATTATGTATTTAAACCCGGAGATGAAGCTTTGGAACAGATTTTGGCGGTAACGGACGGCAAAGGCGTGGAAAGGGCTATTGACGCCAGCGCAAACGATGCCGGCAGGCAGCTTGCCATCAGGGCAACGAGGGAATGGGGGAAAATTGCATTCGTCGGCGAAGGCGGGACATGCACATTCAATCCAAGCCCGGATATTATCCACGGTCAGAAGACTATTTTCGGTTCCTGGGTAACATCATTATGGAGAATGGAAGAACTGGTAGAACGTTTGGTAAGATGGGGGATCCATCCGGAAGATTTGGTGACACATGAATTTCCGTTGGAAAAGGCGGAGGAAGCTTATGCATTGATGGCTGGTGGGCAGTGTGGCAAAGTTGCGGTAACTTTTGAAGACTAAAATGCAGGAAAGAAGGCATGGGCTGAAAATCGGAATGATGCAATCCCAAGTTTGCGTCGGCGTGGCATCCGCGAACTTGCTATACGTAAAAAGCCGCGCGGAAATGAGGAAAGAAGATGGAAAATAGAATAAATCCTGCCGATGTGCCGAAAAGGAAATTATATACCGGGGAGGAGATACCTGCGGTAGGGATTGGGACTTTCGGCTCGGATAAATATTCGCCGCAGCAGGTGAGCGATGCCGTTTATGGGGCGATTTTAAGCGGCTACCGGCTTATTGACTGCGCTTCGGTATACCAGAACGAGGACAGAATCGGCGAAGTGATACATAAGGCGCTGGCGGAAACAGCGATTAAGAGGGAGGAATTGTTTATTACCTCTAAGGTATGGAATGACATGCATAGGGAAGTCTTAAAATCCTGTGAAAAGAGCCTGAAAGATTTGCAGTTGGATTATATCGACTTGTATTTTGTGCATTGGCCGTTCCCCAATTATCATGCGCCCGGCTGCAGCGGGGATTCCAGGAACCCGGATTCCAAACCGTTTTCCATTGATGAGTTTATGGATACGTGGCGGCAGTGCGAAGAGTTGGTAGATAAGGGGATGGTGAGGTATATCGGAATGTCCAATATGACCATTCCCAAATTAGAAGCAGTATTGCCCCTGTGCAGAATCAAGCCTGCTGCGCTTGAGATGGAATGCCATCCCGGTTTCCAGCAGCCGGAGTTGTTTGAATATGCGGTAAATCATGGGATACAGCCCATCGGGTATTGCCCGATAGGCTCCCCTTCCAGGCCGGAAAGGGACAGGACCATTGAAGATGTTGCGGATACGGAATTGCCGGAAATTGTGGAGATTGCAAAGGCACATAATGTACACCCGGCAATTGTATGCTTAAAGTGGGCGGTACAAAGAGGGCAGATACCGATTCCCTTTTCCGTGAAGGAACCCCAGTATATCGGCAATTTAAAATGTGCGGTCGAAGACCCTTTGACACCGGAGGAAATGGAAAAAATCCAAAAAGCGGACAAAAACTGCAGGCTGATTAAAGGGCAGGTATTTTTGTGGCAAGGTGCTTCCGGCTGGGAAGACTTGTGGGATTTGGACGGAAAGATTACGGGGCTTTAAATTTAAAAGAAGATTAAAATAGGAAACAGAAAGCGGAAAACGTAGAGCTGAAAATGTAGAAGCAGGAAACAGAAAGCCGAAAACGTAAAAGCAAGAAAACATAGAAGCAGGAAGCGTAAAGCAGAATGTGAAAACCCAAGAGACATAAAAGAAGGAAACATAAAAAACATTAAATTACGACATAGTGTAATTTAAGAGCATTAAGAACGAGCCGGATACCAGCTCAACAACAATAAATGCAGTATCTGTCCAAAGAGCGGAGATGATGGGCGGATACTGCATTTGTATATTATGAGCTTCACTAAAATACTTTATGCGAAGGAACGTGCGCAAATTTTTTGTGCCATCTGCTAAGCGGCACTGCAGGGAAGACCTTTTGACACCCGGATCATTATAGGAAGGTCCTTCATAAGAAAGACATAAATTGATGAAGTGTCAAAGACACTTTTTTACCATATGGTAAAAAGCAATTATCGCATTGCGGCGGAGGGGAGTATGTTGCTGCCGCGACCCGCCGCAGGCGGAGAATCCTGCAAACAGGATTCTTTTTTATGCCGCCTACCAAACAATGCCAATGGGTATAACTTCCGGCACACAAATTTATGCAAAAAAATGCGATAGTAGATTTTTAACCCTTTTCTGTAAGATATTCAATTTAAAAAGAAATTGGATATTTATATAATAAATTTACTAAATGGGGTCAAAAGTCAAAATGACTGTTGGAATTGACCCAAAAGCCATGCCGGATAGGGGGCTGCTATTCCTTGGGCGGGCTGGATACATCGGGGTGGAGATAGCCATATTGAAGCACTTTTAAGTCTGAGGTTATCATAAGGCTTAAGATGATATTCCCCTCTTCACGGTACCATACACGGCCGGAAGTGAGCGGTTTGTCCGGATCCGGTTTATCTTCATTGGTTATTGCATCTACGGATTCTTCGATTTGGCTATAGAAGTCGTAAAGTTCCTGTTCTTCGTCAGCAGCACAAGTCCAGGCAACGCACATTAGACGTTCTTCTCCATCGAACATGTATTTGATGGTGCCTTGGCGTTCCTGATAAATTTTAGGGTAGGTATAACAGGTTCCCCCGTATACGGAATCGTATGTGGTGTAACCTTCCCCCTCGTAAGAGAGGACGTCTTCTAAAGTATACTGCCAGGAGGCTTCGCTGAAAGGGGCGACCGGAGGGGCAGGGTTTTCTTTCCCGCAGCCAATGGGAAGCAAGAGGGCGGGAAGCAGCAACACTAAGAAAACGGATTTCAACAGTTTAATTTTTTTGTTTGATGATTTCATATAAATTCTCCTTTTGGTAATTGCTGGAACAAAAAATATTATAAAGATATTTTCAGGCATTGGCAAGAGGGATAGATAAGGGCAGTATGAAGCATATCATCCCAGCAGGGTACTTTGGCATGGAGGTTGGCATGAAGATATATAGTGTAGAAGACACAAGGTTTAAACGATATGGGAAGGTGATAAAGGATATTGATTTTTCCGGATTGGTAAAGGCGTTGGAGGAACATACGCCTTTGCCGGAGGGAGTGGAATATGTGCCGGGTCTGGATATTTTGGAGGCGCTTCCGGTAAAGGGGGAGCTGGTTTCTAAAAGCTTTGGGGAAATGGAAATACAGATTGGTTATTGTAATGGACATAATTCGATGCTGAATGCATTGGAATATCATAAAAGTTCTGAGGTTAACGTTGCCGCAACGGATGCTGTTTTGCTGTTGGGGAGTGAGCAGGACATGGGGAGTGATTTTACCTATGACACTTCTCTGGTAGAGGCATTTTTGCTGCCAAAGGGCACTGCGGTAGAGATTTATGCCACAACGCTTCATTATGCCCCCTGCGGTGTGAGGGATGATGGGTTCAAGGTGGCAATCGTACTTCCGAAAGGCACGAACCGGAACTTGGATGGTATTCACACAGAAGGAGAAGACGGGCATCTTACGGCGAAGAACAAATGGCTGTTCGGGCATCCCGAAGGGAACCTTCCGGAGGGCAGCCCGATGGGGCTGGTAGGGAAGAACCTCTGTGTGAATCAGTAGATGCATTTATATGCGGAAATGGTTATGTTAACAAACGAAATATGGTAGGGAGGAAGAAAATTGGAAAAGATTAAACAAAATCCAATTGTAAAGAAGATTGGTATCAACAGAATTGTATTATGTGGCGTTCTTTTACTGATGTATGCGGTTTTTTGTATGCTTAGCGATAAGTTTGTCGGCATGCAGAGAATTATGAGCGCATTGAATTATGCGTATTTCCTTGGTTTTTTATCTTTGGGCGTTACATTTGTAATAGCCACCGGGGGTATTGATTTTTCTATCGGGCCGGTTATGTTCTGTTCCGCGCTGATTTCCGGCTATTGCTTGACAAGTTATGGTGTTCCGATGGCATTAAGCCTTGTGATTAGTGTATTGGTCGGCACTTTATTCGGTGTATTCAACGGGTACTTTGTGTCATATTGGACAGTGCCTCCTTTTATTATTTCGATGGCGAGCATGAATATTGCCAAAGGGCTTGCGTCCGTATTTACAAAGACCCAGTCCGTAAGCTGGCCTCAGTCAGTGGATGCAAACGGCTGGTATAGAAGTTTTATAAAAGTAGGGAATTTTCCGGTAGGGCTTGTTATCTTTCTTGTGTTCGCAGTCCTTTGTTCTATTTTGCTGAACCAGACAAAAGCAGGCCGTTACATATTGAGCCTTGGAAGCAATAAAGAAGCAGTCCGCCTTTCCGGTGTAAATGTGAAAAAATGGGAGATGCTGGCTTATGTTATCTGTGGAACGCTGGTTGGCATTGCGGCTATTTTCTATGTGGCTGCTTATACTACCGTGCAGCCGGGGTATGGAGATCAGTATAACAACGAAGCTATTGCAGGATGCGTAATGGGCGGAACGTCTATGGTCGGAGGGCTGGCGTCCATAAGCGGTACGGTAATCGGCGTGTTTATCATTGCCCTTTTGCAGGAAGGTATATTGGCTCTTGGCTTCAGCAAGGATTATCAGCTCATCATTACCGGTATCATCGTTATCGTGGCAGTTTATGCGGATGTTGCGACAAGACGTAGGAAAAATTAACGTTTGGGCAATTGGATTATAACTATGAGAAATATGGAAAGGTGAAGGTAAAGAAATGGGCGATACAATCTTAACAATGAATGAAATAGATAAATCTTTCCCGGGCGTACATGCGCTGGATCATGTAAACTTTGAAGTGAAAAAAGGCGAAGTGCATGCGCTGATGGGGGAAAATGGCGCTGGTAAATCTACTTTAATGAAAGTCCTTACGGGAATTTATACAAAAGATTCCGGAAGCATTGTATTTGAAGGGAAAGAAGTAGAATTTCACAATACAAGGGAAGCGCAGGATGCAGGTATTGTCATTGTGCATCAGGAATTGAATATGCTTGGGCATCTGACGGTAGCTCAGAATATTTTTATCGGCAGGGAATTTAAAAAGGGAATCCGTATTGATGATAAAAAGATGAATGAAGAAGCAAGCAAGCTGTTCCAGAAGCTTCATATCGACATAGACCCTACGGAGATGATGAGCAATCTGACAGTCGGGAAACAACAGATGTGCGAAATTGCAAAGGCAATTTCCCACGAAGCGAAAGTAATTATTTTCGATGAGCCTTCGGCTGCTTTGACGGAAACGGAAATAGAGGAACTCTTTAAAATTATCAGGGATTTGCGTAAACAGCAGCTCGGTATCGTTTATATTTCACACCGTATGGATGAAATTAAAGTCATTACAGACAGGGTAACGGTTATGAGGGACGGCGGTTATGTGGGTACCCTGATTACCAAAGAGTGTACAAAAGACGACATCATCAATATGATGGTAGGTCGTGTTATTTATGAAGACCCGAAGACGGAAAGCGCAGTGCCGAAAGATGCGCCGGTAGTGCTGAAGGTAGAAAAACTGAATGCGGGCAGGATGGTACAGGATGTCAGCTTTGAATTGAGGAAGGGCGAAGTCCTTGGATTTTCAGGCTTGATGGGAGCAGGAAGGACGGAAACAGCGAGGGCAATTTTCGGCGCGGATCCTAAAACCGGAGGGGATATTTATATTAACGGACAGAAAGTGGAAATCAATTCCCCTCAGGATGCGGTAAAGTATGGCATCGGATATTTGTCGGAGGACCGGAAGCGTTTTGGTATTGTAGTCCAGAAATCGGTAGCGGAAAATTCTACAATGGCAGCGCTGGAAAACTTCGTAAAAGGGCTGTTTATTGATAAAAAGAAGGAAAACAAAATAGCGCAGGATTATGTGGAATCTTTGGCAACCAAGACGCCCGGGGTGGATCAGTTGGTCGTAAACCTTTCTGGTGGGAACCAACAGAAAGTAGTTATTGCGAAATGGTTAATCCGTAACTGCGATATCCTGATTTTCGATGAACCTACCAGGGGTATTGACGTAGGTGCTAAAAATGAGATTTATAAGCTGATGAACCGTTTGGCGGAAGAAGGAAAATCCATTATTATGATTTCTTCCGAAATGACGGAGATTTTGAGGATGAGTGATCGTATTGTCGTTATGTGTGAAGGCAGGAAGACCGGGGAAATAGATATTTCCGAGGCATCGCAGGAGATAATCATGAATATGGCGACGAGGGAAATAGGGTAAAGACGGAGAAAGGAGCAAGATTATAAAGATGAATAAAATGGTTGTGAATACTCCGGCAGAAAAAAAAGGATCATTTTTATCCAAGCCGGGAAGTCAAAAATTTATCGTTCTTCTGGTAGTGATTTGTTTGTTTGTATTTTTTAGTATATTCAGTCCGAACTTTAGAAAATATACCACAATACTTAGTATTATGGATTACTCTTATTACATAGTGTTGATGGCAATCGGCGTAACTTTCCCATTGATTACCGGAGGGGTTGATTTGTCCATCGGTACAGGGCTTATCTGTTATTCTTTAGCAGGAGGCTATCTGGTAGTCCACTGCGGATGGCCCACATGGGCAGGGATGATTGTATCGGTATTGTTCGGTGTATTGATTGGCACTTTGAACGGCACGTTGGTATCCATTATGAGTCTGCCGCCGTTTTTGGCTACGCTTTGTACGTGTATGATAACTAGAGGGCTTGGATCTATATGTTCCAAAAGCTTTGGTATTTCATGGCCGACAAGCGGCTCGGAAGGAAGCTGGTTCAGGGATATTTTCAAGATTACGATTGGGGATACGAAATATCCGTTAGGGTTTGTGTGGGTACTGCTTTTAGTCCTGTTGATGGCATTTGTGCTGAACCATACCAAAATAGGAAGATATACCATCGCAATCGGCAGCAACAAGGAAGCTACGATTTTATCGGGCATCAACGTAAAATTTTATCATATTATGGCATATGTGATTTCCGGGCTTTTTGCGGGTCTGGCATCTATCGCATATTCCGCAGTATTTTCAACTGTACAGCCCGGCACGGGAGCCGGATTTGAGCTGGAGGCAATCGGCGGAGCGATTATTGGTGGGGTTTCAGCTTCCGGAGGTTCCGGAAGCGTAGGCGGTTCGCTGCTCGGCGTATTTGTAATCTGTTTGTTGAAGACAGGGCTCCCGTATATTGGGCTGCAGGCAAACTGGCAGCAGATTATCACCGGTTTGGTACTGATTGGCGCGGTTATGGTAGATATCCTGAAAAAGAGAAAGGCAGCCACTGTATAGCCTGTAAACTATAAAGAAGCAAAAATAAGATAAATGAAAGATTACGAGATAAGATAAATTAAGAAATAAGCTGAAAGTGGTATGAAGCCGGGCAAAACGGTTTCCCGTTTTACAGGAAGCCGTGGAGCTAAACGGCATCATATAGATAACCAAATATTTTAGGAGGAAAGAAAATGAAAAAGAGAATTTTAGCAGTACTTATGTGTGCAGCTATGACAGCAACCGTTTTGGCAGGCTGTGGCAACAGCACACAGGAAGCGGCAGCTCCGGCAGAAGAAGCGGCTCCCGCAGAAGAGGCAGCTCCGGCAGAAGAAGCAGCTCCCGCTGAGGAAGCAGCTCCCGCTGAGGAAGCAGCTCCGGCAGAAGAAACAACTACAGCAGGCGGCGATTATACTTTTGAAATCATCGTAAAGAGCTATCAGTCTTCTTATTGGCAGGCAGCCGTTACAGGTGTTAATCAGGCAGCAGCAGATTTGGGTGTAAAAGCAAACTGTACAGGCCCTAACGCAGAATCCGATATTGCAGATCAGGTAAATATGCTTAACAGTGCAATCAACAATGAGCCTGACGGCATCGGTCTTGCAGCTTGTGATCAGGATGCATGTCTTGACTCATTGCAGACAGCTATGGACAAAGGTATCCCGGTAGTATGTTTTGACTCCGGTATCCCGAAGGCTCCCGCTGGTTCCGTTCTTTCGACAATCGCTACAGATAACTATGGTGCAGGCGCAACAGCAGCAGAAAATCTTTATCCTGCATTGAAAGATGTGATTGCAAATGCAACCGCACCTGTAAGAATCGGTGAAGTAAACCAGGAAGCAACTTCCGAATCCATCACAAGCCGTGGCCTTGGTTTCATTGACAAATTCAGTGAATTGGCAGCAGCAGACGGAAAGACAGTTGCAGTTATCGGTAATGAATATTATGTAAACAACTGCAAAGACAAAGGTGATGAAGCAAGTGCTGATATCATCATTGAAGTAGCAGTTCCGGCTCAGACAACAGTTGAACTTTGTGCAACAGAAGCTTCTGCTATTTTGAATAAAGAAGACACAATCGGCATGTTCGGTTCCAATCAGGTTGCAGCTGAAGGTATTTTGACAGCAAACGGTAACTTGAGCGTACTTGGTAGCGATGCGGCTGCAGGCGATATCCTTGCAGCAGGCTTTGATGCAGGTTCTGTTATCAAAGGCGCTATCAAAGACGGCACAATGTTCGGTGCAGTTACACAGTCTCCGTTAGCTATGGGTATTAAGACAGTTGAAACTTTGACTGCAATTGCAAACGGCGAAACAGTTAGCGACATCCCTACAGAAGGCTACTGGTATGACAGCACAAATATGGAAGACGCTTCCATCGCTCCTAACCTTTATGACTAATTCATAGAGAAGGTATTAAGACATAAAAATCACATAGAAGTGAAAAAAATTTGGTTATCAATGAAAGGAACAGGGAGCAATCCCTGTTCTTTTTGCTATATAGGATTGGGGTGCCAAAAGGTCTATCCGGCAGCGGCGTCTGGCATATGGCACAAAAAATATGTGCGCGTTCCATTGTACGGAGCATTCCGATGAGCCTCTTAAAACAAAAATCGTGTTCAGCATTGGCTTCCACGATTTTAGAGTCTCCTCTCCATCGTACAAAAGTCACTTGCACAATATTTTTTTGTGCCATATGTCAGGCGCCGCTGCCGGATAGACCTTTTGACACTCCAATCCCTTATAGGAAAGCCCTTCATTAGAAGAGCAACTCATGCTCATCGTTTCATTTGGATTTGGTATTGTTTGGGGGTAATATGTTTGTATCTTTTAAATAATTTTATGAAATAGCTGCAATCGTTGAAGCCGCAGTCATAAGCGATGGCAGTGATGGGGGAATCGGTGGTGCAAAGCAGGGTACAGGCGCGTTCTATGCGGTAATAGTTCAGGTAATCCATAGGAGTCTTGTGTGCAATAGCCTGGAAATACCGGCAGAAATATTTTGGGGACATACCGGAAATCTGTGATAACTGCTGCAGGCTGATACCGGAAGAATAGTGGTTTTCAATATATTCAAAGACAGGCTTGAGCTGTTCCATATGCCGGAAGGGGGATTCGTAACCAGGGATATTGCAAGTGTAGCATTCTTCCCTGAAAATAAGGCCGAACAGTTCAAGCAGGATACCGATGACAGTTAGTTCATAACCTGTATTTTTTTCGGATATGGTGGAAAAGAGCCTGCCGATGGTCTGGCAGACGGAGGGGATATCTTTCGTGATGATAGGGTGGACGATAATATCCTGATGCTTTATCTTCTTTAAATAGCTCCGGCAGACGTCTGCATGGAGAAAGAGCAGATCCAAATCGAAAACAAGACATTCATAAATACAGTTTTCGGGCATGCCGCCATGAAGGGCGCCGCTAGGGATGAAAAAACTTTCTTCCGGCTTGGCGATGATTTCCGTGTCAGCCAACATAAGGCGGAACTGGCCTTTTAATACTCTGACGATTTCATATTCTTTATGCCAATGGAAAGGCATTTCGTAACGGGGATGGCTGTTGTCTACATGGTAAAAAGCAAGCGGAAAGTCCTTGGTTCCATGCATTTGTTTTTCATTATAATCTAAATAAAGCATAGAGGTTCTCCTTATCGCGCAAAAAGTGAATATTGTTATATTTTATGCTATTATATCACAATGCGATTCACAATACGAGTGATATTATTATATTAAGAGTAATTATGGTGTGATAATCGGATGTTGTTATACATTTCTTGGCAGAAAGGTCTGTCCGGGTGTAATGGATGTATTTTTACATATAATCCCGATGGTATTCCTCGAAACAGCGGAGGGGATAATAACAGCGCCGGGGGCGGAATCAGACAATATCCAGCTCTAGGATTGGGGCGGTTATCGCACAGGATAAGCTATATCAGGAAAACGAAACGAGTGAATGAAGAAGGAGGTATTGCTAAATGGCAGAAAACAGAATGATTGGGGATTATCCGGTAATTGGTATTAGGCCTACCATTGACGGAAGAAGAGGATATTTGAAGGTAAGGGAATCGCTGGAAGACCAGACAATGAATATGGCGAAAGCGGCAGCAAAACTGTTTACCGAAAACCTGAAATATTCCAATGGTGAGCCTGTAAAAGTAGTTATTGCGGATACGACAATCGGGCGCGTGGGCGAAACGGCAGCATGTGCAGAGAAGTTTAAAAAAGAAGGGGTTTCCATTACATTGACTGTAACGCCTTGCTGGTGCTATGGTGCGGAAACGATGGATATGGATCCTATGACTATTAAAGGCGTATGGGGATTCAACGGAACGGAGAGGCCGGGTGCGGTTTATCTTGCAAGCGTTCTGGCTACCCATGCACAGAAAGGGCTTCCGGCATTCGGCATTTATGGGCATGATGTGCAGGATGCGGACGCAACGGACATTCCGGCAGATGTAGAAGAAAAATTGCTGCGTTTCGGACGCGCGGCAGTGGCAGCAGCTACGATGAGGGGTAAATCTTATCTACAGATTGGTTCTATTTGTATGGGTATCGGCGGCTCCATTATCGACCCTGCATTCATTGAAGAATATCTGGGGATGCGTGTAGAGTCTGTGGACGAAGTGGAAATTATCCGCCGCATGACAGAAGAAATCTACGATAAGGCAGAATTTGAAAAAGCGCTTGCTTGGACAAAAGAAAAATGTAAAGAAGGATTTGACAAGAACCCGCCGGCAGTGCAGAAATCTGCGGAAGAGAAAGAAAAAGATTGGGAATTTGTCGTAAAGATGATGATTATCATCAAAGATTTAATGAATGGCAACCCGAATTTGCCGGAAGGCAGGGAAGAGGAAATGGTTGGGCACAATGCCATTGCAGCAGGATTCCAGGGGCAGAGACAGTGGACGGATTTCTACCCGAACTGCGATTTCCCGGAAGCATTGCTGAATACTTCTTTCGACTGGAACGGCGCAAGGGAGCCTTATGTACTGGCAACGGAAAATGATGTTTTAAACGGCCTTGGCATGATGTTTATGAAACTTCTTACAAACCGCGCTCAGATTTTTGCGGATGTACGTACCTATTGGAGCCCGGAAGCGGTAAAGAAAGCGACAGGGTATGATATTGAAGGCGTTGCAAAAGATGCCGGCGGATTTATCCATTTAATCAATTCCGGCGCAGCATGTCTGGATGCGAACGGACAGGCAAAAGATGCGGACGGAAACGGAGTGATGAAACCCTGGTATGAAGTGACAGAAGAAGACCAAGAGGCGATTTTGAAGGCTACTACATGGAATGCGGCAGACTTCGGCTATTTCAGGGGCGGCGGATATTCCTCCCGTTTTGTGACAGAAGCAGAGATGCCGGTAACTATGATCCGTTTAAATCTCGTAAAAGGCCTTGGTCCCATGCTTCAGATTGCAGAAGGCTGGACGGTCAAACTTCCTGAAGAAGTAACGGATGTCCTTTGGAAGAGGACAGATTATACATGGCCTTGTACATGGTTTGCACCCAGGACAACAGGGGAAGGCGCATTCAAGACCGCATATGATGTAATGAATAATTGGGGAGCTAATCATGGGGCAATCAGCTATGGGCATATCGGGGCTGACTTGATTACTATGTGTTCGATGTTGAGAATCCCGGTTGCGATGCACAATGTTCCGGAAGAAAAGATATTCAGGCCGGCAGCATGGAATGCATTCGGTATGGATAAAGAAGGCCAGGATTTCAGGGCTTGCCAGACATATGGACCGCTTTATAAATAAGAGACGGAGGAAATAGAATGGATGTAGCCAAAAAAGAAACAAAAGTCCTTGCGGTGGACTTTGGCGCTTCCAGCGGCAGGGTTATGCTTGGAACCTATGACGGAAATAAAATTACGGTAGAGGAAATCCATCGTTTTTCCAATGACCCGGTTATTTTAAACGGAACGATGTACTGGGATGTGCTTCGCCTTTTCCATGAGATTAAGCAAGGGTTGATTAAGGCAAAAGCATGTGGCAGCGTAGATAGCATCGGAGTGGATACTTGGGGCGTAGATTTCGGCCTTTTGGACAAAAAAGGTTATTTGTTGGAGAACCCGGTGCATTATCGTGACGGCAGGACGGAAGGGGCTTTGGAAAAAGGTTTTGCTCTGATTCCAAGGGAACATTTCTACGAAATAACAGGCAACCAGTTTATGGAAATCAATACGGCATTCCAGCTTTTAGCATTAAAGGAACAGCGCCCGGAGCTTCTTGACCGGGCGGACTGCCTGCTGTTGATGCCGGATTTGTTCAATTATTTCTTGTCGGGGGTAAAGAAGAGCGAAAGGTCTATTGTGTCTACGACGCAGATGAGCAATCCTCTGGAACCCGGCTGGGTGATGGAAGTAGCGGAGAAGTTCGGTATTCCGGAGAGCATTTTGACAGAGGTAGTGCCTACCGGAACGCTTTTAGGGCCAATCCGGAAAGAGATACAGGAAGAGCTTGGCATAGGGGATATGGATGTTATTGCGGTAGCAGGGCATGATACCCAGTGTGCTTTAACGGCGGTTCCTGCAAAAGAAGATGACTTTATCTTTGTAAGCTGCGGTACATGGTCTTTGTTCGGAACGGAATTGGAAAAGCCTGTTTTGACGAAACAGTCGGAAGAGCTGAATATTACCAACGAAACGGGAACTGACGGGAAAACTTCTTTTTTGAAGAATATTATCGGCTTATGGCTGATTCAGGAGAGCAGAAGACAATGGATTCGGGAAGGGAAAGAGTATAGCTTTTCCGAATTGGAGAAGCTGGCAGAGGCGGCGGAGCCGTTCCAAAGCTTCATTGATCCGGATGCGTCGGAGTTCAGCCCTTCCGGCAATGTACCTAGACGGATTAGGGAATATTGTGAACGGACCGGACAGAAGATACCTCAGACGGAAGGCGAAATTGTACGCTGCATTAATGAAAGCCTGGCGCTAAAATACCGTTATGCTTTAGAAGAAATTAAGGCATGCACCGGAAAGGATTATCATGCCATTCATATGGTAGGCGGCGGAATCCAGAGCAAACTTCTTTGCAAATTTACCGCATATGCCAGCGGCATTCCTGTGATTGCAGGGCCGGTGGAAGCTACGGTATTTGGAAACATCGCAATACAGCTTATGTCCAAAGGTGTGATTAAGGACTTGAAGGAAGCACGGAAAGTAATTGCCGATTCCGAAGAGCCTGCAGTTTATGAACCGCAAGACGGGGATGAATGGGATGAGGCTTATGATTTTTATAAGAAGAATATTTTAAAGAAATAAAAAAGAGAGGCTGATTAAGCAGGCTATGATAAACAGAACAGACCCCGGTTTTAGGACCGGGGTTTGTTTGGATGAAAGCCCAATAGGAATTATCTGGCGGAAATGGATAGGGTATGGTATAATGGTAAATCCGTAATTTTTACCGTAGGGAGTTTTATAGGAAGCGGATTTTATGATATACGACGAAAAGAGGAATAGCTGTCAGGCCAGCGTTTTTGCTGCATTATTTGCTGGTCAAAATACTAAAAATAAAGAAGTAGGTATTTGCTGTGGTAACGATGATTTATTTTCTGATATCCATACAATATATTCCATCGACAGGTGAGGCTTTTTACTGGTATAGCGGGGCAGTGGGCTACACGCTGGCTTATTCCGTCATGCTGCTTTGCTTGGTTTTTTCGCTGAAATATATTTTTACCGGGAAAAACAGGATTTGATAATGGCTTCGCTTACTGCGTTTTTTTGTGGGGGAGGGAATTATCTGACGGTTGTTTTGCTTCCGTTGCTTTTTATCCTGCTTTTGTTTCTGTTTTCGCCATCAAGGAAGAATACGTTCTATTTGCTGATTCCTTTGGCTGTGTTCGGGATAACTGCAGTGGTTAATATGTGTGCGCCGGGAACGAAGGTGCGTGGAGGCAGCGATTTTGGATTCGATGTCCCAAATATATTCTATGCCATTGGAAAGGCGGTCTATAAAGGGCTGAAAGATGTACGCTCGGAATACTTGGGCAATCCGGTGATTGTTATTGGTATGATAGTGATTGCTTTATTTCTTGCATCTCAGATGATAGGAAAGCAGTATGAGCTTTCGTTCCGGTATCCGGGGCTTTTTGTCATGATGACTTTTGGCAGTTATTTGGCTATGTATGCACCGAATTATTATTCCAGCGTGGGGGCGCCCTTTGGCAGGATGTCCAATTTGATTTCCTTTTATTTCGAGTTAAGTATCATTGCGGATATGATATATGTAGGCTATTTGACAAAAAAGGGAAGCCGAAAATGGCAGGATGGGGTTAAGAAATTTATGGAAAAATGGGAAGTATACAAGATATACGTTCTTTTAGGCGCATTCATATTAATTCTGGCTCATCCGGGATGGTACGCCACGACAGCAGTAGTACGGATGATTGGCCAAATACAGCGGTAGCAGAGTTTTTTGATAAAGATAGTGTAAAGTTAAAAACCGGGGAGTAAACGGACTTTTGACATTTGGGTCTTGCTCCCATGCAAAGGGTGCGGAATACGGATTACGGATAAATCCGGCTCTTCAACCTTTGCCGGAGCAAAGTGTGATAAGCTTAGATTGTTCTCATAGCTGAAAGCAAGGGTTATCTTGCTCTTTGCCAAAAAAAACTGCCCGCGATTTTGTGGCAGGCAGTTGCCGCTGCAGTTTTTGTCAGCCGTTATCCGTATTCCGCCGGTAAATTAGCTCAACAATCTCCCCGATATTCTTACAGCTTTCTAATTTAAGATTAGTTTTCGGGAATCCTGAAGGGAAAAGTGGGATTCCATTCCCAAGGATAGTTGGCATAACGTAAATGTAGTATTTATCAATTAGATTCCCGTGCATAAAATAACGGATTATTTCACCTCCACCCATAAGCCAAATATTTCCCGGATGTTTTTTGGAAATGAAATCCAATACTTGTTTCCCTGGGGGTAAAGAAGTGAATTGGACATTCGGGTCGTATGGGTGTTGCCAACGTGTGCATACATAGCAGGGCATTCCTTCGTAGGGCCATTTATCGGGTGAAAGGTCATTTTTTACCTGGCGATAAGTTTTGCCTCCAAGTATAATCGCCTGCAAGGAATTGTAGAATTTTTCATAACCAAGGTCGGGTGAAGGACCTGGCGTTTCATCTAAAAAACTGATATCACCATCTTCTTCAGCAATATATCCATCTAAAGACATCGCTATATATAGAATTAGTTTGCTCATGGCAGCTCTCCTTGTTTTTTGTCTGCTTTGTTATATTTTTTGCCTATTGCCGGATATTGCTTTGCAGTTTCATCGCCCATCGGAAGAAACGCCTGCTTTGTCCGGCAATCTTGGAAGCTATATCTTCCATTGGAATGCAGGCCGGATAGTTCCGCTTACCACATGGCTTTGGTGTAAAAGAAACTGAGAAGGGAAAACGTGTGAAAAAAGATATACTAATAATCCGAAGCCATTCCCGATTGGAACCAGCTTCGGATTATTATTATCTAATGCGGAATGAGGGACTCGAACCCTCACGGTCGCCCACAAGAACCTAAATCTTGCATGTCTGCCAATTCCATCAATTCCGCTTATTATGGATAAGCTATTCTTTATAAAATATCCACGTATGATATCTTAACATTTTCACACTTTCCTGTCAATAAATATTGGAAATCTGTTACGGTTAATCCTAGACAGTGCCTTAAACGAAAGTCTGGCGTGAATATGTCAATAACTTTTGAAAATGTCATTTGCTTATATCTGTATTCATTTGAAAAAATGTCACTTCTGTAAAAGGGCCTTTGCCCTTTTATGAAGCAGACTGCTGTTTCTCGAAAAATATCTCATATAAAAATTTCAGGGAAAGATTGTAATCATCCATCCACCAGATGGCTTTCCATTCTCCGCTGCTATGATGCAGCTGTAAATTAGGTTCGACAGCTTTGATTATCTTTTTCTCTATTTTTGTGCTGGCATTTTTATTCTGGGGTTTTAAATACCGTATGGCCTCAAATATATGCCCGCCATAAGCGACGCGGATTCCATACCGCGGGTGGAGGAGTACCGTAATCCCCCTTCCTGCATTTATGATTGGAAATCCTTCATCTAATGTCTGGAAACACCGGTTTTTGAAGGAAAAGGTTCCTGCATTATCTGTTTTCCTTTTATGCTTTACACAGAGAATGGCATCAACCCATAAGCGCTCAATGCGCCCTTTTGCCTGTGGTGTTTTTGCAAAGATGAGGTCTGTTCCCAGTTCATGCATGGTTCGTCCAAACTGGGTAAGGTGGACTGTTTTATCGGCAATCAATTCATCCACAGTGAGTTTTCCTGTTTTAAGAGAACGAAAAATCGTGTGGTTATCGGAGTAGACCGTTTGTGGAATACCGAAACCCACACAGCACTGGCGCATGGTTTCAAGGTAGCCGTAAAGGCATTCATTCTGAGTCATAAACGGCCAGACTACTTTCCCAGTGGCATCATCAATTGCCCCGTGGAGGGCGTACTTGTCATTTCCGCCAAACCATTCATAGGGTGTGGCGTCATCTGGATGATCTGCCCCGGATGTGGTTTGCGCTTCCTGCAGGGTGTCCTGTGGCGGATTTTTTTCTTTTTGGGGCTTTCAAAGCCTGCATTTTTTAGTATACTGGAAAGTGTAGAATAGGAAATAAGGATTCCAAAATCTGCAGACAGTATATCTTTGAAATGGAGGAAGTTGGCTCCTGACAATTCCGGGCGGGAATAAATGGAGAGGATGGCTTCCTTCGTTTCATCTGAAACAGCATGAGAGGGCTTTCTGCCGGTATTTTTGTGAATAAGTGATTCAGCGCCAGAAGCAAGGACTCCTTTCTTTAGATGTGTGATTTGGCGTGTAGAAAGACCTAAAAGCTCAGCATCCTGCTGTCTGGAAACAGACTTGTCGATGAAACGATGGATGACAGTAAAAGCTTTTAGTTGGTCTTGCGACAATGTAATCATACCTTCTTTCATAACTTTTAAAGTTTATCAAAAAGTGACATAATCTCAAGTTAATCTTAAGGTAACATTATCACAAGTTATTAACATAATAACGTCAGAATTATTGAGAAAGTATCACTTATCTTCTAGAATATTTGATAAGATAATTTTTCTTTAACGGGATAGAGGTGAAGCAGTATGCGATATTATCAGTGTGATAAATACCCAATTGAGTTCGTGGTGCCGGAGAATATTGATAAGCACTTTGTCTCCCATAACCATGTAGGGAATTATATCATATCGGTAGTCATGCAAGGAACGGTGGCAGTTTGCTTGGAGAAAAGGGAAGTGGCGTGCCGCATGAAGTCGATGCGGGTTTAGAGGGGGTATATCTGTTTGCCAAGTTCATGCCTGCATTATGTTGAACTGAATAAGAGGATAGTATACACAAACCGCCGCACTATGGACTTCATCCGCCATATATGGCGGTCTGCTTTTTTCTCAGGCAGGCCGGATGGCCTGATAACGGGAATTATTTGGAAAGTGGGGAAATAAGAGGTAATATGCTTACACGGTGATTCTTGTTTGTGCTGCCTTGCAGGGAATAATAAGGGCACCTCATAAACAAAAAAATCTGCGATTTACGTAGCCAGATTAACCATTCACGAAGTAGGTGTTAGTAATCACCCTTATTTTTCCGATAAGTTAGTTGAAGGCTGAAGGTGGCAGAAACGATAAAAATTGCGGTGTGTGATGATGAAAAAATATAAGGTCTTACCTTGTTTCGCTCATAAAAGAACAGGGCAGGGAATGCAGCATCACGGAATATGCCTCTGCCGATGCGTACCTCTCGGACGGTAAGGAATATGACCTTGTATTTCTGGATATAGAGCTGGGCGGCTTCGGCGCAGGTCTGGACGGCATGGGGCTGGCAGGGCGGTTTTCAGAGAGAAAAAAGGAAAAAGGGATGGCATTGCGGCAGTGTTAAAGTGCGGCACGAGATGAAAAACCACATGGCGAACATCAAAGGGTTGGCAGGAGCCGGGAAAAGACTGTGTACGCCTTGCCCTGAAACGGAAGAAACAGTTTTTATCGCCGGATGTGGAAAAAGCTTTGACGGGGATGTACCTGCGCAGATGGGAAGAAATTTGGTTCCTATTACAACGAAGCAGAGTATGTTGCCGGGAATTATCACGGAACATGGGATTGGGCTGGAGAATGTGCGTGATGTGGCGGAGAGGTATTTTGGGGGTGTAAATATAAAAGTGAAAGGGGATGTGTTCCATGTGACGGCCATGCAGCAGCAGTTGAATGAAAAGATTGCAAAAGCAGAACAGGAAAGAAGCAGGCTGGCAAAGGCGTGGATGGGCGACAGGCAGATGGCGGCGGCATAGCGGCTCCGAATGACAGAGGACCGCAGGTAAGATTTTTTGAAGGAGGATGGGAACTATGTCAATGGAGATTACAAACAATTACAGCGATTATGGGAAAGGCTACACAAATACTGCAAAGGAAGGCAATGTGACAATAAGCACGGTGGAACTGAAAACCTCAACCGGGGGAACAAAAACGGAGCAGATTAAGACGGGTTACAGCAATGTCAATGACTACTCCAAATATCTACAGGGCAAGTACAGCTATATGAATTCGGGTACAACCTCCATGCAGGGTGTTCCGACAACGGTATCCGTATCGGGTGCTTTTTTAAAGAAATGCATGAACGACCCGGAAAAAGCAAAATATCTGGAAGAAAATCTGGCGGCATTGCCGGACTGCGCCTCTTATGCAGTATCCCATGCACAGGGAACACTGACAAGTCTTTCATATGAAATTGATGCAAATGGGAATATAACAGTAATCTCATCCGGCACAAATGATCCTGATGGAAAAATAGCGAGGGAGAATGCGGAACGGCGGGCGAAAGAGAAGAAAGCAGCCGAAGAAAAGGCTGTCGAGAGGCGTAAAGAGAAAAAGGCGGAGGAAGAAAAGGCAGCGGAACGGCGGGCAGAGAGAAAAGAGCGGATGGATAAACTGACGGAAGGTACGTTCACGGCATCTGCCACTGGCACGGATGTGAAAAGCGTTATACAAAATATTGTTGCGGTTGTATCTGGTACATCATCACCCACAGGGGGCAGTTTTGATATTAAGGTATAAGGAGATATTGTTTACACCTTATCCCGCGGAGGTGAAAAACCATGCGCCCCTGCCGGGGATTATTTAGTAGGAGGTGAAGGCTGGTATAGGATTTGACCGAGGAAGTTAGGCGGAATGTATTTATGGGGCAATTAACTGCTCGGGCTTATTACGGGGGAGCGGGTGCAGCTCTGATTGACAGAAGGGCTGCCATAAGAAAGAAATGGAGGGCTGAAATGGATATTAACGGAATAGGAACAGCGGGATACCCGCTGAAGGGATACATGGCAAGAAAGACAGGAAGAAGTGCGGAATCCGGGATTGTGGGATTCATGGAAACGGTGGAAGAAAAGGCGGCGCAAGGCAAAGCAGCCGGCCAGGATGCGAAAGCATTTGAGATGGTCGGACGGGGCGCCCCGCAGGAAGTGGAAGATGCATGGATGGAGGCGGCGAAAGAAGTAAATGCGAATGGCATGGGAATCCGGGGCAACGGAATGATGAGCCATATATCGCAGATGATGGTGCAGCGGTTAAATAAACAGCTTAAGGGTGAAACGGAGAATTTTGACATCCTTGGGAACACAGTGGAATCTGCAATCCAGGCAACAAAAAAGGCGTTGTACGATTTGGAGCATCCTGTAGTATATACGCCCAGGAGCATAGAGGTCCAGCAGGTCCGCATCAAAGAAGGGGAATTTTACAGGGCATTTTTGGAGAGGTTGGAACAGTTATAATAGATTTACGGGAGGGTGAAATAATACAGGTAAGTTCGTCCAATGGTTCATTGCAGAAGCAGATATTTTCAGGAACAGGAAGCATAGGCGGTATCCATCTGTCCGACTTTAATGATAAATACGTTTTCTCCAAAAAGAAAAGTTACACATTAGAAGTGTTCCCGGACAGAAAAGGTATCATCACTTCCGGTCTGAAAGCCGTTTCCAAAAACAGGCAGAATGTGCTGAAGCCGATAGATTTTGTGGCAACGCTGTTGGAAGGAAAAGTAAAATATCAGAAACTGCCATCAGGAAGCAGTGATTACATAGAGTTTTACGATAAGAACGGGGAGATGGTGGCGACTTATTCTAATAATGGGTGGACGATGTATACCACCAATTCGGAGGCTTCCAGACAGACGGAAATGTGCATTCTCTATAATGAGTCATGGGGGAATGCCAAGAGAGGGATTCCGCTGGTGGATGAAGAAGTGGTAAATGTGGAAGATATGCAAAATAGTTTTGACGCAAAAGCATAGAAGTAGACATATGCTGTAGTTCCATATTTCCCAATAACCCACAGTTTGGCAAGGGAGAGGCGGCATCCCCGGCGTTCCGGCAGATCAGGAGGTTTTGGAATGGATATAACAGGAATGGCAAAAAGCCATCAGGCGTACAACCAAAAGACTGGAAAGGTATCATCCAGGAAGGGATGGAAGCTGTCTGATTCCCTCCGGGAGAACATTGCTCAAAGGTAAATGAGGAAAATAAAAAATTTGCAAGTCCTGAACAGCATATTACTGAAAAGTATTTCAATAAAATTTCGCCCTATTATGTAAAAGGTTTAACGCAAGAGGAACGTGAAATCTGTGCCGCACAGGAATAACGTGTTTTGCTAGGAATGCAGCCTGATTTATATAGTGATGATCCAGTCATTCGTGAAAAATTTGGCGGATGCAATATGTTCGTGGGGGATATGGAATGGAATCAGGAAATTCGTGACAAAATGAATGACGCCGTTAATCAGGCATTTGAAGAAAATGGAATTGTAATCACCAAAGATGCTGATTCAAGGCTGACAGTTGACCCATATGATTTCTTTATTCACATAAATGGAGTAGATGAAGAATTGGCAAAAAGGATAGAAGCAGCATTGAATCAAGGGAAAAATGGTTATTACCTATATGAGCATATCGCTTTTTGTGACCCGGTGAATTATGGTGTAGAGGAACCTCTTCAATACATATCGGGAGATAAAGAAAAAATGGTGGTTTATCACTTTGTAAATCGGCTGACAGGATATGATATAAGGGAACTGGAAACAGGGATGGAAAGTTTTATACTCCCGATGGAGAAGATTTGTGGGAAGTGTTGAAAGACAAATATGACAAATTGGCAGCAGATGGCAATGCAGATGTTTCCACGCTAATGAGATATGAGGCTGCATATCGGAGAGTTGCTACAGCAGGATGGGAGAGGACAACGGTATCTTCACGGAAGCAAAGGGTACTGGAGAAGCTGCGCCTGTTTTTTGAGAATAGGGGATTTGATGTGCATAAATGACACCTGCCGACAGCATACGGAATCTTTCCGCATATTTCCGTATGTTTGTCGAACGGTTTATAAACTTCTTTCCGTTTTCCATCGTCACATTTCAAAAAAGTGTCATTACGAATTTTTCTGTTTAATATAGAAAAAAATTTTTGATAAGCCGGGAACTTTGGTATTTTCCGGCTTGTTTTATTGTGGGAATTTAACGATAAAAATGGTATGATTGACTTTAAAAATGCGAAATTGCATACAATTTAAAAATGAACGGAGGAAAAAAATGAGTCAGACTTATATTACTTTGAATAATGGAGCAAAAATCCCGCAGTTTGGCATGCGCGTATATATGGTGCCTGCAGGAGACGCAACAAAGAATGCGTGCCTGGACGCTTTGAAAATGGGGTATCGTCATATTGATACCGCCCACGCATACCAGGATGAACGTAGCGTAGGAGAGGCTGTCCGTGAAAGTGGCATCCCCCGTGAAGAAATTTGGGTGACTTCCAAGCTGTGGCCCAGTGAATATGGGGAAGGAAAGACATGGAAAAAGCATTAAAGCAGGGAAAAGTGAAAACCATCGGACTGAGCAACTTCGAGTCGGAACGACTGGAGGAAGTCTGCGAGACAGCAACAATTAAGCCTGCGGTACTACATGTGGAGTGCCATCCTTATTTTCAGCAGAACGAATTAAAAAAGAGATTGGCGCCTTATGGAACAGTAATCGAAGCATGGTATCCTATCGGACATGGTGATGTAGATTTGATAAATGAGGCTGTATTCGTAAAACTGGCAGAGAAGTATGGAAAGAGCAATGTCCAGATCATCCTACGCTGGCAGGAGGCAGATTTGCGAAACATCCCGGCGAAACTTCAAGGCGTATGCAGGAGGACAGCTATGCGGGGCTGAAATATGACGCTACCGCGAAGCAGGATGGCGCAATTATCGGCAGAGTTACGCTCCTTGCAGAGAAAAGAGGCGTTTCTATGACGGAGATTTCCCTTGCATGGCTTATGGCAAAAGTAACACCGCCGGTAGTCGGCGCAGCCAGACAGGTTTCCTAAAAAAATACAGGGATCTCCATTTTGGAAACCCCTGTGCTGATACTATTTCTTTAACTGTAGACCGTCTTTGAAGGCTTCCCCCACTCTTTCGGCCACCCTGTAATAGCCATGTGTGTAGGGGTCAAAAGCGACTGCGTTTACCAGAGCCATATCAATCTTGTCGCCAGCCATGACACTTTCGTCTGCTGTAACATTAACTACCCTGCCGATGACACCGCATCCGTATTTCCCATCCTGATATTCAATATACTCGCACTCAAGGCAGAGAGGAAATTCATTGATAATCGGGGCGTCTACAGTTTCGGATTTACTTGCGGTGAGGCCGCTGTTTTCAAATTTGTCCGAAACCCTGTTGCCTGACTCGACACCAAAATAGTCTGCTTCCACTACATGGGCGGCATCAGCGATACTTACTGTAAAAGCTCCCCTTGCTTTGATATTCTTTACCGTTTTATGTGTTTCCGTAAGGTTGAGTGCTACATTGCCCCTTTCCTGCATGGTACCCCAGGCGGCATTCATAACATTAACGCTGCCGTCTTCATTGTAGGTAGCCACCATTAAAACTGGCATCGGGAAGATACCTTCTGTTATGCTGAGTTTTTTTCTCATTGCAATTACCTCGCTTCTTGTATAGGATTGACAGGACTTACATCCATAAGTATAATTGTAACAGGTAATGGAAAAAATACAAGTACTATCTTAAAGGAAAGTGTAAATGATAAAGAATTATATTGAAGAAGCAAATTTCGAGGATACAGGGTTCAGCTATACGCTGTCTCTTATATCCGGCAAGCACAAAATGGTCATACTTTACTGCCTGATGGAGTTTGGTGCTGTGAGGTTCAATGAGTTAAGGCGATATCTGAAAAAAGTGTCGGACAAAACACTCAGCAACAATCTGAAAGAACTGGAGTCAGACCAACTCATCATCAGAAAAGAATACCCTCAAATACCACCGAAGGTAGAATACAGCCTGAGTGACAGGGGCAGATCCTTGATGGCTGTTTTAGATCAGCTATGTGTCTGGGGCGAAAATAATAGGGAATAGCCGGAATGAAATGTTTTCGGTGCAGCCGCAGTAAATTGAGGGGGTATCTGCGCCCCGTTTTGGGATAAGAACGGTCTATGTTTCCCTCGACAGAAGCAGGAGGCGCTTCACGGGGCTCCGCCTCTGTTGACTGTACTGGAGGAGGGCTTTCTGGATTTCCCGCTTGTTCCCTGAGTTTATTGCAAGGCTGTCAATTCTGGTTTTCATTTGGGCTTTTTAGTGAGTGTATGGATGAAGGGAAGAGACGGCAGAAAAATAGAACAGGCATTGCCGGTTTGACAATGCCTGAAACTAATAGAGTGATGAAACAAAAACGTTTTTATTGTTGGTTTAGCTGTTTAAAAAGGCAGGATATTAGTAAACGATAGCGTATACGCCGAATACGCTTGCATTTATGGTAATAGTATTCGGGTCTGTGTCGATATCGTCCATAACAACAGCTTTTCCGTCTTTATCTATACAAATGATAGATACGTTTTTGCCTGCATTGGCAACATTTTTTGGAAGACCAATAGTAAGTTCAATGGGTGTAGATGCATTCTTAACAGCCGTTACAACGCCCTTCTTGGAGATAGTATATAAATCAAAGTTTACATAAGCTGCAACACTTTTTCCTGTAGCTGCAGCAGCAGATGTAAGGGCAGCTTTCGCTTCTTTGTTGGAACTATTGCATACATAGAATCTTACGTTGGTTCCGGCATCAATATCTGCCTGGCTTAAGCCTGCTGCTGCGGAAACCGATGCGGAAGGAGTTGCTACAGCAATTCCTCTGATAGCAGTTGCAATATAGATGCCGCTTACGGAAGAAGACATGCTGCGTCCACCTACCGTTACCTGACGGTTAGCAGCAATTGTCTGGGAAACAGCAGCGCTAGCTGTGTTCGTATTACTGGAAGAAGAGGAAGTTCCGCTGCTAGAAGACTCGCTTGTGCTAGGAACATTGCCGGAAACGGATGAATCCCCTCCTGGTTTATCTGTACCCGGTTTATCGGTATCTGGAGTATCCGTACCCGGTTTGTCAGTATCCGGATTATCTGTATCCGGTTTGTCCGTGTCAGGGTTATCCGTACCAGGAGTATTGCCGGAAATCGTCTGGGCGGCAGCGTTTGCGCTGATTGCCATGGGGTCTGCCAGCAGCATGGGAACGCAGAGCGCTACCGCAAACGTGCTTGCAAAAAGTTTTTTGAGAGTTGCGTTTTTCATTGATAAAACCTCCTTTGATAGTTGAAAATATATAGAATAAATCTCAATGCTATTATTTTAGCAATGAGTATTTAATACGTCAAATTATCAAAAAAACTAATATAATTGCGGTAATTGAAAGTCAAGTAGAAATTGCGTTAAGCAACGGTTTTTTTGAAATTTGAATCAGGTAATATCATTATATGATGCACGTCCAAAATAAATATCTATATAAAGAACAAAGAATCCGACAAAAAAATTTAAAAAATTTCAAAAAAAGACTAGCTTTTTTTGAAGTATAGTGTTATACTGTAGTTGGGTCGAGAGACCCATGTAAAATTCCCCTTTTACATTGTAGGCATCCATCTTTGATGGATGCCTTTTGCGTTGCTGCCTTATTGCGCATTATAATAGGTAATAGGATTTTAATTTCAAAATGAATATAGATGGTTTCTACATAAGGAAGATGTGATTCCAAACGATGAAGGAAAAGATGCGGAAGTTGTACATGGACAGCGATGTTTTACCGCATATATGCCATTTTATTTTATAAATATGTGAGACAATTCAGGGGATGTCTGGTATAATGAAATTGTTTCTTAATTTTTTTATGCGAAGCCCTCTGGAGAGGAAATATGCTACTATGTGGCACACGAGACGCGCTGCGAATAGGGGAAGGTGAAATTTCTCTGCTCGATTTAATCTAAATTAAGAATCTAAGTTAGGATAGGAAAAGAAAATATGCAAAGCGTGAAAAGGAGCAAGGTAGGAAATGAAAAAAGCAGTAGTAATGTTGACTCTGGTTTTGTCGCTGGCATTTACAGGGTGTGGCAGCGAAGCCGGGGAACATGCACGTAAGACAGCGGAGGCTGTGGAAGAAAATGGGCAAGGAACGGAAGAAGATAAAGAGGACATGATAATGAGTGTCCATACGGAAGAGCGGAGTATGGCAAAGACCGGGGAAAAAGGGAAGAGTACGGAAGAGAAAGGAACAGCGGTAAAGGGGAAGAGTACGGAAGAGACGGCGGAAAAAAGCAAAGAGGATAAAGAGGCAGAAAAACCGAAACTTTCGGATTATACAATAACGGCTTTTAAAGGGGAAAAAGCAATGTATGCTTCCAGTGCGGTCAATGTGAGGAAAGGGCCATCCACGGATTTTGAAAGGATTGGAGGCTTAGGACGCGGGCAGGAGGTTACGGCAACCGGACAGGCTGACAATGGGTGGTATGAAATTTTTTATGGGGAAGAAAAGGCTTACGTAAGCGGTAAATATCTTCAGGACGAAAAACCTGCAGAACCGGCTCCGACCCCAATACCGGAAAACAATCCGCAGGAGGCAGCGGCAACGCAGGCGGTAACGGAGGTAAAAAACGTATCGGGCGTTATTTTAGTAGGGGATTCCCGGTTTGTACAAATGCAGGCGAACGTAGGGGAAAATAGTTGTACATGGATTGCAGAGAGCGGAAAAGGCTATAATTGGTTTAATGAGAATGCGATTGCAAGAATTGACGGCTGCGTAGGTAAAGGATCTAAGATACTGATTAACCTTGGCGTCAATGACCCGGGGAACCTGAACAATTATTTGGAATTGGTAAATGCCAAGGCGGCGGAATGGGTAGGAAAAGGGGCAAAAGTCTATTATGCGTCCGTAAACCCGGTATGGGATAACCCTTATGTGACAGAAGAGCAGGTGCAGTATTTTAACAGCCAGATGCAGAACGGGTTAAGCGGGGATGTGCAGTGGATAGACAGCCATAGCTATTTGAACACAATAGGATATAAGCTGGTGGACGGGCTTCATTTTAACGCGGAAACTTATCAAAACTTGTATGCATATTATATGAGCTGCCTATAATGAGGCAACAAAGAACTTGTGCTTAAACAGTGAATCTGCTATAATCTTTTATGGTAATCAACCGTATGTTTCAGGTACGGTTAGAATAAAAATGAATAAAACAAGAAGGAGAGATAACAATGAAAGGAAATATTGTTGTTGGGCAGTCCGGCGGACCTACGGCTGTTATTAACTCATCCGTAGCCGGTGTATACGCAGCAGCCAAGAAATTAGGCGTAAAGAAAGTATATGGTATGGTGCATGGCATTCAAGGGTTTTTACAGGACAACCTTTGTGACTTGGACGAGTATCTTGCAGATGAGACGGGGATTGAACTGTTAAAGAGGACGCCTTCCGCATTTTTAGGCTCCTGCCGTTTTAAAATGCCTAAGATTGAAGGGCACGAAGAAGTTTATGAAAAAGTATTTGAAATCATGGAAAAACATGATATTGAGTGTCTGTTCTATGCAGGCGGCAATGATTCTATGGACACTGTAAAAATGTTGTCCGATTATGCGGCAGCCCACAACAAACCCCAAAGGTTTATGGGCGTTCCTAAGACGATTGACAATGACCTTCCGATTACCGACCATTGCCCGGGATATGGCTCCGCAGCAAAATATATTGCAGCAAGCTTAAAAGAGATTATCCGTGACAATGAATCTTTCGGTGTAGAAAAACCTACCGTTTGCCTTGTAGAAATTATGGGGCGCCATGCCGGTTGGCTGACAGCAGCAGCAGCATTGGCAAAGGGCGAGGATTGCAGCGGTGTCGATGCAATTTACCTTCCGGAAGTAACGTTTGACGTAGATAAATTTATGGAAAAAGTAAAACATTTGGCAGAAACCAAACATTCCGTAGTTATCGCTGTATCCGAAGGCGTATCTTTGGCTGATGGGCGTTTTGTATGTGAACTTGCGGATGCGGATAAGAAGGTAGATGCATTTGGCCATAAACAGTTGTCCGGTACAGCAGCTTATCTTGCTTCGTTAGTAGCGGCGGAAACAGGGCTTAAAACCCGTGCTGTGGAATTTTCTACTTTACAGCGTGCAGCAACCCATCTTGCATCTTTGACAGACATCAATGAAGCATTCCAGGTTGGTTTTGATGCGGTTATGGCGGCAGAAGAAGGCAAGACCGGTATGATGATTACTCTTGACAGGAACGGGGATGACCCATATCAGTGCGGCACAAGCGCATATGATATTCACGCAATCGCTAATGTAGAAAGACCGGTTCCGGCAGAATGGATTACAGAAGACGGATGCGGTTTGAACGAAGGGTATGAAAAATATGCAAGACCTTTGATTATGGGAGAATTGCAGCCGCTTTTCGTCAACGGGCTTCCGAGGCATTTGGTAAGAAAATAGTAAATAAAATGCGGTTAAAAAGTGTGCGTTTAGACGCACACTTTTTTTGCCATATAGGATTCGGGTGTCAAAAGGTCTTCCCTATGATACTAAAACTTCCGGGAGGATTCACATTGGCATAAAAGGAAAAAGGTTTATGCCGTTCCTATGGGATATCTCCGCCGGCGGGCAAAGAGGCATAGTTTATGCCATCTGACAAGCACTTCCCATTCAGGGCAGCATATTTATAATTTGACAGGGTATTGTTGGATTAGACAGGATTTGCAGCGGAGGGAATTATGGCGGAGTATAATATTGCAGTTATTGGGGGAGATAAACGTACCGCTTACATGATACCCTTTTTTATGGAAAGGGGATATCGTGTTATTGGCTATAAGATATATCATAGAAACGATATGGGGATAGAAGCGGACGGTTACGCGGATTCTTTGAAACAGGCGGTGGAATCTGCGGAAGTGATTGTAGGGGGGATTCCCATGGAAAAAAAGGGGATTGTGAATTTGAGGGAGCTGTCCCGCCACATCAGGAAATGCCATAAGATATTTGGGGGAATCATACCGGAGGCATTCCATCAGGAATGCAGTGAAAGAGGGATTGCCTGTTATGATTTTATGAAAGAGGAAAGCATTGCGGTGTTTAATGCGATAGCGACGGCAGAGGGGGCTATTTTGGAAGCTTTGCTTCATAAACAGACCAATATACACCAAAGCAAGACATTGGTATTGGGGTATGGAAGATGCGGCAAAGTATTATGTGGGAAATTAAAAGGCTTGTCCGCCCATGTAACGGTCTGTGCAAATAACAGCCTGGAATTGGCGCTGGCGGAAGCGTTTGGGCTGGATGTGCTTCCGTTAAAAAAACTTCCGGGTAAAATAGGGGAATTTGAATATATTTACAATACGATACCGGCGCTCATTCTGGATGAAGGTATGCTAAAAGAAGTGGGGAAAGAAACTTTGATTATAGACATTGCTTCCGGCAGGGGAGGTTTGGACTATAAAGAAGCGGAAGAAAAGCAGATAAAAGCAATACATTGTCTGGGACTGCCGGGGAAATATGCAGGGAAGGTATCGGCAAAACGTTTATCAGAATATGTCATAAGCAAAATATAGATTGGCCTGCGGGCATTGGGAAAGGTATGGTATCGTATGGAATTGAAAGGGAAAAAGATAGGAATTGCATTTTGCGGTTCCTTTTGTACTTTTGATAAAGTTTTTCATGAGTTGGAACATTTGAAAGAAGAAGGGGCGGAATTGTTTCCCATTTTCTCGGATGCTGCCATGAGCATAGAAAGCAGGTTCGGCAAACCGGAAGACTTTTTGAGGAAGGCGGAGGAAATAGCAGGCCGCAGCCCTATTTTGCATATTGAGGATGCGGAGCCTATCGGTCCGAAAGGGTATTTGGACATCTTGGCGATTATTCCATGCACAGGGAATACGGCGGCAAAATTAGCAAACGGGATAACGGATACGGCAGTTTTGATGGCGGCAAAGGCGCATCTCAGGAATGGGAAACCTCTTGTCATTTTTATATCCACCAATGACGGTTTGGGGATGAATATGAAAAATATCGGGCTGCTGCTAAACACGAAACATATTTATTTTGTACCTTTTGGCCAGGATGATGCGGAAAAGAAACCTAATTCCCTGGTATCCCATTGCGGAAAGCTTGTGCCTGCTTTGGAGATGGCGCTGGAGGGGAAGCAGATTCAGCCATTGCTAGTTTAGGGATGGGATGAAGAGAATGGACATGAAAATGGAAAGATTGGACGCGGAGGGTAAATATGTGCGGGATTGCAGGATTTTTTAACGGAAAAGAGGATTATAGAGCCGGTGAAGGAGAAGGGAAGTGGAAAGGGGTTCTGCGGAAGATGAACCGGAGCCAGAAGCATAGGGGCCCGGACGAGGAAGGTATCTTTTTAGCCGGACATTGCGGGCTGGCACATGTAAGGCTTTCCATTATTGACTTGCTGGCCGGGCAGCAGCCCATGATACGCAGGGAAGGGGAGTATGAGTGGGCTATCGCTTATAACGGGGAAATTTATAATATGGATACCCTAAAAAAAGAATTGGAAGCGGAAGGGGAAAAATTCCGGACGGATAGCGATACGGAAGTGCTTCTGGTAGGTTATATGCGGTATGGCTCGGATTTTGTAAAGAGACTGAACGGTATTTTTGCTTTTGGCATCTGGGATGGAAGGCTGCAAAAACTTTTCCTGTTCCGGGACAGGGCAGGGGTAAAGCCTTGTTTTTATACAAGATTGGGGGATACGGTTATTTTTTCTTCCGAAATAAAGGGGCTTTTCTGCTTTCCGGGTATAGAGCCTGTGGTGGATAAAGAAGGGCTGTGCGAAGTGTTGGGGTTAGGGCCGGCAAAAACATATGGAAAAGGGGTTTTCCGGGGAGTTTTAGAGGTACAGCCGGGGCATTTTCTGGAGTGTGGGGATGGAATATGCAGGGAACATTGCTATTGGCGGCTGGAAAGCCGGCCTCATGAGGACTCATGGGATGAAACGGTAGAAAAAATGCAATATTTAATAGAAGATTCCGTGAAAATGCAGATGTTGTCAGATGTGCCGATTTGTACTTTCTTATCGGGAGGGGTGGACAGCAGTTTAGTGACGGCTATTTGCAGCAAGGAGCTGCGTAAAAAAGGAAAACAGCTGGATACGTATTCCTTTGATTTCAAGGATAATGATGTGAATTTTAGGGCAAATGCTTTTCAACCTTCCCAAGACCGGCCCTGGGTGGATGTAGTGAAGGAACAAACAAAGACAAGGCACCATTATTTGGAATGCCGCAATGAGGAATTGTTTGACTATTTGTTTGAAGCAGTGCGTGCCAGAGATTTGCCCTGCATGGCGGATGTGGAATCTTCTATGTTATATTTCTGCAAAAAAGTAGCTGCTTATCATAAAGTGACGCTGACCGGGGAGTGTGCGGATGAAATTTTTGGGGGATACCCCTGGTTCCATAAAAAGGAATGTTTTGAAGCGGATACTTTCCCTTGGTCTATGGACTTTAAGCCAAGGACGATGTTGCTGCGGGAGGATGTGCTGCGGGAATTGCCGATAGAAGAGTACGTATCGGTGGCATACCACAAAACGATTGCAGAGACGCCAGTTCTGGAAGGGGAGCGGGGAAAAGAGAAAAGGCGCAGGGAAATTTCTTATTTGAATCTGCGCTGGTTTATGCAGACTTTGCTGGATAGGATGGATCGGACCAGTATGCATGTGGGGCTGGAAGCCAGGGTACCTTTTGCCGACCATCGGATTATAGAATATGCGTGGAATGTGCCGTGGGATATGAAATACCGTAATGGGGTAGTTAAGGCTTTGCTTCGGGCGGCAGGGAAGGAATATTTGCCGGAAGAAGTGCTGTACCGCCGCAAAAGCCCTTATCCGAAGACTTACGACCCTGCTTATGAGCAGCTTGTCCGGGGATATATACTGGAAGTAATAGAGGATGTGGATGCGCCTATCCGGGAGTTGATAGATGGGGAAAAGGTGAAACAATTTATGGAACAGCCTTCCGACTATGCAAGGCCGTTTTATGGGCAGTTGATGGCAGGGCCCCAGCTTTTGGCATATCTTTTGCAAGTGAATGACTGGCTGGAACATTATAAGATACGGATAATGTAAATACAATGGGGAGAATAGATAGGCAGATGAATGAAAAAGATTTGGTTTGATGAAGCATGGGAGGACTATACGTACTGGAAGGCAAAGGGTAATAAGGCGGCACATCCCTATAGAAAGGGCTGTGCCGCGGCTTGAAATAGAAAACGGTAAATGATTTATAATTGAATGTAATTAAAATTAATAAGTAATTAAAAACTACAAGTAAATTAAGAACGACAAGTAATTAAAAATTACAAGTAATTTCTAATTACAAGTTCTCTTCAAAGAACTTCAGCAATTCGGCACATGCGGTTTCTTCGTCTGCGCCATCGCATGTTATCGTTACGTTATTGCCGCATTTAACGGCAAGAGCCATTAATGCCATGAGCTTTGATGCGTCTATCTCTTTTCCGTCTTTAGCAATTGTGATTTTGCTTTCATATTTTTTTACTTCTTTTACCAACATCCCTGCCGGCCTTGCATGTATCCCTAAGGAATCTTTTATTACATATTCAAAACTTTTCATATTCTATCCAACTCCATTTTTTTAATTAAGAAGATTAGGGCGTCAAAAGCGCTTGGGAAGTAAAGGCAACCTTATCATATCCACCCGAAATGCTTCAGGGCATAGGCAACACCTTCCTGTGAAGAAGGCAATGTGATATAGTCCGCTTTTTCCTTCAATTCCGGAATCGCATTTCCCATAGCGATACAAAACCAGTCATCCACAAACATGGAAAAATCGTTCTTTCCGTCGCCAAATACCACGACATCTTCATAGGACGCATGGAAATAATCCATGATATAGCGGATGCCTTTTGCCTTATCCGCCGGTTCCACGAAGATACAGGGATGCTCCAAGTAGCGGCACCAGGCCAGCTTTTGCAGGGCAGGCATCCTGTCTTCCTGTCCGGGCGGGCATAAGATAAACAGCTTCATCGCCTGTTTGTAATCGTCAATTTTCATCTCTTCTTTTATGTGTAAATCCATATGAGTAAAGCCGGGGAAATCAGAATCTGAAGTAACGCAGTAACATTCGTCCTCCGGGGAAATCCCCCATGAGTAGCCGCACGCCTCGCATTCTGCAACCAGTTGGCGGCAAAGCTCATAGGGGAGAGGCTCTAAAGATATCAGTTCGTGGTTCAGGACAATACCGTTGCCTCCGTCGCATACCATATTGGCAAAGCCAAGGGATTGCCTTATTTTTTCCGCTTCGCAATGGCCTCTCCCGGTGGCAATTGCGCAGAAATGACCTCTTCTTTGTGCTTCATCCAGCGCCTGCCGGACATTTGCCGGTATCTCCTGACTGCCTGTCTCAGGAATCAGTGTTCCGTCGATATCAAAGAAAAAGTACCGTTTTTCCATTAATCCAAATCCTCTCCGTTGGATGCGATTACTTTTTGATACCATGCAAAGCTGTCCTTTTTGATACGTTTCCCGCTTCCTTTTCCATAATCGTCCAAATCGACATAGATGAAGCCGTAGCGTTTGCTCATTTCGGAGGAAGAGCAACTTACGATATCGAGAGGGCCCCATGCGTAGTAGCCGCGCAAATCAACACCGTCTTTAATAGCTTCTTTCATCTGGGCAATATGGGCGCGGTAGTAATCCACGCGGTACGGGTCATGGATATGCCCGTCTTCTTCTAATTTATCGTAATATCCAACACCGTTTTCCGTAATATAAATCGGTTTCTGGTAACGGTCATAAAATTCGTTTAGCAGAGTGCGCAAGCCGATAGGGTCGATGCTCCATCCCCAAGGGTTTGCAGGAAGTTCTTTATTTCTGGATACGCTGTTTCCGTCTTCAAAGCTTTCTTTGGAGCAGATTCTCGTATAGTAGTAGGAGAAGGAGAAGAAATCAGCCGTATTCTTTAAATCTTCTTCGTCATGCTCGCCAAATTCCACTTTAATATTAAAGTCTTCAAAGAAACGGAACGCATATCCCGGATATTTGCCGCGCAGCAGTACGTCGCCGAAGAAGTATTCCATCTGGTTATGGCGTAAGGTAGCCAATACATCTTCCGGTTTGCAAGTAGCCGCATAGGACGGCCCGCCGCAGAGCATCATACCAATCTGCATTTCCGGGTATTTTTCATGGGCATATTTGGTTGCCCTTGCACAGGAAACCATTTCGTTATGCACTGCCTGATATTTTGCAGAAAGGACGTCGTCCACCACATCCTCTGCCACGCCAAGGTGGTTGAAGGATTCATGTACGATTAAGTTAATCTGATTAACGATAATCCAATATTTTACTTTGCCGGCATAACGGTCAAATACTGTTTTGCAGTATTTTTCAAAGAAATCAATGACTTCCCTGGAATACCATCCCTTATATTTCAGCGTAAGGTTCAGCGGAATTTCATAATGGGAAATCGTAATCATCGGTTCCATGCCGTTGGCAAGGATTTCGTCGAATAAGTCATCGTAGAATTTCAGCCCTGCTTCATTAGGCTCCGCGTCGTCTCCATTGGGGAAAATACGCGCCCAGTTAATCGAGGTGCGGTAGGTCTTAAGCCCAAGTTCCGCAAGCAGTTTCAAATCTTCTTTATAAGTATGGTAAAAATCAATGCCCTGCCTTTTCGGGAAAATGCGGTCTTTGGAAGCCATAGCGTCTTTTACAAACTGTGTGGTTACTTCTTCGTTATATTTCTGGTCAATGGGAACATCATCTACAAATTCATTGATGTCGGCAACACACCAGCCTTTTCCATCGATATCAAATGCCCCTTCCATTTGGTTTGCGGCAAAAGCGCCGCCCCACATAAATCCTTCCGGGAAACCTTTCGGTACTCTGTTTTCCATACATATCCTCCTAACTTTAAGTGGAGCATCCGCCTTTATGGCGCCGGCCGTTTGCCGGTTTGCAAACTTTTTGCGTGGTTGGGCGGATGCTGTCATGATTGGTTTTTATTTTTTTTCTAATGCATCAATACGTGCTTCTAAGTGGCTGGAAATCTTGATTAATTGTTTTGCCAGCCCAATTTCGCTGTAAATGGTCATCAGCGTATCTTGTGCATGGGCAAAAAGGACATTGTATTCAAATTCCTCTCCACCGATAGCGCCTTGGATGCAGTCCGTTTGAATATGATGAGCTTCTGCAATTTCCTTATCGGCTCCTTTTATTTCTTCTTCCGCTTCCGCAGGCTTGCCTTCCGCCAGAAAATCCAACGCTTTTTTGCAGAATACACGGGCGTCGCCTGCATGCATAATAATGTTCATTGCATTTTCAACAATTTGTTCGTTCAAAGATTACACCTCATTTCCAAAATTATAAAATAGTCCGTATGTTTTTTGCCAAGTGTTGGAGCTGCTATTATTTTTCAGCTACTTTTCCCTGTTCTTCCTGTATCCTTTTCGCCTCATAAGACTTAAAGAACGGATACCAAATGATAGAGGATATAGCAACGGAAACAACTAAGAAGATAAGTGCCCTAATTAAGGCGCCTGCTCCCTGGCTCATAATATTCATGATAGTACCTATCGGATAAGGAGCATACCAAAGTTCAAATTGTACGTGCGGCAGCGGGGCAAGCGGAATCACTTTTGTAAACACATAGGTCAGGATGGAAATGAGAATCCCTTGCAGCCACATCGGTACCATCAAGTACGGGTTCCATGCAATGCATCCAAAAATAACCGGTTCATTTATGTTGAAAATACCAGGAACGAGGCAGGCTTTTCCAAGAGAACTCAATTCTTTTGACTTGGAGCGCATAAGCATGATAACTAAAGGAAGCGTACAGCCGATACCGCCGACCCACATGTAAGTACAATATACAAGGCCTTCTGTGTAAATTAACAGGTTGGTAGCCGTTGCTGTTCCGGCTGCTACCAGGCTAAGGTTTGTCATAATGGAAGCCAGCCTTACCGGTTGCCCGATGGGTGTCAGTACCCAGCTTGAAATACCCATAGAATAGATAAAGCAAGTAAAGAAGTTGAAAAATACAAACCCTGGCAATGTATTTAAGCCTATTTGAAGGGGCATAAAAAGGTTTACAATAATCTGGTATAAGTCTACATTCATAATTAAGACAACAACCCAGCCGATTACAATGGTAAGCCCAATGGGAAGCAATGCGTCAAACCATTGGCGTACAAAATCGGGAACTGCAGAATCATCTTTAAAGAAAGAGAATTTTGCAAAAGCACCGAAAATCAAGCTAGCCACGATACCGGCAAGGATTGCAACGAACATACCGCCGGCGCCTAAGGAATCATGGCCGAACCCTACGGTTCCGTCTGCAACAAACTGAGGGGTTACAATCATCATGAACAGTAACATACCGGTTAATCCGGCAATCAGGCGCTGTTTACGGTAACGTTTTTTCTCGCAGTAATTAAAAGGAATCAGAAACGCAACCAACAGGGAAATTTTGCTCATTGTCCAACCGAACGGAGTCCAGAAAGAAAACGGCAATGTAACAAAGTCTTCGATAATTGCCAGACAGCAGAAGATGGAGCCGAGGAAGATAAACGGCAGTGTCTGCATAATGGAATCTTTTAGGGTTACTACCCATATATTGTTGTTTACTTTGCTCATTTTTGGGGCAAAGCTATTTTCAAGCCAGCTAATCAGTGCATTCATATTTAATCCTCCATAATCTTTCTATGTTTATCCCTTAAGGCATTGGGGCAAACCGGTAGATTTGTCTTTTATTCCAATGCCGCGGGGGTCTTTTTATTTTTCGCCGAACATTTCCAGAATCTGGTCTACGGCCAAATCGCCGTTAAGCTTTGAATATGCTTCTTTTGTTAAAAGAGCCACTTTGATATCATAGCCTTCGCAGTCTTCTTCGATAGCCCCAAGGTTAGATGCGAGGTGAGGCCCTACCATCAGGCAGTCGATGTCTTCCACGTAATTCAAGATTTCGGATTCGCTCCGTGCCGTTACTTTCCATTCCAATCCCCTTGCGGAAGCTGCTTTACGGATATTCGCTGCCATAAAACCGCTGCTTGCACCAGAACCGCATACTAATAAAATGTCATGTTTTGCCATTTTCCCAATCTCCTTTATACTCACACGATTTTTTTGCGGGCGGCACAATCCCGGGCTGGCCGTTCCGCTTGATAGTCTTAGTATGGAGGATTTTCCGTTAAAAAGCAAACCGTCCTTTTCACCGGTACGGTGCAAAAGATAATTTGCACTGTGGAGTGCGTAAATGATTTAATATATAAAAGCAAAAAGCGGGGAACTCTTACATAAAAAGATTCATAAAAATTCGGGTGTCAAAAGCCTCTTTTGCAACAGCATACGGCTCCTGGCACAAAATAGAATAATTAGGATAGGAAAGTAAGGATGCAGACGAAATATTTACCGTTGTTAAAACAATTATTTGAAGCAAACACATGGGTAACTGCTGTTTCCCTGGCAAATGTATTGGGCATTTCTGCCCGGACGGTAAAAACATATGTCAGTGAACTAAATAGCAGTTATCATGGAATTATTTCTTCTTCCCGCAAAGGTTATCATATTGACCCGGAAATCGGCGCTAAAGCTTTAAAAGAGGCGAAATCTTGTATACCGCAGACGGCCAGGGAAAGAGTCGCTTATATTATGAAGAGGATTAGCCGTGGGCCGGTTTCTTTCTATGATTTATGTGAGGAACTGTTTATCAGCAGTTCTACTTTGTATGCGGTCCTTCCTCGTATCAGGAAGCAATTGGAGGGATTTGACCTTACGCTTCATATGGCTTCGGATATTATGGAAATCAAGGGTTTGGAAAAGAATAAAAGAAAACTGCTCAGTCAGCTTTTGTATCATGAGTCCAATGAAAATTTTGTAAACCTGGAGACGATACAGAGCGCTTTCCCTGATATTGATGTTATCTATGTAAAAAATATTGTGCTGGAGACGTTAAGCGAATACCGGTATTTCATTAATGACTATTCCTTAAGCAATCTGGTGCTTCATATTGCCATTGCCGCCGACCGCATCAAAAATAATGCAGGGTATGGGGAGTGCGACCAGACGTTGGAAACATTGGAACTTTTGCCTCATGAATATGAATTGTCGCAAAAGATTGTGGAGCGTTTGGAGGAGCATTTCCAACTGAAGTTTTCTGCCGGGGAAGAGCAGGAGATGACATTGCTTTTGATATCCCGTGCTACTTCTTTGAACTACAACAGTATTACGATGGATAACCTGGCCGACATTATTGGAAAAGATTGTATTGACTTGGTTTACGAGCTGGTGAATGCCATTGGTTCCTATTATTATATTAATTTGAATGAGCCGGAATTTCTTATCCGGTTTGCCCTGCATATAAAAAATCTGTTAATCCGGGCGCAGAATGAACATTTTTGCAAGAACCCAATGGGGATACGCTGAAAGCCACTTGCCCGCTCATTTATGATGATGCGGTATGTTGTTCCAGCATTATAAAAGAGTGGACCGGCATTACGATTAACGATGACGAAATCAGTTATATTGCATTTCATCTGGGAAGCACGCTGGAAACGCAGAAAGCCCTTGCCAGCAAATTGTCGGCCGTCATTTACTGCCCCACTTACTATATTATGAGCAACCGTCTTTTACAGACGATAAGCGGCCGTCTGGATACGGAGCTATTGATTGCCAATGTGATTACCGAGGAAGCGGATTTGGATAAAATTACTATGCCGGATTTGATTATCTCTACGGTGCCTATCAACCGCGCTCTGGTTACGCCTTTTGTTCAGGTGCAGCCTTTTTTGATGGAGTCGGATGTTACGGCAATCCGGCAAAAGATAGATGAAATCCGTACTTCCAAAAAAAGGGAAAAGTTTACCACATATCTGCGTCAAATTATCCTGCCGGATTTCTTTGAGCGGGGGGAAGGGTTTGAAAGCAGGGAGGATGCCATCCACTATCTTTGTGAAAAATTCCGCCAAAAGGATTATGTTGGGGAAGCCTTTGAAGAAGAAGTGTTGGAGAGGGAGGAAATGTCTTCGACCGGATTCCAGAATTTTGCAATCCCCCATTCTATGCGTATGCGGGCAAATAAGACAGGGATGTATCTATATTTGTGCGATTCCCCCACGGATTGGAATGATATGCCGGTGTCCTTGATTATTATGCTTTGCTTTAACAGGGATGAACGTTATATTTTCAATGAGATTTTTGAACCTTTGACAATGATATTGACGGAGCCGAACAATCTGAAGAAGGCTTTATCATTGAATGAGTATGAGGAATTTATCGAATTTTTGAGCGGCTGCCTGTAATGGCTGTAATGGCTTATGGAAAAGCCGGAATAGGATTTTTAGAAAAGAGTTGGTTCCATAACTATATTTTACGCTAACTGCCGGATTCTTTCGAGGTCTGGCAGTTTTTTTACCATATGGATTCGGGTGTCAAAAGGTCTTCCCGGCAGTGCCGCTTGGCAGATTACACAAAGAAATTGTGCGCGTTTGGTTGTACGGAGCATTCCGATGAGCCTCTTAAGACAAAAATCGTGTTCAGCATTGGCTTCCACGATTTTAGAGTCTCCTCTCCATCGTACAAAAGCCACTTGCACAATATTCTTTTGTGCAATCTGCCAAGCGGCACTGCCGGGAAGACCTTTTGACACCCGAATCCATATGGTAAAAAGCAATTATCGCACTGCGGCGGAGGGGGAGTATGTCGCTGTCGCGACCCGCCGCAGGCGGAGAATCCTGCCAGCAGGATTCTTTTTTATGTGCAGCCCCGTGCGAAAGAAATATGCCGCTATGCAGCGCACGGGGCGCGTAGCGAGTAGGGGAAGATGAATCTTCCCTACTCGATTAGAAATGGAACTGCCTTTTTGCTATAAATTCTATTGGCTCAAAATAGAAGAAGTTCCATAATATCTTGTATAAATGGAGAAGTTATCTATAAATTCCGGAAACCCCGGATAATCGTGTTGCTTTAATTCGTTTACCAGTAGTTCGGATAAATGGTAAAATTGTGGATAAGGGATTGAAGAACAAAACAAAAGAACAAATGTTTGCTTTGCTCCTGTTTTGTCCATATGGAATGAAAGAGGTGAGCCAAGTTGCAAAAGCAGCAAATTGTGAACGGGATTCGTCGTGGGCCTGTTTTTCTCCAATTTGAGTAAATGCCACGACGAAAATAAAATGTTCCACGACGAATTTTTGCCTAATAGGCGTCTTTTTTTACTATGAAATCAGAGGTGAGCATTTGTGCAAAATGAACAAAAAATCTTCGAACTTCACAGCGAATACAAGCCCACCGGCGACCAGCCCCAGGCCATAGAAG
>CAJUSR010000012.1 GCA_910588855.1 uncultured Kineothrix sp. | reverse complement strand
TGCATTTTGCATCCGGCGCCCTTCCAAGGTATGCCTTCTGCCTCTGCTCTTCCTGGCCGGCCGTTTTGCTTATCTCGCCGGCAACGAAATTGAGTATAGCACCAACGTTTATGCTTGTCAACTATAAATCTAATAATTTTTACATTTTTTTTGAGATAAATTGGAAAAAGCCCATTTTCAGGGCTTTTTCTCCAATATTTTACAATCAGCAACAATATTTTTAATTTAAGGTAAGCTGCCCCTCTTCCGCTGCATTTCTCATTAACAGCACAATCGTACCAATGCCTCCTGCCTCTTCCTCCGGAATCTCACAAACTAAAACAAGATTTTCGGAAGCGCCTGCCGGAATCGTTCCTATATAGGAAGATAAATCATTCATAAGCATTGTCGTTAAAGCATATTTCGGAGATGCATCATTAATGGATATTCTAAACTTAGAATCTATAGAAACCATATCCAAGTTTATATCCTGCCCACTCACATTAGCCACATTAAAATTCAGTACTACAAGCTTGCATCCTGCCGAAGCATTCATGGAAAACACCAAATCATCTCCGCTTGCATCCGGATACGTATCTTTTAATTCATATCCGGTATAGGAAATGGATATGCCATCAATACCATAAAATTCCTCAATTTGCCTTTCAACAACAACTTCCTGCTCTTCGGCAACATCCTCTACGCTAGTTTCCTCGCTCACATCCTCCACAGCCGGTTCTTCCGGTTCCGTTGCCGGTGCCTCTTCCTCCACCTGATTTTCTTCCAAATCTGCACCTTGCACGAGCCTGCCATGATAGTTTGCATCATATTTGAGCAATAAACCTGCTGCATATTCCACAATTTGGGAATTTTGCTCCTCCGTAAGTTCCACACCGGTTACACCGCATGCTGCCATCGGCAATGCCGCCGACATAATACATATAATTCCTAACCTGTTCCACTTTTTCATAAATAAAACTCCCATTTCTGTCCGGCAAACATCATTTATGTTTACCGCCCTCATCTCAACACAAAATGTTGCGTTTTTTATTATACACTAGTTTGGCATTTCTGAAAAGAGGAAGCTCAACTAATTTATTTCTAAAAATTATGGTATAAAAAGTCAATGCTGCAATAAAGCCAAAGGCTGGACAATAGCTTCTAATTCAAACCAGAAAGCAACCCCATTATCATAATTTGTCACCCCATACGCCTGATTCATAGATTCCATAATCGCCTTGACAATAGACAGCCCTATGCCGCTTCCGCCATATTCCCGGGTTCTGGCTTTGTCCACTTTATAAAATTTTTCCCACAAATGAGGAATGCTTTCTTCAGGAATCGGCTCCCCTGTATTAAAAACAGAAACCCTTACCGACTTTCCCATCCTTACTAATTTTACATCTATAATTTTATTCCCAGAAGCATAATGAATGGCATTGCTGAAATAATTGCCAAATACTTCTTCCACTTTAAATTCATCCGCCCATACGTAAACTGCAGACGGCATATTCTCAAAACGGATCTGGATATCTTTTTGTTTTGCCAGTATTTCTACCGATTGGATATAATTTTTAATAAGCGCAACAATATCAAAGCGTTCCAAGGAAATTACATCATTTCCAAACTCCAGATGGTTTAGTGTCAGAAGTTTTTTTACCATGTTATTCATTTTAGCCGCTTCATCAATAATGACGTCGCAGTAAAACTCCCTACTCTCCGCATCGTCATTTATCCCTTCTTTCAACCCCTCCGCATAACCCTGTATCAATGCGATAGGAGTTTTCAATTCATGGGAAACACTGGAAAGAAATTCCTTCCTCATCTCGTCAATTTCATTTTTATATTCAATATCTTTCTGTAGCTCATTATTTGCTGTCTTCAACTCGGATATTGTAGCTTCCAATGTATTTGACAACTCGTTAATATGATTCCCGAGCAACGCAATCTCTGTCTTGCTGTTCCCGCAATATTTTGCATCGAAGTCCAGCCTTGCCATGCGTTCGGAAATCTCCGTCAATTCCAAAATCGGTTCCGTTACCTTCCTCGATACACTCGCAATAATAATACCGCTGATTACAACCGCTGCAATCCCGATATATGCCAACAGGCGATTTGCAATTGCCACGCTATCCCGAATCCCTTCTACTGCTGTACGGAACAAAAAAATATTCCCATTATCAAATACGCCCCATATTTCGATATAATCCGTTAATGTCCGGGAATCCATAATCCTTTGTATTGTATAGTTTTCCTCTTCTTCCAAAATCACATTTCCCGATTCGTCCTCAAAATCGTTAAAAAAATTCTCCCATAGCCTTTTGCTCATGATTTCCTGATCGTTCCTGGAAGTAATAAGCATTCGGGAGTCCGTATCCAATACAATCAAACTGATGTTATCTGTTTCAATAATTTTCTGAAGCTGTATATCAAATTCCTCTGTCATGACATTCCCTGCGCTGAATGCACGGTTTACTGTCGCATATGCATTTTTCAGTGCTTTTGTCTTATCAACAATATATAATTCACCGAGAAATGTGCTGTTGATAAACCAGCAGGAAAGGATCGTTGCGGACATCAGCCCTATGAAAATCATTGCAAATTGCTTTTCTATTGAATATTTCATTTCCAACCCTTATCATCTATGCCGTTACACCGCTTCAAATTTGTATCCCATGCCCCAAATGGTCTTTATTAGTTCCCCTTTGCTTCCCATTTTACTGCGCAGCTTCTTTACATGGGTATCAATAGTCCTCGCATCCCCAAAATAATCATAGTTCCAGACACTATTCAAGATTTTTTCACGGGATAGCGCCAGCCCTTTGTTTTCCATAAAATATGCCAAAAGCTCAAATTCTTTATAACTTAAATCTATCTGTTTTCCGTCAATCAATACGATATGCGCCGCCTTATTCATCTGAATCCCTCCGGCTTGTATCACTTCGTCCACATTCACCTGATTCGTCCTGCGCAAAATCGCTTCTACCCTTGCCACTAATATTTTAGGGCTGAACGGCTTGGATATATATTCATCCACACCTAATTGGAACCCCTGCAATTCATCCCTTTCATCGCTTTTGGCCGTCAACATGATAATCGGCACTTTGGAATATGCTCGTATTTCCCTGCATACTTCCCACCCGTCTACTTTCGGCATCATCACGTCAAGAATTACCAGTGCAATATCCTTTTGCCTGAAAAAAATATCTAACGCAGCACTGCCGTCCTCCGCTTCCATAACTTCATAATTGTTTTTCACAAGAAAATCCTTTACCAGCTTCCGCATTCTGCTTTCATCATCGACCACTAAAATTTTCAGCCTTTCCATAATATCAAAAACTCCTTTTTACCGCTTTCATTCCCCGATATTATCCAAGCATCTATTTCTAATTGGTTTTTAGTATAACCGCAAAATATGTTAAAATTGTGAAAATCATTCTTCGTTTATAAGATTTCTCTCTTTTTCGCGGAGCGCATTCTCCCTCTCCGACAATTCCTGCTCCCACTGCGCATATTTATTGACCAAATTATGTTCATAATTCAATATGTTCGGATTGTCGCTGGTATAGGCAATATAAAACATAGCCCCAATGACTGCTGCAAGCATTATGTTCACAATAACAGAGGTGGCAAATTTTTTCTTCGTATTATCTTTCACCTTTTCCGGAATCCGCGGGGCAGGCACCTTGATATCATCCCCAACCCTATGGGCAAATACGGTATACAATGCCACAGGTGGAATATCTTCTTTTAAATCGCTGCGTTCATTCAGTTCTTTCTGCAGTGTCTTCAAATATTCCCAGCCAACAGGCGTAGTAAATATACGGCTTTCTATGGCTTTTTTATAAACCATCAGTATGTTCTCCGTCTTCCCATAGTCCATATGTTCTTCTAAATAATCAATTTTATCCTCTTCCTGTCTTGCGATTTCAGCATCTTCTGCCGAACCAAAACAATACCCCTTTACAATATTATTATTCTCGTTCATTTCCCTCATCTTCCCTTGTTTTTCTATTGGGATTCGGATGCCATCACCCGGCGGCATTGCCGGACAAGCCTTTTAGCACTCGAACCCTATTATACCAGAAAAGGGAAGCATCAACTTCCCTTTTACAGCCTAAATAATAAATACATCTGCCAGGTGATAAGGTATCCTCCCACTCTGCGGATCCCTCCTTATCACAAATAATGGAATAGGCGGGAGTCGAACCCGCGTCCAAAGACCCATTCCCTGCCCTTCTACTATCATAGTCAATTATATTTCATTCCCTCCTGCATCGGGAAATTGACACCCCGGTGCATTTAGTAGCTTCATCATACGCCCATAGGCTCAAAGCTTTGCCTATGTCGTTTCCTACATCGTCGATGCCCGGTTCCTAATGTGTAGGTGCATTAGGGCGGACAGCTGCCCTTAGGCAGCGTATGCTAAATTATCTTCAGCGTTTATATTTAGATTTGCGATTTGACGCATCGCCTGCGGATAGCTTCTCCAGCTGCAAGGCCCCTGTCGAAACCTTTACTATCCCTTATATGTGTCTATTATACAATATGTTTCCGTAAAATTCAATTCATTATCCTCTCATTTTTATTTTCAGTTCTTTCTCCGCCTCCCGCCGTTGGTCTTTTTTCGCAATATCCTGTCGTTTATCGTATAATTTCTTACCTTTTGCCAATCCAATCTCCACCTTAGCTTTTCCATCCTTAAAATATACTTGCAAAGGCACAAGGGTAAACCCCTTCTCCGCAATCCTGCCCATTAGCTTATTGATTTCTTTCCGGTGCAACAGCAGCTTTTTTACGCGGAGAGGGTCTTTATTGAATATATTCCCTTTTTCATAAGGGCTTACATGCATCCCATAAGCAAAGATTTCTCCGTTTTCGATACGGATAAAAGATTCCTTAATGCTGCATTTCCCCAAACGCATGGATTTCACCTCTGTGCCATGCAGTACAATGCCCGCCTCATATTTTTCCTCTATAAAAAAATCATGATATGCTTTTTTATTGTTGGCAACCAGCTTCATTTGCTCACTCATCACAATCATCCTCCACAAAATCTACCGTTCTGGCAAACCGGTCCGTTTGCTCTACAACAATGGCTATTTTCTGCCCCAACTTGAATTTTTTCCCTGTATCCCTTCCGACCATTTCATAGTTCGCTTCATCATAATAGAAATAATCCCCTTTCAGGACAGATACGTGAATCAAACCTTCCACCGTATTGGGCAGCTCTATATAAAGCCCCCAGCTCGTAATGCCTGAAACAACACCCTCATAATGCTCCCCTATATGTTCTTCCATATATTCTACTTTCTTGAGTTTATCCGTTTCACGTTCCGCTTCTTCTGCCCTTCGCTCCATTTTGGAAGAACGTTCCGCCACTTGGGGCAGGATTGCTTCATAATGTTGGACGCGGTTGTCTTTCAGGCGCCCTCTTAGATGCTCCTTAATAATCCTATGAATCTGCAAATCTGGATATCTACGGATTGGCGAAGTAAAATGGCAGTAATACCCGCAGGCAAGCCCAAAATGCCCGGTACACTCCACCGAATATTTTGCCTGCTTCATACTGCGCAGCGCAAGACGGCTAATAAGGGCTTCCTCCGGCGTTCCTTCTACTTTCCCTAAAAGTTTCTGTATTTCTTTCGGATGCACTTCCTCTTTAGCCGTTTTCATGCCGTATCCGAAATTACTGATAAATATCCCAAGCTGATTGATTTTCTCCGGATCCGGATTATCATGGGTACGGTAAACAAACGGCAACTCCATCCAATAAAAATGCTGTGCAACCGTTTCATTCGCCAAAAGCATAAAATCCTCAATAATTTTTGTGGCAGTATTCCTTTCATATGGCATAATGTCGACCGGTTTCCCATTTTTATCCAGCAAAATCTTTGTCTCCGGAAAATCAAAATCTATAGAGCCTCTTTTTTTCCTTTTTGCCCTTAATATACCGGACAAAACGCCCATATCTTCAAACATAGGTACAAACGGCTCATATTTCTTCCTTTCTTCCACATCTTTATCTTCCAAAATCTTTTTCACGCTGGTATAGGTCATACGCCGGTCCACACGGATAACGGATTCCACAATCCGGTAATCCACCACTTCGCCCGCAGCATCTATCCGCATCAGGCAGCTTAATGCCAGCCGGTCTACCCCCTCATTCAAGGAACAAATACCGTTGGACAATCTATGGGGCAGCATAGGTATCACCCTGTCCACTAAGTATACGCTGGTTCCCCTTTTTAGCGCTTCCCTATCCAATGCGGAATTTTCCTGCACATAATTGGTAACATCCGCAATATGGACGCCAAGAAGAAAATCATCCCCCTCTTTGGAAAGGCTCACCGCATCATCCAAGTCTTTGGCATCTTCCCCGTCAATCGTTACCATCATAAGTTCCCGCAAATCCTCACGCCCCTGCATATCCGCCTCGGAAACCTCCGAAGCCACCCGGTTTGCCTGATTCAAAACTTTATCTTCAAATCCTACGGGAATATCAAAACATTTTACAATAGAAAGGATATCCACTCCCGGATCATTGGCATGGCCTAAAATCTCCACCACTTTCCCTTCCGGCTTTTTCTTTTCATCACCGTAGCTTGTCAGTTCCACAACCACTTTATGCCCGTCAACAGCCCCTTTTGACCACTCCACAGGCACAAAGACATCCGACGCAAATTTTGTATTGTCCGGCACTACAAAACCATAGTTTTTCCCCTTCTGGAAAGTCCCTACCACTTGTGTCGTGCCGCGGCTTAAAATCTGTGTTACCTCCGCCTCCTGCCTTTTCCCTGTTTTCTCCGGCAACAGCCTTACCTGGACCGTATCGTTATGGAATGCCCCGTTTACCCTTTCCTCCGGGATAAACAAGTCCGTTTCCATCCCTTCTATCTCTACAAAGCCGAACCCTCTCGCATTGCTGATAAACGTTCCCTTCAAAATATCCTTGCCGGGCTTTACATATTTGCCTTTCTCGGTAATGCTTATCCTGCCCTCCCGCAAAAGCTCATCCAACAGGTGGCGAAATTCTTCCCTATCCTCTTTCGCCACTTGCATAAACGCCGCCATTTCTTTTTCTTTCATAGGAACATAAATTTGATCCTGTATTAATTCGCAAATAATTTTTTTCCTTTTATCCTGTAATTTTTTATCCATTTTTCCTCTGATTTCCTATTCTTGTTTTATAAAATTGTACGTCCTGCGCGTCCTGTGCGCCCCATAGCGTCATATTTCCTCTGCACGGGGCTGCGCATAAAAAATAAAAACGCCCTTGATTTCTGCAAGGACGCTTTTGTACATTTCTTTAGAATACATTTAGATTTAAGATAACTGCCAAAACAATGAAACCTACCGCCAAATATTTTGTAATTTTCACCAAGGCGCCTTCCATCGAACGCCCTTTATTTTTTCCCCAGTATGTTTCTGCTGCACCGCTGATTGCACCTAAACCCGCTGATTTTCCTTCCTGCATCAATACTAATATAACCATCGATATACATATTATGATAAAAATTATTAACAATATTGTTCTCAAAACCTGCATTTCTACACCTCCTAGTACACGCAGATTTGAGTTTAGCATAATCAGGGAAAGTTTTCAAGTGTTTTGGTGAAATTTTCAATCTTTTTCGCAATTAGTCCCTATTTCTATCTGGCACATTTTCATTGTCTGCAATGCTGCGGCATGGCTTTCAGTGCTTACACCGGCACAGCAAAACGAATCAACACTGATTTTTGTTTCCGGAAGCTTCGTTTTTAAAAGCAATGCATTGGTTACGACACAAATATCCGTACACAATCCAACAAGTTCGATTTCCACTTCTTCTTTCCGGCTTTCTTCCCACAGCTTTTGGGATAATTCTTCGGAGCCAAACGTTGGCTTATCAATAATCACTGCTTTCCGCTCCTGCAAAGCATCTGCCACTTCTTTGCGTATTTCCCATCCGTTGGTTCCCTTGATGCAATGTTTGACAGGCAGATACCTTCCTTCGGAAGTTTCCAAATAATTTTCCTCATGGGTATCCCTCGTAGCATAAACGCAATCGCCGCTTCCCGAATAACTATGTATTTTCTCTACCACCTTATCCACAATCCCAACCGCTTCTGCCGTCCCCAACGTGCCGTCAATAAAATCATTCTGCATATCTACAACAACCAATATCCTTTTCATCCTATCGCCTCCTGCAAACCTTTGCTACTTCCATACCACAATCTGAATGGTAAACCATATCTTTAAATATTTAAAATATCATAGATATTTTTGATATCATAGATATTTTTGATAAATTTTTTCATTCCCGAATGTTATCTACAAATTAAAACATCAAAAGCCAAATCCGTGATGCCCCTCTGAATCCCTTGGGATATTAAACTTTACTATCATGTCCTTCGGACATGATCCTCCTGGCGGTTGCACACGGTTCGCTTCGGAACTTGCCCTCCCTTGGACCGGGCGCGAACCGGCGCTGCTATAATGTCAATAGACATTATAGCAGGCTTCCGCCTTTTGGGCAACCCGCCGGTTAATCCTCTTTCCCTAATTGGAAATATTGTTTGAGCCCCAATCATGCATAATCATTTTTATAATTCTTTTTTTATTTATGAAAGAGTTTTTATTTCTTGACAAAACGACATGTGTGACGCATAATATAAAGCGACACAAGTGTTTCAAAAAAGAAAGAGGTGATGACATGAGTTTGAAAGGAGAAAAGACAAAACAGGGAATTAAGGAAAAGGCATGTCAACTGTTTGTGGAAAAGGGATTTAAAGAAGTTACTATGAAAGATATCTGCGAACTCACAGGACTTAGCCGTGGAGGGCTGTATCGCCATTATGAAAGCACCGGCCAGATTTTTCTGGAAATCGTAAATTCCTTTTCCGATAGGCAAAGAAAAGAGGTACTTGCCAAAATCCATCGGCACATTCCGGCTACTACAATATTGGAGGAACTTCTTTCAAAATATGCAAGTGAAATGATTGACTTTGAAACTTCCCTTAGCCTTGCTATTTACGAATTTTATAGCAATCCATCAATCTCCAAAGAGGATAATTCCGTAAAAAAGCAGTATGAAATTTCAAAATCAACATGGATAGAACTTATCAACTATGGAATAGGCACGAAAGAATTTCACCCTGTAAACCCGGAATCCGTTTTCAATGTAGCGATATTCGCATACCAAGGAGTACGGATGTACAGCAGGCTGATGAAAATGGATAATGAGATTCCCATTCAAATAATGAATGAAATAAAAAGGCTATTATTGCCGGAGGAGGTTTCCTATGAAAAATGATATTGTTTTGGTAAGACCAACTTTAGAGCAAAAGGAAAAAGCATTCGAATACCGCAAAGAGCATTTTTCGCACGGAGAAACAATTATCTACGGAAGCGAGCTTTTTGACAAGACAGAAAGCTATGAGGAATGGCTCTCCTCTGTAACGCTGAACACCGATCCAAAAACGGTAAACGAAAACTGGGTAGTGACAGACACCTTTTTTGCAGTAAGAAAAAGGGATGACAAGATAATCGGAATAATTGATTTAAGACATACACTGAATGAATTTTTGAAGGATTTAGGCAATTGCGGATATAGTGTACGCCCGTCGGAAAGAAAAAAGGGATATGCAACAGAAATGTTGCATCAACTCCTCCAAGTAGCTAAAGAGGCAGAAATGAAAGAACTTCATTTATCCGTTGAAAAAGAAAATACAGCATCAATAAAAGCCATACAAAAAAACGGTGGCGTATATGAACGGAGCTTTTCTTTTGAAAATGAAACAGCGGATATTTATAAAATTGAATTATAAATTAAATGAACAGGCAGCGACATACTCCCCTTCCGCCGCAGTGCGATAATTGCTTTTTACCATATGGGAAATTCGTAGAATTTTCCTATATGGATTCGGGTGTCAAAAGGTCTTCGACACTTCATGAAGAACCTTCGGTTCTTCCTCAATCTACGTCCTTCTGGCGAAGGACTTTCCTATAAGGTAAAAAGAGTTGGCCGCTAGGCCAACTCCCCAAGAATTGTTGCGCAATTCTTGTTAATTTTTCACAACGCTGTGGCATTATTGCCTACAGTTGACCCGGCGGTCAACTCCCTTAAACAGTAGGGTATTCCTTTAAATTTTATTAAAGGGCTCTTTATAGGCTCCCACTTGGCCCAATTCTTCCTCAATCCGAAGCAACTGGTTATATTTCGCCACCCGGTCCGACCGGCAAGGCGCGCCTGTTTTTATCTGCCCGGCATTTACCGCCACTGCCAAATCTGCAATAAAGGTATCTTCCGTTTCCCCCGACCGGTGGGAAATCACGGCACGGTAAGCGTTTTTATGCGCCATTTCAATTGCTTCCATTGCTTCAGATACCGTACCGATTTGGTTCACTTTTACCAAAATAGCATTGGCAACCTGCAATTTAATCCCTGCATCCAGCCTTTTCGTATTGGTGACGAACAAATCGTCGCCCACCAACTGTATTTTTCCGCCCAGCCGTTTTGTCATCTCTTTCCATCCATCCCAATCGTCCTCGGCCAGACCGTCTTCAATGGAAACAATCGGGAATTTTTCAATCAATTCTTCATAATAAGAAATCATTTCTGCCGTATCCCTTACTACCTCGCTGCCTGTCAGCCTGCTCTCCCCAGGGAAATGATACATCCCTGTTTTTTCGTTATAAAGTTCGCTGCTGGCTACATCCAAAGCTATCTTAATATCCTGCCCCGGGATATATTTGCTTGTTTCGATAGCTTCCACTATCAGGGAAAGGACAGCCGCCGCATCCGGCAAATCGGGGGCAAAACCGCCCTCATCCCCTACCCCTGTAGACAAACCTCTGTCATTCAATATTTTTTTCAAATTATGGTAAATTTCCGCGCAAATCCGCAGACCGTCTGCGAAACTTTCCGCTTGCACCGGCATAATCATAAATTCCTGGAAGTCTACCGTATTGGCCGCATGCTTTCCACCATTTAAAATATTCATCATGGGTACGGGAAGCAGCCTTGGATGTACCCCTCCCAGATACCGGTAGAGAGGCATTTCCAGAGCTTCCGCCGCAGCTCTGGCACATGCCATTGAAACGCCCAAAGTGGCATTGGCTCCAAGATTCCCTTTGTTATCCGTGCCGTCCGTCTCCAACAATATCCGATCAATCAGCCCCTGCTCCAAAACATTTTTTCCTATCAGGGCATCCTTTAGCTTTGTGTTTATATTTTTCACCGCATTTTTAACGCCCAGCCCGTAATATCTTGTTTCTCCGTCCCTTAGCTCAACCGCTTCAAAACGTCCCGTGCTTGCACCGGAAGGAACCGCTGCACGCCCTACGATACTCCCCTCTGCAACTACTTCCGCCTCTACCGTGGGATTCCCTCTGGAGTCTAAAACCTCTCTTCCGCGGACATCTGTAATTTTTAAATATAGATTCATAGCATCCTCCATTCCTGCCGGCTTCATAAGACAAAGCCGGCATCCAGATTTTTGTGCAAAACTAAATCCGCACCATATATCAACTATTTTCCTCTATATTTATTTCCCTATTCAGAAAAATCATTCTTCCATGTTTTCTGCATAATAATACTGGAACCTGTAAAATATAGGAATGTTCCATCTTCCCTTCATTTGTATGCGGTCTCACTTTCCAGCCAGGAGGGAACCTTATCCGCAATAAGATATACACTATTCGACGACCCCCTGTATACGGCATCATCCACCTGTCCGTCTTTATACCGCACTGTTATGGAATAATCCCTGTCCAACGCATCCGGCAGTTTCCATGCCGTTGTCAACTCCGTATGATACATTGCCTCTGCCAATTCTTCTATCTTTTCCCTCTCTGAAAAGGTTTTTGTCACCGATACATCCGCTTCACTCCAGGACACAGCTTCTTGATCCCATCCATTTTCTTCCAGCATTTGTTGGTATAATACATCCCGTTCCTCCGAATGAAAATTGCATACCGTAATACTTTCAATATATTCCGTATCTAAAACCTTCCCTGCATCTATCCCCCGTTCTTTTAACGCCTCAATGACATTGGTAAAAGAAGGATAGATATCCAACTCGAATCCGCTCCATTTCTGCCCCGTATTAAAATTTACCGTTATCTTTCCACAAGAAAATTCATCCCGCATATTTGTATAGGATAAGCTCTGCATATCCTTTTTCCATGCTTCCCGAATCATTTCCAAATCCTCAGGCGGTAAATTGTCAATCCTGAATCCGTTATTGAATGCCAGCTCTTTCACGTTACATTTTTTCAAAAACTCAAAGCTGTCATCGTCATAAAGCTGGTATGCTGCCCTTTTAAATTCTTCAGAACCGATGATTCTATCCAAAAGCTCATTCTGCTGTGCATCGACTGCAAAATTTCTCCATACTACTTTTCCGCCTTTCATCCGGTATGCCACATCAAACCAAACAACCTCTTCTTCCCCGTCCGCTTTGTTTTCGGACAACTGGCAGATTGCCTCAATGTCCGTTATCCCCTGTTTGGACAAGGCGTAATCCTCCGTTCCCATGTACGTCAAATCTTCATTCACGTAGTTGCTCCAACGGTTGGCACCGTAAAACAGGAAAGAGGCCGATTCCAATTTATCCGGCGACGGGCTCCACGCATCATATCCTATCAAGTCAAAAGCAAAAACACAGAAAATCACTGCTGTACATCCCCCCGATACCAATATTTGATATTTTTTCCGGAAGGCTGCCTTTATATCCGCCTCATAAATTACCTCGATCAAACAATTGCTTAAAATGACTGCCATAACCATTCCAAAAAGGATTAAACCATCATTGGAACCCGCAATATTGTCAACAATTTCAAATATTCCAAGGCTAAAAGGTACCGTAAGGAAAAGCTTTATGATTGCTTTCGATTTCTCAAAAGCTATTGCTTTTCCTGCAGCCTCTGCCGGCCTTTTTAAATAGCAGAAATAGGCAATACCGATAAAAACAGCCGCTAAAAACAAAGATACGAACAAGGACGGGCATAAAACTGCGCCAAACGCGCCCCCTGCCTCTTCCACCTCCTCCATTGCTTTGACTACCCATGTCACTGGCGACGAGTAAACGGTACTATCTTCGGAAAAAATGGAATAATATGAAAAGAAACTTCTTTTATATTCTTCCAGAATCACTTTCACTACCAGCTCGTATGCAAGAAAAACTAACACAGCCAATATGGTAACTATTAGATTCCCGGTAAGCATCACAGCAATTAAGGATAGGCCATAAACCCCCATAAAAAGGAGAAGATTTAAACACATGGCCAGCATCGCCGCTGTAAAATTATCCCCGTTCATCCCTCCATTCATCCATGCAACCAGCATTGCCAGAAACAAGTTTATGGCATAAGGTATAAAGAATATCAACACACCATTTATGGAAATCACAGCAAACCTACGTGATTTCTTTACGGGAACACTATGGTACATATCCACCTTTTTCCTGCTGTATAAGTAGGAAAATCCTTGGATTGCACATACAGTAGCAATCATAATGATACTCAAGATGGTAGCCACTTGGCTAAACTTCAGCCATCCGTATGTGGCATCTTCCAAACGCCCTTGGGCTGCCGCCCCCATTAGGCCATTCAGCCGGTTATATTCCTGCCACCGGCTCATCGCCATTGCCATATATACCGGATAGTAAAAGAACCAAAATAATGCGGATATAATCCAAAGCCATATCCTGCGTTTATTGTTTTCTTTCATACTAACCAAAAATGAGTTTTTTGACATCATAACCTGCCACCTCCGTTTCGCTGATAAATATCTCCTCCAAAGAAAGAGGCAATGCTTCAAAGAACACCGTATCCACTGTCGCAAAGCGGCCGAGGATTTCCTCCCTTGCCCCTCTTACCGTAAGTGTATTCAAAGACCCTCTCACATCCTGTTTCACCACATCCAGCCCTTGCATAGCTTTATTCTTATCTTCTTCCGATGCAAATACACACTGCACTTTCTGGATATTGCATTTCATATCTTCTAAATCCTTGGATAACAGGACACCTCCTTTATGCAGAAGTCCCACATGGTCGCAGATATCCTCCAGCTCCCTAAGATTATGGGAGGCAATAATCGGTGTAAGGCCGCGGCTCTCCATCTCTTTTGCAAAAATGCTTTTTATCCCCTGGCGCATCACCGGATCGAGACCGTCAAATGTTTCATCACATAGCAGGTACCTTGTTCCGGAACAAATACCGCATATAAGAGCTAACTGTTTTTTCATTCCTTTGGAAAATGTATTGATTTTCCTCTTCTTCTCCAACCCAAACCCTTCCAAATATGCATAAAAACGCTCTCTATTAAAATCCTCATATACGGAAGAAAAATATTTTTCCATTTCCGATGCATTAGAGTTGGCAAAAAAATACGGTTCATCCGCTATGAAAAATATTTTTTTCTTTGCCTCCACACAATCGAAAACAGGAATCCCGTCTACCTCAATACTCCCTTCATCCGCTTTCAACACACCGGCAACCATCCGCAATACCGTACTTTTTCCGGCGCCATTGGTTCCGATAAGGCCAAACACCGTATCCTCTTTCATTTGTACGCTCACCCGGTCAACCGCCAATATATCCCCAAATGATTTGCTGATATTTGTTATCTCAATCATCCCGACACTCATCCCTTTCTATAATCTATATAAGCTTAAACTTCTTTGCCTACTCTTCCATCCCTTGAAGCAACTCCATAAAATCCCTTTTTGTCATGCCCAGCTCCAAGCCTTCCCGGTAAATAAAAACCACCCGGTTCTTCAATTCCTCTTTTCTTTCGTTTAAAAGGCTTTTATTGTCAGAAATAAAGTTCCCTCTGCCTTTTACAACGTATAGATACCCTTGCCGTTCCAACTCCGCATACGCCTTTTGAATCGTATTGGGATTGATGGAAAGTTCCACCGCAAGGCTTCTCACCGATGGCATCTGCTCATCCTTCTGCAGGACTCCTTTTAATATAAGCATTTTGAACTTCTCTACAATCTGCTCATAAATAGGTCTGGTATCCTTATAATCCAGAATTATCATACGCTCTCCTTCCTTCTTTCCCCCATACAGTTTATACTGTACTATCACAAATATTACACTTAATATACAATAACCGGAATCAGTTGTCAATTATTTTTTATTCCCGCGAGCAAGACTGCCGTGAGGTTCAAATATCCCGCTGCTCTGCAGCGCTGCAAGTTTGATACCCCGTTGCTTGCAGCGGGGTCTTTGATTGAATAAGATTTGGGTGTCGAAAGGTCTGCCCGGTAGCATCGCTTGGCATATGGCACAAAAAATTTGTGCGCGTTCTATTGTACGGAGCATTCCGATGAGCCTCTTAAGGCAAAATCGTGTTCAACATTGGTTTCCACAATTTTTGAATCTCCTCTCCATCGTACAAAAGCCACTTGCACAATATTTTTGTGCCATATGCCAAGCGATGCTACCGGACAGACCTTTCGACACCTGAATCCTAATAGGAAAATGCGCCGCAGCGTTGTGAAAACCCAGCAAGAATTGTCCGCCGGGGTAAATTTTTTAAGGGACCGGGAACATTATTGGACTATATAAAAGAAAGCAAAAAACATGCGGGGATGGATTTTATAATTACATTCCCGCATGTTTTTATATGCTATCTGTCAGATGCTGCCGTCCGCCGGCAGAGCCTTATTCTCCCGGATTGTTCCGGTTCATTTATTTTTTTAAGAGCAAAGATTTCCCTGTCATTTCTTTGGGCTGCTCCATTCCCATGATTTCAATCATGGTAGGGATGATGTCCGCCAGACATCCGCCTTCCCTTAAGGTATAAGCTTTGTCGTAATTAACAAGGATAAAAGGTACAGGGTTTGTGGTATGGGCGGTAAAAGGTTCCCCGGTTTCATAATCCACAAGCTGTTCCGCATTCCCGTGATCCGCGCAAATGAACATGGTGCCATCTACTTCTTTGATAGCATCCACCGCTTTTCCTACACATTCGTCTACCGCTTCCACTGCTTTGATGGCAGCCGCTTCTACACCGGTATGACCCACCATATCCGGGTTGGCAAAATTAATGATAATCACATCGTATTTGCCGGATTTGATAGCATTCACCAGTTTATCGCATACTTCATAAGCGCTCATCTGTGGTTTCAAGTCATACGTAGCTACGTCTTTGGGGGAATTAACAAGGATTCTGTCTTCCCCTTCGTTGGGTTCTTCCACACCGCCGTTGAAGAAGAAAGTAACGTGGGCATATTTTTCCGTTTCCGCAATCCTTGCCTGCGTCATATGGTTCGCTGCAAGCCATTCCCCAAAGGTATTTTCCACCGAAATTTTGTGGAATGCCACTTCTTTGTTAGGTATAGTGGGATCGTAATCGGAAAAGCATACATAAGTCAAATCCAACCGTTCTCCTCTGTCGAAAGCAGTAAATTCATCATTGCAGAAACATCTCGTAATTTCCCTTGCCCTGTCCGGCCGGAAGTTAAAGAAAACCACGGAATCTTTGTCTTTTATGGTTGCTACCGGAGCGCCGTCTTTTACTACAACGGTCGGTTTTACAAATTCATCCGTTTCCCCTCTTTCATAAGACTCTGCAATGGCTGCCGGGCCTCCTGCTGCAGTCAGCCCTTCCCCTTTGGTAAGGGCATCATACGCCAGTTTTACCCTGTCGTAATTGTTGTCCCTGTCCATAGCATAGTAACGGCCCATCACAGACGCCACTTCCCCTACGCCGATTTCTTTCATCTTATCTTCCAGTTCTTCTACAAAGCCTTTGCCGCTTTCCGGCGGAGTATCCCTGCCGTCTAAGAAACAATGGACATACACTTTGGAAAGCCCGTTTCTTTTTGCCAGCTCCAAAATCCCGTAAATATGCGTATTATGGCTGTGTACGCCTCCATCGGAAACCAGCCCGAACATATGCAGGGCGGAATCATTGGCCTTGCAGTTATTTACCGCATCCATCAATGCCGGATTTTCAAAGAAAGTGCCATCCTGAATCTCTTTGGTAATCCTTGTCAATTCCTGATATACGATACGTCCGGCGCCCATATTCAAATGCCCGACTTCGGAATTACCCATCTGCCCTTCCGGCAGCCCGACTGCCATTCCGCTGGCATTTCCTTTTACAAACGGATATTCCTTCATCAAGCCGTCCATTACGGGAGTATTCGCTTCTACTACCGCATTGCCGTCTTTTCTCTCATTCAGCCCATAGCCGTCAAGAATCATTAACACTGTTGGTTTCTTGCTCATTTTCCTCTTCTCCTTTTTCTATATTTTACCATTTTGTTTTACATACATCATAGCATGCCGCTTTCCCTGCTGCGACCATCTTATAATCCGTCTGTAATTATACCTATTTTTTCTTCCGTTGTAAATATAGAAATGATTGGAGTATATCAACTTTCTTATCCATTGCCGCTGCTCCTTATCTAATTTTTTTATCAAGAGTCCAACAGCAATATTGTATCATGCCAGTTTATATGATTCCATTTAAAAATCTATTAAAAACAATAATTTATATGCTCTAAGCAACTTTTAGGAGAAAGCCCATATTTGACTCGCGCCATCATCTTTATGACCGTTTTACGGAAGTAGCATTATCAGAAAACAATGTCATGGCGCAAGGTTCCCCTCCCCAAACAATTGCTTTTCTATTTCCGCACAGATGCAGTGATAAATTGGCAAATGTTTTTCCTGAATCCGGTATGTTTCATCTGCCGGCGCTTTAATCGCGATATCGCCTATTTTGGACGCCCTTCCTCCTTCTCTCCCTGTCAGAATAATGGTTGTCATCCCTTTTGCCTTTGCACAGATAAGGGCATTATATATATTTTCCGCATTCCCGGAAGTGCTGATTGCCAATAAGGTATCCCCTTCTTTCCCGAACACATTTACTTGTTGTGCAAATACAAATTTCCCGTCCACATCATTCCAATAAGCGGTTGCAAATGCCGGATGCCCTACAAGGGAAATCACCGGAAGCCCTCTTTGGAGGGAATCGGCAAACCCTTCCTCCGCCCCTGCATCCCGTAACGCCCTGCGCTCCTCCTGATTCAACGGTCTTTTTAGGAGAAAACCTTTGAGCAGCTCCCCCGCAATATGTTCACAATCCGCTGCGCTTCCTCCGTTCCCGCACAGCAATAACTTACGCCCCGCCCGGAAACAGCCAATCAAAGCTTCTATCCCTGTCCGCACATCTTCCGCGCAGTTTTCCAGTTCCGGGTAGTCTTTTTTCCAATTGTGCCAGTCTTTTGTATCTTTCATGCTTTCCTTCCTCTTCCCTCCATTGCCACGCAAACCACCGCCACATCCCCTATCGACTAGGAATAGCCTCCGCCATAAGAAAGAAACACATCACCCTGGGAATTGTTCGCTACCGCCACCTTTAGTTTACGGAACTGGTATTCTTCAATCTGCGCCGTCTCCTGTACAATTTTAATATTCGGATGTTCTTTTTCATACATTTCAATATAGTCATCAATGACATCCTGGCTCACCGTGCTTCCAAAAGAATGCCAAAGGGTCAGCGTAATCGTTTCTTCTTTTTTTGTTCCACACCCAGCTAATGCTAATACCGACATTACAACTGCCATCCATAGAGCTGTTTTTTTTCATCCTGTTATCCTCCTGTTTTACCCCATTTTATACTTCAATTTTCTTTTCGTATTGATCCAAAACTTTTCCTATGTATTTGAATCCGTCAATATCATAGTTTCTTTCCGCAGCCATCCTCTCCGCCAACAACTGAAAAGGCAATGTAGCGCAAATATGGCTGAATATTTCTGCCCCTTCCCAGACATAGGGGAAATTCCGGTATCCTTTCATCCAAGTCTCTTTACTGTCAGTTACCAGGGCCACATCCCCATGACATACATTGGAAAGAAAGTCTGCGTGCATCAAAAGGGGTTTGATTTTTTCCTTTCCATGCCCTATCAGTACAACCGGAACCCCTTCTTCCATCACTTCTACCGGTCCGTGGCGAAATCCCGCCAGCGGAAGCCCTTCCGCATGCAGCCACACTTTTTCCTTTAGCATCAGGCTCGCCTGGACGGCAGTAGGGGCATGGGCATCCAATCCGGTCAGATACACAGCTTTCCGGTCTGAGAGGAAATCGGCCAATTCCTGTTTGTATCCCTCCGCAGCCTCCAACGTAGCTTCCATCGCTTCCGGCATTTTATGTAGCTCTTCCATTACATGTTTACAGCCGGCGGCTGCCATCCAATACAATGCCATCGTGGAAGCAGTCTGTGTTTTCGTTGCGGTCCCAAGCTCTTCCCCTGCCATAAGGGGGAAACAATTGTCTGCGTTTTTCCCTAAAAAAGAACTTTCATTGTTCGTAATCCCTAAGAAAGGAACCTCTTTTTTCATCAATTCCTCAACAATTACTTTTGTTCCATAACTTTCCCCGGACTGGGATACCACTATGACAACGCTGTTTTTGCCCAAAAGCCCTTTATAATATCCTGCTTCAAAAGCAGGAACTGCCACTGCATGTATCCCATACTTTAAGAACGCATATTTCGCCTACATACATGCACTTAAAGATGCCCCGGTGCCAAACAGGAAAAGCTGCTTTCCTTCTAAATCTGTTTTGATAATCCCCTTCCGGAAGCCCTTTTTGCAATTTGCGGATTACATCCGGCTGCCCATAAATTTCTTCCGATAATTTAGCCATTTCCGTTTCATATTCTTCCCCCTTTTTGTTCCTCGCCGCACAGTTCAATCCCGAACCGGCACAAAGGACGATCCCATATTGATGGCTGCTTCCAGCCCGCATGGCGATAATGCAGTCATTTACAACCAAAATATTTTCTATATGCGTGATACGCCACAATGCATCCCGCAGCAATTTTTCTTCGTATTCCCAATCCATACCTGTCAGCCCTGCAACCAGCATATCCATTTGAGTAAATTCCAACCCTGCCTGCATGAGCGCTTCTTTCATCGCTTTCTGAACCGCCTCCATTGCATATTCTATCCCCATGCTGGAATGACATGCCCCATAGCTTTTCCCAAATCCAAGCACATTACCTTCATCATCCCCTACCACCGCAAATATATCATTGATTTTATTATTCGTTAATAATACATTTTCCTGTTTTTATATTGAGTTTTTATATATTTTTCACAGTATCTATTTATATTTTTTACTAAATAGAAGTTTTTCATTATACATTTATGGAACGATACACCTATGACAATATAAACCATTTATCATACTATCAAACTGCCAAGGCATGTATGCCTCTTTTTACCATATGGGAAATCCTGCCAGCAGAATTCTTTTTTATACGGTAATCTCTATCTGATTCCCTTCCGAATCCAAAACGCAACTTTCATAATACCCGTCCCCGGTAACCCGCGGACCGCTGATTACTTTATATCCATCCTCTTTGAGCAGGTTGGTTAACTCATCTACCCTCTCCCTATCCCCGACACTCAAAGCAATATGGATATAGCCCATTTGAGCCAGTTGCTTTTGGCTATCCGCTGCATCCGCTTTGTTCATAAGCTCCAGCCTGGCTCCATCCCCAAAGGATAAAAAATAGGAGCGGAAACCGGTTTTCCTATTATAATATCCATCATTGGAAACGACCCCAAAATATTTTATATAAAAGTCCCTTGCTCTTTCCAAATCTTTTACGTACAATGCAACATGCTCTATTCTCACTTTTCTCTCCTTTCCAAATTCCCAACCTTTAAAATGAAACCCTTCCTCTGCCAAAACAGCAGCAAATTGATAATATCCTCATAGGCTTGTAACCTTATTCCTATGTCTTCTTTTTTAAACGGGGCTGTTGCAAAATTTGCAAATTCCGCAACATATAGTTGAAAAGCTTCAAACATCCATACTATATATTGCGTAAATTCTCCATTTTACAACAGCCCCTTGTTTAACTAACGCTGTCTGCACATACGTCCGCTGGGTATACTACACCGTAAAATCAAATGTTAAAGTTGTTCCGTCATATAATACAATAGTCAGGGTATGGCTTCCCTCGGGTATGGAAATTGTTGGATCCATCACGGAAAGGGTCAGCACATTTTCCACCAGGTCACCTTCAGAGCTATATACCGCTTCAAATCCAAGCTTTCCTCCGATTCCACTGATTTGGGTCTGTCCATTGTCATAGAGCCCATTTATCGTTTGGTTAAACACTACCTTAAGTGTTGCCCTGTCGGAAGTCTTGAGAACCGTTACGTCTGTAATCTCCGGCTGTGTCGATTCATCCGTTCCCGGATCCGGAGCAGTATATTCAGGAATCTGCTTATAGCTGTAGAAGTCCTCCCTGTTGCCTTTCTCATCTTCCGATGCACAGCAGAACCATTGACCTGCCGTTGCACCCGTGACTGTTATATAATTCAAGCCATATCCTATGGAAACTTTCATGCCCTGGGCATAAATCTGTGTAGGATCCTTGGGTGCAATCGTACCCTCGCCCTCTACCTCGTCCTGGATTGCGTAGTAAAGCAATCCTGCTTCATCTGAGTTAACAACAACCTTTATTGTATCCGCGTCTGTCCACTCAATGCTTCTTACATCTACCCTGGGCGCCTGCAAATCAAGGTAACATGTACCCTTTAATTGTGTACCGTCCTTCATATTAATCAGAATCGTATAAGTATTATTACCGTTAGGGATGCTGCCCCTTTGCATATACACACGGTAAATCCTGTTATCCGAAGTCCTTACCTCTCCAAGCGTTGTCTGGCTCAACGGACAGCTTATGTCAAATTGTTCCAGAACAAGGCTTTCTGAAGTAGCGCTCTCCAGCTCTATCTCAAAACCATACAGAAATTCGCCATTTTCCAGTTTTTCAGCGAATGCCTCGGCCCTTTGGATTGCAGTTGTATTATCCTCATAGACTTCCCCGCCAATAGAAAGGCTTTTTACCAAAGTTGATTTCCCCTCTGTATTAACAGCCACATAATACATGGTATATGACATACCCTCACTCAGACCGGAAACAATAAAGCTATTCTCATGCTGTTTCATTTCTACCATAACACCATTATTAATAATTTCCGCTTCCGTTACTTCAGTTGATTCCATAGAAACTGTACGTGCCGAATCCTGCCCGCCCTCTTTTAAAATATAATAAAAATAACCAGGCTGGTCTGAATTGTAAGTAACACGAGCCTCGCCGGCACTTGTACGGGCAGCACTAATACCTGCAATCTGCGCACAATCTGTCCTATAAGTAAAGACCTTTGAAATCGATGTTCCATCGGCAAGGGTAATCTGTATATCGTATTCCTGGTCTCTGTAATAGGTCGTCGCCAAGTCATAGACCATATTATCATTCGTGGACACAGACAATATCGTCATATCGGAACCGCCACTGTTACATATAATGCTGAACGCTTCCAGTGCAAGGGGCTGTTCCGTCTTCTGGTTCAAAGTAACCCTGATGCGTCCACTGCCTATAACCTCCACACTCTGAATCGCAAAGCTTCCTTTTTCCGGCTCTGCAGGGCTGCTATTCTCCGTATGTTCTTCCACCCTTACCGTCGTTTCTTTATTCTCTGCCACTACTTCTTTGGCCTTTATTGCCGCTTCTTTTTCGGCCTTTACCACAACTTCGCTTCTTCCCTCACGGCCTTCCTGCTTCCCATATTCTATGTAATGCTTATAAGCTGCCATTATATCCGTACCAAGAATCGCCTGCAAATCGCTGTATCTATTAAGATAATCCACAGGGTCAAAGCCGGTGCCATTATCTCTGTGTTCAAAGGCTCCATAAGAAAAATAGTGTGAGATATAAGCATCCCAGTCATCCCCAAATGCATCCTGAAGATCTGGATATTTCTCCCTATATTCAACTATATCTATCATTTCATTCATTTGCCTGCCCTCCGCGAGCCCAAACTTCATAAAATGATCCAGCAAAATTGCCCTGGCATAACCATATACTTCCTTAAGATCCGAATATTCATCCGCATAATAATGTTCGTCAAAAACATCTTCTATCCCTATCTCTTATGCATAGCTAATGTTGCTGCTCAACACTACTGCCCCTGCAACTGCAGCAATGGCAATTCCTCTTCCCTTTTTTGCCGCTTTAGCCAACCTTTTCCTGACTGCTTCCCTCATTGTCTTGTTTTTCCTTTCTATTTTTATTTTTTATAGCCAATTGCAAAACCGGTAAGCTTACTGAATGATATCACAGCATAGAACTTCGCAATCACTTATTCCATTTTTTTAATGTATTGGCAAACTCTTGAATACCACACATAATCTGGATTTTTATTTCAAATTTTTTTAATCATAATGCTTTTTTCCCTTAACGTCAAGTAATCTGTAACTTTTTTGCACAGCTATCATATGCACTGCCGCTTCTAAACCGCTGTTGGACAGCATAAACAATTTTTGTCAAATCATTTGTATTTTCCAAATACTTTCCTAAACCATCACACATCCAGGCAGCATAAAACAAATCGACCCGTTAAAAATCCATCCTGCTTACAATATCTGCCCAAGCCTCTTCGTCTATTTCTTCCTGTCCGAACAATTTCTTTTTGTCATCGTCCGTAATTTTGCGTATCACCCGACAGGGGTTCCCCGCGGCAATCGACCAGTCCGGAACATCCTTCACGACTACGCTTCCGGCCCCAATCACTACATTATCCCCGATATGGACACCCGGGCAAATAACTGCATTCCCGCCAATCCAGACATTATCCCCAATTGTAATTTCCTTCCCATATTCATACATGGAATTTCGACTGATTGGATGCACCGGATGACCTGCCGTATAAATAGCCACATTGGGGGCCATCTGGCAATTATCCCCTATCTTTACCTTTGCCACATCCAAAATAGTACAGTTATAATTGGCAAAAAAATTTTTCCCCACTTCGATATGGGTTCCATAGTCGCAGTAAAACGGCGGATTAACCCATGCATCTTCCGATTTTCCAAACAAATCTTTTACCACTTTTTTTATTCCTTCAAAATCAGAGCGATCCATAAAATTTAATTTCTGCAGTTTTTTTCTACAAATCTGCTGTTCCTCAAAAACACTGCCATCTGAAATATATGCCATTTTGGCATCCCTACGCTCTTTATTCGTCATACTGTTTCCTCCTTCGTCAAAGCCCTAATCCATTTTCATTTCTTGTAATGCATATATACTACTGGCAATTTCATTATGATGTCAAGATTCATTAAAAATATTTGGCCATCGCAACCCTCATACCACCGTGCATACCGTTCAGTATACAGTGCTTCCATCAATTGAACAAGTTTACTATGGCTTCTTCTAACGTTTGGCATGTCATGACCCCAGCAAATTAAAAGCAACAAAAAATAATATTTGTAATTTCCTCCCAAAAGGGATAAAATAGCCATACTATTTTATTTATATGGGAGTGAAAATTATGATATCGTTATTTGCCAAGTTATTTATTAAAGATAAAGAAAACACTTCTTCCCCTGAAGTACGCAAAGCTTATGGGGTTCTTTGCGGCAGCATGGGGATTGCATTAAATATACTGTTGTTTGCCGGAAAATTTCTTGCCGGCTTTTTCAGCAACTCCATCGCCATAACCGCAGATGCCTTTAACAACCTCTCCGATGCCGGTTCTTCCTTGATTACTTTGGTAGGGTTCCAGATGGCCGGGCAGAAGCCAGACCCTCATCACCCTTTCGGTCATGGGCGGATTGAATACTTGTCGGGGCTTTTTGTTTCTATCGCCATCCTTATTATGGCTTTTGAACTTGTCCGTTCATCCTTCGATAAGATTCTCCACCCCCAGGCGGTAACTTTCAGTCCGCTTACCATTCTTATCTTGTTTGTCTCCATCGCCGTAAAGCTTTATATGGCATATTACAATAAAAATATTGGGAAAAAAATTGACAGCGCTGCCATGAATGCTACTGCCACCGACAGTTTAAGCGATACCCTTGCTACTACAGTCGTCCTAATCGCTTCCCTGACCGCCCATTTTACCGGGCTGCAAATCGACGGCTATTGCGGTATCCTCGTCGGTCTCTTTATCTTTTACGCAGGCTACTGCGCTGCCAGAGATACGGTCAGCCCCCTGCTTGGGCAGGCACCTGACCCAGCATTTGTCAAAAACGTGGAAAATATTGTCATGAGTTATGAACATGTGCAAGGTATCCACGATATGGTAGTCCACGATTACGGCCCGGGAAGGGTTATGATTTCCCTCCATGCGGAAGTATCCGCAGACGGCAATCTTCTTGTGCTTCACGATATGATTGACAATATCGAACACCATCTTCACGATGAGCTACACTGCGAAGCCGTCATCCATATGGATCCGGTGATTACCGACGATGCACAGACAAACCAGTTAAGGCAAACCCTTTCTGACCTCTTAAAAAATTTCTATCCTGAAATCCGCTTTCATGACTTCCGTGTAGTAAAAGGCCCTACTCATACCAATATTATCTTCGATATCGTAGTTCCCTTCGCTTATCGGGAAAGCGACGAATCGATTGCCGATTTCTTAAAAAAAGAAATCCACCGCATTGACGAAACTTATTTCGCAGTCATCCAAATTGACAAGGCATATGCAGGGAATGCCTTATAAGATTACTATTTATTACATAATTCCTATTGACATTTCCGTTTTTATCGTATATAGTTATATTGTATTATTTAATTAATACAATAATACTTATATAACTATTTAACATCGCAAGGAGGCCGTTATTATGAACTCTCACGGAAAGAAAATGATTGCACCTGTTATTATCGGTATATTACTCTTTTTATATTATGCAGGAGTTTGCATCCTCTTTTTGTGCGTTCCCGTTCCTCCGGCGCTAAAGCTTCTGCTGGGGCTTATTCCCCTTTTACTTGCCGGGGTAAGCATTTATGTGATGGCAGAACGGATTAAAGAGATAAGGAGTGGTGAGGAAGATGATCTTAGTCAATACTGATTACATTTCAGGAAAAAATCTGGAAATGCTTGGGCTTGTAAAAGGAAGCACCATACAGTCCAAAAACATCGGGAAGGATATTACACAAGGCTTTAAAACACTTGTAGGCGGAGAGCTTGGCGCTTATACGGAAATGATGAACGAGGCCCGCGCTTTGGCTACAAAAAGAATGGTCTCTGAGGCAGAATCCCTTGGCGCAGATGCAGTTGTCAATATCCGCTACGCTTCTGCAGCCGTTATGCAAGGAGCCGCAGAGGTTATGGCATACGGCACTGCCGTTAAATTTGTTTAAAAACGGTATCTAGTGCAAACGACCATCATAGCGATAATAGTTTGTATATAAAAAAAGATGTTTTCCAATAAAAGGAAAACATCTTTTTTATTTCCGGCTTAACTATGCCGTCCAGCTCCCAAAGGGACTCGAACCCTTGACCTACGCATTACGAATGCGTCGCTCTACCAACTGAGCCATGGAAGCACTCAACAAATGATATTATAATAGGTAATCGCATTTTTTGCAAGAGTATTTTTAAATTTTTATCCTTATTATGTAAAAAAGAATCCTGCAAACAGGATTCTCCGGCGGTGGCGTTTGGCAGATAGCACAAAAAAATATTGGGCAAGTGACTTTTGTACGATGAAGAGGAGACTCAAAAATCGTGGAAGCCAATGCTGAACACGATTTTCGCCTTAAGAGGCTCACCGGAATGCTCCGTACAACAAATAGCAAAACAAGTTTTGCGGCACAATTTTTTTGTGCCATATGCCAAGCGGCACTGCCGGGAAGACCTTTTGACAACCGAATCCTATAAGGTAAAAAAGGTGCAAAGCCATTCCTGATTTCTTAGACTTTGCACCTACGGTTCTTTGTATAGGGCTATTTCCTCATTCTATCAATTTCTGGCAAATTAGGACCAGTTCCGGGCAAAAAATCTATTTGCTTTTCCCACAACAATGAATATCCATTTGGGGATAAGGAATCGAGATACCTGCTTCATCCAAAGCATACTTCACATTTTCCGTCAAACGCCATTTCCCCTGCCAAAAATCATCCGTAGAGAGCCAGCAGCGGATTCCAAGATTCACTGCGCTCTCCGCCAGTTCATCCACATATACAAAATGATCCATTTCCTTTATCACGGCTTCATCCTTTTCCAAAACCTTTTGCAGGACTTCCTTCGCCTGCCGGATATCTGCGTCATAGGATATCCCGACTTTGATATCCAACCGTCTGCTTTTGCAGGCGGTTACATTGGTCAAACTGGAATTGGCAAGCGTACCGTTTGGCAGTACAATTACCCGGTTATCCGGCGTTGCCAGCTTTGTGTAAAACAGTTCGATAGAAATGACAGTTCCCTCGTTCCTGTTGGTATCTTCCTTAATATAATCCCCTACCTTAAAAGGTTTCAAAAGGAGAATCAGCACACCGCCTACAAAATTTGCAAGACTTCCCTGGATGGCAAGACCGATGGCAACGCCTGCAGAACCGAGCAATGCCAATATACTCGCTGCATCCATCCCAAACCCGGACGCTATCGTAATGAACAGCACTACATACAAGGAAAACTTCAGGAAAGAGTCAATAAACTGTATTACCCCTTGATCCGCATTCCCCTTTGCCAAAGATTTCTTCACCAGCCCACGGATTATTCTGACAATCTGTACCCCAATCAACAGGACAATTGCCGACATCACAACCCGCATTCCCAAATGCCATGCTTTTTCCGGCAATTCCTGAAAAAAGCCCTCTATCATCCCTATATCAATCTCCTCTTCCGCCGCAAACGATGCTAAACCTAATTCCTTCACTTTTTCCCCATTCCTGCGCGGCTTTGTTGCGCCAAGTTTGTGGATGCCGCGCAGACACAAACTTAGGATTAAAAATTGAAAACTTTCAGCATTTCCCTTCGGCCTTATTTATTGCCTTTCATCCATGTCACCTTTGGCAGGTTCCAAATCAATAACTGGCAGCCCGTTTCTTTCCACCTCAGCTTCACTGTCTTTTCTTCATTCCGGTATTTTTCGTTTCTTTTGCTTTTTGCGTTCCTTTCGCTCTTTCTGTTTCATTTGCCTTTTTCGTCTCTTTTACTTCTTTCGCTCCTTTTGTTTTTTTCGCCTCTTTCGTCTCTTCTACCTTTTTCGCTTCTTCTTTCGTCTCTCTCGCCGTTTTCTTTTCCTTTTCCGCGGCTTTTTCTTTCTTTGCTTCGGCCTCTTTTTGTTCTTCCAGCACTTTTTCTTCTTCTTTTCTTACCAGTTCGACTTCCTTAAGCATCTGCTCCGCCCGTTCTTTCGCTTCTTCCGCTTCCTTCAGGGCGCGCTCGATTTCCGCTTCCTTTTCCTGGCGTTCTTTTTCCAGCTTATCTATTTTTTCCTGGCGCTCCCGCTCTAACGCCTCTTCCCTTTCTTTTTTCTCCTTTTCCGCTTTCTTTCTGGCGATTTCCTTCTTTTCTTCCTCCGTATACGGAATATATGAGAAAATACTTACGGACAAAGGCGCGCTGGACATACATATAGAGTTTTCCCTGCCGTCATATTCTTCTTCTACGGAACCTATTTCATCCGCATTCACTCTGCCTTCCCCGCCAAATTCTTCCGCATCCGTATTCAGGATTTCCTTATATTTGCCTGCATAAGGAACACCAATGGTAAATTCCCTCCATACGTTTGCGAAGTTGGCTACCACTACAAAGGATTCTTCCGGCTTGTCCGCTTTACGCATAAATACAAGCATACAATCGTTGGAAGAAATGCAGTTAATCCATTCAAACCCTTCCCATGAAGTATCGTACTTATATAATGCCGGGGATGAAGTATACAGCCTGTTCAATGCCTTCATAAGGTTCTGTACCCCCTTATGGCTGTCATAAGCGGTAAGCCCCCATTCCACTTCCCGTTCCTCGTTCCATTCATCAAATTCCCCGATGTCCTGCCCCATAAACAGCAGCTTTTTACCCGGATGTATCATCATATAGGCAAGTGTCAGACGCAGGTTGGCAAATTTATCTTTGATTTCCCCCGGCATCTTGCCGATAAGAGTCCCTTTGCCGTGGACTACCTCGTCGTGGGAAAATACAAGCATAAATTTCTCACTGTAAGCATAAATCATGCTGAATGTCAGTTCATTATGATGATGTGCCCTGAAATACGGGTCACAGGAAATATAGCCTAAATAATCGTTCATCCAGCCCATATTCCATTTTATATCAAATCCAAGCCCATTATCCTCTACATCCCCGGTTACTTTCGGCCATGCAGTAGACTCTTCCGCAATCATCAAAACGCCTTCGTCGCGTCTTTTTACAATCGAATTTAAATGTTTCAAAAATTCTACGGCTTCTAAGTTCTCATGTCCGCCATAAAAGTTTGCTACCCATTCCCCATCATTTTTCCCATAATCAAGATAAAGCATAGAAGCTACCGCATCCATGCGGATTCCGTCCGCGTGATACTGCTCAATCCAATAAAGCGCATTGGCAATCAGATAATTGGAAACCTGCGGCCTTCCGTAATTATAAATCAAAGTTCCCCAATGCGGATGGCTTCCTTTCCTTGGGTCCTGATGCTCATAAAGGCATGTTCCGTCAAAATTAGACAATCCATACGTATCCCTTGGGAAATGTGCAGGAACCCAATCCAGAATAACCCCAATACCGGCTTTATGCATTTCATTCATAAAGTACATAAAGTCTTCATTGGTTCCATACCTTGCCGTAGGCGCATAATATCCGATAACCTGATATCCCCAGGAGCCATCAAAAGGATGCTCCATTACCGGCATCAATTCAATATGGGTATATCCCATTTCTTTCACATAATCAATGACAAGAGGAGCCAGCTCCCTGTAATTCAAATAGCCCTTGTCTTCACCCTGCTTAAAAGACCCCAAATAAAGCTCATAAATGCTAATCGGCTTATCGCTTCCCTGCCGCTCCTTCCTGCCCTTTATCCACTCCTGGTCTTCCCATACTACTTGACCGGATGCCTTATCTTTCTCTTTCCCTACACTTTCCCTTATTACGGAAGCCGTATCCGGGCGGAGCTGTTGCCCAAAAGCATAAGGGTCTGCCTTTAAGTATGTCAAACCGCCTTTTACTTTTATTTCGTATTTATAATTCTGCCCTGCCTTTGCATCCGGCACAAATATTTCAAAAATACCGGAATTGCCCAGCCGGCGCATCTGGTGGATACGTCCGTCCCAGCCGTTAAAATCCCCTACTGCGCTGACACGCATTGCATTGGGCGCCCATACCGCAAAATATACTCCCTTTACCCCATCGATTGTCATAGGATGCGCACCCAGTTTTTCATAAATCGTATAATGGATGCCGGCCGCAAACCTATCCAAATCGCTTTGCTCTATCTGAGGGGCAAAATTATAAGCGTCCTTTACTTTTTTCAAATTGCCGTCTTCATATTCCGCAATATACTCATAAGAAAAAGGCGCCTTGCCGGGAACAGCCACAGCAAAAAAACCTTCTTCATCCGCCATTTCCATTTCATAGCTTTTCTTATCCTTTTTATTCTGCACAATCACACTTTTCGCCCCCGGAAGATAGGCCTGTATCAGCGTATTGCCTCCGACAACATGCGCGCCCAGAGTCCGGTGCGGATTGTCCGATTCCGAATAAATAATTTCTTCAATGTCCGGCCAGTTCATTAATTTGTAAAGTTTATTGTTCATATCAATCCCTAATCCTTTCTCTCACTGATAAATTTTATATTTTATGGACAAATAACCCGCTTCTTAATTTCGGCTCAAACCATGTGGATTTGGGAGGCATCAACCGTCCTGCATCCGCCACGGCAAACAATTCCGAAATGGAAGTAGGATACATGGCAAATGCTACGGCAGCATCCGTATGTACTCTCCGTTCCAGTTCCTCCAGTCCCCGTATCCCGCCGACAAAATCAATCCGTTTATCCGTCTTTGGATTTTTAATCCCAAGTACCGGCTCCAACAGCATATCCTGCAGCACTGCCACATCCAGCATTTTTTCCGGCTGCATACTGCCGCTCCTTGCCCTTTCTTTTTCCTTCAGGCAATACCAGCTATTTTGCAGGTACATCCCAAAGCATCCTTTTTCCTTTGGCCGGCAAGGCTGCCTGCCCATTTTTTCCACAAAGAAAGTCTCTGCAACCCGTCCTAAAAATTCCTCTTCCGAAAGCCCATTCAAGTCTTTCACTACCCGGTTATAATCCATAATCATAAGCTGGTCATCCGGGAATAAAACCGATAAGAAATAGTTAAATTCTTCTTCCCCCGTATAACCGGGGTTCGCATCCCGTCTCTTTAATGATACTTTGACTGCTGAAGCACATCTATGGTGCCCATCTGCAATATAAATATTCCCCGCCTCCCGGAATGCCTGTTTTATCCTTTCTACCGCCCCCGCATCGTCTATCTTCCATACCCTATGGACAATGCCGTCCGAAGCAGCAAAATCATACAATGGTTCTTTTGCCTTCGCCTTCCGTGTTTCTTCGCAAATCGCCGGATGGGAACGGTATGCGAGAAAAATGGGGCCAGTCTGGGCCTGGCAAATGTCTACATGGCGTATACGGTCAAGCTCTTTTTCTTCCCTCGTATTCTCGTGCTTTTTAATTTCCCCATGCAGATAATCGTCCACCGAGGCACAGGCAGCAATCCCTGTCTGTGATCTGCCATCCATTACCAGCTCATACACGTAATAGCATTCCGCTTCTTCCTCTTCCATTTCCCCGTTTTCTATCATTTCCCATAGTAAATCATGCGCTTTTTCATAGACAATATCGGCATAAGCATCCACATCATCCGTAAACTGCGTTTCCGCCCTGTCAATCCGGAGAAAAGACAAAGGCTCCTTCTCCACCTCCTGTTTTGCCTCCTCTCTGTTGTATACATCATAAGGAAGCGCCGCTATCCGCTGTTCCAGCCCTTTCTGTGGACGGATAGCCTTAAAGGGTCTAATGTCCGCCATATGTTTTTATCCCTTCCCTGTTATGTTACTGCCTATTCCATAGCCAGCAACCAATTTATTCCCGCGAGCAACGAGCCAAGTGGCTGCTTGCAGACATCTGGCGACTGCCGCGAGGGTCAAATCCCCCGCTGCTTGGCAGCGCTGCAAGTTTGATACCCCGTTGCTTGCAGCGGGGTCTTTGATTCTATCAATTATTTTAACAAATTAACCTATACAGCACAAGCGTCAAGTGATAAAATAAATTACAACATTTTTATTGAGGAGGAATTTATGACCAGCGAAAATAGAAAGATTTGGGAACGGATAAGTGCGTATGCGGAGGAAGTTTTAAAAGATATTGACCCGCAAAAAACGCAGGTTTCGGTACAGTTGGATGCGCTGCGTCCGATTATGGAAGAAATCGCGGCAGAGGAAAATAAAAGCCTTGAAGATATTTTCATCCTTTATATGGATCTCGCCAGTGAAGCTTCCGTAGAAGCGGAAGCAAAATTACAAGCCGATTTGCAGGAAAACGGGCAAGGCTTTTCCCATATGGCAAATACGCTGCAATAACTGCCGTTATAAAATCCGGGTACCGGAAAGCTTTTCAGGCTTTGTTTCTCAACATCGCCAAAAAGCCTTCCGGCACCCGGATTTTATATATACCTTACCGTACCTTCCCTTTTTCCAATAGTTCTTCTGCCACTTCAAAGGTATTCATTTCCAGCCATTGGAATTGGACAGCCACTATGATATATATCTTTTCATCATCCCCTCCGAGATAGAGCCTGCAGTCTATCACTTCCCCTTCTTCCGTATAAATAAATTCCGCCAGGGCGGTTTCCCCGATACACGTATTGCCATAATACCGGACCGTCAGATTCTCTGCGCCTTCCCCAAGCCCTTCTTCTATAAACTTGCTAAGATATTCTTCATCGCCCAACCAGCCAATAACGTCATCGGTAACCCCAAACGAATCCAGACTGGTAATCGCTATCCCGCAGCCGGCTCCGTCGCTGTCTCCTCCCGGCGCATATATGAGCATTCCCTCGTCGGAATAGTTCTCATCCAGCGCCCAGCCTTTCGGATAATCAAATTCTATAATACCTTCTATAGCACCCGGAACTTCCTCCTCTTCTTTCCCTGCAAGGTAATCTTCCAACTTTTCCTGCGCTTCATCGCTGTTCCATTCCAAATCCACTTCATAAAAAGCTTCCAGTTCCTTTAAGAGTTCCTCCGTCTTAGAAGCAGCCTTTGAACTATCCACTTCCACTTCCAACAATGCCAGAAGATCCGGTTCCAGTTCTTTTAAATAATAGGTTCCGTAAACTATGCCGTATTCTTCCTTTTCGTCATTCCATACAAAATATTCCGCCCTTGCAACTGCTGCATCCTGCCCTATTTTTTCCACTTCTGAAAGTTCCAGGCCTTCATAATCCGCCTTATGGGATTTTTTCTTTTTTTCATTTTTATCCGGATAGGTTTCATCCATATACCCTTGCAGTTTTTCAGCCACCGTTTTTTCTTCCTGACCGGATATCAGATATGAATTCAGGCTGAAACGGAATGTTACCCCGAAAGTATCCGCATACGCAGTGCCCGGAAGTTCCGCATTTATACCGGATGCATTCCCTTCTGGGATGTACACTGTAACCGTCTTCCGTTTTACCTTTCCAATTTCCGTATCCTCTTCCATATAAGCAGTAAGCGTCTCTTCATAAAGATAAGAAAAATCTTCAAAGCCTTCTACCGCCTCTCCTCCCAACACAGGAGTTTCCGAGTCCGCAGCTTTCTTCTTTTCCTCCTCTTTTTCTTCTTTACTCCCTGCCTTTTCCTCTATCCCGGATTCTGCTCCCGACATCCTCGCCACATTCCGTAACTGCCCCATCGGGCCACAGCCAGTCATTGCCACACCGCACAAAAAACATCCTGTTACCCATAATAAAACTGCCTTTTTCTTCATACCGATCATCCCATCCCTGCCTATCGTTTTACCACGATTCTAAAGGGCGTCAAGACAGCCAGGCATGCCCATTATACATTCGCCCGTTGTTTTGACGCAATCCGCTATTTTACCACTCTGACACGGAACACACCGGAAATTGCCTGCAGCTTGCTTATCATTTCTGCCGTTGCCGGGCTTTCCAAATCTATCATGGTATAAGCCACTTCCCCTTTGGATTTGTTTGTCATATCCGTAATGTTAATGCCTTCATCGCCGAAGCAGGCGGTAAACTTTGTAATCATATTGGCAATGTTCCTATGGAAAATAGCAATCCTTCCCGCCTGGGAGCAGATACCCATATCACAATTCGGGTAGTTTACACTATTGATGATATTGCCGTTTTCCAGATAATTCATCATTTCTTTGACCGCCATTTTGGCACAGTTATCCTCGGACTCCTCCGTAGATGCCCCTAAATGTGGAATCACGATGCAGCCTTCCTGCCCGGCTGTCATAGGATTGGGGAAGTCGGTCACATATTTACGTATTTTTCCTGACCGGATGCCCTCTAACACATCCGCCTCTTTCACCAGGGAATCCCTGGAAAAGTTCAGCAATATCACACCGTCCTTCATCTTGTCGATAGCCGCCTTATCCACCATCCCCTTTGTGCTGTCCAAAAGCGGAACATGGATGGTAATAATGTCACAGCTTTCATATATCTCTTCTACATTCAATGCATGTTTTACATCCCTGCTCAGATTCCAGGCAGCGTCTACGGAAACATAAGGGTCAAATCCATATACTTCCATCCCCATATGCTTCGCTACATTCGCCACTTTTACGCCGATTGCACCTAAACCGATAATGCCCAGCCTTTTATCCTGCACTTCCGTTCCTGCAAAATTCTTCTTTTCCTTTTCCGCAGCTTTTGCAATATTTTCATTATCCTTATTGTTCGAAACCCAGTTGATACCCCCTACGATATCGCGGCAGGCTAAAAGCATACCGGCAATGACAAGCTCTTTTACACCATTGGCATTGGCCCCCGGCGTATTGAAAACAACAATTCCCTTTTCCGCACATTTATCCAAAGGAATATTGTTTACCCCCGCTCCGGCCCTTGCTACCGCCAAAAGTTTTTCGGGCAATTCCATATCATGCATCGCTGCGCTGCGGACTAAAATCCCGTCTGCCTCGTTCACATCTTCCGTCTTTTCATAATTCCCCGTAAATTTATCCAGCCCGATATCCGCAATCGGATTTAAACAATGATATTTAAACATTTCCATCCTCCCATTTCCTTTTGTCAGCAGCCCATTTCCCTATTCGGCATTTTCCGCTTCAAATTTTTTCATAAACTCCACCAGCTTTTCCACACCTTCTGCCGGCATAGCGTTATAGATGCTGGCACGCATACCGCCTACGCTCCTATGCCCTTTCAGGTTCTCAAAGCCTGCCTCTTTTGCCTCTTTTACAAATTTAGCGTCCAGCTCCTCATTCCCTGTTACAAAAGGAACGTTCATCAAAGACCTGTCTTCTTTCCTTACCGTACCGCAAAACAACTTGCTTTCATCCAGGAAATCATATAAAATCTTCGCCTTCTTTTCGTTATACTCTTTCATCGCCTCAAGGCCGCCTTGCTTTTTCAGCCATTTGAATACCTTGCCGCATATATAAATCCCGTATGCCGGAGGCGTATTGTAAAGGGAATCCGCGTCTGCATGGGTTTTATATTTTAACATGGTGGGGGTTTTGGAAAGCACATCCTCCGTAATCAAATCTTCCCTGATAATAACAATCACTACGCCCGCAGGACCGATATTCTTCTGGACACCGCCGTAAATTACCCCATATTTGCTTACATCCACAGGTTCCGACAAAAAACAGGAAGATACGTCCGCTACCAGCGTATGGCCTTTTGTATCCGGCAATGTCTTAAACTTCGTACCGTAAATTGTATTATTTTCACAAATGTACACATAATCCGCATCCTCAGGAATATCCAAGTCGGAGCAATCCGGGATATAGGAAAAAGTCTTATCTGCAGACGACGCCACTTCCACCGCTTCCCCGTATATCTTTGCTTCCTGATAAGCCTTTTTCGCCCATTGCCCTGTCACAATATAAGCTGCCTTCTTATTTTTCATCAGGTTCATAGGAATCATGGCGAACTGCTGGCTTGCCCCGCCTTGCAGGAACAATACTTTATAATTATCCGGGATTCCCATCAAATCCCTCAAATCTGCCTCAGCCTCTTTGATAATTGTATCATAAGCTTTTGACCTATGGCTCATCTCCATCACAGACATGCCGGTTCCTCTATAATCCAACATTTCATCTGCTGCTTCTTTCAAAACCTCTTCGGGCAAGACCGCCGGGCCTGCCGAAAAATTATAAACTCTGGACACTTTTTCTCTCCTCCTATACTCATACATCATCTAAACAACTTTTTATTTTACATTTACTGCCCGCTTTCGTCAACTTCCGCGGTAAAACATCACCACCGGTGTTCCGGTCTGGACCATCCCGTATAACTCTTTCATGGCATCATAAGGGGTATTAATACAGCCGTGGGAACCCGCCGTCTCATAAATATCCCCGCCAAATTCATTGCGCCACGGGGCATCATGGATTCCGATATTCCCTTTTACCGGCATCCAGAAATTCACATGGGATTCATAGCCCGGACCGCTTAAAATACGGTTAACGGCTTTCCCATATACAAAATTCACACCTTCCGGTGTTCCCCACCTACGACCGGTATTTCCGGTTACGACAGGCGTTTCCAGCCGTAACCTTCCGTCCAGATAATAATACATCATTTGCTCCGTCATATCCACTTCGATATAGGTATCGCCGATATCGTTTTTCCCGTAAGCCCATCCCTCTTGCAGATATTGGGGGATATGGATTTCTGCGGCCTGTGCCGAAAAAGCCTGTATTAAATATTCTTTTTCCGCCTTCCGGTCTATCCGGTTGCCATAAATACCCCCTTCTATCGGTACTACATCTCCTTTTGTCGTTTCAAACTGCCTGATTTTTCCGACAGTGTCATATTCATCGGCAAGGAAGTCCACAAATTCCTCAATTTTTTCATTATCCTGTAACAGCCTTCCGTTATCGTCGTAAAGGAAATCCCCATTTTCATCCATCGCAATAAAATTACAGGCAATTGAAGCATCAATAGGAACCTGTTCTTCGCCAAATGCATAAACAATACGGCAATCCTGAAACTCCTTTATCTTTTCCCATTTGTCAAGCTCTGCCTTCATCGCCGCCGTATAAGGAAGGTCTTCATAACAGCCGCTTTCCCCCAAATCCAGCTCTGTTTCTAAAGAAAGGAGTTTCTGCCGGACGGCATCCTTTGCCTTTTCCTCATTGAGGACACCGGTTCTTTCATCTATCAATAGATATCCGCCATCGTTTTTTTTGATAAAAACCTGTCTTTCTTCTGCCTTTTTCCCCATAAATGCCGGAACAGACTCCAGTATTTCCCAAAGCCGTTCTTCGTCATAAGAAATAACCGGTTCCAACATCTTTTCTTTTGCCTGAAGCAGATTGTTTATCCAATGGTACGGATTCTGCCCCACAAAATAATCTTTAAGAGCTTCCTTAAAATCAAACATAAAGTCAATCTCTTCCGCTTCTATCCGATATGGGTTCCCTTTGTCATCATATATCGTCAGCCCCTCATAAGAACAAGACTTTAACAGTTCGTCATTTACCTCTTCTATTGTTTTCCCGGTACAATACACATGGTTTATCCATGTGCCATAGCAAAACCCGTTCTTATAATATTCCGATAAGCCCACATAGGATACCAAAAGCAGAGAAAAAAACGCTCCGATTGCAATTCCTGTTTTCTTTGCCTTCTTCCACTTCTTTGCTTTCTTTCTATTCATTTTCTTTCTTTTTCAAGTCCGTCTCATCGAACGCTTCGCTGATAGCCTCTCCTGCCGGAACCATAGGGAATACCTTGTCGTCCTCAGGAATTACGCACTCAATCAAAACCGGGCCCTTTTGGGCAATTGCTTTTTCAATTGCAGGGGCAACCTCTTCCTTTTTCGTTACGCGTATTGCTTCACAACCTAAGCCTTCCGCCACTTTGCAAAAATCCACTTTATCGCTTAATACTGTCTGGGAATACCTTTGCCCATAGAACAATGTCTGCCATTGGCGCACCATCCCCAGCACATGGTTGTTGATGACAATCTGAATAATAGGGATATCATAACGGCTGGCTGTGGCCAGTTCATTCATATTCATTCGGAAACATCCGTCGCCTGCAATGTTCACGCAGATTTTATCCGGCTTGCCCATCTTCGCCCCGATACATGCCCCCAGACCGTATCCCATAGTGCCCAGACCGCCGGAACTTAAAAATGTCCTTGGCTTAGAATATTTATAATACTGTGCCGCCCACATCTGATGCTGCCCGACATCCGTAGTAACAATTGCCTCCCCGCCGGTTATCCTATCCAACTCTTCGATGACATAAGGACAGGACAAGCTGCTCTTATCATAATTGAGAGGATATTTCCTTTTCCATTCCTGGATATGTTCCACCCATTCCTTATGCTCCATCTGGGGCAGGCGTTCATTGATTATGGTCAGCACTTCCTTCAAATCGCCTACGATGGATGCTTCCGTGCGGATATTTTTATTGATTTCCGCCGCATCAATGTCAATTTGGACCACTTTGGCATGGCTTGCAAACTTCGCCGCATTTCCTACTACCCTATCGGAAAATCTAGCCCCTAAAGCTATCAATAAATCGCATGCGCTAACACCCAGATTGGAGGTTTTTGTTCCGTGCATTCCAATCATCCCTGTATACAATGCATCCCGTCCGTCAAATGCACCTTTCCCCATCAATGTATCACAGACAGGGGCATCCAATTTCTTCGCAAACTCCGTCACTTCCTTTGCTGCCTCAGAAATCACTGCGCCGCCGCCCACATAGATATAAGGCTTTTTCGCATTCTTTATTAATTCCACTACATAGTCGATGTCCTCTTGCGTATACTGCTTCTCTTTTGCATCCACTTTTTTCAACGCTTCCGCTGCCGCCGGTTCATACTCGCAAAGGTTCGCCGTTACGTCTTTGGTAATATCCACCAATACCGGTCCAGGCCGGCCGCTTCCGGCTATTTTAAATGCTTTCCGCAAGGTATCCGCTAAAATCGCCACATCTTTTACGATATAGCCGTGTTTGGTAATCGGCATGGTAACCCCGGCAATATCCACTTCCTGAAAAGAATCCTTGCCCAAAAGAGGCAGATTCACGTTGCAGGTAATCGCCACAATCGGCACCGAATCCATATATGCGGTTGCAATCCCTGTTACAAGGTTTGTTGCCCCCGGGCCGCTGGTAGCAAGGCACACGCCCACTTTTCCGGTAGCCCGCGCATAACCGTCCGCCGCATGGGCCGCCCCTTGTTCGTGGGAAGTCAAAATATGCTTGATTTCATCACTATGTTTATATAAAGCATCGTATACATTTAAAATAGTCCCCCCCGGATATCCGAAAACGGTATCCACTCCCTGTTCTTTTAAACATTCCACTACAATTTCCGCGCCTGTAAGCTGCATAACCGTCTCCTCCTCATGCCCTTATTTATGTGGTACTTCCAAGATAGCGCCCCGGTTGCCGCTGGTTACTAATTCCCTGTAACGCGACAGATAACCGGATGTTATTTTCGGCTCTCTGGGCTGCCATTTTTCCCGTCTCTTTTCCAATTCTTCTTCCGTTACTTTCATATCAATCGTATTCGCCGGAATATTAATGCTGATAATATCCCCTTCTTCCACCAAGGCAATCGGCCCTCCCACTGCCGCTTCCGGCGATACATGGCCGATGGATGCCCCTCTGGAAGCGCCGGAAAAACGACCGTCCGTAATCAAAGCTACGCTGGCGCCAAGCCCCATGCCCGCAATGGCGGAAGTAGGGTTTAGCATTTCCCTCATGCCAGGGCCTCCTTTCGGCCCTTCGTAGCGGATGACCACCACATCCCCTTCCACGATTTTTCCGCCTTTTATCGCTTCAATCACATCTTCTTCACATTCAAATACCCTTGCCGGCCCTTCGTGTACCATCATTTCAGGCACTACGGCGGAACGCTTTACTACACAAGAGTCCGGTGCAAGGTTGCCTTTTAGCACGGCAATGCCCCCCGTTTCGCTATAAGGGTTCTCCAAAGGACGGATTACTTCCGGGTTTTTGTTGATGCATCCTTTGATATTTTCCCCTACTGTCTTTCCTGTTACAGTTATCAAATCCGTATATAATAAACTTTTTTTATCCAGTTCGTTCATTACCGCATAGATACCGCCCGCCTCGTTCAAATCTTCCATATAAGTAGGGCCTGCCGGAGCCAGATGGCATAAGTTCGGCGTCTCTGCCGAAAGTTTATTCGCCACTTCCAAATCCAGTTCCACCCCTGCCTCATGGGCTATCGCCGGAAGGTGGAGCATGGAGTTGGTCGAACATCCTAAAGCCATATCCATACGCAAAGCATTGATAAATGCCTCTTTTGTCATAATATCCCTTGGTTTAATGTCTTTTTCCACCAGTTCCATTATCTTCATACCTGCATGTTTTGCCAAACGGATTCTCTCTGAATATACCGCCGGAATGGTTCCGTTGCCTTTTAACCCCATTCCCAACGCTTCCGTCAAGCAGTTCATAGAATTAGCCGTATACATACCGGAACAGGAACCGCAAGTAGGGCATACTTTCTCTTCAAACTCGCAAAGTTCATCCATAGACATGGTTCCTGCCGCCACGCTCCCTACTGCCTCGAACATAGAAGAAAGGCTTCTCTTTTCCCCTTTCACCCGACCCGCCAGCATCGGGCCGCCGGAACAGAAAATAGTAGGGATATTCAGCCTTGCCGCTGCCATCAAAAGCCCCGGCACATTTTTGTCGCAGTTCGGCACCATGACAAGCCCATCAAAACCGTGAGCCAAAGCCATGCACTCCGTGCTGTCTGCAATCAAATCCCTGGTTACCAAAGAATATTTCATGCCGATATGACCCATTGCAATCCCGTCGCATACGGCAATCGCCGGAAAGACCACCGGCATCCCGCCTGCCATAGCCACCCCAAGCTTAACCGCCTCTACAATTTTATCCAGATTCATATGTCCCGGCACAATTTCGTTATAGGAGCTTACAATACCTATCATCGGCCGTTTTCTTTCTTCCTCGGTATAACCGAGCGCATTGAACAGACTTCTGTGCGGCGCCTGCTGGGTGCCTGTCTTTACGGAATCACTTCTCATTTTCATCTCTCCTAACTTTTCTTATGACTATTATTTTTCCTGGTTTTTCTTCTCTCATATTGGCTTTTTCTTTTTTCCTGGTTTTTCTTTCTTCTTAGCTTTTCTTCTTTTCTCAGCTTTTCTTCTTTTCTCAGCTTTTCTTGGTTTTTCTTTCCTTTTATTAGCTTTTCTTTTTTCTTGGTTTTTCTTTCTTTTTATTAGCTTTTCTTTTTTCCTAGTTTTTCTTTTTCTTATTGACTTTCCTTTTTCCTAATTTTTCTTTAATTTTTATTGACTTTTATTTTTTCTAATTCTTCTTTACTTTTATTAACTATTCTTTTTTCTAGTTTTTCTTTATTTTTATTAACTTTTTTTCTTCCTGATTTTTTCCTTTTATTTTCTTATATAAACAATATATTCTTCATTTTCATACACAGGATGCATCCCCTTTTCTATCATCTCCCAAGGGAGCGTATCATAAGTATGGTAAAACTCCCAGCGGAAATCCCCTCCCGGAACGGTCATTTCTTTATGTAAAAGCAATGTATCCGCCTCTTCCACTGCCGTATATTCGCATTCAAAACCATAATAAAATTTTAACAGATATTGCTGGTAACAATCGGTAACGCACAGCTTTCCCTCTGTTTTTACACCTGCATTCTCCAAAGCATCCCTCGCATAATATTCGGACAATCCATACTCGTTATTATACTCTTTGGAAAGTAACAGGACAATGGCCAATAAAGTACAAGCTCCCACTGCCGCCTTCCCTGCAAAGGGCCTGGGAAACTTGCTCCATTTTCCGGCAATATCCTGCAGCAATAAGCAAAGCAGCATAGAAACCGGGATGCCAATATAGGAAAATACCCGGAAATAGGGCAAAGCACACTGTATCAGCAAAAACACAGGCATAAGCAACAGGACAACCGTCACAAACAGGAAAAGGAAAAAAGCCCTCCAACGCCCTTCCTTATAAGCTCTTCTTCCCTGCCATACGGCAAACAGCAACCCAAATGCCGTAATGCCTAACAGGACAGTCCCCAATCCTGGATAATAGAAATCAAACAGGAACCGGAACCATTCCGCCAGCTTTGGAACAAATCCCTCCCTTTCTACACTCTGTATATAAGGGGTAGCCAGCATATAATCCATCCCTGTCCTTAGAGCCAAAAAGGGCGCCGAACGGATAATACCGAAATGCCCATGCCCATAAAAAGCCCCTCCTTCTGCCTTGCTCATCAAATTCGAGCCAATAGCCAGCCAGATAAGGGCATACAAGAGCAAGGTATGCCATGCTGCAATCACACTGCTTATGATTAAGCAAACCAGCGCCTTTATCTTTTGGTACAAAAGGAGAAATAAACCGCCTACCATGCATACCGGAACGACCCAATACACGCTGCTTGGAAGAATATACAACCCGAGAGTCAAAGAAAAAGAGAAAATCACATAGTATTTGATATCTTTTTTCTTTCCTGCATCTTTTGCCGTTTCTCCCTTTTCTTTCCATCCGATTTCCTGCAGCATCAAAACGGCTGTCAGGAAACAGGATACCGCCAAGGTATACCCTCTTCCCTGTACCGCCAGTTGATTGACCAATTGCATACAGGAATATAATGCCACGCAGCAAAACGACCAGCCTTCCGAAAAACATTTCTTCCCTATTTTATAAAGTAGCAGCAGATTTGCCAAAGCCGCCAGATAGGATATGCCCCTTAAACCTAGGACCGGATTGCCAAGCAGATCCAAAAACCCGGAAAGCACCGAATACCCAACATGGTTATTGGGCAGGGGCCAGTGGATTGCCGCATAGACAGGACCTCTGCTGATAAAATAATAATAGGTATACAGTTCATCGTACCATGGCGTCAAAGAAAACATCCGAAAGCCATAGTAAACCGCCATCCAGACAAACCACAGGGCAAACATTTTGTCCTCTTTGTCCTCTTTGTCCGGCAGGAACTTACGAAAAAAATTTTTATTTATGTACTCTTTCCACAAGTAAATCACCCATCTCTGTACAGGACACTCTCCGGCAGCCTTCCGACATAATATCCGCCGTCCTGTAACCTGCTTTCAACGCTTCTTGTACGGCCGCTTCCACTGCGTCCGCTTCTTTATCCAAATCAAAGGAGTATCGCAGCATCATAGCCGCCGATAATACCGTAGCAATCGGATTGGCAATATCCTTTCCCGCAATATCCGGGGCAGAGCCATGACTTGGCTCATACAAACCGAACTTCGTATCATTTAAAGATGCGGAAGCCAGCATCCCTATGGATCCGGTTACCATGCTCGCTTCATCGGAAAGGATGTCCCCAAACATGTTCTCTGTCAGAATCACATCGAACTGCGCCGGGTCTTTGACCAACTGCATCGCACAGTTATCCACCAGCATATGCTCCAACGCCACCTCCGGGTAATCCTTTGCCACTTCTTCCACCACGTTTCTCCAAAGCCTGGAAGAATCCAGTACATTGGCTTTATCCACGCTGGTTACCTTTTTCTTCCGTTTTTGGGCAATGGCAAAACCTTTTACCGCAATGCGGCGTATTTCATTTTCGTCATATACAAGGGTATCGGTTGCTTTCCGTACCCCATTTTCCTCCACGGTCTTCCTTTCCCCAAAATAAAGCCCACCGGTTAATTCCCTCATAATCAGCATATCAAAGCCTTTGTCACTGATTTCCGTTTTTAACGGACAAGCCCCGGAAAGCTCCGGGTACAATATGGCAGGACGCAGATTGGCAAAAAGGTTCAATGCCTTACGGATGCCAAGAAGCCCTGCTTCCGGCCGCCGTTCCGGGGACAGTTTATACCACGGGGAAGTAGCCGCATCCCCGCCGATAGACCCCATCAACACCGCATCTGCTGCTTTCGCCGCAGATACCGCTTCTTCCGTCAAAGGAACTCCATGGACATCAATGGATGCCCCTCCCATTAAAATATCCGTATATTCTATTTCATGGCCAAAACACTGCGCTACCTTATCCAATACTTTCCTTGCTTCCCTCACGATTTCCGGCCCGATGCCGTCACCAGCAATACATGCGATTTTTAACTTCATGATATCCTCCACTCCTTATATTTACTCCTACAGGCAATGAGCCAAACGCCATGCATAAAGCCGGCCCCAGTTGAACCGGGCATATTGGCAAATGCAGCAAAATTCAAATCCCCTGCTGTTTGCCACGCAGTATCTTCGATTCTTTGCCGTAGTAAAGTATAAAAGCCTGCTTGTAACATAATATCGTATAATATACGAAAATTCAAGCCCATAGTGAAAACCTGCAAAAATCTATTTCAAAAACGGTCTGGTGTTGTTTCAAAAACTGATTTCCATATAAAAACGTCAATACCGGAGATTTACAAAATTAAATCCACCTAAAGTATTGACGTCTTCCACAATGATTACTTTCCTTCTGACTCCGGTTTTTCTACCTGTGCAATCGCTGATTTCTGCATAGGGATACGGCAGTTTTTATTGCTGCCAAACTCTACGATAACCGTATCATCCGTAATATCAATGACCGTGCCATACATGCCGCTGCTTGTTAAGACGAAATCGCCTATTTCAAGTGCAGCCAGCATAGCCGCTATTTTTTTCTGCTCTTTTTTCTGCGGACGGAGCATAATGAAATAGAATACAACAAATATCAGTATGATTTCTATAATCATAATTGTACCCATTCCGTCTCCGCCTGCCGCACCTTCTGCCAACAGTATACCCATTCGTAATTCCTCCTAAATTTTATCTTCACTCCAGCCTAAAAAATGACCTAATAAACATCATACACAAAAACGGCGAAGAAGACAAGTACTTTATGTGGGAAATCACGGAAATCCATTTTTATGGGCAGCACAACGGACAGATACCTTCTGCAGGCACAGAACCCGGTTTTGCAGCTTTTGCTAAATAGCAGCCATTTTGGCAAGCTTTCCTTTTTTATATTCTGCAAAACATCCATTATCCAAGGCATCCCGGATTTCTTCCATCATCGTATTGTAAAAATACAGGTTATGAAGGACACAAAGGCGCATACCAAGCATTTCCTTTGCCTTCAGCAGATGGCGGATATAGGCGCGGGAATAACGGCGGCAGGCAGGGCAGGAACACCCCTCTTCTATCGGCCTGTCATCCGTTTCATATTTGGCATTGAACAAATTGATTTTGCCGTAATTAGTATATAAATGCCCATGACGGCCATTCCTGCTGGGATAAACGCAGTCGAAGAAATCCACTCCCCGCTCTACCCCTTCCAAAATATTTGCCGGAGTTCCCACTCCCATCAAATACGTAGGTTTATCCACCGGCAGATGGGGAACGGTTTCTTCCAATATGTAGTACATCTCTTCATGGCTTTCCCCTACCGCCAGCCCGCCTACGGCATAGCCGTCCAGCCCCATTTCGGCAATCCTTTTCGCATGTTCGATGCGGATATCCGCAAAAACAGCCCCTTGGTTGATGGCAAAAAGCATCTGTTGTCTATTAATAGTATCTTCCAAACCGTTCAGACGGCTCATTTCTGCTTTGCAGCGTGCCAGCCATCGGGTCGTACGCTCTACGGACGCTTGCACATAACTCCTGTCCGCACGGCTCGAAGGGCATTCGTCAAATGCCATAGCTATGGTGGAAGCAAGGTTGGACTGTATCCGCATACTTTCTTCCGGTCCCATGAAAATTTTCCTTCCATCCACATGGGAATTAAAATAAACGCCCTCTTCTTTGATTTTCCGCAAAGATGCCAATGAAAAAACCTGAAATCCTCCGGAATCCGTTAAAATAGGCTTATCCCATGACATGAATTTGTGGAGCCCACCCATTTTTTTTACAATTTCATCCCCTGGCCTTACATGGAGGTGGTACGTGTTGGACAACTCCACTTGGGTTTTGATACCTTCCAAATCCTCTGTGGAAACAGCGCCTTTAATAGCGGCAGCCGTTCCCACATTCATAAATACCGGGGTCTGGATAATACCATGTACCGTATGGAATGCCCCTCGTTTCGCCCTTCCTTCCTGTTTCAATAATTGATACATTTCTTTTTCCTTTCTTCTTTTTATGGATTACAGCCTTTGCAAGGCACATAACCCTGCGCTATGATTTCCTCTCTGCTTTGTATGGAATCGCTTCTGTTTTCCTTAGGCAAAGACTCACAGCTTGGCCTATGGAACTTTTTGGATTTGACATTCAGCACATAGGTAATCTCCTGAGATCCCTTATTGCCGGACTTTGTAGGTTCTCCGGCTTTCCACGTATCGGAAGGCGCTGCATTCCACGTTATTTGCTTCCCATCGGAAGTTGCAATGATAGAGCCTTGCTCGTCAGTCCGGAATACTTTTATCCCCATTGCCCTCAATGTATTCAGCGTTGCCGCATGGGGATGCCCGTATTCGTTATCCTCCCCACAGCTTATAACGGCATATTCCGGGTCTACCGCCTGAACAAAGTCTTCCGAAGAAGAAGTCCGGCTCCCATGATGCCCGGTTTTCAGCACATCGGCAGATATGGTTATTTTGTTTGCAAGAATATCCCCTTCCGCCTCTTCCTCCGCATCGCCTGTAAAAACGAATTTCTTTTCCCCATGCTCCAATAGGATTCCTACCGAATAATTATTCGCTTCATCCCCATAATCTTCTTTATTGGGCGCAATAATTGTAAACTTTGCATCCCCAAGCCGGTAAACATCCCCCACAACCGGTTTTGTTACCTTATACTGCTTATAATCCAAAGCCTGTATCACGTCCCGGTAAGTAGCCGTATCCCTTGCATAACCCGGCATAATAACCGTATCAATTTTAAATTTTGTAATAATGACATCCGCCCCTCCGCAATGGTCCGAATGGGGATGGGTAACGATAAAATAATCCAGAGCCTTTACTCCCTGCTTACTTATATAGTTTTGTACCAAAACCCCTTTATCGTTTTCCCCTGCATCAATCAGCATTGCCTTATCGCCGCATTTAATCAATGTGGCATCCCCCTGCCCCACATCAATAAAATGTATCTCCAGCCCATCCGTTCCTTCTGTGCCGCCTGCCTGGCTTTCCGCCCCCAATGCACAGCCACATAAAGCAACTATAACCAGAAACGCAGAGAATACCGACAAAAACTTTTTCATAACGCTTCCTCCTTTTGCCGCTTTTGCTAATCTATTATAACATTTTACCACAGATTATACCAAAAAGAATATCCCTGCCGCAATCGGTACCGTGTGGGGCAGCACCGTCCGAAGCGTTTTCCGTTTCATAAGCTTTCACTCCTCCCCCGGTACCGCATCCAATAAAAGATAACCCCTGCCATATCCGCTAACAGCCAGCCGATTGGTACGGAAACCCATATCCCGATAACACCTATCTGTGGGATAGCAGACAATATATAAGCAAGAACCACTCTGGTGCCCAGAGAAATCACTGTCAGCACCACGGACATCCCCGGTCTATGTACGGCCCGGTAGAACCCATACAGCAAAAATAACAGCCCGATTCCGATATAACATGCCCCTTCTATCCGAAGATAACGCACCCCTTCTGCTATAATACCCGTTTCAGATGCCGGGATAAAAATCCCCATCAAAGGCTTTGCAAACAGGCAGACTGCAGCGCTAATGACCAGGCAAAAGAAAAATACCGCTATCACCGCACTGCGGATACCCTCCCGTATCCTCTCATTCTTTCCGGCTCCATAATTTTGTGCCACAAAGGTAGAAAACGCATTGCCGAAATCCTGCACTGGCATATAAGCAAAAGAATCTATTTTCACCGCTGCCGCAAAAGCAGCCATAATCCCTGCACCAAAACTGTTCACTAAACCCTGCACCATCAATATGCCTAAATTCATAATAGACTGTTGGACGCATGTTAAAAAGGAAAGGCCGGTAATTTCTTTTAAAATATCCGTTTTCCATGCCATATGCCTTCTCTGTATGCGCAGCGACGGAACACACCGCAGCGTATATCCCATAATGCCCAAACCGGAAAGATACTGGGCCAAAACGGTGGCTGCCGCTGCCCCTTCTACACCCATACCAAATACCAGGACAAACAGCAAATCCAATAGGATATTCAGTATCGCCGCCACCCCCAAAAACAGCAACGGAGTTACCGAATTTCCCACTGCACGGAGCATATTGGCAAAATAATTATAAAAAAAAGTTGCCGGAATCCCCCAAAAAATAACCCATAAGTAATTATGCATCAAAGGAACTACCGAAACCGGAACCTGAAGCAGCCGGATAATCATTGCCAAACCTGCAAAAACCAAAACGGTTAAAACCAACGTTACTGCCCCAATCAGGGCAAAGGACTGGAAAATACTGGATTTTAACTTTTCTTCGTCTTTTCTCCCATAATAAATGGAAAAGACCGCCCCGCTTCCCATACATAAACCCAATAAAATGGATGTAAGGAAGACCATCAATGTATAAGAAGAACCCACTGCCGCCAAAGCATCCGCCCCTAAAAACTGCCCAACAATCCATGTGTCCGCTATATTATAAAATTGCTGCAGCAAATTTCCAATCATTAAGGGAACCGCAAAGCGCAATAGATTGGATGTTATCGGGCCTTGCGTTAAATCTTTTTGCATTTTACTCCTCCTTTTCGGGCAGCAACATTGCCATATTTCTTTAGCATATGAGGGGACTTATCGTTTTTTATTGCTTCTTGCTACTTCTTATTGCTTCTTACTACTTTTTGTTGCTTCTTGCCACTTCTTACTGCTTCCTACCACTTCTTACTGCTTTTTGCTGCTTTTTACTGCTTCTTACTACTTCTTGCCACTTCTTATTCCTTCTGACCACTTCTCACCGCTTCGCCGCCGCTTTTTTCCATAATTTCACAATGGCTGTTATTATCGCTGCCAAAATCAGGATTACCATAAGAACCGCCGCTGCTATCATCACTGCATACCGGTTCGGGTTCTTTAGCAGGCTTCCTAAATCCTTTTTATCTTCCACTACTTTCCTGCCTTGATCTGTTCCGTAATATGGCGGCACAGTGGCTAAACCGTCTGCGCCGGCCTCAAAAGAAGACATATATTTGGCAATGCCTGCCCATGCCTTTAATTCCATATCGCCGTCGTAAACAATGCAGTCCTCAAAATCTGTAACAGGCGTTCCGTCCGCATGTTTGGGCACCACCGAAAGAAGGCCATGAGACATATCCGTCACTGCACTAAGCATTTGCCCGGAATACAAATCGGCCACTATCCGGTACAGCTTATCGTCCTCCACTTCTATCCGTTCTGTCTTCCCTCCGGTCCCTTCCGGCAGCAGTTGCCCATTATCCCCCTTTGTTAAATAAACGTCTGTCACTTTGTTTAAAATCAGCCTGTTTGGATTAAACACCATATTCATGCCGCTCATATACAGGCGGGCTGTTTTCATGAAATCCGACACGGAAGCGTCAATTTCCGCCACCACTTTCAGTTCCTTTCCGGTCAGATACACACTCACCAGCGGATAACCGGGAATCCCATCCTTCCCAATCCCTAAAGAAAAGGAATTGAACACATCTTCTACCGTAATATCCCCCGGCACATAAGTATCCCTAATCGTTCCGCTTGGCACCACCGCCATAGCCACCGGAACCCCGTCGTAGCCTTCCGCAGTCTCCACTGCATAAATATATGCATCCGCCATCAGATTTCCAAGGTTATGCTCCGTATGTATCTGTTCTAAGTCATGCACCGTACTAAAACCATATGAATTATGTGCCAGCACTTGTTCTGACGTATAACCAAAAAGGGAGAGGTAATCTACATCAATGGTTTTTTCAAATTCTTTGATTCTTTCCTTTATCTCTTCGTCCTCCGGAATCTCTTCCGTGGTAGATAGCAGCTCATAGTCCTCCAACTCCCATCGGTTATCCGCTTTCTTCGTCATAGTAAAAGAGCCTACCGCTTTCCCATATTCCCCTGCCGAAACAATATAAGTATCCCCATATGCCAAAGGTTCTTCCAATGTTGTGTGGGAATGGCCGCTGATAATCAAATCCAACTGCGGCACCTTTTTGGCAATCATTTCGTCCTCGGATTTCTTTTTGTCTTCGCTCGTTCCGCAGTGGGAAAGGCACACAAACATATCTACATCTTCTTTTTCCTGAATCTTTGCCACCGTCTTTGCCACCGCTTCTGCCGGATTTTCAAAGGAAAGGGCGCAGGTGGGCGCACAGGCCAGAGCATCCTCCCCAAATACACCAATCAAGGCAATCCTTACCCCGTTTTTCTCTACGATTTCATATTCTTTTACCCCGTATGCCTCAAATGCCTCTTTGATCTCTGCCTGTTCTTCCCCCATATCCGTCCAGTCCACATTGCAGACCAGCAGCGCCGGAAGCTCTTCCCCGCTTCCGGCTGCCGTACGCAGCATATTTTCCAACCCTTTGGAACGGAAATCAAACTCATGGTTTCCCAAAGTCGTGGCATCATACCCCATAGCCCCCATTAGCCGAAGCTCAGATGCCTGCGTTTCATACACGGTCTGGAACAGGCTCCCCATAGAAAAATCTCCGCCGTCCACAAGCAATGTTTCCGGGTCTTTTTCCCTTTGTCTGTTAATAATTGTCTGGATTCTTGCAAATCCGCCGATGTCTACATCTTCCCCCCGATATACGGTCTGGAAACTATTGATATGGGAATGCATATCATGAGTAAACAAGATGCTGACGCTGCTTTCCCCCTCTGCTGCCGCACCTTCCATACCCTTGCCCATACATATTGCTACGGACAGCAATATAAAAACTACGGCAGACAAACGCCTCATCCAATCCCCTATTTTCCTCTTCCTTACCATCCCGCTTCTCACCTTTCCTTCCATATTCCGACAGTGCGCCGTTTCCCCTTCTTAAAAGTATAGGCTGCTTAAAAGCATAAACTGCTAAGAATCAACCGCCTTCCCAACTTTCCTTAAAAACAGTGTATCTGCAAATACGATACGGCCCTTTTAGCGGTTACCTGAGAAAAAAGCCTTTACTCTTTTATCTGCTCCAATGCCTCTTTTCCTTCCTTTGTGGCCATATCAAAAAGATAATTCCTGCCTTTTTCCTGTTTATCCGCATAAGCCCTACCAATTTCCTCTGAAGCCCTTTCGACTTCTTCTTTTAATTCCCTGGCCGAAAGCAGGGTACAGCCCTGCCCCCGGATAATAATCTGTTCTATCCCGTCCGATGTCGCCACCGTCACATCGGCTTTCCGCCCGTTTTCATGGGCAAACTTTTCGATGTATTGGTCAGCCGTTTCCGCCTCTTTCGTATATACCACATGGATATTGTGGTAGTCAAAAATTTCCGTCGCATGCCCTTGTACCCGGTAAGCGTCGAATACAAGTATCATCTGGCATCTTTTAATCCCCTGATAATTGCAGAGGATATCCATTAGCTTTCCCCTTGCCCCGTCAATGCTCACTTTTGCCAGTTCCCGCAAGTCATCCCAGGCAAAGATAATATTATATCCATCCACTAAGAGATACTTTTCTTTTTTCTCTTGCTTTTTGGCGCCTCTGGCTTGTTCTTGCCCATACGTACGCGTCTGTGAGTCCGCAGCATAGCCTCTGGCATAAGCTCCCCTTTCTTTGGAAGAAGAACCCCATTTACCGGCCCTGCCCCTCTCCGGCGCTTTGCCTTCCCTCTTATTGGCATAAAGCGCTTTGCCTAAAATAGCATCCACTTCTTCCATACCTAACCATTTTCCCGCATCTTTGCCCTCTCCGTCTTCTTTTCTTTGACGAAAAAGGTTTCCGTTTTGCACTTTTTCCATTTCTTCTGTCCAAAACACATCATTTTGCGGCTGGTACGCAGAAGCCAAATAGCAGCTTTCCACATGCATGTACTCTTTTACCTTATCCCATTCCACAAAAAAGCCGGCTCCATGGGCACAGAATACAGAGCCTGAAGGATTTTCCAAATCCCTTTCCGGCTCATAAGCCATCTGCCTTACCACTTCTTCCGTATTGTGGCACAATCCATATCCCCGCAATGTACAAAATAATTTCCCATGCCCCTTTGTATACGCCGCTACTTCCCTTGGATAATCGCGCATGGATGCTACCGGGGCATATCCTGTCAGTACCCCCATCCCATCTTCTGTCACGGGCGCAGAAAAAGCGCCGCTCATTTTTTCCACATCCGCCATAGCACGACCTATCATTTTCTCCGGCACCTCCAGCCGGAAATCATAATAAGGTTCCAAAAGGACAGGCTGTGCCTCCATCAGCCCCTGACGTACCGCCCGGTAACATGCCTGCCTAAAATCCCCGCCTTCCGTATGTTTTTGATGGGCTTTCCCTCCAATTAAGGTAATCTTCATATCGGTAATCGGCGCACCGGTCAGCGTTCCTTTATGCTCCTTTTCCTCCAAATGGGTCAGCACAAGCCGCTGCCAATTCCGGTCCAGCATATCCTCGCTGCAATCCGATGCGAACACAAGCCCGCTTCCCGTCTCCCCCGGTTCCAGCAAAAGATGCACCTCCGCATAATGCTTCAAAGGTTCAAAATGACCCACCCCTTCTACTGCATTGGCAATCGTCTCTTTATACACAATATTCCCTGTACCGAAATTTACTGCAACGCCAAACCGTTCGGCAATCATACTTTTCAGCACTTCTGTCTGCACTTCCCCCATGATTTTTACCTGTATTTCTTTGAGGGTTTCATCCCACACCAAATGAAGCTGCGGCTCTTCTTCCTCCAACATCCGAAGCTTCGGAAGCAGTAGGGCCGGATTGCAATCCGGCGGCAATTCCAGCCGGTAAGTCAAAACCGGTTCCAAAACAGGAAGGAAAGAGGCTCTTTCTATCCCCAGCCCTTCCCCTGGTTTGGTATGGGTAAGCCCAATCAATGCACAGACATCCCCGGCTGCCGCTTCTTCCGCCACGCGGTATTTTTCTCCGGAATAAATACGGATTTGATTTATCTTTTCTTCCCAATGTTCCCCGTCTTTACCACCGTTAAGCGCTTCTTTTGTCTTCAGCTTCCCCCCTGTAACCTTTAAAAAAGTCAATCGGTTCCCCTGCTGGTCTCTGGTGATTTTAAATACTTTGGCGCCAAAGGCATCCGGGTATGTTTTCTTTTGCGTATAGTCTGCCAGCCCGAGAAGAAATTCTTTTACCCCTTCCGATTTCAGGGCGGAACCGAAAAAACAAGGGAATATTTTGCGCTCTGTAATCAATCTTTTGATTTCTTCCTCCGCTATTGTTCCTTGCTCCAAAAAAGTATCCAATACTGCTTCTTCAGCCATTGCTATATTCTCGTAAAACCCCTGCTGCTCTTCTTTGGAACACTTTTTTGTAAAATCAATACATTCGCTGCTTAACCTTTTTTTCAGTTCCGCCATCAATGCATCTTTGTCCGTTCCGTTCTGATCCATTTTATTTATAAATAGAAATACCGGCAAATTGTATTTTTTCAACAGCCGCCATAAGGTTACGGTATGGCCTTGTACTCCATCCGCTCCGCTTATAACCAGCACTGCATAATCCAACACTTGCAGCGTACGCTCCATTTCAGCGGAAAAATCCACATGCCCGGGAGTATCCAGCAGCGTTGCCTGCCTATCCCCAAGCCGGAAAAGAGCCTGCTTGGAGAAAATCGTGATTCCCCGGCTTCTCTCCAATTCATAGGTGTCTAAAAAAGCATCTTTATTATCCACCCTGCCCATCTGCCGGATACTGCCGCTGAAATAAAGCATTGCTTCCGATAAAGTTGTCTTTCCCGCATCCACATGCGCCAATATCCCTATTACCACCCCGTCCTCCCTTTCCTGCCTGCCACACCGGCACAGATTGCCCCCACAGGCAATCCTCCCGTGTTCCTTGTGAATAGAAAGCTGCCCTCAAGCTGCATTTTGCAGCCTGAACGCAGCTCTTCCCTTGCCATAAGTATGCCCGCGCAACGCGGCATCCATTGTCAGCTAACGTAATTGTCAAAATAACCCTGAATCAAAATTACCGGTGTACCTTTATCCCCGGAACCGCTGGTCAAATCGCAAAGGGAACCGATTAAATCCGTCAGCTTCCTTGGAGTCGTACCTTGTGACGCCATATCGCCCACCAAATTATCCTTTTTCTCCCTAATGCGTTTTTCAATGGCTTCCTTTAATGCTGCCCCGGATAAATCCTTAAAATCATTATCCGCCAAATATTTCAATTTCACTTCGTTGGGCGTTCCTTCCAATCCTGGCGTACTTGCGGGAGATACGCAAGGATCTGCCAATTCCCATATCTTCCCTACCGGATCTTTAAACGCTCCATCGCCATATACCATTACTTCCACATGCTTCCCTGTCTTGTCAAGGATTTCCTTTTGTATATCCATCACTAAATCCGTACATTCCCTTGGGAAAAGCTTTACGGAACTTTCCGTGGATTTGTTAGAGCCTAAAAGCCCATATTTTTCATTGTGCCCGCTTCCATTTAACGGTGCATTCAATATATCATCCAAACCGCATACCACCTCTGCTCCACACGCTTTCAGTATCTTCTTTGTACGGGCACGGGTATGGATATCGCAGTTTAACACGTTTTTCGTATATTTTAATATTTTCCGGCAGTCATTAGCAAAAACCACTTCTACTTCCGTTCCCTCTTCGCGGATAATATCGCTGTAATACTGCACATAATCCACCCCGGTAAAAGGATGTTTATTTTCTCCGAAAAGCTCCCTATATTTTTCCAACGTCAGCAAATCGCTGTAAGGATTGATTCCAGCATCATCCAATTTATCTAAAGAAACCAGTTCGTTCCCTACTTCATCACTGGGGTAGCTTAACATCAGCACGATTTTCTCCGCACCTTTCGCAATCCCACGCAGGCAGATGGCAAAACGGTTTCTGGATAAAATGGGGAAAATAACCCCTATAGTTCCGCCGCCCAGTTTTGCTTTTACGTCTTTAGCAATATCATCTATTGATGCGTAATTGCCCTGGGAACGGGCAACCACTGACTCCGTGACCGCAATCACATCTCTGTCCCTTAACGCAAAGCCTTCGCTTTCTGCTGCCTCTAATACACTGTCCGTCACGATTTTTACCAAATTATCCCCTTCCCTTATGATAGGGCAACGGATTCCTCTCGATATCGTTCCTACTTTTCTCTCCATGTATTTACCTCATTTCTGCGCTGCTTTTTTTGCGCGACGGATTTGCGGTGACAGCGCGGACGCAAATCCTTTGCTTAACATAAGGATGGAACGCTTGACGCGGCATCCGTTGTTTTCTTTGCCCGGGTTTATATGTTGCTCATTCCCGGTTTTTTATCCGGCAAAAACATGCCTTGTTTATTATAATGGATATTGATGGGAAAGGGAAGACTTTCCTTGCATCTTTTATTTGTTTGCATTATTTGAACATTATTTTTATATGGTGTTTTGAATCCGCTCAGGCAGGGAGACCATTAAGGGGTTATTTTTTGTATTTTGGGTCCAGTTCGGCGGCTTTTTGGAAGTCTTTTTCGGCTCTTTCGGTTTCGCCCAACTTTTCATAGCAAATACCCCGGTTATAGTAAGCTAGTGCATATTCCGGGTTTAGTTCTATTGCTTTATTATAATCCTCTATTGCTTTCTTTTCCTCACCTAAATCACTATAACGATTTCCCCGATTATTATATGCCATTACATATTCCGGGTTTAGTTCTATTGCTTTATTATAATCCTCTATTGCTTTCCCAGTCTCACCTAAATCACCATAACGATTTCCACGATTATTATATGCATCTGTATATTCTGGATTCAGTTCTATTGCTTTATTATAATCCTCTATTGCTTTCCTTTTCTCACCTAAATCACAATAACTATTTCCACGATTATTATATGCATCTGCATATTCTGGATTCAATTCTATTGCTTTGCTATAACTTTCTATTGCTTTTTCCAAGTTCTCTTTCTTTTTTTCTTTTTTAGATAAATCACGATAGCTAATTCCTTGATTATAGTATGTAATATAATTTTGAGGATCCAATTCAATACATTTACTATAATCTTTGATAGAATCCTTATAATTTTTCAATCCCCAATAAGCAATCCCCCTGCAATTATAGGCAGCTTCATAGTCAGGATTTAATTCTATTGTTTTTGTATAATATTCCACTGCATCGCTATAATTCCCATTAACCCTCTCATAATTCCCTAGTCTGTAATAGTTTTCAGCAGAAGGTTCTTTCTTTATTAATTCCAATAAAGCTACTTTTTCTTTGTCCGCATAGTCTTCCAAAGATTTCTTTACCACCTTTTCCGCTTTCGTAGGCTCGGTAATTTCTTCCACTTTCCTGCTAAATTCATCAAATTCCTTATCATATCGCTCTGCCCTTTCTTTGGCTACTTCCATAATCCTTTGATTTGGGCTTTCATAGTGGAAGTGGTTGCCAAGCATAAGCATCATTTCATCGAATCCTGCGATTGGAACAAAATAGCCTTTTTGATCCTCTACCAGCTTTATAATATCTTCGTTGGGTTCAGCGCCCACATAGCACCAGTAAATGCCGTTTAATTCTACGGTCCTGTCCTTCAAAAATTCCATTAATGTCCTGTCGCCTCCGCCATATCCGATGACGATAGGGGTAAAAATACGGAAGACCGTCTGTAAGACTTTTTTCCATTGTGCCGAAAGTTCCTTTAGCTCATCACTTTTGTTTAAAGGGTGGAAAAACAATCCCCGGTGGAGTTTGGCAATAATCGGCCTTTTTGTACTGATATCCACATATTCCGCCAACGATTCATGGCTTGCCACGATAGGGCGTTTTCCCGTGTAAATGAAAAGGGCATCTTCTATCAGACTATCAAAATTTGTCGTAATGACAAGGTTGTTTTCCGTTGTAGCCAAAAACCTCGCCAATGGATAATGGCCGAATCCAGGCTGGGCGTTTTCCATCTTTCTTTCCAGATATGAGTAGCCATTATGGTAGTCGGGGAAGAATCTCAATTTATAAATATCAAAATAATTTTCGCTTTTTATGGAAATATCTTTTATTTCCAACTTCTCCATCAAAATTTCTATTTCCTTTTCATTATACTTCTCCTTAATTTCCTTTACCCAAATTTTTGACAAGTCAATCCCGGTTGGGATTCCGGCATTCCTCGACACACCGGAACCCAAAATAAAGCAATATCTTTTGCCGTTCTCTGAGCTTTCTTTCAATGTATTGAAAAAACATTTTAACGATAAGGAATTATTTCCTATTTTTTCTTTCATCTTCCGTTCCCCTTTCCATTCATTTGTTTATTCCCGCGAGCAACGAACCAAGTGACTGCTTGCAGACATTTGGCGACTGCCGCGAGGGTCAAATACCCCGCTGCTCTGCAGCGCTACAAGTTTGATACCCCGTTGCTTGCAGCGGGGTCTTTGATTCCGACTCCATATCTACTCCAGCTTAAACTTCCCCACTTCCTTTTCCAATTGTTCCCCGATCTTTTTATTCAAATCCGCACGGTTTTCAATGTCGCCCATACTCTCGGTCAATTGGGCGGATACTTCGGATACATTGACAATCCCTTTCGCATTTTCTTCCACTGCGGTGCTTACCGCCTGCAAAGCTTCTTTCATCTTGTTCACAGACTGATCCAACTGCTCCGAATCCTGTGCAAATTTTTCCATCATACCATGAATGTTTTGCGCATCCTCCCGGTATTCCTGGCTGGATCCAAGCAGCTTCCGATACCCTTCCATCGCAGTCTCTTCCATAAACTGAAGCATTTTCTCCGCTTCCAACGCCAGCCCTTCCACTGCGGAAATTACTTGTGTGCTGACTTGTTTTATCTGGGCTGCCGTATTCGCCGAATTTGACGCCAGCTTTCCGATTTCATCTGCCACTACGGCAAACCCTTTCCCGGCTTCCCCTGCCCTCGCCGCTTCTATGCTGGCGTTCAGCGCTAAAAGGTTGGTCTGTCCGGTAATGCTGATGATATTTTCCGTTAAAAGATTGATTTCTTCCACCGACTTGGACTTCCGGATTTTATCATTCACCGAATCCGCCAATTCCAGCACAAGGGCATGGGCATTATTTTGCTCCTCCTCGGCATAATGGTAAACCTTATCTGCTTTCTCTTCAATTTTCTCCGCATAATGGTTCCCCGTCTCCGCCTGCTCGGAAATATAGTTAATATTTGTATACACGGCTTCCATAGATTCGCTAATCTGATTCAAAGTTGCCGTACTTTCTTCCATAGCCGCGCTCATTTGTTCCATAGTAGCGGAAACCTCCATAATATTCCCTCCCGCATTTTTCAAATTCCCGAATATGATTTTCGTCGATTCGTTCAATTTGCCCGAGTTATCGGAAATACGCAGCATGATTTCACGGATATACTTTAGCAGTCCATTCACATTGTCCGCCATCAGTTCCATTTCATCCCCGGTTTTCACATGTAATGTCTGGGTCAAATCCCCTTCGTTATGTACCAATTCATAAATCTTTTTATTCACTGTCCAAAGGCTGCGGGTAATCGTCCTGACAATCAGGTTCAAAATAATTATTGCAATTAACACCCCGGCTGCCCCGATTTGCAGCATCCTAACCCTTATATTTCCCAGCCTTTCCACAATCTCCGAAGCATCATAATCGCTGCCCAAAACCGCTGCCACACGGTTCCCCTCATCCCGTATCGGAACATATGCCGTAATCAAATCCCCATCCTCTGTGGAGTCTATGTAATCCTGCACGTACACTTCCCCTTCAAATACAGGGCGCAGCTCTTCGTATCTATATTCAAATGTTTCCCCGATTGCACTTCTATTTTCGGTTTCATCCGTGTCAATTCCATAGAAAACAGCGCTTCCGTCCGTGCTAAGGGTATAAAGATAAGCTACGCTACAGGTATGCTTTGCATCTAACAGCTCCTGCAGCATCCCTTCGTACTCCGGGCTTCCCTCATCCCCTGGCTTTAAGTCCGCTACGGAAGCATCTATCTGCCCCACAGCCACTTTTGCGGCAATTTCCGCCTGCTCAATCCCCATGCTAACCATATTTTCTTCCATGCTTTTATAAAAACTTACCCCCAGCAAAAGGAACAGACCAATCATCAACAGGCTTGTACACAATAATATTTTCACTCTAATACTTAATCTTCTTGTCCTCTTTTTCATCTTTATCTCCATTTCTGCGCAGCTTTTCCATATCACAAATTTGTAGATGCCGTACGGATACAAGTATCGACGATATTCTTTCACCGTCCTGCGATTTATTATACTACTTCTTTATCGGAAAAACAATAAATCCCACTACCAGCAATAAAAAAGAGTTGACCAGACGGCATCCGGTTTTCTTGGCAATTCCCATCCAACTTTCAGTTAGCTATTTACGAACGGCAGCAGTTATAGTAAAATAGGTGCGTATAAATTGGAAATCAGGGGGTATTATGGGAAGAGAAGAATATAGTAAAGCTTATAAATTAGGAAAAAAGGACTACCAGTCACGTATGCTTCATGGGGAAAAGCCGACCCTTAAAGTGTTGGATGATATTATGCCGGAAAAAGGTTCCTATTCCGAGCAGCCGCTTGGGCTTGTACAGATTCCTACGGAACAGATTGTAGGAACCAAAACCATTGGAAGAAGCAATTCCTTTTCGGGCAATTTTATGCCGATTCTGCGTGAAAATTCGGAGTTTGCCCAAAAATGGTCTTCCCTCAGCACCAGCCATATCAAGGAAGGAATTCGGGAGCCCATTAAAGCTTATGAATACATGAATAAATTTTACGTACTGGAAGGCAATAAGCGGGTCAGTGTGATGAAATATTTCGGCGTTGTCTCTATTCCGGGAAACGTCACCCGTATTGTACCAAGGCGCACGGAAGAAAAAGAAAACAAAATATACTATGAATTTCTGGACTTCTACAAAGTAGCGCCAATCAATTATATCTGGTTTTCCCAGGAAGGCAGCTTTGCCAAACTGCAAAAAGCAGTTGGAAAAGAGCCGGAGGAAATGTGGTCGGACGAAGATTTATTGAAAATCAGCGCCTTTTATACACGGTTCAGCGCAGAATTTAAGGCAAAAGGCGGCAACAAACTAAATATTACGCCCGGGGACGCATTCCTTGCCTTTATCACTTTGCACGGATATGATGCCACCGAGGAAAAAACCACCAATGAACTGAAAGAATTGATGGTAAAATCTTGGGAAGAATTTAAGCTTTTGCAGGAAGACCAGGAAATCGATCTGAAAATGAAGCCGAACCAGGAAAAGAAGCCTCTGTTAAATCTCCTGCTTCCGTTAAGTTCCCCTAAACTGCAAATCGCTTTTATATATGAAAAAACACCGGGAACTTCCGCATGGACTTATGCCCATGAACTTGGCAGATTTTATTTAGAGCAGACCTTCCCCGATGAATTGAACACGGTTTGCTACGAAAACGGCACAAAGGAAAATATAGATTCCCTTATCGAAGAGGCGATTGCGTCCGGCTGTAATTTAATATTTACCACTACGCCCGCTTTTGTGCAGGCGAGTGTAAAAGCCGCGATTGCACATCCGGAAACCCGGATTTTAAGCTGTTCCCTCAATACCTCCCACCGCTATATCCGTACTTACTATTCCCGGATGCATGAGGCAAAATTCCTAATGGGGGCGATTGCCGGGGCAATGGCAGAAAACAACCGGATAACCTATGTGGAGAACTACCCGATTTATGGTTCTATCGCTAATATTAACGCTTTTGCGCTGGGGGCAAAAATGATAAACCCGCGGGCAAAAGTGTATTTGGAATGGTCTACTTTAAAAGATGTGGATATTGAAGAAAAAATTAAAGAAACAGGTTCTTCCTGCGTTTCCGGCCGGGATATGGTGATTCCGGAAGAGACTTCCCGCTTTTTCGGCATATACCATATGGAAGGGGATTATACGCGGAACCTGGCTATGCCTTTGTATCATTGGGGAAAATTTTATGAACAGCTCATCCGTACCATTATGGACGGGAAATGGAAATACGACGACAATCCGTCCACCACAAAGGCTATCAATTATTGGTGGGGGATGTCCTCCGGTGTTATTGATGTCATTTGTTCCCAACACCTGCCTATCGGCACGAAACGTTTGGTGGAACTTTTAAAAGCCACTATCAGTTCGGAGCAATTTAACCCGTTTTCCGGCATATTATATTCCCAGACGGGCATCGTTACGGATAATCCGGAAAGCGCGCTTTTGCCGGAAGAAATCATGACAATGGACTGGCTGGCGGAAAATATTATCGGAACGATTCCGAAAAAACAAGAGTTAAAAGAACAGGCCGTGCCTGTCATCGATCAACAGGGAGTAAAAAAGGAAGGATGACGCACCAATGAAAATACTGGTGATTGCAGACGAAGAATCGAAATTTTTATGGGATTTTTTCGAGAAAAGCAAGCTGGAAGGCATCGACCTGATTATTTCCTGCGGCGATTTGGATCCGCGCTATCTTTCTTTTCTGGTAACTCTTTCCACCGTACCGGTACTGTACGTACATGGAAACCATGACGGAAAATACGAAAAAGTCCCACCGGAAGGATGCACTTGCATTGAAGACCAGATTTATGTCCATGAAGGCATCCGTATCCTTGGGCTCGGCGGCTCCATGCGCTATAAGCCGGGGCCGCATCAATACACCGAACGGCAAATGCGGCAGCGGGTGGCCAAATTATGGTTCCAGCTTTTCAGAAAGCGGGGGTTTGACATCTTAGTCACCCATGCCCCCGCCTATCAGCTAAACGACGGGCGGGATTTACCCCATCAGGGATTTCAGGTATTCCGTACATTGATGGAAAAATACCGCCCCAAATATTTCCTTCACGGTCATGTCCATATGTCCTATGGTAGGAAACACAAGCGTTATGATAAATATGAAGATACTCATATTATTAATGCATACGAGCGATGTGTGATTGAATTTGAAGACGAAAATCCGCAGGAGCATCTACGCTAGCCCACTCTCCCCGGCTTTTCCAAAATCACCTTTTCTAATCAAGGCATACCTCCGTCAAGGCATCGCTTCCCCTGTCTGCAAATTTCCGGACAAGCTTTTTTGCAACCGGATTTTGATTGCTAAACCAGCTTTTCCAAAAAGGATACCCCATTCTGCGGTTTTCCTTTTCCAAAAAAGTCGCATACCGTCGCCCCTACATCGGATAATGAGGAACGCAGCCCAAGCTCCACGCTATGGATTCCTTTTTTGTATACCAAAAGCGGCACATTTTCCCTTGTATGCTTATTGTGGCCGATATCCGGGTCATTCCCATGATCTGCCATAACGAGCAAAATATCTTCTTCCCCTAACAGCGGAATCATTTCTCCAATCTTTTCATCCGCAATTTCCAACAGCCGGCGGTACCAATCCGCATCCTGACTATGTCCTGCCAAATCGGTTTCCTGCACGTTGGTACAGATAAATCCATTTTTCCTCGTCTTGATTTCTTCAATTGTCAAGTCCAAAACTTCTCCTGTGGGCACACAGGAAACACTCTTTCCTCCATCGTTGGCTACAATATCCGCCACTTTCCCGAACAGCACAACGGGAACACAGGCATCCGTCAAAATCGTCGGCGCTTGTACATTCTTATCTACCCCATATCCCAAATGGAGGCATTGATAGCCTTCGTTATAAGAGCCTGATTTTACGGCATGGATGCCAATGTATTTCCCTTCCCGCACTTCCTCGGCATCGAGCAGGTTTTGCAGCGTAGTTCCTGTGCCCCCAAACGGGATAATTCGGTTTACCGTAGCAACCTCTCTTACATGCTGCCCGATTTCCAATTCTTTTTCAAAAGAAATAAAGTCCAACGGAGCGGTACAGTTATATGCCATTCCTAAGTCCGCGTCTATATTGTCCGCTACCGTTACATAATCATCTACCAGCAGATATCTTAACCCTGCCGTTTCACGCACTTCTACCTTATGATTCTTTTCCAACAAATGCTCCCGGATGATATCTACCTTTTCCTGAAAAGGCTGTGCTACCGGTTTTTTTGGCAAAGTCCCCATGATTTCCTGATGACCCATGAAAGTATCCGCCCCCCAGTGCATCAACTCCGCCCTGCCAAAGTTTGCATCCGGGGAAAATTTCATACATTGGCTTTCCCGTCCATAAGCATTCATCAACCCCAGCCGTTCCAGATTAGGAAAACGGATATCCGGGAAATCCCGTAAAATACTGCCAAAAGTGTTGGCTATCTCATCGCCGGGGCGCACTTCCTTGGCGTCTTTCATCGCCCCCATACCAAAACCATCCAATACGATTACAATAAACCGTTTCATTTCTTCACCCTTCCCGTCATTTGCCCTATCCTTGTTTTACGTTCCCTAAACTGTCATATATGCCCGTTATTACCGGTTTCTGCTCCGCTACCCCTTCCAACAGCACCACATCGCTGCGCGTAACAAATATCTGGTAACGGAATGCCATCACTACTGTTTCCCCTATTTGGCACGGCTCTTCCAATCCGAAATGATAATCGATGCTCTCCAGGCTGGGCGGCATTACCTTCATGCAGCGCAAGTGACGCAAATCCCTTCCTACCAACGCATTCGCCACGTGGGAACGACGGTAAAAGCCGCCTCCATAGCAATATCCCCTGCCGTCAAAATTGTGGGATACTTCACTTATGTAAGCAACGCAGCTTTTTTCCGGCAAATCCATCACTGCATGAGCCGGTGTGGTTCCGGTCAATCCATGCCCCGGTTCCCCGCAGTTGCCGCCCTGCCCTTCCATCAAACCTATTGTCCTTGTACAAGTTGCCGAAGGGGTATTTACGATTTCAGCCTTTATTCCATGCTTTTCCAAAATATCCACTGCGCGCATCACTGTCCGGAGATTGGCAGTGGGAGCAATATCCCCCAAATCTTCCCGGAATAGATAGCATGGAAAAGAAGTTACCCCGGCAACCCTTATCCCTTGGTAGCCCATCGTATGTTCCAGAAACCGCGGCAAATCCTTCAGCGGAATCCCCGCCGTCTGCCCGCTGTACATCATGTCACTGTCATCGCAGACACGAATCATCAGCTTCTGCACTTTCCCCAAAGACACTGCTGCCTGGCTGACAGCCTTCGCCTTCTCCTCCGAAAAAACCGTAATATACTCCGGCCCATAATCTACCATATTCCGCAACATCCCTTGCGGCACCTGAACCAAATGCCCTACATTGCCAATCGGGATTCTATGGCGCATCATCACCTGTGCTTCCTTATAATCCACAACTACCGCGCCCTCATATCCCATTTCCACCAGTTCTTTTGCTAAAACAGGATTGCGCCCTAACTGCTTCAGCATAAAGAACAAACGGATTCCTTTATCATCCGCTGCCTTTTTCATAAAGGACGCATTTTTCCGGAATTGCTCCAAATCCACAACATACGAATCCGGAAGCAGTTTCCCTTCCTGATGAAGCCTGCATGCAGCATCTATCAAATTGGCGTTATCTTTCTGCAGCTTCTCTATGAACATATTCCCACCCTTTCCATTGCTTCTTTCAAAATCCTGATTACCGTATCATCACCGCTGCGCATAGGGTTAATGCGTATCATCCTTTTTCCAATCCCTGCATCGGAAGCCCGGAATGTACCGGACACACGGTAAAACATCGGCACGATTTCATACTTCGACTCGGCTCCTACCGGATTAGGGGCAGCCCCCAGCTTTTCCGCTTCTGCCAATATCTGCTCTGCCACCGGTTCCTCAAATTCCACCAGCAATACTTTGGACTGCGCATTCGCTAAAAATGCCTGGCGGATTCCCGGTAATTCGCCGGAAGTAAGCCTTGCCAGCAAACGATCGTTTACTTTCGCCTGCACCGCCAAAGACACCGGCGCATAAACCAGTCCCCTCAACACCTCCAATGCTTCATGCCCCTGTGTCTGGCATCCGCCGGAATAATGGTGTTTTACCAAGATATCAATATATTCTTTTCTTCCTACGATGCATCCGATGCCTTCCGGCCCCTGCAGCTTAAAAGCAGAAAAACATGCAAGGTCTGCGCCGCACTGGCTTCCGTTTTTATGCACCTTCATCACCGCATAATTGTCATCTGTAACCACCGGTATGTCGAGGCATCCCTTTATCGCCCGGATGACCGTCTCCATATCGTACGAATCTTCTATGTTTTGTCTGGTATACTGTACCAAAGCTGCCTTTATTTCCGGATGGGCAGCGCAAACACGGCGGATATCATCCAAATCATTAAAATCAGCCCTTACTGTCCGAATCCCCAGCATTTCAATGGTTGTCTGCGTGGTACTGTAAATAGGCGCCGTATGCACCAGCAAAGTTTCCCCCGCTTTCATCACTGCAAACAGCGCATAACGGATTGCCCCTGTTCCTGCCCCCCTTACCAAAATGCTGCTTTCCGCATCAAAAATCCCTGCAATCGCTTTTTCCGCCTTCATTGTCATCACTGGTTTATTCAATCCCGGAACTACCCCCAAATCCCCACGAGTCAAAATTTCATGGCCCGGAAACTCTTTTGTTATGCAGTCCACTGCCTTAAACTGTAAATCCATTGCTTCCTCTATGGTAATACTTTGTAATGGATACGTTTTCATTGCCTCCTCCTTTACTTCTATTGCTTTCTACCTCCTTCCGGTCATATCTGGGGCACAAACGCCCCGGATACCAGATATTGGTCCAAATTCCCAAAATACCATGCAATCAAATCATCTTTCCACTCATCCATGCCCTCGGCTGCCCGCAAAAGTTTCCTTATTTTTCCCGGTACCGACTGGCATAGCAAAAGCTGTCCACAGCCAAGCCCACGTTCCGGCACACACATCGCCGTCGCCCCAGCCATATTTGCCACACGGATAAGCCCTTTTCCTGCCTTTCTTTGGCAAAGTGCCGTCTCTTCATCGAAATGGCCGAACATTGTGTCCCCCATGCCGTTCACATCTACCGGCCCTTCCCTGCTTATCAGGCAATCGCACTTTGGCAGATATGTCTGCAAAAATTGAATCAACTCCTCCCGGCTGCCGGATAAATCCGGCGCCTCTCCGATAGAAGCACCTTTTTCATCCAATATTTCCCCTTTTTCCAACCGATATATCCGGTCATCTTCTTCATCCTCTTCATCCGTTCCTATCCCGGAACATTCTTCCGCCACATCCAACACCGCTTCCAAACCGTGGCGCAATACTTGATAGCTACGGGCTATCAGCCCCAGCGACGGGTAAAAAAGGATTCCGTCCGTTGAGCGTTTTTCATATTTTTTCATTTGCCCTGAACATATCAGCGGGCTGATAAAACCATATAGGTTCAGCCCCATAGCCGGGGCAAGCACAGAGCCTCCGCCGTCTGTGCCTATTCCCAAATCATTGAAACAAAGGAAAACGTTCATAGCCGTACCGCTGCTGCTGCCCGTCATAGGACGCCCTGTCACCGGGTTTTTCAACTGCATATCTACCGCTCTGCCCCCATATGCCGCCTTATCCAGCGTATGAAGCGCATAGCCTGCTTTTTCCAGTCGAAAAACAATTTCTTCCGGTATGGACGCCACATTTTTTATGCCTAAGTAACGGGCTGTCTTCCCTTGGGCAAACCCATTGATTGCCAATGGAAAAACTCTTTCCACACTGCCATAGGGATTCTTCCATGCCGCCATAGTCATTTTGGCATGGAAAATTACGTCCTCATTCTGCGTCATCCCCATCCTCCTTATGAACCCGTCAATATTTTTTCCGGATTTTTTATCAGCATTTTTTCAATGCTTTCTTCTTTTATCCCAGCCTGTCTCAGCATTGGTAAAAATACTTCAAAAAGATAGGTGTACCCAATCCCTCCTTTATAAGCAAGGTGGGATTTTCTCGTCAAATCCAAAGAAAGCACTACTTGTCCAAGCAATCCGTCCTTTTCCAGCTCCTTTAAAAATTCCACACGCATCTCGTCCGGGAGATAGGCATTTTTCCCTACAGTATCAAAGCCTACATTCACCCCTGTAGCAAGGACTTTACGGATATAGTCCAAATCCCCTGACAAATCAATATGCCCGATTACGACGCGGCTTGCATCCAATCCAGCCTGTTTCAAATATTCCGCCTGTTCCAAAGCCCATGTGCCCAGCGTGGTATGGGTGTAAATAGGTTTTCCCGTCTTTTTTGCCGCAATTGCGGCCGCATCAAACACAACCTTTTCCGATGCCTTCATTTCATTTTTACTTGTGCCGATTTCGCCTATCATCCCTGCCTTTGTACCATTTTCCAGCCCTTCTTCGATTTCCTTTATCATGAAATCAGCAAGCTCTTCCACGCTCTTGCCCTCTATCCATGACGGCAGGAACGGTTCTTTATAAAAACCGGTGGACTGTACAATCTGCAGGCCTGTCTCTTTCTCGATACGGCTTACATAGCCGGGATTTCTACCCATCCCGTCATTTGTTACATCCACAATCCTGCGAACCCCTATCTCATACAGCCACCGGTATTCCTCCGCCGTTTCTTCGTAGCAATCCAAACAGCAATCCGTATCCCCTTTTACCCCGGATAAATCTATGGTCGTATGTTCATGCATCAATGTATAACCAATCATAACCCTTCTCTCCTTTACGCACGTTTCCGCCGCCTGCACCATGTACTAATACACTTATGTACCGTTTTGCCGCCTGCCCGCCCGTTGTTTATCAGCCGGCAACCGGTACTGCAATCAAGCCCACAATCAGCAGGATATTTAAAAGTACGCCAAAGATAATACATGCTACCGGCCCTACTGCCATCTCTACAATCGGTTTTTTCGACTGGCGGTTTAACAACAGACATGCAATCACAAACAATGCCCCAATACCGGATACGCCGGCTGCATTTGCCGCCATCTTTTCCGCAGCTGCCACAGCACCTACTAACAAGGTCACTTCAATTACTTTATTCATAGAAGTACGGATATGTTCTCCCATCTCTTTTACTCCGGGGAATTTGTCCATACCTTTCGCAAATACATTAATTAAAAGCAGTTCCACAATCATTACTACAGCGCCGGCTATCAATGCCACAATCGGGTTGCCATGAAGCGCCAGCCCAACCACAAAGACGAAGGTACATCCTGCCGGGGCATAAACACCGGTTACAATGGCTGTTGTAAACACCAAGGGAACAAATCCGATTGCCCTTGCAAAAGCTGCCAATGCCGCGTCGCTGTAAGCCCCTTCCGCTAACAAAGCAAGGGAAGTAGGGTCACCTGCGATAATTGCAAGGCTGGTACCGCATGCCACGAGTCCGCCCATAATCGCCAGCAAAAACCAGTTTTTACGTATCCTGGCTAATTTTTCGGAGAACACTTCCGTCAAAGCTTCGTTCGCATTCCCTTCCCCTTTCACCTGTGCGGCAAAAACCAACATCATCACGGTTCCTACCAGCATCGACATACCTTCCGCATTCAGGCTCACGCTGAAATCCCCCATAGAAAAAGAAGCAAATTTTTTAATCAGGAAATATGCCAGCACTGTTATACATGCGGTAAGGGAACCCTTTTTGAACCCATGCTGATATCCTACTGCCACGGCCGGGAAAACGGCAAAAGCTACCGTCACATAAGTGGATACCCCTCCCAAATCGCTGAGGAAATTATAAGGAAGCATGCCGAACAGTTTTACAACCACTTCCAGCCCAACTAAAATACCTAAACCATATAAACCGCCGACTACACCGGAAATCACCATTCCCATTTTGGAATCCGGGCACCATGTTCCGATAATATCCGTCGTCAGCAACAGACAATGTATCAAAATAATAGAAGCGGCAATTGATGTCGGTATACCAAAACCAATAACAAGACCGAAACTAACTGCAAAACTCATGGTCGCCAATTCTTTTCTGCCAATCCTGCCGTCAAAATACTGGGGTACGATAGGACGGAACCCGTCGTTAAATACGGCAATCCCCCGGTTCGCCAAAATAGATGCCAATGCACCGATGAATATAATCACAATATATTTCATAATCTTACTCTCCTTTTTTCTCAATAATCGCAGTCAGCAGAACAGGCAATACTTTCTCCGCATGCTGTGCCGTGAATCCAAAAGCTGTTTTGCCGCCCTGTACGGCAGCAATAATTTCTTCATCCGGGAAAATCTTGCCCGGCATGGAAACCGTGGCGCAATTATCCGCCCCCAGCAAAGATAAAGCCAATGCCAAAGCCCCGCCGCCTCCGGTATTGCATGCTCCGATATAATAATCATATTGCCCTGCTTTCATAGCCATTGCAGCGTCCAAATCCCCTTTCACATCCACAGTTGCCTTATCGCCAAGAAACTGACAGGTAAAATCCGCAATTTCCCGCTTATTAATTTGTCCTCCTACAACAATCCTTACCATGTGATATCCTCCTTTTAAGATTAAAATAAGTTTATTCCGCAGACAGCCAAGCTGCCGCTTAAAAGATGGGAATTAAGTCTCCAACATATTGCAAATATGCAGCAATATAAAACGCTTTTCGCTTTCCGGGAAATCCACAGGGGAAATTTCCATCATTTTTGCAAAAAAGCTTTCCGCCTCTGGAAACCCTCCGCACCCTTTCACATCTTCCCATGCGGTTTCATCCATAGTTTCTACAATATCACCTTTGCTAATGCGTTCCGTAGCCATAGCCAAGTGTGTGGTAAACATTTCCTCTTTCTCCTGGCTCCATTCCGGAAACCGCTCTTTCATCAAATCAATCACCAGATTCATAAAACAGGCAACTTTATTGCTGATAACCCCACCCTGTTCCATAATCTGCATCCTCATTTTTAACATATGTCCCTCCTTCAAAAGATTTGTATAAAATTTTGTATATACATTTTTTTGTACATTGATACGAAAAGAAAACCACCTCCCAAATCTTAATAGTCTACCGGAATCCTGCCCTTTTTAATGTCTTCCTGAATCTTACGGATTTCCGAAGTTTTCACATATCGCTGGAGGAGCTGTTTCAGAGATTCCTCCCCGCGTCGTATGACCAATGCCGCTGTAGAAAATTTGCTCACATCTACCAAATCGTCTAACGGTATGATATGCAGCCCTTGGTATCCCGATTCAATGATTTCATCCATATTCCAAACACCAGCATCAATCATGCCGCCACGGATAGCGTTTACTGTCTGGTGTGCCCTTAATTCCACAAAACGGATTCCACGGATACCTGATGTAATCATATCGGTAATATCCCTTTGGTCCAGGGATGTCCTGTCATAGGCCACCCGCATCCCCTCCTGGATGCCTTCCGCACCGATATCACGTAGCAGAAGCACATGCCGGGATAGATAACTGCCAAGCCCTAGGTTTCCTGCAATTTCTATATCCGTACGGTTCTTCATCGCTTTTTCCGCCGCATAAAGACTGCAAACCGTAAATTGATATACCCCTTCCGCCACAAGCTGCAAACGGCTTTCCGAACCTCTGGTATAAACCAAGTTAAATTCAAAATTATCCAAAACACGATACAATGCCGTAGCCAGCCCTTGGTAAGAAACGGAATAAGGAAGGGGCATACTGCCTAACAATCCTTTATTCATGCCGCACTCCTGCAGCCTGCGGTAATCCAGCTTTTCGATATAAGTTCCCATATGCCCACGGCTCACCAGCCAAACCGCGCCTTTTTCTTTCAAATAGGCAAGGCTGTTTTGCACGGTTCCTCTGGACACCTGCAGTTTTTCCTGATACTCGGATATAGACGGAATCCTCTCTCCCTCTGCCCGGCTCATAAAATCCTGAGCCATCCGGTTTACGGCCAATCCAATCTTCTGATATAACAAATCACCCATACTCTTATGTTCCCCCTCCGCTTCCGGAAGCTGCCCCCTGCCAAATCCAATATCGCTGCGGCAAATGCTTCTTTTCACGCATCCCTTATCTTATTGTGACTGGTGACATTGTATCACAGATTTCAAGCGCCGGAAAGAATTTTGTTATATACAAAATTTTGTATATTCATAGATATAGCACAATATACATAAACTGTCAAGTATCCGATTCCGTTTTCGTCATTTCATCCATTAATCCTATTTGCTTTTTGTGTATTTATTACAAAAATGATGTACGAATAACTTTTGTACGATGACGAGGAGACTCTAAAATCGTGGAAGCCAATGCTGAACACGATTTTCGCCTTAAGAGGCTCATCGGAATGCTCCATACCACAAATAGCATAACAAGTTTTGCGGCACAAATTTTTTGTGCCATCTGCCAAGCGGCACTGCCGGGAAGACCTTTTGACACCCGAATCCTATATGGCAAAAAACTGCCTGCGGCGGGTCGCGGCAGCGACATGCTTCCTCTCCGCCGCAGTGCAAAAAAGTGTCTTCGACACTTCATGAAGAACCTTCGGTTCTTCTTCAATTTATTTCCTTCTGGCGAAGGAATTTCCTATAAGGCAATAAAAGATGCCTGGCAAAACCAGACATCCTTTTTTTCTTCTTTAATTCTTTTTCCCTTGCATCTCTTCCATAATCGGAACTACCTGCGATACCATATTGTCCATATCTTCAAACATAGCGCTTTTTGTCGTTCCCATCTCGCTCGCCCGTTCGATATGTTCCAATACCTTCCGGTATCTTTCTTTCATCTGGTCGAAGCCAAAGCTTAAATTGTTCAATTCCGCCTGCGAAGAGTCCACCGCCTGGTAAATCCTTTCCTGTACGGCATCTGCCCCGCTGGCAGCTACCGTAATCTTATCAAACATATCATATGTAACATCTACGTTCTCAATGCTTCTGCTCAAGGCTTCCTGCGAATAATTAATCGTATCGTTCAACTTGCCTGTTCCGCTCTCTACTTCTTCCAGGCTGACCCGAACCGCTTTGACAAGCCCTTTGATTTCATTCGCAAGGCTTTTTACCTCATCTGCCACAACGGCAAAACCTTTTCCTCTTTCCCCTGCCCTTGCCGCTTCGATAGATGCATTCATAGCAAGCATATCCGTCTGGTTAGCAATGGTAATAACTTTATTCATACATGCCTTAATTTCACTTACGGACACTTGGAAATCATCGAAGGTACTTTGAATCTGGCTGAAGCGCTCCTGTACTTCCTCTGAGCTTTTCTTCAACCCGCTCACTTGATCTTGCGCCTGATTTACAGACTCCTCAATTTCCCTTTTCACATCCTCAAATTCACCGGATACACGGCCTACATTTTCAAAAATGCCATGAAAAGCATCCATTTTTTCTTTTAATATATTGTTTTCTTTCAACACCCCGCCAAAAGATAGCTGCACGGCACGCAATTCCTGAAGGGAACTCACTTCCTTTTCCACTACTTTTTTCTGATAATCATGGATGCTGGCAGCCACATGCAGCAAAGGATATAATTTATCCTGTTCTGTCCTATGTCCGTTTCCTTTTTTGCCATTAAAAATCATATGCTTCTCCTTTTCCTCTTGTCCGCTTTTACTCGAATACTACACAAGTCATGGATTGGTTGACGAATTGATTGTTATAATGCTCCCCATATCCAATCAGCCCACAATGGCTGCCTAATGCGCTCATTGTATGCAGATATTCCGACATATTCCCGTTCTGGCTGAACAAAAGATAACGGAAAAGACAATTCACTGAAAAAACAGCCGAAATGTGCGTGAAGTCTTTCCTGATATTTTCTATCGTCTCCGCTACAATCTGCCTATAATCCTTAAGTTCCAATAAAGTAAGCACATCCGAATCATTTACTTGCCTAAAGCAGCACAATCCGCTCCCAGATACTTCTTTGATGGAAATAATGCATACATCTTTCCCACTGATTTTCCCGAAAGGATTTTTAAACGTCTGCGTTGTAATATCCCCTTCGTTAATATGTAAAATCTCTTGGTATACCTGTTTGGCAGGCCTGCCGTTCAGTTCCCCGATATAATATTTGCTTCTGTCCGTTTTGGAAGCAATCAACCGGTAGCCAGCCAATGGGCGGTACATATTTTCTTTATATACTTTCACTTTCCCCGTCTCATTTTTTACCAATGCATAAGCAACGGCATCTTCATATATTTTTCCGTTCACAGATACCTTGCCTGCATCCCCGGTTCCTCCCATCAAAGATATCCCTCTTTTTCCAAGGACGCTGTACATTGTCGTAAGGACACATGCATCATTACCGGCGCACAAATCAATACATACGGTATCCCGCTGGGAAGCCCCAATCTTTTCCACATCTTGTTCCAGACGTCTAATATATTTGACAGGCATCGTAGAAACCTGTTCTAAAAGGTTGACAACAACGTTTACCCCCTCCGTAAAAGCGGCAACGCCAACACCATTCTCTACTATAATTGTATCGTAACTCATGCCAATACAGCCGATACTAGGCACCTTGGGATAAAGCTTCTGCAGTTCTTCCACATGCTCCTCAAACTGTTTGCCGTTCGACATAAGTATAATCAACTTAGGATTTACAAGACCCTTTACCGCATCCTGCAAATTCCCGCTTTGGCTCATTCCATAAAATTGTTTCACCGGTCTATCCCTTCCTCTTTTCCTTTATTCTTTGGACAAATAAGGCACTTTTATTATTTTCGCTCCTTCCCGTTCCCGATGCCCTTTTTTCGTATTTCTTTCTTTAGGAGTATTTTCCTATAAAAACGCATACTCGTCAAGTCTGTTTTATTCTCAAGGATATAATTTCCCATAAAGGTTTAGTAATTTGACGGAATATCATCTATTCTATTATTTTCTTTTGTTGGCTGTACTGCTGTTAAACGCCGCTCTTTTGTACCATTTTTATTTCCACAATGATATGGTGTGATTACCTGCCCTGTAAAACGGGGTTTACCCAATGGTTTGCTCACGGTTTTCTACAACGTTATGCGTAATTTCTTATTATGTAAAAATGTGAAAAATGAGTTTTGCCACTTCTATGGGAGCTTGCTGTTCTTCATTAACTAATTTATGCCCTTTTGACGAAAGGTCTTCCCATAAACATCCAGTAGCAAAGATTCATCTTCCCCTACCCGCTGCGCGCCCCGTGCGCCGCATAGCGGCATATTCCTCCGCCCGGAACTGCATAAAAAGTGTCTTCGGCACTTCCATTTATGTCCTTCTGGCGAAGGACTTTCCTATATAGTAAAAAAAATCCTGCTTGCAGGATTCTCCGCCTGCGGCGGGGCGCGGCAGCGGCATGCTCCCCCTCCGCCGCAGTGCGATAATTATTTTTCACCATATGGGAAATTCGGAGAACTTTCTTATATGGATTCGGGTGTCAAGCGCCGCTGTCGGGCAGGGCTTTTGACACCCAAATCCTATATGGCAAAAAAAGCGTAACAGCTACAAAAGCTACTACGCTTAAAAGTTCCACTTTCCAGAATCATTGTTCCCCTTTTTATCCCTGTTCCATCATAGACAAAACCTTTTTCATCATTTCTTTATCAAAAACAGCCTCTTCCTTTTTCAAATTAAGCATTATCCCATCAATATCCGGCTGGCTTATCAGGAATCTGAACAGCTCATCAATAAACACTACAAATCCCGAAGTATCATTGCAAACTTTAAACCGTTCCCTGGATGTAAATACCATTGCAAAGCGATAATTGCCATTGCTGGAAACCACGTTTACATCTCCCTTCTTGTCAGCTTGAAAAAGTTCTATGTTTTCTGCTCCTCTCAAAACTTCATCGCTTTTCACGGACACAATCAATCCACCATCATCCTTTGCCCTTTGAGCCACCACATCTAAAAGCTTTCTCATCAGGACCGGATTTTCCTCCTCCTGTTTCCACCTTTGCAGCTCCTGTTCAATAGGTAAATTATCCAAAATATGTGCCATAGCCTCCTGCGTTTCCTTTTCCGTTAAGCCTCTCATACATCCTTCCTCCTTGCATCCTTTTTTGAATATACGATTTTACCAATCCTCATTTCTACATAAATTTATTGTACAAATAAATATTTATACAACAATATACTGTATAATTTACCATAATTTCCCTTCTCGGTCAATTAAGAGAGCGTAAAAAGATATGAATATCTTCTTACGCTCTCTTAATCAATCATCCATTCAATAGTTATGCCCGGAAATAAAAATAATTACAGCCGCCAAAGGCTTCTCCTAATCAAAGACCCCGCTGCAAGCAACGGGGTAGCAAACTTGCAGCGCTGCAGAGCAGCGGGGTATTTGACCCTCGCGGCAGTCGCCAAATGTCTGCAAGCAGCCACTTGGCTCGTTGCTCGCGGGAATAAAATCAAGATAAGCAGCTTCCTGATTTACTCTAAAAACGAAAATGGCTCCGTTACATCCATGTGTAAAAACTGCATCATTAAATAAGCGCCCCTTAAAGAAACCTTTTCCTCTGACAGAATCTGCCGTACAAGACGCTTGTCCGCCAATATCACCCGAATTTCTTCCGTTTCCTCGCATTCCGGCATCTCTTTACCAAAAACTACGGTTCCATACACCGCGCAACAGCTTTCATCTGTGAAACCTGGACCCATGAAAAATGGCCTTCGGAAGCAGGTATCCCCTCCCGTATATTCCCGGAACAAAAAACCGGTTTCCTCTTTCATCTCCCGGACTGCCGCCATCCCTGGCGTCTCTTTGGCATCCACCAACCCTGCAGGAAGTGCATATATCTCTTCATCCAGAGGATAGCGGTACTCTTTAATCAAGACAAGCCTCGGTTCCTCTTCCTCCGTCAGCGCATAAATCACGACCCCCTCCGGCTCCATGCTTTTTGTAGTCAGCTTCAACTTTTCCTGTGGGTTTCTGGAAGCAAAATAGTAATCGAAAAGTTCCCCTTTCCGGTCACGTGCATCCAAATGATACAGATTTAAATGCCTATTCTCGGTCAATTTTTGTACAGAGTCTATTTTCTTCATCCTCTTCCATGCTCCTTGCATATCACAAATTAAATTTAATTTTATTCTATTTGATATTTAAGTAAATATCAACAGTATTTAAGAAATAGAGCAGCATCTTTTCGCCGCCCTTTTTCTTTCTTCTCAAACCCGATAAATCGAGTGGAGAAGATTCATCTTCCCCCTACTCGCTGCGCGTTCCGCATGCCGCATAGCGGATTATTTCCTCTTCACGGGGCTGCGCATAGGTGCAATTGAGTAGAGAATCTTCATCTACCCACCTACTCGCTGCACGCCCCATATGCCGCATAGCGGATTATTTCCTTTTTACATAGCTGCGCAAAGTTTTGCATAATTGTACATAAAAGAAAGCCGGGAAACTATGGTTGGATTCCCGGCTCAATAATACTATTTGCGTATACTATCGTTTTTTGCAGTGCTTTGGCTTCACCCTTCTATGGCAATATATCTTTTTTCTCCCGCTGCAGGTTTTTGCTCTTTCTTAGGAATGGATAATTTCAGGATGCCATGCTTGAACTCCCCTTTAATATCCTCCTGTTCCACGTCTTCACCTACAAAGAAAGTCCTCTGGCATTTCCCAAAATACCTCTCCCTGCGGATATATTTGCCGTCTCCTTTTTCCTCCCCATTCTCTTTCTCCGCACTCACCGTCAAATATCCGTTTTCAAGGGCAACTTTCACATCGTCTTTTTTAAATCCCGGCAAGTCCATCTCCAGTTCATAACTGCCTTCCTGTTCTTTCACATCCGTTTTCATTAAATTTTTATCCTTACCGCTACATAATTTCTTTTCCATTTTCCTAAAATCCTTATCATCATAAAGCGGAAAACCAAAAAAATCATCAAACATATCTCTTCCAAAAATACTAGGTGTCAACATAAATCGTTCCTCCATTCTTTTCTCTACTTTTTTATTCTTTATTATTTACTAGTTTCTTTTCTCTATTCTTCATTGCTTGTTATATATCAATTATAACATATATAATGCATTTATCAAGGATTTAATCTAATAAAAAAATGAACTATTTATGAATTAATTCTAAATGAACCGGGCTTGAAAGGCGAAGCAACTCGTGATAATAATATTCGTGCAGGAAAAAAATGGAGGGCTATCTTTACCAAAAGGGAGTTTAAAAATTATTTCAATCTAAATTCTAACTAAATTTTTATCTTAGGAGGGGTCTTATGAAATTTTTAGCAAACCGAAAATTGGCTACACGTATCAGCATTATTACCACTGCAATTACTTTCATGGGCATGCTGCTGCTTTGGTTCATCGTGTCCAGCCGCGTATCCTCTATGGTGGAAAGTAATATTACTAACCAAATGATTGATGCCGTGGAATCCAGGGCTGCAATCATAAATGATTACGTAGCTTCCGCAGAAGAATATATGATGGCTTTTGCCCTTGGAAACGAAGTCCATGATCTCCTTAAAAATCCGGAGGATCCTGCACTTTTGCAACGTGGTCAGCAATATACGGAAGATTTTGCTTCCATAAAAGGAATCTTTGAAGGTTTATACATCGGAACACCTTCTACCTATGTCTTGACACACACTTCTCAGGGGGCAATCGGAATCACTACCAGGACCGGTGAATCCTTAGATGAATTTCGCGATACCATCCTTGCAGAACCAAAGTTAACCAATTTGGGAATCATGAAATCCCCGGGCACAGGAAGCATGATTCTTTCTATGTATTATCCGATTTTTGACAATCAGGAATGCATTGGCTTTGTCGGCGCCGGCGTATACGCCAGCCGTTTGATGGATGCACTGCTTAATCTAAATATTGAGGGGCTTCCCCACTGCGAATATGTCTTTTTAAATGTAGAAGACGGTACGTATCTATATCATCAGGACGAATCGCTTTTAAATACGGAGACAACCGATAAAGGCTATCTGGAAATCCTGCAGCGAATCAAAGCCGACGGGAATACGCAGGCTGGCACCTATTCTTATCAAGATGAAAACGGAATTGACCAGCTTGTTGTCTATAAATATCTTAAGGATCGGGATTGGGTCTTCATGGTTCGTGATGATGCGGAAGAAGTTTATGGAGAAAGTGGCTGCAGTGCGCGTTTCAGTAGGTATTTTATGTGCGGTTGTAGCATCAATTGTCATATTAGCTACACTGTTAATCCTATATCGGGAAGGCAGGGAGCTTATGGTTATGGAAAATGCAATCCAACGCCTTGGCAACTTGGAACTCTCCGCCGACCGGGAACTGGAAACTTTTTATGGCAGAAAAGATGAAATTGGAATGATTGCTCAGACAATCCATCATCTTTGCGACTGCCTCAGAAAAACCATTGAGGATATCGGCCGCATTTTAGGCGAAATGGCAGATGGGAATATTGCCGTAGATGTATCGAAAAACAAAGCGTATTATATCGGTGATTTCACAGTTTTAGCGGAAAGTCTGAGTAGTATTCGCGGCAATCCCACAAATGTTATGCGCGATATTACCCATATTGCAAGCCAAGTGGACAACAGCGCAAACCAAGTATCCGCAGGCGCTCAGGCATTATCTCAGGGAACCATGCAGCAAAGGGTTTCTATCGAAGGGCTTGTAGCCAACATAACGGACATGACGGAGCAAATCCAAAATAGTTCCGTCCGCTGCTGCAACGCCAGCGACTTAATGGATAAGGCTACAGGATATGCGGCTGAAGCCGATACGAAAATGGAGCAATTGATTATTGCCACAAAAAATATTGAACAATCTTCTGCCCAAATCGGCAGCATTATAAAAACAATTGAAGATATCGCTTCCCAAACAAATATTCTTGCATTAAATGCCTCTGTTGAAGCTGCAAGAGCCGGAGAGGCCGGAAAAGGGTTCTCAGTCGTATCTGATGAAGTCAGAAACCTTGCCGCTAAGTCTACGGAAGCAGCAAGGAATACCAGCGATTTGATTGGTCAGTCAATCCTTGACGTAAAAACAGGGGCAGAATCGACAAACCACGCCATTTCTGCAGTACAGGTCATCAACGAATGTATTCAATCTATCAAAGTATTGATGGATGAAATTTCACTTGCAAGCGGGCAACAATCGGAAATGATTTCTTCTGTAGAAAATAGAGTGAAAGAAGTTTCCAAAGTTATCCAGACCAATTCCGATGCTGCGGAAAGAAGCGCCGCTATTTCCACTGCGCTGTCTAACCAAGCCAAAACGCTCAATCACTTGATTCGGCAGTTCCGTATTGAGTAATCTTCTAAATTATAATTAAGGTGTCAAAAAGCCACTTGCACAATATCCTTTTGCGCAAGTGACTTTTACACGATTTTTGCCTTAAGAAGATTATCGGAATGCTCCGTACAATAGAAACAACTTTTTTATACAATATGCCAAGCGGCACTACCGGGCAAGCCTTTTAACACCCGAATCTTATCTATGTTATCGAAGAATATTTTTCTATCTCCCACTAATCCTCACTCCCTCATATCCAATTTCTATAAAAATTTCATTGGCAATACCCATGCTCTGACATATATTTCTATATTTCATCAAAAGTCAAGGCTTTTCCTTTCATTGAGTTCTACCCGTTTCTTTATAATTTCAACAAAATCTTCCTTTGCCAGATTATACTTGGAAGAATCCCGAAGGAGCGCCGAAGGATGATATGTGGCAGTCAAAGCAAAGTTTTTCCGGTATGTCCACGTACCATGCTGGCTGGTAATTTTAAAATCCGGCGAAATAATGCGCTGTGCAGCAACACGGCCAAGGCAAACAATGATTCTTGGCTTCAGCAGAAAAGTCTCATATTTTAAATAGGGAAAGCATGCTTCTTTTTCCTCTTCTTTTGGGTCACGGTTATCAGGAGGATGACATTTCAAAATATTAGTAATATATATTTCCTTCCTTTCCATCCCACAATCCTGTAAAAGCCTGTCCAATATCTTTCCTGAATTGCCTACAAATGGAATCCCCTGTCTATCTTCCTGCGCTCCTGGAGCTTCGGCAATCAGCATAATATCCGCCTGGCGGTTCCCTCTCCCCATGACAGGCCGGCATCTTGTCCTGCATAATGAGCATTGGCTACAGACGGCAATATGCCGCTCGATATCATCCCATGTATATTGCATAAGACCTCCTTTTTCTCTCCTGTTTATGTTATTGTTCTCCCCAAAATATATATCATTTTTTCTTTACTTTATACTATGTTATACTTTCATCTTATTACACGTCTTACTTTATCCTCATCATAACACAAATTATTTTTTACTCAACAAAAAATTAATCATGGGAGTTATAGTCATAACAATATTGCTAATCTGGCGAAGGGCTTTCCTATATGGATTCGGGTGCCAAGCGGCACTGCCGGGAAGACCTTTTGACACCCGAATCCTATATGGTAAAAAAAGATTGCATAAAAGCGGCTCCAAGAGTTACTTTTATGCAATCTTTATGTTGTTAGCTTATGCTTCTATTTGTAAACCAATGCGTAAGCATAAAACTTATTTGTTTTTATTGTAATTGTTTCAGGGTTGCTGTCTGTATCTTTATAAACAATTGGCTGGCCATCCTCTGTCACACAAATCATCTTATACTCTCTGTTCTCTTTATAAATGGCTGCCGGGATTTCTATGGTAAGCTCTATTTCCTTATCCATGCTGTAGCCAGCGTTGGAAGGCGCGTAAATATTGTAAGTCCTCCCAATCGTATAATCCCCAAGGACTGCCTCAAAAGACTTGAAGCACATAGGGCCCTGTATTGCATTTTCTACCTTAATCTGATAAGTATTATCTTTTGACGGGGTGTACCGGACTGCTTCTTTCCCTACACAGGCATACCGTTTTATTTCGTCTGAAGTCGTAGGTTTCCACGCCTCTGCAACTGCTTTTATGCCTGCATTTACAAGGGAGGATGTTCCAAGGGCACTCTCCGCCTTGTTACTGTCGGAACCCGAACTATTGCCCGGATTGTTCCCAGGTTTATCCCCGTCCGGATTGCCACCGGGCTTGTTGCCATTGTCACCACCGGGTGTATTGTCATTGTCGCCGCCAGGGTTATTATCATTATCACCACCAGGTGTATTGTCATTGCCACCACCGGGGTTATTATCATTATCACCACCAGGTGTATTGTCATTGTCGCCGCCAGGTGTATTATCACTGTCATCAGGATTTGGGTCTGGGTCTGGTGCAGGCGCCGGAACATAGTTATAATGTATCGTTGCCCTAGACACTGCCGATGCTGTATCCCCTAATTTGCTTATGGCATTCCATTGCTCTTCGGTACCGGTAAAGTATATATCTTTCAGCGGACAAGCTGAAAACGCGGCCGTTCCTATTGTAGTCACACTATCGGGAATTACAACAGTGGTAAATCCGGAACAGCTAGCAAATGCCCACATTCCAATACTTTCTGCGCCTTGTGGAATTTCCACTCCGGCAAGCATTTTACAATTCTGGAACATTCCCTCGCCAATCCGGTCTATACTTAGAGGCAGTGTTACTCTTGCCAGATTCCAGCATTCCGTAAACATATTGTCGCCCAATTTTACCTGCTTGCTGCCTGGGGCAAACTTCGCGCTTTGCATTTCCTTACATTCCATAAATGTTGCACTGCCTATTTCACCGATACTAGCAGGCAATTCTATAGAAGTGAGGCTTGAACATGCACAGAAAACATTTTGCCCGATTGTTTCCACTCCTTCGCAAACAGTCACTGAACTAAGATTTTGACAGGTACGGAAAGCATCGTCGCCAATGACCTTCACACCGGAAGGAATGGTAACGGAAATAATTTTGGAACCCTTAAAAGCGCTGTTGCCAATTGCCGTTACACTCGGGGCAATCTCTGCACTCAATGCCCCACAGTCCCAAAAAGCGCTGGAACCAATATTGGTAACGCCATCTTCAATAACAATTTTCTGGATTTGACCGCTGTTACTGCTCCACGGTTGTTCTGCGGTGCTGCTAAAATCCTGCATAGCTCCTTTTCCGGAGATAGTCAGCGTACCCGCCTTTGTCAGGTTCCAAGCAAGCCCTCCGTCAAGAGTTCCACTTGCAATTGAGATATTGGCCTCCGGATCATCCGGTGAAACATAACCTTCCGGGTAACGAGTGATATAATGGCTAGTGTCTCTTAGCACCTCTTCCTTAGATATGGTCCGCCCCCAATGAACCTTACCTACGTGATCTCCAGTGCTTATGTTTCCTTCTGCAACAACCACACCTACCTCGCTCACCTTAAGCACGATTACAGTATGGGCGTCATTATTTACCTGCAGGATATCTCCGGGTTTTATATCCTCAAATGCAAATTCACCCGCTGCGTATATTCTGGCTTTCAAATTGCCAAATGCCGTATCGCTGAGAGTAAATGCAAAAGCTACACAGCCAACCGCACTAATATTGGCGCCATTAAGCGGACCGCCATTCCAATGGTAATATCCCTTTGAGTCGGAATAAGGTTCATCGTTAGTCCATATCGTTCCCTCCCTATAGCCATCCTGCTCCTGCAGTGCAATCATGGCATCATACACTTCCGACGGGGTAGGGCACGAACTATCACGTGTGGCCGGTATGTTTGAGGGATAGACCCATGAGGCCTCACTGGCATATGGATTCAATTCCTCTAAGTCGTCTTCCAAAAGAACGGCCTCCTGCTCCGGCTGAGTTTCCTGCGGGGCATTTGGATTATCCGCGCCCGGAACCGTTCCATCCGGGGTCTGGTTCTCTTCCGGAGGAACATCCCCTTCTTCCGGCGGAGTTTCCTGCGGAGCATTTGAATCATCTGCGCCCGGAACCGTTCCATCCGGGGTCTGGTTTTCTTCCGGCGGAACACCCCCTTCTTCTGGCAGGGTTTCCTGCAGACCATTTGACCCATCAACGCTTGGCTTCGTCTCCTCTGTGGTTTCTTCTTGGGTTTGCCCTGTAGTCTCTTCTTGAGTTTGCTCTGTGGTTTCTTCCGGAAGAACATTCCCTTGATGCAAAGGGCCTTCCTGAGCTGCGTATGCTACTGACGGACAAGAAAGACATAAGCACAACGCTAAAGCAACTGAAAGAACTCGTTGTCTCAATTTCGTAACCTCCTGCTTTTAGTTTTGGGAGAACCTCTGGTTAACCATACTCTCCCGATATAAATAGTTATAATATTAGGGATAAAAGCGTTGGTAAAAATTCCCTGAATTATTACGCTAATACTAAATTCATACTTAGTAATGCTCTCTTTCCTAAATGAAAAATGGTCTTTAAAACCCTACTTCTTGTACGGCTTTTTATAAAAAATTTCCGCCAACTATGACTGAACCGGTTGGATTATATGTGCTATCCGTACCGTTTTCGTCTGTTCCTTCGCCGCCTGCATTAAAGAACATTGGCAGCAAATTTGATGTACTTTTTTACCAATTTACCCACCATAAAATCCCATATATTATACAGATATAATTATATCCAGCCGAAATTATTTTGTAAAGCAAAATGTGGTACGCACTTACCATTTCTGTGCCAGACTCCGCAAAGTTTTCTATATTTTCTATGCTAGTGTCTATTCTTGGACGATATAAATTCACCCGAAACGCATCCCCCATATCAATAGACTCTGACTCCCGTACTCCATATTCTCTACAACCCTGAATCATTCTGTGGAGACCTGTTCCCCACTGTTCGGCGATGCCTATCCGTCTGAATATCTCCGCCATACAAACATTGCGAATTTTATAACGTCCTGATATAGCCTGCTCCATCGTTAATCCGCCATATAACATACCAATGTTTTATTTCCATTGCCTTTCTGAATATATTTTTCCACAAAGCCAATAATCCGCTTCTAAATAGTCCTTATCCGAAAATCGCACGTTTTCGATTTAGCCACAATATTCTACTCTTTCAGCCAAAGCCGCCAAAGATAAATAGTAGCTTTGTTTCTATTTTTACCATATAGGAAAGCCCTTCGCCAGAAGGACATAAATTAAGAAGTGTCGAAGACACTTTTTTATCAGCTTAATGGAACGAATATTGAATGGGCGCTGAAAAAAACGTATAATAAAAAAAGTAAAGGCTGCCAACTGGATTATGGGGTTTTCAGGATATGATTGAAAATTCCTTTGCAGGCGCAAGCAGTCATTCACGGCCTTTGGAAATCTTTTACTTCTGGAACTGTATATATATACAATTCGTCAAGGCTTGGCAGACAAGGGCCGGACGGTTCCTGCGGTTCTGCCTGGAATATGGGAAGAAAATAAAGTTCCCTGATTTTCAGGATTTTGCTAATAACCTTCTACTTTTTCATACCGGATTTTAGGAACAGGCTGGCTGGGCAAAAAATGATAAGGGCTGCAAGGAGGCAGATGATGGGGACAAATAATAAAACAGGAAAACGGCTGCGGCTGGTACCTCTTATATTAGGATGTTATGGGGCATTTCTCGGCCTTGGCCTGGCAGTTATAGGCCTTGCTGAAATAAAGGAAGGTATTGGCATTGCCCGGTTCCTGGTGAGGCTTGGTATGGCAGGCTTTGGTTTGTTGGGAATATGGGATGGAGTCCGCGATTTGGTTAAGCCCGTGAAAAAGCCGGGGCAGGCACCAACAATTCAGTTTATTCTTACGGATACATCCGGAAACAGAAGTTCCCTGGTTACACCGGAAGTTTTAAGGGAACAGATGGATATTCTTGCGGAAAGTGAAGAGCCCAAACGTTTTGATATCCAGATACTACCACCTCTTCCTGCCGGAGAACATGGCTTGTTAAAACAGATTTTATATATCTATCATGGCAATATCATTTTGGTGGCATTTTTTGAAATCCCAAAGGGCGGATATCGGATATACCAGAAAAGCGCAGAGCCGGATATGACAGTGGAATGGCTGAAACAGTTGTTAGCCGGCAGCCCTGATTTTTCCGAGTGGAAAAACATTGAACCTAAATCCCCGCAGGACGAAGGTGATACCAGCCAAAATGAGGATAATACCGGATGGAAGAAAGTACCTTCGAGGGCTTCCATACATGGGAATGAAGCAGACACCTGCACAAATGAAGCATACACCTGCACAAACAAGGCAGATACCCTAGAGGAAAGTGTGGAAACTTTCTGGCAACAGATTTTAATCAATCAGAAAGGACAAATGACATATTGGCACCAGCTCCTGGTCATTTTTGGAGAAAGCTGGCATGATGAACACAAATTTTTTTCTTCTAGGGATGTGGAATTGGCCGTTGAAGGCATCTATGAGGGAAAATACACAAAGGTCGTCCTGGAATGGGGAACGAAAGCCTTTGATTTGTTTCCCGGCGTCCAAAATGACCTGACGGTTATCTGGTGTACCAATAATACAAAGAACGGGAACACCAGATTTCTGGCGAGAGAGGGAACTGTGACACAGGTAAAATTCTGGCTGGCCAATTATTTAAACCACGGTTTCTTTGAAGAAATGAGCGGTTGGGCTGATATTACCGCCCAGATAGAAAACGCAAAGGGAAAGGATGAGAAGAAACATGGGAAAATATTTTAGCGATGTGGTGGATAAGGCCATTGAGGATCTCTATTATTGTTGTGATAACGACAAGGCAAAAACGGCAACGGACGCACTATTTCTTGCGGCCAAGGACGAGGACGGGGATGCCTGCTATTTCCTCTCCCGCTGCTTTTCCGGTTCTTGTTATAGCTGGGAATATCACCCATTTGAAGAAAACGAGGCGGCAGCCTACGCCATGCTTCAGCAGGCAATTTCCTTGGGCAGCGCAGCCGCAGTTCTTGGAGCGCTCCGTATGGATATGCTGACACCGGAGCTGCGGGAAATCATGCCGTTTGACAGCATAAAAGAAGCATGGGGAGAAATCCTTGAAAAAGCTGAAAACGGCTGTCCATTCTGCCAGTACATGATTGGGAACACCTATTATTTTCTGGACATCATAGAGATTGAAAACCGCAAGGAAAGCGAATTTGCAAATAGGAAATCCTGGAATACCTGGAAACAGTTGCAAATGGAACAGAGCATTCTCTGGTTTGAAAAGGCATTTTCCGGCGGTATGATTCTGGCAGGAAGGAATTATTGCCATTATTACCAGCATGGTCGGGGAGATTACATCCTGCCAGAGCCGGAAAAGGCGATGCCGATTATTCGCCAGGGTGCAGAACAGGGTTATCCGGAGTGGATGTATGCCTACGCCAATCATTTGGCATACACAGATGAAAACCACAAAGAAGCCCTCCCCTGGGCGCTTAAGGCTGCAGAAGCCGGACACCTGTGGGGCTGGCATATTGTAGGGGATATTTATTGGGATGGCAAGGCCGTAGAACGCAACCTGCCCTATGCCCTCCAATGCTACGAAAAAACCGCCGGCTATGGCAACGACAGCTACGCCTGTCGTCAACTGGGAATCATGTATTTTCACGGCTATGGTACGGCTGTGGACTATGCGCGGGCTGTGCAATGGCTGGAAAAGGATGAAGAACCGGAATATACCAAGTATGATTTGCTGGGCATCTGCTACCTATTGGGGTATGGCTGCCAACAGGAGCCGGCAAGGGGAAAAGCGTTCCTGGAAAAAAGCAGAAATTCACCCTATAAAAACTATGGTCTGGGCATGATGTATGCTGAGGGAATCGGTGTACGGGAGGACATTGAAAAAGGTGTGGAGTATCTGAAAGCGGCAGGAAATTACGGATTGGCAATGGAAGCACTGAAACATTATAAAAAAAGCCTGTTTGGAGTATGGCGCCGAAGATAAAAACATGGGAATCTATGATGCCGGAACGCCTGGAAAGACAGCCGCTTAATAATTCACCGGAATCAATGATTCCGTCATGAAACTTTATAGGAACTAGTATGTAACAAAGCACACACAGATTCGTATAAGCAAGAAAACGATTGATTCGGGCTTTTGCAAGAGCAAAACATAAACTTATTGCCAATAAACCAATTATGCAGAAATTGAAAAGCAAGTGAAAGCATCCCTCTAGCGGAACATTGTTTATACGCATGATAAAGTCCGGCAAACATCATGATAAGAACCGGCTGCATAACCGTACCGCCATTAGGAAGATACGTTTCATGCAATAAATCCAAGTTACCGGAACAATTGATAATGAGTATTATAGAGAAGAGCCTGGACATGTATTATGAGCAGTTTATCACAAAGATACAAAAGTATTGGAGTCTGCGTAAAAAAGGGCTGAAAAAGCAGGCGAATAGCTTTCTGCTTTCATTTACAAAATATTTTAAAGAAAATGTGCCTGATTCGGACGCAGACGCCATTTTACTTCAATTTTGCAAAATACATAGATGAGATAAAATTTCCGGGTGATAACCTGCCCAGGCCTCATCTTCCATTTCAATTAACTTAACTGAGTGCTTGATAACTATTTATGTCGTGAATGCGAAAAGAACCAGATGCCGCATATGCTGTGGCATGTCATATTTTGGGAAACAGTTACAACCCGCACAATCCAATGCTTGAACATGACTTCTATCCCATTTTGAAGCTTGCATACACGTATGAAAAATGCGATTTGCAAACGGTTCCTCTTTATTTTCGAGAGTTACCCGATTCTTTATGGTGGGAACAACATCATTTTCCAGAAAGCTGCGGTATCACAAAAGAAGAATTTGAAAATTTATCGCATACTCTAGACTACATTACTCCATGAGATAAAATTTCAAACGCAATATCATCATCTGGCGAAGAAATTTCTGCAACCAAATCAAGACTCATATAATCTTCTTCCTGCCCATTTTCAATTCCAGTCACCCCAACTTGGATAAAAATATTATAATACTTTATGATTTCATTGCTATCCAAAGGAAGATAAAATTCTTTTCGTTCATTTCCACAATAACTTACTTAACCCTCTCTTCCTCCTGATCATAAACCGATCCCTTAAAACCGGATTGGGATAAAAAATATCCAACAACACTTATGCCATCTTGTTCATATTTTCCCCTTTCTACATCTAACGCCCCTATGAACTTGTTTACATCTGCTCCACCCACTTTCTCTGCATGAGCTTTGCACTCTACGATTTTCCGTGCGATGTTGTAATATAAGGTCAATTTCTCTTCCAGATTTCGGTATATTAAACCGCGGCTCTCCAAATCCAAGTGCATGGAAAACATCATAAGCCAATCGGTTAAAGAGAGCTCCTTTTTTATTCTTGTCCGTTTCACAAATAATAATATTTCTAACTTTTTCACATTCAATGTTGCTACCCATTTTATCTTTCGTTTCCCCTTTCCATCATTTTTTTACACGATGAATCTATGCCTGTTGTATTATTTCATTTTATAAATATAATAATCAGTCTTATGCTATTATTTATTTTACCATAAATCACCTATTGCACCATCATTTTTAGCAGAAAATTCCAAATAGCGAAAATCATGTTTTATCACCCCGGCAGACTGCTCCTCACGCAAAGGGTTCCTCAGCCCACCTTCGTTACATCATTACAGGAAATTAAAGCCATTAGCTATTGATAAAAATGGTTCTGAGTGATTAATTCATCACAATCATGGTCTTCTTAGCACCTATAAAAATAAAATCCGGTTTGAAATCTTGCTTTACAGTTTTTCTTCTGTAATTTTTATGTCCTAATTCTAGACATTTCAAAAAGAGCAGCTTAACTTCCGTTTTTTCAATATAATTTAGTTGCTCTTTCCATTAACCCTCTCCAAGCTAAATATTATTTAAACGTCATATTTGTATATCACTTTTCCTCAATCAATTTTATCTGTTCCGGCGCATTAAGAACATTCGACTGATACTCCATCCAGTTTTTTATGATAAAATAATTATCTTCGTTATCCTATTTTTCTGCCTTAATATCTTCCACCATTAAATCAATTAAATGCTCTTGATACCCTGCTCTTTTTTCTGTTTTCAAAAGCTGCACAATTTCCCGCAATTGGGCATTCGTAATCTTATCCAACCGGGTCAAACGTTTTTCTGTAAGCATCTCATTCGATATTGACCTGTAATAGTCCTCTGCCGTCATTCTCCATGAAAAACTCTGCCCGGATCCTCTTTCAATCACTCGATCCGCTATCTCAATCCCTTCCGGGTCTATATCACCGCAGTAATATAATTTGCATCCAGACTTTAGCAGTAAATCTATTAAAAATAAAGAAGCTGTTCTTAACTGTCCGGAAGTACACAAAATCGGATATTCTTCTCCTCCCATTTCTTCGCACACTTGTGAAAAGACCATCTGGTTTTCTATAATGAAAACTTTCTTCCTACAGCTGTCCGCCCTTGTCAGTCTGCTTAGATTGGAAAGCGTCAGGACATATTTTTCACCCTTTCTAATAAAAAATCGGTAAGCTTCATGTTCCCTGTCACCTTCGTAGAAATGGATTCCATAACACGTGGTATAGCTGGAGATATCGTCAGTCATAATCCCTGCCGCATAATACAGGGCTAAAACATCCTCCTGTGCTTTTGGTTCCTCTGTCTTATAGGTAAAGCTTAAAGCGCTGATCAGCAAACGTCCTGCTACATTCTGCCTGTCAAAAGAATGGGGATTCTTTGTGATTTCTGCCCCCAGCACAGCCAGCCTGACATATTCCTTTCCATTCCCCTACCCTTGGGACAAGTATGTCAATGCACTGCACACTTCCATAATCACTTTCTTTATATCATCCCTTGATTTTTCCCTTTCCCTCATAATCAACTGGTAACCGTATTTTCGCTGTTCCCGCACTTCATTGAGCCATAGAGTTCCCCCGGCGTCCTTTCCAAACCGGCTTCCCGCCTCATGCAGCACTTCTTCCCAAAACCGTTTGTTTAACTCCGTCTTTTCTTCTCTCCTCTGGCTGTTTGACAGTATTTTTTCATTAAAATATTTTTCTACAAGAGCCGCCACTTCGACGCCACAATACTTCGTCTCATCCAGTGCCGCCTGTAGCTGGGCAATGGAAAATTCAAAATCATCAGGCAGCAGACTTCTCCCAAAAACTTTACCCAACGCGATACATTCCGCCTCAGATAAATGATTAAGAAAAATTTTTCCTGAAAGCTTCCCATATTTTATGTATTTTTTCTTCATCTCCATAAACATACGGATATATGCTTTATGATTCCTGAAATAAAGAGCGCATTCCTCTAAATTTTTTTCTTCCACTTCACTGTTCCTCAATGATTCTCTGTTTTCCGTTCCATAAATAATAAATAACCGTAACCACCTGTGAATTAGCCGGCCGAAGCAATTCTGCGATCCGCAGGAAGGGTACGGACGCATAGCATCCCCACAATACCTGCAAATTCATAATATAGTCAAAATCAAATTTTCTTACCAGATCAAACATGCTGCTGATATTTTTGTCATCCACACCTGCAAAAGCTTCATCCAGCGCAATCATTCTCGGCAAATCATCCTGCTCTGCCTTTTTATATTGCGCATTCACTGCCGCAAACAGCGGAACATACATGGCCATTGCCTTTTCCCCTCCGCTGAAACGTTTAAAAGCTCCGTTGGTCAATTCTTTTTTATTATCATTATTCCGGTAGTAAAACATTTTAAATTCAAACCACTTCCGGTAGTCCAGCGCTTCTCTCACCAAATCCGAATAACTTAAGACTTCGCCGTTTTCCTCCGCTATCTGCTTTACCGTATAAATCTTATTCCTGAAATGTGCGGATATTTTTTCGATATCTTCCGCAGTCATCAATTCCCTGTCACGGTTTAGCATCTTCTCTAGCTCTGCGGTATCCAGTATCCCCTCTCCATCTGCGGTCTTCGATCTCCAGTCCAGCAAAAAGGTCAGCGACATGGAAGTATCCATCTTTCGCATAAGGGAAGACATATCCTGAATCCATTTCCTGCTTTCTGCAATACGGACATTTAACTTTCTGCTCAGCGTATCCGACAGGATATTTTCAAACAGCTCTCTGTCCTTCTGGCGGATCAACAGTTCGGTTTCATCTATCCTCTCTTTGATCACCTGATAAAATTCTTCAAAATACAGCTTCCGCCCCTGCATATAAGAAACAATCCTATGACGTTTGCGCAACACCATCGCATCTGTTGTCTCTTCTGCGAAACAATCTTCCATAAATGTTCCGTAAATTACCAGATTTCCGATATGGGCATGAAAAATCCTGTCCATATTCGACACAATCTCCGTTACGGACTTATTTCTGTCAGTTTCCCTGATTATCGTTTTTGCCTGTTCCGCTGCTTCCGGTATTGTTTTGGTTTCTCTGGCAAATACAAGCCCCAGGGATAATTCTTCATCAAAATATTTCCTGAGTTGGGCTTCCTTCTCCACTTTTTCCGTTATACTATTTTTCTGTGCCCCAATACCCGGCTCCAGTCTTTTCACAGCTTCTTCCCATACTGCCTGTTTTTTACCTAATTCCGTTTCTTCCTTACCCTTTGAATCCAGCTCATCCCGGATCAGTTTCAACCGCTCCGCCCTCTCTTTATTCTCAGGTGCATTCAGGAATTCTTCCAGTTTCTCTATCTGTAGCTTCTGCGCCTGTATTTCCTGCTCTGCCCTTTTTTTATGGAGATCTTCTATATCAATTGCATTCTCCTCTTTCTCGATCAACTGTTTGTGCATATCTTTACTGGCTTCCTCGGGCAAAAAACGCATTCCAGCTATCTGAAAGGATTCTAATTGATACGCATACTCATGGAGCGCTCCCAGTATCTCCTCATAACTCTCAATGTTTCTTTCATAGGGCAGCTCCCGGCATCTGGTTATGATTCGTTGTGCGGACTGCTTTTTTAGGATTTCACAGCTTTCTTTTTCTTTCTGTTTCTTCCTGCATTCCTCACTGCACTTTTCAAATGTCCAGTTTAGGTCTTTCTTCATCGCGATTGCCTCGTCCAGCTCGTCAAATACGGGCAATCCGTGAAATTCTTCCTGCAAGATCCCAATTCTTTTCTTCACTCCGCTGATTTCCTGCTCCGATGTTTCCAATTCCTGCTGCAAAAGCTGCAATTCTTCCGTTTTTTTTCTAATTTGTTCCTTCTTCTTCTCCCTTCGTATGGATTCCCCAATATAACAAGCTTCCGTTTCAGGCCTGCTGTACCCTTCCAAGGCGCCATGCCTGAAATAACCGTCGGACCTTAACACAATCCGGCAATCGTCTTCCTCCCCGATATTGGACAAGATCTGCCCGGTCATCTTCCGCAGCTCCATGTCTCCGGCAGCCGCTGTCAGTTTACAGTATCTCATTTTCCCGGAATCTTCTAAGCAGAGAATCTTATCTGACCATTCTCCTAAAACCTTCATTGCCCGCGTATAGTCCTTCTGCACCACCACCAGGGCATCTAAAAGTCCCGCATCCTCCAACTGGCATTCCAGCAAATCCCGGTCTTGCACAGAAGCATGCTCTGTAAAATCCACGGCCTCATAAAAAGGCAGAAAGGAAATATGATTCTCTGTCAGCTTCTTCCTCGTCCTGCACAGGATTTCCCTGCGCACAGGCGTTATCTCCGGTACTTTTTCTAATTCCTTCAATTCTTCCCTGCAGACTCTCAAAGACTCCGCCAGTTTTTCTTTCCGTACTTCCAAGGCGGAAAGCCCGCTTCCCAGCTTCTGGTTTTTCATCTCCCATATGTTTCCGATGAGATTGCGTATACTCCCATAATCCGGCATTCCCTGGTATTTCTGGATATAGACTGCCATCTGTCCCAGTTCCTTTTTGGACAGATAAAATTCCTGGTTATGCTGCTCCAGACCATAGTATGCCTCAATCAGGTCATCCCGTAGCGCCTCTTCCATCGTCTCCGCATCATTTACCTGCCGCCATGCCTGCGCTTTCTTTTCCTCCAAGCTGCTGCACTCTTCTGACAACCTGTCCCATTGTATCTGTATTTCTTTGAATTTTTTCAGTTCCTCCAATGCCGCTTCCACATTTTTGCTTAGTTTTTCAATTTCACTTCTGATTTTCTTACATTCGTCATAACCATCGGAATTCTTCCACAAGCTTAAAATTTGTCCATGCCCGGAAAAGCAGATAAGCTCCTGAAGTTCATCCATCTCATGCACAAGCTGCTCTATCTCCATCTGATAAGCATCAATATTTTTCTGGATCCCACGCGCCGCAGCATCATACTCCCGTATTGCATTTCTGTGGTTCTCAATGCTTTGGCAATACATGGCAAATTCCTTCCTGGCATCTTCCTGTCGGTTTCGGCATTGTCTTAATTTTTCATCCGCCTCCTCTAAATCTATTGTCCCGACAGCCTCCTTCTCCCGTTCCAGCAGACTTTTTTCCGCTTTGAGTTCCCCTGCTCTTTTGTAAGATTTCTCCAGTTTTTCCTTAGTTTCCTTTAATTCCTCCATTTCCGCTTCCAGTTTTCCCCTGGCAGCGTCCACCATAGCGCGCAAATCCTCATCGGACAGAGTCTGCAAAGAATCGTTCAGTATCTCATATACTTTTTTCGGTGTAAATTCCTTGGAAAGCTTGGGATCCCGGACCTTTATGAGCAGCCGTATAAACTGTTCGTACTGTTCCAGCCTCGGGAACCCGAATATATGTTTATTTACAAAATGCATATAATCTTTCTGTGTTTCCGTAAACAGATTATTTTCTCCCAGTACCTTTTTCATCTCCTGCTTCGTATATGCAATCTTTGTATTTCCCACTTCCCGATACAGATTAAAATCATTCCGATTCTCCTCCCATCCAATACCACAAACCCCCAGAAGCCCATAGCTTTCCCCTTTTGAGCCTGTTGACCGATTCCAATTGTCCGATAGCGGTTCCCCTTCTTAAACTCCAAGTACAGATAGCCGGTGGCTTCCTCCTTCTCCCCGTCATTCAAAAAATAGTATTCCATTCTCCTGTCATTGGAGCCAAAAGGGTCCAGCCGGCTGGGAGTCCTGTCTCCATCCAGTATAAAAGGAATAAAACTTTGTGTTGTGATTGATTTTCCTGAACCATTCTGCCCGCGGAGAAGCAATTTACCGTCTGCAAAAGAAAATACTTCATCATCGTACAGCCAGAAATTCACAAATCCTATTCGGTTCATATGCCAACGCTCGCTCATCCATTCTTCTCCTTTACATCAAACTCCGCCGGATAACTCCCGATCATTTTTCCTGCCGCCGGATAGATGACAAGTTCTTCGCCACACTCGCCAATCATCATCCATGATTTCATATAAGAGATAACCGCTGTCAACAGTTTTGCGTCTTCCATCTCTCTGTATTCCTTGCTCCATGCCAGCCTGTACTTATCGCGGCAATGGTAAATTTCTTTCTGAAACTCTTTTGTTGAAACCACAATGCACCCGTCATACCGCTCTTTCCAAATACCCTCGTCTGCTTTTTCCCTGATCCGTCCGCACAAAAGTAAAACAAGCTCCGGAAGCATAGCCTCTCTTGGATGCATTTCTCCAAAGGATTCCCCTTCATCCATCACCAGAAAGGCAGCGTTTTTGTGGATATGAAGCTGTCCTCCCAAATATTCACTGAAATTTTTCTGTATCCACTGCCTCTGGTTTTTTAAATAGATACTGTCCGGGTTATCAGACTGGTTCCAGTAAAGGGCCGGGGCCGCAGCGATCTGCCTGTATACACGATTAATCCTGTAGTGCCCCCTGTCCGCTTCGCCTTCCTGATTCTGCTGCTTTTCAAAGTCTTCCCATGACTGGAAACCAGCTATGCTATATGCAAAATTTACCGCCATATATCTGGAAAGCCCTGTGTTCTCATATAAGATTTCCTGTCCAATGCTGCTGCCCACATTATCGCTGCTGCCTTCATATGCTTCTAACAGCCTCATGTTCTCGCAAAACTGCAGCACTCTTACAAGAGACTTCCTCTGTGTAAAAGACGTCCAGTCTACATCCATCACATCTTTTAGCTGCAGCTCCAGCATATCTACCAATTCAGATAACAAAAATTGCTCCTGTTCTTCCTTATCTTCCAGGAATATTAAGACAGCGCAAAAAAGACAGTAATCCCTGCTCTCCGTAAAATCTGTAATGCCCATATAGCCTTCCGCACGGGCAGGTATTTTCTCCACCTTCAATATCTGTTCGTTATTGATTACCGTCCAGCCCAACTGTTCCCGAAAAATTTCTGATATTTCGTCAGTTCTCTGCGGACCTTCACATATAATTCTTTATTTTTCTTTTTGTCAATCCAACAATTCTCTATTAATGCCCTTACCGCTTCCATTTTTCCTAATCCTCAAACTGAAATATATATTTAGGCATCACCAGTTTCCCATCCTCACATTTCAGAGTGTGGCTCCCTTCCTGTTTTATTAAACGAAAAGCCTGTCCATACTCGGTACGTCTACTTTTGGAAACCGTCAGATTCGCCTGTGCGATCCAGCGCAGAAAAGTCTCCCTTGTATCCACTGAAATGCAGTCGTCAATCCGGCTGATATCCAGTTGACCGTCCTGAATATATTTCATAACCAGCTTTCTGTCTTCCTCCAGTTTTTTCAAATATTGGTTACGCTGTGCAAGTTTCTACGTGAAAAAAAGTGTGGCGTTTCCAGCCTTTCCTTTTACAGATACTGGGTAAGCCGCTCCCCCATTTTTCCTTGATCTTTTCCAGCTCTGAGAGAGCAGATGTTTCATTCACGATATATGCCGCACGGTTTAAGATACGCCCGTACCATTTCCGCTGACAGCTCCATGCCGTACAGTTCCTGGATCTGGTCGTGGATGTCCCTTGTGCTCATGCCTCTTGCATAGAGGGATATCACTTTTTCCTCTATCCCGGAGATACCTTTCTGGTTCTTTTCATAACCGAGAGAGGCATCCAATCCTGCTTCCATGAACTCCTGAAGGATATCTTTGAAACTCTCCCTAAGCAGGCTGTAGACATCAGCTACGCTGCCTAAGTTGTTATCTGCAATGATCTGTCGAATCTGCTGTTTTGTTGCTGGCATAAAAAATCCTCCTTTTTGATAAGAATTGCCAGATCTTGATTCTTACCAAAAAAGAGGTATTTCTTCCCAAAGACACAAACTATTTTGCACTACCCCATTTACTGATAATTCCTAAAACTTCTTTTTTATCCGGAGAATATTTTGTCCGTTCCTGTATTCATATGAAATGTCATCCATTGTCTTTTTCACCATATAAATGCCCAGCCCACCGACATCACGTTCCTCCACAGAGAGTGTGATGTCGGGATCAGCTTTTGCAAGCGGGTCATATGGAGTGCCATTGTCGATAAATGTTATCACCACCGCAAGGGGATTGTCTGTAACTTCAGCACGAACGGTCACTATGCCCTTCTCAGGATGATAGGCATAGTATGCGATATTGCCGAATAGTTCGTCTATCGCTATATGAACCTGCCTCTTTGTTTTCATCGGGCAATCTCGATGCTCAAGCTGCTCGTCTATAAAAGCGGTAACGGTAGCAATATTCTCTATTGTAGCGTCAATCGTAAGCTCTTTCATATCAATTTGTCTCCATTCTCGCCTTTTATTCAAGAGAAAGCATTGTGATATCGTCAAGCGTGGCGCATCGCCTTTTTCCATCGCCAAAACCGACTACGCAAGCTCCCATAGTTCATCTCTAGTCTGTATCTGCTCAAGCGTATCCGTCATCTGTGCGCCATTATTTCCAAAATCATACGCATTCCGTCAGATAATGGCAATCGGTTTTAAAAAATCTGCATTTGTCTCATGTTTTCGTTTTAAAAATATTTTTAAATTTCCACCATATACGTTGCTATGCATATTATGCAAAATAAATGGCTATATTTAACATAAGTGTAACAAACTTGCTTTCCAATCCTCTTGGAATAGTTTGCCCTATAAAGTTATGCATTATATCACAGATACCATACTGCTTTAGCTTTCTTTGTGCTATGACTAAATTGCGTTTTGATATGAAATTATTTTGTCTGTATATCAAAATTCTGGTCAAATCCAGTAAGCTTAAATACCTCCATCACTTCGCTGCTTACATGGATTATGGAAAACTCTCCATTCATACTTTTAAGTTTCTTATATGCCAACACAACGATACGAAGCCCCGCCGATGCAATATATTCCAGTTTATCAAAATCAAGTATCAGGCTCTCTATATCAGAAAGCGCCTCAATTTCCCGACCCAGCTCTGGTGCTGAACTTGTGTCCAGCCATCCCTCGACCGAGAGAATGGCTTTGTTATTTTCCATTGTTTTTGTAATCGTCACTTTTGTCTCCTCCATAAAAAATTAGCATAAGATTTTCGTAGTATTAGAGCGTATCTAAATTATCAAAAAAGTTCAGTCCCTCCAATGCTTCGATTGCCTTTGCAAGGTATCTGTTATCCGTTATATTCCATTTGAATCCCAAACGGTAAAGCACTTCGGTTGTAAAGGCATTATCATAATCAATCGTGTAGAGTTCCTCCTCATCATGGGAAGTATAAGCGATAAGTCCCGATACCGCATCACTTGTTTCATGTTCTGCCGCATACGCATTGACCGTCTCAATGAATTGATCTCCAGGCATGATTTTAATGCCAAAGCCCCTCTCACGCATTACATATATCACATCACTCATAAAAATCCTGTGGTTGTTGCAGGCATGGAATACCGTAAACCTGCTGTCTGTTCCCGCAAGACAGAGCAATGCTGCCGCTGTTTCATCAATTGGTGAAAATTCAGCGCCTTCATTCATGCTATCCATTGGAAATGCGCCAACTGCAGCGTACCCGCGCAAACTCCTTAGAAAACCATTCGTGATAAAGTTAATCTGGAACTCCCCATCTCTGTGGCGGCTCATAAGATTACCGACACGAATCACTTTCGCATCAAGACCTTCTGCGGCCGCTTCCAGCACGGCACGTTCTGCAAGGAACTTCGTGCGTATATACTCATTGGCAATTCTCTGCCCAAAATACAGATCATTTTCAGCAAGTTTTTGATGCATCGGCGGCCTGCCATCCATACCCTCACCGCCTACTGATATGGTTGAAATCTGTACAAGCCTTCTATTTGCTGATGCGCAGAGATCTATCAGATATTTGACACCTGTTACATTGATTTTTTCTAACATCTCACCCGCTGCAAAATGTTTGACGCAGGCAGCACAGTTAATCAATGTGGTAAAAGGTACGTCTTTTAAGCTGTCTACCACTTTCTTGTCCGTTATGTCACTGTCAATGCAGATGATCCTGTCACCAAACAGTTCGGTATATGTCAAATCAAAATAATACATCAGCATATTCATCAGACGCCGGTCACTTGACTCATATCTGCCTTTGCGCACCATACAATATGCCTTGCCATCGTAATTGTCAAGAAATTCTTTTAACACGTGAATCCCCAGGAAACCTGTTGCACCTGTGATCAGGATATCACCTAACTCCTTTTTCTCCACCCGGTCAGCGTTTTGCCTGTTATTTGCAGCAATCAGCGTATCAATCGCATTGTAGGAATAATTTGCAAATTCATCTGTATCATCCTTCTGCACCTCATCTCCATATACTGCCCTAGCAAGCGCGCGCACCGTAGGATATTTGAATATATCTGCATATACCAGAGGAATCTTCTCATTCAGGCACATTACTGCAACCTTGGAAGCAGCAAGGGAGGTACCGCCAATTGCAAAGAAATCATCATCGATTCCTACCTTTTCCCGCCCTAATGCTTTTTCAAACAGCTTACACAGTTTTATCTGCGCTCCCGTCGCAGGTGCGGCATAATCGGTGCGCTCTTCCATAATGGCAGGCTCCGGCAAAGCACGCTTATCAATCTTTCCGCCAGGCGTAACAGGCATTTTGTCCAGGTGTGTATAGAATGCAGGCATCATGTATTCCGGAAGCATTGGACTTAAAAATGCTTTCCAATCCTCCTCTTTGTACTCTGTTCCGGTATAATAAACCGCAATATATGTTACACCGCTCTGATCCACAGGGATTGCCGCCACCTCACCAACGCCGTTACGTTTCAGGACTGTCCCCTCAATCTCACCGAGTTCCACGCGGAATCCATTGATCTTAATCTGTGAGTCAATCCGCCCGATATATTCAATATTTCCGTCACCTTTCAGACGTACCATATCGCCTGTATGATACAGCCTTTCCTCATCCTTGCATGTGGCAAAAGGATTTGGCACAAATACGGAGGCCGTTTTTTCCGGCAGATTATGGTATCCTCTTGCCACCTGCCGCCCTGCCACGCAAAGCTCCCCTGGCGCTCCCACAGGTACACGCTTTAAGTTCTCATCTACGATGTAACTCCTTACATTGAGCTGTGATTTGCCAATGGGAATCGTTTTATATTCCTTGTCAACCACAAACTCTGTGGACGAAACGGTATTTTCCGTAGGCCCATAGCCATTTACCATCATGTACTTCCTATCATAATAGCGCTTAAACTTTTCGCCTCCCAGGGTGAGAATCCTTAAAGCGCAATCCCCTGTCAGAGTTTCCGCCACAAGCTCACCCATCTGGGTCGGCATGGTCGCTACTGTAATCGGTTCGTTTTCAAAGGTACGGCAGACAGCGACAGCATCCTTCCTGACACTTTCCGGGAAAATATAAAGGGAGGCTCCCACCGTCAAAGGCATAAACAGGTCATGTACCGAAGCGTCAAAGCAGAAAGAAGAAAATTCGCCATACATATCCTCCGGAACCGTCTTATGAAAGGTGACTGTATGCTCAATTAATGTCATAAGGTTGCGGTGCTCCAGCATAACGCCCTTTGGTTTTCCTGTCGAGCCGGAGGTGTAGATCATATATGCCAGATTCTCCGGAAGCGGCGGCGTCAGATCCGTCTTTCCTGTAAAGCCAAGTCCGTCTTTTTCTATCTCGTCAAGGTAAATTACATTTTTGTCATACCCCTCTGTCAGTGATCGATATTTCCTCATAAGAAGAAAATTTTCACTGCCACTGTCAGAAAGCATATATTCAATTCTCTCCTGCGGATATTCCGGATCAAGGGGAACATATGCGCCTCCCGCTTTCATGATTCCTACAAACGCCTCCACAAATTCCCTTGTCCTGCCGCATAAAATTCCGGCAACATTTTCCCGCCCAAAACCATTATTCTTCAGTTTATAAGCTATATACTCCGACACTGCATCAAGCTCTGCATATGTTATTGTACCGTTCTCATCTTTTACGGCAGTATTGTCCGGATATTTTGACACAGCTTCCCGGAACAGGTCGATAAAAGTCTTCCCCATATACTGCGGCGTATTTACCATCTTATCCTTTTCATCGAACAGAAGGCGTATCTCTGACGGTTCCTTTCCATCAAGGAAAGCCCTTGTGGTGATTTCAAGGTTTTCTATCAGATACTCTGCCGTCTCCTTTTCAAATAAATCACTTCTGTATTCCAGCTCATAGATGTATTCGCCGTTTTCAATGCTCATCATAAGCGATATCGGCTCCTTTGCCGCATTTAAGCCAAGGGGGATTTCTTCTGCATCCTCTCCACAGATTTTAGTAAATGCAAAATTCCCGCCCTGATACACAAACATCGTATCAGGCTTAATATGGAAATTGCGGCTGATTTCCTGGAACGGATAAATATCGTGATCCATCATTCCCATAAGCTGGTTTTTAATTGTCACAAAATAATCTTCCGTATTTTTCGTTGTATCACACACCACAGGCAATGTTTTTACAAACATACCGATTGTATCAGAAAGACGTGAGTCATTTCTGCCATGATAGATGGTTGTAAATACACTTTTGGGGGCAAAATGGTATCTTGCCAGTGCTGTGCCAAATATACCTGTGAAAAATACATTCTCTGTTATACCATATTTCTCACAGATTGCCTGCACAGCTTCCTTGCTGATGACATCACTCCTTCTGCGCAAATTCCCAATGCCCGGCGCCTCTCCATTTTTGTCTGGATAAAGGCTGGTGTCCGAGCTGCAGTCTTTCAATACAGAGGCGTAAAATTCTTCCGCTTTTTTATACTTTTCTCCCTGGATTGCCCTTTCGTTGTCAAGTGCTGCATCATAGGCAGTATATGTCTCTGCCGTAAGCTTTTCGCCTTGATATGCCCTGTCGATATCCGACAAAATAACAGAAAGAGAGGTGCCGTCTGCAATCAGATGATGCACATCAAGGAACAGATAACTTCCCTCATGTGTCCTATGTATCTCAAAACGGAACAGCGGCTCTTGAAACAGCGGAAATGGCCTTACCAGTTTTTCCCTGTCCATGCCGTCAATAATTTCAGTGGTGTATTCCAAATGATCATTCCTGCGCTGGCGTATTTCACCGTCCTCGTCCATAAAAAGCTGTACTTTTAGATATGGATGCGCTTCCACTGTCTGCTCTATTGCTTCTTTTAGCCGGATCAAATCTATCTTGGGACTTAGCCGGAACAAATATGGAATATTATAAACCGTTGTCCCCATATTCGCCGTACAGTCTACAAAGATACCTGCCTGCGCGTTGGTAAGAGGATACACCTCCCGTGCTTCATGTATCTCGGATTTTTCCGCCCCCAGAAGGAATCTTTCTAACTGGACGACAGTTGGATTTTCCCTGATATCATTTGTCTTGATCGCCACGTCAAATTTCTTTGCCAGAAGCACATTAAGTTTTATCGCACTGATAGAAGTCAGTCCCGCAAACTGAATATCAGTAGTGATACCAAACTCCCTGTGCCCGATTGCTTCAGCAATACAGTCACAAATACTCTGCTGCATTTCATTTTTCGGCGGAATCATTTCCTCCATTGCCTTTTGCGGCTTTGGCAGAGCGCGCCTGTTGACCTTCTGGTTCTGATTTAATGGAATCCGGTCAATCTGCATCGTTACAGCCGGTACCATATACGGCGGCTTTGTTTCCATAATAAAAGCATTCAACTTCTCTGTATCGATCTGCTCATCTGACACAACATATGCTGCGATATATTTACCGCCGCCCTCCTCATCAAATGCAGCAACTGTGGCATCTTTGATCTCCGGAAAACGCCGGATAACTTCCTCCACTTCCGTAAGCTCAATCCGGAATCCTCTTATTTTTACCTGGGCATCCCGTCTGCCCACAAATGAAATATTTCCATCATTTAAGTAGCGCACCACATCACCTGTGTGGTACATCCGCTCGTATCCCTCCTGGTCAGTATAAGGATTTTTAGCATACACCTCTTTTGTTTTCTCCGGACGGTTCAGGTACCCCCGCGATACCTGCCTTCCCGAAACGAGCAGCTCACCGGACGCCCCTGCCGGCAGGCGGTGTCCTTTGTCATCAACAATATAGAGTTTCAGATTATCCAGCGGCTTCCCAATCGGAATATCATCATAATACCGGTCCATCTCAAAGATCGTTGTATAAACCGTACATTCCGTAGGCCCATAGACATTGTAAAACCTGATACCCTCCGGCGGATTTAAAGGAACCAGCTTTTCTCCGCCTGTACTGAGATGTTTTAATGTTTTACTCTTTATTTCCATTGCAAATTGGCGTCCCACCTGTGTCGTCATAAAGGAATGGGTAATCCGGTTCTCTTCAAAATAATCACAGAGTGCAAAAAGGTCAAGGCGTACTTCCTCGGCAATGATATTTAATTGCGCACCTGCCGTGAGAGACGTAAAAATATCCATCATAGATGCGTCAAAACCATAGGAGGCATAGCCTGCCAGGCGGGCAGAACCGTCAAACTCATATTGTCTGTGATACCATGTGCAGAATGCAGTGATATTTCCATACTCAATCATACAGCCCTTGGGCACCCCTGTCGATCCTGATGTGTAAAGCAGCGTAAACAAATCCTCCGGCTTTGGAGACGGCAGCTTTTCCATATATTCCGGCAGGTCTGGTATCTCATCAAGATACAATATCTGTCCTGTATAGTCAGACACCAGTTCACGCATCTTCTGTGTAGTGATCAACAGTTTCGCACCACTGTCCTCCAGCATAAAATGCAGTCTGTCCTGAGGATACGTATGGTCAAGCGGCTGGCAGGCACAGCCGCTGCGGGCAACACCCATCGAACAGATTGCCATATATTCACAACGTGGAATCAGCACAGCAACTACATCACCTGCTGTTAATCCCCTCCGGATAAGATTGCCCGCAAGATTACGCGTTATTTTTTCAACCTCACTGTATGTATATCTGACATCTTCATATACAACGGCTGTCTGGCCGGGATATTTAGCAGCCGCCTCCTCAAACATATCCACAACCGTTTTGCTGACATCATATAACACTTCTGTCTCATTAAAACTGTCAAGCATTTTTTCCTGCTGCTCTGAAAGGATTGTCACATCGGATACATTGCGGCAGCCGAATATGGATTTGAAAGCGGCATTGTAAGAATCCATAATGTTCTGAACCGTTTCCTCCAGATACAAATCACTGCGGTACTCAGCTGTCAGATAATACTCCCCATCATAGAGACGAACCTGAAGTAACAGTGGCTCTTTGGGCAGGTCGAGGGACAGATCCTCACCAACAGCAACGGTATTTCCCATCGGATAATCGTCTGTAAGTTCTGCCTGATATGCAAAAATCAAATCAGAAGTAATCCCATATTTTGCAGCAATATCGGAAAACGGGAAAATATCATTTGTCATGGAATTCATTAACTGTTCCTGCAAAGAAACCATATAGGATACAATCGTAGTCTTATCATCAAATTTACAATATACAGGAAGCGTTTTTACAAGCATGCATATCGTATTCTCAAGCCTCGAATCGTTCCTGCCATTATAGATGGTCGCAAATAGCGATTCTTTTGCATTTGACCAGCGGGACATCAGGATTCCAAAAACTCCGGTAAAGAGTGTATTTGGTGTAATTCCCATTCTTTCACAAAATTGTAGGGCCGCTTCTGCAGAAACTGACATCTTATATTCTGCCAGCCCCTTTTTGGGCGTATCTCCTTTTTTGTCAAAAATCGGAAGCGACTCGACTTCAAGCCCCTGAAAAATATTGTCATAATAAAGAGCAGCCTTTTTATAACCGCCTCTCTCCACTGTATATTCTTCTGAAACAGCCGCATCAAAACCGGTATAATCTTCCTCTGCCAATTCTTCGCCCATATAGGCACGGTTCAAGTCCCTGAAAAAAATATCATAGGAATTTCCATCCGCCATGATGTGGTGAAAATCTATAAATAGATACTTCTTCGTCTCAGTCTGGTAGATTGTGATCCGGAACAGCCTGCCCCCTTCTAATTGAAATGGCTTTACAAGATCGTTCTTGTTAAACTCACTGTCTGTTGTTCTGATAATCTCAGGCACAAAATCTTCTGAAAAGGGTTTTTGAACCATTTCTCCGTCTTCACTGATTCCAAAACGTGCCGTCATATAGGAATGTGCCTGAATGGTTCTGGCAACTGCATCGGCAAGTTTCTCTTCCTCAATACTGTCATCAAGCGTAAACAAAAACGGTATATTATAAATCGTTGTTTCCGGATTCTTCGCACACTCCGCAAAAATCCCTTTCTGGGAACCTGTTAAAGGATAAACGCAACGGATTTCCATTGCATCAGGTGCTTCTGCATTCCTGATAAATTCCTCCATAAGTACCACCGTATTATGCTGGGTGATATCGCTGGTCTTTATCGCTATACCAAATCCATCTGCCAGCAAGACATTTAATTTCATTGCCCCCAGAGAAGTAAGCCCTGCGTGATAAAATGGCGTGTTTATGCCAAAGTTGCTGTTATTGGTGACGGATGCTACGATATCAAAAATCTTTTGTTGCATCTTATTTTTAGGCACCTCATAATCGCCCTGTTTCAGCACCGGTTTTGGCAGGGATTTTTTGTCTATTTTATGATTTGCCGTCAGCGGCATTTCCTCAAGCTGAAGCAGGATATCCGGCACCATATAGTAGGCAAGGCTCTCTGCCGCAAAATCAGAAAGCTCCTGCGGCTCGATTTCTTTTGTGGCAGTATAGTATACGCAAAGCTGCTCATCAATCACTACCGCTACTGCGTTCAAAACATCCGCATGGCTTAGAATCACTTCCTCAACTTCACCCAGCTCAATCCGAAGGCCTCTAAGTTTTACCTGATTATCCTTTCTTCCATGAAATTCAATCTCCCCCTCAGAGTTAATCAGGGCAAGGTCTCCTGACTTGTAGCCACGCATACCATGATACTCAATAAATGCCTCGGCCGTCTTTTCAGGAAGGTTCCGGTATCCACGCCCTACACCCTTTCCACAGATGAGAAGCTCACCAACCTGCCCATCCGGCACTTCTTTATTATTCTCATCAATAATATATACAAGCACATTGGCATTCGGTATGCCAATGGTGATATTCTCACCACTCGTGATTACCTTCATAGTACAGCTGATCGTTGTTTCTGTAGGCCCATATCCGTTCATGATATATGCTTCCGGATTGACTGCACATATTTTGTCATACAATCCTCCCTGAAATACTTCAGCGCCTAGATCGTAGGAACGAACCTGCTTTAATGCCTCCCGCATTTTCGGAATTTCCAGCATAACAGAAAGAAAAGATGGTGTTGTTGTTATACTATCAACGCCATGCTGCAAAATGGCATCCGCAAGCAAATCCAGATTATGTATTTCCTCCTCTGTTGCAATGACAACTGTCATACCATTTGTGAGAGGAATAAACTCTTCCATAATAGAAACATCAAATGTTATTGTCGCAAGTGCAAGAACAACCGACGATTTTTCTGTAAATCCAAGCGTTTCATGATTCTTTGGGTTTGCATTTACGAAATTTGACAGATTCCCCTGTTCAATCATAACACCCTTAGGCTTTCCTGTAGAACCTGACGTATAAATAACATAGCATAAGTCTTTTTCATGTATTTCCCGACTGGGATTTTGCGTATTTTTACCTTTTAAAATCTCGTCGATGATAAGAGGTGTACACTCTAATGTCTCCCACAAATCCCTGAACCGATTCTTTATCTTTTCATCTGTAATAATCCATTTTGCGCCGCTATCCTCTAATATATAGCGCACACGCTCCTTGGGATATTCGGCAGAAATACAGGTAAATGCCCCGCCTGCCTTTAAGATTCCCTGTGTCGCAGTATAAACTTTTATACCACGTTCTAAAAGAACAGCCACAATCGTTTCTGCCTCTACCCCATTTTGTATCAGAACATCTGCCACCCTGTTTGCATCAGCATTCAGTTCACAATACGTTTTCCTCTCGCTGCCTGAAATGACTGCCGTTTTGTCCGGATGCATTTCTACCTGTTTCTCAAACATACTTACTACCGATACAAAATCAATTTTATAAACCGTGTCGTTAATTTTTTTCACTTTTCTTCCTCCTGTTCTATGTCAAATTCTAACACAGTATTATTCAAATCCATTGTGCGCATATAACTAATGTCGGAAGAGATTGTTTTCACAACCTCAATCCCATGTATATCAAATTTTCCACTGTCAAATTCATACTCAGTGGGATTAAAAGGCACTCCATTGTCCCTGATCCGCAGAAGCATCTTTTGCTTTTCTATCACCAGGCTGACATCAATCCAATGAGACAGCCTGCCGCCATATTTGATACAATTTACGATCATTTCCTCCGCAGCCATCGCCACGATATTCGCCTTATTAGCGCTTATGCCATGATCAATACAGAACTTTTTTACCTCTCTGGGTACTAGCGCAGTCTCGTCCATATCTGCCTTCACGGTAAAATCAAAACAGATTCCCGTTTCCTCAGGAAGTAGATAAAAATCCGCGCCTCTATGATTGATTTTGCGATAAAGATATGCCGTAAGAACTGTCAGGATTTCCGAACAAACAAAACTAAGCGCCAGACCATTTATACCGCCGCCGCCCATTTTTACTTCCAGAATGACCCCAAGAGCTGCAGCGGGCAGCACATAAATGCCATTTTGAAAGAATGTAATAATGCTTGCCTGTTTTGACTCTTCAATCGATTCATAATAGCCCACAAGAAATTTATTCCATACATATGCCGGCAGGCACAAAATAAAAATCCTAAGCGCTGTCACCATCATGGAAGAAAGAGCTGAATTATCCACGCCAAACATAACGGTAATTGACTTTGCAAACACCATAACAAGCACAAAAATACATAGCGTTGCAGCCGCGCTTAATACAAGAACCCTTTTGCACAGCGCGCGGATACCGAAGTAATCCTTTTCCCCATAAAGGATTCCCGCTATATTGGGTATTACACCTATGATTCCGGCCGTAATCATTTCCACAATCATAAGGACATTGTCGCATACCGTATAAACTGCCATTCCGCCCTCTCCAATAAAACGGATAATAATTTCATTCAGCCCAAAGGATTTTATTATGGTCATGATCATAAATACAAAAATCGGCGCCCCTGATATGACCGCCTCTTTCAGAGGAGCAAATGACCGGATTCTGACAAAGCTTATCATGCGCTTCGGAGAACGGATATATAAGATAAAAATAACCATTCCAAGTAAAAATCCAACCACCGTAGACAGAGCAGCACCTGCAATACCAATATCAGTGAATTTTAATAATATGTAGTCAAGGATCAAATTGATTACATTAGAGGTGATCAGATAGGCAGATGCAAGCCCGGGATGGTTTTCCACACCCAGAAAACTGGACATAAGGAGCCCGACACCAATAACCGGAGCGCCAAGCATCCCTACAAAAAGATAATGGCCTGCAGGAATATTCAGATTTCCACCCTTTGCCAGAGCATCTGCAATGGGCATTGCCAAAAAAGGCGCCGCTGCAGCAATGATAAGTCCCACAACAACAGTTATCACTAATGTGATTGAAAATAGTTGTGATGCCCCCTCTTTATTTCGCCTGCCAAGCAAAATACCTGCTGCAATAGATCCTCCCATACCAAGACAATAGCCTGTTACCTGTATTAAAGTTTCCATGGGAAGAACAAGCGTTATGGCTGACATTGCCTCTGTCCCCAAAAAGTTCCCCACAAATACTGTATCAACGATGTTCCCCAACTGCAAAGCCAGCGACATCATAATTCCCGGTAAAAGATACTTCCAAATTTTATTCTCTATCAGCCTTTCATTCCTCTGGTGCGTCTGCTCCATCCCAATATCCTCCTACCATACTTTTGCCTGCACAAATATATTTGTCATGCTGCGATTTTTGCCTGCAGCATATTGTATCCTCTTACCATAATCTCTGTTACCAGGATGGAAAGCAATGCAAGAAGCCAGCATTGATAACTTTGAAAGCACTCATAACCATTGATTCCGAGAGCAACAAAATATACGATTATATGTAATGCATAATATTTTGATATATGTTCGCTATAATATAAAATCTGCCTTGCAACAGGATTCTTTGGCTCACGCAGTTTACCATCCTTTCTGCAGATTATTTCCATAAAGAAAAATACTATGGCAAAAAGAAATATGTGCGCCATGCTTGCCACTACGTGCCAGGGATCCGGCTGTGGATACGCATTACTTAACTCAGTATACATTTGGGATATATCCGAACCATATTTTCTGAATGTCAATACCCACCATACAATGATGACCACGGTGCTGGGAACAGCCAGCATGCCGTAAAATTTGGTTTTATCCTTCACATGCCGCAGGATTTTGCCAAAGGCAACTCCAAACATCGCATAGGCCAGAAAATAGAGCGGCGTAAAGGAGACAAACTCTGCATCTCCAATCAATAGTTTCATAATATACCCAAGCACCGGCACATCTACAGGTTTTCCATAAAGGAATGGCGCAATGATACTTACGGCCGCACCCATTATCACGTACCCTGCAATGCTCATATTCAGCTTCTTTAGCAATGCCAATACAAAATAAATAATTCCGGTAATAAAAAAAATATTGATGTATTGAATGTATACCACTGTCAAATATTTGAAATTATCCCTCCCGGTTCCCGTCAGGTTTCCAGAAACGAAGGGGTAGGGAATTAGCAGAGCGATTACATAGGCAAAGTTATTCAGATACTGATAAACCACCATGCGGACACCGCTCTTTGCCATTCCCACTGGCGTTGCATTCCTGCTGTAAACAGTTCCAATTCCCATAACAAAAATAAAAATAGCTGCGCCAGACATCGTTGCAAACATAAAAATCCACTGGGTAATGGAATCTTCCGGGGACATGGTTGCCTGAAAGGCATGAATCAGGTAAATAAACAGCATAAAAATCCCTTTCAGGTAATCAAATTCCCTCTGTCTTTTGGTATTTGTCTCTTCATGTGAAAATATAGCGTTCATTTTTTTATCCTCTCTAAGCATCATTTCGATTCACACCCTCCGTCATCACCAACAAGTTCACTGATGACCGTAAATTATAATTGATAAAATTATATCAGATGCCCAGAGGGCAGCAACTCATTTGGAATAAAAGGCATTTTTTAGGGAATAGATTGCACTTAATTCCAGCAGTATCATATACCCCCTTTTTGTGCAGCAGATAAACAGCATAAGCCTCCAGCCTGCCTTTCATCTTATCAAATTCCAATACTTTATCTGTTTGAACCATTTTACCCCTCCTATTACAAAAAATAATTAACTGCTTGCACTTTCATATCTGTGTACTCCATATGACCAAAATGACAATGCAAAAAAAGTAAAAATACACACAATTGCTACTCCAAAAAACAGACCCTTTACTGACAGTGCCCCTATAAGTGCCTGTGTCGGCAACGTTGCAATGATTCCATATGGCAATACACAATAAAAAATAAACTTATAAATTCCATAAAAAGCAATCCCTGGTATTTTCAAACACAAGTCAATCGTTGTCTCCTCAATTTTCGTTAAATTGTTTACAGAGAAAACAAAAAAAAGCAAAGCATCGTATCAAGAGTTCCATATCGTAGTACAGTATCGTCATCATAAAAACCAGAAACAGATATTTAATAATATTAGCCCATGAAAAACCCATGTCTATTTCTTTCACCCCATACGCAATAATACATGCACTGAAAGCCAATAGCGGTATGGAACCTGGATTTATTTTTTCAAAAGTTATCCGCAATAGCGGATTTACCGGTTTGGTCAGATACAAATCCAGTTCACCTGTTTGTATTTTTTCAGGTATGGAAATCACTCCAAAAAAATAAATTATCATGTTAAGGGCATTGATAAGAGAAAATGTTCCTACAAAAACAAGGATTTCTCCATGCCCCCATCCACGAATTTTATCCACATGCCCGTAAATTGCCTCAAAGGCAAAAAGCTGAACCAGAAAATAACTGGTGTCAATAAAAAACGGTCCAAAGAATCCCAACCGGAATGTCATGATATGGGATAGCCTTAATTTCATTAATTCTTTCAAAAATTTAAAATTATTTTTCATATTCCTGCTCCGTCATATTTAATCCGATAATGTTCATAAGTTACTTGATTTAAAACAATAAAGAAAATGCACCATATACTTAAAACCAATAAGCCTGTCACTGCTTCATCCTCACATTTCCCTATAAGCAGCATACTTGGGAGATATGTAACATAATAGAACGGTAGAAATCTCATGCTGGCTATCATCCATTCCGGCAAAAGTGCAAGGGGAATCACCGCCCCTGTCACAACTGCTGATAAATTATCCTTTATCATGAGAAAGGTACTGATCTCCTCAAATTTTAAAGTTAAAATCCCAAGGAAATAATTGAGCTGAGCCATAAACAGCAGACCTAAAACAACCATGATAATTCCGCATAGCAATATCTTCAAATCGACTGTATGTACAATAGAAATCTTGAACAAACAAAACCACAGAACAGTTGCTAAAAAGCCAATGCCTGAAGAAAATGCAAGCTTCCCGACCTCCATCGCCACAAAATAGCCCTGTGTCTGTACCGGTATCACCATATATTTTGAAAAAGTGCCGTTTCTCAACATCCCCGTCATCTGCTGGCTGATTTCAGCAGACTTTTCCATCTGGAATAGATAGGAACTTATGATATAGTAAGAAATCATGGTGTGAAATTTCAATCCTGCTATCTGCTCTTTTCCTTCAAACAAAATACTCCATAAGATCCATGCAAACAATATCTTAGCTACTGACAGAATCACATCAACAAATACATCTGCTCTCCAGATTAA
>CAJUSR010000011.1 GCA_910588855.1 uncultured Kineothrix sp. | reverse complement strand
GGAGCATTTTATGTTCCTCACGGCGTCCGGTACCGTTAACTAAATGACATTGATGACCAACTATTTTTTTCTTCTGTCCCATCGAATCTTCGCCGCCCCAATCCCCATCAATATAAAGATAAATGGCGTGCCGATAATCTGCTGATAGCAAAGTACATTATGGAAAATATAGCCTGCAGCCGCCAGCCCGCAGCCGAAGACTACAACTTTTTTCTCCCCCTCCATACAGAAAGCCGCCTTCATGCATGCCCATGCCGAAGACAAAAATATACCCAAATAGGCAATCCCGCCTACAAGCCCATAATTAATCACTGCATTAAACCACTCATTATGTACATTTGGCACGAGCTGGTTATGCCAAAACTCATTGATGGCATCCCCCATCAACTGGTAAGCATACGGTGTAAATCCATCCGGGCCGCAGCCGAACAATTTTCTCCACAAACCGAAATCGCCGAATACTGCCGCCCCGGTGCGCCATATAAAGCCCCTGCTGTTCCCCCACCATATAGTGAACCGGAAATAATTTTCCGTTGGAGAACCGGAAAAATATCCTTTCCCGTGAAGGATAAACAAAACAATTGCTGCAATTACCGCAATTCCTATCAAGGCAAGATATATCCCCTTAATAATCCATACCGCTTTCCTTTTCCCATCCAAACAAATTTTATCCGTTTTTACCAGCCAGTATAAAAAGGCAGCCAATGCCAAAGCCGGGTATATCAGTATGCTTTGAGCCACCTTCAAATAAACGGCATCAATGGGCACCATCTGCCCTTCCAAAATGCGTTCCAAAATTCCGGTCACCGCCGCTGCTGCCAGCAGGAACATAATCACTTCCATAAAGCGCATCGTCTTCTCCCGGTTTCCCACTGCCAGCCATACCATAATCATAAGTGCAGCAATGATAGCAATTATCCCACTGTCACAATTCAAGAGCAGCTCCGCCATAAACCCAATACCGATGCAAACCGCCCATAATACCCTTTTTTGCCCTTCCGCTCCTGCAAAATAAACGCCCATCCCTACAATAAGCAAAATGCTGACATAACTGGATGTCCATGTTACCTGTCCAAGAGTGGTTACAAAATTTAGCTTAACATCTTCCCCAAATCCCTTGTAAAGAGAAAACGCGTCCACTCCGAAACGCTGCAATACGATAATAAAAGCCACCAAGGTTCCTGCCGCTGCAGCAATCACATCCAAATAAGGCATTTTTTTATAACCGGTAGAAATCATAAAGTAAATTCCTACAAAAAGCATCTGCGACACAAATCCTGTATACCAAGTATCCACACCCCACAGCGAAAACGCCCTATCCGAAGCGCCTAAGTAGGAAACTATCACGCAAATAAAATACCCAATCACAAACCAATCCATAGGAAGCCAAGTTGACTCCCTATCTTTTTTCACCCGTCCTGCCTTGCCCGCCAAATACCACGGAAACCATATCGCCTTCTCATTGCCTTTCGTTCCAAACAGATACCACAATACACTAAAAAGCACCATGACCCCGGTAGTATATAAAAACATCGCCCATTTCTTATACACCAAATCCATGTATCCATTTACCATAAAAAGAGGATACACTGCCAGCATTATGAGCAAATATATATTGGCTGTCCAACTTCTTATTTTCTCCGAAAAACTTTCCCGGCCGACCGGCATCTTTTTTCCCATTGTATTTCCCATCCTTCATTTCCAACAGTTATTATTGTGTGCTGTTCCACCTACAGTCTGCTGCCTGTTTTATCCTGCAAGCATCTTTACAATCTCTTCAAAGGCCATGCCATGAGACGCTTTCACCAGCACGGTATCCCCCTCTTTTCCAATGTCTTTCCACTTTTCCATGAACTCTCCTTTTTGGGAAAAATAGTGGACATGGCTGCCGACCCGGCTTCCGGTTCCCTTCGCTTCCGATTCCTTAACGCCTTCACAGGCCCCCTCATACATATCCTTTGCCAAATCACCAATACACACGATAACATCTATGCCCAGCTTCGCCGCATAGGCTCCCACCTGGGAATGCATCTCCCTTTCTTTTTCCCCCAGTTCAAACATATCCCCCAGCAGTGCTACTTTCCTTCCCTGCGCCATAGATAGCAAATCCAAAGCTGCACGCATGGAAACCGGATTGGCATTATAGCAATCGTCAATCACAATCTTATCCTTAAGCTGCATCCGGTTGCTTCTTCCCCCTACCGGCTTAACCGCTCTTATCCCTTTTGCTATTTCTTCTTCCGTCAGCCCCATCAGGCTTCCCACTGAAGCTGCTGCCAGCGCATTATAAACCATATGCTCCCCTGGCAAAGGGATTACTGCGCAAAATGATTTATCTCCCAAATGGATACTGGCGCTACTGCCCAAAAGTCCTCTATTTTCTATCTCATCCCCATAAACCATATTTTCTGCTGTCATGCCGAAAGTCACCGGTTTCCTACCCCTTACGCTTTCTATCGTCCGCAGCATATCGTCATCCCCGTTTAGGCAGACTGCTCCGTCCTCATCCATAAAATCAAAAATCTCCGATTTTGCCTTCAAAATCCCTTCTCTTGATTTTAAATTCTCCAAATGGCACTGCCCAATATTCGTCAATACACAGATATTGGGCCTGGCAATCCTACTTAGCCTATGCATCTCCCCGAAGTCACTGATACCCATCTCAAGCACGGCTGCCTCATGCTCTTCCTTGATTTTCAGCACCGTCAAGGGCAGGCCTATTTCATTGTTAAAATTCCCTGCGGTTTTCAATACATTATATTTTGTCTCCAATACCGAAGCAATGAACTCCTTCGTACTCGTTTTCCCCACACTTCCCGTAATCCCGATTACCGGAAGCGTAAGGTTCTCCCTATAAAAACCTGCAATATCCTTCAACGCCTGAAAAGAATCTTCCACCAAAATGAAAGTTCCCGCCCCCTCATCCGGCTCCTTTTCACAGACCACCCCTGCTGCCCCTTTCGCAAAAACCTGGCCGATAAAGCTATGCCCATCTACTTTCTCCCCTTTTGTTGCAATAAAAAGATAACCCTCTTCTACCTGACGGGAATCCAGCACTACCCCGGACACTTCCTTATCCTGCTCCGGATAATAGTTATATAATGTACCATTGCAAGCCTTTGCTATATTCTTTAACGTAAGATTCTTCATTGCCCCTTCTGCCTTTCCTTTTCCGCCTTTCCCTTTTTTGATTCTCTTTTGTTGATTTTCTTTTCCTGATTTTATTTTGCTGATTCTCTTTTCTTGGTTCCCTTTTGCTGATTTTCTTTTCCTGATTCTCTTTTATTGATTCTCTATTCCTGATTCTCTATTCCTGATTCTCTTTTACTGATTCTCTTTTACTGATTCCCTTTTGCTGGTTTTCTTTTTCTGATTCCCTTTTGCTGGTTTTCTATTCCTGATTCTCTTTTGTTGATTCTCTATTCCTGATTTTTCCTTCCTGATTTTCTTTTGCTGATTTTCTATTTCTGATTCTTTTTTTTATTTTCTTTTCATGATTCTCTTTTGCCTGTTTTATCTATATCCAGCCGCAGGATTTCCTAATCTTTTAACGCAGATTCCATAATCTTCTCACAAAGCTGTCCATAATCTATGCCCACCGCTTGTGCCTCCTGCGGCAGCAAAGAGGTAGGCGTCATCCCCGGAAGGGTATTTGCTTCCAGACAGAAAATCTCCTCTTCTTCATTCATCATAAAATCCATCCGGGCATAATTTTTCAAACGAAGCACTTGGAATACCCGCTCTGCCAAATGCTGCAATTCCTTCGTCTTCCTTTCGGAAAGATGGGCCGGGCAAGTCTCCACCGCGCTTCCTGCCTGATATTTATTTTTATAATCATAAAAACCACTGATTGGTGCAATTTCGATTACCGGCAGCGCCTTGCCGTCCATTACCCCAACAGAAAACTCTCTTCCTTTTATGTATTGTTCCACAACCACTTTGTCGTCATAGCGGAATCCTTCTTCCAAAGCCGCCCCATATTCTTCTTCATTCTTTGCGATACAAACACCCACACTGGAGCCTCCGCAGCAAGACTTCACCACACAGGGAAACGGTATCGTTCCCTCATAGTCATCCCCCTTCTTTAGGCATATTCCTTTCGGTGTCGGTATCCCATGATAATCAAAAAGTTCTTTCGCCAGTCCCTTGTCCATACATAAGGCAGAACTTACATAATCCGTTCCCGTATAAACAATACCCATCAAATCAAAACATGCCTGAATCTTCCCATTTTCCCCATTCTCCCCATGAAGAGCCATAAACACTACATCTGCAGCCTGGCAAATAGCTATCACATTCGGGCCGAAGAAATTTTTCTCCCCATCCGGTCTAAGTGCTTTTACCGCTTCAATATCCGGGTTATCCTCTCCGATTGCCCCGATTTCTTTTGCCCAATCTTCCTCTTTATCAAAAACCTTTTCAACGTCATCTCCCTCATATCCTAAATACACATCCAGCAAAACCGCCCGATGCCCGTTCTTTTTTACCGCTTCATAAATCATCTTACCGGAACTAAGGGATACATCCCTTTCCGTACTGATTCCTCCTGTCAAAACGACAACTTTCATGCTCATAACCATATCCTTCCATTTTCTTTACCAATTAATGATATTCAAATTATACCCCTAACATACCATTAGGTAAATACCCAAGTCCGGCTATCTATGAAATTCCATGTTCATGGGCACTGCTTATGCCCTATGTTTTCCCGGCAATAAGCAATTTCCCCGTCAATCAATGTGTAAAAAACCTCTGAAGATACCTCCAAAGGATTTCCGTCAAAAATGACGATATCCGCATCTTTCCCTACTTCCAGACTTCCTACCCTATCCGCAACATTACATATTTGCGCCGCATGAATCGTAATTGCCCTCAGCGCCTCATTCTCATCCATCCCCGACTTCACACACAAACCCGCACATATAGGCAAGGATTGGATTAAAGATACCGGATGGTCCGTCGTAACAGCCACCTTAACACCGGCAGCGCTCAAAATACCTGCCGTCTTAAAGGCCACATTCTGCACTTCAATCTTGTTTCTGCTGGACAAATCCGGCCCCACAATCGCCGGAAACCCTTCCTTTGCCAGCTCTTCTGCAATCAAGTGCCCCTCGCTGCAATGATCCAATGTCATTTTTAGCCCAAATTCTTTTCCAATCCTGATTGCCGTAAAAATATCATCCACCCGATGTACATGCGCCTTTAGCGGGATTTTCCCTTCAAATACCGGAATCCAGCATTCATACCGGAAATCCTTTTCAAACCCTTCTCCCTCCTTCTCCGCCTTTTTCCTTTTTTCTATATACTGTTTCGCCTTAAAAAGTTCTTCTCTCAGCATACCTGCAATTGCCATTCTTGTAACGGGCATTTTCCCTTGACCGGAAAAATTCACTTTTGGGTTTTCTCCGAAGGCTATCTTCATGGCAGCAGGCGCAAGGACTACCAAATCGTCAATCCTTCTCCCCTTCGTTTTTACAAAAGCAAACTGACCGCCCACTACATTTGAGCTTCCCGGCCCAATCATGGCGGAAGTAATCCCCGCACGGACGGCATCGTCAAAAGCCGCATCCATACTATTGATGGCATCTATGGCACGAAGATAAGGGGTGATGGGCTGCACATTCTCATTACAATCATCCCCTTCCATCCCCTTCTTTTCCTCTGTAATCCCCATATGGCAGTGTGCTTCAATTATCCCCGGCATTATCAGCCGTCCTCCGGCATCTATTACATCCGTTTGCCCATCTTTCAAAGGAACCTTCCCTAGCTCCTCCATCTCCCCCATTTGTACAATCTTCCCGTCCTCTATCCCTATAAACCCATTCCGGTACTCCTGTTTCTTTCCTGTTTTCTTATTTCCTCCCTCCACCGGCGCCATAGTCAGCACCCTTCCGTTAATCAAATACCTCCGCATCCAAACTTCACCCTCTCTGTTTCAATTATGCCAGTTATGCCATCTTATCTTTACTGCTTACACTATCTTATATTTTATTTAACTTGCCCTATATTTTAATTTGCCATGCATTTTGCTTTGTTCTGCATTTTGTTCTGTCCTGCATTTTGTTCTGTCCCGCATTTTGCTTTATTCCCCAAAGGTCATAAATCATGCCGGTGTATATCACCGGCATGATTTTGCCCTGCTGGGCCTTATACAATGCCCGGCATAGTTGGATTTTCACAGAAGAGATTTGCAGAATATCCCACAGCTTATCTCTTCCATCCACTCTAATTCAATTTAGTCATAGGGTTAACCGGTTCTCCGTTTTTCGTCAATTTAAAATATACATTGCAGCCTTCCACTACATAATACTTTGTCGGTGCCGCCACACTCCCTATAATATCGCCCTGATTTACAAAACCGCCTTCCGATACCGTGATATCCTTTAACTGCCCGTAAGTTACTTCATAACCATTTCCCAGTTCCATGACTACCACGTTCCCTAATTTCGGGTCACTATAAACTCTGTTTACTTTCCCGTTAGCTGCTGCTGTAATCGTTTCCCCTTCCACTGCTGAAATAATAATTGCCGGATTATACTTATACTCTTCCAGTGTGGGGAAATATACCGTCTTGTCCATGCTGTAATTAATCAGCACATTGCCTACAATAGGCCATGTCAATGTATCATTATCGCCAAAAGTAAGGGCTGGCTGGATAGAGGTGGAAGTAGCAAGCGCCATAGTATCTTCCATTTCCTCCATCCGGGCTACTTCTTCCAAAGTTGCGGAATCAATGCTTTCATCAATCATCCCTTCCTCGCCCTTCTCATTTTTCTCCTTATCTTTTTCGTTATTTTTTCCTTCTGCTTTTTTATCCTGCTCTTTGTCCTTCTCTGCTTCCTGTTCTTCGTTTTCTACATTCAGGGAATTTGTTTCCTGAAAGTACGGGTCGTAATCCAAATCATCCGCTGTTACCGCGCTTTCATTCAATTCCTGTGTACCCGCTGCATCACGGGCTACTGCCCCGTCCATTACGCCCTGTATATCCGTACCATTATTCTGTGCCAAATCTGTAGACTCATTTTCTATGGCGCTGAAATCAACTACATAACCGTCGTTATTTTCCTCGCTCTTTCCCCTGAAAAATAATCCCGTCGCTGTCAAGGCAGCCAGCACAAATACCGATGAGAGTACCATAATAATCCTTTCCTTTTTGGCACCGCTTCCGTTTCTTCTTCTCATTTTCATTCCTCCTAACAGAATTTATATCAGATTCTTCTTTTCGGTTTTGATTCCTCATCGATAGTTTTGCCTGTTTCGGATTCTTTATTCAGTTTTTTCTATGACAATTTCCGAGAAAAAGTAGTTCAGTATGTCAATAAAATCGCTTCCCTTTTTTGCCGCTTCATTGGCACCGTACTGGCACAGCCCTAATCCATGACCAACCCCTTTCGTTTTTATTACTACGTATCCCCCTTCTTCCCTCAATTCAAAACAAGAGGAATTTAACATGAATGCCGTCCGGAACAGTTCCCCTGAAATAGCGTCTTCCCCCATACCGATTTCCAACACGTATCCGGCTCTGTCTCTTGTTATGGGGAATGCCTTTTCTATACTAACCCCCTCTTCCCAGACCGTATCCGGCCTAAATTCCCGCAGCCTTTCTAAAAAAATTTCTTTATTCACCCTTTCACTATGTACATAATCCTCCGATGTAAAATCCCTTCCACACACCACCGATTTCAAATAGCCATAGTCTTTACTCCCCAACACTTCGTTCCCGTTTCTGGTAGCTCCTGCGCTCACCGCAAAATAAGGCGCATTGATGGGAATCCCTTCATAAGTTAAATACATCCCCTTTGTATCCCTTACCACATCTACGCACTTCCGGTACGTATCCCCATCTGTTTGGACAATGCTGCTTTCCACATAAATATACGCTTTCCCGTCTTCCCCCTCTTCCCTGTTATCATAATATAGGCGCATCATCTCCGTCCGCAATACCACTGCCTGCGCCTTTAATGCCTCCTTTTCATATTCCATTGGAATCGTCGATGGCAACCTGCTGACAAGATAAGTTTCCAAAGGCATCATTTCTGTTCCTGCAGCAGTTTTATTACAGACAATGAACTCCGCCTTTTCCATATCCTCCCGAAAAAGCCCCGGTTCCTCATCCCACCCCGGTTCCTGCCTTTCTCCCCCCTGCACATCTGCCGTTTCCCCTTCCTTCGCTTCCATCCCCGCATTCCCGAAGAAAAAAGACACGATATAAGGGAGCAAAAAAATAAACAGAAGGACAGCAACCGCATCCCGGTAATCCGGGCCGGAGCCACTCCTTCTGTTTCTTATCAAATTCTTTACATTCTCTAATTTTTCCATAGGACACCTCTACACTATTTTATGTATCGGTATCCGTTTTATGCTTCCTCCGCTTTCACATCGGGGCAATTCTTTATCCTGTTTGCTAATTCCCCTTCTATCCCACTGCATCGAACCGTCCGCTTCCTTGTCCGTCATCCTGCCCGTGGGCGGCAACATCTACATGTTGTATCGTTCCTGCATATCCATTTTCATACAGGAAAATGCCTGTTTTCCTTATCCGTCCATTCGGTGTATTATCCTTCGACGTCAAGGTAAAATCCGTCTCCGCATTCCCCAGATAAATAGCCCCCACATTTTTCTCCGACAATTTATAGCATCTGTCCTTGCCATTCTCGTCCTTTGTCCAAATCAGCAGTTTATCCCAAATCGCATCATTTTCATCAATCCAGCCGTTTCCGTCCGCATCATACGCTGCAAGGTCAGCGAACCCATCCCCGGACTTCGTGCCGAACAGCTCGCTTCCGTCATTAATTACACCGTCGCCGTTTTTATCCAAAGCCAGATAACCGCTTCCGCTTCCCAGCATGGAAATCTCTTCTTCCACTCCGTCAGCATCCAAATCAAAGAAAAACGTCTGGTTCTGCAGTCCGGCTATATCCCCCTCTAAGTTAATCACTAACGGATCTACCATCCTTTGTTCAATCCGTACAATGTTCTCTTCATAATATGCTTGGAAGCTTCTGCTCATCTGCACATTCATATCGAACTCGATTGTCCTTCCGTCTGCCGTCTGCACCTTTCCTTTTGCCGAAAAGCCCGTCTCTTCTTTCTCTTCAATATATGTTTCATCATGATAAGCCAAAGCCTGCGTTATCACATTTCCGGTGGACAAGCTGGCTGCCTGTGCCCCGGAGATGACTTCTCCGAAATCCCATTTTTTCGTTTCCCCAAAAAAGATGCTGAACAAATACTGCATACACCTATCCCTTACCGTGCTGAGCGCATCCCTTTTGTTCTGTGTATAGGATAGTTTTGCTACTCCCGGGCGGGAATTTATTCCCCTTAGCTTCTCTTCCAGTTCTTTCCTTTGCTCCGCATAGGCTTCCTTGCCGTAAAACTTCTCCCGGGCATCCTCTCCCATAATGCTTTCTTTTCCGGTTCCATCCTCTGCTTCAGGGTCCATCCGTAAACCCGCATTTCCTGCCAGAACTTTTATACTGGTTCTTCTGGCACTCAAGGACCAATAACTCCTTGAAGACTCCATCCTTATATCCGAGGAACCAATCCGCATTTTTTCCCTCCATTTCCGCTCTTTCTGCGGCTACATCACACAATACCTCTGCCAAATCATGCGTCATATCCACATTCCAGCTACTGGCCGGATTTCAATCCGGCTTTTTGCCATAAATTTCAAAAACAAGGTCTCGGCCGAGAATACCATATTCTTGTAATTTATATATCGGAACAAGGAGGAAATACTTTATACTTTCTATCATCTATGCCGCTTCTTCTGCCAACATCCCGCTTTCTCTACTCCTCAAAATATCCGTCTATCCCATCCGCTATTCCAATAGCAATCAATTGCTGATAGCCGTCGTCCGCCATTTTTGTATCCTCTTCCGGGTTGGTCATATAGCCCATTTCCACAATCGTCACCGGAATCATGCTCCAGTTAATACCGCTCATAGTGTCCGTTTCCCACACCCTTTCTTTCCGGCAGCCCGTGCTAGCTGTCAGACCATCCAAAACCGATGCCGAAAGCCGTTTGCTGTCATGATACAATGCGGAAACATACGGGTTGGACTCCGTAGGGCATATCGTCATCGCGCCGTTGGCGCTGCTGTTTTCAGAACCGTTGGCATGAATCCTTACAAAAATCTCCGCGCCGGAATCATAAGCCATCTGTGCCCTCTGGGAATTGCTGATATCAACATCATGGCTCTCCCTGACCATATAGACTTCATACCCCCTGCTTTCCAACTCAGCCTTAAGCTTTAAGGAAACCGTCAATGTCAGTTCATACTCATACAATCCGGTAGTCGTGCCTCTCGTTCCTCCCGTTACTTTGGCTTTCATCTCAGACGCTCCCGGCCCTACCGGTTCTTTTTCACTGTTCCCTCTTGATTGATGCCCCGCATCAATGGCAATCAAATGCCCTCCGCCTTCGCCGGGCGATTTTTTTACCCTTATATAATCGGATTTCACATAATAATTCTGCCCTTCAATCCCTATCCGGCTCCAGCCTTCCCCCTCTCCGTTTTTCTCATATACGGTTCCCCGGGGAGCTAAATCGAAAATACCGGCATCCGTTGACGGCGCAAGGCGTATGTTGACGTTTGCCGTAGTGTATACCTGCACCGGTTCGATATCGGAAATTTCTATATTTACATTGCTTTTCCCAGACGCCGGCTCCGTTCCGCTTTCAACCGGTCTGTTTTTGCCCGGCTCCTGTCCTGCCTTATTCCCGGCATCTTTATTCTCCTGTCCTTCCGACTCTGCCACCTTTCCTGTATTTTCCTTCGCTGCTCCCTTTATATTTGTACAGCCTATGCATATTACGAATAATATGCACAGGCTGATAAAGGACAATGCCCTTTTCATTTTCATATCCCTATATTCCCTTTCTATGAAACCCTATTATAATTAATCAGACATCCTTTTAGGATAATCTGCCGCTCTTCATCCGTCAGCTCTCCCAAGGACAACTCAAATTCCGCCAGCTCCCCATCGCCTACTGCGTATGCTTTGATGCAGTCTGCCTTTTCTTCCACGGCTTTCTTAATATCCGGCAGGAAAAGATAATCTAAATTTTTAAACGGAAGCTGCTTGTCATCCCCTTTTATGATGAAAGGGAGCATACCCCAGTTAATTAAATTTGAACGGTATCTCTTTGTCGCATACTCACAAGCAATATTTGCCCAGCCGCCAAGCACTTTCTGGCAAGACGCAGCCTGCTCCCTTGCAGAGCCGTCGCCCGGCTTTACTGCAAAGATGGTAGAACCAAATCCTATATTCCCCTCTCCCACATCGGGGTAAATCTTGTGTATCGCTTCCATAACCGGTTTCAGCTCCGGTTTTTCCACTACCGGGCATCTTCCTTCCATAACCGCATTCTGCGCTTTCTGAATATCTTTTGCCCGCTCCACATAAGCCGGGTCTTTTCTGGAAAGCGTAAATTCTGCCAGCCCTAACGGATTGGAGCGGTAAGAAGAAGTCTCCCCCGAAGGTATCAGCTCATCCGTTGTGGTTACCGGGTCATGGATTTCCGAAACCACACGCAATACCAAGTTTTCCGGCAGTTCACACATCTTTGGCCAATCCTTGATATTGGGCCCGAATTGGATTTCCACCGACGAATCTGCCTCCCCTTTGGAATCAAATACCCGGTTCGCATAAATATTAGAATCAAAATGATATTTATACTTCCCGATTACACCGTCAAAATCCGTTGCCGGTGTCAATTCACCTTTATTTGCACTGGTAGCCGCTATAGAACGTGCGTCCATCAACGCCACTGACGAAATTTGCCCGTTTTGCAGCTTAGACCCTTCCCTGTTAGGAAAATTCCTCGTAGAATGGCGGATGCTGAATGCATTATTTGCCGGCGTATCCCCGGCGCCGAAGCAAGGCCCGCAGAATGCGGTCTTAAGTACCGCTCCTGTCTCCATCAATGATGCCGCACATCCGTTTTTAATCAGTTCCATATACACCGGCATAGATGCAGGATATACGCTCAACGTAAATCCGTCGGAACCGATATAGGAACCTTTCAGAATATCCGCTGCCGCACAGATATTTTCAAAACCACCGCCTGCACAGCCTGCAATAATTCCCTGGTCTACATAAAACTTTCCATTTTTCACTTTATTTTTCAGGGTGAAATCCACTGCCCCATCCAGGCTGACCGCAGCCCTTTTTTCCACATCATCTAAAATATCTTCCAAATTCGCGTTTAATTCTTCAATCGTATAAGTATTGCTCGGATGGAACGGCATTGCAATCATCGGTTTTATACTGCTAAGGTCAACCATTATCATACCGTTGTAATATGTTACCTCTCCCGGGTTCAATTCCTTATAGTCTTCTTTCCTCCCGTGAATTTCATAAAATTCTTCAATCTGCCCGTCCGTCTTCCAGATAGAAGACAGGCAGGTTGTCTCCGTTGTCATTACGTCAATACCGATTCTAAAATCAGCGCTCAAAGAAGCCACGCCAGGCCCCACAAATTCCATTACTTTATTCTTTACATAACCGTTTGCAAAAACTGCGCCGATAATTGCCAGCGCCACGTCCTGAGGTCCTACTCCTTTTGCCGGTTCCCCTGTCATATATACCGCTACTATTTCCGGCATATTAATGTCATATGTCTGGTTTAAAAGCTGTTTTACCAGTTCAGGCCCGCCTTCCCCCATCGCCATTGTTCCCAGCGCGCCGTAACGTGTATGGGAATCCGAGCCAAGAATCATACGTCCGCCCCCAGCTAACATTTCCCTCGCGTATTGGTGGATAACTGCCTGATGAGGAGGCACATATACACCGCCATATTTCTTTGCGCAAGTAAGCCCAAACATATGGTCATCTTCATTGATTGTGCCGCCCACCGCACAAAGCGAGTTATGGCAGTTCGTCAATACATAAGGAACTGGGAACTTTTCCAGCCCTGATGCCCGCGCCGTCTGAATAATCCCTACAAATGTAATATCGTGGGAAGTCAATTTGTCAAATTTTATTTTCAGCTTGTCCATATTGCCGGAAGTATTATGTTCCTCCAAAATACGGTAAGCAATCGTTTCTTTCACCGCTTCTTCTTTATTGATATCTCTCCCTGTTTTTCCTTTAACCGCCGCCTGCGCTTCTTTTCCATCCGGAATAATATCCACTCCGTTCACAAGGTATGCACCGCCGTCATATAGCTTAATCATTCCCATCCTCCTTATCCAAATCCATCTTATTTCCGTCTTTTTCATTATAAGGTAAAAAACCGGTTTATACAATATTTTTTGTTCTGTCTGCCAAACAATGCCATCGGAGCCATTCCTCATTGTAAATCCAGGCGCCAAAAAGTTTCTCCGGGGCAGGGTCTGACCGGTTGCACAAAGGAGAGGATGCCTGTTCCATTGCACGGAACATTCCGATGAGCCTCTGACAACAAAAATCGTGTTCAGCAATGGCTTCCACGATTTTAGAGTCTCCTCTCCATCGTGCAAAAGTCACGGGCATCCTCTCCTTTGTGCAACCGGTCAGACCCTGCCCCGGAGAAACTTTTTGGCTTCCCAATCCTATGATATAAAAGGCCATAATCCATAACGCAATTCCGCACCGGAAAGCCGTATAAGCCTTTCCGGTGCGGAATTATTCTGCTGCTTTTATTTGGCTGGGTTATTATTGCATATCCACCCAACGCATTTCCATGCCTTTTAAGTCTAAACTGCAAGCCTTCCTGCCGTCAATGTAGAGTTCCGTATATCTGTCTTCCCTCGCATTGTTGATGACAGCAATTTTGCCTGTCTTTTCAAACACAGCTACTTCCGTATCCACATTTGTTACATAGAACTTCTTCATTTCTTCTTCCATGCCTGCCGCATAATAAATAGCACGTAAAAGTACACGGCAGTTTTGCGGGGAATAAGGTAAACCGGAAAAATAAACGCTTCGCCCTTTTCCGTATTCATTTACTACCAGACGGCAATATTCCCCATCCATGTTCAAAATCTGGTAACCTTCCCCTTGGGCATAAATCCGGCTCATCCCTTCGCCAAAATCAATTTCCCCTTCGATATCTTCCAAAATAAAATGCTCCGTATTGAGTTCGTTATATTTGTCGGTGCTAAGGGAAAAATCCATTTCCCTATCTACACCAAGCACATCGCTCAATTGGAAATAACGCCCTTCAAACTGGTATGCAGACGGCTCGCCTACCCCGATAAAGCCTCCTCCATTGTCCACAAATTCCCGGATATTGGTTACAACTTTTTCATCTATCCAGTTTTCCGCGCCGCTGAAAGCCGTATAAGCATCGCCGGCATTGATAATTACTTTTATGTCTTCCGGAATCCCGTTTTTGATATCGTCAAAAGTAATAAATTCCACATTAAAAGGCATTCCGCTCAGACATTCAATAATACCTACATAAGAATAAATTTCCCTATGCCAGATTGCATGATGGACCTGATTTGCCATCCATCTTCTCAGGTTTCCCCAGCAGTTTAATATAGCAACCTTAAAAGGAGCCGTATAAGCTTTGCTGCCCTGCATATACTCATGAATCAGACGGAACTCGTTGACTACATATTGTATTTCATCAATAAAGCCCGGCCATTCGGAAGCCAGTTTCAAATATCCGCCATAGCCAATCCTATCCAAAGGCGAACGCAGGATTGCCCTTCTTGCCTTTATCCAGTTCTCCTGTGTTTCCTTGATAGGGTCTCCCCCTTCACAAAATACATCCGGGAAGAAATAAGGCAAAAGTCTTCCTTCCGTATATTTTACGCCTTCAATATCCGAAATCATACGCAATGTAACGCCATCGCCCACCGAGCCTACTACGGCATCCAAACCGATATTTGCGAAGTATTTCCCGAAGGGCTCCGTGCCAATCCAGTGATCCCCCAAAAACATCATTGCTTCTTTCCCGTAAGAATGTACAATATCCACAATTTCCTTCGCCAGCTTGCTTACTTCTATCTGCTGAAATTCTATAAAGTCTTTAAATTCCTTGCTGGGTACACGGAACATGGAATTATGGTATCCCTGATCCACAATAAATTCAGGGCGGAATTTATAGCCTGCCCATTTCTCAAACTGTTCCAATATATAAGGGCTTACACTGGCGCTGTAGCCAAACCATTCTACGTATTTTTCCCGTTTTTTCTCATCGAAAGTAAGTGTAAACTGATGGAAAAATGTGGTAAAACGCACTACGTCGATATCCGGGTTTTCTTCACACCACTTTTTCAGTTTTTCCTTCACATATTTCTGCGTCTTTGGCTGCCTTACATCATAAGTAAGCTGGTGCGGTGCATCTTTCCAATCATTTGTAATAAAATTATACATATGCACCGGATCCCATATAAGAAAAGCCAAAAAGCTGACCGTGTACTGGTGATATTTCACACTCTCCAGTTCCACTTCCTCCGTATCCGCATCATATTCCCATTTCGTCGGCGGTACAACTTCCCCCGTCGTCCGGTCAACTACTTCCCACCATCTTTTCGGGTCATCCATACTGTTGATTTTCAATTGTTCCGTATGGAAGCCTTTCATTAGTTTGATGCGAAGCTTGGTATCCTTCGCCGTTACTCTTTCGCTGATTAAATATTCCTGTTGTATCTCGTCGGGATTCGCATTTGCCCACTCGTTATCTTTTCTAGTGGTGTAATAAGTCGCATATTTCTTCCCGTCCTGTGACAAAAGCTCATCCGGCATTGTTGTTCCGTCACAATCCCTCAAAGCATCCGCCCCAAGCAAATTCTTTAAACGTATTGTCTCATCCACCATATCCACATCGGTAGGCAACGTCAGCCTTCCTGTTATACTCATATTCTCCTCCTTGCCGTACATCCCGGCCAACACTATATGCATGGTTATTTTGTATATTGTTTGTTATAGCGGTAAAGCAAGAATAATATACCGGCAAGTCCAACAACCATAAGGCCAAGGCCCGTCGGCCCAACTTTTCTCTGCTGTGTACAAATCAAAGCTATACCTAATATAAATATCACAGCATTAATAATTATATTTACCCATTTATTCATATCCTTTTCCTCCTGTTATCCGAAAGGTTTTCCGCTGCATTAGCCCTTCAGGCCGCCTAAGCTCATGCCCTGAGTCAACTTCTTCTGTACCATAATATACAGGATTAATGTGGGCAGCATAACAATAACCAGACCGGCATACAATTGCCCATAATTTGCCGCCGCTTTCTGCGCCTGCATAAGCTGCATCAAACCAACCGGCAAAGTCTTGTTATCCTTTGTCAACAGTGTCATGGATATAATGTATTCATTCCAGAAGGACAAGAAATTAAATAAGATAACCGTAACAATACTCGGTTTTGCCATCGGCATCATTATCGTAACCATCGTCCTAAAATATCCGCTTCCATCCACAAATGCCGCCTCTTCATAGTCCTTTGGTATCGTTACAAAGAACCCTGATAAAAGGTATATGGTAAACGGAAGAGCAGTAGATGCATATACCAATGCCGTAACAAAAAGGTTGTTCAAGAATATCCCTGACCCAAACCAGGACTTCATTGCTTTATCCGCATCTACTAACATAAGGAAAATAGGCACTACGATATAGTTTACATTAATGAACAAGCCGCCCATAAATAAAATATTCAGCAATTTGCTTCCCATAAATTTATATCTTGCAAGTGTATAAGCCGCCGGCAAAGCAATTACAAGCAAAAGAACCAATGCCAATGCTGTAACAATCACCGAGTTAACCATATAGGAGCCCATGCTGGCTTTTGTAAACGCATCGGAAAAGTTCTGGAAATACAGCCCCTTAGGCAACGTCCACGGATTGCCGTAGAACTCGGAATTTTCTTTTACGGATGCCATAAATACCCAAGCAACAGGAACAATGATACTGATTGCCAGCATAATCAATGCTATGTATATAACTACTTTTATCACTTTATCATTTACAGCAAACTTCTTATTATTCATCATCCCACCTCCTTAGAATTCCAACGGTTCACGTTTTGTAGCCACATTTACAACAGCGGAAAGCGCAAAGGAGAATGCGAATACCAGCACGCCGATTGCCATACCATAGCCATAAGAGGAGTTGGTATATGCCTGCTGATACATATAGCTCAGGAATACTTCCGTGGCTCCATCCGGCCCGCCGTTCGTCATTGCTTTTACAAACAAGAAACTCAAGTTAATGGAACTGATAACAAAAAAGGTAAGTGTGGTACGGATATTTGTCCAAATAAGCGGAAGGGTAATGTCAAAAAACTGGCGAATCCTTCCCGCCCCTTCCAAATTCGCCGATTCATACAAACTCTCCGGAACACTGGCCATACTTGCCATATACATAACCATATAATAACCAATAGCCTGCCAAATCATCGCAATAACAAGCGAATAAATAACTATTTTCTGATCCCCCATCCACAAAATCGGTGCAGCATCTTTCCCTCTGAACAGAGAAAGCAAGCTGTTTAAAAGCCCGTTATTCGGGTCATAAATTGCAGAAAAAATCGCAGAAATAACTACAACCGACAAAATATTCGGAATGTAAAATATAATCCTGAAGAAATCCTGCCCAACAATCTTTTCCCTTGACAAAATCGCCGCAAAAATAAGGGCAAATGCCATCGTCACTATCGTTACCAGAGTGATTAATAAAATAGTATTCTGGAAGGAACGGAAGAAATTACTGTCGCTCATAAGAAGTTTAAAGTTCTGCAAGCCAACAAATTGCTTTGTATTAGAAAAACCGCCCCATTTATATAATGACATATTAAATACTTTAATTGTCGGAATAATCATAAAAATAACGAATAACAGTGTTGCTGGCGCAACGCAGGTAACAATAAACGCCTTCTTTGCTTTCGTGTTCTTCATAATGACCTCCATTCTGTTCCATATTTGATAAAATTGGGACATGCCGGGGATAACTCCGCGCATGTCCCATGCTTAATATACTTTATTCTTACAAGTAGTGGAACTTTTTACTTATTCCATAGCTGCCCTGTATTTATCGCTTACTTCTGAAACTGCTGCAATCCATTCGTCTACGGTCTTGTCACCGCTTACGATACTGTTTACTGTTTCAAACAAAGCGTCTGCCATTGTCGTACCTTCTACCGGAGCTGTAGCTGCGAAACCGCCCATAACTGCTGTAGCGCCTGTATCATATACGCTGTAGAACAATTTGTTGTCGCCTTCTAAGCTTTCGCCGATACCAACGATAGGCTGAATAGCGTTGGAGCTTGCAAAGATAGCTGCTGCTTCATCGGAATACATATAAGCTACAAATTCTTTAGCAAGATCTTGATTCTCTGCTGCTGCAGGAATCCACATCTGCTCAAACCAGCAGAAAGAACATCCTGCGCCGCCTGCGTTTACAGCAGGGATTGCTGTAAAGCCCCATTTGAAGTTCTCGCCTCTCGGAGCATCTGCCATCTCACCCGGAAGCCATGTGCCGTTAGGGCAGAAGATTGCTTTGTCATCCAGAATCAACTGCTGATTCTTTGTAAAGCTTTCGTTATTTGCATTTGCAACTGTTGTAGGCTCTGTGTACTCAGCAAGTTTTGCTACGATATCAAATACTTTCCTTGCATCTTCGGATTCCCATACGCCTTCGCTGTATGTCATACACTGGTCAAAGAAAGCCGGGCCGCCTGCAGAAGATAACAATGCATACATAAATGCATCAAAGTATCCTGTAGTCGGATATGTAAATAAGGAAATGCCTTCTGCCTTTGCCTTGTCGCCTAACTCCCACATCTCATCCCATGTAGTAGGAAGTGCCCAGCCTTTTTCTTCCAGCAAACCTGCATCATAGAAAAGTCCGCAAGGGCCATAGAACATAGGAGCATAATATGTTACGCCGTCTCCGTAAGGGTTGGTTGCCAATGTATCAAGGAAACCAGGAACGATTTTATCTTTTACTTTAACATCCTCACCGGGAACTGTCATTTCCATAACATCCGTCAAAGGAAGAAGCCCTTTTTCTTTTGTGATTGTCTCTGTCAAGCCTGCTTCACGGCCTGTAGCACAATGGATAACATCCGGATAATCGCCAGCTTTCATGCCGGGAGTTATAACATCTTCAATTTTCTTGTCAACAGTAAGTTCAACTGTTACGCCGGGATGGGATGCCTCAAATGCAGCACATACTTCCGTCCACATATCAGCGCCGTATCCACCTTCAAATGCAGCTACTTTTACAGTACCTTCCAATGCCGGAGCTGCCGCTTCTTCTTCAGGAGCTGCTTCTTCTGCCGGAGCCGCTTCTTCCGCAGGGGCTGCCTCTTCTGCAGTCGCTGCTTCCTCTGCCGGAGCTGCGGGCTGTTCTGCAGGAGCTGAACCACAGCCGGCGAATGTTCCGACTACCATGGCTGCAGCCAATAAAACAGATATCGTTTTCTTTTTCATGTTTGTCCTCCTTTTGCTGTAATATAAATTACAAGCATTTTATTGTTGATTATTGACAACAAGTTTCTTATAGCATAAGTATATCTGTTTATTTTTTACTATTCAATTTTATTGTTGCTCAATTTTTTATAATTCTTGTTGTATTTAAAATAAAATACTTTATTCTTACAATTTAATAGAGTATAATTGTATAAAACAAAGGATGTAAAATATATTTTGTTCGTCATTTTAAACAATATATTTTTTATAATATTGCCAATTCAATCCTGAAGATATAAAAAACATACATAAAGCCTGTGAAAACAAAAAGCCGGGATGCACCGGCACACAACAAAAGAAAGGCGGCATAGAATGAGTAATGAAAGAATAAATCTGGAACAACAAAATTTATCAAAGTTAAACTTTAACCTCCGTTATATCTCTATATCCAAATACGAAGGGGATTGGCAGAGCCTTCCCCACACCCATCATTTTACAGAACTTTTTTATGTCATAAGCGGAAATGGCATTTTCCACGTAGAAAACGACTTAGTGCCGGTAAAACCTAATGACTTGATGATTGTCAACCCCCATGTAGAACATACGGAGAAGACAATGACCAACAACCCGATGGAATATATTGTCTTCGGTGTGGACGGCCTGGCATTTTCCTTTCATGACAAAAATGTAAACAGCCGGAAAAACTACCGCCATTTCAGCTATACTTCCTCCCAAAACCATCTGGTCGATTTTTCCCAGCTTATGCTTCAGGAATTTCATGAAAAAAAAGCCGGATTTGATATTGTCTGCCAAAGCATACTTCAAGTGCTTCTTGTTTTTATTTCCAGAGAGCTGGACTTATCTATCATTTCCGACTCCACTTTCCGGATTTCCAAAGAGTGCGCCCTTGCCAAACGGTACATCGATACCAACTATGCCCAAAACATTACATTGGACACTCTGGCGGAAATCACCCATATCAATAAATATTACCTGGCCCATTCCTTTGCCAGCTGCATCGGCCAATCGCCTATCAGCTATTTGTCCGCCAAACGGCTGCAGGCCAGTATGGAACTGTTAATCAGTACAAACCATTCCATCGCCCAGATTGCTTCCAGTACCGGGTTTTCCTCCCAATCCTATTTTTCACAAATTTTCAAAAAATCCGTCGGCATGACACCGCAGCAATACAGGAAAATGCACACAAAAAATATTAACCGGTGAACGGGGAAACCCGTCCACCGGCCTTTATCCTTTATTTGCTGTATTTCTCCACGATTTTCTGCATTTCATCCCATTTCTTTTCCATATCTGCCACAAGCTTCAACTGCGTCCTGCTTCTGTCCAGATTCTGTCCCGGCCTGCTTGTTTTATAATAGGTATCCCCTTGAAGATAATCTGTCAAAAAGCGCATCCCCTGTTCAAAGGTAATTACTTTTGCACCCGCAGGGAAAAGTTTGATTTCCTCTTCCGTCAGGCTTCCTGCACACCCTTCCAAAAAGCCTTTCGTATAAGCATCGAACAAATTCAAATCTATGGAAATCAAATCCAGATTGACTTCATCTTCCGTTCCCGTACTTGCGCCAAAGCGGATGGAATCCCCAAAATCATAAAGTGCAGACCCTGGCATAACCGTATCCAAGTCAATAACGCAAAGCCCTTTCCCGGTCTTATCATCTATCATAATATTATTTAATTTCGTATCATTATGGGTAACGCGCAACGGAATCCTTTTTTCTTCCAAAGCATCACAAATAATATGTGCAACCTGCTCCCTGTCCAGCACGAACTTTATCTCTTCCTGCACTTCTTTCGCCCGACCGCATACGTCTTCATCCACAGCTTTCTTGAAATCCGCAAAGCGGCTTACCGTATTGTGGAAATTGACAATCGTTTCATGCAGCGTATCCGCCGGATAATCCGCTAACATCCTTTGGAAATTCCCAAATGAAACCGCACTGTTATAAAAATCTTCCGGTGTCTTCACCTCATCATAACAGGTCGCCCCTTCAATAAAGATGTACATGCGCCAGCATTCTTCCCCATTGTTCAAATAGTTTTTACCGTCCTTCGTTTGGATGACATTCAGCGTCTCCCTGTTTGGATCGCCGCCTGCCGCAATAATCTTTTTCCTCAGGAATGAGGTTACATTCATAACGTTTTCCATCAGCTCATCCGGTTTCTTAAATATACTGTTATTCATTTTCTGGAGAATATATCTTATCTCCCCGCCATCCGGCAATTTGCATGTGATGCGGAAAGTATCATTAATATACCCGTTCCCAAAAGGAATCAGCTCAACGATTTCCCCCTCTGTCTGAAACTTTACCGCAATTGTCTCCATTACCTTCTCATCTGCTATTGTACCCACGTCGTTCCTCCTTCTTAACTCTATTTTTCTGAATGATATATTTCCATCTTAATCCATATCTCCCAATCGTGCAAGGCTTAAAAGAATCCATCCCTTCCCGGAAATCAATTTTTACAACCCTACTCTTTTAATGCCGCTTCCAACTGCCCGATGATAATGCGCAGCGCCTTCAGCCTGGCATACTTCTTATCCACCGACTCCAAAATATGCCACGGGGCATATGCCGTACTTGTTTTTTGTATCATTTCATTTATAGCGTCCTCATACGCATCCCATTTTTCCCTGTTACGCCAATCCTCTTCCGTAATTTTCCACTGTTTATCCGGTGTACGCTGCCTCATTTCAAAACGCTCCAACTGGGTGTCTTTATCAATCTGCACCCAGAACTTTATGATTACCGCCCCCCAATCAGCCAACTCCTTCTCAAACTCATTGATTTCATGGTAAGCGCGTTTCCAATCATTCTCACTGCAAAAGCCTTCCAGCCGCTCTACCATCACTCTTCCGTACCACGTCCTGTCGAAAATGGCAATATGCCCTGTTTTCGGAAGCCTTGTCCAAAAACGCCATAAGTAATGCCTTGCCTTTTCATGGGGTTCCGGGCTGGCAATCGGATGCACCTCAAACCCCCTTGGATCCAACGCTTCCGTGATACGCTTAATGTTCCCGCCCTTCCCGGCCGCATCCCAGCCCTCATAAGCAATGATAACCGGAACCTGTTTGCGGTAGAGTCTGTTATGCAAATCCCTAAGATGGCTCTGCAATTCTTCCAACTGCACCTTATATTCCTTGTCGTCCACCCTTACATCCAAAGGGATTTCTTCTAATTTAGGCATCTTCACCAACGGAAATACATTCTGCAAAAGCGGAACCGCCAAAGATTTGTTCTGCATCGCAATATCTATCCCCTCCGTCAGCGTCTCCAAAACCTGAAGTTCCGCCCATTTTCTTGACTTAGCATTCACCACGTACCACGGCGCGGAAGGGGAGTTGGTCATTTCCAGATATTCGTCAAAAACCTCCATGCACTTTCCATAATGCTTATTCTGCCATTTATCATTGGCATTCACTCTCCATACGGTGTCAATATCTTTCAGCAGATTTTCTATCCTTTTTTTCTGCTCTTTTTCGCTGATATGGAAAAAAAACTTCATGACCAGATACCCATTGTCCGTCAACTGCCTCTCAAACCGACGGATACTGTCAATCCGCATCTCATACTCCCGCCTGCCCAATTTCCCGTGAAGCCTTAGCCCCGTCACCTCATCCATCCAGCCGGAGTCTAAAAACACAAATTTACCGGCTTCCGGAATCTGGGAAAAATAACGGCTCAAAAAGGGTTTTCTTTCCTCTTCCTCCGTCTTTTTCTCCAATGTAGCCACTTTGAAAAAACGCGGGTCAATATTTCTGATAACCTGTCCGGTACAGCTCCCTTTTCCAGCCGTCCCCCAGCCCTCCATCAATACAAGCACCGGCAGCTTATGCTCCTTCATACGCATTTGCTGCGCCCATAACTTTTCTCTGACCGCCCCCAGCCTCGCCTTTAGCTCGTCTTCCGGCGGCTTTTCCCCTAACATCCAGTTTTTCAACATACAACCGCTCCCTTCTTTTTTACTTATATGGATTCATCCTTTTATTTATTAATGCAAAGAGGACTAAACCTTGTTGTTGCAAGGCTTAATCCTCTTTCGTCATTTTATCTGTTTTTATTTCGTTTTCTTATTAGGCAGAACCACCCTGTCCAAATGCCAAATATCCTTTACATACTCTTCAATCGTCCTGTCCGAAGAGAATTTGCCGGAACATGAAACATTCAAAATAGCGCTCTTTGCCCATTCCTTTTCGTTCAAATATGCTTTTTCTACCCTTCTCTGCGCTTCCGCATAAGCTTCAAAATCTTTCAGGATAAAATACATGTCCGCTTTGGAAGTAGAAAGCGTATTCAAAAGGGAGTTATACAGCGGGCGGAATAAATCCGGGTCATTCTTGCTGTATGTGCCATTGATTAACTGCATCAATACTTTCCTTACATTGGCATCATTATTAAAAATATCCATAGGATTATAACCGCCGTAATTTTCAAAGCGGATAACCTCATCGGAACTTAGCCCGAAAATAAATGCATTTTCTTCCCCTACTTCTTCTACAATTTCCACATTGGCACCGTCCATTGTCCCCAATGTCAACGCGCCGTTTAACATAAACTTCATGTTTCCGGTTCCGGAAGCCTCTTTGCTGGCTGTCGATATCTGTTCGGATACATCCGCTGCCGCAAAAATCATTTCCGCATTGCTTACCCGGTAATCCTCAATAAAGACTACTTTAATCTTTCCGTTAATCGCGGGGTCGTTGTTTACCACTTCCCCTACCGCATTAATCAGCTTAATCGTCAGCTTCGCATTCCTGTACCCTGCTGCTGCTTTCGCACCGAAAATAAAGGTTCTCGGATAGAATTTCATATCCGGATGTTCCTTCAGTTCATTGTATATATGCATGATATGCAAAATGTTCAAAAGCTGTCTCTTATACTCATGGAGCCTCTTTACCTGTACGTCAAAAATAGAACGGGGGTCAACCTCAATGCCGTTATGTTCCAAAATATATTCCGCCAGACGGACTTTGTTTTTGTACTTAATGTTCATAAATTCCTGCTGGGCTTTTTCATCATCGGCATATACTTTCAACTTATTAATTTTAGGAAGATCAGTAACCCATTCATTACCTACATAGGATGTTACCCAGTCTGCCAGCAACGGATTGCCATGAAGCAGGAAACGCCTCTGGGTAATACCGTTTGTCTTGTTGTTGAATTTCTCCGGCATCATTTCATAGAAATCCTTCAATTCCTGATTTTTAAGGATTTCCGTATGCAGCCTTGCCACACCGTTGACAGAATAGCCTGCCGCAATAGCGAGATGAGCCATTTTTACCTGCCCATCATAAATAATTGCCATCTTGCGTATCTTCTCATGGTTGCCCGGGTACATCTGCTCAATCCGCATTACAAAACGACGGTTGATTTCTTCTATAATCTGATAAATTCTAGGAAGCAGCCTTGAGAAAAGCTCTATTGGCCATTTTTCCAACGCTTCCGCCATAATCGTATGGTTTGTATAGGCACAAGTCTTTGTGGTCACTTCCCATGCCTCATCCCATGTAAGGTAATGTTCGTCCATCAGGATACGCATCAATTCCGCCACTGCAACGGTAGGGTGGGTATCGTTCAACTGGAAAGTCACTTTCTCATAGAATTTACGGATATCTTTATGCCTGCGCATATATTTTGCCACTGCTTCCTGGACGGATGCGGAAATAAAGAAATACTGCTGTTTCAAACGCAGCTCTTTTCCTGCATAGTGGTTATCGTTAGGATAAAGGACTTCCACGATATTGCGTGCAAGATTTTCCTGCTCTACTGCTTTTTGGTAATCGCCCTTATCAAAAGAATCCAGCTTAAAGCATTCTACCGCCTGGGCATCCCATATACGGAGCGTATTGACAATGCCGTTTCCATATCCGACAATAGGAAGATCATAAGGAATCGCCGTTACACTCTGATATCCTTCCTGCTTAAAATTGCTCCTGCCGTTTTCATCCACATAAACGTTTACATAGCCTCCAAACTTTACTTCTTTAGCATATTCCGGCCTTCTCAATTCAAACGGGTTTCCATTCTCCAACCAGTTATCCGGAACCTCTATTTGATATCCGTCTCTAATCTGCTGTTTGAACATCCCATAACGGTAGCGAATGCCGCAGCCATATGCGGAATATCCTAATGTTGCCAAAGAATCCAGAAAACATGCAGCCAGCCTTCCAAGACCGCCGTTTCCAAGTGCCGGATCCGGCTCCTGATCCTCTATTACATTCAAATCCACGCCAAGCTCGTCCAACGCGTCTTTCACCGGCTTATAAGCCTGCAAATTTATAATATTGTTTCCAAGGGCACGCCCCATCAAAAATTCCATAGACAGATAATAAACCATCTTCGGGTCTTGTTTTTCATATTCTTTCTGACTGGTCATCCAATGGTCTACAACTGCGTCTTTAATCGCATAGGAAACCGCCTGGAAAATCTGCTGCGGTGTCGCTTCTTCCATGCTTTTCCTATATAATGTTTTTACATTATATACCACGCTCCGTTTAAATAGATCCTTGTCAAAGGATAGGGTTGCTTTTTTAGCCATATGATCCTCCTCATTATTCGCTTTGTTAAATTATAATTTAAAAACGTGAAATAAACCTCTTTCTAAGGATAAATTATACATTAATTGCAGAAAAATGCAAGAAAAAGGATTTCTTTGCCTTTTTGATTCGGGTGCCAAGCGGCACTGCCGGACAGACCTTTTTGATACCCGAATGCGTTTTTGCAAAAACACCCTTACAGAGGCAAATATACGGAAATAAACAGTGCTTTAAAGCTTGCGGATACCAATTGTCACTTCTTCCCCATTGACATTCCATGATTTTACGTGCCAATCCTCTGTAGAAGCGTCTATTTCCCCTGCCGTCATCTTATCCGCCAATACCTTGCCGGCAATCATTTCTTCATTTTTCCGTACCACATCGGCAATTTTCTCATTTTTATCCACTGTCACTTCTATATGGTCCATCACTTCAAAATCCGCTTCTTTACGCATTGTCTGGATTTTACTGATTATCTCATAAACAAAGCCTTCTTCGAGCAGTTCTTCGGTCAAGTTGGTGTCCAACACTACCGTTACGGTATTATCCGCTTCGGATACATATCCTTCTTTCTGTACCATTTCAATCAAAAGGTCATCTTTGGACAGTTCTACGGCTACACCATTGATATCAAACTTCAGCATTCCTTGTGCATCCAGCTCATCCATCGCTTTATTCCCATCCAAAGCCGCCAATTCCTTTTGTATGCCTCCAAGCTGTTTGCCGTATTTGGGGCCAACAGTACGTAGCTGCGGCTTAAATGTATAAGTAGTAAACTCCCTTACATCATCGGTAAAGGTTACCGCTTTTACATTCAATTCTTCCTTTATAATATCCTGATAAAAACTCCCCAGTTCCATAGGGGCTTTTACAAACATTGTTCCAATAGGCTGACGGTTCTTAATATTGGCAGCATTCCTGCAGGCACGTCCCATCACCACTATTTTCAGGACTTCTTCCATATCCTCTTCCAGTTTCTTGTCAATCATGGCTTCATCGGATATTGGGAAATCGCACAAATGAATGCTTTCCGGCGCATCTGTATCGATGGAGCAAACCAGATTCCGGTAAATGTCTTCCGCCATAAAAGGAATCATCGGCGCTGCACATTTGCTGACCGTAACCAATGCGGTATACAAGGTCATATATGCATTAATTTTGTCCTGCTCCATCCCTTTTGCCCAAAAACGTTCGCGGCTTCTCCTGACATACCAGTTGCTCATCTCATCCACAAAACCATCCAAAGCCCTTGCCGCTTCAGGGATTCTGTAATTTTCCAAATCACCGTCCACTTCCTGTATTAACGTATTCAGCTTGGAGAGCAGCCACTTGTCCATAACCGGCAGTTTGTCGTACTCCAGCTTATATTTCGTCGCATCAAATTGGTCGATATTGGCATAAAGCACAAAGAAAGCATAGGTATTCCACAAGGTACCCATAAATTTCCTCTGCCCCTCCTGTACCGCTTTCCCATGAAAACGGTTCGGCAGCCAGGGAGCCGAATTAATATAGAAATACCAACGGATTGCATCTGCCCCATAAGTAGCCAACGCATCAAAAGGATCCACCGCATTTCCTTTGGACTTACTCATCTTCTGCCCATTCTCATCCTGTACGTGCCCCAGCACGATTACATTTTCAAAACAGGGTTTATTGAAAAGCAGCGTGGATTCCGCCAACAGCGAATAAAACCATCCTCTTGTCTGGTCTACTGCTTCAGAAATAAACTGAGCCGGGAACTGCTTATCAAACAAGTCCTTATTTTCAAAAGGATAATGATGCTGGGCAAAAGGCATTGCCCCCGAATCGAACCAGCAGTCAATCACCTCCGGCACACGCTTCATAGTACCGCCGCACGCCGGGCATTTCATTGTAATTTCATCAATATACGGTCTGTGAAGCTCTACCGTGCGGGCAGCCTCATTGCCACTCATCCGCTCCAATTCCTCCCGGCTGCCGATGGAATGCATCTTGCCGCACTCGCCGCATTCCCATATATTCAACGGAGTTCCCCAATAGCGGTTTCTGGAAATACCCCAATCCTGAATATTTTCCAGCCAATCCCCAAAGCGCCCTTTGCCGATGGATTCGGGAATCCAATGAATCATATTGTTGTTGCGGATTAAATCTTCTTTTACCGCCGTCATTTTAATAAACCATGACTCCCGGGCATAATAAATCAACGGAGTATCGCAACGCCAGCAATGAGGGTAACTATGCTCGAACTTAGGCGCATCGAATAAAAGCCCTTTCTTTTCCAAATCCGTTAGTATCATTGGATCCGCCTTTTTACAGAACACTCCTTCATAAGGGGTTTCTTTCGTCATCTCGCCCTTTGCATCCACCAACTGTACAAAAGGTAAGTCGTACTTTCTCCCCACATTGGCATCATCCTCACCAAATGCCGGGGCAATATGAACCACGCCGGTACCGTCAGTAAGGGTAACATACGTATCGCATGTCACATAGTATGCTTTTTTATGCTGCTTTTCGCACAAGTCCACCGCATAGTCAAACAGCGGTTCATATTCTTTATGCTCCAAATCCTTACCCGTATAGCGTTCCAACACTTCATAAGCCGGAACACCTTTTTCTTCATCCGCCAATTTGCCAAGCACCGTATCCAACAGCGCTTCCGCCATATAATAAATATGGCCGTCACCAGCTTTCACCTTCGCATAGGCTTCATTCGGATTGACACAAAGCGCCACATTGGACGGCAGCGTCCATGGTGTTGTCGTCCATGCCAAAATATATGCTTCTTCCCCTTTTACTTTAAAACGGGCAATAGCAGAACGTTCCTTCACATCTTTATATCCCTGGGCAACTTCATGGGAAGAAAGAGGCGTTCCGCACCGGGGGCAATAAGGAACAATCTTAAAACCTTTATATAACAGTTCCTTATCCCAAATCTGCTTTAAAGCCCACCATTCCGATTCAATATAGTTATCATGATAAGTCACATAAGGGTCGTCCATATCCGCCCAAAAACCTACTGTCCCGGAAAAATCTTCCCACATCCCCTTATATTTCCATACGCTTTCCTTACATTTTGAGATAAACGGGTCTAATCCATATTCCTCTATCTGTTCCTTCCCATCCAAGCCCAGTTCCCGCTCTACTTCCAGCTCTACCGGCAGCCCATGAGTATCCCATCCTGCTTTCCTTGGAACCATATATCCCTTCATCGTACGGTACCTTGGAATCATATCCTTAATAACACGTGTCAATACATGTCCAATATGGGGCTTGCCATTCGCCGTAGGAGGCCCGTCATAAAAAGTATATGTCGGTCCCTCTTTACGGTTTTCCATACTTTTAACAAAAATGTCGTTTTCTTTCCAAAATTTTTCCGTCTGTTTCTCCCGTTCCACAAAATTTAGATTGGTAGATACTTTCTGATACATCGTTTCCATCCTTTCTATCGTTTTATATTTTATAAATACTTTTCAATTCCTGTTGGTCTTCCGCAACGCGGTGACGCACTTTTTTATCTACGATTCGGCTGTCAAAAGGTCTGTCCGGCAGCTCCGCTTGGCAAATGGCACAAGAGATTTGTGCGAAAAACTTGTTTTGTTATTCCATTGTACGGAGCATTCCGATGAGCCTCTTAATGCAAAAAAACCCCGTCCTGTAAAAGGACGGGGTTTAAATCCGTGTTACCACCTATTACATCATACGCCTGTTTTACAGATTTATGATAAATCTTATTTGTCATAAATCTTATTACCCTAATCTTACTCTGCAAGCCGCAAACAGGTTATATGTTTTCCATTAACGGTGGAATGCCGTCGGAACTTACTGTCTTGCCCTATTTCAGTATCAATATACCATACATAAACTTCCGGCAAGTGTTCAGCCCGCAACTCAGAAGTGATATTCTGCATCCCTTACTTTCACCGGTCTTCCACCATCCCCGGCTCGCTTTTGATTTCAAAAGATGCATACTGTCTTCTTCACAGCCTTTTTCTTATCTTCCGCTATTATAATGCCTGTTTCTATTTTATGTCAAGGCTGAAGTAATTATTTGCCCAAAACATTCTCAATATATCGGAATCCACCGAATCCATTCTCATCCATCAGCAAATCCACATTTGTTCCTGCCGGTATTGTCAATACATATGGATTGCCTTCAAATGTATAATTTACAGTTACCGCCACATCCGGCCTGCTCTTCATTGCTTCAAATACTGTTTTGTTGAAGCTTGTCCAAAGTTTTGTATTGATTACCACTTCGGACTGCTTTGCATTCAATATCGCATCTGCTGTCTCCTTCAGGAAAGCTGCATAAGCCGAATTGGATACCGCTTCATACCGATAAACCGTTCCGCATTTTACACACTCATATGCCGCAACAGCATCCGTTGTAGCTGTCGCACCGCTTACAATTACAATTTCCCCTACGTGGTTGCAAGCCGGCTTAGAGCTGCTGCTCTCTTGGGGTTCCGGATTTTCTTCCGGCTTTCCGGTTCCATCATTATCCCCAGGAGTCCCATCCGGGTTATCCGGGTTTGTAGGGTCGTCTGGATTATCTGGGTTGTCCGGGTTGTCTGGGTTGTCCGGATTATCGGGATTGTCCGGGTTGTCTGGGTTGTCCGGATTATCGGGATTGTCTGGGTTGTCTGGGTTGTCCGGATTATCGGGATTGGTCGGATTATCCGGGTTATCTGGATTAGTCGGGTTATCCGGGTTGTCTGGATTATCCGGGTTTGTCGGATTATCCGGGTTTTGCGTATTGCCGGACTGGATATCCTTTAATTTATCCTCAATACCATCGGCTGCTGTATAACTATTGGTTACATGGCGGAGTTTATTGTCCGCATCCACAATAGCCACTACAGGAGTTCCAATAGATTTGCTAACATAATATCCATTATCTATAATAGTCACTAATCCGGCCGGCTCACCATAAGCTATCATGGCATCGTTTACCCCTGCATCTAAACCAAATTGAATCCTGCCGTTTGCCGCTGCGCAATATGTTGCCTCAAAATTCCTTACATCATCCGTTGTTGTCTGTACCCATTGCTGATTCTCTATCTTTTGATCCATCGAAACTGCACATACGTCCGCCAGGTCTTCATCGTGAATCCATGAGCTTTTGGCAATCGTCCTTAATACATTTTGGCAATTGACACAATCAACTCTGAAAAAAACAATTACTTTGGTTTTTCCATTGCTCTGTGTCGATATTGTTCCGCCATCTATACCAGCAAATGTGTAACTCAAATTTTCCGTGCCTTCCGGCATCTCCTTTGCTGCTGCAGGTATCACTGGAATTATCAGCAATAGCACAGCCAGCATAACTAAAAACCGTTTTCTCATCATCTCTTTTCCTTTCCAATTATAATGTGGTAACACAATGTAGAAAGATTATATATTATGTGCAAATCCGTGTAAAGCCTTTTTTTCATATTTTCCATAAACTTTTTACCACTTCCATTTATAATTTGGTTATTTTGCCAAATACTTCCAAATATTCCCAAAAAGCAAATTACAGGGAACATAAAAAGGAACCCTTCTTTCCCATGATGCAAAGTATATCTTTTACAATAAGATGCACCACAATATCCAGAAGGATTCCCAATATTTTATCTGCACGATTTGCCTCATGCCTATTCGGCAAAAGTAACTTACTCTTTTGCCCCTTTATATACAAACATATAATTTGCTGTAGACTGGATAGGAATCTCTACATTTCCGTTCTCCCCTGCCTTAGTCGTTCCAATGCAGGCATTCTCACCAACTATCACATTCCCTTCTTCATCCATCGCTACCGTTTCCGCATAAACCGAAACCTTCGTTCCCTTGCTGCACTGCGGAAGGTTTACCTGTAAACTTACTACCGCACCAAGGTCTTCATGGGAATCGAAATGCACCGTTGTAGCCACACTCTTTTTCCCTCTCTTTTCGCTGTCTACCCATACCCTCGTATTGCCGATTCCCCGGAATCCGCTGTTATCCTCTGCTCCGTTTATCACTATTGAGACGCCATAGCCAAGCCCGCACTGCAGTATCTTCGTATATCCCGTACCGCCATCCGTTAAAGAACCTTTCACTTCCGAAGGTATATTATCCACATTCTGCAGTTGAAGGACCAGAGTACCTCCACCGCCCCCGCTTGTCAATGCTTCCGGCGTTAAAGTTGCCAAAGCTTCCAGCACTTGCTGCCAATCGGTCAATACCGTCTGTTGATAGTTTATGGACTGGAACTGGTCTGCATTTACTGTCACAGGTTCTTCCTCCGGCTGCACCACATCCGCCTCATTCTCCACCTGTAATTCATCCGTATCTTGTACTTCTGTCTCCGCCGGCTGCTCCGTTTCCTCTTCTTTTATGTCACTTTCTATCATTTCGTCTTCTTTTTCCTCTTCCCCTGTAACCGGAACCGAGTTCTCAGACACTGAATTTTCCGATACCGATTCCACCGGCATCTCTGCCGCAAAAACCGGCAATCCTCCCCAGATAGCACCTACTATAACCAGAACACCCGCCATCGTCATTTTCTTCTTTATCCTATGCAGCATCCCATCACCTCAACTTTCCGTACAAACCGATACTTATAATTAATTATACATCATTGAAGGCAAGTTGAACACATCTATTTTAATTATTTTTGAGTTATATTTTGGGCTGAAAATATTCTTCCGCAAAAATAATTTCCAAGGTATAAAATACCACCGTTTACAGATACTAGTACCAAACTTAAGAGATATAAATGGAGGAAACGAAATGAAAGCAACAGGCATAGTGAGACGAATTGACGATTTAGGCCGTATCGTTATACCAAAAGAAATCAGAAGGACATTGCGGATTAGGGAAAGCGATCCGCTGGAAATATTTACCGACAGGGAAGGCGAAATCATATTGAAAAAATATTCACCAATTGGGGAAATGAGTACATTTGCCAAACAATATGCGGAAAGCCTTGCCCAAGTATCCGGCCATACAGCATTGATTGCCGACAGGGATCAGTTTATCGCCGTGTCCGGCGGCAGCAAAAACCTTTTGGGGAAAGGGTTGAGCAGGGACTTGGAAGATAAAATCAACAATAGGGAAACCGTTATCGCATCCAAAGGGGACCGTAGCTTTATCACCATCTCTTCGGAAGGCGGGGAAGACTTTGTACACGAAGCAGTCAGCCCTATTATTTGCGAAGGCGATGTCATCGGAGCCGTTGTATTGGTAGAAAGCGACGAAAAATCAAAAATGGGCGAAGTGGAGCAAAAACTGGCCTTATCTGCGGCAGGGTTCCTCGGCAGGCAGATGGAACAGTAATATTGGATTCGGATGCCAGAAGGTCTGCCCGGCAATCATACCAGGCAGACCTTCCGGGCATAAACCCCAAATCCGGTTTTCTTTTTAAAGGTGTTCCCTTTTTTTAAAAATCCCTTCTTCAAAAATCCCTTCTTAAAATATCAATGTCATTTAGTTAGTGCCTTGATTCAGCCGTGAGGAACATAAAATGCTCAAGGAACCCGTTAAAAAACGTCGGCACTTAACGAGGTTCCTCACGAGTTTAGTGTCCGTTACGCTTTTTACCGAGCGAAAGCGTGGTGACGGAGCATCTTATGTTCCTCACTGCGTCTGGTACCGTTAACTAAATGACATTGTCTTAAATATCCCTTTTAAAAAAATTCCTCTTCTATCCATATTCCTCTTTAAAGGTATTCCTTATATTCCTCTTCCGAAGCGTCTAAAAAGCAAAGCCCTACAATCCCGCGGCCGGTATGGGCTCCTATAGCACATCCCACTGTCGAAATCAATTTATCATTAGGTTTTAACTCAGCATCTGCCAGACCTAACAGGAATTGAAGCGCATCTTCATCCTCACCGTGGCAAATGGCCAATGTCTGGGAAGGCAAATCATACCCATTTGCTTTTGCATAGTCAATCAAGGCTTTCATCGATTTTTTACGCCCTCTGACAGTTTTCAGCACTTGCAGGCTCCCCTCTTTATCCACAATCAAAATAGGCTTCATATCCAATGTTTCAGCAATTGTGCCCTTAAATTTGGAAAGCCGGCCGCCTTTTATCAAATACGCCAGTGTATGCACCGTAAATACATGGTGCATATGGGAGATAAAATAATTGGCTGCTTCTACTATTATTTTTTTAGGCGCCCCTTTTTCCAACATCGTCACCAATTTAGATACAAGAAGGCCAAAACCGATGGATGCCGACTTAGAATCGATAATCGTCAAATCAAAATCCGGATATTGCTCCAATACATTTGTTTTTGCAATATTGGCAGCATTAAAAGTTCCGGCTATACCGGTAGAAAAGCAAATATAAATAATGCTGTTCCCAGCCTGCGCATAAGGCAGAAACGCCTCCTCAAACATAGCAGGATTGATGTGGTAAGTCCGCACATCCCTCTTTGTATCATCCAAAATATTATAAAATTCTTTCGTCTGGATAGTTTTACCATCAAAATAATCCGTTTCATCAATCACAACGGGAGTAGGTATCACATGAAGATTATGAGCTTCAATATACTCCTTAGGCAAATCAGAGGCGGAATCTGTAATTATTCTAAGCATATGAATCCTCCAAGCCGCTCAAACACATTCATCTATTTATCATATCTCTTATACTTGCCCCATACTGTCCAACAGTTCAATCTTTATATCATACAATTTCTTGGATAAATCCACATATACTTTATGGGGGTTCACAAGCCTTCTTGTCTCATCCCAAAGGGTATCCAATTCCTTCTTGCAATATTCCCTGATATCCATAACTTTTGGCGATTCGTAGCAGCATTTTCCGCCTTGGAACACCGGAACCATAATTTCGCGCATTGTATAACTTCCACCCGGAAGTTTTGTTTTCTTCCACGGCTCTAAAGGGTCGAAAAGAAGCATAGGCTCGTTTTCGTCAAATTTTTCATCTACCAGGCAAATCAAATCAGCCTTCACTTTGCCGGATTCTTTTTCATAAATACGGTAAACGGTTTTATTGCCTGGGTTCGTTACCTTTTCGCTGTTCTCGGACAGTTTAATCTTCGGGATAAAATTGCCTTCCTTATCTTTAATGGCAGCCAGCTTATATACCCCGCCGAAAGACGGGCAATCTTTCGATGTAATCAAATTGGTCCCCACACCCCATGAGGTAATCGCTGCCCCTTGCACCTTTAAACTGTCAATGAGGAACTCGTCCAAATCGTTGGAAGCGGAAATCACCGCGTCGGGGAAACCTGCCTGATCCAACATCTTTCTTGCTTTCTTGGAAAGATAAGCCAAATCGCCGCTGTCCAAACGGATTCCATAATAAGTAAGCGGCACGCCAGCCTCTTTCATTTCCTGAAAGACTTTTATTGCATTCGGCACCCCTGATTTTAACGTATCATAAGTATCCACCAGCAGGATGCAAGCCGAAGGATACATGTCAGCATAAGTCTTAAATGCCGTATATTCATCCGGGAAGCTCATAATCCAGCTATGCGCATGGGTTCCTTTCACCGGAACATCAAAAAGCCTGCCGCATAATACATTAGAAGTGCCGACACATCCTCCAATAACGGCAGCCCGCGCCCCATAAGTGCCTGCATCCGGCCCCTGCGCCCGTCTAAGCCCAAATTCCATAATCCCGTCGCCTCTGGCAGCATAGCAAACCCTGGCCGCCTTCGTTGCAATCAGGCTTTGGTGATTGATAATATTCAGTATTGCGGTTTCCATAAGCTGCGCCTGCATAATCGGCGCAATTACTTTAACCAAAGGCTCCCTTGGGAAAATTACGCTCCCCTCCGGTATCGCATATATGTCCCCGGTAAATTGAAAGCCCCTCAAATAGTCAAGGAAGTCCTGCTCAAATATGCCAAGCCCGGCAAGATACTCAATATCCTCATCGGAAAAATGAAGGTCTTTAATATACTGGATTACCTGTTCCAGGCCGGCTGCTATGGCATAGCCCCCTTCCCCGGGATTCGTCCTGTAAAATGCATCAAATATTACGGTTTCATTCTGATCCTTATGTTTGAAATAACCTTGCATCATTGTAAGTTCGTAAAGGTCAGTAAGTAAGGTCAAATTCTGTCTGCCCATGTTTGCCTCCTATTCTGCCGTCCAAAAATGTGCCTGAAAAGTTATCCGTCAAAACCATATATTTTAAAATAACCATCCACAGGCAAGTTCCGCTGGCATTCCATTTATTGTTCATGATAAGGGAAAAAGAAACGGAAGTCAACAACCCTGGCCATTTCCACAAAAACAGACAGGGTTTTCACTTAGATTCTTAATTTTTTAATTTTTCTTCCCATTCCCCTTCTTTAAAGCCTACCAAAACCAAATCGCCGGAAACGGCAATTGGACGCTTCACCAGCATACCATCCGTGGCAAGCAATTCGTATTTCTCTTCCATCGCCATCCCGGGAAGCTTATCCTTCAACTGCATTTCTTTATAAAGGATGCCGCTAGTATTAAAGAACCGTTTAATATCCAAACCGCTCTTTTCATGCCATTCCTTCAACTCCTCCTTGCTCGGGTTTTCTTCCTTAATGCTCCTGCTGTTATAGGCTATCCCTTTCCCTTCCAGCCATTGCCTCGCCTTTTTGCATGTACTGCATTTTGGATATTCCACAAATAAAATTTTCATGCTTTCCATCCTTTCTTTTCAGCCCTTATAAGCCGTTTTCCTCTTCTTCCACCAATCCTGCCATATATTTTTCCAAATCCATCAAAAATCTATCCCATGCATCCTCATGTTCCACATAATATTTCGGGCAGTTTTTCCCGCCTTCATCATAATGCCTGAGTACGTTCTCAGGCCGAAGCTCATATTTATGCAGCAGCCATGCCGTCAGCTCAATCAATGTTTCATACGTTTCTTCTTCAAATTTCCCATTCTCGTCCAAGTAACAGCACTCTATGGATATGGAATCATAATTGCGCCCCTTTACGGCATACGCAATTTCCTTGGTCGGTATACATTGTACAATTACGCCATCATAGCCTATTACAAAATGGGCACTGGCAGAACGCTCATGGCTCTCGGAAAGGGATTCAAAATAACTTCTGTTTTGCTCCGCAGTCGTACCCGCATTCGCCGTATAATGGATGAAAATACTTTTTACTTCCGGCAGTTCTTCCCCCGGACGGGAATATTCATTCACTGTCAATAAATCTACCGCCAGTGCCGGCCGCTCCAAATCCAATGCATAAAACTTCGCCCATTCTCTAATGTCTTGGCTTTCTATTTCCTGCACCTCTGTCGTAACAGCGGTCTGAACCACTTCCTTTTCCTTCATTTCCTTATATACACGTACCGCAAGCCATGCTACCCCAAGAAAAAGCCCCACCGCCAGAGTAAGCGTAAATGCCGTTATCATGCCTCTGATTGCCCTTACCCTTCTCCTGCGCCTTTTCTTGCGTCGTTTTATCTCCTGTATATCCGCGCTTCTTGGCATTGGGCTTTCTTTTTTTGCCCGTTCCGGCATCGGACGTTCTTTATCCCTATTTCTTGCACCCCGGTCTTCCTCCATCCGGCTCCCCCTCGCCCGGTATCCCTCTTCTTTACGCCTCTTGGCCAAATGATTTCCCTGCTGATTCTTCTCCAATGGGCTTTTCTCCATTCGTTCCCTTACCGCCGCATACTTCCGTACCCGGTTCTTTTTACTCTGGTATCCCTTTAAAGGCTGCCTTACACCCGGCCTCTTCCGGGCTTTCCACTCACCTTCTCCATAATCCTTTCTATAAAGCCCTTCTTCCCGTCCTCTTTCATCGGAACCTTCTTGCCACTCTTCCTCGTCGTCAAAGCCTTCTCCCCATTCTTCTTCGTCCGAGTCTTCTTCCCATTCTTCCTCGCCCGGCTCTTCTTCCCACTCTTCTTCGTCCGAGTCTTCTTCCCACTCTTCTTCGTCCGAGTCTTCTTCCCACTCTTCTTCGTCCGAGTCTTCTTCCCATTCTTCCTCGTCAGGCTCTTCCTCCCATCCTTCTTCGTCAAAGCCTTCTTCCCACTCTTCTTCGTCAGAGCCTTCTCCCCATTCTTCTTCGTCGGAGTCTTCTTCCCATTCTTCTTCGTCGGAGTCTTCTTCCCATTCTTCCTCCCACTCTTCCTCATCGGAGCCTTCTTCCCATTCTTCCTCCCACTCCTCTTCGTTGGAATCTTTTTTCCATTTCCCTTTTGCCCGCAAAGAATGCCCTTCTGACACCCATTTATCCACCGGCCATCCTTTTACCGCCCGTTGCTTTTCTTCCGTCCGGCTCCCTTTCCGCTTCCGTGCCTTCCGTACCGCTTTCTCTTCTGTTTCAATGTCAATCAATTCCAGATCTCGTAATCCCATCATTTTTCCCGTGTAAACAGCATCCCTTTCTCCTATACAGCTTCTTAACTGCTTTATGGAACGCTTTCCTACCCCCTATATAATAGATAACACAAAATAAAAAGCGGGTATATACTTTTATAAATTATTAAGATTTTACTGCTATATCATATCCAGAAAATTCAACTGTTTCTCTCCATAATCCCTCTTATATGCATGTACAATATCTTTCATACGATATAGCATCCCTCTTTTTTCACACTCTTCCCCCAGCATACGATACAATTGTGCCGCCTTCGGGGAACGGCATTCATAAGAATCCCCAAACCTTTTTCTATATTTCCCCACCAGGTTTTCCTGCGGAAAAATCCGGTTCAGCATTTCATAATAATAATCCCTTTGATTCTGTCTTAAGGTCATCCCAAACGCCGGATATATAAAATTGCATCCGCTTTCCGATGCCTGTCTGATAATCGCCCTTATGTTTTCCTCATTGTCCTCTATGTATGGCAAAACCGGCATAAGTAATATGCCGGCATATATCCCATTATCCCGCAGCTTCGCAACAGTCTCAAAACGCTTGGAAGAAACAGCCACACCCGGCTCTATCTTCGCAGACAGTTCATCCTCTGCTGTCGTCACCGTTATTTTGCAAAGCACCGGGGAATGTTCCCCGATACTCCCTAATATATCTATATCCCTCGTAATCATCGGGCTTTTCGTAGCAATTCCGATGCCAAACTCATACGCATCCACCAATTCAAGGGCATTCCTTGTCAAACGCAGTTTTTCCTCAAAAGGATTATAGGGGTCACTCATAGCTCCTGTACCGATGACCCCTTTTTTTACTTTCCTGCGCAAGTCATTCCTGATAATCTGCAACGCATTTTCTTTTGCCCGTACTTTTTCAAAGTTTTCGATATGGTAACATTCCGAACGGCTATCGCAATAAATACAGCCATGACAACAGCCTTTATAAATATTCATATTGTAATCCATACCAAACCAATCCGAAGATTTTGTTCTGACCACTATCGTTTTTGCCGAAATATATTCAATCAATAGACATCCTCCAAACAGCCTTCCATATACGGATCCTTGGAAAATACATACTCATCGCTGCGGTTGCATATCCTTCATTATTCGTTGTACTAGCCACGTACTTGCAGCAACCGGTTCTTCAAATCCCCTTCAATGCGGCGAAGCTCTATCTCCGCTTCCTTCCGTTTCTCCCGTCCTTCTGTCTGTATCCGCAATACCTCATCTAATGTAGAAATCAATGACTCATTCGTCTGCTTCAACGTGTCAATGTCTACAATGCTCCTTTCCGCTTCCTTAGCTGTCTCCACCGTAGCCAATTTCAGGACTGCCGCATTTTTCTTCAAAAGCTCATTGGTCATATCCGTCACTTCCCGCTGTGCCTGTGCTGCCTGGGTAGAATGGTTAATGCCAAGGGCAAGCACCATCTGGCTCTTCCACAAAGGAATGGTATTCACAAGAGTGGACTGGATTTTCTCCGACATAAGGGAATCGTTGCTCTGTACCAGACGGATTTGCGGAGCCATCTGGATGGAAACCATCCTTGTCAACTCCAAATCATGGATTTTCTTTTCAAACCGGTCGCACATCGCCACAAAGTCATTGACTTCCTGTGCATCCTCCGGCAAGCCGCTGGCCTGCGCTTTTTGCATCAGAACCGGAATCTCTTCCTTTCTTACCTTTTCCAGTTTTTTCTTTCCTGCAAGGATATACATAGAAAGTTCTTTGAAGTAATTTTTATTCAAATCATACATCTTATCCAGCATAGCAGTGTCCTTTAATAACTGGATTTGATGCGCCTCGAGGACATCGCAGATTTTATTGATATTGACCTCCGCTTTATCAAATTTGCTTTTCATTGCCGCTATTTTATTGCTGCTTTTCTTAAAAATGCCAAGGAATCCTTTTTCTTCCTCTTCATCAAACTTTTTCAATTCAAATACTACATTGGACAAAAGTTCCCCAATTTCCCCAAGGTCTTTACTCCTGACATTAGCAAGTGCCGTTTCTGAAAAGTCCGCAATTTTCTTCTGTGCCCCTGCGCCGTACTGAAGGACTACCGTAGAATTTCTCAAATCGATGGAATTTGCAAACTCACCCACCATCTTGCGTTCTTCCACTGTAAGCGTACTTTCGTCAAATACTGCCGCTTCCTTCTTTTCTTCCGCCACTGCTGCCTGTTCCGGCACCGCTGGCGCCTGCGGCTGAACTTCCATTTCTTCAAAAGGATTCAGTGTTAATACCGGTTCTGCATTTTTCATTTCTTCCATCATCTGTTATTTCTCCCTCGCATTCATCTTTAAACCATCTTCCAAAAGCCCTTCTTGTGCCAACATCGTAGACAATACGGAAATATCCGTAGAAATGTCCAGCGCATCATCCTCAAACAATTTATCGAACATCTTTTCAAATGCCTGATTGATGCTATCCAGCATTTCTTCTATTTCCTTCCTTGCCATTATAATATTTTCCCCCTGTACCGGCTGTTCGCTAAATTCGTGGTATGTCTGAACCAGCTTCAGCGTAGTCGGAAGGTAATAATTCATAAATTTACGGATATCCGGCAGCTTCTCCGGATTGTCCTCCACATGTTCAAAAATTTCCTTGCAAACCCTTTCCAGACGGTAAAGCTTTTGGGAAATCTCCTCTCCTGGAATATCGTCATTAATTTCACGTATCCGCCGGATATATTCATTCCCTTCTTCAACTGCAATCTTAAGCTGCTTTCTTGCCGGGTCTTTCTCCAGCATCTCCTTTTCCATCTCCAGCCGCTTCGTCTCTTCCCTCTTCCGCTCCAATTCCTTCTGAGCATTTAGATATAACTGGTAAGACTCATCCGTCAGCATAAAACATGTCTCTTGCTCGTCCAAATGCCCTTCTTTAAACCAACCTCTGTAAATCATTTTATATAAATCTTTTACGACAAATTTTTCATTTTTATTTACTGCCTTGGCCAACCCTTCAATCGGGTAGAAGTCTTTGTTCCCCATTGTCCTTATATAATTTTTAAAGCGTCTGCTCCTGCGCCTTAAAAAACCTCCGGCAATTGCCGCAGCCGTACAAAGCACCGCCGGGATAGTCAATACGCTGGAAACAATTACCCCTTCAAAAAACTGACCCGCCAGAAAAGAACCAACATAGCCGAGAAGGGCCAAAATCCATCCTGCCACCGCACCACACGTTCCAAATACGGTCAGCAATATTCCAAGCACTCTCCCGCCCGGGTTTTTGACTACAGGAAGCTGCCTTCTTTCCTCTACTTCGTATTTTGGTCTGTAGCTTCCTCTTTCCCTTTCCGAAACAATATTCCAATTTTTAGAATTTATTTTTTTAGAAATATTGTCCTTTTGGGCTTCCATATTTTTGTTCACATAATCGGCAGCGTCCTGTGCCGATTTACGGACATCTTCCATTTTTGCTTCTACCGTATTACGGATGCTGTCCTGCAATTCCTTCATTTCCTTTGAATTAATAAACTGCTCTATTTTGTCGCCAATCTCCCGACCCAAATTAGAAAAATCCACATCGCCCATCGTCTTAACCGCGCCTTTCGTGAAGCTATGAATTATGTACGATTGTAGTATAGCACATACATTGTGGGAAATACAAGGGGAAGGCTTAAGTGATATTGCTGTGTTGCTAAATACTGACAATCATAAAAACAACTTATATATAACCATAACAAAACACTACTTAATCACGAAAAAGGCGGACTTTGTCCGCCTCAATACTTTTGATATACTTTTACTAATTATTTGAGTGAAATTCTTTCCATGCCTCTGAAAGCAATCTATAATTTTCTTTATACCAAATTTTTATAGTTTGAAAAAACTTTGGCGGAGGACTTTCCTTCCCGTATTTATATACCTGACCATCCGATAATTTGAAAACAGCCTCAAACTCATTACATGATACGTGAAAATGAGGAGGGTGATATGCAAACTCATTAGACCTAACTTCCACCAAATACTTTTCTTCTAACCGCCATGTTTTCACAACCGGTTCGCTATTCCACCATTCTTTTGAATATATATTATCTAATATAATGGCTTTTTCATTTTCTTTTTTCCCATTAATGCAAACGATAGTTTCAAGTTTCTCCTGTTTGTAGTTTTCATGCAAAAATGACAACAATCTTCCTTCATATAGAATAGCCTTTGTAAAGCAATTAACTTCCGGCAAACTTTCGCTATAGGGCTTATCAAATTTATACTCACATACCTCGACCTTTTCTCCCTCAATCTCATGCCAATAAGGTTCCTGATTTAACAATTTTCGCATCTTAGCTTTCAAAGCTAATATAATTGCAGTGCGTTCGTTCTTCTTTCCATTATAACTTAATACCTCTATTAAATTCATACCATTACATACTTTCGCTTGCCAAAAAGTATCTTTTTTCCATATAATATTTTCATTTTTACTCTCTATTTTTTTCAATGCCGGCAAAGTATATTTACGTACTGACTCCCAAAATTCTTCGATATCCTTAAACTGTTCCCTTAATGAATGCTCATTAATAAAATAATTCATTTTCTTTTGTACCCCTGTTACATTTTATAATCCAAGCATTTTATCTAAATCAATTTCAAATTGATCGAACAAATCATTAATATCCATATATTGATTTTTTCCAATTATTTTTCCATATTCACCAAAAATAATTGGATTACATTGTGTCTCATGGTTATCATCTAAAGCAAAAAAGTATACCCGGACTTCCTCCTGTTGAAACCTTTTCTGCGTTATCCCTACACGAATACTATTAAAAATGTGGTCACTATGTGTTTCAACAAAAAGCTGTCTCCTCACGTTACTTATATGATATAAAAATTCACCTAGCCGTGACTGCGCCTTAGGATGTAAATGAATCTCCGGATTTTCAATGATAAGAATATCGCCTTGCTTTGAAGCTAAACAAGTAATAATAATACTAATTAAATAGCTAATTCCTGCCCCTACATTTATTGGTCTGCAATAAAGCGCATCTAAACTTGCACTATCAGGATCATTGTTATATTTTACCTGTAAATAATTTGTTTTTTTTAAATCGTTGATTTGCAATACAGTACCAACAATATAATTCAACCAATAGTTCACTTGGCTCAGCAGGCTGTCTGTTGTATCCTCATTTTGTATAACCATCTCTTTATCTATTGGTTCACTTTCATTTTTCAACAAATAAGCTAGGGCAAATTCCCCATTAATACCTAAATTGTCTCTTTCCATAATATTTTTTTCATAAATATCCATTGGTCCTACTCTATGGCAAGACAAATAATGAAGATAAAATTTAGATACAAGATTAATGGATACATTTTCGCCATCTCCAATAGTACCCTTTACGCTTTTTTTATCATCAATAAAATTTTTAATCTTGTACTCGTCCTTTTCTTTATCTTCAACAAATTCTATCCATGACAGGTTTTCATTCTTATCTTGCCAAAGCTCTATTCTAATACTATTATTAGGCATATGATAATTTCGGACTTCACGAAATTCTCCCAGGGAAATTATTTTCCCATTCAGCCCAATCGCTTCTCCGCTATTCTGCGCATACAATAAAATAGCTTGCAAAAATGTGGATTTACCAGATGAATTGGTACCTACAATCAAGTTTAATCCCGAACATTCTAAAGTCATATCTCTAATTGATTTTAATCCTTTTATATGAATTTTAGAAATCATCACTATTCCTCCTGGCAATTTCATTCATCATTTGAAATCGTAAATTTACCTTATAAATACCGTCCCTGCTGTCACCAATACATTCCAGAAATTTTTGACTACATAATGTTTCATAAAACACATCTTTAATCTTTAATAATGAATTATTATCCTCAATTAAAGTCATTAAATACATACAGGTTTCAAAAATATTCATATTAATTGGATTAGATGCAATCATCCCTTTACGAAAACAACCATTTCCACAAAGAAAATATGCTTTTCTTATACTTTCTATGGCTGTTTCCTTTAACTTATTCAAAATTGAAATATCAGATTTATTTAAAAAAATTAACGTCCTCTCAATAAGCAAATCTATATCTCCAGTATATTGATATTGTTTTCCTTCTTCAAAATAATTATTGTATAATAAATAAAATGAAAAAAACCTTGTCAAAAGATAAGACCCTTTCATCCTTTTATCTTTTTTATTGTCTATTCTTGTCGCCCTTTGAAATTCTTCTGTAGTAGTAATAGCATTAATCATACCCAGCCCCTCGCCATGATATAATGCATTTCTGATTTCTTGTTTATTTAATTGTGTTCCTCCTCGATTGACGCGTTCAAATATGTCAAAAACTATCCTATCCGGAGTCGGCGGGAGAATTACATGTGAATATACCTGATAATCTTCTAATTGTGATTGATAAATTCCATATTGATTATCAAGATCCTTAAACTTTTTCCCGTTAAGAAAATCAAGTATTTTTAAATTCTTCAACTGAAATCCATTATCCAAAAATAAAAATAACGTGGATAACCGTTGCTTTCCATCCACTACTACATATGTAGAATTATCCTGTTGTTTAAAATAAAAAATCGGCAAAGGAAGACCCATCAATATACTTTCTATCAGTTCTGATTGTTGTTTATTATTCCATACCACATTTCTTTGAAAATCCACCTCTAAAATTAACTTCCCTGCTTTAAATTTTCTGAATAATTCAAATATTGAGAAATCTTTTTTAGTTACTTTTACATTCTCATAAATAGGCCGTCCTTCTTTATTACTTGAATACCCTAAATTATACAATTCATCCGTGTTCTCTATGAAAATATCATCCTTAAATTCTTCACCCATTCTATTTTCTCCATAGCAAAAGATTATAATATAGTATAACAAGAATCCATCAAAAAAGCTATACGAAGATATCCATAAAAATAGTAATCATGCCATAAATAAAAACAACCGCCCTAAGGGAACCCACTTTATGGCTCCCTTATGGCGATTATCATCTTCCTGCTGTCTGCCGGCACTTGGCAGATATTCCATGTTTATTTGTTATTTCCGTTTTCGATAACTTCTCTTGCCATGCCCAGCATATCGTCCGCATTTATGGAAAGGTCAAAACCTTGGATGCAATAGGAAATCCCATCCTTTACCCAGCCTACATAATACGACTTGCTGATTTCCACCTGTTCGGTGCCGTAAGCCAACTGGAAATGCCCGCTTTCCATATTTTTCTTATCTTCTTCGGTTAGCTCGTAATCTACAGGTACCGCTTTATACGTATCACAGCTATATCCAACCGTGACCCCATCTACCTGCAGCGTCTTGTCAAAATTAATATCCATAAAAGCTTCCGCATTTTCCCCCGGTAATATTTTTCTTGCAAACAAAGTCACTTCATCCTTACCTTTGGAATAATCAATCTTTATCGACTTTTCTTCCCCCAATGCCTGCCCGGATTCATCCTGCAGAAATTCCTCCGCAATATGCATATCTTCAAAGCTAAACCCATTTCCAAATTCTTCTACCGCATCTATGGAATAGCCGGCTTTCGCCTCTGCCTTCTCCATATCCTCAAATTTTGTAAAATCCGGAACGGAAGAACTATGCCCTGTAATGGATACAATCCCACTGCCTGCCACCGCTATTGTTCCTACCACGAGACAAGCTGCTGCCACACCGATAATTACCTTTTTCATACTCATATGCTTCATTTTATGCTCCTCCTTCAACCTGTTTTCCAGCTGAAAGTCAACCCGCTGTTTTAGGCTGTCGGAGGCTTCTATTTTTTTGCCGATGTCCTGTAAGGTATCCTTAACCACCCTTTCTGCCTGTTGCCACTCACCGTTATTTCCCGAAGCGCCATCCGTTATTTTTCTTTCATAAGAAATATAATCCACGGATGTCTTCCCGGTTTTTGTCATTTTCATGGCCCCTGCCTCCTTCCCCGTATGCTGCCAGTTTTCCTCTCAGCTTCTTTCTCGCCGCGAACAGCCGGGATTTCACCGTTCCTTCCGTACATCCCAGTACGCGGGCGATTTCCTTTGTCGCCATTTCGTTGTAATAATACAACATAACTACGGCACGGTGCTTAAACTCCAAAGACTGCACCGCCTGATTGACCAGCCTTTCGTTTTCTGTCTCTATAATCCGGTCCAAAGAGGTAACTCCGTCAGTAGCATCCGCCCGAATGGCAATATCTTCTTCCGGTATTTCCCGTTTCCGCTTTTTTGCCTGACGGTACGCGGTACGGTAAAGTATTTGAAAAAGCCAGGGGCGGAACCCCTCCTCCTTCTTCAACTCGCCGATGTGGAGATAACATTTCACAAACGTTTCCTGCACAATGTCCTCCGCATCAAACATCTGCCCGCTTACCAGATATGCCATACGCAGAAGTATATTTTTATATTTTTCGTACAAAGCGTCAAAAGCGTCTTTATCCCCGCTTTTCAGCCGCCGCACCAGTTCTTTTTCATCCACGGTTATAAGCTCCTTTTTGTTCCTTCCGATACGTATCTGACTATAAGAGCCGCGAAGAAGCAGAATCGTTCACCCTTTTTATAATAATTTTTTCTCCATAGCTTCCAGCAATTCTTCCGTAAAAGCCAGCAGCATTTCCGCATCCCGTTCCACCATCCCACACTTTTTATAACGGAAGGAAAATAAAGGAGTTCCTTTCGGTTGAAATGAAAGCTTCGGATATTGCTCCAACAAGGCAGGGATATTCTCTACTCTGATTTTGGCATCCCGGTTCAGGGAAAAACGGATTTCTTCGTTTTTCCCTTTTACTTCCGGCATATAGAGTTTGTGGGCCTTTACCCTTATCAGTGCAATGCGCAGCAAATTATCCACCGATTTAGGGATTTCCCCGAACCTGTCCAAAAGCTCCTCTTTCATATCCTCGCTTTCGCCCTTGTTTTCAATCCCCGCAATCCGCTTATAAATATCCAGTTTTTGAAATTCATTGACAATATAAGAAGGCGGTATAAATGCATCCACATCCAAGTCTACGGAAGTGTTAAAGTCCTCTTCTGTATGGATTCCTTTCAGATTCTTTACCGCTTCATTCAACATTTTGCAATACATATCGTAGCCTACTGCCTGCATATGCCCATGCTGTCTGGCGCCCAGCAAATTGCCGGCCCCCCGGATTTCCAAATCCCGCATGGCAATTTTAAAGCCGCTGCCCAAATCTGTAAATTCCCTGATAGCTTCCAGACGTTTTTCCGCTATTTCCTTTAACATCTTATCCCTGCGGTACATTAAAAATGCATAAGCAGTCCTGCTGGATCGCCCTACGCGCCCCCGTAGCTGGTAAAGCTGGGAAAGTCCCATATTATCCGCATCATGGATAATCATTGTATTTACATTAGAAATGTCAAGCCCTGTCTCTATAATCGTCGTAGACACCAGCACATCGATGCTGCCGTCGATAAAATCATACATAATCCGTTCCAGTTCATGTTCTTTCATTTGCCCGTGGGCAAACGCCACATTTGCTTCCGGCACAAACTCCGCTATTTTGGACGCCACATCCGCAATGTTGTGTACCCGGTTATAGACATAATATACCTGTCCGCCTCTTGACAATTCACGGATAATCGCCTCGCGCACCATTTCTTCATTATACTCCATCACATAAGTCTGGATCGGCAGCCGGTCTTCCGGCGCTTCCTCCAGCACACTCATATCCCGTATGCCAATCAGGCTCATATGAAGCGTCCGCGGTATCGGCGTGGCCGTCAGCGTTAGTACGTCCACATTGTCTTTTAACTTCTTAATCTTCTCTTTATGCGCCACACCAAACCGCTGCTCTTCATCGATGATAAGAAGCCCCAAATCTTTAAAAACCACATCTTTGGAAAGTACCCTGTGGGTGCCGATGACAATATCTACGAACCCCTTTTTTAGGTCTTCCACTGTTTTTTTCTGCTCCGTTCCGGTCCTGAAGCGGGAAAGCAAATCCACCCGCACCGGAAAGTCCTTCATCCTTTGCACAAATGTATTATAATGCTGCTGCGCCAGAATCGTAGTCGGTACAAGATACACTACCTGTTTCCCTTCCTGAACCGCTTTAAATGCAGCGCGGATAGCGATTTCCGTCTTACCGTAGCCAACATCGCCGCAAATAAGCCGGTCCATAATTTTCGTACTTTCCATATCCGCTTTCGTATCTGCAATAGCTAAAAGCTGGTCTTCCGTTTCTTCATATGGGAACAGCTCCTCAAACTCTTGCTGCCATACCGTATCCTTCCCATACACAAAGCCTTCTTTCTGCTGCCGGATGGCATACAGCTCCACCAAATCCTTGGCTATTTCCGCAACCGCACCTTTTACTTTACTCTTGGTCCTGCTCCATTCCTGCGTTCCCAGCTTATTCAGCTTCGGCTTCCCACCATCCGCCGATGCGTATTTTTGAATCACATCCAGACCGGTAGCCAGAATATAGAGGTTCCCCCCATCCCTATATTCAATTTTAATGTAATCCTTAACTACCTTCTCAACCTCTACTTTTTCAATCCCCTTATAAATACCAAGCCCATGATTTTCATGAACGACATAATCCCCCACCTTCAGATCGGCAAAATCATGGATTTTCTGCCCTTCGTATTTTTTCCTTTTCTTTTTCTTCTTCTTTTCCAGCCCGAAAATATCGCTTTCCGATATCACCACAAACTTAATCAGTGGATATTCAAACCCTTTTAATACCCTGCCGTAAAAAGTCATAACCTCCCCCGGCTGTATTTCGCGAAACGGATCCTCGCTATAGAAAGCCGTCAAATCCTCCCCTTGCAAATCCTGGGCAAGCCGCTTCGCCCTTGTCCTCGAGCCGGACAGAAGCAAGACCCTGTACCCGTTTTTCCTATACCTCTTCAAATCCTTCAGCAATGCTTCAAAACTGTTATTATAGGAAGCAATGCTCTTTGCACCAATATCAAATTTTTTTTCCGCTTTAAAAAGGGGGCTTTTCCTATCCATAGCAGCCAAAGTAACCATTTTACTTTTCCCCATTTTTGCCGCCACTTCCCCCGCCCCGAACAGGATATCCGTCTGTCCGGGCAGGGCATAGCCCTTTTCCAGACGGTGCATCATACTTTCGCGAAATTCCAGCTCCACCGCATCCGCATGTTCCTTTACCCTTGCCGGTTCATCTATAAAAATGCAGCTCTTATTCTTATCAAACAGCTCCATAAACGAAACGGTTTCCGGATAAAAATAACGGATATAGCTTTCCAAGTTCGCCGAAGCATGAAATTCCATCACCTGTTCTTTCAATTCCTTTACTTGAACCGTTAAGCGATGTGCTTCCTCCGTCTTAAATTCCTGCCGGAACTTCCCGCTGCATTTTTCCGCTTCTTTCTCTATTTTTTCCATCCCGCTGTGCAAATCTTTTTCGGAAAGAACCAATTCCGTGGCCGGGTAAATGCTGACCGACTGCAGTTTTTCGATGGAACGCTGACTCAAAATATCAAAACTGCGGATGGACTCCACCTCTTCCCCCCAAAGCTCAATGCGGTAAGGGTTTTCTTCCGTCAAATCAAAAATATCTACAATCCCTCCGCGGATGCTGAACTGCCCAGGGGCTTCTACCTGATAATTTTTTTCATATCCCATCCCCACCAGCCTTTTTGCCAGCTCCCGTTCATTTATACCGGACTGTTGACCAATCGAAACCACATATTCCTCCAAAACGGACAGCGGAACTTGCGGAGCCATCAAACTGTCAAAGGTCGTTACCACTGTCAGCGGCCTGCCTTCCATCACCCGCCGCAATGCTTTCATCCGCTCTTTCACCAATTGATTCCCGTGGATATCCGCCTGATAAAAAATAAGGTCTTTCGCCGGATACAGCATTACATTTTTATCATAAAGCTTATAATCCTCATAGATATCCTTCGCCCGCATATCGTTAAAAGTAACGATGATTTTGTACTTAAAACCATCGCTTAAACCATAAACCATATGCATTTTCTGGGAATCTACGCAGCCTGTCAGCGCTGCCGCCCCCGGCTTCTTAAGAAGCTTCCTTATCTCTTCAAACTCCCCTAATTCATAAAGAGGTGCGGTAAATGTCCTCATCACTAATCTCCATTCCTTTATCGCCGTCCGTTTTTAACTTTGTACCTTGCGGTTAAACTCATTCATCGCTGCATCCGCCCCATCCGTTAATATTATTTCCACAGCCTGTACAGCTTTCTGTATTGCTTCGTCTACCGCTTTCCTGTCTTCTTTATTAAAATGCCCCAGCACCCAATCCACCAAATCATATTCCTTGGGCTTTTCCCCTACGCCCATGCGTATCCTCTGGAAGTTGTCGCCGCCCACATGCTGGATAATATTCTTCAACCCATTGTGCCCCCCGGCACTGCCCCTTTTCCGTATCCGAAGCTGCCCTGGAAGAAGGCTGATATCGTCCGATATGACAACCAGTTCCGTTTCCACATCCACTTTATAATAATCTATGATGGCACGCACACTCTCACCACTTAAGTTCATAAAAGTCAGAGGTTTTGCCAATATCACCTTATCCCCTCCGATATATCCTTTCCCGATTTTCGCTTTATGCTTTAATTCCGCCACTTGGATATGATATTTATCCGCAATGGCATCTATCGTATCGAACCCAATATTATGCCTTGTATTTTCATATTCCTTTGAAGGATTTCCCAAACCTACGATAACAAACATATGCCCTCCTTATCAGAATCCCTACTTTCCTATTATATAATTATATACATCAGGCATCCCCTATAAACGCCCTATTTGCCATAATACCACACTTCCCCCTGAAATACACCTAATTTTTGTGGAACAATCCTTTGTTATATAATAAAGTGTCTTCGACACTTCATGAAGAACCTTCGGTTCTTCCTCAATCTATGTCCTTCTTGCGAAGGACTTTCCTATATGGTAAAAAAGAATCCTGTTTGCAGGATTCTACGCCGGCAGCGGCGCTTGGGGGATGGCACAAAAGGATATTGTACCGCAAAACTTGTTTTGCTATTTGTTGTACGGAGCATTCCGATGAGCCTCTTAAGGCAAAAAAACAAGCGCCGTATTTCTACAGCGCCTGTTAATGTCTATACCCGTCTTTTATTTTTATACCGCAATTTCCGGTTCAAGCAACGCTCTTTCGTAGCTTTTAAGTATGGTAGACTGTATCCGGTCCCTAGTATCTGAATTGATGGGATGCGCGATATCCCTATACTCACCGTCTGATGCTTTCTTGCTCGGCATTGCGATGAAAAGCCCTTTCTCACCTTCTATTACTTTAATGTCATGAACTACAAATTCATCATCAAGCGTAATTGAGACGATTGCCTTCATCTTTCCTTCCTTCGCAATTTTCCTCACTCTTACATCCGTAATCTCCATGCCGTTCATCCTCCTTGGAACATCAAAAAGTTTTATTACATGACATACCTGTCATTATGTTCTATCACAATTTTAATTCCGTCTTCTCCCTTGTGATAGGAGTTCGCCCTGATGGTGTCTCTGCTTTCTACTATGCAGTTTTCAATATGTGTATTATCTCCGATATATACATCATTCAATATAATTGAATTTTTGATATAACAATTATTTCCTATATATGTTTTCTTAAATATTACCGACCCTTCCACAGTACCGTTTACAATACATCCGCTGGATATCAAGCTGTTCTTCACCTGCGCGCCCACATTATATTTCGCTGGCGGCAAATCATCTACTTTGGAGTAAATGTCAGGGTATTGTTGGAAGAAATAATTCCGGATTTCCGGTTTCAGGAAATCCATATTAGTGTTATAGTAATCCTGTACCGTTGCTATATTGCTCCAATACTCTTTCATCTTATAGCCGAAGATGCGCTTCATGTCTTTATAACGGATTAAGATATCTTTTACGAAATCGAAACGGTCTTCTTCCATCCCTTTCTCAATCATCTCAATCAACGCACGTCTTCTGACTACATAAATACCGCAGGAAACCACATTGGATTTTGCTACAATCGGTTTTTCCTCAAACTCTTCAATACGGCTTTCCTCATTCATCTTGATAACGCCGAATCTTCCTGAATCCACCTCTGCCGGCATGTCCTTGCATACCACCGTGATATCCGCTTTCTTCCCGATATGATATTCCAACAGCTTGTTGAAATCCATTTTATAAACACCGTCGCCCGATGCAATTACTACATATGGCTCATGGCTATTTTTTAAGAAATACAGATTCTGTGCTATGGCATCTGCCGTTCCGCGGTACCATGCATTGCTCTCTGCCGTCGTTTCCGGTGTACATACAAACAATCCGCCTTGTTTACGGCCAAAATCCCACCATTTAGAGGAACTTAAATGTTCATTCAGGCTTCTGGCATTATACTGTGTCAGCACTGCTACCTTCTGAATCCGTGAATTGGACATATTGCTTAAAGCAAAGTCTATGCCCCTGTAGCTTCCGGCGATGGGCATCGCACATACAGCACGCTTCTGTGAAAGTTCCTTCATCCTACGATTATTGCCGCCTGCTAAAATAATACCTATTGCTCTCACTTTTCATCACCTGCCTTAATTAATGTTTTTCCGCTTGCAAGATAGCCGTTATCGTAGTCTTCCGGCGTTGTCACCCCAAAAATTACGGAGTTCTTGCCAACTTGTACCCCTTTAGGAATTATGCTCTTTTCCCCTATCGTCACCATACCGCTGTTGTAAATATGCGGGTCAGTCTCGTTGGGTACTTCGTCGCCCATGCCCAATTTTACATTATCGTTAACTGTCACGTTTTCCGCTATAATCGCTTTATACAGCTCACAGTCTTTTCCGATGTAAGTTTCATTCATAATAATGGAATCCCTTACTACCGTCCCTTTTTCCACCGTGACGCCACAGCCTATTACGGAATTATATACTTTGCCGTAGATATTGGACCCTTCACCTATAATACTTCTCTCAATCACGCTGTCCTCAGATATGTATTGGGGCGGAAGTATCGTACTGCTGGTATAAATTTTCCAATATTCTTCGTAAAGGTTAAATTCCGGAACAATATCAATCAACTCCATATTTGCTTCCCAATAAGAGCTTAATGTTCCTACATCCTTCCAATACCCGTTAAACTCATAGGCATAAAGAGGTGCCCCTTTCTTATGGCAGTAGGGGATGACATGCTTGCCGAAATCCAATGCAGGCTGTCCGGAATTGACAACCAGTGCTTCTTTCAGCGTCTTCCAACTGAAAATATAAATTCCCATGGAAGCCAGATTACTTCTCGGATGCTCCGGTTTTTCCTCAAAATCGGTAATTTTCTTATTTTCATCCGTTATCATAATACCGAATCTCTTCGCTTCCTCCATCGGTACCGGCATAACTGCAATTGTCACTTCCGCATTATTTTCCTTATGGTATTCCAGCATTGCTTCATAATCCATCTTGTAAATATGGTCTCCTGACAAAATCAGCACATATTCCGGATTAAAGCTGTCAATGTAATCAATGTTCTGGTAAATTGCATTGGCAGTACCGGTGTACCACTCGCTGTTCGCACTCTTTTCATAAGGGGGAAGTACGGTCACACCGCCGATATTCCTGTCCAAATCCCACGGGATACCTATCCCAATATGCGTATTTAACCGAAGCGGCTGGTATTGCGTCAATACACCTACCGTATCTACACCGGAGTTAATGCAGTTGCTTAAAGGGAAATCTATGATTCTGTACTTTCCACCGAAAGCTACTGCCGGTTTCGCTACTTTTGATGTTAGAACGCCTAATCGGCTGCCCTGCCCACCAGCTAAAAGCATGGCAATCATCTCTTTTTTAATCATGTTATCACCTCTTATTAGTCTGACTAGAATAAAACACTATATTGTGTTGTTTGATTATACCATATTCTGATAGAAAAGTGAATATAATTTACAAAAAATTTTTATCTTTTCTAATTTTTTATGTAGAAAATTTACAATTTTCTTTTTTTATCATTTTTTTATTTGTATAAATTCATGATTTTTCCCTGCTCTTATTACATTTTCCCCCGTATGCTTGTATAATGTTTATGGATTTGGCTTAATTTACCTCTTCCAAACGTTTACATCTTTGCAATATGCATATAATAAAGAATAAAAAAGAATAGGAAGTGCAGACATGTACAAAATAGATTTCCATCATCCTTGTCACATATATTTCATCGGCATCGGCGGCATCAGCATGAGCGGTCTTGCTGAAGTCCTGCTGGAAGAAGGTTTCCGGGTATCCGGCTCGGACATCAAACCCTCCCCCCTTACCGAATCTTTGGAAAAAAACAAAGCGTCTGTTTTTTACGGCCAAAAAGCCTCCAATCTGGCAGACGATATTGATGTCGTTGTTTATACCAGCGCTATCCACGAAGACAACCCGGAATTTATTGCCATGAAAGAGCGGGAACTCCCCAGCCTTACAAGGGCCGAACTTTTAGGACAGATGATGCAGAATTACGATATCCCTATTGCGGTCAGCGGCACCCACGGTAAGACAACTACCACTTCCATGATATCCGAAATCCTTCTGGAAGGGGATTATGACCCCACATTGTCCATTGGCGGTATCCTGAAAGCCATTGGCGGCAATATCCGGGTAGGCAAGTCCGAATATTTCGTAACGGAGGCATGTGAATATACCAATAGCTTTTTAAGCTTTTTCCCCAAAATCGGAATTATATTGAATATAGAAGAAGACCATCTCGACTTTTTTAAAGATATTCAGGATATCCGCAATTCATTCCATCAATTTGCCGCCCTTCTTCCCGAAGACGGAACTTTAATTATCAGCAGCGATATCGAAAACTACAAGGAGATTACCGAAGGGCTGCAATGCCGTATTGTCACTTATGGGGCTTCCCCGGACAGCGACTATTCCTGCTCCGATATCCGTTACGATGCCTTAGCCCATCCTACTTTCCTTCTGAACCGGAAAAACGGCAGCAGCGAAAGCTTTTCCCTTATGGTTCCGGGCGAACATAATGTACACAACGCAATGGCCGCTATCGCCCTTGCCGATTTGCTGGGTATCGGAAGCGGCACTGTCCAAAAAGCCTTTTCCGGCTTTTCCGGAACTGACAGACGTTATGAATATAAGGGAGAGCGCAACGGCATCACTATAATAGATGATTATGCACATCACCCCACGGAAATTACGGCAACTTTGAAGGCAGCTTCCAATTACCCCCATAAATCCTTATGGTGCGTATTCCAGCCTCATACTTATACAAGAACCAAGGCTTTCCTCAGCGAATTTGCAAAAGCCCTGCGGTTAGCTGACCATGTGGTACTTGCCGATATTTATGCGGCCAGGGAAACCGATACCTTCGGCATCAGCTCCAAAGATTTAAGGGATGAAATCCTCCGCCAAGGCGGTCAATGCACGTATCTCCCGTCTTTTTCATCCATTGAAAATTTTATCTTAGAAAATTGCATAAACGGAGACTTGTTGATAACTATGGGAGCCGGGGATGTGGTAAAAATCGGCGAAAACCTTCTCCGCAGTTAACTATCCACAATATCCACATTTTCTGAAATTTTTTTCTTTTAGAATCTGTGGATATCCTTTTTTTATTAAGCTTCCCATGTTTTTTCCTATCCTTTAGATTTTATAAGCCTTTTCCATTTCCATATTCCATTTCCCCTAATCTGTCCACATTTTCCACATTTTCCACAAATAAAGCACATATTCTGCCTCCGTTATTTTTTCGGGAAAATTACTATTTGCATTTAATATTTGTTGTGATATAATGCATCATGCTTTGAAAAATTGGAATCAATATACGTAGGGCAGGTGGAAAAATGGGCCGTTTAAAAATATACAAAGACAACTATACGGAAGCAACAGCGGTATCTAACATTTTTATAGATGAATATATGAAAGATGCAAACGATGCACAATTAAAAGTATATCTTTATCTTATCCGCATGATGAATGCCAATCTGCCTACCAGCGTTTCCGACATTGCAGACAAATTCAACCATACGGAAAAGGATGTCCTGCGGGCTTTAAAATATTGGGAGAAGAACCGGCTTCTTTCTTTGGAATATGACGAATCCAAAAGCTTAATCGGTATCCATCTCCTTGATTTAAATAAAACGACAGGAGCCGCCGGCGGGAAGCCTTTTACCCCTGTAGTCACCCTTATGGCTGCATCTTTGCCGCAGGAAGCTGCCACGGTTCCCCGCACGGAACTTGCAGCGGAGAACCCATACGAGAAACCGTCCTATACGCTGGATCAGTTGAAAAAGTTCAAATCCAATGAGGAAACGTCCCAGCTTTTATTTATCGTAGAGCAATACATCGGTAAGACGCTCTCCCCTTCCGAAATCAAGACGGTTATCTTTATTCAGGACAAGCTTGGCTTTTCAATGGATTTGACAGACTATCTCGTACAGTATTGTGTAGAACGGGGGAAGAAGGACTTTCGTTACATAGAAAAAGTTGCCATAAGCTGGGCCCAGGCCAGTGTTACGACCCCAAAAGAAGCGGAGAAATACGCCTACAAATATGACAGAACCGTTTATAATATTATGAATGCATTGGGCAAGACCAGTATGCCTACCAAAAAAGAAGTAGAGTATATCAACCGCTGGACTAAGGACTTCGGCTATGAAATGGACGTTATTGATGCTGCCTGCGAGCGCACGGTCCTTAGCACGGACAAGCACCGCTTTGAATATGCTGACCGTATTTTAAGCGGCTGGTATCAGGCCAATGTCCACCACAAATCAGATATTGCCAAGGCAGACGAGCTTTTCCGGCGCAGCAGGGCCGTACCCCAGCCGAAAGCAGCGTCTTCCAATAAATTTAACCAGTTCAAACAAAACAGCTATGATTTCGATGCTCTCGAAAAGGAATTATTAAGCAATTAGGGGGAACATTAATCGTGCCATTGAACAATACCCAGTACGATGCCATCATCCGTACCTATGAAGAAAAGCAGAACAAAAACCGCCACCTCTTAGAAGAAAGGCGAGCCCATATTTACGCCCATGTAGACGGATATAAGGAAATGGACGATTCCATTGCTTCTATTTCCGTAGAACAAGGACGGAAACTGTTAGAAGGAAACGAATCTGCCATTAGTGAATTGAAGCATCTGCTCAGGAGCCTGTCCGAGAGCAAAGCAAGCCTTCTTGCTGCCTCCGGCTTCCCGGCAGATTATTTGGAACCTGTCTACGATTGCCCGGACTGTAAGGATACCGGATATATAGACGGCAGGAAATGCCATTGTTTTCGCCAGGCTGAGATTTCTCTTCTATATGAACAATCCAATATAAGCCGCATCCTGGAAAAAGAAAATTTCTCTACCTTATCCGATGAATACTATCAGGGAGAAGATTTAAGCCGTTTCAGGAATGCGGTTGAAGAGTGTAAAAAATTTGTGCAAAATTTCGGTTTCGACTACCATAATCTCTTTTTTTATGGTACAGTGGGAACAGGTAAATCGTTTCTTTCCGGATGCATTGCGAAGGAATTGCTGGAAAATGGCAATTCTGTCATCTATTTCAGTGCCGTCGGATTTTTTGAGGCATTATCCCACCTTTCTTTTGATTATAAAAATAAAGAAGAACTTCACAATTTTTATGAAGATTTCTATCAATGCGATTTATTAATCATTGATGACCTTGGAACGGAGCTGACGAATAACTTTGTAACTTCCCAGCTTTTTTCTTGTCTCAACGAAAGGCATATGCGGAAAAAGTCAACGATTATCTCTACCAATTTATCCTTGGAGGAATTACGCAACCGTTATTCCGACAGGATTTTTTCCCGGATAACGAGCAATTATACAATATGCAAACTTTCCGGGCCGGATATACGGATGTATAAAAAAATCAATAAACAAAAAAGCTGTAATTAACGGCACGAGTAAAGAAAGCGAGGATTCTTTCATGGCAAAACGCGAAGAAAAGAGAAATTTGGAAACCATTCCTGTTGGCTCACTGGGGATTATCCCTCTGGAAGGCTGTCAGGCACTGTGCGAGAAAGTAGATTATTACCTCGTAAAATGGCGGACAGAGCGGGAAAGCGAACACAAAGACAGCCTTGCATTTGCCGGCTATCAAAGGGATTCCTATATCCTTGGGGCAAAGGTTCCCCGGTTTGGTTCAGGCGAAGCAAAGGGTATCATTTTAGAATCCGTCCGCGGTACCGATTTATATCTTCTTATTGATGTGGCAAATTACAGCCTTACCTATTCTTTGTGTGGACACGAAAACCACATGTCTCCCGATGACCATTACCAGAATCTGAAACGGATTATTGCTGCTGTCGGCGGCAAAGCAAGAAGAATTACGGTCATCATGCCTTTCCTATATGAAAGCAGGCAGCATAAAAGGACTTCAAGGGAATCTTTGGATTGTGCCCTCGCCCTTCAGGAAATGGTATCAATGGGGGTAGACAATATCATTACCTTTGATGCCCACGACCCCAGGGTGCAGAATGCAATTCCCCTTCATGGTTTTGAAACGGTACAGCCTACCTATCAATTTATCAAAGGTATCCTTCAAAATGTAGAAGGGCTGGAATTGGATTCCAACCACATGATGGTTATCAGCCCCGACGAAGGCGGTATGAGCCGGGCTATCTATATGGCGAATGTTATCGGTCTGGACATGGGTATGTTTTATAAACGCAGGGATTATACGAGAGTGGAAAATGGTCGCAATCCTATCGTAGCTCATGAATTTCTTGGAACAAGCGTAGAAGGCAAGGATATGATTATCATTGACGACATGATTTCCTCCGGCGAAAGCGCCTTGGAAGTTGCAGCGGAGTTGAAAAAGAGAAAAGCGCACCGTGTTTTTATCTGCGCTACTTTCGGCCTTTTCACCAATGGTCTGGACCGTTTTGACAAAGCCTTTGCCGATGGCATTATCGACAGGGTGCTTACTACCAACCTGATTTATCAGACACCGGATTTGCTGTCAAGGGAATGGTATATCAACTGCGACATGAGCAAATATATCGCCTATATTATCGATACTCTGAACCACGATGCTTCCATAAGCGATTTGCTCAATCCGAATGAGCGCATCCAAAGTATTGTTGCCAGATATAAAAGCGGCGATTTTGAAGATTAATACAGCGCCAGGCCGAATCCTGAATCGAATCTGTTATATTCCATACTATTGATAAGGGGGAAAGCATATGGTCTATGTTATTATGATACTTTTTTTAATAGGGATTATAGGTTTTCTTAGTTACCGGCTCTATGTCAAAGATGTCCAGTACAAATATAAAGCGGAAAAAATGACCCATCTGGAGCATGACTATGCAAATAAGATTCAGGGTCTGGAAAGTGCTGTCGATTCTCTGAATAAAACGGCATATACCCATACGGTTACAAAAATTGGCAATATCGATTATTTCATTAACCGATGTACCTCCCTTTTTGAGCGTTTTCCTGACTCTGTATTTACCATGATTGGATTCAGTATTTCGAATCTGGGGAAAATCAACCAGTTCTTTGGTCCTTCTGAAGGCGATAAAGTTATGGTTTATACTGCCGAAATGTTAAAATACAGCGTAACAGGCAATGCCACTTATGCCCATGTCAATTCCAACTTGTTCGGCATCCTGCTCCGGGATACCACCGAAGAGGAAATTATGAAAATAATTGGCGCCATTACCGCAAAGCTTAAGGATTATTCCCCCACCTTTGCAGTTACCGCAATCTTCGGCATCTATTATATAGATTGCAGCCGTACCGGTGACAGCATGATGGACATTATGAATTATACACTGTTGGCCCAGAAAGCGGTCACCGACCCGAAGACGGTAAACTATGCTTACTTCACAGAAGCCCTTATACGTTCTTATAATGAAAATAAAAAAATGAGCGTAGAAATGGAAGAAGCTTTGGATAACCATAAATTTATTGTTTATCTGCAGCCTATGATAGACCTCCACTCTTACCAGATTGTATCTGCGGAAGCTTTGGTACGCTGGGATTACCCCGGCAAGGGAATTCTTTCCCCTTATGCCTTCCTTCCCCTTTTTGAAAATACATCCCTAATCCAAAAACTGGATTACTATATGTGGGAAGAGTGCTGCAAGGTCATCCGGCGCTGGATTGATAATAAGATAACACCGCTTCCTATTGCCATGAACATTTCACCTATTCATCTTCAGGGAACTGCTTTTATTGATAAACTGGAACAACTGATGCACTCTTATTTAATTTCCAAAGAGTTGCTTATTCTGGAACTTCCTGAGAGAGGGGTTGCTAATGCCACAAAAGAAGTGATGGATATCATCACCAAATTAAGAGAAAAAAATTTTTCCCTTTGCATAGATAATTTCGGCAGCGTACACTCTCCGCTAAACCTTTTAAAAGACTATCCGATTGAACGCATTAAGCTAGACCGAAGTTTTTTAATGAAAAATTCCACTTCCAACGAGGGATTGACTATTCTGCGTTACCTGATTGCTATGGCAAAAGAGTTGGATCTTACAGTTATTACGGAAGGCGTGGAATCTTTACAGCAGGCCAATTTCCTTACCGATATCGGCTGTGATATCGCCCAAGGATATTTCTTTGCCAAACCGCTTAGTGTAAGGCATTTTGACCAGCTTAACAAATCCATGCTACGCAATTTATACCGTCCTTCGGAATACTATCCGACTTTTGAGGATTTTGCCAAAGATGTGGATATCCTAACACAAATGATGCAAAGAGTTGGATAAGGTTAAAAAGTGTCTTCGACACTTCATCAATTTACGTCCTTCTGGCGAAGGACTTTCCTATAAGGATTCGGGTGCCGGGAAGACCTTTTGACACCCGAATCCTATAAGTTAAAAAAGAATCCTGCAAGCAGGATTCTTTTTTACATTATCCGAATTTATTTAATAATCCAAATCCGTTTTCAGTTTTGCTATTGTAAACACAAAGAAATCGCTAAGGGCTTCGTTCACATCCTGTTCAATATCTCCCGGCGGCGTATCCGATACCATAACCGAAGCCAAAACCTTATAGTTGGATAAATCCATCTTTGCCCCATCTTTGACAGTCAGCAGCAAATCCCTGGTTATCACCCCATGCCCGGCATCTTTTGTACCTTTATCAATTTCATTCCAATTGAATTTGTATGTTACATATACCGAATTTGCAAACGTTCCAACGGAAGAAATCCCCTTTTGAAGCGTCTGCTGGCTGTCTGCGGAAGGCGGCGATACCAGTTCCAAAGAAAGTTGGTTTCCCATATACGGCTCATAGACAGGCGTACCATTCCGGTTTGCTTTTTCCATGATATGATAGGTTACCGTATAATATTTGTCCGCTATTTGCTGGTTCATGGATGCGTTGTTGCTTATAATCCCGTTAAAGTCCAGCTTAAAGTCAAACTGAATCGTATGGGGCATTGGCGTCTGGTTTTGATAAGTATTAATACCCAATTCCATCAAATCTTTTGTTTCCAGAGCGCATGCCAAATCTGTTTTCCTTCTGGCGCGCACGATATCGGTGTATGCGTCTATCACTTCCCCGCCTGCCGGATAATCTGCATCCTCTATCCGCAGCAGTTCCAAATGCACAACATACCTGTCCTCCGCATAATCTGTCAAATCCGCATTGCCGAAATTAAGGACAATATTCACATTATCGCTGATTTTACCATTTGTCCTGCCGTATGTTTTGTCCATTTCTTCCCGAATAATTTCTTTTAACGCATCCAGCGGGAAACGGATATTTCCGTCCCTGTAAAAATACATTTCATTCCGGTTTACGTATGAGCCAAGGTTCGTTTCAGGCTTTATCTCTTCCTGCCAGGGTTTCAGCCGATTTCCATTTACGCTTATATTGGTATTGTCCGGCAGCTTTACCCTGTTCCCGTTTGTGTCTGTAAGGTATATTCCCATTTCCAGATATTTGTGATGGTTCGCGCTATCTATGGTCGTTGACGGGCTATATAATACCCTCGTCCAATATGCCAAATCGCCGCTTACCAGAAATGTACCGTTTATGGATACTTCCTGCCCATCCTGAATTGCCCCTTCTATATAAGGCGGATTTTCCTCCTGTTCCAGACGGATAGTCAGCCCCGGCTGCCTTGTCACCTGCAATTCCGTATGTTCCGATATATTTGTCCTGCTCATAATCTCTTCGCTTCCAAGAATCGGCGTAATATGGTAATCACTAATGTCTCTGGCATCCAGTTTGATTTCCTCGTCCACCAAAGAAGTATCCACAACAATCAGGAATTTCTCTACCGCTACGTTTCTATACTCGTCACCGTCCGTTACAAAGACGTTTTCGTCTTCATATACTTCTAATCCGTCGTCCTCACCCATATGAATCGCTTTATTTTGATAGGCATTGCCTTCGGAATCCTTAAATAATTCATACTTTATTATCTCTTCCGTTCCGTCCACCGTATAATAATACACTTTATCGGAATTGCATACATCAATTAAAGTCAATCTGGTACCCGGCCAGAAGCTTACATTCTGCACATCGCCCGTATTTCCCGAATCTTCCCTTTTACGGGTCATGCTCAATGTCTTGCTGATTGTCAGCGGTTTCTGGTCACTGCTATATCTTTCCCTTGCACTTCCGTAAATATATTCCATATATAAGGTATAAGAACTGTCATTTGCCAAAAGAGGCTCCTTACTGATTCCATTAGCTTTCGCTTTATCCCCGTTATAAACCTCCCCTTCCACTATTTTTAAATAAGTATCTATGGTAAGCCTTTCTACAACAAATACCGGTATCCGCAAAACTACTGCTTCTCCGTCTACCGTTTTGCCGTCAATCGTTCCGTAATCCTTTTGTCTGTAAGTGACTTCCAGCAGGGAGAAGGTACCGTCGCCCGTCGGATTCCCATCCGAATCTGTCTCCATTCTGTCAAATTCATCATAAGATATCTCCCAACGGTCATTTTTCCGTTTACAGATAACGCTCCCCGTTCCATTTGTATTCGCCATTATGCTGCCGTTTTCCACTTTCATCGGTGTCACAGACATATCCATGATTCGGCCTATCCCTTCATCATATACGTGGTCTTTTCCGTCATTTCCACTGTTATGTACGCCTCCTGCTCCCGTCAGTAACGCAAAAATGCTGCTCATCATCTGGTCAACCGTACCGTACTGGGTATCCAAAACAACCAACGGCAGCGGAGCCTTCTTACCCGCCCCCTGCTGCACTTGCAGTTGGGATACATACTTGTTTTCCTTATTCCGGTAGGTATTATGGTACATATCCCCCACCGTATTCCCGGTATTGTCCGTAATATGCAGCCGGTAGGCATCTAATAATCTGTCAGCATCACCGCTGCTTACTGCGGATTCGTACTCTTCCCATACTTTTTGTGCATTTACCTGTGAAAACAGGCGCTCTTTATCCGCTGCACTGCTTCCCCAATATTGTGCTGCCGTATTTCCGGGCGTTGTATCTTTATCCTGATATACTACATGGATATTTTTCCGATATTCATAAGGATGCGACAAAAGTTTGTCCCCCTCCGATCCGGAAAGCGCCGTTCCTACATCCACTACCGGCCTTATCCCCATCGTCGGCGCCTTTACCGTGGGCATTAGGAAATACGCCTGCCCGTCTCCTCTGTAACCGCCAACAAGGTTTCCAAAATACCCGGCATAATCGCCGATATTGATTTCCGACAACAGCAGGAAGGTGTCGGTAAACCCGGTTCCGTTCCACAATTTCCCCTTTCCGGCTCCGGCTTTCGTCAAAGCATCCTTTATCTTCTGCATCTGCCCTGACATGGAACTATCCGCAAGAAGCGTTCCCATCGCCGGTACGCTGCCTGCCATATCATAATATCCGATATCATTCCCCTCTGTTACCGTCTGATAAGCATATACCTCTGCCGTTTCTGCCTGAAAGTCAAAATAGCCGAACGCCCCTCCTGCATTTTGGTAAGCCGGATTGCTATTATTGCTATAAATGCGGTTATTCCTTATTGTAATACCATTTGTATTATTCTCTGTGGTGCGGGCTTCCTTTCTTCCGCAGATTCCTCCTGCACAGCTATCATCCATGTCCGTTCTGGCAGCCAAAATTATATTATCTTCCACTTCCACATTGCCAAAACACATCTTTTTGCTTTTATCCAAACCGAACATCCCTCCGGTCCGGTAACCAAGCATCTTATTCCCGGTTATTTTTATCGGATACTGTTTTTTATCAGACCATATATTGCCGATTTGCTGGCCATCCTCTATCATGCCGGCAATTCCGCCTACATTTTGCCCATAAATAACACTTTCCGTTACATTTACCGTTTTCAGTTTTTGGCTTCCTCTGTCCTCCGATGCATTCAGCCTGCCAAAAACCCCTCCCGAGCCAGCCCCGGCACTTATCTGGGCGATGCTTCCGTTTGTTCCGATTTCACATTGGTTGATTACTACCCCTTCCAGTGTCGTCTCTACTTTACTTTCATTCTGGTGGAAAGCTTCCCCAATCACACCTCCTGCAGAACCTTTTCCGCTCCTGATTACACAGTTTTCCACTTTCATATCTTTACAGTTTACATTCATCATTGTCGCCTGGCCGATAATTCCTCCGGCCGCTTTTAATGCGTTCCCCGACGCCCTATCGTCCTCCTTATCCTGCCTGGTGCGGCTGTCCGATATAATATTCATCCCGGATACTTCCGTATTTTCTATCACAACACTGCTGACATGGCCTTCCACATAGCCCAAATTCGGCACGCTCTCCAAAGAAGCGCCTATGATTCCCCCGGCATATGACAAACGGGAAGAAATTTCATACTGCGGCCCGCCATTGCTTAAATCGCCTTTCACCTGTACACTGTTTATGGTAATCCGGCTGTCCCTATAGCAATACCCGACAATCCCCCCGGCATTCACATCGCCGTCCGGAGCCTTATCCTGTTCTGCCGTTATGCCGGCATCCACAGTTTCCAATCCGTAAGTAGAGCGGACATCGGTATTCAAAACTTTTGTTCCGGCAATATCACATTTTGCTTCCCTTTGTAGTTTCCCTATGATTCCTCCTATCCCAAAACCACCATAATCGGTGGCATTCATATTCTTGCTTTCCAAAATGCAGTCAGATACCGTTACATTTTCGATTGCAACATTAGGGGAATTTTCGTCTTTCCGACATCCGTAATATTCCCCTATAATGCCTCCTGTGCTATCCGCACCGTCCACCGTCACATATTGCACATCGGCGCCGCTGCCGCTGCCTGTTATGGCAACATCCATCCCAATCCTGACATTGCCGTTGCCGTCATATCGTTTCCCTACATGACCAATTAAGGCTCCGCTCCTCCCTCTGGCGTTCCTTTCCTGATTGACATTATTTGTATTTCCGGGAATCCCTGCCGTATTTCCTTCATTTTCTATTTTCACCCGGCTTATGGCATCCTTTCCCAACACCTTGCACTGGTTTAATACTAATTGAAAGCGGGATGTTTCATCCACATTCAATGCCATGACACCTATAATCCCCCCGCAACTGCCTCCTTTTGTCCGGATTACCGTTTCCTTCGTCTTTGTTAAAACCTGACATTCGGAGAAATGATAATCGGGGTTCTGTTTTATCCCCGGGGCTATCCATGCAACAATACCGGCCCCGTGGCCTTTACTGGAAATATCCGCGTCCAATACTGTAATATTTTCCATCCTCCAAGGTCTGCGCATCATTCCCACCACAGCAGCCGCCCGGTCCACTGCATAATTCACATCATTATTATCCGTATAATCGCTGCTATGGTAAATCCCGGTCACCGCTAAATCTTTGATATAGTAATCGACGGGCCTTTCCTGGGCGCAAAGCAAGTCATTGAACAATGCAGCCGTATGGATATCCTTTGCGTAATCATTTATCATTTCCGCTTTGACAGTAGCCCCTGCCCCGTCAAAATTTGCCCTGAAGTCGGAATAAATGCCATTTTCCTTAATTTTTAAAACACCGTATTGCTTTTTGCTGTCGTCAATGCTTACAATCCGGTATGTAGCCCCCAGCCCACGGAAACCCCTTTTGTACACGGATAAATCGTAATCCGCTTCCTCTATCCCTTTCCCGGGAGCATCTACAAGATGATACGTCATCGTATCCGCAATATCGGAAGTCACTGCATTCAGCCTGCTTTTATACTGACCGTTTAGCGTATTTAAAGTCTGATAAAATCCGGTTCCGCCCATCTGGCTGCTGCCCTCCGCCGTTATGCCGCCAAACTTAAAATATTGATAAATATAGGGATACCAGTAAATATTGTCATCCTTTTGCGTTGCTTTTTCATAGTCCGGGTTGCCCACACACTGATTCCCACGGCCCACCTGGTTATATTCCGCTTTGCGGCATACTGCTTTTTCACCATATCCTCCAAAATCTTTTCCCTGGGCATCATAACCGCCGCATATGGAAAAAGCATCGGAATTAATTGCCATAGACAATAGCTGTAGCTGTGCTGCCGTATGTACAGTGCAATCAAAATTCCCTGCAGACGGCCATGTAATATTTATGTCCTCCCCCGCCATCCTTTCTGCCCGGATGACATCGTAAGTATTGGAAAAAGGAAGGGCTGTATGCCGGTAAATTCCTGCAATGTCCTTTTTTTCATGAGGCAGTATCTCGTTGTTCCCATCACTGCCTTCATAAATCACAAAGCCATTCTCCACTTTCCCTACTGCCCCTGACACATAAGGATAGACAGATGAGCTGAAGCTTCCCCCAAATTCCGTCATAGTGCCGTTATTCCCTGTATTCCAGATTCCGCACCGGAACCCTTCCAAATCCTCCTCTTCCAAATGACGCAGGATAAGGGAACCTTGTTCCACAACCCCTACATAGCCCCCTGCTGCCGTATTGCTGCCATCTATCGCAATGCGGCTGCCGGTTTTCACATTGTCGATGATGTTATCCCCGCCTAAAATACATGCCATAACCGTACCGCCCATATCCGCCACATGGGTGATTACCGTAACCGAACGATCCGGATATCCTGGCTCCACGGATTCGCGGCTTACAATCTCCAAATCCTTTACTACGGCTCCTTTTGCATATTGCACCAGACCGAAATTGGCACAGCTATTGTTGTTCTTCTTATAGGGCAGGATAACGGTAGGACGTGTTCCGTCCGCCTTTTCTCCCACAATAACCCCGGCAAAAGGATAGGTGTCCGTTCCCAAACCTACAAACTCTATTGCCGCATTCCTGTCAGTAGCGCCGGATAGCCCGGTAAAATCAATGTCATCTTTTATCACATAATAGGCCCGCCTTAAATCATCCCGGGAAGGGAAATCCGTTAAATTCCCGTACTTATAAGTTTTTAGCCCGGCAGTTCCATGCCCTTTATCACAAACACTGTTGCTGTCAGCATCCACTATGTCCCCTACGGTCCTTATCTGCCATCCGTCCAAATCCCGTACTTTATCCCCGTTAATCAAATAGCGGGAAAGGGCCAAAAGCTGTTTCGCACTGGTAATCTGATAAGGGTCTTCATAAGTGCCGCAGCCCTCCGTGATAGAAGCATTCTTAGGATTTACCCTAATCCCTTTCCCTTCACATACATAGGGCAGATAACCGCCCCAGTCCGCAATCCCCAAATCAGCCTCGCCGTCCACATTCCAATATTCGATTCCCTGTTCCAGTTCCTTTCCAACCGTAACATAAGGAAGAGGATACACATTCCTCCCGTGGATGTCATCCACAAACGGTTCCCTTGTAGTTCCCGTTCCGTTCCCTCCTTTATAAGCCTCCTCGGTGAATAAATACCAGACCCGTCCTCTGTTCTTTTCCGTATTATCCGTATAGTAATGCTTGTCAATTAATGTAGCAGCACAGAAAATCCCTTCGTTTTTCCCGCTCCCCACATTGATATTGGTAAAGTCCAATATCAGGTTCTCGGTACTCATCGCCCCGTTTCGCATTGTTCCTACCTGCCCGATTAAGGCGGAACCGGCATACACACCGTTTACTTTCTGGTAATTTACCGTCTCCACCCAGCTGATATCCACCGTTGTATTGTCCGTGATATTGCCAACCAACAGCCCTACCCCATGCAAGGCTCCACGGTAATCATAAATGAATAAGTTATCCAGCCGGATTCTATATATATTCTTTACCCCTCCGATTGTCCGTGAAAATAAGGCGCCTGAAGCGGTATCCACATGGGAAGCCTTTCCCGAAAGCGTCAAATAGTCGGTTTCATCCCCTTGTACCGTTACCGCTCCGCTCTCGCTCAAAAGCAAGCCGCTTTGTATCAAATAATGCTCCCTTGTATCTCTGGCCCTTTTGTTGCTCCCCTCTTGTATTTTATCCCCATAAAATTTGATTTCTGCCTTTTTCCCGCCGGTTATTGTGCAGTTTTCTACCGGTGTCGGATAATAGCTTTTACCCTTTAAATCAATCATTCCCTGTATTACTACATTTCCGTTTTTCGCGGGCACCGTACCGCTTACAAAATAAGGCGACAAAAACCGTCGGATAGAATCATCCATATACTGGGATAAATGCCAAACCATTATCTGGTCTGCATCTGTAATAACCATATTCCCCCCGTCCAACTGCCTGCCGGCCAGATAAGCATCCTCTCCGTCCAAAGAATTGCCGAATAAATTATAGTAATACCTTGTATTGCCGGAACCATTTCCCCATGCATTATTTTCAAAAGTAATAAAATCATCCTCAAATCCTTTGCTGATAATGTTCACGATACCGCCAACTTTATAATTATTCGCATCCCCATTGTTTTTTCCTACAATATCGCTAAAGTCCCCCCCTGCACCGGTTACTTCCACCTTGCCTGACGTTGCCGGATAGCTTTTCTTTTTCTGCCCCACTTCCTCTCCGGCAATCCGGTATCCCTCCAGCTCAATCAACGCATTACGTCCATCATTAAAAAGCAGCCCGTTTGGCCCGCCCCCGGACGCCGTAAATGTAGCGTTTAAAATATCCGTATCTTTCATCTGTATCCTGCCGGTTACTACATACACCATACCGCCAAAGCCGCCTTTAGTAGAAAAATAAGGGCCGTCTTTCGCCGTCGTCCCATTCCCCACCCTCAGGTTTTTAATGGAATAAGATTCCTGTGTAACCGCATCTTTATAAGGCACTATATCGTACCATCCCCACCCAAGGAATCCTGAAGTGCCCCACCCGGAATTTATTTCCAGCCTTGCGCCGTCTTCAATATGGATACCGTCCATTGCCAGGGCAACCCTATCCCGGTTGGTATTCTGGTTATTGATATAGGTAATCATGCCGCTGGCAAAACGGCTGTTTGTTGCAATCTTCTCCGCCAATTCCAATCCATCAATTTTAATAACCGGTAAACCGCTGCCGCTGCCGCCATCTTCTTTATAAACCGCTATTAAGCCTCCGGCATAATGTTTTTGGTCTTCTCCTGCCCCGTTCTGCTCTATGCGGAAACTGCCTCCAATCCGGCTGCCGGATATTTCCAGCCTTGTTCCTTTCGCTGCGCTATAGTCCGCAAACATCCCTCCATAATAATACCTTGATGCATCCTGGCTGCTCGTCAGGTTCATTTCCACATCTACATTTCTAATGGCCACATTACCGGAACCATAAACCGCCAAGCCCGCCGCCCCGTTTTTCGCATACTGGATGCTCCGATCTACCGTTATATTTTCAAATACCGCCCCGTTCCCTGCATAAGGGAAAAGCGAAAGATAAGATTGATAAGTGGTACAATTCCCCAAACGGAAAACCGTTTTTCCCTGCCCTATCAACTGGCCGCTGAAGCACTCCGCCCCATCTTTCCCTTTATCATTACGGTTTAGGCAATAAATCCCAGACCCTTCCAAGTCAAAACTTCCGTCCGCAGGCGCCAGAGTATATCGGGCGGAAAGCAACGCCCCCTTTCCCGTATTTCCAAAACAGTTAGCCCCAAACCGTCCCTGCGTATTCAGTACAATTGCCAGACGCATCACATCGGCTTCCGTATCCAGTGTCCATGAACCGCCGCCCGGCACATTTCCTTTCACTTCTTTATCGGTATAGGAAATGAAAGCATCGCTTTCTCCCCAGCCGCCGTTTCGATAAACCCCGCCGTAAGAACCGATGTCGTCCACCCAATCCTTTCCTGCCGTATCCGGCTTCGTATAACTGCAGCCTTCCTCAAAATAAACCAATGCTTCTTCTTGTTTACCCGCTATAAACCCCTTGTTCGGAGTGGAATCTGCAATAGCAAGGCCATCCACCTGAATTTCCCCGTCCATTGCCGCCATACTGTCCATACAGACTTCCCCGAAAATCCCTCCTTGTATTTTATTGCTGCCGCCCGGATTCAACCCGGCGCTTACCATAGCAGAAGTTACTTTTACAACGCTCCTGCCTCCGGCTGCATTATCGCCTACACGTCCTATGATTCCGCCAATTGCAGCCGCGTCTGCAACGCTGCCGCTCACAGCCCCATGATAAACTTCGATGTATTCCCCCTTTGCGGTTCCTATAATACCTCCTGCCGCTCCTGCCGCAGATACGGTTCCGCTTACCTGGATGCATTCAAAGGAAGAAGCCTCTTGCGGCTTCCCTATACGGAAATGGCTGCCCTGCGCCAAACCTGCTACGCCTCCTGCATTGCTGCCGCCTGTTATATTTCCGCTCACCTTTATATGATGCAGCTGGCACCAGTCCAGAGCGCCCACTGCTTGTGTCCCGTTCCCGGTATAATTGCCGATTACTCCGCCGGCCTCTCCGCTGCCTGTTACACCTGCCTCTATCGTTAGATTTTCCAGGCCGATTGCGGTATCCGTACATTTCCCTGCCAGACCGCCTGCCGTTGTTCCTTCTACGGTTCCGGTTATTGCGATTGGCTTTCCGCCTTCCTGACGGATAGTTCCATTCTCTATCCCGCCTATTATCCCGCCGTTAATCCCGCTTCCGCTCACTTTTACTTCCAGACCGCTTTCGGCTCCTTCTATTACAAGGACGCCGGCTGTTCCAAGATAACCCGCCAGCATACCCCCATATACGCTTCCCGTTATCGCTCCCGTCGGAAACACATTGGTTTGATGAACCTCTACCAGCCCATCCGTTTTCCCTACCAGCCCGCCGGCATACTGCGCCTCTACGGACGCCCTAAGCCGGATGTCTTCCTTCTCGTTGCTGCTTCCTCTATTTATATATTGGATTTGCACCGGTGTTCCATCGCTGCCGTCGTTTACCACTTCGCCAAACAGGATACCAGCCGCCCCTCCGCTGTTCTTTATCGCTCCCGATATGGATACGTTGGAAACCTCTATCTTATCCAATCCGTTATCTTTCACTACATGAGCTGCAATTGCCCCCACCGGGTCCCCGTCCCCATTATCAATAGAAGCACTTACCTGCAATTCCGAAACCGTAGCTCCTGTTGCCGCATAATTCAAAAAAGGGGTGGCCGTTTTAAAAGTCAAAGACCCGCCGGTATAATAAGTCGTCAAAGTGCCTCTAAAGGGGGCATTTAGCGTTCCCAACCCTTTAAAGTCATTTTTTAACGGGGTTAAATCCCATTCATTGGAACTCGACACAACTCCCCCGTCTCCCACATAACTTCTCATTAGAAACCCAACCGTATACTCTTTAAAATCAAATCCATCCTGACTCAATTGATACAAAGCCATAACATCTGCCAGATTGGAAACCGGAAATACTTTATCCTGATATTGCCCTTGCTGCTGCGCCGCCTCCAAATCCAGTATTGTGGTGGGCAGAGGAGACTGCTCATTTCCATATGAAAAAGAATTGGCCAATATGGAAATGCCCATAATCTCATAAAATAACTCCGCCGTCATATCCCATTCATCCAATATTTCCTTCTCCATACCGCACACGGCACAGTAATATTTATCCGGCTGCCCTTCTTCCTGCATCAATACAAAAATATGAATCCCATGACCGTCTTCCCCATCGCAGTCCAAACGCTGCATATAACAGGTTTGACATACCGGCACGATTTCCCCTTCCGCCCGGTTCCATGTATGCACATGCAGGGCTGCCCCCTCGCTTTCAAAAATATCCTCCTCTATTTCCCTCTGGCAAAATACACACTGATAGCCTGTTACGATGCCGTCCTCCGACAAAATTTCTTCATATTCATGTTCTCTGTCTTCTATGCAGGACGTACTTTCTTCCGCCCCTTCTTCATTGTTTTCCGTATCTGTTTTATCAGCATCATCTATAATCTCTTCCCCGTCCGGTTTTTCTTCATCTTCTTCCGTTGTGCCATCGGCCCCTGGCTTTCCTTCCCCATCCGTTCCGTCTTCTTCAGGCGTTTCTTCCCCGGGTGTTCCATCATTTCCGGGCTTCCCGTTCCCAGGTGTTCCGTCATTCCCCAGATTACCTTCCCCGGGCGTTCCATCGGTTCCAGGGTTCACGTTCCCGGATGTTCCATCATTCCCCGGATTCCCTTCTTCCGTTGCCCCGCCAGTTCCAGAGTTCCCTCCTCCGGGCGTTCCGTCGTTCCCCGGATTCCCCTCCTCAGGCGTGCCGTCGATTCCAGGCTTCCCATTCCCGGATGTTCCGTCGTTCCCCGGATTCCCTTCTTCCGTTGCTCCGCCAGTTCCCGGGTTCTCGTTTCCGGGCGTTCCGTCGTTCCCCGGGGTTCCTTCCTCAGTGGTTCCGCCAGTTCCCGGGTTCCCTTCTCCGAATGTTCCATCGTTCCCTGAATTTTCTTCTTCCCCGGGCGCCCCATCGTTCCCTGGCTGGCTTTCCCCCACAGAACCATTGTCTTCCGGTTGCTGTTCCCCGGACATACCTCCTTCCGGCACAGCCTGCTCCGTTCTTTCATTGCTATTTCCGGTCTCACCACCCTCTGCCGGCTCATTGGCTGCCTCCGCAGATGCCGCCAATAGGCTTACGCTTTCCAGCGGACGGTTTGTCCCATTTCCGCTTATTTCACTTCCTGCCGCAAAGACAGAAGATATTCCACCATTATTCAACAAAACCGCACCGGCAAGAAGCATTGCCAATACATTGCCCATTTTCCTATAAGATTTCCTCATTACCATCACCCATCCTATTACTGTCTTGTTGCCTTCCCCGTTATAGCTCTATTTCCGCATCAAAAGCACTCTTAGAAAAATCTTTCCATGACATCGCAGACTGTTCGATTTTTTCATCGAAATTATCCTTTTTGAAGAATACAAATTTTATGGAGGAATACGGCATCGTCTCAATGGTCATAATCCCTTTTCCATCCTTATATTCTATATTCGCATCGTTTTCTTCCCTGTATTTGTCATTCTTATTCAATTCAAACAGCTCCGCATCCCATATAATCCGGATTTTCTGTTTCATATTGTTATTTCCCTGTGCATAATAGTTTCCCGTCGTCTTCAACTGGTAGACAAAAGCGGACTCTTTTTTTAACCTTTCCTTCCAATCAGCCTCATCCCAATCAGCCTCATCCTCTACTGTCAGTTTCTGGTCGGTAATCTCCATTTTTCTCTGGTTATAATCTGCCATAATGATACCCGCTATTTTTTTCGTATTTTTTAAATAATCCGGAGATGTGGGATAAGCCATCATCAGCACACGGGAAGGCTGGTAATCTATCCCCTGGCTATTATCGATACTCACTTTTAATTCGTAATCATCCCATGAAAGTTTACCGCCCTCCAATGCCTCTTCAAAACCCGCCTTTACCACATTCCCCTTTCCGTCATTTTCCAGACGGATATAGCTTCCTTCGCTCCCTTTGCGAATCTCATAAACTGCCCCTATGGGCACATCTAACAGGGTAAACTCCACCGTATAACCCACATTCAAATCCGTATCATTATACAAAAGCTGGTTGGTATAGTTGCGCACCTCCACATCAAACAGGCAGCTATCATCCCCCCATAATTGCTTATTGACCGCAACCATCAACTGGTTCACTAATTCCTCATGCACCAGTTTCCCGCCGCTTATCCTTGTCAATTCCGCTATATCAGCAATCTCCTCAAGCCCCTCTTCCTCATACATATAATTGCTGCTGAAGTAAAACCCAGAGGCAATTGCCATCCCCTTTTCATATCTGGTTTTATAATATTTAGAGTATACGGTAAAAGACATTCCGGCAAAAATAAGGCAACCTGCCAAAATAAGGGCCGCCTTTCTTCTTTTCCCTATTTTCCAACCTTTCCGTTTACTTTCCTCCATCATAGTTTTCCGCCTCCCACAGCGTTTTTTTCCTATTTTTCCGTAGGCCTTGGCTGTTTTGCATTCACCACCACATAAACCAAATCCGTCTCTTTTTTATATGCATCAAAATCATTGATATCCTGCCATGTTACTTCTATCAGATAATAATCGTATTCATACGTTCCATCCTGATAGGCAAGCTTCATGCTATCGTCATCAAAAAAAAGATACCGGCCCACATTCACAATATCCGTAATATCAGCCTGTCCAAATACCTCTTTCCGCATCTTATCCGTATGGTCCATCCCCACAATAGGAGACGCTGTTTTTATCCAATAATAAGTTTGATAAGACGGGTCATCCCCCTCCATCCTGATTGCCCCCTCGGGAAAGATGCCGTCCGCCGGTATTTCCCTCCGCTCCAAAGGATATACCGCATAGTCCACCGCCAGATTCTCCGTATGTACAAGCTGTAAGTCATAATTAAATTCCGAATCCTTTACCAGTTCCGACATATTATCTTCCCCATCGTAATTTTCCGGCACCCGGTTCGATACGCATATAACCGTATGTTTCATTTCTCCCGGATGAAGGTTGCCCACTGCAAACTCCAGCGAATCCCTGGCATTTGGATTCATCAAATATAAATTATAAGGCGCCATTATTTCCACGCCGTCGGTTTCCGCCTGCTTGACGTCTTCCCTCAAATACCATGCCATCGTGCCGCCCCCAACCGCTAAACAAAGCACGCAAAGGATTGCCGCTATCCATATTTTCTTTTTTGCTGCCATTTCGCCCTCCCGCCTTCCTGTATCTTCTCCTTTGCCGCCTCTCACTTCCCTCCTACGGGAAAAGATACGCCTTATCCTAATTTTTTTCCGCGGTCTGCCCCGTAATATATACGTCAAACCAGATATTATCGATATAGTTCCCTAACAAAGTATCTTCTTCATCGTACTCCCTGATTTTTTCCCTCAAAATATCCTCAGGCAAATCCTCGCTCCCCGGCATATCGGTATATTCATAATTCCAAGCCCAATATATTTCTGCCTTTATCTCCGTATTGTACACCAAATCCCCTGTTGCCGCAGTTCCGTCATCCGTTTCCGCATTCGTATAATACTCCAGCGGATGGGAAAACTTACCCCAGCTTCCCTGCCCGTTTTCGGAAGAAACGATTTCCATATCGGTATATACGCTAATATGTTTTTCCATTAATTCCCTTATTTTTTCCCGTTCTTCCGGCGACAGTTTATCCTCTGCCTCATCCTCTTCTTTATAAGAAAGTTTTACCTTGATGGAATATCCGGTTACTGTTTCACCCAAAGATGTGATATAAAAAGCCATAGGCCCATAAGCGCCCGGCGCAATCATCTGCTCCTTCACGTTGTTTAAATCAGTCAGCTTTATAGGAATCACCGGAATCCCCTCCTCATTCACTTCCGGCAGCAGCATAATATCCGGTCCTCCCGGTTCGATTGCTACCTTCAGCCCACCAATGCTGCCTGCTGCCAGTTCCATCCCATGAGTTACCGCCGTATTGTTGGCCGAATACCATGCCGTAGTCGCTGAAAACAGGACAATGCAAAGCAATATACACATTACAAAAGAAAGTATTATTTTTTCCTGAAATATCTTTTTGCATTTCTTCATAGTTCCCAGTCCTACCCCTTTCCGGCATAAATCACCTGATTCTCCTGATTTCCCTTACGAGCTGTACCACGCAGGAAGTAAGGCATATGACAATCGGCAAGATAATGACTATAAAATAAAAATCCTGCTCCGCCAACTTATCCAAAAAACGGGATAATATGTTCCCATAAGGCACCTTACCTACATACTTCCCTACAATATCATCCCTCAACACCGTATATTCATCCGTCCACGCATTGCCGTCCCCTTTTGTGAAATAAATAGTTTTCCCAGTCGTATAGTCTTTTACAATATCATAAACCCGGTGCGTATTATATGCCCCCTCCAAGGCAGGGTCGGCAGAAACAAATGTAATGATATCCCCTTCTTTTAGTTCCTTATCCCCAATCTCTTCAATAATAATACAATCCCCTTTTCCAAATGCCGGCGCCATACTATCCGTAATTACACGCAGCATACGATAGCCAAAAATGCTGGGTGCCCTGTGGTAAGCCGCCGCTATGATAAAGTAGCAAAGGTACAGGACGATTGCTATAAATATGAAATTCCCTATCCACGACAATATTTTCTTCATTATTTTTTATTTGTCTTACGTCTGGCTGCCCTTTCCTGACGCTTTTGACGCAACGATTGTTTTTTCCCTTTTGTTTTTTCCCCTCTGTTTTCCTCTCCTGCCTTTTCCACTTCTCCAAGCATCGCAAAAACCTTTTCATTATCCACATCTTCCAAAGTCAGTTCTTTTTCGCCCTGACGCACCTGATTTTTGCGGATTTCTTTCATCTTCTGCCTCCGGATACGTTCCATTTCCGCCAATTGTGCCTTTCGCTTCATCTGCAAATCCGACAATTCCTTCACTATCAGCTTCCTTAACGCGGCATCGCTTAAGCTTGTTTTCAGCATCATTTCCTCCAGCATCTGCCTGATTTGCTTCACATCCATCTCCCGTTCTTTTCGGGGCCGTTCTACATCAATATCATTGGCAAATTCCATATTGTTATGAAGCATAGAGTAATCCCTGATAATCGTATTATAAATATCCCTTTCAAACTGTCTGGAAATATTCGGTTCCTGCTTCACGATATTCACTTTGTACCCTACCCTGTTATAGGAATGGATAAAATTCCACAATTTATGGCATGCCTTATAATCCTTGTTTTTCCCGATAACATTCGTTTTTACAATCGGATGGGAAACGGTCGGATACCGTTTCATAAGCCCGATAAATTCTGTTGCCGCCAACATGTTTACTTGCTGGTGAATCCTTATAATGCGGGCAAAAATGTTATTGTTTTCCTCCTCGTTATTTACATCCGTCTGTTTTTCCTGAATCTTCACGGATAAATTGTACTCAATCACTTCCGTATAATTATCCACACGGGATTCCACTTCAAAAAAAGTGCCGATTTCATCCTTGCTCGCTTCAAATATTACATTAAAACGTTTGTTCACAAAGTATTGCAATTCTGCCATCAACGTACAGATAAAACGGTTTTCGTATATATTAATGCTTTCTTCTTTATATACATTCAATATTCTGCTGGGAATTACCGTTCCGTCCTCTTTGTATTCATCAATCAAATTGCTGTGCTGTAACAGATGCCGGATGGATTCCGTTGTAATGTTCCGCGCCATCGCCACATTAACGACCTCACGCTCCTCCTCAATAAATTTCCTCGGATGGACAATGACATAATGTAACGAAGGCATGGCCTCCTCTATTTCTTTCACCCATTCTTCATCAATACTTTTTACAAGCCTTGCATTGGAAAATTTACAGTAATTGCTTGCATTTTCCAGAAGATTATAAAAATAATTGTAAAATTTGTCATCCTTCAGCCGTTCCTGCATCTCCTTCCGGTTCATGTTCTCATATGTTTCCTGTACAAAACCGGTGCTTTCCACATTTGCCATATTTTTACCCCATGCCTTAAACCACTGCTCGCCTTCTTAACGTTACCTGCCCTCTTAACGATGCAAGCTTTTCTGCCGATGCTTGCCGCAGAATATTCCTCATTTGCTGCTGCAGCCCATATCAAATCAACCGTTGCCCATTTTTTTCAACCTTGCCAGATACGCCTTGCTGATTCCCATATTCCCGCTTCCAAACTGCCGTTCCAGATATACTACCAGCCCGTCCAACTCATCCCTGATGAACCCCAGACCCAAAGACTCAAATTTACGCAGAATCTTTTTGGAAAACATAAAATCAATCCCATCAATTTCCGTGCCGCCGCACGCCACATAGCAAGGCACAAACTCTTTTAACTGCCGCATAATCCTGTTGCCGAAAGTAAGGCGGAAATGCTCTATCAGGTATTTATCCAATTTATCCAGTAAAATAAGGTTTTCTTCCGAAATGGGATACTTCTGCTTCGCCTCCTCGTACAGCTTTCCCAAATGCTTATAGCTTAAGCGCAAAGGTTCCGTATCCGGCGCTTCAAAAAACTCCGCCCTATCATCCAAATCAATGGGAATGGCGCGGTCATACACTTTATCCGCTACTGCAAATGTAGAGTCATCGTTATTAATCGTTCCTACATACCATACATTATTGGGAATCCATATCTTCCCTTCCTTCATCAATGCCGGGTCATTCGCCGCCGTATTGGATACCACGGTAACAAAGCGTTCCTCTTCCCTGGGCAGCTCCAGGATGGAAAGCATCTCAGCAAAATAGTATTCTACCCTTGCAATATTCATTTCGTCCAAAATTACAATCCTTGTATCCTCGTAATAGTGGGCCTCATACAATGTTTTCAAAAAGTCCGTCTCCGTATACTTTTTCGTAAAGTCATTATAATAGCCAAACAATTCCGTCCTGTCCCTCCAGGACGGCTGCACCGAGCAGATGACGCTTGGATTTTGAATAAACTGCCCGAATGCATAGGGAAGGGAAGTCTTTCCGGTTCCCGATATTCCTTGCAAAATCAGCATTTTTGCCGCACCAAAAGAAGCAAATACCTGCTTCATTACCTCCAATTCATAATAAAGCCCTAATTTACTTGCCGCGTAATTACGGAAGTTAATGCAAATTTCTTCTAAAGATATTGTGTTATTATAAACCGGCGCTTTATATTCCGGGTCGGCATAAAACAAATCTACGGCAGATAGCCTAGGGAATCTTCGTTCCCCTGTCTCAATCATATCAACCATCTCTTCCCCTTGTATTTCCTCCGTTTCAGGAACTTTATCCATGCCTTCTTCTTCCACCCCGTTTTCCAAAAAGCTGTTAGGGGTATCCAATAAGTCAGGGTTCACTTCCATTCCCAACTCCGAAATCTTCATGGCAAGGATTTTGTCCTTTTCGTAGTTGGCTTTCATAATTTCCCGTTTCAGCGTTACCACTTCATCTTTCATTTTCTCATATTCTACAACCGGAACTTTAAAACGGAAAATGACTTTTAGACCCTTATATATTAAAAATACAAACAAAGAAAGCATTATCAGCAGCAGGATATGTACAATAATAGCGGCTGCCCAGCCAAGCGGCGATAAATCATCCCTATAAGTATTGAACAGTTCCATATAGTAACGGATGTCAAAAATCCCCACAATAGCATCCTTTATGGCAACAAGCACATTCCAGATATGGCCGAAGATGCTCCTCATAAAATTATAAAAATAATAAAAAAATGCGTTCATTTTTGCCTCCTGTACTCTTTTGCCCTTCTCTATGCAAGCCCTGTTTATCTTCCGCCCTTTACTTCCGAGGAAATGAATTGTATATTGCCGATAAGTTCATCCAATTCATTGGAATTGGTACAGTCCTCATCCGTGCCCTCCATCCATACACGCATCGTCACTTTCACATCCTGCTCTTCTTCGATTTCAAATAATTTTTCCGAATTGCCGTCCTCTCCGCCTACAAAGCTGCCATCCGAGGTCTGCTGCAAAGTTTTATATGTTCCATAAGTTCCCCTGACATTATCAATGGCTTTTTCCGTATCGCTGTTATGCTTATCGCTGTTCGGTTCCCATATGACGATATCCTGACCTTCCACTTCAAAGGAAACCCTAATGGAATTAGCCGCCGTGTCCCCAGGAACCGTACTTACTGCTTTGTCCGACTGCCGTATGGAACAGCCGCTCACTTCTTCCCCGTCCTGTTCCGGCCCCAGCAGCATAATTTCATATGTCTTCATCGCCCCTTTTGCCACCCTGTCGCCTTTGCTGTTCTTCAAGCTTCCCGCTTTCAAATAAAATGTTTTTTCGTATACATATTGTTGGTTCAGTTCATCCAAATCCGTAATTTCTTTCACATCTGTTACCGCCTTGCCAGTATAAACCGGCGCATAAAAAGTTTGCCCGTCAGCAGTAGTCACCGGATTCAGCAGTACATCCTCCATTGGGAACTTCTGCGTCGCCGTTTTTAAGTCCAGCTCCTCGTCATATTCCCCCGGACCCGCGCCCAAGTCATCCGCTATCAGCAAATCCCCTGCCGCCGCTGCCGAAAGACCAAGGTTCAGCACTTTCGGTTTATTATTCATAGTAAACCAGGCATAAGTTGCGGTAGATAAAACCGCCAGATACAGCAAACACATCAACAGCCTTGCCTTTAAGCCCTGTTTCCCATCCCCGTCTTCTGACATTCTGTCTTCTTTCTTGCGTTGCTCTTTTGGGGATTGTTCGTTTTTTGCTTCTTCTTTTTTTACTGCCTCTTTCTTCGCCTGTCCTGTTTTTGCTTGTTCTTCTTTTGCCCGTTCCTTCTTTTTATCCACTGACCTTTTTCCCCGCTTCTCCATTTGCCTTCCTCCATCCGTTTCCTAATAGGTAAAACTCATGGCAAGTTCTATCTCTCCGCCGATAATCGCATCCACACATTCCGGGTCTTCCCCTTCCAGCCAGATAACCACTGTAAATTTATCCATCCCATCATGTTCAAAATCCGGCCGAAGCCCGGTACATACCGTTTTCTCCGAAGCAAAAGGTACGGTCTTCAACTGATAAATCCCATCCAGACTGTCAAAATCATGATAATCAATAACTTCCTGGGTAATATAGCCCGGATTTCTATTGGAAATCATGGACTGTTGCGCCTCAGGATGCAGCGCATATTCTTGAAAAGGAAATTCAAATTCGGAATACTGACATTCAGGATGCCCTTCTTTATTTGCCTTCGCAAAAATTTCCTGTCTGCCGTTGTGGAAAAGCATAATCCATGCCGCCTCTTCCACACCTTGTGTTTTATTCCTTATAAATAAGGTATACCGGTAATCTTTTGTTTCTCCTGTCAAATTTTTCACATAAAATGTATATGCGAACACATCTGCGCTGTGATGTTCTCCATCCACATCCATCACATCTTCATCAATATTATAGATACTGACATTCGTAGCATCCACTAAAGCATCCGCACGCAGGGTAATGAGCCGCTCGTCAAAATTCGGTATCTCGGATAAATAAAAGCCATCCCTGGCCATCTTCCTGTCTACCTTCACCACAAATTCCCCCGAATTGGTATAAAATGCAGCCATAATAAATGCCACCGACAAAATAAACAAAATTATGGCAATTGTCTGCTTCGCCGCATGGACACGAAACAGACTCCGGAATACGCTGATTCCCCCCATATACCAATGTTTAAACCTGTTTAGCAAATCCACCCGGCTAAGCAGAGAACGCTTTATTTTCCCTTCCTTTCCCTTTTTGTCAAGAAAACGTTTTCCTTTTCTCATACAAATCCTCCTGCCTTCTTATTATGGCGGACTCTTTCTCTTCTGCAAAACCATATCTTTAAAATCTGTCGACGCATTTTTTAAATATCCCCACTAATTCCGGCTGAAACTGCCCGCCCGCTTCTTCCTCTATAATCCGGACGGCTTCTTCCCTTGTTGTCTGTTTCTTCTTATATGGCTTCCAGCTTACGATTCCGTCATAAGTGTCTGCAATTGCACATATCCTTGCCCCAATCGGAATCTCTTCTCCTTTTTTCCCTTCCGGATAGCCATCCCCGTCAAACCTTTCATGATGATATACCGCAATGCCCCGCCATTGTTCCATAATTTTATCCGGAAAAGGCTGGATATAAATACCATCCATTGCTCTGCGCGCATTTACCGTATGATCTTTAATAATCTGTATTTCCTCTTCACTTAGCCCACCAACCTTATTGAGGATTGCAAATGGTATAAAATGTCTGCCAATATCATGCAGTGCAAATATTTCTTCACTGTAACGCCCGAAATCTTCCCCCATCTCTTCCCTAACATCCCCGATGCCCTTTTCCGCCATATACCGGTAAAGAATATCCGCATACCTCCCTACCCGTTTCATATGCATACGGACATTCCTTGGCAATGTGCTGCACAATGCTTGAATTGTAGGAAAACATCCAATGCTTGAACTTTTCATCCGGCTTCTATCATTTACTATCAAACGGTTCTCCATCCTTGTCACGTTATACTGCATTTTTTCCACTGCCAAAAGCCGAACGTTTCATTTCGGCTCGTCCATTCGAGTAAAGTCACATGCAGCATAATTTTAAATTTTTATGTCATATTTTATTTATTATAATATATTTTAGACAGTGCATTGTCAACAAAATTTTTCTAATTATTGTATAATTCTACCTTATTTTATCAGTTTATTTTTATTTATTAGGTAAATTTTACTACTCCAGCCAAAATTGGATATTCATGCCTTTCCTATAACAGAATCATGGCAAATCGTATTACCTATGTATACCAGTACAGGATAAACCCTCTGCTTTTTCTGCCATAAACAATTTTTTATATGAAACTCTTTTGGCAGGAAAACGGTCTAACATTATAGGACACATGAAAGGGGTGAAAATATTGCACATTTTTTTTAATAAAAGAGAAAAAGAAAAGAGAGATATCATTGAGCAAACCATACTGGAAAAATATAATCAATATTATCGGGTTGCCTACAGTTATACCCACAATGACGCGGATGCCTGCGACATCGTGCAAAATGGGGCATATAGAGCCTTGCGTGGAAGCAGTTCATTACGAAAAACCGAATATGCATCCACATGGGTATACCGCATTATGCTGAATGAGTGCTTCCGCCATATGAAACGGCCGCAAAACCTTTCCTATGAATATATTAAGGATGCAATGAAAAGGGAGCCGTTTTATATGGAAGACAAGAGCGAAAATCTTGACATCCGGCGGGCACTGGATTCCCTGTCCGAACAGGATAAAGCAGTTATTGTACTTCGTTTTTTTGAAGACATGAAACTTGAGGAAATTGCGGATATCCTTGGGGAAAATCTTAGTACCATTAAAAGCAGGCTATATCGCAGCATTAAAAAGCTCCGCAGCGTTCTTGATGAAAATACGTGAATAAAAAATGATAATGGAGGATGAATATGAATGATAAAGTATATGAAACAGACGAACAAATTGTTTTGCTGGAAAAAAAATTACAGGGATTAAAAAAAGAATATCATAAACATGAGATGACATACGAACAGACAAAACAACTGCATCAAAAAATAAAGGATGCGAAGCAAATAGATTCTAAAAAGCAAAAACAAACAGGAAATATAAGGTTTGTGGCTGTCTCCACTGCCGCAGTGATTGGCATTTTCATTATATTGCCCAACACATCGGGCATAATTGCACATGCAATGGAGCAGATACCAATCATCGGAGAACTGGTGAAAGTGGTTACATTCCGCGATTATGAGTATGAGACAGACCGGAATATGGCGGATATTGAGGTTCCGGAAATAAAGCCGGAGCCACAGGCTGGGCACGACACTCTACAGGAAAACCTAAACCGCACGACAGCGGAAATCAATGCTGAAATTCAGGCAATTACAGACAACCTGATAAAAGAATTTGAAGCAAACTTGAAAAATGAATGGGGCTATCAGGATATTGTTGTGAAAAGTGAGGTGATTACGACAACACCTGAATATTTTACCTTGAAACTAATCTGTTATCAAGGCGCCGGCAGCGGATATGAATGGAATTATTTTTACACAATTGATCTTCATACAGGTGAGCGGTTAAAATTAAAAGATATTTTCAAAGAAGGGGCAGACTATATTACGCCAATCAGCGAAAACATCAAACTCCAGATGAAAGAACAGATGGATGCCGACGAAAATGTTTATTACTGGCTGAATGATGAGATAGAAGAGTGGAATTTTAAGGCAATTACAGATGAGACATCTTTCTACCTAAATGAGCAGGGCAATGTAGTTATCGGTTTTAATGAGGGTGATGTGGCGCCGATGTATATGGGAACTGTAGAATTTGAGATACCGGCAGAGATCCTGGATGGGATTCGGAAATGAATTATGTGGTATACCCCCATAACGGAAACGGCAGCATAGGGCAAAAAAATATTCTCCGGGAAAAGCCGGGCCAAGACTTGACTTTTCCCCAATTCCCTGTATAATAGAGTTTTGGAAAATCCCATAAAGTCAAGGTTTTTCCGAATATACAACGTCAGTTCGAGACCTTCCTGACGGACAGGGCCATTGGTGGTTCTGTTAAACAAAACTAAAGGAGAAAAAAATATGAAAAATCAATCTTATGGTAAGGCCATTCCTACAAAGACAGTTTGGTCTTATTCTGTAACTACTATTGTCCAGGCAGCCATGATTGCTGCGCTCTATGTTGTGCTTACTTTTATAGCTAATGCCCTTGGGCTCGCCAACTATGCTATACAAGTCCGTTTTTCCGAAGCACTTACCATTCTTCCTTATTTTACCCCTGCCGCCATACCTGGGCTGTTTATCGGATGCCTGCTTAGTAATATCCTGACAGGATGCGCAATCCCCGATATTATTTTTGGCAGCATTGCTACTCTTATCGGCGCCGTATTTACTTATAAACTGCGCAAATTCAAATGGCTGGCTCCCATTCCGCCCATTATTTCTAATATGATTATTGTTCCTTTTATCCTTCTATATGCTTATGGTATACGTCCACTATGGTTTTCTTTCCTTACCGTAACAGCCGGTGAAGTTATATCATGCGGCATTCTGGGGATGATGCTTTTATTTACCCTCGAAAAATATAAGGCGCGGCTTTTTGCCAAATAACTTTTTAAAAACCGTTTTACATGCAGGGCCACAAAGGAACCTTTTGTCATTTCCTTTGCGGCCCTGCTCCATTATTGGCATTATTAGATTTCCTCATTTCCACTTGATTGTACAGCCTGTCAATGGTAATATCATAGAATAGTCTTATGATTGGAGGAAATATAGTATGAAAGAAACAGTATCCACAGGGCATCCGCCCCATCATGCCAAATCCAGAAGCAGCTTTTCGGGCAAAATGGGGTATGTCCTTGCCGTTGCAGGCTCTGCAGTAGGCCTTGGGAATATATGGCGTTTTCCTTATCTTGCTGCCAAATACGGAGGCGGCATTTTCTTACTTGTCTATCTAATTCTGATGCTCACGTTTGGATATGCATTGATTATTTCCGAAACTGCCTTGGGCAGGATGACGAAGAAAAGCCCGGTAGGCGCTTTCCATGCTTTTGGGAAAAGCTTCCCTTTTCAATTCGGCGGCTGGGTCAATGCTGTTATCCCTATGCTGATTGTACCTTATTATTGTGTTATCGGCGGCTGGGTAACCAAATATCTTTTTGAATATATAACAGGCAGTGTTTCGACCTTAGCTGACGATTCCTACTTTACCGGATTTATTTCTTCCGGCGGCAGCGTGGAACTATGGCTTATCATTTTCAGCGCGTTTGTTATTTTTGTCATTCTGGCAGGCGTAAAGCAAGGTATCGAACGCGTTTCCAAAATTATGATGCCTATACTGGTAGTGCTGGCTGTCTTCGTAGCTGCCTATTCCGTTACCCGCCCCGGCGCATTAGAAGGGGTAAAATACTTTTTAATCCCTAACTTTAAGAATTTCTCATGGATGACGGTTGTTGCCGCGATGGGGCAAATGTTTTATTCCCTGTCCATCGCTATGGGGATTTTATACACTTATGGCTCCTATATCAAAAAAGACGTTGATATCGAACAATCCACTTCTCAAGTGGAGATATTCGATACCGCTATCGCTATGCTTGCCGGCTTAATGATTATCCCTGCCGTCTTTGCATTTTCCGGCGGCGACCCGGATACCTTGAAGGCAGGCCCTTCCCTAATGTTTATCACTCTTCCGAAAGTATTTGCAAGTATGGGTATGGGGAAAATCGTCGGTATTGTATTTTTCCTTTTGGTACTTTTCGCTGCGCTTACCAGCGCCATTTCCCTTACGGAAACAGGTGTATCCACATTTGAAGACCAGCTTGGGTGGAGCCGCAAAAAATGCAGCCTGCTTATGGGCTTGATTATCGTTGTCCTGGGTTCCGCTTCGGCTCTCGGTTTCAGCGTCCTTGGCTTTATTTCCATCCTTGGAATGACCATTTTAGACTTTTTTGATTTTTTAACAAATTCCGTTATGATGCCACTGGCAGCCTTGGCGACTTGTTTCCTTATTACCCGTGTGGCCGGCTTAGATGCCATTTCCAAAGAAGTGGAACAGTCTTCGGCATTTAAGCGAAAAAAATTATATTATTTCTTTATGAAATATCTGGCTCCTCTTTGCATCGGGATTATACTTATCAGCTCCATCGCAAATGTATTTGGCTGGATTACATTATAAAACCCTTTCAAATGATATCAAAAAGTGTCTTCGACACTTCATCAATTTATTTCCTTCTGGCGAAGGAATTTCCTATAAAGTAAAAAAGAATCCTGCTTGCAGGATTCTCCGCCTGCGGCGGGTCGCGACATCGACATGCTTCCCCTCCGTCACAGTGCGATAATTTTTTTACCATATGGGAAATTCGGAGAACTTTCCTATATAGTAAAAAAACTGTCGGGCAAAATTGCCGGACAGCTTTTTTTATGCGTAGCCTCATGCAGAGGAAATATGCCGCTATGGGTGCCAAAACTCCTTCCGGAAGCGGTATTTTCCCTTTTCTTATCTATTTATTTCAAAGTAATACGCGTACTGCCGCTGGAAGCCGTTGTACGGATACATATGTTTGAATCTTCTCCATAGCTTCCCTTTGCTGCATTCCTTTTATCATTAAACGTCAGCTTATCATCAAAATCCGTACGTATTATTCCGCTGGATGATTTCCCTTCATATTTAAATGCGCTGTTTTTCAAAAGATTCAGGCGGATATTTCCGCTGGAAGTTTCTATATTAATATCCTCTTCCGCCCGGACAAACTCTACTTTCACGCTGCCGCTGGAAGCAGATGCATCCAACTTTCCCGCAGCATCCATTATAGTTATGTTCCCACTTTTAGAAGATACTGCCGTGTTTCCCTCTCCACCTTTTACGTTGATGCTTCCGCTGGAAGTCATAATCCTCCTGTTTCCCTGTGCCTTTTGGAATACCACGCTGCCGCTGCTTGCCGATGCCACAATCTCCTCCGCCGTAACTTCAGCACAGGATATGTTGCCGCTTTTGGAACCTGCTGCGAATACACTTAGTTCTAAAGCATCCCTTGTCTTGATATTGCCGCTGGAAGACGACACCTTTATACAGCCGTGATAATCTTCCGGAAGAAAAATTTCCACTTTTTCCTCCGCAAAATGAAAAGAAAAAATAGATATGGTACCTTCCGCCCTCATCACAGATAATGTATCCCCTTTTGCAACCATATCCCCTTTTTTGCCATCCCCCAGGTATTCCTTTATAACGATTTTATTCCCTTCCCCCTTATAAAAATAAATATTCTGGGATTTATATTCTATATAGATATTTTTTATATCGTCTGCCAAAAACTCCTGTGTATTGCTTAACTTGGTTTTGCCAAATCCTATATCCATGCTTCCCCCTTCATAATAATATCCTTTGGCATATTGGGCTGCTCCGAAACAAATGGCTAGGGCAGCGCCTGCAAATACTGCAAAACCTGCTGTTATTTTATTCAATCTTTATCCTCCTCCCCCACAAAATACGGAATTAGGGTATAGTAAAGAGGAATCGTCAAAAAAATTATCCATCCCGGATGCCATATCCCCCAGAAAAACCCTGCGCTTAAAAACAGTAAAGTTGCCAATACCGGATAAGCAAACAAATTAGCATTCTCATGCTTTACCGCACTGACAAAACTATACCACAACGGAATCAGCAAAAATAAAAGCCATCCCGGATGCCATGCCTGAAACAAAGTTCCGATAATAACATATAAGATACAAATCAACGCTGCAAATGGAAAATTTCCAAAAAAAATGCTGTATCCATCGTATTTTTTTCCGTTTACATAAACGCCTTTTTTATCAATATGTACATTATCCCCTTTTTCCTTGTCGTCCACATGAATCCCGTTCCATCCGATATGGACTTCACTGCCATCCCTGTCTTTTATATGTACGCCCTCCAAACCTACGTCCACACATTCTTCTTCGTTTTCCCTTTCCTTTCTTTCCTTTTCCTCATTCATGCCTTTTTCCGGCATAATATCTTCATCGGATTCTCCGCCCGTCCACATGTCTTCCCTGTCATTTTCGCCTACCGGCACGTTTTTCCTGTCGCTTCCGCCTTCCAGTACATCCTTTCTGTCATTTCCGTCTGCCTGCGTATTTTTCCTGCCGCTTCCGCCTTCCTGTACATCTTCCCCCTCGCTTCCGCCCGCAAGCGTATCTTCTTCCTCATTTCTGGCTGCCGGTTCTTCCTCATGAAGCATCAGCAATTCATCCAAAGATACATGATACAATTTTGCCAACTGAATCAAATTATCCGTATCTGGTGATGCTTCCGCTCTTTCCCACTTGCTCACTGCCTGGCGGCTAATCCCTAATTTCTCAGCCAATGCTTCCTGAGACAGGTAATTGCTTTTACGCAAGTTGACCAACCGGTTTGCTATTTCAATATTCATACCCCTTCTCCTTTTCCTGTTTAGTGCCCTTATTATAGAAATTCCGCTTTCCCCACACCACCAACTTTAGTTTGAATCCCCGCAACTATTGGTTGCAAACCGCATAATTACTGCATTCCACACCCCATACAATGTATCCTGCCAATGCAATCCCACCCTGGGCTGCCATTTTATCCCTCCTTATACGACACGCTTTGCCGCAATGCTATTCCTTCATATATGTGATAAACCGGTTACCGTTTTCCGCAAACATCTGGGTAGAATCATTCATCCCCTTTTTAAAAGGAACGCCTCCTGTCAATGGATCCATTAAAACCGTATTCAGTTCATTAAACCCTATAATCAAAACTGCATTCCCGTCACTCAGGCAGGCCAGCACCGGAATATCCTTATTGATATAATACAAAATAGCATCCAGGCTACATCCGCTCAAATCAAGCACTCTGGCATTTTCCAGGTTTTCTTCCAGAATTTCTACGATTGTCTCGCCCCGGTTTAGCATATATTCGGTATTCCTCATAATACCTTCATACTGGAGCATCGTATCGAGGCAAACAGCCAGACTATTTTTCTCTTCCGTAATCGGAGCGCCCTTTATCGCCATAATTTGATTTTTCACGGCACGGTTTCCTCTGATCCAGACATAAGCCCCTTTCTCGTCTACCACAATTCCGGATAAATCATAAGCTTTATTAATTGCATTGCCTTCGTCCGCAAAAATCCCTTCCACTCCTTCTTTCCCATAGACATAATACCGGGGTATCCCGGCATCTTCTTTTTGCAGGGCGATTTCTCTTCCTCCTTCAAACAAAACCTCTTTGGGAACCAATCTTTTTACCGTATTTGCCTCAATAGAGCTTTTCACGGCTATCTGCATGATTTTCCCATAAGTATCCACAGCCACCGTTTCCAATGTATTGCTTCCGTCCGATTCAACCTTCGTATTTACAATCTGGTCGTTTTCAACCTCCACATAGTTTCCGCCCTCTTCCTCTTTCCTTAAGCGGAATAAATTAATTTGATTATCCTGAATCTCACTTCCGACTACATAAATTCCTGACTCCGTATAATTTTTCAGCACTTCTCCGTTCTCATTCTGTATTCTGACACGGTACATCGGAAAAACAATACTCCCGGTATTGTCCCTTACCACATCTTCCGCACGCGCTACCCCATAAATCATATCCTCGTCCATAAATCCTAAGGGCGCAATATATTCCCCGCTTCCGGCCTTAATCTCCTTTTTTTCTTTTGTATTCAAATTCATAAGTGCCAAGCTCTTGCTGTTATATAAATTATCCCCTGTCTGCCATACAATCATACGGTTGCTTTCCGATACCTTATAGCTCCCTTCCCTCAAACCAGTGACCATTGTCTCACAAGTCCGGCTTGCCAAATCTACCGCGTATACGGTACTATCATGCATGAAAAAGAAAGCTTCCGCCCTGTTGATATATGCCAGCTCCTCCAATTCCGCACGAAGCACCTCATATGAGCTGTTCCCCGGCACATAAAGCAGCTCTTCCACCGTGTTCATTAGCCCATTAAAATAATATACCGAAATCCCCACTTCCCCTTCGTGTTTTCCCCGGTTCATATATCCATAAACGATAAACTGTACATTGCCTGTTTCATCCACATCCAGAATTTTTACCCCGTGCTTCTGCCAGCAGGCCCGTTCGTCTTCATAATTCCCATCATAAAAACTAAATAATGTGGAAAACTTATTATCCGCCGCATTATAAGAAAATATCCTCTGGCCATCGGTAAAAGCAAGCACATTGCCCCCATCGCTTTCCATAAGCTGAATATCTTCTTCCAAAGTAATCCCTAATTCAATTTTATTGTTAGCAAATACTTCCCCCGTTTCATCAAAGACCTGTTTCATTGTCCGCTCAAAATCCAGCAGATAAATCCGATCCGGCGTGTACCTTACCCTATAAAATTCCTTTACATTATAGAGTCCGTCCATCCGCCCGTCCTGCAAAGAAACCATGTAATCCAATTCCAACGAGCCTGTCTGGGATGCCATTTCCTTTATCGTCACATGCGGCTCTGTCAGCTTACTTACCTTTAAATCCCCCCATGTCACCTGATGAAAGCTGCTGTGGATTGTCACTTTGCTGAATGTAGTATTATCCCCATCCTCATTAGATTCCAAATACTTTGTCAGTTCTTTTGCCGCTTCTTTATCAAAAGTCCTGTGGTGGAAATCTAAGACATAGTCCAGCTTTTCTTCCACAAAATAGTTTTCTGTCTGGATGATTCTCGTATAATAACGGATTGTCTGGCCCCATTCGTTTTCCAAAAGCAGCACAAGCATATACTCCGTATCCGCATCGATCAAATCCTTTACGTTAAAATCAGCGCGGATAACATTCTCCGTCTCCTCATACACAGTAATCTTTGTATTTTCTACCAACCGTTCCCCGTCAATGCTTCTGACTTCAAATGTTATGCCCTCAATCTCCTGCCCATATTTATCTACCTGAATGCTTACTTTCCGTCCTAATCCAAGAGGTGTAATGCAATCCCTCTGATAACTGCACTCCATAGCCTCTTTATACCCATGAAGGCTGTTTACTTCCTCCCCTCCTACATACATATGGACAATCGGAAAAGTGGCCGATCCCATTTCCATCGTCATATCCGTATTTCCCTGGTTCACTACCGCGCTGACAATAAACAGCGAGATAATAAATACTGCTGCAAGATAACAACATTTTATTATCGTTTTTTTCATATATTATTTCCTTTACTGTAATAGCTTCTGCAAAGTTGTCTCTATACGGAGGAAATCTGCCATCTCCTTTACCCGCACTGCTGCTTTTTCTTTCCCTTTTTTCTTTACCCCGCGGATTAATATATTTTTGGGTGTATGCTCCATATCAATAAACTCCAGTATCTGCACCTGGTACCCATTTTCTTCCAGCAAATTTGCCCGCACTGCATCCGTTATCAGCGCAGACATCCGCTCCTTCAAAAGCCCGTATTTTAAGATAGGCTGCAATTTCCCGCAATCAATCTGCCGGTTTACCTCATGCTGACAGCAAGGTACGGACAGGATGACCTCGCTTCCCCATTCTACCGCCTTTGCCAAAGCATAGTCTGTTGCCGTATCACATGCATGAAGGGTTATCACCATATCAACTTTCTTTCCGTTCCCGCTGCTTCTTTCCCCTTTTCCATTCTCCTTTTCCCCATTCCATGATGCATCCCCATCTTCCTCATAGGCGCTGATATCCCCCTGCAGGAAGCGAAGCCCGTCATAGCCATACTTTCTGGCAAGTTCACTGCAATGGCTGATAACTTCTTTCTTCAAATCAAGGCCTGTAATCCTTACATCAAACCCTTGCATCTTATTCAAATAATAATAAACGGCAAATGTCAGATAAGACTTCCCACATCCAAAATCAATAATATGCAATCTCCTCCCCTTAGGAAGTGTAGGCAGAATATCCTCAATAAATTCCAAAAAACGGTTAATTTGCTTAAATTTATCATATTTTGCTTTTACAATCTTCCCGTCCTTCGTCTGGACTCCCAAATCTATCAAAAACGGCACCGGTCTGCCTTCCTCTAAAATATAGGATTTCGTCCGGTTATGGGATAAATCAATATCCTTCCCGCCGCATACCTTTCTTCTGTTAATGTTAATTTTCCCCTTTTTGCTCACGAGGACAACCGCCCGTTCCTGCATTGCTTCTATTTCACACTGCCTAAAGTCTTCTGCCATATATTCGGCAATCCTCTGCGCCAAATCCTCTTTTTCAAAGTTCTCATGGAAAACCTGGTTTCCGATGTATTCCGTTTCCTGAAACAAAAGCCGGCCTTTCAGCATCACTGGACGTACTTTTACTTTTCCGATTTTCTCTTTATTCCTTGGATTGCTTATGACTATCTGGTACAGCTTTTCATCTGCCAAATCAAAAATCAGTTCCTTAATCTGCCGCTTATTTTCTTCCATTCCAACACTCCTGCCACCGTTCGCCGTCCAGTTATTTTTTCTCATATTAATATAGTCATGGCAAAAGCCATGACTATATTTTACTGATTTTACTATAAAACTACAACTAAAACTTTAAAATCCCATTATGATTATTATGCCTTCTCTTATATACTTCATAAAACAGGATAATCTGTACCAAATCAGATGCCCATTCCCATTTTTCCTTCGGAATTTCTTTATCCGGATTCTTACTTTCTTCTTCCCGCCTGATACGTTCCAAAATATCCTGCGCCAACTTATAGAGCTGCCAACGGTCAGGGTACTCGTCATATATCATACTGCCTTCATAATCCAGCTTATCCAATATTCCGGCAATCATTTTCTGGTATCTTTTCGCCTCGGCCGGATACATTTGCTGTAAGTACTCCAAATCCCTGGTTGCCGTGTCCTCCTCCTGATAATAGAGCGGCAGGGGATAGGTCATATAAAAAGGTAAAATTTTTTGATTATACATATGGTAACATCCTCAAGAAGATTAATTGTTATGTTATCATATGCAAAAATAACCGCTTAGTGTCATATTACGACAGTACGTTAATACGGGCAATCGCCCTTTGAAGAGCTGTTTCCGCACGCAGTAAATCCGTTTCCGGCGTCTTGGTGCGCAGCCTTTCCTCCGCACGGGCTTTTGCAGCCTCGGCACGCTTTTTGTCAATCTCTGCCGGCCATTCGATAATCTCCGCAAGCACCGTCACCTTATCCTGTAAAATCTCCACAAACCCTGCATGCAAAGCAGCATTCTTCGTTTGAGAGTTTTCCGAAATAGTAAGGATTCCCGGACTTACAATCACCGTCATAGGAACGTGCCCTTTATAAATGCCGATTTCGCCTTCCGTCGTATTAAATTCCACCATATGCACGTCCCCTTCATAGAAGACGCGTTCCGGAGTAATCACTTTTAACCGGAAATTTCTATCATCTGCCATAATCCTGCCCCTTTCTCTGACTATTTCACGCGGGCAAGCACATCGTCAATACCTCCGGCATTCACGAAATAACTCTCCGGTACGCTGTCATGCTTACCTTCCAGAATCTCCTTAAATCCGCGGATAGTTTCATTAAGCGGCACATATTTTCCTTCCATTCCCGTAAACTGTTCAGCTACGAAGAACGGCTGGCCAAGAAATCTTTGTATCTTCCTCGCACGGGATACTACCAGCTTATCGTCCTCGGAAAGTTCATCCATACCAAGGATTGCGATAATATCCTGCAGCTCTTTATATTTTTGCAGGACTTCCTGTACACCACGCGCTACCTGGTAATGCTCTTCACCCAAAATACGGGGGTCCAGAATACGCGAAGTGGATTCCAGCGGGTCAACTGCCGGATAAATACCAAGCTCTACAATAGAACGGGACAATACCGTAGTTGCATCCAAATGGGCAAAGGTCGTTGCCGGAGCAGGGTCAGTCAAGTCATCGGCAGGCACATATACTGCCTGTACGGAAGTGATAGAGCCGTTTTTGGTAGAAGTAATACGCTCCTGCAAAGCGCCCATTTCCGTCTGCAGCGTAGGCTGATAACCTACGGCCGAAGGCATACGTCCAAGAAGTGCGGACACTTCGGAACCAGCCTGCGTAAAACGGAAGATATTATCAATAAATAAAAGTACGTCCTTACCGCCCTTATCCCTGAAATATTCAGCCATCGTAAGGCCTGTCAAACCAACCCGCATCCTTGCTCCGGGCGGCTCATTCATCTGGCCAAACACCATCGTTGTTTTGTCGATAACGCCGGATTCCGTCATTTCATGGTACAAATCGTTGCCTTCCCTCGTCCTCTCGCCAACGCCTGTAAAAACGGAATATCCACCATGCTCGGTAGCGATATTACGGATTAATTCCTGAATTAATACCGTCTTTCCTACACCGGCGCCTCCAAATAACCCGATTTTACCGCCCTTCTGATAGGGGCAAAGCAAATCAACGACTTTAATTCCCGTTTCCAAAAGCTCCGTTTCCGTAGACTGCTCCTCAAATGCCGGAGCTGCCCTGTGAATCGGTTCATATCCAACCCCTTCCGGAGCCGGTTTATTGTCTATCGGCTGCCCTAAAACATTGAATATACGTCCCAGCGTATTTTCTCCAACCGGAACCGTAATTGCTGCGCCTGTTGCAACCGCATCCATTCCCCTTACAAGGCCGTCGGTAGATCCCATAGCGATACACCTTACGGTATCATCGCCCAGATGCTGCGATACCTCCACAATCAGCTCCCCGCCGTCTGCGACAGGGATTTTGATAGCTTCATTAATTTCCGGTAACTCTCCCCCGGTAAATTTAATATCAAGTACAGCGCCGATAATCTGAGTAATCTTCCCGATATTACCTTTCTCTATACTCATATTAGTCCTCCAATCTTGCTGTATTACGTTCTCAAAAGTCAGCCTGGGCCAACTTGACGTTACATCGAAATAGCATTAGCGCCGGCAATGATTTCCGTCAATTCCTGTGTGATGGAACCTTGACGCGCCCTGTTGTACATCAAAGTCAAATGATTAATCATTTCCTCCGCATTGCTCGTCGCCGAATCCATTGCCTGCATCCTCGCCCCGTTTTCGCTTGCCACCGATTCCACAAGGCCGCCGAAAATAAGGCTGGTAACATACTTGGGAATAATCATATCCAAAGCGGCATCGTCTTCCGGCTCGAAATTCATCGGCGTACGGTTTTCTGTCGTATCTGCCGCAGCTTTGTCAGATTTCCCGCCGTTTTTCGCATCCATTTCCACCGGAAGCAGTTTCAGCAGGGTAGGTTCGTGGACTACTGTATTTTTAAAACCGGTATAGGCAAGATAAATTTCGCCAATCTCGCCGTTTACAAAATCATCCAGCACCTTTTTGCTCAATTCTACCGCATCGGAATACAAGGGTTCTTCCACAATATCGGAATAATCCTCCCTGACACTGTAGCCATATCTTAGCAACGCATCCCTTCCTTTTTTACCGACTGCATACACTTCCACTTCCTCTTTCTTAAAACCGCCCTGTGTAATCAGTTTCGTAATATTGGAATTGTAGCCGCCGGCAAGCCCTCTATTCGAGGTAATAACAATAATCCCTTTTTTTACGGAATCGCCGGGATGCAAGTACGGATGATTGATGTTCCCAGCTTTTGCAAGCATAGAAACCACCGTTTCATACATACAGTGGAAATAGTCCTTAGACTGCTCCGCACGCTGCTTTGCCTTCTGCAATTTGACAGTGGAAACGAGCTTCATAGCTTTGGTAATCTGCTGCGTACTTTGAATACTGCCTTTACGCCTTTTTATGTCTCTCATTGAGGCCATAATCGTTACCTATCCTCTCCAAAACATACATATTTTTAAAACAAACGTATCCCCGTTTGTTTTTATGATGCTTTAAACTGTCCTTTAAACTCTTCGATTGCCTTTTTCAATGCGGCATCCGTCTCATCCGTAATCTGCTTTTCTTCCGCAATCGAATTGGGAATCTCCGGATATTTCGTATCCAAAAATTCAAAAAATTCTTTTTCAAAACGGGTAATATCCGTTACCGGAACGTCCAGCAAATATTTATTCGTCGCCACATAAATGATAATTACCTGATACTGCACCGGCATAGGCTGATACTGGGGCTGCTTCAAAATCTCCTTAATACGCTCGCCCTGCGCCAGCTTCTCTTTTGTATCCGCGTCCAAATCGGAACCGAACTGGGAGAAAGCCGCTAATTCCCTATACTGTGCAAGCTCCGTACGAATGGGGGCCGCAATTTTCTTCATCGCCTTAATCTGTGCCGCACCGCCTACACGGGATACGGAAAGACCCGCATTAACAGCAGGACGGAAACCGGAATTAAACATTTCCGTTTCCAGATAAATCTGGCCGTCTGTAATGGAAATTACGTTGGTCGGGATATATGCGGATACATCCCCTGCCTGTGTCTCTATAATCGGAAGCGCCGTCAAAGAACCGCCGCCATATTCGTCACTCATACGAGCCGCCCTTTCCAGCAATCTGGAATGAAGATAGAAAACATCGCCGGGATAAGCCTCACGTCCGGGCGGCCTCTTAAGCAGCAAGGAAAGTGTACGGTATGCCGTCGCATGCTTGCTCAGGTCATCGTATATTACAAGCACATCCTCCCCATTTTCCATCCATTCCTCTCCGATTGCACAGCCCGAATAAGGGGCAATATACTGCAAAGGAGCAAGTTCGCTGGCAGTAGCCGCTACGATAGTCGTATAGGCCATAGCCCCGTGTTCCTCTAATGTCTTAACGATAGTCGCCACGGTAGATGCTTTCTGTCCTATAGCAACATAGATACATTTTACACCCTGGCCTTTCTGGTTAATAATCGTATCGACTGCAATCGCTGTTTTACCGGTCTGCCTGTCACCGATAATAAGCTCCCTCTGCCCTCTTCCAATGGGAACCATAGCATCGATTGCCTTAATACCTGTCTGCAGCGGTGTATCCACCCCTTTTCTCGTGATAACGCCGGATGCAACTCTTTCTATCTTACGGTATTTCTCTGTCTGTATCGGTCCTTTCCCGTCAATCGGCTGACCAAGAGCATTTACAACGCGGCCCAGCATCACATCCCCTACCGGAACTTCAACTACACGACCCGTAGTTTTAACGGTATCGCCTTCATTGATATTCTTCTGGCTTCCCAGAAGAACCGCACCTACGTTGTCCTCTTCCAAGTTAAGTACCATGCCGTATACTTCGCCGGGGAACTCAAGCAGCTCTCCCTGCATGGCATTCTCAAGTCCATGTACACGGGCAATACCGTCCGCAACCTGAATAACCGTACCCACATCGGATACTTCCAGTTCAGAGGCATATCTCTTAATCTGATCCTTTATGACAGAACTAATTTCTTCTGGTCTTAAATTCATGGATCTGTACGCACCTTTCTTTTTTATTCAATACATTCTATATATAAAAACTTCATTCCTTATAGCTGAATCTTTATCAGTTGCCTGGTCAATCCATTCAGCTTTGTTTTTATACTGCTGTCCACCACCCGGTCTCCAATACGGATTACCATTCCGCCTATCAGGCTTTCGTCAATGGCATAATGCATTTCCATCTGCTGATAAGGTGTGGTTTCCAAAAGTTTCCGCTCTACTTCTTTCTGCTGCGCGTCGCTAAGCGCCGATGCCGTTGTCACATAGGCAATCCCTATCCCCTTATAGCTTTTCACTTCCGTCAGGAAATAGTCCAGGATTGCGTCTATTTCATGGTAACGGTCTTTCGTTACGATTAAGGTGAGAAAACCTGCCAGTTCATCGGCAATCCGCCCTTTAAATACGTTTTCCAGGACTTCCAGCTTCTCTTCCTTTAAAATCTTCGGATGGTTCATAAATTTTGCAAAATCCGTATTCTGCGCAAGCACCTTCCTGATTTCCGTAATTTCTTCCATGAAGACATCGACTTTTTCTTCTTCAACGGCCAGCTCAAATAAAGCTTCACCATATGTTTTTGAAATTAGCTTAGCCATGTGCTTTCACCTATTTCCTTCAATGTCTCATCAATCAAACTGTCGCGGACAGTAGCGTCGATGGAAGAATTTACTACTTTGCCTGCCATCATGGATGCAATCACAATCATTTCGCGTTTTACGTCATCCGCTGCCTTCTTCTTCTCCAGCTCGGCTTCCGTTCCTGCACGCTCAATAATGCGCGCTGCCTCCTCTTTTGCTTCCGCAATAATCCTGTTTTCATTGGCAAGGGCTTTTTTACGCGCTTCGCTTAAAATAGCTTCCGCCTCTTTTTCAATATTTTTAATTTTGGATTCATAATCTGCTTTCAGCTTCGCCGCATCTTCCATATCCCGAGCTGCGTCGTCCAATTCGCCTTTGATTTTGTCCTGCCTTTTCTGCATCATATCCCTTACCGGGTTAAACAGCATCTTGGACGCAATCAAAAACAGGGCGAATACAGCAATAATCATCAGAAATGCATCAGCTATCAACTGCAAATCCAAATCAAACAATCTGGGTTCCATTTGCCCCGCCGCCAAAATAAATCCCGCGCCTACTAATGTATTCAAGACGTGAGCCTCCTTTCCTAAAGCATTTTATCTTTTCCCCGAGGCTCCTTAAGGTACCAAAGGTTTTACGAACAAAAGCAGCATGGCAATCAAAAGACCGTACAGACCTGTCGTCTCAGCTACCGCCTGGCCTAAAAGCATCGTAGAAGTAACATCGGACTTAGCGCCCGGGTTCCTGCCTACTGCTGCTGCTGCATGCCCTGCAGCAATACCCTGGCCGACACCGGGGCCGATACCTGCGATAACCGCAAGGCCTGCTCCAATTGCTGAACATCCCAAAATAAAATTAGTGTTAAATTCCATGATTCGTTCCTCCTTGATTTTTCAATCTTTTTAAGAATTTTTCTTCTTCTTCCATATCCATATTCAATTTTTACACATTCCACAACAAGCCATTTTTCTGCCTTGCCATGCTAATCCGTAGTGCATGCATCCGTAATATATGTCATTGTCAGCATACAGAATACATAGGTTTGAATTGCCCCTGAGAACAAGTCAAAATACACATGGAGCGCAGCCGGCCAAACAATCGCTATCTTAGAGAGCAGCCCATAGACAAGCGCCATCATAACAACACCAGACAAAATATTCGCAAACAAACGCAGTGACAATGAAATCGGCACTGCAACGTCGCCAATTACATTAATCGGTGCCCAAATAGGCCACGGATCGCATAATCCCCGAATAACGCCCTTCACCTTCTGATGCTTAAACTTGTTAAAATGAATCGTTGCGAATGTCATAATACCGAGCGCAAAAGTCACTCCGTAATCTGCAGTCGGCGGACGCAGGCCAAACAAGCCGGAAATATTGCTAAGTAAGATAAAGATAAATATCGTACCGATATAATTGCGGAAGCCCACGGCAAATTTTCCCATAACTCCGCCTACCATATTATCCAGCATTTCTACCACCAGTTCCACGATGTTCTGAAATGTGCCCGGAACTTCGTCCGCATGCTTTACAGCCCGGTTAGCCGCAATGCAAAAACCGATGATGACAAGCATAACGATTAGCACGCACACATGCGTAGTTGTTATCCAGACAGTCTGCCCAAACAGTTCATATGAAAAAACTCCATGAACCATAAAGTCAATATCTGCAGCGGATAACAAAATCCCTTCTCCCATACCCTCACCTCCTTATCCATGATCTCTATAAAATTTAATACATATTTTATGAGTAAACGGCTGTAAATAAGCCGCTACTTTCAAACCCATCAACCCTAAAAATGCCGAAAGCGGATTGGCAAACCCACTTATCATCACGAATCCCATCGAGGCCACAATCGCCAGATAACGGATAATATTATATTTGGTCATCATTTTTACTGCGGTAGCGCCTGCAAAATCAAGCGACCTGTCTAATGCCCACCACATATGGATTCCCGCAGCCGTTGCTAAAAATATACCTATCCACAGCCCTATGCTATACCCTATTTTATCGTTCACCGGCCAGACTCCTACCGCCTGACAGGCAATCCCCCAAAAAAAGATACCTAAGGACAGTTCCAATAAAGTCTTATCTACCTTTCCCGCCTTGTTCCCGCCTGCCTCCTGTTCTTCCGGAAGCATCTGCTTTTCTTCCATGTGCAGTATCCCTTTCGCTCTTCATAGTGTAAATCCTTCTTGCAAATACAAAGACATTGCGGAAACCGGCTAAAGCCCCTACAAAAAACAAAAGGACCATCCAGAATGAAGTATCGAATTTCCTGTCTATATATATCCCGATAAAAGAGCAAAGAAAAATAGGTACCAGCATATTAATCCCAAACTGGGTAATCATCGTTAGGGCGTGATAAACATTCTTCCTATACCGCACTTCATCCTCCATCCGCAAAGCCTGCAACGCTGAAAATAGTCCACGGATATAATTATAACCACTTTTTGGTTTAATGTCTAGCAAATAGATGTCAAAAATTATAGTTGCAATTGACTTTTCCCTTCCCAAATAGTAATATTTAGGCATATAGTACCATTTTTTCTATTATCATCCACTAAGGCCTGCGGCAGCGAGGAAAAAATATGAATTATCCCACCCTTTACAGAAAACGAATTATGCCCGATGAATGCGTTTATTTAAAAGATGACGTTATCCTAAAATGCAACGAAGATATTATCCTGACCAAATGGAACGCCCTCCGCCCCAAAAAAGAACTGCATCATGGCTATTCCTGCTATTTTCTGAAAGAAGGGCTGAAATTAAGCAAATTTTACCGTAACGACGACTCCCTGCTCTATTGGTATTGCGATATAGTAGAATATGAATACCGCCCGGAAGATAATTCCTTAACATCCCTTGATTTGCTGGCAGATGTTATCATATGCCCCGACGGGTTTGTAAAAGTGATTGATTTGGACGAGCTTGCCATCGCAATGGATAAAGGCACTTTATCGGAAGAACTCCTCAAAAAATGCCTGTTCCGTCTCAATAAGCTGCTTCAGATTATCTACCGCGGCGATTTCCTTCTTCTTCAAAAATATATTGATGAAGCAGAAAGCGCCATTGATATTAACGGATAAGATTCGGGTGTCAAAAAGTTGACCGGACAATACCGTCCGGCAAGCTTCTTGACACCCGAATCTTATCCGTTTAATAAAATATATGTCCCCCTATCTGTATCCCGTTCAATCCCTCAATCGGTGTACGGAAATAGACACAGTTGCCTACATTGGTATTTCCTTTCATCGCTTCATCTGCCGCCTGATAACAGCTCGCCGTTGCCGCCCCTCCGGCCAAGGCCGCAGCCAGCCTTCCGCTTGCTACCGGCGAAAACTGTCCCCCTTGGTAAATTACGCCCACTACGGAATCCGGGTACACCGAACTAAGCACCCGGTTAATCACCACAGCCCCTACTGCTACCTGTCCGGCAAAGCTTTCCCCGCCGGCCTCACAATATATCAAATTCGCGAGAAGGTAACGGTCGCCTTCCGCAAAATTCACTTCCGATATATCGCGCCACGACGACTGGGCTGCCAACTGGGACAGGCGAATCTCTTCTGCCAGTTTTTCCTGAAGTTCCTTGATGCTCTCTTCCTGTTCGATTAGCTGCTGCTCATAAGCAAGCGCCTCCGACTCTGCCTGTGAGATTTCATTCTTTTTCCCTGCAACGCTGGTGGATGTCTTGCTCACCAGGCCGGATACGCAGCTTTTTTCCACCTCTACCTGCGCTCTGTAATCATCCAGCTCTTTCTTCTCATCTTCCAGTTTCGCCTCTGCCAGGGCAATCAGCTCTTTGGTCTGCTGATATTCTTCCAGTTTCTTACGGTCATATTCGGAAAGCTGTTCGATGTAGTCGCTGCGGTTTATCAAATCCGAAAAGCTTGCCGAGGAAAAAAACATTTCCAGCATAATATAATCCTGCGTCTCATAAATAAACTGAATCCGCTTTTTCATACATTCATACTGCCATTCTTCGGTAGCTTTCGCCTCTGCCAGCTCTGCCTTTGTCGTCTCGATTTCCGCCTCTTTTTCCGTAATCATCCGTTCCAGCTCTTCCAGTTTATTGCTTACTTCCTGAAGCTGGTTATTCAGTGTATTCAACTGCCCTTGCAGCGCCTCTTTTTCTTTATTCAGGTTCTGCAGTTCATCTTTTGTCTGCCCCAGTTCAGCTTCTGTTTTCTTCTTCTCGTCCTCCGCTTCCTGCAGCTTCTTTCTGGTAGCCTCCGTGGCGCATACTTTTCCCCCATTCCAATCAGGGAATCCCCATGCCAGCAGCGCTGCTACCAACACCATTGCCACCACACATTTTCCTGTATGCTTCATTCGTCCTACCTGCCTTGTATCCGCTCATTGCCGCTCCGCTTCCCTTCATCTTTTACGGCATGCGTCTTTCTCACATGTCCAATACTACTTTACGCCCGGTTTTCTGGTACTGGTAGTATCTTACCCCTGCTGCATCCAGCATTCTTTTGGATGCTTTCGTGGCAGGAGAGTCTGCATATTTGTCGCTGTCATATACTATCGTTTTAATCCCCGCCTGAATAATTGCCTTCGCACATTCATTGCAAGGGAATAAGGATACATATATCTTTGCCCCTTCCAGGCTGCCTCCCCGATAGTTCAATATGGCGTTCAATTCGCTATGGGTCACATATGCGTATTTATTATCGCCCAAATCCCCTTCCCTGGCCCAGGGAAATTCGTCATCCGAACACCCAGCCGGAAATCCGTTATAACCCATAGATAGAATTTTATTATCCTGACTGACAATACAAGCCCCCACTTGCGTATGCGGATCCTTGGAGCGCATACCAGACAGCACCGACACCCCCATAAAATACTCATCCCAAGAAATATAATCCTGCCGTTTCATATGCCACCTGCTATCCTTTTATTTCGTGCCGAATATCCTATCCCCGGCATCCCCTAATCCCGGAACGATATATCCGTGGTCGTTCAGTTTCTCATCCAGGGCGCCGATATACATATCTACATCAGGGTGTTCTTTTTTCATGCGTTCTACGCCTTCAGGCGCAGCAATGATGCACATAAAATGTATATTTTTGCACCCTTTGTCTTTCAACATCTGTATCGCAGCCACAGAAGACCCCCCTGTTGCCAGCATAGGGTCCACAACAAAGACTTCCCGCTCCGCACAGTCTGCCGGAAGCTTGCAATAATATTCTACAGGTTCCAATGTATCCGGATCCCTGTACAAACCGATATGCCCTATTTTTGCAGCAGGTATAAGCTGAAGAACGCCGTCCACCATCCCCAAACCAGCCCGAAGGATTGGAACAATCGCCATCTTTTTCCCTTTCAGTGCCATTACTGTAGCTTCACAGATAGGCGTTTCAATCTGAACCTCGGAAAGCTGTAAATCCCTCGTGGCCTCATAGCAGATTAACATCGCAATTTCTCCGATGGTCTGCCTGAAATCCTTGGTTCCCGTCTGTTTTCTCCTGATATACCCAATCTTATGCTGAATTAGCGGATGATCCATGATGATTACTTTTGACATTCTTCTACCTCACTTTCGTCTTATGCTTCTTTTATTTCATACTTTCTTCTTCTAATGCAGTGATTTTTTCCACTCTCCGGCAATGCTTTTCCTCTCCCGGGAATGCCGTATCCAAAAATGTCTCTACGATTCCCAAAGCCAAATTTGTTCCCACAATCCCTGCCCCAAGGGCAAGTACATTGGCATCGTTATGTTCCCTTGTCAATCTGGCGGAAACCGTATCGGAGCATAAAGCGCAGCGGATGCCCTTTACCTTATTTGCGGTAATGGATATGCCTATCCCTGTCGTGCAGACCACAATCCCTCTGTCGCATTCGCCTTTTGCCACTGCCTTTGCCGCCGCCATTCCGAACTCCGGATAGTCACAAGGCGCAGTATCCATACAACCAAAATCTTTATATGCGATTCCTCTTTCCTCCAAATATTTAATAATTTCCTGTTTCAGTCCAAATCCGCCGTGGTCGCAGCCCAATGCAATGTTCATTTTCTCTTCCTCCTGTCTTGCCATCCAATAGTTTGCCAATCATACCCTCTCCATATGATGCCCTGCCGCTTTTAACAGCCTGTTCATAATCGCCTGTCCGATTCCGCCGGCCTTTGCCGATTCTTCAAAAGATTCGGAATATATCACGTCTACCCCCTCATCGTCAAATTCCCGCAGAATACGGTACAATGCACTCGCAATGGTATCTTCTTTTTCCCGGCTGCCCGCGCTTTTTACTACATCCGCCCGATAAAAGGCTATCGTGTCATCCGTGCCTATTATCCCTACCTTTTTCCCTTTTTCTTCCATCTCCCGGCTTTTTTGGTTGATTGCTTCAATCACATTTTCCCGGCTGCCGCTGATAATCGTCAATTCCCCTTTCGGCGCATAATGTTTGTACTTCATCCCGGGTGCCTTAGGGGCTTGTCCTGCATCATCGTCTAAAATCGTTTTATCCGTTTCCACATACCCTAAAACCTTTTCCAGCATTTCCTTTGTAATATAACCGGGGCGAAGGATTACCGGAACCGTCTCCGTCAAATCCACAATTGTCGATTCCAACCCGATGGCTATCCTGCCGCCATCGATAATCATATCTATCCTGCCGCCCAAATCTTCTGTTACATACTTTGCCAAAGTAGGGCTCGGCTTCCCAGACGTATTGGCGCTGGGGGCTGCTACGTATCCTCCTGCTGCCCCGATAAAAGCCAGCGCCGTTTTATGCCCCGGCATTCTGACCGCTACCGTGTCCAAACCTCCGGTAGTCGCATAAGGCACCTTGTCTGATTTCCGCAAAATCATCGTAAGAGGCCCCGGCCAAAAAGCATCCGCCAGTTTTAAAGCCGCTTCCGGCACTTCCTTTACAATAGGATATATATCTTCCAACCTACAGATATGCACTATCAAAGGATTATCCGAAGGCCGCCCTTTCGCCCGGTATATTTTCCCTGCGGCAGCTTCATCCAAAGCGTTTCCGCCAAGTCCGTAGACCGTTTCCGTAGGAAACGCCACCAGGCCGCCCTTTTTTATAACTTTCCCGGCCTCTTCCAAAGCGCTTTTATCTAAATTTTCTTCCTTTATCGGAACAATTTTTGTTTCCATTCAAATTCACCTTATATAGTATACCATATCTTTTACTTTTTGTCTCTACTTCCTAACCGCTACCGCATGGAAGATTCCGTCGTATTCAAATACTGCATAATCCCCATATAGACTGCCCATGCCGCCTTCTCCTGATAAGCTTCGGAATTTAGTTTTTCTTCCTCCGTCCGGTTAGAAAGGAACCCGCATTCTACAATCACAATAGGACAGGACGTCTTTTTCAAAAGGTAATAGCTGTCATTCGCTTTTGCCTCCCTTTTATTCTCCCCATCCACAGTGATGACAAAACGCTTTTGAATCAGCTCCGCAAGCCGCTTCCCTGTCACACTTCCTTCATAATAAAAGACTTGGGCTCCGTGGACATATTCTTCATGATAGCTGTTCTGATGGATACTCACCACAATTTGGGGATGCGCCTCCTCAATAACCGCAATCCGCCGCTTCATATCCTGCACTTTTTTGTTGGAAGCCCCTTCGTCATACAGGCCATTATCGTCCGTCCTCGTCATAATAACCTTTACCCCATCCAACTCAAGAAATTTTTTTACTTTTTCCGCAATCTTCAGGTTAATATCTTTTTCCAAAGAACCATTCACGCCTACCTTCCCAGGGTCGGCGCCTCCGTGACCGGCATCAATCACCACACATAATTCCCTTTCTCTTATATCCCTGCTACCTTCCCCTGCCCCTCTTCCTTCCGTCACTTTGCCCGAGTTAACATAAGCGGCTCCTTCCCCTGCCACGAAGTACATAGACACGAGAAGAATCGCCGCCATAATTATCCTTAAAACCTTACCCTGCTTTTCCTCTATCATTTTTCTACCGCTCTGTTTCTTCTATTATTAAAACTTATGAAACAGTATACGGAAAAATGAGCCTAACCTTACTGGTTCAAATAATTTCCAATCACATCCCAAATCGATGGCTTCTCAAATCCCAGCTTCCATGATGCCACTCCGGCAATATGATACTTCTCCATAATATTCAGCTTCGCTTCTATAGAATGTTCGTCCTCTAACCAAACCTGATAGAACACTCCGCCTTCCTGGATTTCCCCATAATTTTGGCAGGTGGTTTCATCCCACCGCACTTCTATATTATGATTTGACACAAACTGCTCCGCCATTTCCATCCCTACCGCTTCGCTTGTTAGGTTCGCCCCTTCGCTTTTCCATATGCGGGTATAGAACGGCACAGCATTAATCACCTTTTCCGCCGGAACTTGTTCCACAGTCTTGCGTATCCCGTCTTCCACAAAGCCGATAGACGCCACGCTCCCTGCCTCCGGGCTGCCGTTATAATGCTCATCATATCCCATAATAATCACATAATCCGCAAATACCCCTTGTTCCCCTCGATTATAATGGTCTGTATATCCCATCGGCACATAATTGTCCACCGAAAGCACAATTCCGTTTTCCCTGCACAGGACGGATAATTCACGGATAAACTGTATAAAATGTTCCCCCGTATCCTGGCTCAACCCCTCAAAGTCAATATTAATGCCGTCCAAATCATACTCAAGCGCTGTCTGTACCAACTTGTCTATAAGGTATGCCCTTTTGCTCGTATAAGACAGCACCTCATAAGTATCTACATCCGGATTAGAAAAATTATCAATCAGCCCCCATACTTCCAATCCCATACTATGGGCTTTCTCCACGTAGGCTTTTGATGCAAAACTGGAAAAATCCCCTGCGTTATTGGTAAGGGCAAACCATGTGGGAGATATTACATTGACGCCCTCCGTCTTTTCCAGCACGGAAACCAGCGTATCATTTCCGGCCGTTCCTGCCACCGCATGCCATGCCAGATTTATTTTATACGGTCTTGAAATACTGGTAAATTCAGGGTTTAGGAAAGACTGCCCACCTACATTTGCAGATGCATCCCCTTCCTGCGGCTGCGCCTCAATCTCCAGGCTGCTCCCGCCTCCTTTTTCCAACCGCTTATTCTCCACATAACCGATAAAAGCATCCCCTGTTTTGACTTTACTCCAGTTCTCCATTTCTTCTAAAACAGTCACGCTATCGCCTTGAACCACCTCCGTAAGGATAGGGCTTTTCACCCCACCCTGATACCGCACTGCCGTATCTTTGGCAATATAGGCTTCCTCCCCCTTCCCGGTATATTCTTTTGTATAAACCTGCATTCGGTTCGGCCCGGTAAATGTCCGGTAGGAGAAATCCGTAAACAGCTTTACATAATCTGCCGCTATATAAAGGGTTTCCCCGCTGCCATCCGCTGACGGCGCATATCTGGCAATCGGAACCCCCATTTCTGCCCCATTGTCCTTCGTTGTATAGGCAGAGGAACCGATTACTGTCCTGACCGTATCCCTTGGCAGGGTATACAGCAGCAATTGCTCATTCTCATCTACATAGAATCTGTCATTCAGATATTTGTGAACCGTTGCCAAATCAAAGTAATACGCGCCATCCATCAATCTGGCCGATTCCTCAATCAACTCATCCCCAAGCACGATAGCCACTTCATCCAAACTTCTTATCGAAAAATATTCCTCCAAATCCGCCCGTTCTTTGGAATACGAATATTTGTCCATCAATTTTACGCCAACACTAATTGCAACTATAAATATAATAAGGACGATTGCAATTATTACCGGAATTACTCTTTTCTTCATTTATCCAGCTCCCTTCCAATCGTCCTTTATTATAGCAAACTATTTAAATACCGTCATTACTTAATTTGACTTTTTCTTTCTTTTTTTGACAGCATGCCCTTTGCCGCTCAGGGGGGTCTTCCTTTTTCCGGTTACTGCATGCTGCCGCTTACTTATCCGCAGAGAAATGCCATCGCTTTCAGTTACCCAAAAGAAGATATGTGATATATTTCTTCCTTAAAATTATATTTTCCGATAACATGACAATACTAAACAGTGTGCAAAAAAACAGAATGCCCGGACACGTATCCAATACAACACTAAAAATAAAATTACCTTTTTTTACAAAAAATATTCGTGGATTTGAATTATAATAACGTGAAATCATTTGGGAAATTTTATTTTATGAACAAGCACATAAGCTTGTAAGACTCCTCCCATACTAACTTGGGGAGAAAAGATTAAAATACAATGAAAAAATCTATTGGACTGCCATGCCTCCTTCCGCTACAGATTGTCCGGAAGCATTCCGTGGAACCAATTATATCAAACACTTCCACTTTTTTCAAGGAAATTTAAAAAAAATGTCGAATTTTTATAAATTTTTTTTAAACAGTAGCGGATTTCTATTGACTTAAATTTATGAAAAGTATAATATACTTTTAACTGTAAAGCATTATCTTTCGGGATAATTTGGTTCAGGTTAGTCACAATATAACAAAGTGGCAGTATCTTAATAGTAAGGATGTGATAACATGAAAATTGAAAAAGTAAATGACCATCAGATTCGCTGTACACTTACCAGAGAAGATTTGGCCGACCGTGAATTAAAAATCAGTGAACTTGCATACGGAACGGAAAAAGCAAAAAACCTGTTTCGGGACATGATGCAACAAGCATCTTTTGAATTTGGTTTTGAAGCCGAGGATATTCCGTTGATGATAGAAGCCATTCCTCTTAATTCAGAATGTATTGTACTCATAATTACCAAAGTTGAGGATCCGGAAGAGCTGGATACACGTTTCTCCAAGTTCGCACCTTCCGTTCACGATTCGGACGGAGATTTGGACGAAATGATTGACAGCCTTTCCGAAGGGGCTGACGACGTACTGGATTTATTTAAGAAAATTCACGAAGGCAAATTTGCAGACACTTTGGATAAAACCACTGCCGATTCTACCCAAAAGGAAAAACCGGCCAAAAAAAGTACCGGAAAGCAAGAAAAAAACGCTACTCAGGAGCAGGAGCTTGTAAGGATTTTCTCCTTCGATTCCATCCGCACCGTAGCGAGGATTTCCCATATCCTTGCCGGATGTTATAGCGAAAACAATTCGTTATATAAAAATGAAAATGCACACAAATATATCCTTGTTGTTTCCAAAGGGGGGCATTCCCCTGCCGAATTTAATAAGGTATGTAACATCTTGTCCGAATATGGGCAGATAGAGAAATATGTTCCCGCCGGGGAAGCTTATTTGGAAGAGCATTTTAACCCAATCATAAAAGAAAATGCACTTCAATCGCTTTGCCGTATTTAGCATGGGCAAACCAGATAACCATAACGGAGCCGCATCGGATTCTTTCCGGCGGCTCCGTTTTTTATGGGCAGCATCCGAACCCTGTTAGCCATATCTGGCAAAATGCTAGTCTGCTTTTACCCCATCTGTCTTATAAATAAATTTTACACTCCCTTCCATGCCTTCCGGCAGTCCGCTGAATGTATTGTAACCGCTTCCAATCGCTTTCAATGCATCAACCCTATCCAGTACGGTTTGCACATTATCGCCGAACAAATCTGTCAGCTTACGGATTCCTTCTTCATCAAAACGTATCATACCGTCCTTCAGTTCCAGCGCCCCATCATCCAACTCTACAGTTCCTTCTTTCAAATCCCTTACTCCATCATCCAGCTCTACAGCTCCTTCTTTCAGCTCCTTTACACCGTTCTCCAATTCTATCGTTCCATCCTTCAGTTCCCCCGCACCGTTATCCAGTTTTCCGGCGCCCTCCTGCAGCTCATCAACGCCTCCATTCAATTCTTTTGTTCCATCATCCAGTTTCCCGGCCCCTTCCTTCAATGCGGCTGCACCTTCATCCAATTTTCCGGCGCCTTCCTGCAGCAAGCCGGTTCCCTCTTTCAACTCCGATGTTCCGGCTTTCAGTGTGCCGATACCACCATTTAAAGCCTCTGCACCGGCTTCCAGCGTCTTTGTTCCCTCTACTGCTGCCGTCGTTCCGGCTTTCAACTCTGCTGCACCTGTTGCCAATGCAGGAACCCCGGTCTGGGCATCATTTAGCATCAACAATGCCTGATATAAAGAGCCTATCCCCATTTCCAATGCCTGGGCCCCTGTTTTTAAATTAGCCGAAGCTGTCTTTATATAAGTAATGTATGCCGCCTGCGACGCCTCCTGCATATCCCCGAATTGCCCGGAGCCCATATAGTCCTGCGTCAATTGGGCAATAATTTGCTGCGCCGTCTGGGCCTGTGCCTGTGCTGCCGCCAATTGGGCCTGCGCTTCCGCTACCTGATTCCCTGCATCCCGATAAGCTGCCGCCGCTTGCTGTACAGCCTCCGCCGATACAGTCTGCACCGCCGCTTCCGCCGTCGTTTCCACCGGTTCCACACAATACCCTGTCACCAAACCGCTAACGGTCGTCTGCGCTATTTTTCCTTCCGCCTCCACATTTACCGTCACTGTCTCCGTCACCGGTTCACATGCTGTGTTAAGGGCATTTTCCGCCTCCTGCTGTTGCTGCAAAGCCTGCGCCAATACCGCCTGCGCCTGCGCTTCTTTTGCTTCCGCATCCGCAGCCAATTGCTGCAACAGTTGTATCTTCCCATTGATGTCGGCCTCATATACCGCAAAATATTGATTCAGCAAATTATCCAAACCGGTCGCTCCTTCTGCCAGCGATTGGCTGCCGTCTAAAAGCCCCATTGTTCCATCCGTTCCCTGGCAGGCGCCTACCATCCCGCCGATTGCCGTATCCACTGACATAAGCCCCTGTTGGATTTGGGCTGCTCCCGCGTCCAATGCAAGGCTTCCGCTGGCAAGTGCTTTTGTTCCTTCCGCCAGCGTCTTGCCCCCTGCTTCCAGTTCAGCGGCCCCGCCGTCCAGTTTCCCGGCGCCTGCATTCAATATCCCCGATTTTTCATTTAATTCACGGGTTCCCTCTTTTAACGTATCTGCCCCTTCTTTCAATTCTCCGCTTCCCTCTGACAGCTTCCCGCTTCCGTCTTTTAACTTGGCCACGCCATCTTTTAATCCAGAGGTTCCATCTTTTAATTCAAACGTTCCATCCTTCAGTTTCCCCGATCCTTCCTGCAGCTGCGTCACACCATCTTTCAGCTTTTCTGTACCATCTTTTAATTTCTCCGCGCCATCCCTTAACTCGCCGGTTCCCTCTTTCAAATCGGAAGTGCCATCCTTCAATTCTTCCGTTGCCGACTGCAAGTCTTCCATCGAATCATTAATATCATCCAAATCAATGGAATCCGTTAAACTAATGTCGGAAAGCACATCGCTCATAGCCATTGTCATTGTCATCGCCAGATTAAAATCCACTGTATCCGCAGAAACTTCAATATATTCCGGAATATTTATTTCATCCAGCTCTTTCCGCTTCTCCTCATCGTCGATTTCATCCTTCAGCCCCTCAATGTCCAAACTATCCCTTAACCCCGGAAAAGCCACACCCACCACCAAGTGGTTATCGCCTTCCGAAATCAATTTCCCGTTCGTTACTTCAATATTGGAAAACCTGTCGGAAGGAAGCACCATACCGGAAATCATGGTAAACGGCACATAAATTTCCTCTTCGCTGCCATTAATCTCCACTGTCTTTTTTTCTTTATTCTCATAGTCGAACCGGATGGTCACTTTTCCGCTTTTCCCTGCCAATTCTTCCGGGGATATTTCTTTCCCGTCCAACCTATAAGAAATCTTTACATCCACCGGCAATTCCTGTTCCGCCGTTCCCTGATAATAGATATCCGAGCCGTCCGCATTCCACGTTAAGCTCCCGTCCGCGCCCGCTGTGTACTCCTCGTATCCTTTAACATTCTCAATGTCTTTTAAGTTGCTGACATCCGTTAGGCTGCTGCTGCCCTCCCCGTTCTTCATCCAGTTGCTGACAATCACCTTATTTATGCTGCCTTTGGCATCGGCAAGGACATATACTGTTTCTTCTTTCCCTGATTCACTGCTATGGGATGCTTTTACTTGCCCGTCCAATGCCTGCACTAATATTTCTTCTTCCTTCCCTAAGTCTGCCGTCCCGGCGTTCGCAGGCACAGCTTCCTTTCCGCCGCTGCCACAAGCCGTCAGCGAAAGTGTCAACGTTCCTACTAACACAAGACTGAGAGCCCGGCTGAACGTCCGGCCGGCTGCATGGCCGGTTGTACGGTTGGTTGCCTGACCGATTGCACGGTTGGTTATCTGGTCGGTTACACGGTTGTTTTCCTTACCGGTCGCCCTTTTCCATCCCTTATTTTCCAATCTATATTTACTATCATACTTCGTGTTTCTTTTCATATTAACCTCCATTCCGGAGCGTTTACGCGACGCAGGGCTGATTTGTGACGCTCCGGCACAAATAGCCATGTGATAAAATCAACTATCGAGCTGATTTTTCACACTACAGATCCTCCTTCTATTTCCTTTGCCTTCCTGTTTCTCCTCTTTCCTCCAAATGAACTTACCATAATCAATTTATCGAATATCATAAACATGGACGGCAAAATAAAAATTACGCTAAACATACTGACAATTGCCCCTCTCGCCATCAATGTACAAAGTGAACTAATCATATCAATGTTGGAATACAAGCCGACCCCAAAAGTTGCAGCAAAAAATGTCAAGGCACTGACTACAATGGATTTTGCGCTGGTCTGGCAGGCAATAGCCACCGCTTCCCTTTTTCCTGCCCCTGCATCCCGTTCCCTCCGGTATCTGGTCGTCATCAATATTGCATAGTCTACCGTTGCACCAAGTTGTATTGTGCCTATCACCACCGAGGCGATAAAAGGAATGGCTGTTCCCGTATAAAAAGGGATTCCCATATTTACAAAAATCGCTCCTTCGATAACCGCTACCAGAATCACCGGCAGGGAAATTGATTTAAATACAATCATTATGATAATAAAAATCACCCCGATAGATACCACGCTCACCGTTTTAAAGTCTTTATCCGTAATCCGTATCAAGTCTTTAGTACAAGGCGCTTCTCCTACCAGCATCCCTTTGGCATCGTACGATTTGCATATTTTATCCAGCTCATCGCATTGCACATTGACCTCTTCCGAAGCCACTTTATATTTGGAACCCACCAGCAATAGCTGCCAATTCTCGTTGCTCAAAGCTTCCTTCAATTCATCCGGCACCATCTCTTCCGGCAATGCCGCCCCCTTTACCGCATTCAGCCCCAATATCCAACTGATGCCCGGCACTTTTTTCATCTCCTCGCTCATATGCTTCACATCTTTGGAAGATAAATCAGCGCTTACCAGCAACATATGGGTAGCGTTCATATCAAATTCTTCCTCTAATTTTGCATTGGCCCTAATACTCTGCAAATCTTTCGGCAAGGTTTCATCCAGATTGTAGTAAACCTTTGCATTCCGGTACCCATACAGCGCCGGAAAAAGAAAAACCACAAAGAGGAAAGCAAAAATTGCAAAATGCCCTGTCACAAACTGCCCGATATGGTTCATATCCGGAATCAACGCCTTGTGCTTCGTCTTTTCCAACGGTTTATCCAGTACGAGAATCAGCGATGGAAGCACCGTCACACAAGCCGTTACTCCAAGCACAACGCCCTTTGCCATTACCAGCCCCAAATCCATACCCAAAGTAAAACTCATAAAGCAAAGGGCGATAAAACCTGCCACTGTAGTAATCGAACTCCCCACCACCGAAGAGAGGGTTTCCCCGATAGCCTTTGCCATCGCTTCTTTTCTCCCCTCACAGTTCCCCTGCTGTTCCTGATAACTGTGCCAGAGGAAAATGGAATAATCCATCGTTACACCCAATTGCAGCACAGCGCTCAACGCTTTTGTTATATAAGAAATCTCCCCAAAAATAATATTGCTCCCCAGATTATAGGCGATTGCCATCCCGATGCTGATAAGGAAGACAAAGGATACCAGATAAGAATCCATCGCCAGCGACAAAACGATGCAGGTTAGCGCAACCGCAATACATACATAAATGGGCGCTTCCCTTTCGGACAGGTTCTTGGTATCCGTAACCACCGCCGACATGCCGCTCAAAAAACAGCTCTTTCCCGCAATCCCCCTAATCTCCTCAATGGCGTCCATAGTGGAGTCCGCCGATGTCGTTTCGTCAAAAATAATTATCATCAGCGTACAGTCACCGCTGTTAAAAGCTGTATATAAGTCTTCCGGCAGCAACTCCATCGGCACCGATATGTCCATCGCCGTATCGTACCAGATGACTTTCTCCACATGATTCACCGTTTCGATTTTTTCTTTTAAGGCCGCCGTCTCTTTCGGCTTCATCCCCTCCACCATAAACATGGAAAACGCACCTGTTCCAAATTCTTCCACCAGAATATCCTGCCCCACCATTGTTTCAATATCTTTCGGCAAATAAGAAAGGATATCATAATTTACCCTCGTTCCCACATAGCCGAAAAAAGACGGAATAAGCAGCACAAAACTGATGATAAGAATCGGTATCCTCATTTCCACTACCCATTTCCCAAAGTTTTTCATACCTTACCTCCTGACTGACTATCAGTATATAATATCAATATGACCATTGGTCATTTTTGTTATATATGGTATATCACGAAAATGACCGATGGTCAATATGTTTTTGGGATTTTATAGAAAGTTTATGATTTCCGGTTCCGCTTCCGGTTTTGTAGGTTTGTCAAACATATGTTACACAGACTGTAAATAATCCCGAAGTACTTGA
>CAJUSR010000010.1 GCA_910588855.1 uncultured Kineothrix sp. | reverse complement strand
TTTCCGGGTGGCTCTGAAGCGGGAAACTGGTGGCTCCCAAGGGGGATAATATTCAACGAAGTCATTTGCCCAGGATACCGCCGACAAGCTGGGTGTCAGCAAACGCACCGTGGAGCAGCTTGTTCAGACTGCCCGCAACTTGACCCCGGAGGCAAAGAAAACCATTCGGGACGCTGGCGATAAGATCACCAAGGGGGCCGCGCTAAAAATTTCCAAGCTGCCCCCTGACCAGCAGGAAGAAGCCGCTGCCATTCTGACCATAGCGCCGCCCACACCGAAGCATCAGGGGATGAGGGACGGCGAAGCGGCTCTGACCGAGTTTAAGGCCCTATGCGTCCGCTACGTTTCCGGCATCGAATCCCTCCATCACCGGGCGGACATTTTCGCCGGGATGTCAATTTCTCAATTTGACGCATTGGGCGATAGTGCCTATTCTGTCACGACCGCAATCAAAGGATTTTTCGAGAAAGTACATGAAATCCGACACGAAATGGAGAACGAACATGAAAACTGATTACATCACCAGTGGCTCCACCCTGCCGCCCTACCTGGCTTATCCCCGGTTCCTGCTGGGCATGAATATCCGGCTGACCGCCAAGGAAATCTACGCGATCATGCTGGATATGACGATGAATTCCGAGGCCACGCAGACCGACAAGCGCGGGCGGCGGTATCTGGCGTTCTACAACAAGACTATCGCGGAGATCATCGACCGCACTCCCAGCACCGTAGCGCAGTCCCTGCGGGAGTTGGAGGCCGTGGGGCTGGTGGAAAAGAAGCTGATAGCCCTCCATACCCCCTATCACATCTACATCAAGTTACCAGCAGGAGAGGACGAGCCGTGATCGTCCACATGAATTACCAGCAGTACCGGACGGCGCGGCGGCTGGTACATAGCTGTTGCAATTATGATTACGGGAACTGTCTACTGCTGGACGATGGTGAGGAATGTGTCTGCCCGCAGAGCATCACCTACTCGCTGATCTGCAAATGGTTCCGCGCTGCCGTCCTGCCACTGGACGCTGGCCTGTGCGCCGCCCTGCTCCACCGGGCAGACAGAAAGAAATGTGTCCTCTGCGGTGGCTACTATCTGCCGAAATCCAACCGGGCGAAATACTGCCCGGAATGTGCTGTTGCGGCCCGCCGGAAGAAAGAAGCAGAGCGCCAGCGCAAACGCTACTACAATTCTACGCATTTAGGGCTTGAAAAGCCCTGATTTTGCAAGGCTTTCCGAGGGTGGCTCGATAGGAGCCTGATACATTCCCTACCCAGCACCTCGGAAGGCCCTCAGACGGCCCGCAACGGCGCAACGAAGCCAGGAGGTGAAACCCCATCGCAGACTACATGAGAAAAGATAGTAAGCTACTCCCATATCTGCCCTATCCCCGGTTCCTCCTGGACGTGGATTTGACGCAGACTGCCAAGATTCTATATGCTGTTCTTCTGGACAGAGCCAATCTCTCCCGCGCCAATGGCTGGACGGATGCGGATGGAAACATCTATATCGTCTTTCCGCTCAACAAGGTTGCCGATCTGGTGGATAAAGGCCCCTCAACTGTCAAGAACGCATTGAACGAACTGGAAACAGCAGGACTGATTGAGCGGCGGCGACGTGGAAACGGGATGCCAAATCGCATCTATGTGAAGCAGCCAGACAGCCAGGAAATTGACCGGCTAATGGACAAAAAATTGGCTGTTAGAGGGCCAGAAAATTGGCCTGCTGATAGCCAAAAAGTTGGCCGTCAGATAGCCAGAAAACTGGCCCCTAATAAAATAGGTAATAGTAACTTGAAGAATAACTTGAGTAGAGTGAGTGATAGCGCCCACGCACGAGGCCGCTATCAAAATATTTTTCTTTCAGACACAGAGATAGCCGAATTGCAGGCGGAACTCCCTGATCTTTGGCAGCAGTATGTGGAGAAGCTGTCCGAGTACATGGCCTCCACAGGAAAAACCTACCAGAACCATGCCGCCACTATTCGCCGCTGGGCGGCGGAGGATAGGCGGAAAGGCAAGAGTATACCCAATTACACTTACGAGGAGGGCGAGAGCCTATGAATGATTTTGACAGTATTATCAAGCGCATGACCGTGACCCATGTAGGGCCGGAGGACTATACCGGCGAGGACGGCTTTCTCTACTGCGGGAAGTGCCGCACTCCCAAGCAGTTTCGCATGGACGCAGCGCCCTTGGAGGGGCGGCTGCTCCCCTGCCCCTGCCGGTGTGAGCAGGAACGCATCGACCGGGAGACTGCGGAGCAGGAGGCCCGCCGTCACCTTCAGGCCGTGGCCGATCTGAAGCGCCAGGGATTCACCGACCCTGCTATGCGTAGCTGGACGTTCGCCAATGATAACGGCAAATGCCCGCAAATGAAACACGCCCATTTCTATGTCGAGCATTGGGACACCATGCTGGCGGAGAATATCGGCTATCTGCTTTGGGGCGGCGTTGGCACCGGGAAAAGCTATTTCGCGGGATGTATCGCAAACGCCCTGATGGAGCAGGAGATCACCGTCCGCATGACCAATTTTGCGCTGATTCTGAATGATCTGACCGCCAGCTTTGAGGGCCGGAATGAGTACATATCCCAGCTTTGTCGCGCCCTGCTGCTTATTATTGACGATTTTGGTATGGAGCGCGGGACGGAGTACGGATTGGAGCAGGTCTATAACGTGATTGACAGCCGGTATCGCAGTAAAAAACCGCTGATTGTCACCACCAATATTCCGCTCCATGATTTGCAGCATCCCCAGGATACCGCCCACGCCCGTATCTATGACCGGCTGCTGGAAATGTGCGCCCCCTATCCGCTTCTCTGGTGAGAACTTCCGAAAGGCGACGGCGCAGGACAAGCTGGCGCGGCTGAAAAATCTGATGGACTGAAAGGAGCTGCCTATGAGAAAAACGCAACAGGATAAACCCGCTGTACCCAAGACCAGACGCCAGGACAAGCCTCGATTCATCGTGACCCGTGAATATAACGGCAGTCAGAGCATGAGGGCCGCTTTTGAACAGGCCATTGAATCCCAGGCTTGCGGGCAGTTTGAATCCTGGCTTGAAAAGAGGGAGAGCGATAAAAATGCCTGTTGAAAAATTTGTCAAAGCATGGTATCATGTCCCTGTTCATTAAGGAGATCGCCAATGAACAGGAAGAATAAACTTACCCCCTCTGTCACCGCTCTGTATTGCCGTCTCTCCATTGAGGACGGACGGGAAAACGAGAGCATGAGCATCAGCAATCAAAAGGCACTGTTGCGTGACTTCGCTGAGAAAAATGGCCTGCTGGACTACGAATTTTATGTTGATGACGGTTACACAGGCCGTAATTTCAACCGGCCTTCGTTTCAGCGAATGATTGCCGACATTGAGGCCGGGAAGGTTAAATGTGTCATCACGAAAGACCTTTCTCGCTTGGGCCGGAATTATATTGAGGCTGGCAGCTATATCGAAATCTTCTTTCCGCGTCACAACGTCCGCTATATCGCTGTCACTGACGGAGTGGACAGTCTGAACCGGCAGGAGATGGATATTACCCCGTTCAAAAATATCCTGAACGATATGTACAGCCGGGATATTTCAAAGAAGGTACTGGCGGGCTGGATGGCCCGATCCCGGCAAGGGAAGTTTTTAGGAGGCCCCACCCCCTACGGCCTTATGCGTGACCCCAACGACTGCGGCCACCTGATTATCGACCCGGAGACTGCACCCACGGTCAAACTCGTTTTCGATCTGGCGGCAAATGGATACGGAATGATGCGGATTTCAAAGTATCTGATGGAGCATAAAATTCCCATCACCCGTGTGAAAGAGCCGGTAGAATCTGAAGTGCGCTATTATTGCTGGGGCGGTTCCGTCATTAGCAAGATGCTCCGCAACCCGGTCTATAAGGGCGATCATGTGGTATGCAAATGCCATCAAAAGGCCATCCGCTCCAACACCATCAACAAAATTCCCCGTGATGAATGGGAGATTGTCGAGAACTGCCATGAGGCTATCGTTAGCCGGGAACAGTGGGATAGAGTGCAAAAGCTGATCGACCGCCGCCCGACTGTTTCGGGAGAAAACAGGTGCCCATTTTATAATCTGTTTCACGGTCTTGTTTACTGCGCTACCTGTGGTAAATCCATGCAGGTACGTTATGAGAAGGTGGGCCGGACGGATATTGACCGCAGCACCAAGAAGAAGCGGGAGCCGATTGACAGGGCGTATTATATCTGCCAAACATATAACCAGCTGGGAAAGAATGCTTGCACCAGCCATAAGATTGAGGCTCGCGATCTTTACAATCTTGTGCTGGCTGACATTATTGAGCATGGCAGGATGGCCTTGCAGGATTCCGAGACGTTCTATGAACGGCTGACCCATCGGCTGGAACAGCGGTACACGATGGACGAAGGAGCCTTGAAGAAAGAACTGGATACCCTGGCGAAGCGCAACCAGGAAATTGACGAGATGTTCATGAGCCTATATGCTGACAAGACCAAAGGCATTCTGACCGAGCAGCGTTTCTTCCGCATGACTGAAACGATGGAGCAGGAACAGGCGGACAACAAGGCCAGGATGCAGGCGATCACGGACGAATTGCGTACCGCCAGCAACACGGAGGATGATGTGCGCCGGTTCATCGGGGAAATCCGGGAATATGCGTCCATCACCGAATTGGATGAAACCATTTTGAATCGATTGATTGATAAAATCATTATCAGCGCAGTCGAAATCATTGATGGCGAAAGGGTGCAAAAAGTCCGCATTGTTTACAATTTTGTTGGTGAGATTTTGGGTTAAGAATTATCGGGAGTCCCCTTCTTCTCATGAGAAGAAGGGGAACTTCGAATAGATATTGGCGGAGGTGATTTTGTGATTTCAAGTATAAAGGAAAAGTCAAAGCCTATTCGAAAGATTTGCTTAATTTCATCGGCATTGTTTAATCTTTCGTCCTGTGTTTATGGCTGGACAGCACCAATAGGTGCAGCATTAGGCTGTGCAGCATCTTTAACAAATGATTTTGATGAATCAACATCGGAGGAATTACTAAGAGCTATTGAGGAAGCGTTTGATCTCACAGTGCGGACCACCTCGACCTCAAGTCACCTTATGATACTTGATGAACTTGTTCACTCCGAGGTAAATCCTGAAAATTTATACGACTTAATTCAAAAAACGGAAGCATTCCAAACTCAATACTGCACCGATTCTGATATCCGCGAAATTCTCGATAGTTTTGAAATGCACTTTCGGGAGTGTGTTTCTCGGCATCCTAATCTTAGTAGACTTTATATATTGTCTACCGGTATTGCAACACTGGAGCAATTGAAGAAAATATGTGAAACCATATATCTTGAAAATGATGCTATAGAGTCTATTAAGAAGGAAACAAGCAAAACTAATCGCTATTTGCAGAAGTTCAATCAACTAATGGCAATATGCGCAACCGAAATTGCTTATGTCTTAGTATCTATGGCAATTTTTTTACTCACTGGAGTCATCAGCAAAAATGGATTTGTGCAGCTTTGGATTTTCTCAGCCCTAATAAGTTATACCATTTCAGGCTTTTTGATGCAGTTCTGGAAGAAAAACGAAAATAGAGTTCAAACGCTTTTCAAAGCGTCGGAACGTTTTGCTGTATATACAGTAAAACGTTTGCTAACTGTAATGTTACCCATATTGATTAGCCTTGCTTGTTTTTTAATGATAGTTATGGCAATAAATAATCAAGGAGTTCCAATTTATATCGGTCAGGAGGACGAACCAGCACTTAATATTGCAATCGCAGCTTTAATGTCTGGAAGTCTATTCAGTGGGATGATGAGGCCAGAATTTTATAAGCGGCTTTCTATTTCTACATAAAACAAAAATTTCAGGTAGGGCACTTGTCAAGTGCTCTACCTGAAATTTTTGTATATGTAAGCTCTTGCCTTTAGAAATTTAAACTATTCACTTGACAATGTTGCAGGGAGTACCAATCAACAGATTGTAAAGAATTGACGGAGCTTTTTTGGAATACGGTTCATACAGTAAACGCAAAAGGTTACACAAAAGAGCAACTGGATGTATGGGCAACAGGACAGGTAGATTTGCAAAAATGGAACCATTCACTGCAAGAACATTTCAGTATGGTTGCGGTTGATGATGGAGTTATTGTAGGATTTGGGGATATAGATGAGACAGGCTACCTTGACAGGCTATATGTTCACACGGATTATCAGGGAAAAGGGATTGCCACCGCTATGTGCAATCGGTTAGAGTGGGCAGTTCAAAAGGACATTGTTACTCATGCTTCTATTACAGCCCGGCCTTTTTTTGGAAAAAGGGGGTATAAGGTTGTGAAAGAGCAGCAGGTTGAACGGCAGGGAATTTTTCTTACAAATTTTGTTATGATAAAAAAGCGATAAGTTTCAATTAAATACCATTATCTAAGACATACTTATGGAACGAATTTAGCCGCATTAAATGCACCAGAATCCCTATTATGCCTTTAAAGGCAGCAGAAGCTGCATATACAGGCAAAGAACAGGCAGAAGCTAAATTCAGTGCAAAATACTATCTACAAGCCTTACAAGAGGAAATAAAGGCGGCTATCAACAGATTAGATACTTACATAGCGGAAAATGCAAACAAACAATAAAACAACAGGCAGCGGCATTATGGAAATAGAAATGCTGCTGCCTGTTGTTCTGTTTATTTATGCGGCTTTTGAGTAATCAATAATGGCTATTTCCTGCATAAGCTGTTTAGCAACATTGACAAGGCTTTCAAGCTGTTTAGCAACTTCATTTGAATAATACTTCTCTCCACATTGTTCACATTCTTCACAAGGTACATTTTTAATGATGATAATACAGTTTTTATAATTTACTACATGCGTTGTGAAAGATGAAATTGTGGTCTTACATTTACAATACATACACATAGCTATTGCTCCTTTCTTGTTTTTAAGTCCTTTTCAAATTTATCTATGTTTGGAAAATAAGCAGTTATAAAAAATAAAGTACTGTTATCCGAACCAACAACAATATGCAATATTTTGTTTTCTTTTGTATGTCCGAAAATAAGACAACTGGGGTGTGGAAAATCATCTGGATAATCTTCTATGATTTCTCCTGTCTGTAAACAGGATTCCGCATCACTTATGCTTATATCTCTTTCCTGCATTCGCTCTAAACAGTGCTTTGCCCATTTTATATTAGAATCAGAAGCATTGTATAGTGTTTGAAGCTGTCTTATATTCATATCTGCACTTCCTTTTCTCTTGTTTATTGGTATTATACACTATTTTGGTAGGAAATAAAATAATATTTAATATGTTTGAATTGCTGAAATAACTCAGACAAAATAAAAAACAATAGGCAGCGGCATTATAGAAATAGAAATGCTGCTGCCTATACTTTTGGATATTCTGATTTGATATTGTTTGCTCCTGTGATATAGTCCATAGAAACATTGTAAAATTTGGCAACAGGGATTCTTGTTTTGCCGCTCTCATAATCCGCATATGTTCTTTGCCCTATGTGTAGCAGGTCAGCAACTTTTTGTTGGGTTAGAGAAGAATCTTCCCTAATTTCCCTTATTCTCTCATTATATTTCATGGTTGAACACCTCACCAAATAAGTATAAGCGATAGGCGGCAAACTCTTGAATGATAGAGTTATAAACTCTAAAATATAAAGGGGAAATTCAGTATATTACAAGGAGATTAGAAAAATATGGAGTACATGGGAACAAAAGAAGCCGCTGAAAAATGGGGTTATACATAAGCCACTATTGCAAGTTGGTTTAGGCAAGGCATAATAGAAAATGCGGAACAGGATTCTAAAGGCAGTCTATGGCGGATTCCCATAAATACAGAATGTCCGAAAAAGGAGAAAGGAAAAGGGATATTATGAAAAGAAGAAAATGGTTTTTATATTATGTGATTGTCTTTGTGGTGATTATTTGTGGATTTTTTGTCGGCTCAAAAGAGAAGATAAAAAATTTACTTTAATCAGTTTATGTGTTGGTATGGTAACAGTTGTTTCTATTGTTGCTATATTTGCTAATATGCACATACAAAGCCAAAAGGCAAAAGAAAATAAACCTCAAGAAGATACTAAAACTTTATATTGCAATATATGTAGAGGAAAAATAGAATGTGAAATATGCGGTGATATAGACGCTTTATATTGCGAATATGCGTCTTATGGTTCGGGAGATGACCATTATTGTCAAAACCATTGACCTAATGTTGTAGAATGGCATGAAAAGAAATGATAAAAGTGGCAGCAGGATTTATTTTCCTGCTGCTTATCCCTTTTCCTTTCCTATATTCTCTATCCAATACAAAAAAGGAACACCGCACATTAATGCAAATGCTCCTTTATATTAATCACTAATGGGCAATTATCCAGTATCTTATGATACATTACATTATACAGACAAGTAAAAATATTATTCAAAAAAATGTTATTATCAAACAAATTATGGTATAATTCATTTTGGCAAGTAGTAATTGGTGGGAGGAAAATATGAAAGTCGAAAGGTGTGTAAAGGAGTCTTTTGTTGTGATAGGAAAAGTGGGTTCAACTTTAGACGGAGAGGGTTTTATTCAAAGATTATGGGCTGATGCAAATTCTCACTTTGGAGAAGTTCAACATTTGGCTAAGAAAGATGAGAATGGAAATATCAGTGGTATATGGGGTACTATGTCTGATTTCTCGCACTCATTCAATCCGTGGGAAGATTTCAACAAAGGACTTTATCTTGCTGGGGTAGAGTGCAACGAGAATGCAGAAGCCCCCAACGGTTGGACAAAATGGATTATTCCTGGCTATGAATATATTTATATAGAATGTGAAAATGATTCTACCTTTTCAGAGGTAATAAAATATTTGGAAGATAATGCTATTCCATTAGTAGGAGCAGTTCACGATTTTACTTGTCCACAGACAGGGAAGAATTATATGTTTTTTCCGATTAGAAAGTTATAAATAAATTCCTATTTGTTTATTGCAATATCTAAGAGAGATAAGTTAATGCTTATCTCTTTTTTACTTTATAGGAAATTCCTTCGCCAGAAGGACATAAATTATAAAGTGTCGAAGACACTTTTTTAAACCCACATTTAAAAGTGTGTGTTTCTCTAAAGAAAATGAAAAGCAAAGATATAAAACCACATCCAGGCACAACCGCTTGTACAAAAATAAGGGTATGCCGGATTGCTCCAACATACCCCAAAATCCTCAAAACACAATGATTTTATAGCGTTTTTCTTAGCCAAAGTATCTCTTTAACAGACCTTCAAATGCTTTTCCGTGTCGAGCCTCGTCACGAGCCATTTCATGAACGGTATCATGGATTGCATCCAGATTAGCAGCTTTTGCACGTTTTGCAAGATCAAATTTGCCTGCGGTAGCGCCGTTTTCTGCTTCTACTCTCATTTCAAGGTTTTTCTTTGTAGAATCAGTTACAACTTCGCCTAACAATTCCGCAAATTTTGCAGCATGTTCTGCTTCTTCCCAAGCAGCTTTTTCCCAGTAAAGACCGATTTCCGGATAACCTTCTCTGTGAGCTACTCTAGCCATTGCGAGGTACATACCTACTTCTGTGCATTCACCTGTAAAATTAGCCCTTAAATCTGCCATAATATCTTCGCTGGAACCCTGAGCTACGCCTACTACATGCTCAGCAGCCCATGTCTTGCCTTCTGCCTGCTGTGTAAATTTTTCAGCCGGTGCGTTGCACTGAGGGCATTTTTCCGGTGCAGAATCTCCTTCGTGTACATATCCACATACTTGACATACAAATTTCATAATTGTATTCTCCTTTTCTTTCATTAAATTTTATGATGACTGCAGTTTCCCACAGCAGTTCCCGCATAATCCATAAAAGTAAGCGGAATAACCGTCGATACGTCCGCTAAAATTTTTTTCAGCAGCTTCTTTGATATAATCAATATTTTCCATTTTTAAGTCAATGACGCTTCCGCATTCTGAACAAACAAAATGATTGTGCGGAGAAGTATCGGCATCAAAATGGTCTACGCCATCCCCTACGCGCAGCCGCATGATTTCACCCATTTCGGAAAGCAAAGTAAGGTTGCGGTATACTGTTCCCAAGCTGATATTCGGATATTGCTGCCTAACATTCATATATACAACATCAGCCGTGGGGTGGTCTTTTCTGGTACAGAGAAAAGTTTTTATGACTTCCCGCTGCCGGCTGTATTTCAGAGCCATATCAACCCTCCTAATAAAATTAGTAATCATTATTGTTTTCTAATTATAGCAAAAATATACATGATGTCAATAGCATTTTACAAAGTTTTAATAAGTTTCTTTTGTTCTTTTTATAATCTCCGGTTGGAAGATATGATATAATGTCGATAGACATTATATCAGCGCCGGTTCGCGTCCGACCAGAGGGAGGACAAATACCCAAGCGAACCGTGTGCAACCAGCGGAAAGAACATGTCCAAAAGACATGTTATAATGTCGGTAGACATTATATCAGCACCGGTTCGCGTCCGACCAAAGGGAGGACAAATACCCAAGCGAACCGTGTGCAACCAGCGGAAAGAACATGTCCAAAGGACAAAATAACAAACACTGTGGATAAGCAGCAGTGATAGAGGATAAACCAATGAAATTTAAGACGAGGTTATTGGTTACCTTTCTTACAATTGTGCTTTTGCCGTTGCTTCTGACTATGATAGCATTTATGAGTATCGGCGGATATTTGATGAATGCACAGAGGGAATATGGCCTGATAAATATGGACTATACTATGATGTCTGAACCCGGGCAGGCTTTTGAGAGGATTTCAGAGGAAGTTTTTGATGAGGTGGAGGAACAGATTGCTTCGGACGAAACAAAGATGGAGGATAGGGAGTATTTATCCGGCTTGAATCAGAAAATAGAAAATAGGGCTTCTTATATTATTGTAAGAAAAGGCAATGATATTTATTATACGGGGAATGAGGCTGCGGCAGGGAAGATTTTTCATCTTTTGCCTGGCTATGGTTATGCAAATGCCGGCGAAGATGCCGGTTATTATTACAACGATATGTCTAAGCTGGTAAAACAGCTTGACTTTAGGTTTTCGGATGGAGTGGAAGGAAGCTTTTTTATAATTACCAGAATCAATTCCCTCATTTCCAAGCAATTGCTGGTTGACATGTTTATTGCGATTATCGTGATATTGGTTTTTACGAGCCTTATGTTGACACAGTGGATTCAACGGGGGGTTTTCCTTCCGGTAAATGAGCTGAACACGGCAATGAAGAATATTGCCGACGGTAATCTTGAGTATATGCTGAATACTGACAGTAAAGGGGAAATCGGAGAATTATATAAGAATTATGAAGAAATGAGGCTTCGGCTTAAGGAGTCTACGGATGAAAAATTCGAGCATGAAAAGCAAAACCGCGAGCTAATCAGTAATATTTCCCATGACCTTAAAACGCCCATTACGGCAATTAAGGGATATGTGGAAGGCATTATGGACGGTGTAGCCGATACGCCTGAGAAAGTAGATAAGTATATTAAGACGATTTATAACAAGGCAAACGATATGGATCGTCTGATTAATGAATTGACAATCTATTCCGGCATTGATTCCAACCGGATTCCGTATCATTTCCATCGTTTAAATGTGGCGGACTATTTTGGGGATTGTGTGGAAGAAGTAGGGCTGGATTTGGAGTCAAAGAATATCGAATTGAATTACTCGAACCTGGTTTCACCGGATGCAATGATAATTGCGGACCCGGAACAGCTTAAGAGGGTAATTAACAATATTATAGGAAACAGCGTGAAATACCTGGAGAAAGAAAAAGGGGTTATCGATATCCGTATTTTGGATGAAGTAGATTCCATCCGGGTGGAAATAGAAGATAATGGAAGAGGGATTGCCGCTAAAGATTTGCCTAATATATTTGAACGGTTTTACCGTACGGATGCATCCCGCAATTCTTCAAAAGGGGGCAGCGGAATTGGGCTGTCCATTGTAAAGAAGATTGTAGAAGACCACGGAGGATATATATGGGCTACAAGCAAAGAGGGGGAAGGCACATGCCTCCATTTCGTCTTCAGGAAATACCGTGAAATGGCGGAATAAGTTTAATAACCGGCTGTAAGAATAATTCTTAGTTTACGGCCGGCAATAATAGAGAGGAATAAAAGGGTTAAGCGAAAAAGAATTGGGAAAGGGTGTAGGACATGAGCAGGATACTAATAATAGAAGATGAAGAAGCGATTGCGGACTTGGAGAAAGACTATCTGGAATTAAGCGATTTTGAAGTAGAGATTGAACATACCGGCAATAAAGGGTTGGAAAAAGCTTTAAATGGAAATTTTGACTTAGTTATTCTGGATTTGATGCTTCCGGAGATGGACGGTTTTGAAGTGTGCAAAAAGATAAGGGAGGAAAAAAATATCCCTATCCTTATGGTTTCAGCCAAGAAAGATGATATTGATAAAATAAGGGGTTTGGGTCTGGGTGCTGACGATTATATGACGAAGCCTTTTAGCCCCAGCGAATTGGTTGCCAGGGTAAAAGCGCATATGGCAAGATATGACAGGCTGGTAGGGTCTACACAGAAAGCAAACGATATCGTGGAAATAAGGGGTATCAGGATTGATAAAACAGCCCGCAGGGTTTATGTGGACGGGGAAGAAAAAACCTTTACCACAAAGGAATTTGATTTGCTGACTTTTCTGGCAGAGAATCCGAACCATGTTTTTACCAAAGAAGAATTGTTCAGGGAAATATGGGATATGGACTCCATCGGTGACATTGCTACCGTAACGGTTCATATTAAAAAGATACGAGAAAAGATAGAATTTGATACGGCCAAGCCGCAGTATATAGAGACAATATGGGGAGTTGGATATCGGTTTAAAGTTTGAATTGACAATATTATCATTATCCCCTGCCTATCAGGGCGGCTTGCTATGATATCATGTATCGGAAAGCGTAAGTCTTCCGGCTGTGTTCAGGCTACATTTGAGGTTTTAGGTTAAAATATTAAAATGCTGGTTAAAAAAGCAATAGGGCTAAATGAATTTATGCCTGGAATATCAGAGAAATATTTACTGTTTTCAAGGCGTATCATTTAGCCCTGCTTTTATGCCTGGAAAAGAAGAGGTTGGAAATGGGCTGTGAAACGGACAACGGTTTACTTTAACATGAAGTTTCCGTTATTTCCTGCCGGTTTGGAATGGACGCCTGGGCGCCTTTTCTTGTTACTGCAATGGCGGAAGCTTCCTGGCCGAAAGCGATTGCCTTCTGGCAACTTTTCCCTTCCGCAAGTGCCAGGGCGAAGGCGGCGGTAAAACAATCGCCAGCCGCAGTAGTATCAATGGCTTTTACGCTGCGGGATTCAAAAAACTGGGTGGAGTCCTTGTTTACAAGCAGGCAGCCTTTGCCGCCCATTGTTGCGATAACATTGCGTACGCCTTTGTGGAGCATACTTTTGGCTCCCTCTATTATTTCTTCCCGTGTGCCTGTTGGCTTACCGGTCAAAATAGATAATTCTGTTTCATTGGGTTTAATGTAGTCTATGCCGTTCCAGAAGCTGTCGGGAATGTCGGTAACGGCAGGGGCGGGGTCTACAATTATAGTTTTTTGGAAAGAAGCTGCCAGCTCTTTCACATATGTTACCGTTTCCAGAGGGATTTCAAGCTGCATAACTATAATATCGCTGTTTTCTATGTTTTTTTTCAGGTATTCTTCTTTTTTTCCTATTAATTCCGGGGTTAAGGCACCGTTTGCCCCGGGAATAATGATAATAGAGTTTTCCCCTTCGTCGTCAATGGAAATGAATGCCTGGCCCGTGGGCTCATGTTCCAGGACAGATATTTCCGACACATCTACGCCTACGTTTGCGAGATTATTTTTAAGCGTCTGTCCGAAACTGTCTTTTCCTACGGCTCCAAGCATTTTTACGCTGCCGCCCAATTTTCCGATTGCATATGCCTGATTGGCTCCTTTTCCTCCCGGAGTAAATACAACATTTCGCCCGGAGATAGTTTCCCCTGCCCGGGGGATATGAGGCGTTTCTATTACGCAGTCCATATTCAAACTACCAACTATCAAAATTTTTTTCATTATCCATTTCTCCTATTGTTCTTTATAAATTATTATTAATTATCAAATAAAACATCAATCAAATCGTCAGGTAAATCATCAAACGAATCATTAAACAAATCATCAGGTAAACCATCAAACGAATCATCAAACGAATCATCAGGTAAATCATCAAATGAATCATTAAGCAAATAGTCAAGTAAATCATCAAGTGAATCATCAAATAGATTATCAAACGGATCGTCAAATAAATCTCAAATAAATTATCAGATTAATCATTATCTGTAATGTCTGAGTCTACTTGATGCACTTCGACCCCCTGTTCCCGGATGCGTTTGATTTCTTCGGGGTCTGCTCCTGACCCGGTGATAAGAATATCAATATTCTGAAGTTTTGCGCTGGTAAAGCTATATGTTTTACCTATTTTGCTGCTGTCTGCAATGACAATGACTTTTCCGCTGCAGCGTTCAATCATTTTGCCGTTTAAAACGGCTTCCTGAAGAAGGGAAGTTGTGGCTCCACTGTCCGCACTAAATCCGTTTACGCCAAGGATACAAAGGTTGGCATAAATTTGATTGAGGACGGTGATGGCAAGGTCGCCAAGACATGCTTTGCTGGTATCATTATATACGCCACCGGTATAAATCAGATTTCCTTTTAGCTGGGAGCAACATTCATATGCCAGAAGATTATTGGTAACAATAGTAAGGAAACGGTAATTGAGCAGCTTTAACAGATGCAGGATGGTGGTACCGGAATTCATGAATATTGTGCTGCCTTCCTGTACATAGGACGCAGCATACCGGGCAATCTGTTCTTTTTCAAAATTGTGTGTGCTTTGTTTGTTTACAAAAGGTGACAATGGTTCAGGCTCTTTATGTAAACTGACGCCGCCGTGGATTCTTTTTACCAGACCGATTGCTTCTAATTCGTTTAAATCCCTGCGGATTGTTAATGGGGATACATGAAAATATTCGCTCAATGCGTTTACTTGTTGTTTGCCCTCCTGCTGTAAAAGTTCAATGATTTTGTTGCGTCTTTGTTCTATGACATGTGCGCTGTGTTTCAATGTGATACCCTCCGGTTTCGTAAAAATTCCCTTCATCCATTCATATAATACCATTTATATGAACGAAAATCAATAAACAAAATTTACAATTGTTAAAAATGTACAAAAAAATTAAAAAATAATTGCATAACCTGCTGAAAAATAAAAAAATATTGACAATTTAAGTACATTAAATTAGAATAATAATCATAAAATGAACGTAAAAGATTCGCAAAACGTTCATAAAAACATAATTAAGAGCGTAAAGCTCAGGAAACGGAGGATGTGATATGGTGAAAAAGAAAATCTTGGTATCTTTATTGACGGCTGCCGTAACACTTACTATGCTGGCAGGATGCGGAAGCGGACAGGACAATGCCGCCAGCAATGAAGATAATGCTGGCAATACCAGCGCTGCCACGGAGGGGAACGCTGCGGATGAAGGAACTGAGCAGGCAGCTTCCACTGAGGAAGAAGTGGAATTAACCTTTGGGTTTTTTGGAGATGACCCGGAAGCTGAAATGAAAATGGGATTGGCAAATGCATATATGGAAGAGCATCCCAATGTAAAAATAGAATTTGAATATTGCAGCGGGGCAGATTATTTGACAAAATTGCAGACATGGTTTTCTTCAGAAGAGACTCCCGATGTTTTTGCTCTGGCAAGCGATCAGCTATATCCATATAAGGACAGTCTCCTATTTGAAGACTTAAAACATTATATTGAAAACGATGGCTGCAGCGAATATTGGGATATGGATTCGGTGGAAGCGAATTGGAAGACGGATGATGGAAGGATTGTTGCCGCTCCTTTTGTATCCAAGACATTTGCAATTGCATATAACAAGGCATTGTTTGACCAGGCTCAAATTCCTTATCCTACCAGCGATTGGACGGAAAAGGATATGCTGGATGCAGCAGAAAAAATATCGGCTCTGGGCGATGATATTTATGGTATCCGCTGGGGCGTACGTGTGCCGGAATTTTACCGCAATCTTTACGGAAACATGTTTTATGATGTTGAAAACAAAAAAATGAATGTAGAGGGCAATGAAGAATTTAAAGCCACCATTACAATGTTTGTGGATTCTATTCAAAGAGGGCTCGCGCCCGATGAAACGGACGGCGTTATCTCTACCGGAGGATTTGAAACCGGCAAATTCGGTATGGCTCTTTCCGCAACATGGGATATGTCTACGTATGAAAATGCAATTGGGGATTCTTTCCAGTGGGATGTAGTGGAACTTCCGATTAACGAACAGTTTAATACAAGGTGGCTGACATCCTTTAGAGGAAATGGCTGGTGTATGAGTTCCAAATCCAAATATAAGGATGTTTGCTGGGATTTCATCAAATATATGACGACTACGGAAGAAGCAGCGAAAGCGGCACAGAGCATTGGTATCCCGAACTTCCAGCCGTATGTTTCCAGCGACGAGTATTTGAATGATTTTGGCGAAGGTACGCCTTATAACAAATCCGTATTCATTAATATGATATCTTCTTCCACTCCTTTCTATAATCTGGGTTCTTTTGCACAGATAAATGATTTGACGAAAGCGGATTACCAGAAAGTTTTGGCAGGGGATATGACGGTAGAGGAAATGATGGCTGATGTACAGGAACAGGGGTCTTTAATCTTTGATTCCTATCAATAAGGACAGGTAAAGCTTTGATGGCAAACGAAAACTCCGGCTGCAGGCAATGGAACACCGTGCGTGCAACGTGACAGGGAACGAGGTTGTTTCCGGAAACAATTTGTGCCGGAGTGTTATGGGTGGGAGCTGTGGATCCGGATAAAAAATCCGGGTCGAAGCGCCCACAGAAAAACACTCCGGTATAAAGGATAAATCGGAAAAATCAAAAATTTTAGACTTCTATTGGAGCAATGCCGCAAGAATGTCTGCGGTATGCATGGAGATTAGACAATGAAACAAAACGGAAAAAAGAAAAAGAAATTGAATGATACCTCCAGACTGTTCTGGATTTTTATATTGCCCTGGCTGATTGGGTTTGGTGCATTTACATGCTTTCCCATGATATATTCTTTTGTTATGTCGTTTACAAACTGGAATGGACTGACGAATAGGGATTTTATCGGAATTTCCAATTTTATTCAGATTTTGACAAAGGATAAGACTTTTCTGCTGTCTCTTAAAAATACATTTTTTTACATTGGGGTTTCGGTTCCGCTAAATACGGTTGTTTCTATTTTTCTGGCTATGCTTCTGAATAAACGGCTGTTAGGTACCAATGTATTCCGGGGGATTTTTTATCTTCCTACTATCTGTACGGGGGTTGCTACTTATATTGCGTGGACATATCTGTTTAACGGCACCAATGGATTTATCAATGTAATATTGAATGGTCTGGGTATGGAGAGCATTAATTTCCTGGGAAACAGAAATACGGCTATGTTGTCTATTATATTTATGGACATGTTTTGCATCGGAACGGCAATGACTATCGTGCTGGCAGGGCTTCAGGATGTTCCCCGGGATTACTATGAGGCGGCGCAACTGGACGGGGCGAGCGGAATACAGAGGTTTTGGCACATTACCTTTCCGCTGATAAGCCCGGTGGTGTTTTTTAATGTACTTATGGCAATTATCAAAGGGCTGCAGATATTTACCCAGCCATATGTAATGACGGGCGGAGGCCCGGCCCAGTCCACTTATGTGTATGGGCTTTACCTTTACAATACGGCATTTTCTTATGGGAAATTCGGATATGCATCCGCGCTTGCATGGGTATTGTTTATCATTATGATTTTATTGACGCTGGTAATTTTGGGTACTTCAAAATTCTGGGTATTTTATAGGGAGGATGTGAATTAAGTATGGCGAAAGAAAAAAAACGCATGAAAAAAAATACGGAAAATATTCTGACGCAGATACTGCTGATTGCTATGGCGGCGCTCTTTCTGTTTCCTTTTGTATGGATGATTTGTACCTCTTTAAAAACAGAGACAGGAATTGCGGATTATAAGCAGCTTCTTCCTTGGCCGGTCTCATTCCGCTCTTTTGTAAAAGGATGGAAAGGCGGAAAATTTCTGGTTTATATTTGGAATACAGTGAGAGTTGCCGGGCTGTGCGTCGTTGGAACGGTATGTAGCTGTTCGCTGGTGGCGTTTGGCTTTGCCAAATTCCAGTCAAAGGCGAAAAATGTATTATTCCTCGTATTGCTTGCAACTATGATGGTTCCACAGACCGTTACATTGATTCCTATGTACATTATGTACAGCAGATTCCATTGGCTGAATACCATTTATCCGCTTGTACTTCCGGCATTTTTCGGTACCAGTACATTTAATATTTTTTTGCTCAGGCAATTTTTTGCCGGTTTGCCTAACGATTTGGCGGAGGCGGCGAAGATTGACGGCTGTAGCTGGTTCGGCATTTTCTCAAGAATCTATCTGCCTAACTGCAAGCCTGCCCTATTGGTAGTAGTGATTAACCAATTGGTATTTTGCTGGAACGATTATATGGCTCCTTTAATTTATTTGGGAAGGCCGGCTAAATTTACAATTGCTCTGGGGCTTAACGCTTTTAAGGGGGAAGCCGGTTCTACAATGGATATTGGGCCAATTATGGCTATGGCGGTGGTGACGATACTTCCGTTGCTGGTTCTGTATTTATGCTTCCAGAAGTATTTTGTGGAGGGCGTGGCGGCATCGGGTATTAAGGGCTAAAAATATTGATATGTGCGGAAAACAGCGCAGAAATGAGGATAAAATTGATAGACAATTATGAAGAAAAGGTTTATGCAGGAGTGCTGGGAAAGCTAATCGGTGTATTCTACGGACGGCCTATAGAGGGATGGCCTTATGACAAAATCAGGAACCGCTTTGGGATGGTGGATCATTTTGTGGCAAAAGAAGTAGGGGTTCCTCTGCATGTGGCAGATGATGACCTTTCAGGAACTTTCACGTTCTATAACGTTTTTGAGGATTATCCTTTGGAGAAGCTGGGAGGCGCGGAATTTGGGAAGACATGGCTGAATTACCTGATTGAAGAAAAAACCGTTTTTTGGTGGGGCGGTCTGGGGAGATCCACGGAGCATACCGCTTATCTGAATCTGAAAAATGGTATTGAGGCGCCACAAAGCGGAAGCATGAAGCAGAACGGAAAGGCATCGGCAGAGCAGATTGGGGCCCAGATATTTATAGATGCCATCCCCCTTACTTTTGCCGGGGATGTTGAGAAGGCGAGGAAATACACAAGAATGCAGGCGCAGGTCAGCCATGACGGCGTGGCGGTAGAGTCAGCGTGCTTTTGGGCAGGGATGGAGGCAGCAGCGTTCCGGGAAAAAAATCTGGAAGCGCTGTTGGAAGAAAATCTCCATTATGTCGGTTCAGGGCAGTTGATGGGAGTTTTCCGTGAAATTATAGAGTTTTGCAAAGATGGGCCGGATTTCAGGGCAGCAAGGGAATATTTGGAAAAGAAGTGGGGATATGATAAGTTTCCGGGGAACTGTCATGTGATTCCCAATACGGCGCTTATGTTTACCGTACTCCTTTTGGGGAAAGAAAGTTTTCGGGATGCTATGGAATTATGTGTGTCCGCAGGATGGGATACGGACTGCAACGGAGGCAATATAGGTTGTCTTAACGGTATCCGTCTGGGTCTGGATGGGTTGACGGAAGAGTTCGATTTTCGGGGACCGATTGCAGACCGTTTCTACAATATTTCCGCCGATGGGGGAGCTTGTGTTACGGATGCGCTGCAGCAGACAAGGCGGATTATAAATTTGCATAACAGGATTTATCAGACGTCTTATCAAAGTTGTCCTCATAGATATTCTTTTGAGTATAAGGGGTCGGTACAGGGATTCGAGCCATGTCCTGTAAGGGAAGGGAAAAGCAGGATTGCCAATCGTCAGGGACAGGGGCTTGCTGTTACTTTGCCGGAAAAGGGAAGGGGATTTGTATCGGTTCCGGTTATGTGGCAGCGGGAAGATATTTATGGAGGTTATTGCCTGCTGGGAAGCCCGGTATTATATGAAACCCAGAAAGTGTGTGCCAGAATCAAGGGGATTTGCGGGCATGTAGATTTCCGGTTTTATGCCATTTACTATGATTTTGATGATAGGAAACGGGTGACGGAAAGCAAAATATATAGAGCCGGAACGGAATGGAAGGATTATATGTGGCATCTTCCGATGCTGGGCGGGAAATGTATAGACCGTCTGGGGATTGAGGTGATAGGGGAAGCCGAAGAGGGAGTTATTGTCCGTTCCATAGATTTCCAAGGCGCTCCTACGGATTTCCGGATAAACGGTTCTTTGCGCAATTACGATTTGGGGCGCGCCAATATGCAGCTACAGGCGTTTACTTCATCGGCAAAGGAATTTTCTTTTGATGCCAGACATACCTTTACAGTTTCCCATCATGAGCCGATGGGGCTTGCCACCATTGGCACGAAAGACTGGAACGATTATCAAGTAAGCTGTAAGGCGGTACCATATCTGCACCGGGAATTTGGGTTAGTGATGCGCAGCAGAGGGCATAGGAAATATTATGGGCTGCTGTTAAAGGGGCATGATACGGCGCAGTTAATCAGACAGGATGGGGATGATAGGGTAGTTCTTGCGGAGTGCCAATACAGTTATGAGGAACTGGGCAGTTATGAGCTGACATTGGGAGCTTCGGGCAGCCGGCTTTGGGCGGCTATTGACGGGGTGTTGTTATTACAGGCAAAGGATGAAAGATACAAGGATGGAGGTTGCGGCTTTTTTATCAGCGAAGGCACTTTTATGGCCGATGATTTCCGTGTGGAGGCACTGGAAAAAGAATGGGCAAATTAACTTTTTTGTATACAATGGCCTGAATTATCCTGAAATGGAGGAAAACGGATGGGAGATGAATTATATCAGGATAGATATTATCAGGATAAACATTATCCTGATAAGTTTTATCCTAGATACCATTATAGACCTGAGAAAAACTGGATGAATGATCCGAATGGGCTGATTTATGTGGATGGCTGGTATCATATGTTTTACCAATACAATCCCGGAGGGGATGTATGGGGGGATATTCATTGGGGCCATGCGAAATCCAGAGACTTGCTGCATTGGGAGGAATGTCCGATTGCCCTTGGCCCATCTTATGAAGAGGGGGAGCTGCACTGTTATTCCGGTTGTGCGGCAGTAAGGGACAATCAGGTTTATCTTTTTTATACAAGCGTAGGGCAGGGGGAAAGAGGACCAGAGGACGGTGCCCAGCAGTGGTGTGCAGTATGCGATGGGGATATGAATCACTGGAAAAAGATTGGGAAGCCGGCTTTGCCAAATGAGCTGAGAGGGGATATCCGTATGTGGCGTGACCCTTTTATATGGAAAGAAGACGAGTATTTTATGCTGCTTTCAGGAACTTTGGAAAAAAGGGGCTGCATCGGCCTTTACAAGTCACAAAATCTCAGGGAATGGTCGTTTTGCTCCATCTTATATACTTCTCAGGAATATGAACTGCTGGAATGCCCTAATATGTTGAAGTTTGGAGAAAAGTATGTAATTTTGTATGCCCCTTTAGAAGGAACCAGATATTGCATAGGGGAACTGAAAAAGGATACTTGGGAGTTTGTGGTGGAGCAGGAAGGGGTTTTTGATTACAGCGTGGGGAAAAGGGGTTTTTATGCCCCCAATACTTATCTGACAGATCCGGAGGGGAGATATCTTACGATGGGATGTTTATTTGAATGGGATCGTATGTCCTGTACTTATCATAGAGGATGGGCCGGAATGCAGTCGCTGCCAAGGGAGGTGTTTCTGGAAGAAGATGGATTACATATCCGCCTGGCAAAGGAATGCAGGAAGCTGCGGAAAAAAATATTGTACCAAGGATTGGATCAAATACCGCATACTTCCGGGGATAAGGTATCGGAGGAAGGGGGGCAGGAGCAGTGGCTGGCTGCATGTTTGCAAGGTGAAATCTGCTGCCGGGTGCGTCTGCAGGAAAACGGCAGATTTGGGATAAAAATGTTTGCTTCCTGGGATGGAGCGGAATATACGGAGCTTATCATTGACCATACAGTGCATAAGATTCTTTTGGATCGTTCCCGCTCCACACAGGATGTGAATGTGGGAACGGAACAGATAGAGGTTAAAATCCCGAAGGGAGGTTGTGATTATCACATTGATATAGTGTTGGACCATTCTTCAGTGGAAATATTTATCAATGAGCGTTATGTCATATCGGCTAGAGTATTTCCGGATTATGTATTTGGAGGAATCGCTGTTTCGGAATATCCGGAACGAGGAGCCGTAGAGGGATTTATAGTTTATGGGCTTGCGTTGTAGATGGAAAAAAGAAATGGCTCTAAAGGAGGTAATATGCTGCTGATTCTTGATATTGGAACTTCAAGTATGCGGGGCATGCTTATGGATTGCTATGGGCATATGTTAAAAAGCATTCAAAAAAAATATACCTTGCGATATACCCCGGATGGAGGCGTCTTGATGGAAATGGAACAGTTGGATAAGGCGTTGCAACAATGTCTGGAAGAAATGGGCAGTTATTGTGCGGCCAGACAAAGGTATCCGGAAGGGATTTCCGTAACTGCCCAGCGCTCGTCTGTGATTCCGATGGGGAAAGATGGGCATGCGCTTTGCGATGGGATTATGTGGCAGGATAAGAGATGCGTTACTCTGTTGGAAAAGCTGGAGCCGGGAACGGAGATGGTTTACGGAATCTGCGGAATGCGCCCTTCGCCGGTTTTTTCTGCGCCAAAAATGCAGTATATAAAGACATACATGCCCGAAATCTATGAAAAAGCCGTTAAACTCATAGGATTTCAGGAGTACGTGCTGCATTATTTGACAGGAGAGTACATTACGGATACATCCATTGCCAGCCGCACTTGTTTATATGATTTGCACAGGGAAATGTGGTCTGAGGAATTGCTTGGTTTATTTGGAATAGATAAGGGGAAACTGTGCGGGCTGGCGCCGGCAGGCAGCGTGATTGGAAAGACGGCTGTGGGAATCAATCATCTTCTTGGGATAAGGCATGGGATTCCGGTAGTGTCTGCCGGAGGGGATCAACAATGTGCGGCATTGGGGATGCTGGACGAAACGGAAGATGAAACGATTATCAATATGGGAACAGGGGCATATGTGATTGCAATGACAAACGAGCCCGTGCTGGATAAAGAAATGCGGGTGAACTGTAATGTGGGGGCGGCAGAGGGTACATGGATAGTGGAAGGGATGGTGCCTAATGCAGGAACTACTTTGGACTGGCTATGTAATACATTTTACCGGTGGACAGATAAAGAAAAGGCATTGGGTATGTTGCTTCAGGAAGCGGAAGAAGCCCCTAAGGGGGCCCACGGAATGTGTTTTGTCAATGCGTTGACAGGCACAGGCACACCGGAATGGAACCCTTTGGAAAAGGGAAGCTTTACCAACATATTGCTGCAGCATACCAGAGAGGATTTTGCGCGGGCCGGATTGGAGGGGGTTATTCGGGATGTGGCAGGCTGCGTGAAAGTTGTGGAAGCCATGCTTCCCGGACAGCAGGAAAAAGGCATCAAAGTATCAGGAGGTTTGTCGAAATCCCGGTTCCTGGTAGGAATGCTGGAAGATGCTCTTGGAAGGAAGGTTTCCCTTGCAGATGAAAGCGAGGCGACTGCTATAGGGGCATGGAAATCCGGGATGAGGGCATTGAACATAGAGGAAAGTTTTTGAAAAGGAAGAAAGATAACAGATGAAGGCAGTAAGCCGGGGAAATGGGAAAGGAGCAGTTATGTCGAAAGTGGATGAAATAACAAGAGAAAGCTGGATTATGAATACGTTTCCGGAATGGGGAACGTGGCTGAATGAAGAAATTGAACAGGAAAAAGTGCCCGCAGGCAATGTTGCCATGTGGTGGCTGGGATGCACGGGCTTATGGATGAAAACGCCTGAGGGGTGCAATATTACCATTGATTTTTGGAATGGGAACGGCAAAAGGACACACGGGGACGGAAAAATGAAAGCGGGGCACCAGATGGCCAATATGTGCGGCGGAAGGGCGATGCAGCCTAACTTGCGGGCAGTTCCTTTTGTCATAGACCCTTTTGCGGTAAAACATGTGGATGCGGTACTTGCCACCCATTACCATCAAGACCATATGAGCATGGAATATGCGGCCCATGTCATTCAAAAAGGCATGACGACTGTGGATGAAGAGGGGCGGACGATACCGGTTCCTTTTATCGGTCCTAAGAAGTCCGTAGAGTTATGGGAGAAATGGGGGGTTCCGTCCCAGCGCTGCATTACGGTAAAGCCGGGGGATACGATTAAAATCAAGGATTTGGAAATCATTGCTCTGGACTCTTTTGACAGGACGTGCCTTGTTACCACAGATTCTCAGGGGGAGGACAGAGAGGAACTATGGGGGAACTGCCCTGTGGATATGGATGAAAAAGCGGTGAATTATCTGATTAAGACACCAGGAGGCAATATCTACCATAGCGGAGACTCCCATTATTCCGTTTATTTTGCAAAACATGGAAAGGATTATGATGTGGATGTGGCATTTGGCTCCTACGGGGAGAATCCGGTAGGGGTAATGGATAAGATGACATCCTGTGATATCCTGCGCATGGCGGAGGCGTTGAGATGTAAGGTAGTAGTTCCCATCCACTACGATGTCTGGACGAATTTTATGGCGGATGTGAATGAAATCCGCGTATTGTATGAAATGAAAAAGGATAGGCTGGATTACCGGTTCCATCCGTTTTTCTGGGAAGTGGGAGGAAAATATATTTATCCGGCACAGAAGGATAAAAAGGAATATCATCATAGACGTGGCTTTGAAGATTGTTTTGAGGACGCTCAGAACATACCGTTCCGTTCCTGCCTGTAAAGGATAATAGCAGTGAGGAATCTTTAGGATTGGAGGACGGCTGTGGAAAAAAAATATTCATTAGGACTATATGAAAAATCAATGCCATCGGAGCTGCCCTGGGAAGAAAAGCTTTCGGTAGCCAAAGCGGCGGGCTATGATTTTGTGGAAATCAGTATTGACGAGTCGGATGAGAAGCTAAACCGTTTGGATATGTCCGAACAGGAAAGGCGGAACCTTATCTGGACAATGCGCGAAGTGGGAATGCCAATACGGACCATGTGTTTGAGCGGCCATCGGAAATACCCGTTGGGAAGCAGCGACCCTGCCATTTGCGAAAGGGGCATGGAGATAATGGATAAGGCAATCCGTCTGGCGGATGATTTGGGAGTCCGTATTATCCAATTGGCAGGTTATGATGTGTATTATGAAGAATCAAGGGCCGAAACGAAAAAACGGTTTTTGGAGAATTTGAAAAAGGCCGTCCATCATGCCGGGCGTGCAGGGGTATTCTTGGGTTTTGAAACAATGGAAACGGAATTTATGAATACGGTGGAAAAGGCAATGAAATATGTAACGCTGGTAAATTCCAGCTATCTTCAAGTATATCCGGATATAGGGAACCTTACCAATGCCGCCTGTACATATAGAAACGACGCATTAGAGGATTTGGAACTGGGGCGGGGGCATCTTTTGGCAATGCACTTAAAAGAGACGGCGCCCGGGAAATTTAGGGAAGTTCCTTATGGAACCGGGCATGTGGAATTTGAGGAGGCAATCCGCAGGGCATGGGAGCTGCAAATCCGCAAATTTGTAGCGGAATTTTGGTATACCGGCAATCCCGACTGGCGGGAGGACTTGGCGTTTGCACATCAAAAATTTGCCGGGATTATGGATAGGATGGAATAAACACAAGATGGAATATAAACGAGGTAGAATGAACATAAGGTGGAGTAAATAAGAGATGGAATAAAAATAAGATAACATGGAGTAGGCGCAGTGGAACAGGAAAAGGACAATATTTCAGGGAAAGGGGTGGAAACCGTATGAAAGTGGAAAAAAAGGTGGTTTTTCGGCTGACAAAATGTTACTCGATTGCGCCTTTGCATTACCGGGGGCAGGATTGCATTTTGGTGGCGGCGGAAAAGACAGACAGATGCCTTCTGTTTGACAGAAAAGGGGAACTTCTGGATACTATCTGGGAGGGACCGGGCGGAACGATGAGTATGGTTCAGATACCGGGAAGCGATGGGCAGTTTCTTGCAACCCAGAAATTTTATTCGCCCAACGATTCTGCCGATGCGGAGATTGTGGCGGTATACCCGGAAGAAAACGGGGGCTGGGGAGTACGTACCCTTGTGAAATTGCCTCATGTGCATCGATTTGATATTGTAAAGAGAAACGGAACGAATTATCTGGTTGCCTGCACGTTGAAATCAGGGCATAAGTATAAAGACGACTGGTCTATGCCTGGTAAAGTTTATGCCGCAGCGTTGCCGGATGATTTCACGGCATTTGACAAGGAGCATCCGTTGGAGCTTCAGGTAATCCGGGAAAATATGCTGAAAAATCATGGGTATTACAGGGTGACGGCAAACGATATGGATACATGCCTTATTTCTGCCGAATGCGGGGTATTCCGCTTCTTTCCGCCAGAAAAGACCGAAGGGGAGTGGGAAGTGGAACAGCTTCTTGATGCGCCTGCCAGCGATGCTGTCCTGGCGGATTTCGATGGGGATGGAGAAAAAGAGCTGGCAGTAATAGCGCCGTTCCACGGCAATCATATCCGTATTTATAAAAAAAGGGGGAATGGATTGGAAAAGGTATACGAATATGAAAAGCCGGCGGATTTTTCCCACGCGATTTACGGAGGGGAGCTTTGCGGAAGACAAACTCTTGTTGTGGGGCACCGGGGAGGAGAGAAGAACCTGCTTGCTTTCCGGTGGGAGGAAACGGGAGGATACCGTAGCGAATTAATTGATAAGGACTGCGGTTCGGCAAATGTATTTCATTATGTACATGAAGGGAAAGATGTTTTAATTTCAGCAAATCGGGAAATTGATGAAATTGCTTTGTATACATTAGAAGATATTTCCGGGTAAGCTTGAGAAGAACTTTTAACGCTCGCAGCAAAAGCCGCGGCATAGAGGTAGTATAAACAACTTCTGCCGCCTGCGGCAAAAGTTGCAACATGGATTTTGGTGGAACGCTTGCATACCGCAGGCGGAAGTGCTATGCTATATAGCGAAAAGAAGCTTTTGTTTACGTCAAGAACATCCAATGTATTTGCATGGGTAGAGCCTGATAGGAAAGAGCAGGCGGAGCAGACGCTTGGCTGTTTGGGAATATTATCCCCCTTATAGTCTTTCTTGGAGAACTGTATATACAGTATCCAAAGTAATCTATAAGGGGGCTTTTATGTTTTGGAAGAGAAATCGGAATATTCCGGAATCGGCAGGGGAGCATTGTACATAAGAGGAGGGGAGTTGTTGCATAAGGAGTATGAGGAAATAGAAGAATATATTGCCGAGATGAAGGAAGCGGTTAGCGCTGACAGGTATAGGATAGAAAGAAACAAAAAACGACAGGCAAATTCGGATTTATATAGGGAATATGTGATTGATGAGGCAAAGAGCAAGGATATATTGATGAATCTTACGGTTCATGATTTTTGCGAAACCGTGCGGAATGAACATTTGGGTTATGAACATGAACTGTTATATGTGTTCGGGAAAGATGTCAGGCTGTTGCAGAGGTTCGGGGCGGAAGAAGAAGTGGTTTCCTTATATATCAAATGCAATAAGTTGGAAAACCGGTTTGTTATCATAATTTCGTTTCACAGACAAGCGTATCCCCTAACATACGCTTTTAAGCCATAAGATTCGCAGACCAAAAGGAGGAATGAGGATGGTGGGAGAGAGAAAGCCGGATTTCTGCATAGAATGCAGGAAGGCTACGGAATATGAAATACGGAAGAAAGCCTGCAAAGAGATGATAAGGGATAAGGAGTATGAATTATATTTAACAACAGCTATATGTAAAGAATGCGGATGCGAAATTAATATACCCGGACTGATAGACAAGAATATAAGGGAACGGGATGCACAATACCGTATAGCAGAAGGGATTATATCGGTAGAGAATATAAAAAAGCTAATGGGGATTTACCATATTGGCAAGGTTCCGCTTTCGCTGGCGTTAGGCTTTGGGGAGAAAACAATCAGCAGATATTTGGACGGGCAGATGCCTTCAAAGGAATATTCGGATATCATGAAGAACGCATTGAACAGACCGGAATATATGAAGAGGCTGCTGACCCGGAATAAGGGGAACGTAGGGGAAACAGCCTTTAAGGAGGCTATGAAGGTTGTCGATGAATTGGAAGAATTGTTTAAGGTTTCCGATAAAATGCTGGTTAATATTGCTTATATTTTCGAGCAGATGCAGGAAGTGACACCTCTTGCTTTGCAGAAAATACTGTATTATGCGCAGGGGATTTATATGGCGCTGTCCGGTACCGTACTTTTTCCGGAAGACTGTTATGCATGGCAGCATGGGCCTGTCTATGAAAAAGTATATTTCCTGTTCAGGGATTTTAAATATAATCCGATTGATGATAACCGTTTTGCATTACTTGCCGGAAGGGCAAAGGATTTACAGGATAAAGAAAAAGAGGCGGTTGATTTGGTTATCAAAAGTTTCGGGAAATATAGCGGTAAGGTATTGGAGGCGATTACCCATAACGAAAAACCCTGGATGGATGCCAGAGGAGGATATGGAATGAACGAACCTTCCCATATTGTCATTGCAAAAGAGGGAATGAAAGCGTATTTTGAGGAAATATCGCAGGAATATGGGATAGATTCGGTAGAAGGACTGAACCGTTATATCAATGCTATGCTTTCCCGGGTATAGAAATATCCTTTGACCGGATAGATGGAATGGAAAAGTGGCAATATGGAAAAAGGGAAGATGCTGAAGGAAAGGGAACAGATGGAATTTGTCAGTGGGAATATTTTGAATAGAGATATTTTGAATGGAGATGTTTTAAATAGAGATAGTTTAAAAGGAGATAATTTAAATAGAAATGTTTTAAATAGAGATAGTTTAAATGGGGATATTTTATATGAAGATAAGGAAATTATCGTTTGCCGTAAAATGGCTGGGATAGCGGTCCAGACTGCCAGAATAGGGGAAGCGGATATGGAATCCGCTTTAAAAAATTATTTAAGAACATCTTATATAGGGATTGTCCATCGTCTGGACCAGCTGGTAGAAGGAATATTGGTTTTTGGAAAAACGAAGGACGCGGCAGCGGCATTGAGCAGGCAGAGCAGAGAGCGGATGATGAATAAGGAATATTATGCTGCAGTTGCTGCGGCAAAACCAGTGCCGGTGAAGGAAAAATGCACGTTGGTGGATTACCTTAAAAAGGATGGAAAGGGGAATATTTCCAGAGTCACATGCCCGGATGAAAAAGATGCAAAACGGGCAGAGCTTTCTTATGAAGTGATAGGAACTGCAGCAGGGCAGGAACAGGATATGGAGATAAGTATTGCCCTTGTGCGGGTATGCCTGAAGACAGGGCGGCATCATCAAATAAGGGTACAGATGGCAAATGCGGGTATGCCTATATTAGGTGACAATAAATACGGGAGCAGGGAATCAAAAGCATACAGCAGTGAGAACCATGTAAAAAATATAGCGTTATGCGCATATGGATTGGAATTTGCGCATCCGCGTACAGGAAAAAAGATGAATTTCCAAATAGTGCCTTCCGGGGAAGGATTCCGCTGTTTTGCCAGTTAATTCCTAAGTGAAATGAGGATGTGAAATCAATAATTTCCGTGAAATGACTTATACTAATTTTGAATATAGGATTCCTGGGGCATAAATAACGGTTCTGGGAATAAGGACTGGAAATTGGTATAAGGGCGGATGGTATATGGAGAAAAAGACGGCAGGAAATATAAGGGAATATTCGTTGATTGGTATTGTGGTGATAGGGGTTTACATAGGATTTAAGTATTTAAGTCCGCTGGCAGCCCCCTTTCTTTTTGCATTTGCTTTTGTAGCTGCCCTCCATCCTATGCTGGAAAGGGTTCAGAATAAATATCATATTAAGAAAGGGATTTTGGCGGCAGGGATTCTTTTGCTTTTTTGTGTTACGGTAGGAGTGGGCGTCTGGTGCTTAATTGTTTTCGTGATACAAAAGTTAGGGGACTTATTCGGGCAAATTGATTTATTTGAGGAGAAATTCTGCATTTTTGTTGGAAATTGCTGTGATGGGATTGAGAAGAAGTTTGGGATGGATGGAGCGGGAATCGAGCGGTTTATTATGGAGCGGGTGAATGTTTTCATCGAAAATTTCCAGGTTCAGGTAGTTCCCAGGATTATGGACGAATCGGTAGGATATGTAAAGAATATCGTGGGGATTGTGGGTTTCCTCGCAATTATGATAATCGCAGCGGTATTGCTGGTAAAAGATTATAATGAGATTATGGAAAGACTGGCGCGCAGGGAAGAACTGCGGTGTATGATGGGGATTGGGAAAAAAGTATTTTGCCATATTGGAACGTTCATCCGGGCGCAGCTTATCATATTGTTTGTCATCAGTTTGTTATGCGCGGTGACTTTGTTCCTTGGAGGTTTTGAAGGGGGGATTTTGATTGGACTGTTTACAGGGTTCATGGATATGCTTCCTTTTATCGGAACCGGTTTGGTTCTTATGCCCCTTGCCTTCTGGCAGATTTTAAACGGATATTATACAAAAGCAGTGATATGTGTTATCCTATATGTGATATGCGCTTTGAGCAGAGAGTTTATGGAACCGAAGCTGATTGGGGAAAAGATGGGAATCTTTCCGGTAGCGATTTTATTTTCCGTATATGCAGGGGTTAAGTTGTTTGGCGTTTTCGGAATAATAAAGGGGCCGCTGGCATTGGTTACGGTTTATGAAATATACCTTTTTATGAAAGGGAGAAAAGGAGCTTATGGAAGTGGTAAAGGAACGGAAGGAAGAGGGGAATAACGCATATAGGGAGGATTTTGAGGAAGAAAATGAAATAAGGGAAAGCGAACCGGAGGAAGAAGAGGAAGCCGGGTTTTCGTTTCGGGGATTTTGCGAAGAGACTGCTTCCCTGCTGATTACGGCATATTTATTTATTGTTTTTTGCCTGTACCCGTTTTATTTGAAAGATGGCTATACGGATGTGGGGAAGGAAAAATTTAATTTTTATAAGGTGATGACAATCGGGGGCTTTGGGCTGATTATCCCTCTTGTTTTGCTCTGCATTTTTTTCCGAATCAGGGATAAATATGGAAATAAAGGAGGGGAAACGGAAGCTTTCCGGAAAATCCGTTTTTCGGTAACGGATTGGGCTGTGGGGGCCTATGGGGTTAGCGTGGTTGTTTCCTATTTGTGTTCGGAATTTAAAGAAATGGCTTTATGGGGGGAAAGGGGATGGAATATGGGGCTGCTGACGCAGATTGCCTTTGTCATTTCCTATTTTCTGGTAGCGCATTTTTGGGAATATGAAGAAAAATTATTGCTGGTATTTATGGGGGCAGCGACGGTTGTTTTTACATTGGGTGTATTGAACCGGTTTTCCATATTCCCTATCCAAGTACAGGGGGCAAACAATGGGTGCCTGTCTACCCTGGGGAACATTAACTGGTACTGTGGGTTCTGGGCGGTGCTTTTTCCGGTTGGATTTATTATGTATTGGTGCGGGGAAGAGATATGGATTAGGGCTCTGGCCCTTCTTTGTACAATGATAGGGATTGCGACTGGGGTGAGCCAGGGGAGCAACAGCGCGTTTCCGGTATTTGCCGGGCTGTATATTTTTACTTTTTGCCTTTCCTTAAATAGCAGGAAAAAGATAAGACGGTTCTGCGAATTGGTCATTTTATTTTTTGCAACATGCCAGGGTCTTCGGCTATGGAGGGTTCTGCGACCGGAGGCGTTTGACTTCTATGAGGGTACATTAAGTGATCGGATTACCATTTCCAGGGCCACGCTTTTTATGCTGCTTGCGATGTGTGTTGTTTATCTGCTTGTTTGTCTGGCAGGGAGAAAGAAAGCGACGGATGGGAAGACTTATAAAATGATACGGCAGATTGCCATTCTGGCAGTAGTGGTCATAATAGGGGTATATATTTTTTTGCTCATTCTAAATACGAGGGTGGAAGGCGGTATACGGTTTATGGGCAAATTGTCGGCTTTGGTATTCAGCAGTGAATGGGGCAGCGCCAGAGGGGCAACTTGGTCTGCGGGCGCGGAGATATACCGGAATATGCATGGATGGAAAAAATTCATAGGAGTGGGCCCGGACTGCTTTGCCATGTATTTGTATACTTTGCCGGATTTGGCAAAAACGGTGATAAAGCAGTTTGACGGGGCCAGGCTGACCAATGCCCACAATGAATGGCTGACGGTTTTGGTGAATCAGGGGATTTTTGGGTTTATCAGTTACGGAGGGATATTTATCAGCGCGGTGGTGCGCTTTATATCGGGTGCGGAAAAAGCGTTGAAGGGCAGAAAAAAATATTTGTATATTTTTGCGTTGAGTGCATTTGCCTATACGATACATAATATAGTAAGTTTCCAGCAGATATTAAGTACACCGTTTATGTTTTTGATGTTAGGAATGGGGGAGGCTTTGATAAAAGAACAGGAGGATGCCCTGTTTTGAAATGTTGTTTTAACCGAATTGTGAAAAATAACGAATGAAAAAGCCTGTTTTTTATAAAAAATCGTGCAAAGATATCATTTTGTGCTTCCCAATTCCGGTTAAGTTTGTTAGAATGTTATTATATTTTTTGTTGAAGCAATTGTAATTTTAGAAGTTTTGGAACGGCCGGGAACGGAAATGGGGGATAGGATGACACATAAGGAGAAAGCATTTCATCTTCTTCATCAACAGTATCATTGTTCACAAGCACTATTCGGTGCATTTGCGGAAGATTTTGGGTTGGATTTGAAGACGGCATTGAAAATCAGCACATGTTTTGGCGGGGGGATGCGCCAAGGCGGGGTTTGCGGTTGTATTACGGCATCTATGCTGGTATTGGGGATGGGGTTCGGCTTTTATGATTCCCAGGATAGGGAATTAGAGGTATATGGTAATAAAAAAACGGACGAGTTTATAGAGCTTTTTATGGAAAAGATGGGCGGCTGTGTAAATTGTAGGGATATTTTGGGGAAAGATATTTCGAGGCCGGAAGAAATGGCGGCTATCCGTAAAGAAGGGCTGATTTTACAAAGATGCCCGGAGGCAATTAATGCAAGTATTGAAATACTGGAAACGATATTGGAGGAATATCTGAAAAAAGTAAAGGAAAGCAGTATCCGTCTGGAAGATATACCGAAAAACCATGAAGTACGCAATATTTTAAAAGGGAAAAACAATATTCCCGATTTTCGGAGGAATGTAAATGAGCTTTTGTTTGCTTCATCCAGGAATATTGCATTTATCCAGTTTGATATCAGGAAATTTAAGATTATTAATGATATATACGGGGAAAAGATAGGGGATGAAATTTTAGACTTTATTATGGTGCAGTTAGAAGAATGCTGCCACAAAAAGCAGTATTTTGTAAATTTGCGCAGCGATGTATTTATGGTAGTGACGGAATACGAAGAGGAACAGGAACTGTTAGAGTTAATAAAGCAGTTGAATAGCAGAATCAATAGCTTTAAAGATATTAAGCTACAGCTTTCCTATGGAGTATATACGGTAGAAGACAGGGAAATGGAACAGCGGCAGATGGAAGACAGGGCTGCTATGGCCAGGAAGACGGCAAAGAATAATATTCTGACTAATATTATATTTTATAAAGAACAGTTCAAATTGTCGCTGTACAATAAAAAGTTTATTGAGGAAAACATGCAGGCGGCGATTACGGACAGGCAGTTTATGATGTATTTGCAGCCTAAGTACAGCATTGCAAAAAATGAGATTATCGGGGCGGAAGCTTTGGTAAGATGGAGCCATCCGGAACGGGGGATGATTTACCCGAATCAGTTTATCCCGATTATTGAGGAAAACGGTTTTATTAAAAAAGTGGATTATTATATATGGGCGGAGGCTTGCCGCTTTATTAAAAGGTGCGAGGATGAAGGGATAATGACTTGCCCGGTTTCGGTGAATGTCTCAAGGGTGCATCTGCAGGATAACGAGTGTGTACAGATGCTTTCCGAAATGATAGAGGGCAATGGTATTTCCAAAGGTTTGCTGGAACTGGAGATTACGGAATCCGCAGACGACCAGCAGATAAGTTTGAAAGCATTACAGCTAAAAGAAGCAGGGTTTACCTTGCTGATGGATGATTTTGGGAGCGGTTATTCTTCTTTGAATATTCTTTTGGAGACTCCGTTTGATGTCATCAAATTGGACAAAAAGTTTATGGAGAATATGATGGTATCGGGAAAAGGGAGGATGATACTGGAACAGGTAGTTTTGATGGCAGATAAGCTGGAATTGGGTCTGCTGGCGGAAGGTGTGGAGACAAAAGAGCAGATAGATTTGCTGGAGAGTATCGGATGCGATCAGGTGCAGGGATATTATTATGCAAAGCCGATGCCGGAAGAAGAATTTTTTGCTTTGTTAAAAAAGCAGCATGTAATGGGGGCTTCCTAAGATTGGAGTTGACAAATGCTGTTTTTTCTCCTAAAATCTAATCACATAAAGATAATACACATTTTGACGTGGAAGAGGAATAGTACGGGCAGATATGTATCAGAGAGGGAACCGTTTGGTGAAAGGTTCTTACAGAAGGGCTCGGAACCGGCCTTGGAGTCTTGGACGAACAGCAGAAGCCAGTTTGCATAAATCCAACGTAACACCGGCGTTAACGGTAAGAGAAGAGGATGCATAAGATAGGAACTGCCGGCAATGGCAGAGGAATTGCATTAATTAGGGTGGTAACACCGGATATCCGGTCCCTTTTGGGGATGGGTATCCGGTGTTTCTTAATGCGCAGCTTTGTGCAGAAGAAATAGAAGTTGTTTGAAAACGAGTCATGAAAGGAGAAGGGAAATGGCTGACAAAAAGTTAGTGGAGGCAATTACGTCTATGGATGAAGATTTTGCCCAGTGGTATACGGATGTAGTGAAGAAAGCGGAATTAATTGATTATTCCAACGTGAAGGGATGCATGGTGATTAAACCGGCTGGCTATGCGATTTGGGAATTAATCCAAAGGCAGCTGGATGATATGTTTAAGGCATCGGGCGTGGAAAATGTATATATGCCCATGTTTATACCGGAAGGTTTGCTGCAAAAGGAAAAAGACCATGTGGAAGGATTTGCGCCGGAAGTGGCATGGGTGACACACGGTGGGCTAAATCCGTTACAAGAGAGGATGTGTGTGCGCCCTACATCGGAAACGTTGTTCTGTGATTTTTATAAAGGGGATATTCATTCATATAGGGATTTGCCTAAAGTTTATAACCAGTGGTGCAGCGTTGTCCGCTGGGAAAAGGAAACAAGACCGTTTCTCCGTTCCAGAGAGTTCTTGTGGCAGGAGGGGCATACGGCGCATGCTACGGCAGAAGAGGCACAGGCAAGGACAGAACAGATGTTGAATATCTATGCGGATTTTTGCGAGCAGGTTTTGGCTATTCCGGTAGTAAAGGGCCGTAAAACAGAAAAAGAAAAATTTGCCGGGGCAGAAGCGACATATACGATTGAAGCATTGATGCATGACGGCAAAGCTTTGCAGTCAGGAACGAGCCATAATTTTGGGGACGGTTTTGCGAAAGCGTTTGATATTCAATTTACGGATAAAGACAATAAGCTGAAATATGTATATCAGACGTCCTGGGGAATGTCTACGAGGATAATCGGCGCGATTATTATGGTACATGGGGATAATTCCGGTCTGGTGCTTCCGCCGAAGGTTGCTCCTATACAAGTGATGATAATCCCAATCCAGCAGAAAAAGGAAGGGGTATTGGATAAGGCATATGAGTTGAAAAAACGGCTTTCCGGTTTCCGTGTAAAAGTGGATGACTCGGATAAGAGCCCGGGATGGAAGTTTTCAGAGCAGGAGATGAGGGGGATCCCCATCCGCGTGGAGATTGGTCCGAAGGATATCGAGGCGGGGAAATGTGTCATCTGTAGGCGCGACAATGGACAAAAGGTTGAGGTGATGCTGGATGAACTGGAAAAAGCGGTGGAAGAAATCCTGGATAACATTCAGGCAAATATGTACCAGAAAGCCAAGGCGCATCTGGATTCCCATATTTATACGGCAGCAACGAAGGACGAATTTGTAAGGACATTTATGGAAAAGTCCGGGTTTGTGAAAGCGATGTGGTGCGGCGACAGGGAATGCGAAGAGAAGGTGAAGGAAGATATGGGCGTGACAAGCCGCTGTATGCCTTACGAACAGGAATGCTTGTCGGATACTTGCGTATACTGCGGGAAACCGGCTAAAAAAATGGTTTATTGGGGAAGGGCTTATTAAAGTCGGGTAAACAGATTTATTTTATATGATTCGGGTGCCAAAAGGTCTGCCCGGTGGCGCTTGGCATATGGCACGAAAGAATGTTGTGCGCGTTCCGTTGTACGGAACATTCCGATGAGCCTCTTAAGACAAAATCGTGTTCAGCATTGGCTTCCGCGATTTTAGAGTCTCCTCTCCATCGTACAAAAGTCACTTGCAGAACATTCTTTTGTGCTATATGCCAAGCGCCACCGGGCAGACCTTTTGGCACCCGAATCTTTCTATAAGAAAGCGGCGGCAAAAATTTCTATTTTGCCGCCGCTGCTTATTTAAGTGGTTGTTTTTAAAAATATTATATTGGTTTTGCCCTATAATTTTTCAAAAACTTCTTTGCCAAGCCCGCATATCGGGCATACCCAACTGTCCGGCAAATCTTCAAATGGTGTGCCGGGGGCAACTCCGCTGTTCGGGTCGCCGGCTTCCGGGTCGTAAATGTAGCCGCAAGGGCCGCAAACATATTTTTCCATGACAATGCACATCCTTTATTTATGATTATTTTGTCTGTTCAATCATATTTTGTACATTTTTATAAATTTCATTCAAATGTTCTTCGGAAGGGATGTAATTGATGCGTATTCTGTCCAGGCAAATATGGAATCCAGCAGCTTCCAGTTCTTTTTCTACCAGTTCAATGCTTTGCCCGCTCCATCCATAGGAACCGAAGGCAAAAGCTTCCCTGTTTTTAGGGGAGAGCCCCTTCATGTAGCATAAAAAGGCGGAAACGGTAGGCAGCATTTGATTGTTGATAGTAGGGGATCCTACGGCAATGTATTTGCTATCCAACAATTCCGGTACGATGTTGGAGTAGTGGTCTGCTTTTAAATCATATAATTTAGCAGGGATTCCATTGTCTGCAAAAGCTTCGCAGATGGTTTTCGCTATTTTTTCCGTAGAATGCCACATGCTGTCAAAAACAACGACGGCGCCTGTTTTCGGCGCATTAGCGCTCCATGTGGTATAGGCATCGAGAATGTCTTTTATGTGGCTGCGCCATATAATGCCGTGGCTGGGGGCAAGGATATCAATGTCCAGGCTGCTTATGGCATTCCATGCAGTCTGTACCTGCCTTCCGAAACACATAATAATATTCCCGTAATATTTTTTTGCTTCTTGCAATATAGTCGGGAGGTCGGCTTCATCATCGAAATGTGCGGTAGTGGCATAGTGCTGCCCAAAAGCATCGTTGGAGAAAAGGATTTTTTCCTCCGGGCAATAAGTAACCATATTATCCGGCCAATGGAGCATCGGGGTGGATACAAAAGTTAAGGTGCGTTTGCCGATAGAAATAGACTCCCCGGTTTTTACAGGGATATATTCAAAGTCGCCGTAATGTGCGGTAAGCCCTTTGACCCCGGCGGGACTGCTTGTATAAATAGAAGCATTGGGGCAATGTTGCCGGATAACGGGCAAAGCGCCGGAATGATCCATTTCCACATGATTGGATATTATAATGTCAATTTTTTCCGGCGGGAGGATATCGCTGATACGGGAGAGCATTTCCTCTGCAAAAGGAGCTTTAACGGTATCGATTAGTGTAACTTTTTCATCGACAATAAGGTAAGCCCCGTAAGAAGTTCCCTTTTCCGTACTATAGCCATGAAAATTACGGATATTCCAATCCACAGCTCCGACCCAATAAATTCCTTCTTTTACTTTTGCTGCTTTCATAATAGATACCTCTTTTCTTTTAATTCGTATTTTATCCAATTCCTAACACGCTCATCAGCGCAATTTTTATTATAACATATGTCACCAATTTTCGTAAGAAAATTGCAGACCTACTTGCACATCAGCGCAATTCCTATTAAATATGTCACCAATTTCCGTAAGGAAATTGTGAACTTGCTTGTGCATCGATGAGATTTTGGTAAAAATTCAGGCGCCAAAAGGTCTGTCAAATAGTGTATCGGACAGGCTTTTGACACCTGAATCTATAAATAGAGCTTTTTATCTACGTTACTGCTCATGTGTGTCATATAGTTTACTGAGCTTATTTAAATATTGGTATTTTTCTTCCGCGTATCCGGCAGCTTCGGTAAAAAGTTCTTCGGCGATATCAGGATGCATCCTTGATAAAAGGTGATATCTGTTTTCGCCGGATAAAAATTCCCGATAGTCCATAGTAGGCTGTTTGCTGTCCAAATGAAAAGGGTTTTGCCCTTGTTCTTTTAAGGCAGGGTTGAAACGGAAAAGGTGCCAATAACCTGCTTCTACGGCCTTTGCTTCTTCGTGCTGGGAGCTGCCCATACCGGAGCGGATACCGTGGCTGATGCAAGGGGCATAGGCAATGATAAGGGAGGGACCGGGATAAGCCTCTGCTTCCGTAATTGCCTTAACGGTTTGGTTATAATCTGCCCCCATAGCAATCTGCGCTACATAAACGTAGCCATAGGTCATAGCCATAGCTGCCAAATCTTTTTTTCTGCGGCGCTTTCCGCCGGAGGCAAATTTGGCAGTGGAGCCGGTAGGGGTTGCTTTGGAAGCCTGCCCACCGGTATTGGAATAAACTTCCGTGTCAAAAACAAGGACGTTAATATCTTCGCCGCTGGCCAGCACGTGGTCTAAGCCTCCGAAACCAATGTCATAAGCCCAGCCGTCGCCTCCAAATATCCATTGGGATTTTTTGGAGAGGAAAGACTTGGCGTTTTGCAATGCCAGGCATAATTCTAAAATTTGTTTTTGTCCGGCATGGAAGCCGGAAGATTGGCTGCAGGAAGAGGAAATATAAGCCTGCAATTCATGGATGAGGGATTCGGAGGGGGAGTCGTTTTGGGCGCCGCCCGGGAAAGTATTGAGCCATTTCTTTAAAGCGTCTTCCAAAGCAGGGGAGGGGTTCCCGTTTTTGTCTAATTGTTGTAGCTGCTGCAGCAAGAGGGCTGCCGTTTCCTTAAGATGGCTTCTTATGGTGCTTTGTGCCAATACCATGCCGTATCCGAACTCCGCAGCATCTTCAAAGAGAGAATTAGACCATGCGGGTCCCTGGCCAAGGGCATTTGCCGTGTAGGCGGTAGAGGGGGAGGAATTTGCCCAAATAGAGGAACAGCCGGTGGCGTTGGCAATATACATCCTTTTGCCGAATAACCGGGTGATTAAGGTGGCGTAAGGTGTTTCCCCGCATCCGGCACACGCTCCGTGAAATTCCAACATAGGCTGTTTGAACTGGCTGCCTTTTACGGTAGTTTCCTTAAATTTTTCAATGACTTCAGGCTTTATGGGCAGGGATTTCCCATAATCGAAATATTGCTGCCTTTCTTCGTGTTCCTTGACAGGGCACATGACAAGGGCTTTTTCCCCGTTTTTCCCCGGACATACGCCTGCGCAGGAGCCGCAGCCGGTACAATCCGTTTCCGAAACAGTGATGGAAAAGGTATATCCGGGAAATCCTGTCATGGGAAGGGATTTCATACCGGCAGGGGCCTTTTGATGTTCTGCTTCGTCCATTGCCGCGGGGCGGATAACGGCATGAGGGCAGACAAAAGAGCAGCGGCAGCATTGAATACAGTTTTCCGGTTTCCAGACGGGAACTTCCGTGGCCGCATTGCGCCTTTCATGGGCGGTGCTGCCGGAGGGGAATGAGCCGTCCGCATAAGGAAGGAATGCGGATACGGGCAGGGAATTGCCTTCCTGCATAGTAATGGGCTTTTGGATTTTTTCCACGTAATCTATCACTTCCGCCCGGTCGGGAAGCAGCTTGCTGTCCAGCGGTTCATATGTGGCATGTTTCCATTCCGGAGGTATGGTTATGCACAAGACATCTTCAATGCCTCTGTCAATAGCGTCATAATTCATTTGAATTATTTTTTCCCCCTTTTTCCGGTAACTGATTGCAGCTGCTTCCTTCATCAATTGTCTGGCTTCTTCGATAGGGATGAGGTTGGACAAGCGGAAAAAGGCAGCTTGGAGGATGGTGCTGATTTTGTTGTTCAGCCCGATTTCTTTTCCGATGCGGATAGCATCAATCACGTATAGTTGGATATTGTGTTCGGCAATGTAGCGTTTTACCTGGCCGGGAAGGTATTTGTCCAGTTCTTCTTCCTTATAATAACAGTTTAGGAGGAAAATGCCGCCGTCTTTTACTTCCTGCACCATATTGTATTTATGGAGATAGGTGGGATTATGACAGGCTACGAAATCTGCCTGCCGAATCAAATAGGCGGAGCGGATTGGCATATCCCCGAAACGGAGATGGGAAACCGTAAGCCCGCGGGATTTTTTGGAGTCGTAATCGAAGTAAGCCTGCACGTATTTGTCCGTATGGTTGCCGATAATTTTTATGGAATTTTTATTGGCGCTGACAGTGCCGTCTCCTCCCAGCCCCCAGAATTTGCAGCATATGGTGGAGGAAGGGGCAGTATGGATGGAATCCGTAACAGGCAATGACAGATGGGTCACATCGTCGGTAATGCCTATGGTAAAATGCTTCTTTTTTCCGGATAATGAATTTTGGAACACCGCGTAAATCTGGCTTGGGTCGGTATCTTTGGAACTAAGCCCATATCTGCCGGAAAAAACGGGTATTTGGCTATATGCGCTGTCTTTTAAGGCGGCGATAACGTCCAAATACAATGGCTCACCGGATGCGCCAGGTTCCTTGGTACGGTCTAATACGGTAATCCGCGCAACGGAATCGGGGAGGAGCGCCAGCAGATGGGATGTGCTGAAAGGCCGGTAAAGATGCACTTCAATTAATCCTGCTTTTATGCCGCTGTTATGTTCTGTAAGATAGTCTATGGTCTCTTTGATGGTTTCGCATACGGAACCCATAGCGATAATAAGGTGTTCGGCATTGTGTGCGCCATAGTAATTGAATAAGCCATAGTTGGTTCCCAGCTTTGCATTTATTTTTTCCATATAAGTATCTACAAGGGCGGGGAGGGCATTATAAAAAATATTGGAAGCTTCCCTCGCCTGAAAGAAAATATCCGGGTTTTGGGCGGAACCCATGAGCTTAGCATGGTCAGGGTTTAAAGCGTTTTCCCTGAATTGTGAGACAGCGCCTAAATCTGCCATATCCCTTAAATCTTCATAAGGCCAAATGTTGATTTTCTGCATTTCGTGGGAGGTGCGGAAACCGTCAAAAAAGTTAAGGAAAGGGAGCCTTCCTTTGATGGCGGCCAGATGGGCGACCGGGGATAAATCCATGACTTCCTGCACGCTGCCGCTTGCCAGGATAGCGGCGCCTGTCTGTCTGCAGGCATAAATATCGGAGTGGTCGCCGAAGATAGATAAGGCATGGGTTGCGATTGTCCTTGCCGCCACATGGAATACGCCGGGCAGCAGTTCCCCTGCTATTTTGTATAAATTGGGCATCATGAGCAACAACCCTTGGGAAGCGGTAAAAGTAGAGGTGAGGGCCCCTGCGGCAAGGGAACCATGCACTGCCCCTGCGGCGCCGGCTTCCGATTGCATTTCCGTTACTTTTACAATTTGCCCGAAAATATTTTCCTTCCCTTCCGTAGCCCATTCATCTACATATTCCGCCATAGAGGAAGATGGGGTGATAGGATAAATGGCAGCTACCTCGCTGTAAGCATAGGCTACATATGCAGCCGCTTGATTCCCGTCCATTGTTTTTTGCTCTCTTTTCATAATATAAATTCCTCCTTGAAAATAATTGTTATTAAGATTTTGCACAAAATTCATTTTTTTATGATTCAAATCGGATTGTTGCATGAATTATAAGAGGATTTTGGAAACGGTTGCGGCAAGTGGCAGGGAATTAACGCGAGGAATAAAAATTATATTCTGGAAATCTTTCCCCGTATGTTGTAAAATTCAATTAACCAAATAGAAAAGAGGAGGCAGGATTTATATGAACATTCTGGTAATAAATTGCGGCAGTTCATCGCTGAAATATCAGTTGATAGACAGCGAAAGCGAAAAAGTGCTGGCAAAGGGGTTATGCGAGAGGATAGGGATAGATGGCAGTGCGATTACCCATCAGCCGGCAGGCGGAGAAAAAGTAACGGTAGAAACGGACATGCCGAGCCATACGGAAGCTGTAAAACTGGTAATTGAAAAACTGACGGACAAAGAAGTTGGGGTTATCCGTTCTTTGGATGAAATCGGCGCAGTAGGGCACCGTATTGTGCATGGCGGGGAAAAATTTGCGTCTTCTGTCATCATTACGGAGGAAGTGCTGAAACAGGTGGAAGATTGCAACGATTTGGCGCCTTTGCATAATCCGGCAAATTTGGTGGGGATTAATTCCTGCAAAGAAGTAATGCCCAATGTGTCGATGGTAGGCGTATTCGATACGGCATTTCATCAGACAATGCCTAATAAGGCGTATATGTATGGGCTGCCTTACGAATATTATGAGAAATATAAAGTAAGGCGTTATGGTTTCCACGGCACGAGCCATGATTTTGTATCCAAGAGGGCTGCTGAGGTATTAGGGAAAGATAGAAAGGATTTAAAAATCATTGTCTGCCATTTGGGCAATGGATCCAGCGTATCGGCAGTGAAATATGGGGAATCGGTAGATACGTCTATGGGCCTGACGCCGTTGGAAGGATTGATTATGGGAACGCGCAGCGGCGATATAGACCCGGCAATTGTTACGTTTATTGCGGAAAAGGAAGGGGTTACGGCAGAGGAAGTGCTGAATATCTGCAATAAGAAGTCAGGCGTCTTCGGGCTGTCCGGCGGATTGTCCAGCGACTTCAGGGATTTGGGCCAGGCGGCGGCAGACGGAAATGACAGAGCGAAGGATACACTGGAAGCTTTTGCATACAGGGTTGGAAAATATATCGGGGCTTATGCAGCGGCGATGAACGGTGTGGATATTATTGCATTTACGGCGGGTATCGGCGAGAACAATGCGCAGGTACGGGAAATGATAGGGGAATATATAGGATTTTTGGGAACCAATATCAATAAGGAAAAGAATCAAATCCGTGGGGAAGAGGTAATTATTTCCGATGAAGGCAATAAAGTAACCGTAATGGTCATCCCTACAAACGAAGAACTTGCAATCGCAAGGGAAACAGTAAGGATGATAAAATAGCCGGTTGAGGGAGCAAGGGCAACAACTGCCGGTAGAAATGGCGGAGGGATTATGCATATTGATTTGCCGGATAAAGTAAAAAGAATAATAGGGGTCATCGAGTCGGGCGGATACGAAGCATATGCAGTGGGCGGATGTGTAAGGGATTCCCTTTTGGGGCGCGTGCCGAACGATTGGGATATTACAACATCCGCAAGCCCTCTGCAGGTAAAAGCGCTTTTTGGTCGGACCATTGATACGGGCATCAAGCATGGTACGGTAACCGTTATTATGGACAGAGAGGGTTTTGAGGTAACGACTTACCGGATTGACGGGGAGTATGAAGACAGCAGGCATCCGAAAGATGTTACGTTTACCTCGGATTTGGCGGAGGATTTAAAAAGGCGCGATTTTACAATCAATGCTATGGCATATAATGATAAGAATGGATTGGTGGATATATTTAGAGGGGCTTCGGATATTCAAAAAGGGGTAGTCCGCTGCGTGGGCAATCCGGAGGAAAGATTTGGGGAAGATGCGCTTCGCATGATGAGGGCGGTGCGTTTTTCCGCCCAGCTTGGATATGTTATAGAGGACAAGACTAGGACGGCTATCCAAAAGCTGGCGGAAAACCTTAAGAATATCAGCGTAGAGCGGATTCGGACGGAGCTTGTAAAGCTACTGGTATCCCCCCATCCTGATTATTTGCGGGTCTGTTACGAAACGGGCATTACAAAAGTTGTATTGCCGGAGTTTGACAGATGCATGGAAACGGAGCAGAATAACCCTCATCATTGCTATACGGTGGGCGAGCATATCCTTCATTCCCTGAATGGGGTAAAAGGGGATAAGGTGCTGCGGCTAGCTATGCTCTTCCATGACATCGGGAAACCGGAGACAAAGTTTACGGATAAAGAGGGCATCGACCATTTTCACGGGCATGCTATGCTGGGGGAAGAAATAGCCCGGAGGATTATGCACAGGCTGCGGTTTGACAACGATACCCTTTACCGCGTATGTAAATTAGTGCTTTACCACGATTATCCGGTTGAGGCTTCGGCGAAGAGTGTGCGTAGGGCAATAAATAAAATTGGGGAGGATATCTTCCCTTATTTATTTGATGTAAAAAGAGCGGATATTTTTGCCCAAAGCAGTTATGATAGGGAAGAAAAGATAACCAGGGTTGAGGAAGTTAGGAAAGTATACGGAACCGTTTTGGAAAAAAGGCAGTGCGTCTCTTTGCGCACCCTTGCCGTAACAGGAAAGGACTTGATTGAAGCGGGGATGCGGCCGGGAAAAGAAATCGGGGAAATGCTGGATAAGCTGCTTCATGCCGTATTGGAAGAACCGGAAGAAAATACAAAGGAAAAGCTCATGGAACAGGTGCGCAGGATGATGTTGGAACAGTAAAGGACAGAGTCTGGATCAGTAGTGTGAAAAATTAGTTTGATAGCTGATTTTATCACATGGTTATTTGTGCCCGAATGTCACAAATAAGCCCTGATGGCAGATGCAGATTTGAGATATGTGTCGCCCCGTTGCGTAAACACTTCGGAATGGAGATTAACATGAATACTTTCCCATATTGCTTCATAAGATAGGATAGATTAAGATTATGAACCGTGAAATGGGAGGAATTTATGTGAATGACAGAGCAGTCAGCGTGCTTGAAAATTATGAAATAGAAGTGCTTCGTACCTGGAAAGGACGGGGCGCAATGCTGTGTGAGTCCGATAAGGGTCTTTTGATTTTGAAGGAATATACGGGGCCGAAAGATAAGATTATTTTTCAGGACGCACTGCTTAAATCAATTATGAAGCAGGGGTTTCCTTCGGTAGAAAATATTTTAAAGACCAAAGAAGGGGAACTGATTACCTATGACCAAGATAGGGTTCCCTACATATTAAAGACTTACTTTGAAGGCAGAGAGTGCAATATCCGTGATACAAAAGAATGTATACAGGCAGTAAGGGCATTGGCACAGCTCCATAAGGCATCCGTTATCGATAAGGGCATTTCCATAGGGGTAAAGCAGAGGGCGGAATACAGGATTGATAAAGAATATGAAAAGCATAATAGAGAGTTAAAGAAAGTAAGGAAATTCTTAAAAGATAAAAGCCAGAAAACAAATTTTGAGATTTTCCTTTTAGAACATTATGATTACTTTTTAAACCTGGCCCTCGAAGTGGCAGAAGAAGCCGGCCGGCAATTGAAAGGGAATGGGGAGGAAACGGAAGAAGAAACATGTATTATCTGTCATGGGGATTACCAGTACCATAATATCCTTATGACGAAGGGGAATACGGAAGAAAAGGAAGGCATGGCGATTATCAATTTTGAAAAATGCATCAGGGATAACCCGGTAAGGGATCTTTACCTGTTTATGAGGAAATTGCTGGAAAAAGGGAATTGGCCGATAGAGCTGGGGAATCTGCTGCTGGACGCTTACCATAAAGAAAGGGAAATCTCGGAGACGGATTATGTGCAGTTATATTACCGGTTCCGGTATCCGGAAAAATTCTGGAAAATAGTTAATTTTTATTACAATTCCGGGAAAGCTTGGATTCCGGGCAGGAATCTGGAGAAATTAGAGAAGCTTTTGGCACAGGAGGAGGAAAAAGTTAAATTTCTGGAAAATTATAAAAGTTCTTATGGGAGGTTTTCTTTTTTGGCGCATTAGTATATAATAACTAAGGTAAAGCCAATCGAAAGAGGAGGAGCGTTCATGCGTAGAGGGTCTTTTAGAAAAGCGGGAAAAAGCAAGCCGGTGATTTATGCGGTAGCGATTCTTTCCATATTAACAGCAGGGCTTTTAGTTGCCGGCTTTTTGTCATCCAGCGGCAGCAAGGGTTTTGCGCATGAATCCACATATGAGAGATATGATTCGGGATTTGTCATCGCCCAGCCGGGGAGCTACGATTCGATAGACACGGCTGTGGTGAAAGAAATAGACACGGATAAAAAAAGAATTACTTTTATGAATGTGGAGACAGGGCGGTATTATACTTTGGATTATGACGGAACAACCGTAATCCAGGATAAATATGGCGGCAGTATGTCTATGGAGCAAATGCGGAACGGGGATATTGTAGATGTAACATTTTTAAGGAGCAAAAAGAGGCTGACTGGTATGAAATTATCGGAAAGCGCTTGGATTCTGGAAAAAGTGGAAAAATACAATTTCGATGTTTTGGGAAAAAATGCGGAAGTGGGCGGGGGCACTTACAGCCTTAGGAATAATCTCGTTATTTCTTCGGAAGGAAGAGACGCACAGTTTGAAGATATCGTACGTGGAGATGTGCTATCCGTGAGCGGGATAGGCAACAGTGTCTACAGTGTAGTGGTGGAAGAGGGGCATGGATATTTGCGCCTGAGCAATGAAGAGTATCTGGAAGGAGGCTGGATAGAAGTAGGGCAGTCTGTCATCCAGCGGATTACGGAGGATATGCTTCTGGTAGTTCCGGAAGGGACTTATGATGTGCATTTGACGGCAGCGGGCATTGACGAAGTAAGGACGGTAACCATATCCAGGAATCAGGAAACTACTTTGGATGTAGGGGATGTAGAGATAGAAGAGGCAAAGACAGGGAAGATTTTGTTTGCGGTAACGCCAGGCAGTGCGGTAGTCAGCATTGACGGGGAAGAGGTGGATATCAGCGCTCCGGTAGAGATAGAATATGGGCTTCATCAGATGGTGGTCAAGGCGGAAGGGTATGATACTATTACCCGTTACATAAAGGTGAGCCAGGAGCTGGCAAGCATTAGCATTACTTTGGAGGAGTCTTTGGGAGAAGACGGATACGAGCCGGATTACGATGCTGTTACAAGCGTGTCGGCCAATGAGTATAACAGCGCAGCCAGCAACTATAAAGTGTATATTGATTCCCCTTCCGATGTGGAGGTATATTTGGATGGCATTTATATAGGAATGTCTCCGGTAAGTTTTAAAAAGGATCCTGGGCTGCATACGATTACTTTGCGTAAACCGGGGTATATAACAAAGAGCTATACTATCCAGATTGACGATGAGGAAAAGGATATTACTTATTCCTTTACTGATTTAGTGAAGGAAAGCACTGTGACTATCAGCGGCAATACGGTTGGTAGCGGCAGCCCGACAGTTAGCGGCAATCAGACAGTCAGCAGCAATTAAAAGGGTCTGAAGGTGGAGGAACCTATGGACAGGAAATATTCTTTGGAGGATTTGATACACATTGTAGAGACATTGCGCAGTAAAAACGGATGTCCTTGGGACAGGAAGCAGACACATGAAAGTTTGAAACCTTGTATGATGGAGGAGGCAGCGGAGCTGGTATCCTCCATCCGCATTTATAATCAAACGGGGAATGCGGAGAATATGAGGGAGGAATTAGGGGATATCCTTCTGCAGGTTATGCTGCATTCCCAGATTGCAAAGGAAGAACAGCTTTTTACTTTGGAGGATGTCATTCACGAAATCAGTGCAAAAATGATACGGCGGCATCCCCATGTCTTCGGCAATACGACAGAGGGAAAGAGGCCGGAAGATATTCCGGCAGACTGGGAAGAAATCAAACGCAGGGAAAAAGAAGGGAAAACGTGGATAGAATCCCCTTTACGGGAGGTACCCAAGGAACTCCCCGCCCTTACCAGAGCCCCTAAGGTGTTAAAAAAGGTGGACGAGCTATATCATGCGGGCAGCGGATATGAAGAAAATATAGCGCGGCTGGAAGCGGCGGTAAAAACGCTGAAAGGGTTGGGACCGGAAGCCCATAATGAGGCAAGAAAGGAAATAATAGGGGATATTTTGATAAATTTGTCAGATATTGCAAGACAATATAAAATTCCACAGGAACAAATCCTTACGGATAGGATTGATGATATCATAGAACGATATGAACCGTCCGGAAAACCTTGATAAATGGGGAGAAAAGGCAGATTTTCCTTGACAAACATGCGGAAAGCGTCTATAAATATGTATAGACGTTTCAAAAGGAGACTTCTGGAAAGTAACGAAAATGTATTTTAGTAGGAGGAGTTCGACATGAACAAAACAGAATTAGTTGCAGCTATGGCAGAACAGGCTGGTTTATCAAAGAAAGATGCTGAAAAAGCGTTAAAAGCTTTTACAGATGTTGTTGCAGACGAATTAAGGAAAGACGGGAAGGTACAATTAGTAGGTTTCGGTACATTTGAAGTTTCCAAAAGAGCGGCTAGAGACGGAAGGAATCCTCAGAACGGCAGCGTAATGAAAATCGCAGCTTCCAAGGCTCCGAAGTTCAAGGCAGGCAAGGCTTTAAAGGATATTGTGAATGTATAAATAGAATGGAAGCCAAAGAGAACCTTTTACCGGGTTCTCTTTTTGCGTAATAAGATTCGGGTGCCAAACGGCACTGCCGGACAGCCCTTTTGACACCCGAATCTTATAAAAATACTAGGCAGAAAGGGTGTAAATTAACGAAGAACCGCAAGCGTTGCGGAGAAAATGAAAGGAAGAAAAGAGGGAAAGCTATGAGGTTAGATAAATATTTGAAAGTATCGCGCCTGATTAAGCGGCGTACGGTGGCGAATGAAGCGTGCGATGCGGGTCGGGTGATGGTGAATGGGAAGCCGGTCAAGGCATCGGCAAATGTAAAGCAGGGAGATACGATTACGATTCAGTTCGGCAATAAAGAGGTGAAGGTTGAAGTGCTGGATGTGCAGGAGACCGTTAAAAAAGAAGAAGCAAAAGACCTTTTCCGGTATATTTAAAAAAGGGGATTCATATAATCTCTTAAGGACTTAATCTTTTAGGTTACATGGAGGGGTTATATGGAGGATTTAAATGCCGCAAAGCAGCGTACGCATAAATTAATGCTTACTAACAGAAGGACATGTACTATCAGCGGGGTATGCGATGTGCTTTCTTTTGACGTGAAGGAGGTACTGCTGGAAACAGATCAGGGGATGCTTATGATTAAAGGGGAAGACCTTCATGTAAGCCGTTTGACTTTGGATAAAGGGGAAGTGGATGTGGACGGGAAAATAGATAGCTTTACCTATTCCGAAGTGACCGGATACGGCAGCAAGGGTGAGTCTTTGCTCTCCAGATTGTTTAAGTAGGTGGGCAATGAGTCAGGATATTATCAACGAGGTATATTTTCTGGTCTATTCGGTGGCAATGGGGATTGTTATTACGTTTGTGTATGATTTTATACTGATAGCCAGACAAATGGTGAAGCATAACCTGTTATTTGTTTCGCTGGAAGACTTTCTGTTCTGGGCGGCCTGCGCTGTGGCAGTGTTTTATATGCTGTATGAAGAAAACAACGGTATCCTGCGGTGGTTTGCGGTTTTCGGGGCAGCTTTTGGAATGCTTTTGTATAAAAAGATAATCGGTATGCATTTCGTTAAGCTTTTATCCGCATTGATTAAGAAAGAGATACATATTATTTGTAAAATAACCGGATTTATTTTAAAACCTTTTATATGGGCGATTAAGAGAGTGGCGGCTTTTTGCGGTTTCGTAAGTAAAAGGGTGAAAAAAGTATGGAAATATATGAAAAAGAAGTTGACTGCATTTGTGAAAATGCTTAAAATGGGTTTATGCAAGCATTAACCGGCACAGAGACAGGGGTGAGGCATTATGGCAAGACGGGCTGCTTACCGCAAAAAAAAGCAGAATAAGTTCGGTATGTTCCTTGTAACTACCGTGGTTGCTATGATGCTTATTGTAGTATTGATAAAAAGCATTGAGCTAAAGCAGAAGCTGGATGCCTATCAGGAGAAGGAACGGGTTTTAACGGAGCAGATTGCAGAAGAGGAGAAGCGTTCGGAAGAAATTGCCGAATATGAGAAATATACACATACAAAGAAATATATTGAAGAAGTAGCAAAGGATAAACTCGGATTGATACATGAAGACGAGATTATTTTCAGGGAAGAAGATTAAGTGCAGATGCGGCAAAGCCGGTATCTGCATTTTTTGTCGTATAAAAATCATTTTTCATGTACCTGTTTTGACAAACGGACAGGAATCGGTCTTGTATAATGTTCCTTTACAAGAATCCGTGCAGAAGCAGGGAATGGAGGGATGTGCGATGAAAAAACAGTCTATAAGCGGGGATACGTCCTTTGACAGTATATTGCCGGAATATGGGAGAAAAAAATTGTTAATGTATGCGGATTCTTTCCGGGATTTGGCAAATACATTTTCGGATATACAGAAAGAGGAGGAGACAGAGCCGACGGGCGACAGGCAGGAATATATATGGAAAAAAAGGCTGGTGGAAAACAGGGATTTGATGGCGGACCATTTAAACGAAATGGCACAGATTATGACCAGGGTAGCGGAGGAATCCTATCGGTTTATACATATGAGCGAACGGAAAGTAAAGCAGCTTGCCCATGCATTGAAAGAGGAAGGTGTCCTTTTAAAGGAAATTTTTTTGATGGAAAAGGAGAGCGGGCATAAGGAAATCAATCTTATTATGCGGGCGGGGAAAGGGACAAGCCCGGCGGTGGACGAAGTGGGGAACCTTCTTTCCGTGCTTTTGAACTTAAGGATGATACCTTTGAAATCATCCCCTGTTTTCGTGGGGAAAGAATGGGGCAATTACCAGTATATGGAAGAACCAAAATATCATATCTTGACAGGGGTTGCAAAGGCAGTAAAAGAAACGGAACATATATCAGGGGACAATTATTCTTTTCTGGAAGCAAAAGAGGGCATCCTTACAGCCGTGCTTTCCGACGGTATGGGTTCCGGGGAAAAGGCGTGCAAGGACAGTGCATTTGTAATAGACTTTATAGAAAAATTTTTGGAAGCGGGTTTTGGAAAAGAAACGGCGGTGCAGATGATAAACGGGGCGCTTATTGCGGGCGGTGAGCCCCAGAACATGTCTACATTGGATTTGTACCAAGTGGATTTGTACACAGGCGTATGCGAATTTATCAAGATTGGTTCGGCGCCTTCTTATATAAAAAGAGGGAATTTGGTGGAACAGATATCGGCCAGAAATCTTCCGCTTGGGGTTTTTTATGAAATGGATATGGAAATGGTGAGAAGAAGATTGGTGGATGGGGATTACATTGTTATGCTTTCCGATGGGATATTGGATGCTTTGTCACAGGGAATCGGGGAAGAGATGCTTCCGGAGATGCTTGGGAAAATTGATTTAAAAAACCCGGCGGAGATAGCTAACCATATTTTAAATTTCTGCCTGCACCAGAGTAAAGGAAGGATTAGGGACGATATGACGGTAATGGTAATGGGGATATGGGAAAGCTTGTAATGTTTGACTTTTCTTGCGAAATTGTCTAATATAAATATTAAGTGATATACAGCGGAAGCAGGATGAGATGAAAGTAGGATGAACCATAGATTATTTCGGAAAGTAAAAGAATATATGGATAGATACCATATGATAGCGCCGGGGGATACCGTTGTGGCAGGGGTGTCCGGAGGCGCTGATTCCGTATGTCTTTTCCTGATACTCTGCAAAGTAGCGGAAGAGATGGGTTTCCGGTTGGTGGTTGCCCATGTAAATCATAGGATAAGGCCGGAAGCGGCGGAGGATGCAGCTTATGTAAGGGAACTCTGCGATAGGAAGGGTATCCCTTTTGTGTTGTATGAAGAGGATGTAAAGGCTTATGCCAAAAGCGGGCGCTTGTCCGAAGAAGAGGCGGGGCGCCGGATAAGATATAAAGCGTTTGAAGAAACCCTTGAAAAGTTTGGAGCCGGAAGCGGGAATTGCAGCGGAACAGAAGAAACGGCAAAAAGGGGGAAAATTGCCGTTGCCCATAATGCCAATGACAGGGCGGAGACGATGCTGTTCCATCTGTTTCGGGGAACAGGGCTTACCGGAGCCGGGGGGATTAAACCGGTGAGGGGAAATGTAATCCGCCCGCTGCTATGTGTACAGCGTGAAGAAATTGAGGAATATCTTGGGGAAAAAGGGATATCTTTCTGTATAGACCGTACAAACTTAGAGGATACTTATACAAGGAACCGTATCCGTAACCATATTCTTCCTTTTGCGGAGAAGGAAATTTGTACAGGTGTGGTTGCACATATGTGCGGGGCGGCGGATATGTTTTTAGAGGCGGATGCATATATCCGCAGGCAGGCAGAAAAGGCTTGCGGAGACTGTATGTTAGAAACCGGAAGAGAAAAGGCGGTACTGGATATTGCCCATCTGAAAGAGGAAGAGCCTTTGATAAGAAGGCAGATTCTTCTTCAATGCCTGGAAAGGATGACGGAAGGGAGGAAGGACATCACTTCGGTGCATATGGAAGGGCTTGAGGAACTGTTATGGAAACAGGGAAACAAGCAGCTTTCCATGCCTTATGGATTAAAAGCGAAAAAAGAGTATGGGCATTTGATATTATGTTGTGAGGACGGGAGAGAAATGGAGCCGTCCGTTGAAATCGGAATAAGTTTACCGGATAGCTCGGGGCAGATGTTGGAGGTGGAGGTTCCCGGTCTGGGGGTTGTGGAATTGACCATATTTTCTAAGGAAAAAATCCCCTCTTTTTTTGATAATTCCGAAATTATTTCCAGAAAGACATATACGAAGTGGCTGAATTGTGATAGAATAACAAAGTCGTTAGTGTTCCGTACAAGGGAAAAAGGGGATTATCTTACGATTAATAAAGAGCTATCCAAAAAGAAGCTGAAAAATTATATGATAGAAGAGAAAATACCGAAAGAAGAACGGGAAAATCTTTACGTTTTGGCGGACGGCAGCCATATTATATGGGTGCCGGGATACCGTATCAGCGAATATTATAAGATTACAGAAGAGACAAAACATATTTTAAAAGTACAGGTAAGAGGAGGGCTTTAAATGTCAGAGAGAGTAAGAGTTATGTTGTCCGAAGAAGAAGTGGATAAGAGGATTCAGGAAATCGGGGAGCAAATCAGCAAAGATTATGAAGGGAAACAGGTACATCTGGTGTGCGTGCTGAAGGGCGGCAGTTTTTTTATGTGCGAATTGGCCAAAAGGATAAATGTGCCGGTTTCTCTGGATTTTATGTCGGTTTCAAGCTATGGGAGCGAGACGAAGTCCAGCGGGGTAGTCAGGATTGTGAAGGATTTGGATGAGCCGTTAAAGGATAAGGATGTAGTAGTGGTGGAAGATATCGTGGATTCCGGCAGGACGTTAAGCTATCTTTTGGAAATGCTGCGGGACAGAGGGCCCAAAAGCCTGAGGCTTTGTACATTATTGGATAAGCCGGACCGCAGAGTGGTAGATGTCCATGTGGATTATACCGGATTCCAGATTCCGGATGAATTTGTTGTAGGTTATGGCCTTGATTATGACCAGAAATACAGGAACCTGCCTTATATCGGCGTAGTGGAATTGGACGAAAAATAGAATTTTAATATATGTCCGCATAAATGGGTAAAAATACGGCAGATGCGGATTGGAGGTTAGAGTTGAATAATAATAAAAAGAATTTAAATGCGTATTTTCTATTAATTCTTGGGCTGATGATTTTGGCGGCATGGATGTTCCGAAGCTTAAATGGGCAGGAGACGGATTACACGAGAGGTGAATTACAGAAAGCCCTGAAAGAAGGGAAAGTGCTGGAAGCTATGATACAGCCGAATAAAGAGACGCCCACGGGTATTGTACGGGTGGCGCTTGTTACAGGGGAGGAAAAGATTCTTTATGTAACGGATGTAAAGGAAATTGAGAATGAGCTGATATCTTTTGGGCTGGATCCTGAAATAAGGGATATCCCGAGAGAGAATTGGTTTATGACAAGCGTATTCCCTATTCTGCTTGTACTGGTAGTAGGGGTCTTTTTCTTTGTTATGATGAATGGCCAGAATGCGGGCGGCGGCAGCAGCGGAAAGATGATGAATTTCGGTAAGAGCCGGGCGAAGCTTTCTATGGACAACAAAGTGACGTTAAAAGATGTAGCGGGTCTGCAGGAAGAAAAAGAAGAGTTGGACGAAATCATTAATTTCCTGAAGGAGCCGGGCAAGTTTACAAAAGTAGGCGCCAGGATACCGAAAGGGGTGCTTTTGGAAGGTGCGCCTGGTACCGGTAAAACCCTTTTGGCCAAGGCGATTGCCGGGGAAGCAAATGTTCCCTTTTTCAGCATATCCGGTTCCGACTTTGTGGAAATGTTTGTAGGTGTGGGGGCTTCCAGGGTCAGAGACTTATTTGCGGATGCCAAAAAACATTCTCCATGTATTGTATTTATTGATGAAATCGATGCGGTAGCAAGACGGCGCGGTACCGGTATGGGCGGCGGACACGATGAGAGGGAGCAGACGTTGAACCAGCTTCTTGTGGAAATGGATGGTTTCGGTGCAAATGAAGGCATTATCGTGCTTGCGGCAACAAACCGTGTGGATATATTGGATCCGGCAATCCTGCGCCCCGGTCGGTTTGACAGAAAAATAACGGTCAGCCCTCCGGATGTAAGGGGAAGGAAAGAAATACTCACTGTCCATTCCAAGAATAAACCGTTGGCAGAAGACGTGAATTTGGAACAGATTGCCCAGACGACCGCCGGGTTTACCGGAGCGGATTTGGAAAACCTGATGAATGAGGCGGCAATCAACGCAGCAATGGAGAACCGGGCGTTTGTAAAGCAGGAAGATATTAAAAAGTCTTTTATTAAGGTGGGTATTGGCACGGAGAAAAAGAGCCGTGTGATTTCCGATAAAGAGAAAAGGATTACAGCATATCATGAGGCCGGTCATGCGATACTGTTCCATGTGCTTCCCGATGTAGGACCGGTGTATACGGTTTCCATTATCCCTACAGGCCTGGGGGCTGCGGGCTATACGATGCCTCTTCCCGAACGGGATGAAATGTTCATGACAAAAGGGAAAATGCTTCAGGAAATTATGGTATCTTTGGGCGGGCGGATTGCGGAAGAGATTATTTTTGACGATATTACAACCGGTGCATCCAGCGATATAAAGAAAGCCACAAAGGTTGCAAGGCGGATGGTAACGCGGTATGGAATGTCCGATAACATTGGTGTGATTAATTATGACGACGATGACGATGAAGTATTTATCGGACGTGACCTTGCCCATGCTAAAGGGCACAGCGAACTGGTAGCAGGGGAAATCGACAAGGAAGTAAAAGAAATTATTAATAGCTGTTATTTGAAGGCCAAATCAATTATTGCGGAGCATGAAAGCAACCTTCATAAATGTGCGGATTTGTTATTGCAGAAAGAGAAAATAACCCGTGAAGAATTTGAAGCTTTAATGGAAGAAAAGCCGTATGAGCCGGAGGATTTCTTTAAAAATTAAGGATTTTGTGCAAAACTAACAAAAAAACATATTGGTTTTTGTGATATTTGTGAATCCTTGGTATTTACGCATACGGTAGGCTATGCTATTATACTACTTGTAACCCCCCAATACATTATATAGTTTTTTGCTATACCCCATAAGAAAGAAATACCTTCTCTAAAAAAGACAGCAGAGCGATTGCTGTCTTTTTTACTATATAGTAAAAAAGCAATTATCGCACTGCGTCGGAGGGGGGGGGCATGTCGCTGGCGCGACCCGCCGCAGGCGGAGAATCCTGCAAGCAGGACGTTTTTTACCATATAGGAAAGTTCTCCGAATTTCTCATATGGTAAAAAAGCAATTATCGCACTGCGTCGGAGGGGAAGCATGTCGCTGGCGCGACCCGCCGCAGGCGGAGAATCCTGCAAGCAGGATTCTTTTTTATTTATGTGCATTTATGCGTATTTATGTACAGCCTCATGTAGGGGAAATTTATAAATGGAAAATTACTTGAACAGCAAGAGTACATAGTATAAAATAATTCATAAAGATTATAAAAGCCATAGGGAGAAGAATGGATGGGTATAGACAAATTTCAGAGAGTTGAGTATGACCAGATGTATATCGCTACGATGCGGCCGATATTTGACAGGAAGGCGCTATATAGTGACATGACGGAAGATTATGTATCGCCTCCGGAACCCAGCGCTTACGGTGAAATAACAGTGAAATTCCGTACAAAGAAAAATAATGTGGATAAAGTTTACTTTGTATGTGACAATGAGAAGTATCAAATGCTGAAACAGGAATCGGATAAGCATTTTGATTATTATTATCAAACAGTACAGCTAGAGGACAGGGAAATCAGTTATTATTTTGAGGTACATGCGGGAAAGGCGGTGTGTTGTTTTAACTATTATGGGGTACAAAAGGAGGCTGACAGAAAATGCGATTTCCGGCTGATACCGGGTTATAAAACCCCCGATTGGGCAAAAGGGGCGGTCATGTATCAGATATTTGTGGATCGTTTTTGCAACGGGGATTCTTCTAATGATGTACTTACGGATGAGTATAGATATATAGGGGCCAATACGGAGAAGGTGGAAGATTGGAACAAATATCCCGCAGCGATGGGTGTGCGGGAGTTTTATGGCGGCGATTTGCAGGGTGTTTTGGACAAGATGGATTATTTGCAGGATTTGGGAATAGATGTCATTTATTTTAACCCTTTATTTGTATCACCTTCCAATCATAAATACGATATTCAGGATTATGATTATATAGACCCTCATTTCGGGAAAATAGTTATGGACGAAGGGGAGTTGCTGCAGCCGGGGCATGAAAACCGTTTTGCCCAAAGGTATATTAACCGTGTTACAAACAAGGCGAATTTGGAGGCAAGCAATGAACTGTTTGCCGAAGTAGTGGCGGAAGCCCATAGAAGGGGTATGAGGGTCATTTTGGATGGCGTGTTTAACCATTGTGGTTCCTTTAATAAGTGGATGGATAGAGAGCGGATTTATGAGAACGCGGAAGGGTACGAAAAGGGGACTTATGTGGACAGGGAAAGCCCTTACCATAATTATTTTGATTTCCACGAAAAGGAAGCATGGCCTTATAACCATACGTATGACGGATGGTGGGGGCATGACACACTTCCCAAATTGAATTACGAAGGTTCTAAAGATTTGTTTGAATATGTAATGCATATTGCCCGTAAATGGGTATCGCCGCCATATAACGTGGACGGATGGCGGCTGGATGTGGCGGCGGATTTGGGGCATTCGCCGGAATATAACCATTATTTCTGGAAGGAGTTCTATAAAACGGTAAAACGGGCGAACCCCAATGCCGTAGTGCTGGCGGAGCATTATGGGAATCCAAGGGAATGGCTGAACGGCAAAGAGTGGGATACGATTATGAATTACGATGCTTTTATGGAGCCGGTAACCTGGTTTTTAACAGGGATGCAGAAGCATAGCGATGATTTCAGGGGAGATATGCTGGGGAATGCGGATAGCTTTTGGGATGCCATGAGGTATAACGGTGCGAATATGACAATGCCGTCCCTATATATGGCGATGAATGAGCTGTCGAACCATGACCATTCCCGCTTCCTTACAAGGACGAACCGGTTTGTAGGGCGGACAAATTCCCATGGGCCTGCGGCGGCAGATTATAATGTAAATAAAGCGGTTTTACGGGAAGCGGTTGTCATCCAGATGACATGGCCGGGGGCACCCACAATATATTACGGCGATGAAGCCGGTGTTACGGGATTTACAGACCCGGACAACAGAAGGACTTATCCGTGGGGGAATGAGGATAAGGATTTGATTCAATTCCATAAAGACATTATTGCTGTCCATAAAATGAATCAGGAATTTTTAATTGGCTCTTTAAAGGAATTGGAGAGGGATTATAATGTAATTGGATATGGCCGCTTTACAAAGCATGGACAGTCCGCCGTATTGGTGAATAACAATGACTATGAGGTTACAAAGGAATTGGCGGTATGGTATCTCGGCACGCCGAAAGAAGGAATGATGAAAAGGGTTTTTCTGACTACAGCGGAAGGGCATACAATTGAAGAAGAAGAATATCCGATTGCGGCAGGGAAAGTAAAAGTGACTTTGCCGCCTACTTCTGCCATTATTTTGAAATGCTGCAAGAAAAAGGGGAAAGGATTTTTGCAATTCCGATAGATGGGAAAGGAAAAGCAGCCGTATTGTTTTGCATGCGGCTGCTTTTTAAGGGGGATGTATTTATACTATTATACTATACTTATATTATTTATTTAATGAATCGTTAATTGGTTGGAAGCCTTATGCCGGATACCAATAGGGGTCTTCCCATCTGGCATAGGTATAGGACCATAGGCGTTTGTATAAAATGCCATCAATTTCCATATACTTATATCCTGTTACATTTGCGTGAGGGGTGATTTCGCCCTCAGAAGTTGTTGCGCAAGGTAAAGCCGGAGTATCTAAATAAGCAGGGTTAGCAAAGGCAAGGTTTAGTGACAGGGTAACCTGGGCAAGAAACCCCAATGCAAATAATATTTTTTTTCTTTTCATAATCTACCTCTTTTCCGTAAGGTTAATCTTCTTCAATAATCGTTAAATCTGAAAAAGTGTCGCTGATAGTTTCCGAATAAATATAAGGCTCATTTTCATAGTAAATAATGTAAGCATCCCCCTTTTTCAATATGTAAGAATTTTCTTTTATAAATTTAGGTGTTTTAGTTTCTGATGCAAGTGTATCGCAATACGGCAAAACCATAACAAAATAAGACGCAAAAAATACGCTTAACATAAGCAAAGCGGACAAGATAAACACCGCTTTGGACTTTTTGTGTTTTGCAGTAATGAAGTGATAGCGTTTGGAAAGTGATTTGTCGTTCGGGCTTAATAAGTGGATGATTCCATTCGCTTTCGTATGATGCTGCGGCCTAAGTTCACTTAAAAGACAAGATAAATATTTAGCTTTTAGGCGGTCGTTGAATCCGGTAATGACATGTTCATCGCAGTTGAGTTCAATCATGGATACGATGGATGTATTATAAAATGTAATTAACGGGTTCCACCAGAAAACGGAAGCTAAAATATTGTTAAAAAATTTCAGCCAATTCGATTTACTGCTGAAATGGTGAAGTTCATGAGACAATATGAAATACAGCTCTTCTTCAGAGTAAGGGATATCCGGCAGGCATATGGTCTGCCGGAACAAACCAAATTCAAATGGGCTGTCCACATATTTGTTTTGTATCACACGCACAGGAAAGTTAAAACGGTAGTCTTCTCTAACGGTACATAATACTTTTTCCACTGTTTTATTCCTAGAGGATAAAACAAACTTCATGCTTTTGCATAAGCTGTAATAGTCTGCGAAAAGTTTGAAACATTTTACAGCTGATATGGAAAACAAAAACAACAGAACTGCCTCAAGTAGAGTGGCTTCAATATGTAAACGGCTGGTGGATGACGGAAGAATGGATATCTCCGTTTTTAAAAGCCGTACGATAGATGGCAGCAACTTTTCAATTTGTACAAAATATGTTTTGCCTACAACTTCAAATGGCAAGAGAAGCCTGCATATGATTAACAGGAATGCGAAGAAATATGTGCTGCTTGATATCTGTCCTCTAATTATCAGCTTTTCCATAAAGGGGCAAAATATAATTAAGATACAAGCCCCAATTAAGCTGTTAATCATAGAGTAGATATTAATATCAAGCATTTGACACTCCTTAATATCTTTGGAAATTATATCAATGCTCTTCTATCCATTCTTCTATTTCCTTTATCAAAGCGTCTGAGTTTTTTGAATGGTTGCAAAAATAGGACAACATATTTCCAATATTTATTTTTTTGTCTGAATCGGTAAAAATGGATTGAAACTGCATATTGGAATATTCAAGTAAAGAAATATTAGCTGTAAAAACCCTGCTCGGCGCTTTGACGGTACGGACGTTGCCAGCTACTTTTATATATTGCTTTTTCAGCAATTGGTTCAATAAAGGGTATAGCGAATTGAAAGACCATGTCTTTTCCTGGGAAAGTTTCATGATTTCAGCTGCGGTAAGTGGTTTGTCATATTGCCAGAAAATCTTCATTATTTCAAACTCTTTGGAAGTAAGGTTTACAAATTTCATGAATGGCCTCCATAAAATCGCTTGTATAATAATAATACTACAATTAATTTGATAAGACTGTCAAGGATTATAATAATTATTATTGACATTTCACATCATAATTGGTAAATTTAATTATAGATTATATTTTTTTACAATGTATAAATATATAGTAGTATGGAGAAAGTAGGAAACAAATGGTAAAAGTTGCTATATGCGATAACAAACTCATACTTGCGGCTCAGACCGAGGCGCTTATTTTTGATATTTGCAAGATAAGAGGAATACCGGTAGAAGTGGATGTTTTCCATGACGATGGGATGCTCAGAAAAGAAATAAGAAGAGGAACCAAATATGATTTGCTATATCTTGGCTGCCGGACGGAAACTGAGCAGGGAGTAGAGGCCGCAAAACAAATACGGGCAATAGATAATAATGTGCTGATTATTTATATGTCGGCATGTGATAAACAAATAGTAAAGCTATTCCGCCTTAATATTTTTGCATTCATCAGGAAGCCGGTGGAACAACGCCTTTTTTATGAGATATTCTTGGAAGCCAATCAGAAGATTTGTGAGAACAATTTTTATTTTACATTTCATTTTAAATATGAAGAATATAAGTTGCCGTGTAAAGAGATTTTATACTTTGAAAGCATGGGAAAGAAAATCAAGGTAAACTTGCAAAACGGGGAAGAAGAAATATTTGTGGGGAAGCTGTCCGATGTGGAGGATAAGCTTTCGGATGGAAAAATCCCCTTTTTAAGGATTCATCAATCATATCTTGTCAATTATTATTTGATAAAGTCAAGGACAAAAACCGGAATTACATTAGTGAATGGATTGAAACTGCCTATAAGCACAGAGAGACAGAAAAAATTTGCATTTGGGTATAGCAGGCTCTTAGGCTGTTAGGCGGGTAGGGTATGGGGGAAAACAGCGCGGCTATTGTGGCATGACGACAGAATCCCTGTAATTTTTAGGGGAAACGCCATATTTGTTTTTGAAGGCGCGGGAAAAATGAAGCTGGTTGGGGTATCCAACTAAAACGCTGATTTCCCCAATGGTTTTGTCCGTGCTTTTTAAAAGCTCGCTCGCCTTGCTCATACGGACATGGATAATAAACTCTTGCGGGCTGAAGCCGGTAGACTCCCGGAACATTTTCCCGAAATAGCTCCGGTTTAGACCGCAGATGTTGGCCATATCTTCAACGGTAATATTTTCATGGTAATGTTGTTCGATATAGGTAAGGGATTCCTTGATATAAAAATCTTTTACCTTTCCGCCCGGTTTGGAATGCTGGCGCACGGAAGTAGAGATGAGGGAATCCATAAAAAGATAGAGATGCCCTATCAGATTTAAAGCCGCTGCATCGGAATTTTTGGCAATATAAAGGATTTCATCCCTTACCTGACAGCTCATAGCAAAAGTCTTTGGAACATAAATGGGGGAATTTATATCAAGACCGGCATTGAGCAGATATTCTCTCACTTTGATGCCGTCAAATTCCAGCCATGCATATTCCCAGGGTTCATCCTTGTCCGCATAATAAGTGACGATTTGCCCGGGGGAAGCTAGGAAGCCCTTGCCCGCACTAAGGGAATGGGTTTTATTTATGCCGGATGAGTTGACGGAGACTAAAGTACCTTTACCGGAAATGACATAATGGAATAAATAATGATTGCGTATGTAGGGCCCGTAAGATTGCATTGGCTTGCAAGGTTCCCACCCATATTGATATAATGTCATGTCCACGAAGCTTTCGTTAGGGAATACGGAAAAAAGCATATTTTGTCCTCTTTCTTGTGATGGTTAGCAAAATGCCCTAAAACGCAAAAATATATATGTTAATCATGAAGAAAATAATACGATTGAATCTAAAAATTATTTTAAAAGATATATAACAAGTATATACCAAAATAAGATACGGGCGCAATATTTTTTTGCCATCTGCCAAACAATAATAATGATGGGTCTTTATGCCCGGAAGCAACGAAGTAAAGGCTATAAGCACCCGCCTCCGTTTTCTCCGCGCCACTGTCTGGGTGAAATTCCGTATACATTTTTAAAAGCCCTCGAAAAATGGAGCTGATTAGGATAGCCGACGGCATTTCCGATATCTGCCACAGATAGTTTTGTCAGCTTTAATAGTTCGGCTGCTTTTGACATCCGGTAAGAAATGAGGAAATCCTGTGGGGATTTTCCTGTATATTCATGAAAGATTTTTCCGAAATAGCTCCGGTTCAACCCGCAGGAAGTAGCGATGTCTTCCACGGATATATTGTTTTGAAAATTTTGTTCAATGAATGAGATAGCTTCTTTTATGTAAAAATCCCGCAGGCTGCTTCCCTGGCCGATTGGGGCGGAAGTGGAAGAACGGATAAAGCTGTCGATAAAAAGGTGAAGATGCCCGATTAAATGGAAAGGGGACGCTTCCTTATTGTTTACAATGTATAGCATTTCTTGTTTCATCGTTTCTGCCAAGTCTTTATAACGGGCTTTATAGATAGGCCGGTCACGGCTGATGCCGGCTAAGTCGACCGCTTCCTTTGCCCGCAGCCCGTCAAATTCTATCCATGTATATTCCCAGGGGATTTCATGGTCCGCAATGTAAGTGGATACCTGATGGGGGAATACCATAAACCCCTGCCCGCTTTTTACCTGATAAGCAATGGATTCCCCGTTGCTGTTTTCCGCATATAGAGTTCCGGTGCCGGACAGGCATAGATGAAACAAATAGTGGTTCCTGGCTGCAGGGCCGAAGGAATGGGAAGGGTCGCATTGCTCCCAGCCGAACTGGTACAGCCCTAAGTCAATAAAATTTTCACTTGGAAAAACGGAGAAAATTACCTCGCTCATATGTCACCTCAGAATTAATATTAAATGAATCTTCCAACGCGAAGACGTATATTTTTATTATATACCAAAATGCTAGACGATTTCAAATAAAAGACATAAAAATAGCATAAATGAATATAATGTGCAAAATAGTGGTATTTATTAGTAGCATAATGGTATGTTAAAATACGATTATCAAAATAGGGAAGGAGAAATGCTATGAAAGGGAAAAGGATAAAATGCTTAGGACTTGCATTATGCTGTATGGCATCATCATTGTTTGTCTGTGGATGCGGGGCTTCAGCCAACGACGGGAAAGTTGAAATCGAAATCGTCCAGTACAAACCGGAAGCGGCAAATTATTTTAAGACGGTGGAAGATGAATTTAATGCAACGCACGATGACATACATTTGAAAATCAGTTCCCCTAACGATGCGATGACAATTTTAAAAACGAGGTTTATCAGGGAGGATTATCCAGACATCATAGGAATTGGCGGAGATATTAATTATTCCTATTTTGTGGATGCGGAAATTTTGGCGGATATTTCGGATTACAGCGGGCTTCAGAATATTAATCAGGGATATCTGGACATTGATGAAGCATTGGAGCTTGTTCCTACGGAAGGGACTTTTGCAGTGCCTTATGTAGCGAATGCAGCCGGAATCTTATATAACCGCGACATGTTTGAAGAGCATGGATGGACGATTCCGGAAAACTGGGAAGAATTGAAAGCTTTATGCGAGACGATTAAAGCAGAAGGGATTCTTCCGTTCTATTTTGGCTTTAAGGATACATGGACTTGCCTGGCGCCCTGGAACTCTATGGCGGTTGACCTTTCCCCGGCAGATACGACGAAACAGGTAAATAGGGGAGAAACCACATTTTCCAAAGAATATAGGGAAATATCGGAGAAATACTTGGAACTTTTGAATTATGGGCCGGATGACCCGTTTGCATACGGATATAACGATGCTTGTACTGCTTTTGCAAGAGGGGAATCTGCAATGTATCCTATCGGAAGCTACGCGGCTCCGCAGATATTGTCCGTAAACCCGGATTTGAATTTGGACTCTTTCGTAATGCCGGCGAATGACTCAAAAGACGGCAATACGCTAAATTCCGGTGTTGACCTTCAATTCTGTGTAATGGCTGAATGCAAGAACAAAGAAGCGGCTTATGAAGTTTTGGACTTCCTTTTTGCAGACGAGAATCTTCAGAAATATATTGATGCACAGACGGCAATCCCTTGTAAAGAAGGGGATTTCCAATTGCCTTCTATCCTGGATGGGATGACCGAATACATAACAAGCGGGAACATGAAGGACTATCAGGATCACTATTATCCGTCTGAAATGGCAGTGGATGCCCAGATTCAGACTTTCCTGCTGAATAAAGACGTGGATGCTTTCCTGACGAAATTCGATAATGATTGGCCGCGGTATAACAGGGACATTATCCGTTTGGTGCAAGAATATGAAAAACAACATGGGAATGCGAATTAGGAAAGGAGAAGAGCTATGAAAGAAGTGATGAAAAATGAAAGGAAAAGAACTTTTTTATTAATCACGATTCCGATTTTGGCATTGTTTATCTGCTTTAATACTATTCCGTTAATTCGTGGCGTGATTTATAGTTTTACAAACTTTAAAGGGTTCGGGAAATATAATTGGGTAGGATTCCAGAATTACATTGATTTGTTCACGGATGGCCGTGTTGGAAAATCTTATTGGTTTACTTTCAAGCTGGCGATTGTATCTACAGTTGTAACCAATGTAATCAGTTTGCTTTTAGCTCTTGGCTTAAACAGTAAGATAAGGGCAAAGAGCTTCTTCCGCGGGGCTTATTTCCTTCCCAACATTTTGGGCGCATTGGTAGTCGGCTATATTTTCAATTACTTTTTCACATACATACTTCCTGCAGTAGCGCAGATGATAGGGGTGGAAGGCTTGAGTACAAGTATTTTGTCGAACCCCAGCGTTGCATGGATTGGAATCATGATAGTGTGTGCTTGGCAGGCAATTGCAATGAATACGATTATTTATATCTCCGGGTTACAGACGGTGCCTGAGGATGTATATGAAGCCGGCGGGTTAGACGGTGCAACCGGATGGAAGCAGTTCCGTTATTTGACCTTCCCGCTGATTATACCATTTTTCTCCATTAACATGGTTCTGTGCGTAAAGAACTTCCTGATGGTATTCGACCAGATTATGGCTTTGACAAAGGGCGGCCCGGCACAGAGTACGGAATCCATTTCCTACTTGATTTATAACAATGGTATGTCAGGCGGACAGTTTGGCTTCCAGAGTGCAAATGCAGTTGTATTCTTTATTGTAATTGTTATTGTTTCCGTGGCACAGATGAAATTTTCCAGCAGTAAGGAGGAGCAGCTATGACAAAGAAAAATGCAAGTATGCATACGAATAAGGTGGCAATGGTCTTATTGATACTTGGACTTTCAACGATTATTTTCCCGCTGTATTTGACTATTGTAATTGCGTTTAAACAGCCTTCCGAAATGACAAACAGCATTAGCGGCATTTTATCCTTGCCGCAGTCGTGGAGCCTGAACAATTTCAGGGAAGCTATGGAAGTAACGGACTTCTGGCGTTCTTTGGGCAACAGTTTACTGATTACTTTGATAGCGGTAGGCCTGTCTATCGTAGTCCATTCCTTAATGGGATATGCTTTAGGAAGAAACAAGGCAAAAAATAAATTTTATAGTTTTGTATATCTGTTTATTGTCAGCGGTATGTTCGTGCCTTTCGCAATCCTGATGATGCCTTTGGCAAAGCAGACGGCGGAACTGGGCCTGGCAAACTGGTTCGGTGTTATCATACTGTATGTTGTATTTTATATGCCGATGAATGTCCTGCTGTATTCGGGGTATCTGGTAAACATCCCGATGGCGTTGGAAGAGGCGGCAAAGGTGGACGGGGCTTCTACATGGAGGACTTACTGGAAGATTATTTTCCCGATTATGCGTCCTATGCATGCAACGGTAGCAGTCTTAACAGCGTTGTCTGTTTGGAACGATGTGATGACTCCCCTTGTTATTATGGCAGGGTCCGGGCAGAATACGCTGCCTTTGGCACAGTTGAATTTCCAGTCACAGTTCGGTACAAACTATAACTTGGCATTTGCATCTTATCTGCTGGCATTGATACCGATTTTGATTTTCTACATTATCTGCCAGAAACAGATTCTGAACGGTGTTGTAAACGGTGCGGTAAAATAGGGGGTTTTACATAAACGGGGAGAGGGGATAAATAAATATATAGTTACCGGTCACAAAGTGAGCAGTAACGGACACGGACTGCCATAAGGGATGGCAGTCCGTGTTTCTTGCAATTATAAATAGAAGTATGTTATACTTATTTTCCGGAAGCGGTTCTTGGCAAATATGCGACGACGGAAGAAAAATCGGGGCTGTGCTGCAGCTTAGCCTGTAGCGGCTCTTGTATCAGGAGGATAGGATATGGCAGTTTATTATGATGAAAATACCAAGACAATTTCGATAGATACACAGCATACTACTTATCAGATGAAAATAGGCCCTTATGGGGTGTTGCTGCATAGCTATTATGGAAATAGGATTTCCAACGAGGATATGTCATATCTGTTTCGGTATGAAGATGTCGGGTTTTCTACAGCAATGGGGGATGCTGGTATGGACAGGACGGTATCTTTGGATACAATGCCTCAGGAGATGCCTTCCTTTAATGTAGGGGATTATAGGGCGGAAGGAATCCGGGTGCAGCATGGAGACGGCAGCTATGCTTTGGACTTAAGGTATGTATCCCACGAAATTACAGAAGGGAAATATGGGCTGGAAGGGCTGCCTGCTATGTACGGCGGCAGTGAAATGGCACAGACGCTTAAAGTTGTGCTGAAAGATAGGGCAAAAGAATTTTATGTTACGCTTTTATATGGCGTATATGAGAATTTGGACGTGATTACGAGGGCATGTTTAATCGAAAACCGTGAGGAAGAGACTGCAGTGATGGATAAAGCGGTTTCCATGAGCATGGATTTCCTGACGGCGGATATGGATATCTATACATTTAATGGCAGACATGCTATGGAACGGGAAGCGGAAAGAAGGAGATTGGGCAGGGGGATTACGTCAATCGGTTCTCTGCGCGGTACTTCCAGCCATCAGCATAACCCGTTTGTAATTCTGTGCGAACCGGAAACGGGGGAAGAGCATGGAGGATGCTATGGATTTGCATACGTATACAGCGGCAACTTTTTGGCGGAGGCAGAGGTCAGCCAGTTGAACCGGCTAAGGTTTACTATGGGGATACATCCTTCCCGGTTTAAAATTTTACTGGAAAAGGGAAGGGTCTTTGCAATGCCGGAGGTTATTATGAGCTATTCGGGGAATGGGCTTGGCAGGCTGTCTACCCAGTTCCACAGGGCTATACGGAATAACCTTTGCCGTGGAAAATATAAAAACGGAAGACGGCCGGTGCTGATTAATAACTGGGAAGCGACTTATTTCGACTTCAACGGGGAAAAACTGATTAGCATTGCGGAAGAAGCGGCGAAACTAGGGATTGAAATGCTTGTGATGGACGACGGTTGGTTCGGCAAAAGGGATTTTGATGAGTCAGGGCTTGGGGATTGGTTCCCGAATGAAGAAAAACTGGGGATGAGCCTTCATGAGCTGATTCAGAGGATTAAAGAAAAAGGGCTTTCTTTTGGGATATGGATAGAGCCTGAGATGGTGAACGAGGACAGCAGGCTCTATAAAGAACATCCTGACTGGGCATTTGCTTTGCCGAGCCGGGAACCCGGAAGGGGAAGATGCCAACTCGTACTGGATTTGGGAAGGGAATGTGTACGCGATTATCTTTATCAGGTGATTTGCGACATTTTGGATACCGGGGATATTTCCTATGTAAAATGGGATATGAACCGGAGCATTTGCGATGTTTATAATCCGGAACTTACGCCGGATCAGCAGGGCGAGGCCGGACACCGGTATGTGCTTGGGCTGTATGAACTTCTCGAAAAGATTACTTCCAAATACCCGGATGTGCTGTTTGAAGGATGCAGCGGCGGGGGCGGACGGTTCGATGCGGGTATGCTTTATTACTCCCCTCAGATATGGTGCAGCGATGACACAGATGCCATTGAGAGGCTGAAAATCCAATACGGAACTTCATTCTGCTATCCGATTAGTACGGTAGGCTCCCATGTATCGGCTTGTCCGAACCATCAGAATGGGCGTATCACACCATTGCATACAAGGGGTACGGTGGCTATGGCGGGTACCTTTGGATATGAGCTGGATATCAGCAAGATGTCGGATGAGGATAAGGAAGAGGTTAAAGCGCAGATTGAGGATTATAAGAAGTATTTTGACTTGATACAGGGCGGCGATTACTACCGTTTGACAAAACCGGAAGAAGCTTTTATGGCGTGGCAGTTCATTTCCACAGATATGAATAAGTGTCTGGTAAATGTGGTAATGACCAGCGCACAGGCGAATGCGCCGGATTGTATCGTTAAGCTAAGGGGATTAAACCCTTATGATGATTATATGGAAGCGGATACAGGAAAAGTGTATAATGGGCGCGCCCTTATGTATGGCGGGTATTTATTGCCGAAAGAAATGGGTGAATATCAATCTTATCAATTATATTTTGAAAGGGTTTAGTAAGAATGCAGAAAATTACGTTGGGAAAAACAGGGCTGGTAATGAATAAAAACGGATTCGGGGCGTTGCCTGTGCAAAGGGTATCGAAAAGGGATGCAGTATATTTGCTGCAAAAGGCGTTTTACTACGGGATTAATTATTTTGATACCGCTAGAATGTATACTGACAGCGAAGAAAAGATAGGGGCAGCTTTTGAATATATCAGGGAAAAAATAATTATAAGTACAAAAACGGCAGCAAAGGATGTGGAAAGTTTTTGGACGGAATTGGAGATGAGCCTTAAAAACTTACGGACTGACTTTATTGATATTTACCAGTTCCATAATCCGGCATTCTGCCCAAAGCCAGGAGATGGCTCCGGGTTGTATGAAGCGATGGAGGAAGCAAAGAAACAAGGGAAAATAAAGCATATCGGGATTACCAACCACAGGTACTCCGTAGCGGAAGAAGCAGTGGAATCCGGGCTGTATGAAACGGTACAATTTCCGTTTTCCTATTTGGCAGGGGAACGGGAGAAGAAAATTGTGGATATGTGTAAAGAGAAAAACATAGGATTTATTGCTATGAAGGCGTTGTCAGGAGGGTTGATTACCAATTCCGCCTTAGCTTATGCTTATATGTCCGGCTTTGGGCATGTAGAACCTATTTGGGGGATCCAGAGGGAAGAAGAGCTGGATGAGTTTCTTTCTTATCAGGAAAACCCTCCGGTGTTAACGGACGGGATGAAAGAGGAAATTGAGAAAGAGAAAAAGGAATTGGCGGGGGATTTTTGCAGAGGATGTGGTTACTGCATGCCTTGTCCGGCAGGGATTGAGATAAATAATTGTGCGCGGATGAGCCTGCTGTTAAGACGTGCGCCAAAGGAAAGATATTTAGAGGCAGAATGGCAGGAAAAGATGAAAAAGATAGAAGAATGCCTCCACTGTGGAAAATGTAAGGGAAAATGCCCTTATGGCTTGGATACGCCGAAATTGCTTGAGAAAAATTATGAGGATTATAAGACTTTTTTGTAAGACTGTATTTTATGCTTGTTTTTACAAATACCTGCGGGCTTTGCAATTTATTGCAAAGCCTTTGTCAATGGGCAGCCCCGTGCAGATAAAATATGCCTTTATGAGCAGGTATGGGAAGGTGAATTTTCTTTACTCGATTGTATAAAATGATATATATAATGATATATAAAATTACGCATATTTATGGAAATACTTGACAATAATAAAAAAGATGATATATTAAAATAGTAATGATTACTATTTTTATTTAGTGCAAAGGCACGGGAAAGGAAAAACATGGATATAAATATTTTCAGAAAAATGTCTTACGGGGTTTATATTGTTTCTTCGCTGGACGGAGAGCGACCTACCGGATGTATCGCCAACAGTATTATGCAGATTACATCTTCTCCGGCTACGGTAGCGGTGAGTGTAAACCATGATAATTATACGAACGGATGTATAGAAAAAACCGGAAAGTTTGCGTTTTCCATTATGGCGAAGGACTCCGATGCGGGTTTAATTGGAAATTTCGGGTTCCGCTCCGGCAAAGATGTGGACAAATTTGAACATGTGGATTATGAGATGGTGCAGGGGATACCTGTGGTAAAGTTTACTTGCGGATATGTGGTATGCAAGGTAATCAATAAGATGGAAACAGCTACACATACGGTATTTTTAGGGGAGGTAATAGACGCAGGCTCATATGACGGTATGGGGGATGCCATGACTTATGCATATTACCATAATGTTGTGAAAGGGAAAAGCCCCAAAAATGCGCCTACTTACCTGCCGGAAAATGGGGATGGCAATACGGTGGAAAATGAGAAAAAGGCGAAATATACTTGCCAGGTATGCGGCTATGTATATGAAGGAAATGCTTTGCCAGAAGATTTTAAGTGTCCCATATGCGGAGTTGGTGCAGACCGGTTTGTAAAATCCGAATAAGTGTTTTGGCGTCAACAGCCTGGCGGAATACCGGGCTGTTGACTTAATGTTAACTATTAGAAAAATGTGGTTGACAATATACTGCCCGGATGTTATTATTTTTTCAGCTTAAGGTTCGGAAGTTAGGAGAAATGTCTGGTAATGGCTCCTAATATACGGGTTTGTTTAGAAAAGGGAGGAAAAAATGATGACTACGGTAACAGCGACGAGAAGTAAAACGTATGATATGGTTTACATTGCGGTATTTGCAGTATTGATGGCGATATGCTCATGGATATCCATCCCCGCCACAGTGCCGTTCACACTACAGACTTTTGCAGTATTCCTTGCAGTATGTGTACTGGGAGGGAAAAGGGGAACGGTGGCGGTAGTGGTTTATATTCTGTTGGGGGCAATAGGGATTCCGGTATTTGCAGGATTTACACAAGGGCTTGCGGTATTAGCGGGGAATACGGGAGGCTATATTATCGGATTTATTTTATCGGCATTGGTTATGTGGGGAATGGAAGCGCTGCTTGGGAGAAAGCTATGGGTTCAGGCGGTATCAATGGTAATCGGCCTGGTGGTATGCTATATTTTTGGTACCGCATGGTTTATGATGGTTTATACTAAAAATGCAGGCTCAATAGGGCTTGCTACCGTGCTGGGCTGGTGCGTCATTCCGTTTATTATCCCGGATTTGATTAAAATTGCGCTGGCATTGACACTCGGAAAGCGGTTGGGGATAATTGTAAAAATGCAATAGATGAGGTAAGGACGAAGCTTTAATGTATGCGGCAGAAGTTGCTTTGAGAAGATTCCCGGGATTTACGGATGAAAGAAAGTGTATGGTCAAAGGTATGGAAAATTATAGGATAAGGGCACATCATGGGATGTGCCTTGCCTTTTTTAAAGGTAGGGGTTACAGCAAAGAATTTGTAGAACATATGGATATGATCAAGAGGGCATTGGAGAAAAACCCCAAAGTATGTATTGTAGCGGAAACGGATAAGATATGCGGATATTGCCCGAACAATAGCTCCGGTATTTGTACAAACGGGGATAAGGTAGCAGGGTATGATTGGAAAACGCTGGAATTGTGCGGTTTGGAAGCAGGAACGGAAATGGGTTGGAAAGAGTTTGAGGGATTGGTAAAAGAAAATATTTTGGATGCGGGAAAAAGGAAGTCGGTTTGCGGAGACTGCCAATGGGATTCGCTTTGCTATCGCAATATTTTGGAAGATGCATAAGTTACTTTAAGGGAATACATAAATTCCCGGAAAGGAGCTTTGCATTGGTGGAGATGGAAAGGGGAATAATAGGGCTGAATGGGTTAAAGCCAGGGGAAAAGGGATGGATTGAAAGGATGACTCTGGCAGAAGGGATTAGGCGGAAGCTGGAAGACATGGGATTTGTGCCGGGAAGCCAGGTGGAATGTGTATATTGCAGTCCGTTTGGCGACCCAGTTGCTTATTATGTCATGGGAACGTTGATTGCAATCCGGGTTGAGGATGCCCGGAATATTCAAGTGAAAATTGAAAGCGGGATGGAAGCGGATGGGTTTAAGTAAATCTTCAGTAGGGATGGGCGCATTGGATATGGGGCTGGGGATACATAAGAAACGGAATAGCGACATAGTGGCGGCTTTGGCGGGGAACCCGAATGTGGGTAAGAGTACGGTGTTTAATGCAATGACAGGGATGCGGCAGCATACCGGGAATTGGGCCGGCAAAACAGTGGCAAGCGCTCAGGGGTATGCTTGTTATAAAGGGCAGGGGTATGTTCTGGTGGATATTCCCGGATGCTATTCTTTGGATGCCCATTCGGCAGAGGAAGAGGTAGCAAGGGATTTTTTATGTTCCGGTGAATTTGATGTAGCCGTGGTGGTCTGCGATGCTTTATGCCTGGAACGCAACATGCGGCTGGTGCTGCAGGTTCTGGGGCAGACAGGGAAAGTAGTAGTATGCGTGAACATGATGGATGAAGCCAGGAAAAAGCATGTGAGCGTTGATTTAAAGAAACTGGAAAACAGATTGGGCGTACCTGTGGTAGGAACGTCGGCGAGAAGCAACGTCGGGATGGAGGAGCTGTACCGGGCAATCAAAGAGATGGCTGCAAATAGGGCGGAGGCATTGGAAAGAGGAAAAACAGAAGGGATAACGCCGGGAGAGATATGCAGAGGGGTTATAGAATCCGGGGATAAGGGGTACCATGCAAAGGACAGGAGAAAAGATAAGTTTTTTACGGGAAGGATAACCGGTATTCCGGTGATGCTTCTTTTGCTTTTTTTGGTCTTCTGGCTGACAATTGTGGGGGCAAATTATCCTTCGGAAGCTTTGCATTCCTTTTTTGCTTCTTGGGAAGGGAAGCTTATGGATGGGCTGTGTTTTCTCGGGATACCGAAGATGTGGAGGGAAATGCTTGTGTATGGCATGTACCGTGTCCTGACGTGGGTGGTTTCTGTAATGCTGCCTCCAATGGCGATTTTTTTCCCATTGTTTACCATATTGGAAGATTCCGGTTATCTGCCAAGGGTGGCGTTTAATTTGGACAAATGTTTTAAAAAGTGCAATGCCTGCGGGAAACAGGGCATAACTATGTGCATTGGGGCCGGGTGCAACGCTGCAGGCGTGGTGGGATGCCGCATTATAGACTCGCCCAGAGAGCGGTTAATCGCTATTATTACCAATAGCTTTATGCCATGCAACGGCAGATTTCCTACTTTGATTGCGGTTATAACAATGTTTTTCGTTGGGGAAGCGGCAGGGGCTTCTATTGGGGCAGCGTTTATATTGACGGGGATTATATTGTTGGGGGTAGGTTTAACGTTTCTGGTATCGTGGTTTTTGTCCGTCACTTTCTTAAAAGGTGTGCCTTCGTCTTTTGCACTGGAAATGCCTCCTTATAGAAGGCCACAGATAGGGAGGGTAATTATCCGCTCAGTTTTGGATAGGGCAATGTTTGTGTTGGGGCGTGCGGCATTGACAGCAGCCCCGGCAGGGATTTTACTTTGGATATTGGCAAACGGCAGAGTAAACGACATGACAATTTTGTCCTATTTATCAGGGCTGCTGGATATACCGGCAAAGGCTATGGGGTTGGATGGGGTTATTTTACTGGCATTTTTATTGGGGCTTCCTGCAAATGAAATTGTTGTGCCGATTATGATAATGGCATATCTTTCGCAAGGCAGTTTGGCTGAAATAAGTGAAATGAGTATTTTAAAGCAACTGCTGGTAGAAAATGGGTGGACGTGGGCAACGGCTGTCAGTGTGATGCTTTTTACGTTGGTTCATTGGCCATGTGCGACAACTTGCCTTACCATCCGTAAAGAGACGGGGAGCCTAAAGTGGACGTTCCTTTCTTTTATGATTCCGACCATATTAGGGTGCGCAATATGCGTGTTGTTTCATGGAATTACGATGCTTTTTGCTATTCCGTGAGAAAAAAACGTGTTCTCGTTTTATTCCTTGCATTCTCGAATTTTCAAAAGATATCTTGGATTTCTTCCGCTTTTGCCATATAATGAAAACATTATAGTATTTTCTAAATAAAAGAAAAGAGGAATTTCCTTATGAAAAACAAATTTACGAAAAAGCAGCGGTTCATTATTTCGCTGATTATTCTCATTATCCTGTTAATTTGCACTAGGACGAAACCAGCCGATGCCGATACATCCAATCAGGTTCCGGCATCCGTGATGGAAACCGGAAGCGATGATACGGAATAACGCCGCTGATAGTATGCAATGTCATTTAGTTAACGGTACCGGACGCCGTGAGGAACATAAAATGCTCCGTCACCACGCTTTCGCTCGGTAAAAAGCGTAACGGACACTAAACTCGTGAGGAACCTCGTTAAGTGCCGACGCTTTTTAACGGGTTCCTTGAGCATTTTATGTTCCTCGCGGCTGAATCAAGGCACTAACTAAATGACATTGTGATAGTATGCAATAGTGAATGGTATGCAGCTATTGACAGTATGTAGTTACCAATGAAAAAAGTAAAAGGTCGGATAGCTATGAAAAGAACAAGATAAGAAGGCGCTTGTCTAGGTTACAGATATAAAATTTTATGTCTGTGGTTTCATGTTTGCAGGCCGAGAGAAAGGCATGGTTATTAAAATGGATAATGCAGTGGAGGCTGTAACGCAGGAAGAATCGAAGAAATGGGGAGCAACGGGAAGTACGCTGAAGATGATAGCGATTATCACCATGCTTGTGGATCATACTGCGGCAATTGTTTTGGAGAGGGTGCTTTGGGCACATAATTTTTCGTCAGTGACGATATATTGGGTATATGTGGTAATGAGATCCATAGGAAGATTGGGATTCCCTATTTTCTGCTTTCTGCTGATAGAAGGTTTTTGCCATACGCGGAATGTAAAAAAATATGCCGGACGGCTGTTCTTATTTGCGCTGATATCGGAAATGCCTTTTGATTTGGGGTTTTCAGGAAAACTATTTTATATGCAGTATCAGAACGTATTTTTTACGCTGCTGATAGGCTTGCTTGTTTTGATCTTTTTCCGTTATATTGGAGAGAAGAAGGAATGGAATAGTTCCCTTTGTTTTATTATCAACTGTGTGGCCCTTGTAGGGGGGATGTGCCTGGCCGATTTCCTTAGAACGGATTATGGCGGCATGGGCGTACTGACGATTGTATGGATGTATTTGCTCAGGAAGAATAAAATGTTGGAAGCAGGAGCCGGCTGTGCCGTTCTGACATTGATGTCATGGAGTGAAGTGACCTCTTTTCTGATTTTGCTGCCAATACATAGGTACAACGGAGAGCGGGGATGGAACCTGAAATGGATTTTCTATCTTTTTTATCCGGCGCATATTTTCCTGCTGTATATAGTTGCTTATGGCATGGGTTTGGGAGGGATTATGCTCCGTTAAGGTGTACTTTAGCATTTTTTTATTAAATTTTGTGAATGCTTTTATTGTATTTTCCGGTACAGGCTTTACAATGAAAAGAAAGAAGTGGAATTATCGCTTGTACAAGGCGGAAAAAGTACGTCAGGATGAGAATGAGGTAATGAATGTGAAAGAGAAATTTATGCGGTTTATGCAGGGAAGATATGGTGTATACGGCCCGGATTTGCTGAATAGGTTTTTAATGGGAATGGCTATGGCATTGATGATCCTTTCCCTTTTTGTCCGGAGGGATGTGGTTTATTGGACGGCATTCGCTTTGCTGGCATATGCCTATTTCAGGATGTTTTCCAAAAGTTATTCCAAACGGTATGCGGAGAACCAGGCTTTTGTAAAGCATACGGCAAAGCTCCGGGGATATATCGGCATACAAAAAAATATGATGCGTCAACGGAAGACGCACCATATTTATAAATGCCCCGGCTGCGGGCAGAAAATCAGGATACCGCGGGGAAAAGGGAAAATTGCGGTACGCTGCCCGAAGTGCGGCGCGGAATTTATTAAAAAAAGCTAATCGACTTTTACTTCCAGATACCCTAAAAGTTTGCTCATGTCGTAATGGCTCAGGACTCCCAAATTGGAATCGTAGAATTTCCCGTCATAATGTACAAGATAATGGCAGTAGCGGCCCATTTTTTCCATCATGATACAGCATTTTGGAAGGGTGGCTTCCTGCCCTTCGGTGTAAATGATGATATCGGAGTGGTCAATGCCGTAATAATTCAGGGCTGAAATCACTCTTCCCATGGTGGCCTGCCATTCGCGGCAGTCCATGACGCTGACAACTTCGGCAATGGTTATCCCGGCAAGCATAGCGACGCAGGTTTGCCCGCAAAGACCGTCTTCCGGTTGGATAATGACTTCCATGCTGTCGATTTTGCGGATGGGGTTATCAAAACTGTAGGGGCTGTTCTGGTTCATCTGGATAATGCTGCCGGTTATGTGCAAAAGTATTTTATGGGACCTTGTAACATCTGTATGGTCCAGGGATGAACCTTCCAGATGAATCTTATAATTGCCCCCTTTATCTTCCGGCAGGAGTTCGCATTCGATAATTTTGTTATCTAAGATGATTTCTGCCTGAATCACATCTCTTTGCTTGCATACTTCCCAAACATTAAAAGGGATATGGATAGAATAAATGTCGTCCAATTTTTCGATTTTACCGTCAAAGAAATACCTCATTTTTAACCTCCTATTGAATTATAGTATGAATGTACCAGATTTTTCTGTATATGAAAACACCTTTCGTGCAAATTTTTTAGAAGTATTAAAAAAAATACATCCGTATTTTCTTTTTTTGGTTTTCTTGCTATAATGAAACCGGAAAAGCTATGAGGAATACAGCAAAAAGACAAGGAGCGCAGCGCCTATGAGAAGCAGGAAAGAAATGATGGATATGATAATAGAGATTGCTGAAAAAGATGTACGTATCCGCGGGGCATATATGGGAGGTTCCAGAACCAATCCGAATGCTCCGCGGGATGTTTTTCAGGATTATGATATTGTATATGTGGTCCGGGAAACGGAGAGTTTCCGGATGGATAGGGGCTGGATTGATGTGTTTGGCAGGCGGATGTACATGCAATACCCGGATGATATGCCGGGCGAAGGGGCAGAACCTGAAAATTGCTATGGCTATCTGATGCAGTTTGCGGATGGGAACCGCCTGGACTTGCGGTTGATGACATTGGAATATGCCAAAAAGGACATCCTGCATGACAGGCTTTGCGTGCTTCTTTTGGACAAGGATAATATGCTGCCTGCAATTCCGGATGCCACGGATGAAGACCATTGGGTGAAAAAACCGGGAAAAGAAGAATATTTGCATTGCTGCAATGAATTTTGGTGGATTTTGAACAGTGTGGGGAAGGGGCTTTGGCGGGAGGAAGTTCCTTATGTAATGGATATGATAAATAAATACAGCAGACTGGAACTGATAAAAATGTTGTCCTGGGATGTGGGGATAGATACGGATTTTTCCTGTAGTGTAGGGAAGTTTGGCAAGTATTTGAAACTTCGGCTTTCGGAAGACAAGTATGACAGGTTAGTGCGGACGTATCCAAATGCGGATAAAGATGCTATTTGGCAGTCAGTATGGGAAATGTGCGAGTTGTTCGATGAGACGGCCAATAGAGTGGGGAAAGAATTAGGCTATCCTTATAATGAAATGGAAGCCCACAATAGCAGATTGTATCTGGATTGCACTTATGCGTTGCCCAAAGATGCGGAAGTGTTTTTGATGGTGCGGCGGATGAAGGCGGCGGATGTAAACAAGACGGCAGAGATATGGCTGGAAGGCAATTTGGACGCCCACAGTTTTATACCGGAAGAATATTGGAGAGGGAACTATGATGAGGTAAAGCGGCAGCTTGCCAGCGCGGAAGGTTATGTGTATGAGGACTGTGACGGGCTGCATGGATTTGTGGGAGTAAAGGAGGGATATATCCAAGGGGTTTTCGTAAGGAAAGAAATGCGCTCCAAAGGGATTGGCAAGGCTTTGCTGGATTTCTGTAAAGGGAAATATACGGAACTATCGCTGCATGTTTATAGTGAAAATAAGAAAGCGCTGGAATTTTATATAAGGGAAGGCTTCCAAGTGGGCAAGGTACAGTCCGATGGGAAAACGGAACGGAAGGAATATGAGATGATTTGGAGGAAGGAATGCGAATGAGGGAGATGAATACAAAGAAGATGAAAAATAAAGGGGAAGTATTGTTAATGTGCTTATTGGCGGCGGTATTGCCAGCTTGCGGCTCGCCATCGGGAGAGCGGATAGCCGAGATACAGGGGATGTATGCGGATTTGGTAAACCTTCATAACGAGGTGGTGGAGGTATATGCCAGCCTGGAAGATGATTCTTATCAGGAAGAATTGGATGCGATGGCGGAAAGGATAGACAGCATCGGGCAGCAGGATGCCCAGGAGATGACAAGCGAAGAGTTAAATGCGGTTGTCGGGGAAATGAGTACATATGAGGAAACTTATAATGAAATGATGGCATCGATGAATGAGATGAAGGAAGGGGAAAAAGAAAAGAAAATTTATGAAGTTCCGGTCACGATAGAAAACAATACAGGCGTTGTGATTCATAATTTATACTTGTATAAAGACTCGGATCCGGATAAAGGGGAAAATTTAGTAGGGGATGCAGGGTTTTTGGACGGTTTCCAGACATTGAATATTTTAAACCTGTTTATGGAGGAAGACGAGATGCTGTGGCATCTGGAGGCGACGGAGGAGTCGGAGAAAGTGGTAGCATCCGTGGACATTGATTTTACGGGGAAAACGGATGGAACGACGATTGTGATAAAATTCAGCTTTGATAGTATGGAAGGCTGGGTAGAGTTTGAATAGAGCTTAAAAAAGAGGAAAGAACTTTTCTCTGAAAAAATCAACAAACGGGTATCCTTCTTATGGGTAAAAAACTACAAAAATTAAGAAAAAATTAAAAAAAGTTAGCGAAAGTCCAATATTTGGGGTAGAATAATAATAGATAGGATACTCGTTGGCTTGATTGATGAAAAGAAGGGATAAAATGTTTGAGAAAGGTGAATTTATTGTATATGGCAGCACGGGTGTATGTGAGGTAAAAGATATTACGACATTGGATATGAAAGGGGCATCGAAAAATAAGCTGTATTATATATTGAGCCCCAGCCACCACAAGGACAGTAAGATATTTACTCCGGTAGACGGGAACAAAACAGTGATGCGTGCGGTTTTGACAAAAGAAGAAGCGGATATCCTGATTGACCATATCCAGGATATTGAAGAGCTTTGGGTAAGCAACGATAAACTCCGGGAAGAAAAATATAAGGAAACAATGAAAAGCTGTGAATGCAAGGATTGGGTAAAGATTATAAAGACATTATATATGAGGAAAAAGGAAAGGATTGCCCAAGGGAAGAAAACGACGGCAATGGATGAAAAGTACCTTAGAATGGCAGAAGATAATTTGTACACGGAGCTTTCCCTTGCCCTTGGTGTTCCAAAAGAGAGGATGGGGGAGCATATAACGAGCCGTATGACGCAAAGGGAAGGGAAGAAGGCCTGAAGGTGCTAACTGCATGGCAGTTTGCGGACAAGTTTGCAATTAGGGCTTGCATACCGGAAGAAAATATGGTAATATCCTAACTGTTGGTAAGTACAGCGGTACAATTGCCAGCAGTTAGAATATGTTTGCGGGTGTAGTTCAATGGTAGAACACCAGCCTTCCAAGCTGGACACGTGGGTTCGATTCCCATCACCCGCTTTTTTCATGCAAAAAAGCGGAATTTTAAGCGGGTGGTTGCCCCGCTTTTATTTCTTTATAGGAAATTCCTTCGCCAGAAGGAAATAAATTGAGGAAGAACCGGAGGTTCTTCCAGACTGTCAAAAAAGGTCAGCAAAAGCTGACTTTTTTTGATACAATAAAACCAGAGGTGAAGATATGCTGATAAAAGAAAAGTCAGAAAGAAATACACTGGAAATGGTCAGCCTTGAGGGGCTTGTCCCGCAGGACCATCTGTTGCGGAAAATTGACTGCGCTGTGGATTTTACCCATATTTATGATTTCGTGGTAGACCTTTATTGTGCGGATAACGGGCGTCCCAGCGTGGATCCCGTGGTTCTGTTTAAAATGGTACTCATCCAGCATCTTTACGGGATCCCGTCCCTGCGGCGTACCGTGGAAGAAATCAATATGAACATCGCGTACCGGTGGTTTCTGGGGTGCCTGCTCAATGAACCGGTTCCTCATTTCGCCACCATCAGTTATAACTTCAGGCACCGCTTCAGCGAAGATACCATAGAGAAGGTTTTTACATGGATACTTTTTGAGGCGCAAAAGAGTGGTTATCCTTCCCCGGAAGTTGTGTTTATGGACGGGACCCATATCAAGGCAAACGCCAACATCAATAAGAAAATGAAAAAAGCGATCCCTTCTGCGGCGAAAGCTTATGAGGAACAGCTCATGCAAGAGATCAATGAAGACCGCATGGCACATGGAAAAAAGCCTTTTGACGGGAACTCCGGCGGCGGGGAGGACGGAGGGCGGGAGACCACGGTATCAACGGCTGATCCGGAAAGCGGCATGTTCCGGAAAGGGGACCATAAACATTGTCTTGCGTATGAAGCCCATACAGTCTGTGACAGGCATAACTTTATACTGGATACGGTGGTCACAAGCGGAAATGTACATGACAGTGTTGCCTTTGACGCACTTTATGAAAAGGTAACCGCGCGGTTTTCTGGGATTAGAATAGTCACGATGGATGCGGGATATAAAACGCCGTGGATCTGTAAACGTATCATAGATGATGGGGGAATCCCATCCCTGCCTTACAAACGCCCCATGACGAAGAAAGGGTTTCATGAATGGTATAAATATGTATATGACGAATATCTGGATATCGTGATCTGCCCGGAATACAAGAGCCTGCTGTACAGCACAACCAACCGGAAAGGTTATAGAGAGTATAAGAGTCTGCAATATCAGTGTGCCACATGTGGAACAAGGCATTTATGCACGGAGAGCAGGGGATGCCAGAAAACAGTGACGCGTCATATCTGGGGGGATTACATAGAACAGGCGGAAGACATACGGCATTCACCACAGGGAAAAGAAAGCTACCGCCTCAGGTCGCAGACGATCGAGAGGGTATTTGCCGACGCAAAAGAAAAATACGGAATGCGGTATACGCCTTACCGTGGGCTAAAAAGAGTCAGTATGTGGGTAAGGCTGAAATATGCTGCCATGAACCTGAAGAAACTGGCGATGTGGAAGTGGAAAGCCGCTTACCGCCGATTTTTTATCACAATAAGTGTCTCTGTTTTAAAAAGAACCCCTGCTGCGCTTCTGCATAACAGGGGTTCTTTGACAGTCTGGAAGTGTCGAAGACACTTTTTTATTTATGGGCAGTTCCGTGTAGAAGAAATATGCCGCTATAGATGCATGGGGCGCGCAGTAGGTAGGCATTGCTGTCAAAGTATGCCCGGTACGATTCGTTCCTGTGCCTTGCGAAAATACAAATCTGAGGCATAAAACTCCTTCGGATTTCAGGGTGTGGAGCGCTTGCGTGGATGGAGCGTAATGAATGGAAAAGCTGGCATATGCTATTTCTTGACACAGTAGCAAAATTGTAATATTGTATTTTTAAAACCAAGTATCCTGAGGCATTTGCCATATGCCCATACGAGGCATGATATCCGGCCCATTGCCTGCGGAAATAAACGGAAAGCCAATGACATCGGCTGATAAGGCCGTAGGCAGGCGGAGAGGGAATATGGTAGACTTAGTCATTGTATTAGAATGTTTTGGCATATGCCTGACTGTAGTAGCTTTGCTTCTTCTGCTAAATGGGGATGGAGCCAAAGAACAGAAAATGTTGATTATCATTATGTGCGGTTCGTTGGTACAGAATGTGGGCTATTTATTGGAACTGACAGCATCCACGGTGGAAGCTGCTATGGTGGCGATGACTGTGGAAAATGTGGGTTCCGCTTTTGTGCCGTTATGTTATTGCTGGTTTCTTTATATTTATTGTTATATCACCCCGCCGAAAAAGCTTTTAAGAGTTCTCGGTGTTCTCAGCTTCTTTGCCCTGCCTTCTGTCTTTTTTAACTGGTATGGGCTTTTCTATCAGGAAGTGCAATGGGTGGCAGATGCGGACGGATTCCGTCATGTCAGCATTACCTATGGCCCGTTGTATGTGCTTTTCATGTTTACCCGTATTATCATCCCTTATTCCTTATGTATCTACACATTGGTGAGCGCAATCCGCGAGCGTTCGGATCAGAAAGTCAGCCGTCAGTATTGGACGATTCTGGGAATCTCCACCCTGCCTGTTATTATGTTGGTAGCCTATGTCTGCAAACTTGTGAAAGTATTCGATTTTACCCCGGTGACGTTGACTATATCTATGTCTTTGGTGGTTATTGTAGTCTGGAGCCGGCGTAATTATGATTTCCGCCATTTGGCAGCGGAAAAAGTTTTGGAAAGCCTGGGCGATGGCGTGATTACGCTGGATGACCATGACCGTCTGGTCAGCTATAACAGGGCAGCGGCAAATATTTTTACCCGTCTGCCTGCCCACAAGCTGGGGGAGAACATCCGGGTAGTGGAAGATTTCCGTGAAGAAATATTGAACGAAGATAATCCGCAAAGTTTTTCGATTGACGGAAGGGAGTACGAAAGCCATAGCAGAAATATCATAGATGTAAACGGCAAGAGGCAGGGCTGTGTTATTTTGATCCTGGATATGACGGACATAAAGGCATATATTAATGAAATAAAGAGTGTGCGGCGCCAGGCAGAAAAGGCCAGTATCGCAAAAAGCGAGTTTCTTGCCAATATGTCCCATGAAATAAGGACTCCAATGAATGCTATCATTGGGTTGAATGATATTATTATGGAGGAGTGCGGGGATACGGAGATTTACGCCCATGCAAAGGATGTGCAGTCTGCGGCAAAAAACCTTCTGGCAATTATCAATGATATTTTGGATTTGTCCAAGGTAGAAGCGGGCAAAATGGAACTGGTGTATGTGGATTATTACCTGAAGGTTATGGCGGACGAAGTCATAGGCATGATGGACATGGCGGCTTCCCAGCGGGGATTAATCCTGAAATATGAGTGTGATGAAACAATCCCCTGCCGCTATAACGGCGATGACGGCAGGATTAAACAGGTTTTGATTAATATTATAAACAATGCTATAAAATTCACAAAAAAAGGATATGTGCGTACATATATTACAGGCAAACCCGGAAGGGATGCAGATGAGGAATTGCTTATTTTCCATGTAGAGGATACAGGATGCGGGATTAAAGAAAAAGATCTTAGCAAAATATTTGAGGATTTCCGGCAAGTGGATTCCAGGCGTAACCGGAGTGCGGAAGGTACCGGTCTGGGGCTTGCTATTGTAAAGCAATTGGTGGAATTGATGGGGGGAACCATCGGGGTGGAAAGCACCTACGGTAAAGGGACGACGGTTACAATCACCATTCCCCAGAAAATCGTAGATAAGCGGCCGATTTCGGAGATGCCAAAGATTCCGCAAGAGGAACAGAAAGTGGGGGATACTTTTACCGCACCTGGCGTGAAAGTGTTGATTGTCGATGATAATGTAATTAACCGCAAGGTAGCCAGAGGCTTCCTGAAGAATTATGCTTTTGATTTAACCGAGGCGGAAAGCGGGCCGGAGGCTATCGCGCTGGTACGTGATGTCCGGTACGATATTATCTTTATGGATCATATGATGCCTGGTATGGATGGCATTGAGGCGGCAGAGATTATCCGTAGGGATTGCGGCGAAAATGGGGCTGCCCCTATTATGGTTGCCTTAACAGCCAATGCAATGGAAGGTATGAGGGAACATTTTCTGGAATGCGGTTTTCAGGATTTCATTGCAAAACCTCTTGATAGGAGAGAATTGAACCAGCTTTTGCTGCGCTGGGTGCCGGAGAAGTACAGGCAGACCGGAGATAAAGAAAAGGAAACCAAACCGTTGGAGGCGGCAGCATTCCAAATTGACGGGATAGATATGGATGCTGCGATGGAATATTATTCCGGCGATGAAGAGGGCTATGTAGATTTGCTGGAACTTTACTGTATAGATGGTAAACGCAAGATAGAGCTTCTGCGTGATATTGTGGAATCGGATATGGTACGGTATCAGATAGAGGTACATGGATTAAAAAGCGCATCCGCTAATATCGGGGCTATGGAAGTGTCGGCAATGGCCCGCAGCCATGAAAATGCAGCGGCAAAGGGCGATAAGGAATTTATTTCCGGGCAATTCCCATTGCTACTAGCGGAATATGAAACCCTTCTGACAAACATTGGGCAATTTTTGGAACGGCGCAGGCAGGAAGATGGAAAGAAAGAAAAACTTCCGGGTTTGCCAATACAGGAGCTGAAGGAACAGACAGAGGCAGCTTTGGAAGAACTGAAGCATTTCCATTCCCGGGAGTGTACGGATAAGGTGGATGCAATGCTGCTTCACGAACTGCCGGAGGGAACATCGGAGCGTCTTTTACAGATACGGGAGCAGTTGAGGTTATATGAGGATGATAATGCGGAGGAGCTGTTGGGTGAGCTACTTAGTATACTAGAAAAGGAGGAAGAGCATAAATGAGTCAAACAGAAGGAGGAGATGCCAAAAAGCGGATTTTGGCAGTGGACGATGCGGCTATTATATTAACACGGATTACAAATACCTTGCAGAACGATTATGAAGTGATTACTGTCAATTCAGGAACACGGGCTTTAAAATATTTGGAGCAGGAGAAGCCGGATCTCATTTTGTTGGACATTCAGATGGCACAAAAAGACGGGATTGAGACGTTGAAAGAGATACGTGCTATGAAAGACCGGGCAGATATACCGGTAATCATGCTAACCGGTGTGGAAGATAAGGATTTTGTCTTGAAAAGCGCTAAGCTGGGGATTTGCGATTATATCTTGAAACCTTTTTATTCTGACGATTTGACGAAAAGGATACGCAAGGTTTTTGCGAAGGAAGAGAAGAAGCAAACCGATTGATTATGTATGCCGATATGCGAAAAGAGGTATGATATCCGACGAATGGTGGAAAAATAAAGAATATCCGGTTTGCCGCATCAGATATAAAGGAAAGGCAAGCTGCATTTGGGAAAGGAGCATATAAGATATGTTGGAAGTTGGAACAAAGGCACCGGGGTTTATGCTGCCGGATCAGAATGGGAACATGCATACGTTGGAGGAGTATAAGGGGAAAAAGGTGGTTCTCTATTTTTACCCCAAAGATAATACGCCGGGCTGTACAAAGCAGGCATGCAATTTCGGACAGCTATATCCTCAGTTTATGGAGAAAGGGGCGGTTGTTATCGGGGTCAGCAAGGATTCCGTGGCTTCGCATAAGAAGTTTGAGGAAAAATACAATCTGCCCTTTCTTTTGCTTTCCGATACGGAACTTGCCTGCATTCAGGCTTATGATGTATGGAAGGAAAAAATTAGTTACGGGAAAAAGAGCATGGGGGTTGTACGGACTACTTATTTGATTGATGAGAACGGTGTGATTGAGAAAGCTTTTGATAAAGTGAAGGCAGAACAGAACCCGGAACAGATGCTGGGAGAGCTGTGACCCTGCGGGATATGGAGTGTTCTGCCTGGGGCAGCCGGCAAAAGTTTGGGAATGATAAAGGAGAAAACCGGTATGAGAATAATCATTTCACCGGCAAAGAAAATGAATGTGGACAGGGATTCCTTTGCGGTAGATGGAATGCCCTGTTTTCTTACGGATGCGAAAATTTTGATGCGTGAGGTGCAAAAGCTTTCTTTTGAGGAGGCGAAAGCGCTGTGGAAATGTAATGATAAGCTGGCGGAGCTGAATTTCCGGCGGTTTGCGAATATGAATTTGGAAGAGTGCTTAACGCCGGCGCTCGTTGCTTATGAAGGGCTGCAATATCAGCATATGGCTCCGGGTGTGTTTACGGAAGGGGCGCTTGCCTATGTGGAAGAGCATTTGCGGATTTTATCGGGATTTTACGGTGTACTGCGACCCTTTGACGGTGTAACGCCTTACCGTCTGGAGATGCAGGCGCGGCTGCCGGTGGGGGGAAAGAAAGATTTGTATGGGTTTTGGGGCAGCAGAATTTATCGGGAGCTAATGGAAGGGAATGAAGATAGGGTTATTTTAAACCTGGCATCAAAAGAATATTCCTGCGCTGTGGAGCCCTATGTGGAACCATCCTGCCGCTTTATTACGGTCTCCTTTGAAGAGGAAGTGGATGGGAAACGGAAGCAGAAAGGCACGTTTGCGAAAATGGCAAGAGGGGAGATGGTGCGCTTTCTGGCGGAAAATAGGGTGGAAGAACCGGAAGGGATAAAGGCGTTTGACGCTATGGGATACCGGTACAGGGAAGAGCTGTCGGATGACGGGAAATTTGTGTTTGTGAAAAGTACATAAAAGGTTTGAAATCATATATCGCAAAAAGGTACCTTTTGCGCCTTTGTGTTGTCTGTGGAGAAGCCAGGAATACCTTCTTCCAACTGCTTTCGCAAAGAAGCAAAAAAATTAAGGAACCCTGCATAAATGCCGGATTCCTTAAGAATCAAAAAGAGCGCGAGACGGGACTCGAACCCGCGGCCTCGACCTTGGCAAGGTCGCGCTCCACCAACTGAGCCACTCGCGCGTATAAAACAACCGATGCCGTATTTCTCTGCTGCATCAACATTAGTTATTTTACACATAACAAACAGATTTGTCAATAAAAAAATTAGATTTTTGTTATTAATTTAAAATTTGCTATTAAATTAAAATTTGGTATCAAATTTTTAATAATGAGCCCACGGATTTTATTGCCGCATCAGTCCGCTTTGCTTATGCTGACAGTCAGCGTGCCGTTTTCTGCCGACGAGTTGATGCAAATCGGATAGTCATAAGGGTTTTTAAAACGTAAATCCTTCATTCCTTCTACGATTGCCGAATCCAATCCTTTCGGTACGTAGTCCACGTTTAAGGAGTGGGCGTATCTTTCCGATGCAGGGATGGAGGAAAGCATCATAGTCACATATAAAGTAGAGGACACTTGGCAAATCCCGCCCCCTACGCTGGATACTATCCTTCCGGAAGCGAAAGAAGGGGCGACCACGTAGCCGTTTGCTATTGTCCTGGACATAATTGAGTTGCTGAAGGAAAAGGAATCCCCTGGCTGGACAACGATGCCGTTAATGCGCTGGGATGCCAGTTCCACGTTGATTGCCCTGTCTTCTTCCGTGTTATATTGGGTGGAAAAGGAAGCGATTTCATTGGCAGGGCCAATTTGGGTGATTGCTGACCGCCCTTCCGCTTTCCCTGATTGAATGTAATGATAGTAATAAGAACTTAAATCCTTGATACCATATACGGATAGTAAATCCAGATTATTTTTCATATATGCCCGTACATTGAAATCAGCTTTTCCGGTACGTCCTTCTTTCATGCCGGAATTTATAAAATGTTCTAACAATCCGTTCTTGTCATGACCGATAGTCTGCTGTACGTCAGGGTTATTGTTATAGTAATATTCTGCATCAAATACGGCTGAATAATCTATGTCTGTCGGAGATATCTCCTGTGCGTGTGCCGCCGTGCCGAACAGGAGGCCAAGACATAACGCCAGTGAAGCTGCTTTTTTCCATTTGTTCATGAATCATTACTCCTTTGTGTACCTGTTGTTTACCTGTATGCTTTAACACTATAACAGATAACGGTTTCCTTTTGCAATGTTTATTCAGAGTAACATAAATGCTTTCCGTTTACCAGTGATATCGCCTTGTTTTTAAAGAAAAATTAAGAAAATCTTAAATGGGTCTACATTGATTATAGGGGGCAGGGTTGTTATGATTCATATAATTTACATTTTGTCTTGCAGAGGGGATACTGGGAAAACAGGAACGAGGGAAAGAGATGGAAAAAGCAATGAAATGGCAGCTTATGCCAAAAAAGGAAACGGATTGGTTTAGAGGGATTGCAGTAATTATGGTGGTTGTGTCCCATTATGCGGAATGGTGGTCATGGTTTGCCCCGATGGAAGGGAATGCGGAGATATTTCGTCTGGCATTGACAAAACTTGGGGTATATGGCGTAGATATTTTTTTCTTGTTTTCCGGTTATGCTATGGTCAAATCCTTAGGGAGGGAAAGGATGCATGGGCAGTTTGTTTGGAAAAGGATAAAAAATGTATATATTCCGTATTTCATCGTGGTAGGAATCATAGAGCTTTTGTCAGGAGGATTTACTTCTATACAGGATTTTCTGGCATTTGCCAGCGGCTATGATTATTGGTATATGTATGTGCTGTTTATGCTCTATATAAGATTCATTGCCGTTTATACGATAATAGGAGGCAGGCTGCCGAGGATTGCCGTATTTTCGGTGATTGTTTATGTCATGTCCCATGTACTTTATCAGAAAGGTATGCAGGATTTTTGGTATGTTTCCAATATTACGTTTGTTCTTGGTGTAATTGCAGGGGAATATGAAGAAACGGTGAAAAAAGTTTTGGATAAAGTATGGATTTTTCTGGCGGCTGCCCTTGCTGTGGGCATGGGGGTTGTGGTAAAATGGGGGTTAGATGGCGGAGTGGATTTGGGTGGAAACCCAACGGGGTATCAGCTATGGTTTCAGATTGGGGCAACGGTGGTATGGGCTCTGTTAGTCCTGATTATGGCGGCGAAATGCGGAGTAAGGGGAAAGGTTCTTGTTTTCCTTGGGCAGAACTCTCTCTACATATATCTGACCCATACCTACATATTTATGAAATGTGTCAATAGTTTGGAATTGGATTATATATGGCGGTTCCTTATCAGTGCAGTGGTTACCGTTTTCGTTTCCTTTTTATGCAACAGGCTGATTACATGGGCAGGGAAAATGGTTTTCGGAAGGATGGAAGTGCGCTGACAGGCATAGATTATCAAACACCCGGTATTCGCAGGCAGTTGGCTGGAAGAACCGGGTGTTTTGTATAGTTGACTGTTGGGTTGCATGAAAACTGTGCGCAGGACGATGGAACGGGCGGGCAACGGAAGAACGTCTTTTTTATATTTGCAGTTGGAGAAGGTTTTGGAAAATGGAAAAAGCTTATGAGTTGGAGTTCGGAGGGGAGAAATCAGGGAGTTTATATGTGAATTGCTGCGGGTGTTCCAAAACGGAGCCGCTGCATAGCTTTGGCCCTGCGTGGAAACCTCATTATTTGATTCATTATATTTTGAACGGAAAAGGGAAATTTATGATTGGCGGAAAGACATATCCTCTGGAAGCAGGGTACGGTTTTCTGATTATGCCGGAGGAATTGGCTTTTTATCAATCGGATGAAGGAGATCCTTGGACGTATGTGTGGGTAGGGTTCAGTGGAACAAAAGCACAGGAATATATAAAGGCGATAGGGCTTTCCGTGGAATATCCGGTGTTTGTTTCCGAACGTTCCGGGGAACTGTATCAGGCAGTAAAGGATATGATGGAACATAATACTTACGGGATATCCAATGAACTGCGCAGGACAGGGCAGCTTTCCATTTTCTTGTCTGTGATTGCAGAGGGCGGGGCTGTACGCGAGAGGAACCAGGGCGATTGGGCGGATACTTATGTCAGTAAAGCAGTGGAGTTTATTCAGGGCAATTACTGTAACCCGATTAAAGTGACGGATGTGGCAGATTATGTCTGCATTAACCGCAGTTATTTGTATACTTTATTCCAGAATGCCCTTGGTATGTCGCCGCAGCAGTTTTTGATGACTTTCCGCATTACTAAGGCGGCGGAACTTTTGCAGCATACGTCGCTGTCCATCGAAAGCATTGCTATTTCCTGCGGATATCAGGACCCCCTTGTTTTTACAAAGGCGTTTCGCCAGATGAAAAAAATGCCTCCTTCTGTTTACCGAAGAGAGATGAAAAAGGGCGGAACAAGGAAAAACCGGGAACATTTGGAACAGGTGGAAGAACTGGTAACCAGATTGAAAAGCTAAATGCATTATGCATAGCGTGAGAAGAGTTTCTAACTACTCGCAGCAAAGGCTGCTTCGCAGAGAAATTCTAACCATATAGGAAAGTTCTCCGAATTTCCCATATGGTAAAAAAGTAATTATCGCACTGCGGCGGAGGGGGAGTATGTCGCTGTCGCGACCCGCCGCAGGCGGAGAATCCTGCAAGCAGGATTCTTTTTTACCATATAAGAAATTCCTTCGCCAGAAGGAAATAAATTGATGAAGTGTCGAAGACACTTTTTTTCACCATTGATGGTTTGTGCCGCCGGGAGGCGGCATGGAGGTTGGTATGTGTTAACATTTTGACAAGTAATTATAACAATGGGTTATGGATTTTAGAGAAGGGTCTACTATAATTTTATTATATAGGGTTCGGGTTTCAAAAGGTCTGCCAGACGATTCGACCGGGCAGGATGTTTGGCATCCGGGTATGTATAGGGAAGTGATCGCCGGAAAACGGCAGAAAGTAATAGAAAACAAAAATATAAGTGCCTGTGTATGGGCAGAAAGGGATGGGTTATGGCAGAAAAGACAGCAATGGAGATGAAAGAAATCATTCTGAAAAAATTTTCGGAGGTATTCGGGGATACGGAAGGAACAAAAGCATATTTTGCGCCGGGGCGTGTGAACATGATTGGGGAACATACGGATTACAACGGTGGGCATGTATTCCCCTGTGCATTGACAATAGGTACCTACGGGGCAGCAAGGAAAAGGGAGGATAGGAAACTCCGCTTTTATTCTATGAATTTTGGTCATCTGGGGGTTATCGAATCCAGCCTGGATGATTTGAAGCCGGCAAAGGAAGCGGGATGGACGAACTACCCGAAGGGAGTTATGTGGGCGTTTGGCGAGAAAGGCTTTGAAATTCCTTGCGGTATGGATTTGATGCTGAACGGGAATATCCCCAATGGTTCTGGCCTTTCTTCGTCGGCATCGGTAGAAGTGCTGACAGGTTTTATCCTGCGGGATTTCTTTGGCTTTGATGTGAGCAATCAGGACTTGGCATTAATCGGACAGTTTTCGGAAAACAAGTATAATGGGGTAAATTGCGGTATTATGGATCAGTTTGCCATTGCGATGGGGAAGGAAGGCCATGCCATCTTTTTGGATACGGCGGACTTATCTTTTGAGTATGCGCCGATTAAACTGGAGAATGCAAAGATTGTTATTTCCTGCAGCAATAAAAAACGTGGGCTTGGGGATTCCAAATACAATGAAAGAAGGAGCGAATGCGAAACCGCCCTTGCGGAAATCCAAGCAGTGGTAGGGATTAACAGCTTAGGGGATTTGACGGAAGAACAGTTTGAACAGTATAAGACTGCGATTAAGGATGAAACCCGTGTAAGAAGGGCGAAACATGCAGTATATGAAAACCGCAGGACGGTGAAGGCAGTAGAGGCTTTAAAGAATAACGATGTGGAGCTGTTTGGGAAATTGATGAATGCATCCCATACTTCCCTTCAGTTTGATTATGAGGTAACCGGGGTAGAGCTGGATACTTTGGTGGAAGAAGCATGGAAAGTAGACGGTGTTATCGGTTCCAGGATGACGGGGGCCGGTTTCGGCGGATGCACGGTAAGCATCGTGAAGACAGATGCAATTGATTCCTTTATTGAAAAGGTAGGAAAAGCTTATAAGGAGAAAATCGGGTATGCGGCAGATTTTTATGTAGTGGAAATCGGCGATGGCCCGGCAGTTTTATAAGGGAAGAGAGGGGCAGCCGGATATGATAGAGCAGGATATAAAGAAGTTGGTAGCCTATGGGTTACAGACAGGGCTGGTAGAAAAAGAAGATGAGATTTATACGGTAAACAGACTGCTGGAACTTTTTGGTCTGGACGAAATAGAGGATGGCAATGCTGTGCAGGAAACTTCTGTGGAAGAACTGGAAGAAGTGCTTGGAAGGATGATGGATTATGCCGTAAAAGAAGGGATTATGAAAGAGGACGGCATTGTTTACCGGGATTTGTTCGATACGAAGATTATGAGTATGCTTGTGCCAAGGCCAAGCGAAGTAATCCGCAAATTTTGGGGTCTGTATGAGCAGGGGCCGGAAAAGGCAACGGATTTTTATTACAAGTTCAGCCAGGATACGGATTATATCAGAAGATACCGGATTAAGAAAGACCAGAAATGGACAGCGGATACCCAATATGGGGATTTGGATATTACCATCAATTTGTCAAAGCCGGAGAAAGACCCAAAAGCGATTGCGGCAGCGAAAAACGCGAAACAGGGCGGCTATCCGAAATGTCTGCTTTGTGTGGAAAATGAAGGCTATGCAGGACGCATAAACCATCCGGCAAGGCAGAACCATAGGGTAATCCCGATAAAAATACATGGCTCCAAGTGGGGATTCCAATACTCGCCTTATGTGTATTATAACGAGCATTGTATTGTGTTTAATTCGGAACATATCCCGATGAAAATTGAGCATGATACGTTCTGTAAGCTATTTGATTTTGTGAAGCAGTTCCCCCATTATTTCGTTGGGTCCAATGCGGATTTGCCGATAGTGGGCGGCTCCATCTTAAGCCATGACCACTTCCAGGGTGGTCATTATGAGTTTGCTATGGCAAGGGCGGATGTGGAGAAAAGCTTTACGATAAAAGGTTTTGAGGACGTGGAAGCCGGCATAGTCAACTGGCCCATGTCAGTAATCCGTATTGCCCATACGGACAGCGACAGGCTGATTGCATTGGCGGATGTAATATTGGAAAAATGGCGGGAATATACGGATGAAACCGCTTTTGTCTATGCCTATACGGACGGGGAGCCCCATAATACGATTACGCCTATTGCCAGAAAGCGGGGCAATAAGTATGAACTGGATTTGGTATTGCGCAACAATATTACGACGGAGGAACATCCTTTGGGCGTATACCATCCTCATGCAAAGCTGCATCACATTAAAAAGGAAAATATCGGTTTGATTGAAGTGATGGGTTTGGCAGTGCTGCCGGCCAGGCTGAAAGGAGAAATGGATAGACTGGCGGAGGCTATTTTGACAAAAAAGGATATCCGGGGTGATGGGGAACTGGAAAAACATGCCGATTGGGTAGATGAATTTCTTCCGAAGTATGAGCCGGAGAGCAGGGATACGAAAGAAAAAGTAATGGAAATCCTACATAAGGAAATTGGTGATGTATTTATGCAGGTACTGGAGGATGCCGGGGTTTACAAGAGGACGGAAGAAGGAAAAGCGGCATTTGAAAGATTTTTGGATGTGATTTGATTTTTTTACATACTATCTTGGTGTGGACTGTTAGGCAATGCCGATGGGCAGGGCTTAGGCGCCCAAGCAAAATGGGAAAAAGTATGCGGTAAAATGCATATTTTTTCCCATTATTTTTATTAAATAGGATTCGGGTGTCAAAAGGTCTTCCCTGCAGTGCCGCTTGGCATATTGCACAAAAAATTTGTGCCGCAAAACTTGTTTTGCTATTGTACGGAGCATTCCGATGAGCCTCTTAAGGCGAAAATCGTGTTCAGCATTGGCTTCCACGATTTTAGAGTCTCCTCTCCATCGTACAAAAGCCACTTGCACAATATTTTTTTGTGAAATCTGCCAAGCGGCACTGCAGGGAAGACCTTTTGACACCCGAATCCTATGGAGGCAACCCCTTGGTTCCAAAGGCATGTTTTGCATTGGGATTGGGATGTCAAAGTTTCAGCGTCAGTAAAGCCCTCCGATGCTTTCAAGGAAATGCTGAAGGTGAATGCGTTGGTTTGGGGTTAACCTTTGGAGCAGTGAAAGCTGGGTCTGATATCCGCTGCGGGCATCGGCATTCCGCTTTGCGGTATTGTTTTCTGACAGGCGTTGGTCGGATAAGCAGAGGATATAATCGGCCGATACGTGGAAGGCGGCGGAAAGCCTGACGATTAAATCGGCATCCGGGATGCTCAGGCCGCATTCAATCCGGCTGAGAGCAGTTTGATTGGCACCTACTTTAATGGCAAGGAATTCCTGTGTGTAGTTTTTCTCCTGCCGTAATTGCTTAATTCTTGTTTTCATTTATAACTCCCCTTTCTCTTATGTACCCGGTGATAAATTTACTCTTTTAATATTCCATAGGTAATTTGAAGATGCAAGATAAAGTTATATAACAAAACAGTATTGTGTGTTATACTGTCAAGAGGAAGAAGGTATTATTTAAAAGGATGGAACGATGAAATTTTTGTTAGTTGCAATAAATGCCAAATACATACATTCCAATCCGGCAGTATACAGCCTGAAAGCTTATGCAGGGGCGGAATATGAAAATGAGATTGAAATTGCGGAGTATACGATAAACAATCCGATGGGAGGCATTTTATCGGGTTTGTATAAAAGAAGACCGGACGTGGCGGCATTTTCCTGCTATATTTGGAATTGGAGGCTGGTGCAGGAATTGACGGCAGAGCTGCATAAAATAATGCCTGAGTTGCCTATTTGGCTGGGCGGGCCGGAAGTGAGCTTCAATTCAGGGTCAATCCTTGAGGAACACGAGGAGATAACAGGGATTATGGCAGGGGAAGGAGAAGAAACCTTTCGGGAATTGTTTGCTTATTATAAAGAAAAGAGTTGCAGAAAGGGGCAGGAGGCGAAAAACGGGTTGGAAGGGATTGCCGGAATTATTTTCCGGCAGGCAGGGCAGATTATCAATACGGGGGAGCGTGAACCGGTAAATATGAATTGCCTCCCATTTTTATATAAAAAAATGGATTCTTTCCAAAATAAGATTATTTATTATGAATCTTCAAGAGGTTGCCCTTTCCGCTGTAGCTATTGCTTATCGTCCATCGACAAAAGCGTAAGGTTCCGCCATACGGAAACGGTGAAAAAGGAATTGCAGCTCTTTTTGGATGAAAAAGTGGCACAAGTAAAATTTGTGGATAGGACGTTCAATTGCAGCCATGAGCATACGATGGAAATCTGGCAGTATCTTGCCGCTCATGACAATGGCATCACGAATTTTCATTTTGAAATAGCGGCAGACCGGTTAGACGATAAGGAAATTGCAGTTTTATCACAAATGCGGCCCGGGCTGGTGCAGCTTGAAATCGGTGTCCAGTCGGCAAATCCCGTTACCTTGAGGGCGATTGATAGGTTTGCGGATATGGAAAGGCTGAAGGAAACGGTAGAGTGTATACATAGAGGGAACAATGTGCATATACATTTGGATTTGATAGCAGGTTTGCCTTATGAGGATTATAAAAGCTTTGGGCAATCCTTTGATGTAGTGTACGGAATGAAACCGGAGCAGTTGCAGCTGGGGTTTTTGAAAGTGCTGAAAGGCTCGCCTATGTATGGGAGGGCGGAAGAATACGGGATAAAGTATATGTCCATGCCTCCTTATGAAGTATTGCGTTCCCGTTGGCTTTCTTTTGAAGATGTTTGCAGGCTCAAGAGGATAGAGGAGATGGTGGAGCTGTATTATAACAGCAGCCAGTTTGCCCATACGCTTCCTGTATTGGAAAGCCTGTTTGACAGTCCTTTTTCCATGTTTGAAAAATTGGCGGAATATTATGAGGAAAAGGGGTACTTCGTAAACAGCCCGTCCCGTCAATACCGGTATGAAGTGCTGCTTGAATTTGCCCTCCGCTATGGGAAGGGGCAGGAAGAACTTTATAAAGAACTTTTAACTTACGATATATATCTTAGGGAAAATATGAAGAGCCGCCCTGATTTTGCAAAAGATTTGTCGGCATATAAAGAAAGGTTTTGGGATTTTTATAATAAAGATGAGGAGCTTCGGGGAATTTTACCCGGTTATGGGGGCTATCAGCCAAAGCAGATAGCCAGAATGACGCATATGGAAGTGTTTGCCTATCCGGTGTGGAGGGCAGGGGGGCATATGGAGAAAACAGGAACGGAGACGATGGTGCTTTTTGACTATGGGAAAAGGAACCCTTTGACAAAAGAAGCGGAAACAACAGTAATTGAAGGGAAAGGCTCAGGCTGGCATAAGATGGCGGCAGGGAGGTTGGAATGACAAAAAAGACAAAAGCAATTTTAGATTTGCTGGATGAGAGGTACGGAACGGATTACAGGTGTTATTTGAATCATGAGAATGCATGGCAGCTTTTGATTGCAACGATTTTAAGCGCCCAATGTACGGATGCCAGGGTCAATCTGGTGACTGCGGATTTGTTCCGGAAATATACGGATGTGGCTGCATTTGCGGCGGCAGATTTAAAAGAACTGGAAAAAGATATTCATTCTACCGGGTTTTACCATAATAAGGCGAAAAATATCATTGCATGTTGTAAGGATTTGATAGAGAAATTTGGCGGGGAAGTTCCGGAAAGTTTGGAAGATTTGACTTCTTTGGCAGGCGTGGGGAGGAAAACGGCGAATGTTATACGGGGGAATATCTATCATGAGCCGAGTATTGTGGTGGACACCCATGTAAAGAGGATATCAAAAAAGCTGGGCTTGACGGAGGAAGAAGACCCGTACAAGGTGGAGCAGGATTTGATGAAGGCTTTACCGAAAGAGCATTGGATTTTGTGGAATATACATTTAATTACGCTGGGGCGCGAGATATGTAAGGCGCCGACTCCAAGATGTGAGGAATGTTTTTTGACGGAACAATGTGCTGATTATAAAAAAAGGAACGGAAAACGGGTGAAAAAATGACGGATGCGTATACTGCGCTGGATTTGGAAACGACGGGGCTGAATCCGAAAAAAGATAAAATAATTGAAATCGGCGCGGTAAAGGTGAGGAATGGAGAAATAACAGGCCGGTTTCAGAGTTTTGTAAATCCGGGAAGGGTTCTGGAAAATAAAGTGAAAAACCTTACGGGGATTTGCGATGAAATGTTGGAGGGCGCCCCGGAGATGGGGGAACTGATTGAACCATTGATAGAATTTCTTGGAGAAGATGTCCTGGTGGGGCATAGGATTTTGTTCGATTATTCGTTTGTAAAAAAAGCAGCCGTAGATAATTCCTTGTTTTTTGAGCGGATGGGAATCGATACGCTGAAATTGTCGAGGAAGTTTTTGCCGGAACTGGAAAGCAGGAGGCTGGGATTTTTGTGCGGGTATTACCAGATAGCCCATACAGCCCATAGGGCATTGGGGGATGCACAGGCAGCATCGGATTTGTACCGGAAGCTGTCGGAGCTTTTTTATGAAGGGAATGAGACGGAGTTTGCGCCCAAACCGCTTCTCTTCCGGGTAAAAAAAGATACGCCTGTCTCAAAAAAACAAAAGGAACGGTTATATAAGTTGCTGGACAGGCATAGAATAACTATAGGATATAACGTGGATAAGCTGACAAGGAGCGAAGCAGACCGGATTATTGACCAAATTCTTGCAAAATACGGACGATGATATTCCGGCTTGCGGATTTTAGTGCCTGCGCCTGTTCCATCAATTCTGCAATCTTATCGTTTTTGCCTTCTGCAGCATAGATATTTGCTAACAGGCGATAGGAGCCGCTGACATCCGTGCCAGTGGACATGGAAAACTCCAAAATTTGTTCCGCTTCCCGGATATGACCGGCATCATATAGCTGTTTGGCCCATTGCTGCAAAGTCCGGACAAGGGTGGTGTAACTCTGGTCATATCGTGTTAAGAGGTCGATATTAGGCGCGCCGTATTCCAGCTTCAAATCCGTATTGCTAAGACCGGTAAAGTTTACGATGGGGGCATCGGCAAGGTGGTGCAAGGTTTCATGGTATTCCATAATTTGGCTGTTGTCCTTTAGCGTATCCATAGGAAGGGAATCAAAAGGGATGGTAATATAGTTTAAATTGTCCAAGGGTTTGCGCCTTGTGCTGTTGGCGGCATTTTCCCTGTCCCAGTAAGTCTGGCGGATTTTTCGGCTGTTTTTCCTGCTTTTGGAAATCTCATAGGAAACCAGTATGATAAAGATGATAAAACTTGCAAAAAAGGGCATTTTCATTTATAATCCTTTCAGAGACAAGAGTTTTCACATTGCGGGTCAGGAGGTTTATATGTTTAATATGCATAACCGTAAAACTAAAAAAGTTATTTCATTGATTATTATTTTACTCATTGTAATCGCAATGTTTATTCCAACTTTATCATATTTTATTTTTTAGTACAATATGTACTTTGAGGAGAGGCTATGAAAATTAAAAATCAGAAAGTGGCGTTGGGGGCGGCACTGGCTATATTGATAACGGTATTACCTTTTCAGACGGCACATGCCCAATCAATTGACGATGCACAGACGGCAGGGTCAACGGCTGTGGAAACCCAGGAAAAAATGGGCGAAGAAGGCGGGAATGGCGTAGAAGATGAAGGGGCATCGGACAATTCGGATATGCCAAATGTAGAGGAAAACGGTTCCCAGGTTCAGGAAGCGCAAGAAGGTGGCGGTCAGGAGACGCAAGTGGGGCCGCTGACTACAATGGGCGACAGCAATACGATTTCTGAAGGTATATATATCGGCAATATCGATGTGTCCGGGAAAACTGCAGGGGAAGCAAAGCGGGATGTGGAGGCATACATAGAAGAACTAAAAGGGCAGACAGTGACTTTTCAGGTGATGGACGGAAATCAAGTGGAAGCTGCAGTTGGGGATTTAGGCTTAAAATGGGCAAATCAGGATGCGGTTCAGGATGCGATAGCGCTTGGGAAAAAAGGGAATATTATACAACGTTACAAAGCGCTGCAGGATTTACGCCATGAAAATAAAGTATTTGAACTGGCTTATGATTTTGATAAGGAAGCTATCCGCAAAATTTTAGCGGAGCAGTGCATGGAATATAATACGGAAGCAAAGGATGCGGTTCTGACAAGGACTAACGGTGTATTTTCCGTTACTCCGGGGCAGAGCGGATATGTGATTGACGAAGAAGCGTCTGTAGACCAGATTTATGAATACTTGATGAATGAATGGGATTTCAAAGATGTGTCGGTAGAGGTGGTTGCCAAGGTACAGGAGCCAAGGGGAACAGAGGAAGAATTGCTTCAGGTAAAGGATGTACTTGGAACATTTACGACGAGTTACAGCACTTCCGGCTCGTCCAGAAGCGCTAATGTATCCAATGGGTGCAATTTGATTGCAGGGGCTACTTTGTATCCCGGCGACGAATTTTCCACCTACGAAGCAGTATCCCCGTTTTCCGTGGACAATGGTTATTTTATGGCCGGTTCCTATATGAACGGACAGGTGGTTGACAGTTTGGGCGGAGGGATTTGCCAGGTATCGACGACGTTGTATAATGCGGTTTTACTGTCTGAACTGGAAGTGACGGAGCGGCATAACCATTCCATGATTGTGACTTATGTGGATCCTTCCGCGGATGCGGCAATTGCAGAATCGGCAGGGAAGGATTTTAAATTTATAAACAATACGGAACATCCGATTTATATTGACGGCTATTGCGAAAATAAAAAAATTACGTTTACCATTTATGGAGTGGAAACAAGGCCTTCCAACCGGGAAGTAATTTATGAGAGTGAAATCCTTTCTGTGATTAACCCGGATCATGAGGTAATTTATACGAATGTGGCTATGCCTATCGGCCAGGTGGTTACCCAATCGGCCCATATCGGATACAAAGCGCAATTATGGAAAATTGTGAAGGAGAACGGTGTGGAAGTAAGCCGTGAGCAGATAAACAGCAGCAGTTATAAAATGGTTCCGAGAACGGCGACGGTAGGGCTTTCGACCAATGACGTAAATGCATATAATGAAATGTTGGCAGCGGTGGCAACGAATAATATTGATCACGTAAAGAATGTGGCGGCGTCTTTGGCGCAGTTTGCAATTCCGGCAGGCCAGCCGCCGGCAGAGCAACCGCCAGCGGAACAGCCACCGGCAGAGCAGCCGCCCGCAGAACAGCCACCGGCGGAGCAGCCACCCGCAGAACAACAGCCGGCAGAACAGCCGCCAGCGGAGTAAAAGCTGCCAAAAGATAGGGCGGGAAAAGGATATGAGAGTAGGAAAATTACCGGAAAAGGTATGGAAGCGTTCGGTATTGAAGCAGATAAAGGAAAAAAGAGAAGAAGTAGTGATTGGCGCAGGAATAGGGGAAGACTGCGCCGTTTTCTCATTAGGGGATGGAAAAATGACAGCAATGTCATCAAATGTAGGGTATTGGCCGGGAACGGATACAGCCCAATTCCCCTTGTATAGAAGTGTGAATGCTTTGGCGGCAATGGGGGCGGAACCGGTAGCGGTAGATGTGTCCGTGCTTTTGCCCAAGGAGGCAGAGGAAGTTTTTATAAAGGGCATGACAGCACAGATAGAGGAAAGGTGTGCGTTGCTAAAAATCCAGATAGCGGGATGCCGTATAAATATAACCGGAATGGTAAGGCATCCGGTTGTTGCCGTAGCCGGAATCGGCAAACTGCCTGATGGCGATGTTCCATCCATCAAGAGGATAAAGCCGGAAATGGATATTGTGGTCAGCAAGTGGATTGGTTTGGAGGGAACGGGCTTTTTGGCAAAAAACAGGGAACAGGAGCTGCTTTCCAAGTATCCGGCCCGTTTTCTGGCAGAGGCAAAGCGGTTTGAGCGGTTTCTTTCGGTGCTTCCGGAGGCTGCCACCGCCGTTAAGTCCGGCGTTTGTGCTATGCACAGTGTGGCGGAGGGCGGGATATTCGGCGCTCTTTGGGAGATGGCGGCAGGGGCAGGCGTTGGACTGGAAATAGATTTAAAGAAGATTCCGGTAAGACAGGAAACGATAGAAATATGCGAATATTTTGAAATTAATCCTTATGAGACGGCTTCCGGGGGATGCTTGCTGATGGTGGCTGATAAAGGGTACGATTTGGTCAGGAAATTGGAAAAAGAGCATATTCCGGCACAGCTAATCGGAAAAACCACAGCAAATAATGACAGGATTGTCGTAAATGAGGATGAAAGACGTTTTTTAGAGCCGGGGAAACCGGATGAAATTGATAAGATAATATGAGCGTTTATGCCAAAGGGCGGAATGGAGGAAGTATGAGAGAAAAAATATTATCCATTATAGAAAGGAACAGCCGTATTGACTTGAAAGAACTGGCGGTTATCCTTGGTGTGGAAGAGGTTGATGTGGTAAACGAAATGGCTGCGATGGAAAAGGAAGGCATTATTTGCGGCTATCATACGATGATAGATTGGGAGAAAACTTCGGTAGAGAAAGTAACTGCATTGATTGAGGTGCGGGTGACTCCCCAAAGAGGGCAGGGGTTTGATAATATTGCGGAAAGGATTTACAAATATCCGGAAGTGAACAGCGTATATCTTATTTCCGGCGGATATGACCTTTTGGTGACGCTGGAGGGCAAGTCTTTAAAGGAAGTTTCCTCATTTGTGTCGGATAAATTGTCAACTTTGGATACGGTGCTGAGTACGGCTACCCATTTTATATTGAAAAAATATAAAGACCACGGAACGATACTTGCAAAAAAATACGAAGATGAAAGAGAGAAGATTACGCCATGAGAAACCCATTAGCTGATAAAGTGGTAGATATCAAGCCTTCAGGTATCCGAAAGTTTTTTGATATCGTAAGTGAAATGGAGGATGCGATTTCGCTTGGTGTCGGTGAACCCGATTTTGACACGCCTTGGCATATCAGGGATGAGGGTATTTATTCTTTGGAAAAAGGACGTACTTTTTATACCTCTAATGCAGGGCTGAAGGATTTGAAAGTTGAAATTTGTAATTATTTAAAAAGAAAACAAGGGATTGATTACGATTATAACAAAGAAACGATTGTTACGGTAGGAGGTTCGGAAGCGATTGATATTGCCCTTCGGGCAATGGTGAATGACGGAGAGGAAGTATTGATTCCGCAGCCCAGCTATGTGTCCTATGAACCGTGTGCGATTTTGGCCAATGCGGTTCCTGTCATTATTGAACTGAAGGCAGAAAATGAATTTCGGTTGACGGCGCAGGAGCTTTTGGATGCAATTACGGATAAGACAAAAGTTTTGATTCTTCCGTTTCCGAATAATCCGACAGGGGCAATCATGGAGAGGAAAGACTTGGAAGAGATTGCCAAAGTGGTAATTGAAAAAGACATCTTTGTGATTTCGGATGAAATATATGCGGAACTTACATATAAAGGGGAGCATGTATCCATTGCCTCTTTGCCGGGGATGAAAGAACGGACGATTTTGATTAACGGATTTTCCAAAGCTTACGCCATGACCGGATGGCGGCTGGGGTATGCATGCGGCCCGAAAGTAATTATGGAACAAATGTTGAAAATCCACCAGTTTGCCATTATGTGCGCACCTACCACAAGCCAGTATGCGGCGGTGGAAGCGTTGAAAAACGGGGATGAAGATGTAAAAGAGATGCGGGAGGCCTATAATCAAAGAAGGCGATATCTGCTGTATGCCTTTAAGGAAATGGGGCTTGAGTGTTTTGAGCCTTTCGGCGCGTTTTATGTATTTCCTTGCATCAAAGAGTTTGGCATGACCAGCGAGGAGTTCGCAGACCGTTTCTTAAGGGAAGAAAAAGTTGCCGTTGTGCCGGGAACCGCATTCGGGGAATGTGGGGAAGGTTTTCTTAGGATTTCCTATGCTTATTCATTGGAAAACCTAAAAGTTGCAATTGGGAAATTGAAGGTTTTTGTGGAAAGGCTGAGAAAGGAAAAGGAAGTATAAGGATAGGAAGGAAAGATGCCGTGGGGGATGCGGCATCTTTTTTTGCAATCTATTAAAGACTGCTTTGGGGAAGGTTGTTTGGTACAAAGATGATAATAGAAAATTATGCTACAGCGTTGCCGGAAAAGGGAAGCTGTCCGTTAGACAATTTTTCACATGATAGGATTCGAGTGCCAAACGGCACTGCCGGACAGACCTTTTGGCACCCGAATGAGGATAGGGAACTGCGTCGAAGCAGTATTAGAAACCGGGAATTGACCGAATTAATCACTAGGCGAGTCTCTATCTGGGGAATGATTATAATACAAGGGATAGAGATTTACCTGTAATTATGATAAGATGTAATATGAATCGCGTTTTGCGCGGATGCGCCATCATTTTGTAGGAGATAGATGGTAGTTGATGGAATAAATTGTACGTAAGGAGGGGAACGTCGGCCATGGCATCGGAGAAGATTACTATCAAACAGATTGCGGAAATGGCAGGGGTTTCGATTGCAACGGTATCCCATGTGATAAACCGCACCCGGTATGTCAGCCCGGAGCTGGAAAAAAAGGTGACCCGTATAATGCGGGAAACCGGATATGCGGATAAGGTAATGGAAAAGGAACGGAAACTGAAAGTAGGGCGGAAATCGGAAATTATTGCAGTATTGCCCGACATCAATAGCGCTATATACCGGGATATGGTTTCCTGCCTGCGGGAGTTGGTGACGGCTCAGGGGTATCAGTTTTATGTTGCAGTTACCGGGAATGACAGGCAGGAAGAACAACAGGTGTTGATGGGGCTGATTGCAGATAAAAAAGTAGCAGGGATTGTACAGGTTTTTGCCGGCGAAACGGCTTCTGAGTATAAAAAATTGATGGAATCGGGGGTTCCGTTTGTCTGCCTGGAGAGGAATATTTTAGGGAAGGCTATGGATACGGTGGAGTTTTGTGACCGTGAAGGAATGTATAAAGGAACGGATTATTTGCTGAATTGCGGGCATAAAGATATCCTGTTGTTGCGCGGGGCGGCATCGAGCATCATAAGGGATGAGCGCACAAGAGGATTTATGGAAGCGTTGAAAAGACATGGCAGGGATATCAACGACGCAAAAATAGTGGATGTGGATGTGGTAGATGAGGAAAAAGGATGTCTGACAATCCAGAGGGAATTGGACCGCACGGCGCCGACGGCGGTAATTGCAAGCGGAAACCGTTTGACATTATATTTGATAAAAACCATACGGAATCTGGGGATTGAGTGCCCGGAAAAACTTTCGGTTATCGGGTTCGGGGATGAAAGCTGGAACGAATTGATTGACCCTCCTTTGACTATATTGAAAAGGGATGTGAAAGGTTTTTGCAGGCAGGCGGCAGCCATGCTTTTTGAAAAGATAAATACGGGTAAGGTGATTACCGAGCCAAAATACGCGGATGTGGAGTTGATTGTACGCAAATCCGTCAAGATGCTGGAAAACGGGCCGGGCGGAGAGGAAGCCGCCTCACCGGATAGTATCGTATTGACGAGGGAAGAAAAGAAAAGGCTGCGGAAAGGGCACTATCGCGTGGCAATTTCTTTCCATTATACGGGCACCGCATGGGCGGAGCTTCATGAGAAAGGCATCCGGGATGAACTGGAAAGATACGGGATCGATGTGATTTCGGTTATGGATGCGCATTTTGACTCAAAGCTGCAAAATGCCCAATTGGAGGGCATCAAATTGCAGCAGCCGGATGCGGTCATAGCAATTCCTGCCGATGACAAAGAGACTTCGGATAAGTTTATGGAATTGTCAAAGATTACAAAATTGGTATTTTTGAGCAACATACCGGAAAGCTTGGAAAAAAATCATTATGTTTCCTGCGTGTCAGTCAATGAATGGGAAAATGGAACCAATGCGGGGCGGATGATGGGGGAGTATTTTAAAGAGAAGCCATCGGTAAAGGCGGGGTTCCTTATTCATGGGGCCAGTTTCTACGGAACAGGGGTCCGGGATGGGGCTGCGGTTAAAGTAGTGCAGGAAAATTATAAGAATATAGAAATAATGGTAGTGAGGGGATTTGGGCAAATTGAAAATACATATCGGCTTTGCCGGGAGATAATGAGTGCATATCCGGAAGTGGAAGCGTTATATGTAAGCTGGGACAGACCGGCTTTGCTGGCGATAAAAGCTTTAAAAGAGATGGGCCGGGAGGATGTGGCGGTATTTACAACGGATTTGGATTATGAAATTGCAATGAGGATGGAAGAGGGCATTGTGCGGGGGTTGAGTACGCAGAGACCTTATGAGCAGGGGCTGGCGGTGGCTCTGGTGGCGGCGAAGTCCTTGGTCAGCGAAGGGCTTCCCAAATATGTGGGTGTGCAGCCCTATGTTGTGGAAGGGAAAGAATTGCGGCACGCATGGAAGGACATCTTCCATGAGTCGATGCCGGAAAGGGTGAAGTGAGAAACCATATGGTGGCAACAGGGAATATAATAGATAAGGGCAGGAGGGCAAAAGAGCTATCTTGTGCCTGAACCCATATAGGGAAATAGGATGGGCAGAGGCCATGAAATTGGAAGGATTTATCTTTTCCGGTTTCATGGCCTCTAAATTTACGTAAAAAATATGAAAAACATGAGGAATCAGCAAAAAAAGAAAAGACGAAATTATGCATAGTGACGAATATAAAGTTGTAAGTGGAATAAATATTGACATAATCGAATGGCTGTAATAGTATTTACGTAAACAAAGGGGAATAAAAAAATATTTGCGTAAATAGTATGGCTGTAAATCCTGTAAAACACTGAAAAGATTGCGCGTATCTTTGTGGGAAAAGAAATCATAAAACGGAGGAAAACATTATGAGGAAAATGAAAAAAATATTAGCAGTTGGCGCATGCTTTTGTATGCTGATAGGAGTCTTGTCCGGATGCGGCAACAATAGCCAGACAGGGAATGGGGGTTCTAAAGAGGACGGGAATGTTACGGAAGAAGTAAATGTTTCAGAACAAGCAGATGCTTCCGGGGAAACGGGCGCTCCTGAAGGAAACAGTTCGGATTTGTCCTTTGCTTTCTGCACAAATACTTTAAATAATACGTTCCAAAGTTCGATTGATGGAAAGCTGAAAGAGCTTTGTGATGCAAACGGCATTTCTTATACCTGTCTGGATCCTGATTATGATTTGAATACGCAGTTAAGCCAGCTATCGGATGTAGCGGTCAGCGGGTACGATGCCGTATTTATTATTCCGGTAGATTCCGCCGGTATAACGGCAGGGCTTGCTGAAATTAAAGATGCAGGGATTCCTATTTTTAATGTAGATACAGCAGTTATTGATGAAGACATTGATAGTTTTGCAACTTTATTTGTAGGCACAAATGCTTATATGGCAGGTGAATTGGTTGGGGAGCAAATGGCAAAGGATTACCCGGACGGCGGAAAGATTGCCGTGTTGGATTTCCCCTCCAATGAAAGCTGTGTAGACAGGGTAAATGGATTTTTGGCAGGGCTGGGCGACAATAGCAGCAAATTTGAAATCGTAGCGCAGCAGGACGGCAAGGCAGCATTGGACGAGTCTCTCGTGTTGGCAGAAGATATTATTATTGCAAATCCTGAACTGGATGCATTTTTCTGTATCAATGACCCTTCCGCATTAGGTGCGGCGGCAGCCATTAAGGGGGAAAATAAGACGGGTGAAATCAGTGTATACAGTATCGATGCTTCACCGGAAGGGAAGCAGGCTCTGCTGGACGGGGAATTCACAGCAGTTGCAGCCCAGGTTCCTCTTCAGATGGCAGAATATTCTTTTAACGAAGCGATAAAATTATTGAACGGGGAAAGCAATATTACGGAAAAGAAAGTATATCTGGATTCACATTTAGTTTTGGAAGAAGAAGCAAAAGAAACACTGAGCAATTGGCAGTAACCGGAATAAGCGGATACTATATTACACTGCTGCTGTTTTCGGGGCAGTGTAATATTTTAAGCCCATCCAAAAAAATGCACACTGTTCGCGGAAAGGTATGAAGTGCAGAAGCTATTTTTTAAAATTTTATAGAAAAGGAAAAAGAGCCACAGCATGGTGGAAAGTCAACAAGAATTGCGAAGCAATTCTTGGGGAGTTGGCCGCTGGGCCAACTCTACGAAAAGAAAAGGGAAAAGAGCCACAGCATGGTGGAAAGCCAACAAGAATTGCGAAGCAATTCTTGGGGAGTTGGCCGCTGGGCCAACTCTTTTTGTAAGGAGGTTTTTATGAAACAGACGGTTCTGGAAATGATAGGGATTAAAAAGAGCTTTTCCGGGATTTATGCCTTGAGCGGGATAGATTTTAATTTGCAGCAGGGGGAAGTACATGCCTTGCTTGGGGAAAACGGCGCCGGAAAATCGACCCTGATTAAAGTGTTAGGCGGGATTTACCAACCGGATGAAGGTACGATAAAAGTTCGCGGAAAAGAAGTGAAAATCAATGGTGTTCCGGCTGCCAGGGAGAATGGGATTGGAATCATACACCAGGAAATTGTGCTGGTTCCATATTTGACGGTTGCACAGAATTTGTTTTTAGGGCGTGAAATTGAAACAAGTTATAAAACCGTAAATAAGGCGGAGATGAACCGGAGAGCCGCGGAAATGATAGCGTCTTTGGGGGTAAAAATTGATGCGGACACTCTTGTGGGAAACTTGACCATTGCCCAGCAGCAAATGGTGGAAATCGTAAAGGCAGTTTCTTTTAACGGGAATATTATTGTGATGGATGAGCCTACATCATCCCTCTCGAACGAAGAAGTGGAACAGTTGTTCCAGATTATCGGGGAGCTGAAAAAGAAACAGGTAAGCATTATCTACATATCCCATAGGATGGAGGAACTATTCAGGATATCCGATAGGGTAACGGTTATACGTGATGGCATGTATGTGGGAACAAAAAAGACGAGTGAAACGAATCCCAATGAACTGGTGGCAATGATGGTCGGGAGGGATTTGGAAAGTTTTTATACAAGGGATTACTGTGATATGAAGAAGGCTGAAGTGGCGCTTAAAGTAGAGGAGCTGACGCAGGAAGGCGTGTTTGACGGGATTAGTTTTCAGGTTCACAAAGGGGAAATCCTTGGGTTTGCCGGATTGGTAGGCGCTGGCAGAAGTGAAATCATGGAAAGTATTTTCGGCGCCAGAGGCTATACGTCAGGAACTGTTTATCTTCATGGAAAAAAAGTACGTTTTAAAAATCCTATGCAGGCAATTAAAGCGGGTATCGCTCTTGTGCCGGAGGACAGGAAAAAACAAGGGCTGGTATTGGGGAATAGTGTCTCGTTTAATATGACATTATCCTCTTTACGATTCTATATGAATGGCATTGCAATCAACGAAAAGAAACGGAAAAAAGTAGTGCAGGAGTATACCGATATGCTCCGGTTAAAGGCGGCATCGCCGGAGATTGAGGCAGGAAGCCTTTCGGGCGGCAACCAGCAAAAAGTTGTTTTGGGTAAATGGCTGGCGACAAAGCCGGATGTATTGATTTTGGATGAACCTACAAGAGGGGTGGACGTGAATGCCAAGTTTGAAATTTATTCGGTAATTAACGAATTGGCAAAGCAGGGAATTGCGATTGTAATGGTGTCCAGCGAACTTCCGGAAATCATTAATATGTGTGATAACGTTTGTGTTATCCGAGGCGGGAAGCTGGCAGGCAAATTGTCCAGAGAGGAATTGACGCAGGAAGAAATAATGAAATATGCCGCAGGAGGGGTTGAATGATAATGATTAAAAATAAAAAGAAACCTATTATATTGGATAATCCGGTTATCAATATGTTCCGTTATAATATCGGTATTGTGGCCGTGCTGCTGATTATGTGTATTATTATATCGTTTGCTACAAATAAATTTCTGACTGCGGCAAATGTTGTTTCGGTGTTGCGGCAGATATCCATCAATACATATATCGCACTCGGGATGACTCTTATCATCATTTTAGGCCATATTGATTTATCCGTAGGTGCAATCGTAGCGATGAGCGGCACTTTGACGGTTGGGTTTATCGTAAATCAGGGACTGCCCATTTCGGCAGCTATCCTGCTTGGGATATTAATCGGTGTTGTGACAGGTTTTGTTAGTGGATTTGTGGTATCCCATTTCCGCGTGCCGGCTTTTATTATTACGATGGCGATGATGAATATTGCCAGCGGCATTGCTTATGTATACTCCGGCGGACAGTCCACACGTATTACGGATGATTTTTTTGCGGAAATCGGTACAGGGTACTTATTTGAGGTAATACCACTGCCTGTTGTTTATATGGTTTTTTTGATTGCCATAGTCAGCTTTTTGCTAAATAAGACAAAATTTGGAACCTATGTATATGCCATCGGCGGAAACAGGGAGTCGGCAAGTCTCTCCGGGGTGCCGATTAAGAGGATTGAAATTATTGTTTTTACCCTTTCCGGTTTTTTATCTGCATTTGCCGGGTTGGTGCTTTGCTCCAGAATGTATTCCGGGCAGCCTTCCGTTGGGAATGGTTATGAACTGGATGCTATTGCAGCTTGTGTTTTGGGCGGAACATCCATGTCGGGCGGCAAAGGCCGTATCAGCGGAACTGTTTTCGGTGCGATGGTCATCGGCATTATTTCCAATGGCTTGAACCTTATCGGTGTAAGCTCATATTGGCAGTTGATTATTAAAGGCTTGATTATCGCTTGCGCGGTACTTTTGGATGTGCAGAAGGGGAAGATTAGGAATTTGAAGAAAAAGAAAGCTGTAAATAACAATTAAAAACGGAAAAGAAGGAAATGAAGAGAAGTAGTGTGAAAAATCAGCCCGATAGCTGGTTTTATCACATGGCTATTTGTGCCGGAGCGTCGCAAATAAGCCCTGATAGCAGACGCAAATTTGAGATTTGCGTCGTCGTGTAAACGCTCCGGAATGGAGATTATCATGGAAATATTCAGAAAAATGTCTTTTGCGGACTCGACCGGAGATGCGATTCCGTTTTACCACGAAGGAAAATATCATATATTTTCTTTGACGCCTGCAATTGGTACCACAGTATATCCTGCAAGGCTGCGGACAACATGGAGCCATAGCGTATCGGAAGATTTAGTGCATTGGGAAGAGCTGCCCACTGCCCTTTACCCGGGGGAAAAAGAAACAGACCCCGATGCATCGGGTGTTTGGACGGGCTCCGTTATCTATGGAGAAGGAAAATACCATGCTTTTTATACAGGGTATTCTTTGACGTGTGAATATCAGCAGACGATTTGCCATGCCACCAGTGATGATGGGATAACATGGGAAAAAGACCCGGCAAATCCGGTTATTTTGCCGATGATAGAGCTTTATGAAAAACTGGACTGGAGAGACCCATATGTATTTTACAATGAAGAGGATGCCTGCTATTGGATATTGATTTCCGCAAGGCGGTTGGATATGCCGGTGACAAGAAGAGGCTGTGTAGTATTGTACCGATCTAAAGATTTATTGGATTGGCAGTATTATGGGCCTATTTATTCCCCGGGGCACACCAATTGCCCGGAATGCCCGGAGATGTACAAAATAGGTGACACCTGGTATTTGTCATACTCCAGGTTTTCGGAATTTGTGAATACGATTTACCGGGTTTCCAAGTCTCCGTTTGGGCCTTGGCGTAAGCCGAAAAAGGACGGTATTGGCGGAAGAAGGTTTTATGCCGCAAAATCTATGGCGGACGATATGGGAAGGCGGTTCTATTTCGGCTGGGCACACGATAGGGCAAAAGCTTGCGATACCGGGGAATGGTATTGGGGCGGCGCATTTTGTATCCCCCATGAAGTGACGGCCACAAAGGAGGGGGAATTGGATGTAAAGCTTCCGAAAGAATACGAGGCAATGTACTCTAAGGCTGTGGATTGGAATTATATACCGGTACTTGGGAAAGCGAAGGAGTACGGTAAGGGTATGTTGGAATTTGATTCCGTCAGCACATGCACTTATGGCTTTTTGGAGCAGCCGGAGCATAAATTTATGCTGAAATTAAAAATACTGCCTAGAGAAGTTTACGATTATTTCGGAGTATTGTTGAAATCGGATAAAGAAGCCAGTGGGTGTCTGCTATTGGAATTTGATGTGGCGATGCAAAGGGTATCTTTGCTGAATCTGCCGATGGGGGTAGACCCTTTTTGGGAGGAATCCTGTCAGGCTGTGCCGAAAGCTACCAATCCGGGGCCGGACGGTATCAGGGTTTGTGAAAAGACCTTTTCGATTGAGAATAATAAAGGGATAGACGTTAAAATTGTTATTGATGATGATATGGTGGAAGCGTTTATCGGTGAACAGATAGCATTTACATATAGGATTTACGCAGAGCCGCTGTACGAAATCGGGTTTATAGCGCAGGATGCAAAAGTAGAGTTTTATAATATTTCGGTGAATAAGTAAAAAATCTCCTCCATTGTTTCTATTAGGGCAATGGAGGAGTTTTTTTCACTAAATTAATTATCTTCCCTAGCTGCTGCGCTGGTTACGGAGGCTACCATACGGGTTTTGGTAGTGCCGGATGTGCTTTTGTAAGCCTGACGGATGGTACCCCAGGCACCTACCACCATAAGGAGGTAACCGATTACAACATCGCCGATTACTGCCGCCCTTAATTCGGGTTCTTCCAAAAATTCAGGAACGCTGCGGAAAGCATCGAAAAAACTGATTTCATAATAATCTTTGTATGCATTAAAAATTTCAATGCCGACACATACTTGTTCGGCTACGATTACCATAATAATGGAAATAATGCAGCTAATAATAACTCCGGCTTTGCTTATATGGCCACCTAACAATTCATAGCCTTTTAAGGCGCAGATAACCATGACTAAACCTGCAATACCGGAAATATAGCCGAGCTGGTAAATGAGTACCCATACAACAACACCTAACACGGAACCAAGCAAAGCGCCTACGATTCCGCCTACGATATTGCCGCTTCCTTTTTTGGAAGCCTCTGCGGCTTCGCGTTGAAGAGAGTCAGACGTATTGGAATAGCAGGAAGAACAAAGCATATGCTCGGTATCCCCTATTTGATAAAGGTTTAATCCCGGTTCGGCGCCACATACTTCACAACAGGATACCAGTCCGTTGTTGCGGCAGTATAAGGTAAACTCCTGTAAAAAAGCATCCAGGCAAGGGGTGTATAATTTCGACCATTTGAAGCCGATACCTTGAAATTCCGCTGTTACTTTTGTGCCGCTGTAGGATGCGGATTGGAGATATTGGTGTTTGGCGGTGCATTGGTTTAAAAAGTCTGCGATAGCAGGTATTGCTGTCATTTGGCTTTCTTTTACCCAAAGATGAACTGTGTGTTTGGCTGGAGTTGTGGGGTCCTGAAGGATGGAAAAAAAGAATCCGTTCATACGACCGTAAATAAGCCCGTTTTTTTCCTCCACGCTAAAGCCTTTGTTAAGTGCATATTGTTTTACTTTTTTGTACATATTATTCTCCTCCTCATTAGCATACGCTGCGGTGCAGCTAAATAGAATGTGGTTTATACAAAATTATATATATTATAGCATGGAAAGATGAAAAGAGGAACTGTTTTTATAGGTGTTACAGAGGAAGTAGTTTTTATTGGTGATATTTTAGGTGTATGGTTTTTCTTGTAGAATGTTCTTGGATTCAAAATGAGTTGGGCGGAATAAGTAGCAGCAGCTTTTTAGCAATAGCTGTAAAACCGGGTGCAATGCGGGCAGGAAACACCGCCCATAGAAAACGCTGCCTACAAAAAATACCATTAATAGAAAATGCTGCCAACGGAAGAACCTGCCTACAGAAAACCCCACTTGCATAGAATATGGTTCAAAGAGTGGGGTGTCTATAGTTTTGGTTATGAAAATTGGTTTTCCTTTTGGTATAAAAAGAGAGGGTGCTATTTTAGTAAAGTTGTAGTAGAATAAGAGGTACGGGGAGGAAAAGGGCTGGCTGGGTGTTAAGGGGTAGTTATGAGATAATCTACTGTAATGTTTACCCCAATGTTAATTTCGCCGGGCATGATGCCAGCTCCTGCGGTATCTTCCAATGCCATTTGTTCTGCCTGCCTCATTTTTGAGCTAAGAGCATTGTCGGTATAACGGGCACTGCTATAGTTGCTGTTTTCATGGACGCCAACTACGTTACCAAGAGAACAATTACCGGCTTCTGCCAAAGCGGATGCTTTTGTTTTTGCGGATTCCATAGCTAGTTTCAGCGCATTTGCATAAGCTTCGTCATATTGGCTGGACTGATAGGCGATAGACTGGATATTATTGATTCCGGCTTCTACGGATTTTGCCAATATATCCGAAAGACTGTCTATTGGAAGGTTGGATACAGTGAGGGAAGTGGATGCTTCGTAACCGGTAATGCGTTGGGTATTGCCGCTGTAGTTATAAATAGGATACATATAGTAATCGGTGGTTTGGATGTCAGTTTCCGATATACCCATATTTTTGAGAAGACCGATAACATTATTGACATCTGAATTGTTTTGCTGTTGGCAACTGGCAGCATCTTTTGCTTCCGTGCGCACAGCATATACCATTTCGGCAATATCGGGAACAACCGCAACCTGTTCGCTGCTATTTACGGTAATTTTACTCTGGATATAGCCGGAAACAGAAGTTTCGCCCATAGGCGCCGGCGCAGCCACAGATTCGGTCATTCCATTATCCGGATTAGAAATACTGCCACAGGCAGTAAAAAACAAAACCGCCACTATCGGAAACACCAAAAACAGGAAATTTTTTTTACTATAACAATAACACCTTATTTTTTCAAACATATAAACCCCTCCTTATCAAATAACCGATAAACCACTGTCGCAAGCCTAAAGACCAGTACATACGCCAATACATTACCCCAAGTAAAGCTGCCAGCCCAATAACCGCCGCCCAACACACCCACACATTATTGCAAACAATACCGCCATCCCAAAATCCCTCGCTCTTACACACAAGAAAACTGCCTAAGACAAAGTTACCAGTTAAAACACCACCCTAAGTATACCATTAAAACCCGCAAAAAGAAGCAAAACAAATCTTAATTTTATATAACCCAACCCCAAATACCCCCTAACTATGGGAAAACCCCAGCGCAGACAGAGAAACCATTTCTTAAGGAACCTCTCAAAAAACGCCAGCGCTTAGCGAGGTTCCACCCGAGCTTAGCGCCTGCTGCGTTTTTTGTGAAGCGGAAGCGGGGTTCTGTAGAAATGGTTTCTCTGCCTGCGCGGACTCGCACCACAAACCACAAACCACACACACTACACATGCGCAAAACCCGCGCAGAAATGAGGTAAATAATGCACATTATACTACACCAGCCGGAAATACCGGCGAATACCGGAAATATTGGAAGGACATGCGTTGCCACAGGGACTTCCCTGCATTTAATTGAGCCGTTGGGATTCAGGTTGAATGAGAAGGAAATTAAGCGGGCAGGAATGGACTATTGGGAACATCTGGATGTAAGGCGCTACATAAATTTTAAAGAATTTTTGGAGCAAAATCCGGGAGCTAAAATATGGATGGCTACTACAAAGGCAAAAAAAGTATATTCCGATGTATCATTTGGAAAAGATGATTATATTATGTTTGGAAAAGAAAGCGCCGGGATTCCGGAGGAAATACTGGTGGATTATGAAGAGGCCTGTATCCGCATTCCAATGTTGGATAAAATCAGGTCACTGAACTTATCCAATTCGGTGGCTATAGTGTTATATGAAGCACTTAGGCAGAACGGGTTTGAGGAAATGCAAAGGGAAGGGGAATTGCACAGGCTGCATTGGAAATAGGGTTCCGTTGTTTTTTATTTTTGTTTGTAACGAAAAGAGCTTTTGCCGCACTTATCAATAGGAGGTGAAAAAGTGGATAAGCAGAAGGTAAAAGAAGTATATGAAGAGAATGTGAAAGCAGTTTATAAGTACCTGTTCTGCTTAACCCATAATGCGGACTTGGCAGAGGAGCTGACGCAGGAAACTTTTTATCAGGCGGCGAAGGGAATTGACCATTTCAGGGGAGAATGTAAAGTCTCGGTCTGGCTTTGCCAGATTGCGAAAAGGCTATGGTATAAAGAGCTGGAAAGGCGGAAGTACAAGGAGGTTCCGATTGCAGAGGTTCCGGAAGAAATGGGGGATTTTGGGGATATTGAGAATGATTATTTACTCAATGTGGAAAAGGTAGAACTGTTCCGGCTGCTGCATAATCTGGATATTGCGACAAGGGAAGTGATGTATTTGCGGCTGACCGGGGAACTTAGTTTTTCTGAAATCGGAAGCATTATGGGCAAAACGGAAAATTGGGCAAGAGTAACTTTTTATAGGGGCAAACAAAAGTTGATGAAAGGAAGAGAAGAATGGAACAACGGTTAGTGTGTGATACGGTTAGGGATTTGTTGCCAATGTATATTGACCATATGACGAGCGAAGCATCCAATGAATCTATAACAAGCCATATGGCTGATTGCGGTGAGTGCAGGGCAGTGATGGAGCAGATGAAGCAGCCTGTCAGGGTAGAAACTGCTCCGGAAGTCAAAGAATTTAAAAAGTTTATGAAAAAATCCAAAATGAGTTTATTCTATTGGATTATGGGGGCTGCGGCAGTGATTGCGGTGGTAACCTGCTTTATTGTGAATTTGGCAATTGATAAAAGGCTTTCCTGGTTTTATATTGTATGTGCAGGGATTTTGACCGCATATGCCCCTGCTTATGTATGCATTGTTTCGCAGAAGAACAGGTTGGAAAAGGCATTGGCGGTTTTGAGCATATGTACGGTGCTGGTGATAGGGGTTGTGCAAATGGTGCTATACTACCAAATGGGTATAGGAGGGTTGTGGTTTTGGGATATGGGGCTGCCGGTAACGGCATTGTGGCTGCTGATTGTATGGATAGGTGCGGCTTCCCATATGCTGTTTCGGGTTAATCTGTTTATTTCGATTGCTATAATCGCGTTTTTGGCAGTTCCGGGCAATGTAGCAACGCATCTGTTAATCGGGGATTACCGGGGGATGGAAGATATATATGCTAATTATATGTTAGATGGCATGGGAAATGTTATTGCAGCTTTTGTATTTCTGTTTATTGGGATTGCTTTTCAGGCAAGAAAGGGAAAGAAGCTTGAAAAATAAAAGGCACTGATTTCAGGGCCGCATCTAAATAGTATCGGTATGGCGAAAAGGCGAGTGGGCTATTGATGGAACGGGCGTTTGTCGTATCGGCGGTTGGCACCCTAATGGGCGGTATGCTTTATGTATGAAAGATTGAATGCTGGTTTTAGCGATAACGATGGGTTTTGAGCAAAAAGAGAAGAGGGCATGGGGGTAAAAATGGAAAACAGTTATTTTAATGAAGCGTTATCTAATTTTACAAAAGATTTTGCATATGGAGGGGCAATCCGCCATTTGGTGGATAAAGGATATACGGCAGAACGGATAATCAAGGAGTTTAATTATCCGCTTTCCAGGGAAAGCATTGAGAAAATGGTGAATGACTATTCCCAAAAAAAATAAACCGGACGATGTGCCGGTACAGGCATTTGACAGCAGCCGGAAAGAAGAGGGCTGCTGTTAAATACTTTTTTACCATATAGGATTCGAGTGTCAAAAGGTCTTCCCGGCAGTGCCGCTTGGCAGATTGCACAAAAAATTTGTGCGCGTTTGGTTGTACGGAGCATTCCGATGAGCCTCTTAAGGCGAAAATCGTGTTCAGCATTGGCTTCCACGATTTTTGAGTCTCCTCTCCATCGTACAAAAGCCACTTGCACAATATTCTTTTGTGCAATCTGCCAAGCGGCACTGCCGGGAAGACCTTTTGACACCCGAATCCATATAGGAAAGTCCTTCGCAAGAAGGACATAGATTGAGGAAGAACCGGAGGTTCTTCATGAAGTGTCGAAGACACTTTTTTAGCCTTAGTCTTCGTCATCCATATCGGAGACAGGCAGGGAAAAAATAAATTCGGAACCTACGCCTTCTGTGCTGATGACATTAATATGTTCCCCGTGGGCATGGATGATTTCTTTTGTGATGGAAAGGCCAAGACCGGTGCCTTTCTTATCTTTTCCGCGGGAAGCATCGGATTTATAAAAGCGGTTCCAGATTAATTTCAAATCATCTTTTGGAATACCGATGCCGCTGTCTTTTACGGAAATATAGACTTTATTGCTCTTTTCGTTTGTTTCGAGTTTAATGACGGAATCGGAATGGCTGAATTTGATTGCATTATCCAGAAGATTGTAAAAAACCTGCTGGATTTTCCCCATATCGGCATTGACATAAATGCAGTCGCCGGTCAGCACAAGCTCAATGGCAATGGATTTTTGCCGGCATGTGCCTTCAAAAGTAGCGGCGGTACTGCGGATCACTTGATTCAGTTCAAAATCTGTCCGGTCAAGGAGCATTCCTTTTGTATTGATATTGTTTAAAGTAAGAAGGCCGTTTGTCAGTTTCGTCAGACGGTCTGTCTCATTCAATACAATATTTATATATTTTTCGTGCATTTCCGGCGGGATAGTACCGTCCAGCATCGCTTCCAGATAACCTTTGATGGAGGTAAGGGGTGAGCGGAAGTCGTGGGAGACATTGGCAACAAATTTTTTCTGGTCGTCTTCAGAACGGGCAATTTCATTGGCCATATAAGATAGAGTGGCGGCCAGATAACCGATTTCGTCTTCGCTGTCCACTTGAAATTCATAATGCATGTTGCCGCTGGCGTATTGCTCCGTGGCTTCCGTAATCTTGCGTAAGGGAAGATATACCATTTCCGTGAAGAAAATCAGGATGATTAGGGAAAGCAGAAACAGGATAACCAGCATAATGTAAGAGATGTTCAAAAGGCTGTTGGCAGATGCTTGTATGGCGCTCATAGGCGTGTGGATGACAACATAACCTTTTACTTTGAAGTTGGAAGTAATGGGTGAAAAGACGCTGAGCATCTGTTCATGGAAAGAGCCAAAAAAATTCCCTACGATATAGTAAGAGCCGGAAGCCACGGTGGGGTCGAAATTTTCTATGACCACTTCATTTTCCAGATTCACCGGAGCGGAGGAATCCAGAACCATCCGCCCGGAAGGGTTAATAATCCAAATAGTGGCCGACAAATAAGTATCTAATGCATCCAGCTGTTTTTTTACGGTATCCAGGGAAGTTTCGCTGTTATATAAATCCGAAGCATAAGTTTTGGCAATCAAAGTGGCTTCTGCATATAAGGCGTCGGCTTTTTCACGTTTTAAGTGTTCCAAAGTCATATTGGAGACAAAGGTAGCCACAACAACAAAACCGAAAAAGCCGAAAATGATATATCCGAGTATAAATTTTAGGTAAAGGGTTTTCCTCATAGCAACAATTGCATTCCTTCCTGTTTTTTACGCTTTTACTTCAAATTTATATCCCACGCCCCATACGGTGACAATGCGCCAGGAAGCATGGTCTTTGATTTTCTCACGGAGACGTTTGATATGGACATCTACCGTCCGGGTGTCGCCGATATACTCATACCCCCATATTTGGTCTAAAAGCTGTTCTCTCGTAAAAACATGGTTGGGAGAGGAAGCGAGGAAATATAAAAGTTCTAATTCCTTAGGGGGCATGTCGATTGTATGGCCCATATAAACCACGGAGTAGTTTGTCTGGTTAATGCTTAAGTCGGGGTACTCTACACTTTTGATATTAGGCGCGGCAGCGGCAGCAGGGGCTGGTTTGTAGCGGCGCAGCACAGCTTTTACCCGTGCCACCAGTTCTTTGGAATCGAAAGGCTTTTCCATATAATCGTCCGCACCCAGCTCTAATCCAAGCACTTTGTCAAAAATTTCCCCTTTGGCGGAAAGCATGATAATGGGAGTGGGGGATTTTGCCCGTACTTCCCGGCAAACCTGATAACCGTCGATGCCCGGCAGCATCAAATCTAAGAGGATAAGGTTGGGGGCAAAAGAATCCACTGCCGTCAATGCCGATTCGCCGTCATTGACAATTGTTGTTTCAAAACATTCTTTTGTAAGGTATAAAGCGATTAGTTCCGCAATATTGTTGTCGTCGTCTACGATTAAAATTTTTTGCTTGCTGACCATTTTACACTCCATTTCTGTATCATAAAGCCAATCGGTTTTCAAATCTAAGGATGTCATCCGGGCATAAATCCGGGATGAATAGTTTTAACTTCCAGTTTTCCATTGTTGTCAGGATTTAAAAGTTGCAATTGTGACGCCTGCGTCTCCCTCCCCGTGTTCGCCTTGGCGGAAAGAGTCAATGTATTTTACTTTTTTCAAATGTCCCTGCACCGCTTTCCGGAGCGCGCCGGTTCCTTTGCCGTGTACAATGCGCACGTTGGAAAGATGGGAAAGGTAAGCGTCGTCTAAATATTTATCCAGTTCGGCAAGAGCTTCGTCCACTGTTTTCCCAAGAAGATTGATTTCCGGGGAAATGCTGTAGGACTTGGACATTTTCATGCTGCCGGAGCCGGAGCGAGGAGTAAATGACGGCTTTGTCACCGGTTCGTCTTCCATTAAAACAATATCGTTGATATTTGTCTGGGAGCGGATAATGCCGCATTGGACAAATAAATTCCCTTTGTGGTCGGGCAGGGAACTGACAATGCCCTTTAATCCCATAGAAAGGATTTTAACGCTGTCGCCTAACTTCAGTTGTTTAGGGGCGACTGTTTTCTTCGGGGCTTGTTTAGCCTTTAAGGAAAGGTTGTCGTTTTTCTCGGAAATTTTCCCCCGTACTTTTTCCCTCGTTTTCTCCAAGTCTCTCATGGAAGCGCCGGGCCCTGCCTTTTGGAATACCCGTATTGTTTCGTCTGCGACGTTTTTTGCATCCAACAGGATATCCCTTGCTTTTTCGTTGGCTTCGCGAAGGATGCGGTCTTTGGTTTCCTGTATTTTATCTTCTTTCTTTTGCAGCTTTTCTTTCAGCTGTTTGATTTCATTTTTATAGGAAGCGATTTCAAGCCGTTCATTTTCAATAGTAACCCGGTTATTCTCCAAATCGGCGAGCAAATCTTCAAAACTGGTTTTGTCTTGATTGATTTGTGCCTTTGCCGATTGGATAATAGAATCCGGCAGTCCAAGTTTGGAAGAAATGGCGAAAGCGTTGCTCTTGCCGGGGATGCCGATTAAAAGCCGGTAAGTAGGCTGTAGTGTATTGACATCAAATTCGCAGCAGGCATTTTCCACATAAGGGGTGGAAAGGGCATATACTTTCAATTCGCTGTAGTGTGTGGTTGCCATTGTAAGGATGTTTTTCTGATGAAGATTATCCAAAATAGCAATGGCAAGTGCGGCGCCTTCCGTCGGATCCGTTCCGGCCCCCAGCTCGTCAAAGAGGCAAAGAGAACCTTTGTCTGCATGTTTCAAAACGGAAACGATGCGGGTCATATGGGAAGAAAAAGTGCTTAAGCTTTGTTCGATGCTTTGCTCATCGCCAATATCCGCATATACTTCGGTAAAGACAGAAAGCTCCGAACGGTCCAGCGCCGGGATATGGAGACCGGACTGCCCCATCAGGGCGAAAAGGCCTACCGTTTTCAACGAGACGGTTTTTCCGCCCGTATTTGGGCCGGTAATAATCAGCAGATTGAAATCTTTGCCAAGATAAACATCAATGGGTACCACTTTCTTTTTATCCAACAAGGGATGCCTGCCTTTCCGGATATTGACATATCCGTCAGTATTAAAGACAGGTATGGTGGCGTTTTGCTCCATAGCCAGGGATGCCCTTGCAAAGATAAAATCCAAAGTTGTCATAATTTTCTGGTTTTCGGAAAGGGTATCCGTATAGCCGGAAGCCTGTGCGCTTAAATCGGCAAGTATTTGTTTGATTTCTTCCTGTTCTTTCAAAGACAGCTCTTTGAGCTGGTTGTTCAGGGCAACGACAGCGGCCGGCTCAATAAATAGAGTGGAGCCGGTGGACGACTGGTCATGAATCATGCCCGGAACCTGATTTTTATATTCCGCTTTTACCGGGATGCAATAACGGTCATTCCGCATGGTAATAACGGCATCCTGTAAGTAGGTACGATAAGAACCGCCCAGCATTCCGGTGAGCTGTGAGTGGATTTTGTCGTTGGTAATCCTTATGCTCCGGCGGATATGTTTCAATTCTGTGCTGGCATCATCGCTAATTTCATCCTCGGACAAGATGCAGCGGCGGATTTCGTGGGCAAGAGGGCTAAGGGCATCTAAGGTACCGAAAAAATCGTCCAGGGAATCTTTTTCTTCATCTTCCCGCTCTCTCTTGCCATAGGTCTTAACGCGGCTTACATTTTCCAAAAGCCCTGCAATATTCAGAAGCTCTACAATGGATAACGTGCTGCCTATACCTAAAGATTTCAGGGTGTATCCTAAATCTTTGTTCCCGCCGAAAGAAGTGGAGCCTTTTTTGAAAAGGCGGGAGAGGGCATCGGCAGTCTGAGTCTGCGCTTCGTTAATGACATTGATATCGGTAAAAGGTTTCAAATTCTGACATAGCTGCCGGCCCAAGTCGGAGCTTGCTTTCTCTGCCAGTTTGTCTATGATTTTGTTATATTCTAAGGTTTGTAATACTTTTTCGTTCATAATAATTTCTCTCTATCATTTCATGAAGGTTTATAATTGTTGTTAATTTGATAAAAATTATCAATTTGTTGGTGATGTATTAGTAATTTATTGGTAATATATGGGTAATGCATAGGTAATGGACGACAAAACGGCGGAGTGACGAAATGCCGTATACCAGTTTTTGCTTTTGCAGCAATGACAAAACACGTTATTATTATAGCATATGAAATAGAAAAATACCATTGGGGAAAATTGCTACGGTTCAAAGAATAAAAACGTACTGCATGAGAACAAAATGCAGTACGTTTTTGTGGATAGCGCCGTCTTTTGAAACGATCATAGTATTTTTAGCCGGATTCGGGGCTTTCAATAACGATATCTTCGGAAAGCCGAAATAGCAAATCTTTTGTGACCGCTATTTCAAAATTTTGCAGCGCATAGTATTTCATGGCTTTTCCGCTTCCGGAAATTTCCATGGAACTGGTAACAAGCTGGGCCGTTTCCAGCTTTTTCAGATGAATGTAGAGCAATGGCCTGCTGATATTCACTAATCTGGCCAGTTCGCTGACATATTGCCGCCCCCCGGAAAGTATCCCGATTATTTTAATCCGGACCGGGTGGGATAAGGCATCAAAAATATTGATGTAATCTTCGTATTTTTTTAGGCTCAGGCCTCCGATAAAATTTTCCATATTAAATATCTTTCATCATTTTGTCAATAGATTCTACTTTTTCCCGTATAATCAGCAGTTCTTCTTTGATTTCAGCATTGCTGCGGGCGATATCCCCAGCCAGGCTATTGAATTTTTCGTCATCAATACCGCTGATTTTAGCTCTTTTTTCCATTGATTTCATAATAAGGAAAATAGCTAAAATGATGAAAAAACCAATAACAGTAATAATCGGCATTTGTGTGTTAAGCATTTCTATAATCTCCTTTCTTGTGATATAGTAGCATACTACGTGTAATAATATTATTACATATGATATAAATTGTCAACCAAAAATTAAAGATAAATTTTCAACTGGAAATTATATACTTTATATTCCATAATTACATATCGACTATCCCCCACGGTGTACCCGCGCTTCTGTAGGAGTATCCTGTTGTGTATCCTAAAGGACATGCGGGCATGATGCCGAGTCGGAAGTAAACACAATTTATATGCATGGTCAGGTGCATTGCCGATTGAGGAGAAAGGTGAGGATGCGATATGATTTGATTTCCATGATTAGCGAAGATATCCATTTACATTATCTATGAAACAAGATATACTTAGGAAAGCAGTTTTGCCCTAGGTTTGCAGGCTGGGAAAGCATGGGGGTTTTTATGAACAGTGAAAAGCATAAAAAGAATGTGGATGTGGAAACGGATGTACAGAAACAGGATTCGGATTTTATAACCGAAACGATTAAGCAGCGGCCGATTAATAAAAAGAAACTGCTCAGGCAGACCTTAATTACTGCAGCTATGGCGGTGGTTTTTTCCCTTGTGGCGTGCCTTACGTTTCTTTTGCTGGAACCGGTCATCAGCAATTGGCTGTATCCGGAGGAGGAGCCGGAACCGATTGAATTTCCGGAGGAAACGGAAGAAATGTTGCCGGAGGATATGATTGTGGATGATTCGGAGATGGAAGAGGAAGAATCGCCGGCAGAAATTACGATTCAGGATGAACAGATAGAGAAGATATTAAAAAGCATACAATTAGATATGGAAGATTATACAGCCATGTATGATTCGATGTCAGAAGTAGCAGCAACGGCAAATAAATCGGTGGTAATGGTGACCGGTTCGGTATCCAATGTGGATTGGTTCAACAATCCCTATGAAAGCAAGGGGCAGACATCAGGGGTAATTGTGGCGAAACAGCCGAAGGAAGCCCTCATTTTGGTGAAGTATGAAAATGTAATTGATGCGGAAAGTATTGTAGTAACGTTTTGCGACGGAACACAAAGCGAGGCGCAGATACAGGAAAAAGACGTAAACACCAAATTAGCGGTAATTTCCGTCTCTTTGGAAGGGATGGGTAAAGAAACCACAGATTTAATTGCAGCAGCGGATTTGACGGCCAGTTCCAGCAACCGGGCTATTTTGGGGAAGCCTGTGATTGCAATTGGCAGCCCTTTGGGGAATGGGGAATCCGTATGCTATGGGATAATGACTTCCAACAATACGGTTTTAAATATGGTAGATTCTTCTTACAAACTGGTGACTACGGATATTTACGGAAGCCAAAAAGCGTCTGGCGTACTGATTAATATGAAAGGTCAGGTGCTGGGGATTATAGATAATGCCCATAACAGCGAGGATATGAAGAATCTGGTATCGGGTATAGGGATTACGGAACTGCGTAAAGTGGTGGAGCGGATGAGCAACGGGCGCAAGCAGGCTTATTTGGGCACTCACGGAACAGATGTGACGGTGGAAGCAAATGAGAATCTGGGCGTACCTTATGGCGCTTATATTACGGAAATTGAAATGGATTCCCCCGCAATGGAAGCAGGGATCCAAAGCGGCGATGTGATAGTGGAGATGAGGGGGAAGGGAATCCACACATATAGCGATTTGGTGAATGCGGTTATGGAAGGGCAGCCCAATGAAATGATGGCCATTACGCTAATGCGTCAGGGCCCGGAAGAGTATGTGCAGATGGAAGTAAATGTTACTTTGGGGGATTTAGAGTGATTGGCATGGTTCGGGGAACGCAATATAAGGTTCTTTTAAATAGAAATTAAAAAATGAAAGGATTGTAAAAGCATGAAGTATATTAAAGATTATAAAGAAGGCGACAGGGTATTCGACATATATCTGTGCAAACATAAACAATCGGCAGTTACTAAGAACGGAAAGTCTTATGATAATGTAATTTTGCAGGATAAAACGGGGACATTGGATGCAAAAGTGTGGGACCCGCATAATCCGGGAATCGGTGAGTTCGATTCCTTGGATTATATTGAAGTATATGGTGAGGTTACAAGTTTTCAAAATTCTCTTCAAGTTAATGTAAAGCGTATCAGGAAATGCCAAGAAGGGGAATATACACCGGCGGATTATCTTCCGGTGAGTAGCAAAGATATTGAAAAAATGTATGGGGAATTGCTTGGATACATAAACGAAATGGAAAACCCGTATTTAAAAGAATTGATGGAATCGTTTTTTGTAAAGGATAAAGATTTTATAAAAGCATTTAAGCAATCATCGGCGGCAAAAACGGTGCATCATGGTTTTGTGGGCGGACTGCTGGAGCATACTTTGGGTGTGGCGAAATTGTGCGGGTATTATTGCACGGCATATCCATTGTTAAAAAAAGATTTGCTTATCAGTGCGGCAATCTGCCATGATATCGGAAAGGTAAAGGAACTGTCGCTTTTCCCTGAAAACGATTATACCGATGACGGACAGCTTTTGGGGCATATTGTGATGGGGGTGGAAATGGTGGGGGAAAAAATCAAGGCGATAAAGGGATTTCCGCCGGTTCTTGCCGGAGAATTGAAGCATTGCATCCTGGCCCATCATGGGGAATATGAATTTGGCTCGCCCAAAAAACCGGCAATTATAGAAGCTATGGCACTTAACTTTGCGGACAATACGGATGCAAAGATGCAGACATTTACGGAATTGCTGAACAATACGAAGGAGACTGGCTGGCTTGGGTTTAACCGTCTGTTTGAATCCAATCTAAGGGCAACGAGGATGGAATAAGGATGGAAGATAGATTGAATGGCGTTCCCGGCAGGGATTATGATGACAAAAGTGTCGTTTTTGACCGCGGAGATAATTTCCACTGTGAAAAAAATGATGTTTTTACGGTAAAAATTGAAGATATCGGCAATGACGGAGAGGGTATAGGTAAAGTAAACGGCTATACCCTTTTTGTGAAAGATGCGGTGATTGGGGATAGGGTAAGATGTAAGATAATGAAGGCAAAAGAGCATTATGCGTATGGGAAACTGGAGGAAATTCTGGTGCCATCCCCCGTTCGTGTAGAGCCATTGTGCAAGTATCACAGGCAGTGCGGCGGCTGCCAGATACAGGCAATGGATTATCAAGCCCAGCTTGATTTTAAACAAAGGAAAGTAAAGAACAACCTGTTGCGTATTGGCGGTTTCGACGAGGAACTTTTGGAGCAGGTAATGGAACCTATCGTTGGAATGGAAAATCCATACCATTACCGTAATAAAGCCCAGTTTCCGGTGGGAACGGACAGGGAAGGGAAGTTGATTGCCGGATTTTATGCAGGAAGGACACATGATATTATCCCCAATACGGATTGCGCCCTTGGTGTGGAAGAGAATAAGGAAATATTGGAATGTATCCTGGCACATATGGAGAAATACCATATTCCGGCTTATGATGAAAAGACGGGTACTGGCCTGGTACGGCATATATTGATACGCAAAGGCTTTGCCAGCGGGGAGATTATGGTTTGCCTTGTGATTAATTATGGCAGCAAAAAGGGGCATAAGACTGGAATTGGGAAAGGGGGAAACAGAGAGTTTTTGGCTTCCCAGAAGGAGCTGCTCAAAACATTAGGGAAAATTCATGGTATGACAAGCGTGTCAGTATGCATCAATACGGAAAGGACAAATGTGATTATGGGGGATGAGGTGCATACCATATGGGGGAAAGAGAAGATATGCGATACGATTCATAGAAGGGATGTAGAAGATTTTTCTTTGATGGATGAGGGGATTGTGTTCCATATATCGCCCCTTTCTTTTTATCAGGTGAATCCGGTGCAGACGGAAAAACTGTATAGCCTGGCATTGGAATATGCGGGATTGAGCGGGAAGGAAACGGTATGGGATTTATACTGCGGGATTGGTACGATTTCCCTTTTTCTGGCAGGGAAGGCAGAGCATGTCTATGGCGTGGAAATCATTCCCCAGGCGGTTCAAGATGCCAGAGAAAACGCAGCTTGGAATGGAATTGACAATGCGGAGTTTTTTGTGGGGAAAGCGGAAGAGGTTCTGCCGGAAAAGTATGAGAAGGAAGGGAAGAGGGCGGATGTGATAGTGGTAGATCCGCCTCGGAAAGGCTGCGATAGGGAATGCCTTGAAACAATGCTGAAAATGCGCCCGGAGAGGATTGTGTATGTGAGCTGTGATTCGGCGACGCTGGCAAGAGATTTGAGGATGCTGTGTGATGGCGGGTATGAATTGAAGAGGATAAGGGCAGTGGACCAGTTTGGGGGGACGGTGCATGTGGAGACTATAGTGGGACTACAAAGGCGAGATATGTAGAAGTCCTTGAATTTAGGCACTTTGTGACCATGTTTGAATTTAGTGGGGACGGTCATTTTCGGGGTGAAAAACACCTTATTCAGAAAATTAACTGTTCCGTGGTACTTGACCTCGGCTGTGGGAACACGAAAGAGGACTTATATACAATTGAAGATAGACCAAAAGGCGGAAGCTGATTGGAGCGTGAGGGCATTTCCAGTAGGAAGTGTCCTTTTGTTATTCAAAAATTCAAACAAGGAGGTTCAGAGCATGAACAACACAGCGTTAAGAGCAGGGGCGCAGAGCGCCAACAACACACACATGGTTTTTGCGAACGAGGAACATGAAAAATTTTATTTTGAGAAACTGAAACAGGCGAGGTATCAGGACAGCTACCACAAGGCGTTGATTTATATTCTCGGTATTTCAGAGGACACAAGAAATCATTTCAGCCAGATTTACGACATTAAGTCCGGGTATATCAAGCCAGAATGTCTGCATCAGGGCTGGCAGACCAGCGGGAGTGTACGGGTAGTAAGGCTTGCCTTTAACCTTTATACGGACGGAACGCCGAGCGTTGATGACTATGAGAGCAGGGACGAGCAGGTAAGCGAGTGCAGGGAGTATTCGGTTAGCGATATTTTCTGCTGTGGCTACGCTATGTATTTCTGGCAGGGCATCAGGCTCCGTTATCCTGAATACTGCGAGAAACAGAAATCCACCACCGAAATCCTTGCGGAAATGGAGAGGAAACGTGCTGAAAATTCGACTGATGGGAACGAAGAATGATATTAAGTGGTTTGGAAAGATTCTGAAAAGACAGCCCAAAGTGGCTGTGACAGAATTTTCAGAACTGTACCGGAACAAAGGTACAAATAGATATTACCGGGCTTATGTGGAAGTACAGAAAGCCAATATAAAAGAGAAATCTAACTGATACGGAGGTAAAGACCATGTGTAAAATTATAGCAATCGCAAACCAAAAGGGAGGCGTGGGCAAGACCACCACCACAAGCAACTTAGGAATCGGGCTGGCAAAGTCGGGAAAGAAAGTTTTAGTCATAGATGCGGACGCACAGGGCAGCCTTACCGCAAGCCTCGGCTTCACAGAGCCGGACAAGATGGAAGTCACCCTTGCGAATGTCATGGAAAAAGTCATCAATGACGAGGAAATAGAGCCGGGTTATGGTATCTTAAAGCATGACGAGGGGATTAACCTGATGCCGGGGAATATTGAGCTGTCCGGCTTGGAAGTTTCCCTTGTGAATGTGATGAGCAGGGAGATTATGATGCGTTCCTATGTGGAGATGGTTAAGGGGAGGTACGACTATATCCTGATTGACTGT
>CAJUSR010000009.1 GCA_910588855.1 uncultured Kineothrix sp. | reverse complement strand
CAGTATCCCTGCTTTTTATTTATTCAGTTGTAACACATGTATTGTAATCCTACACGCCACAGATGGCAGATTCTTATTTTATCCTTGCATTTTCTTGCTGCAGGTGCTATAGTTATAAGAAGATAATATGTTACCGTTAATTAGAGTGGACTTGTGAGTCCACTCTTTTTGCGGAAAGGATGAATTTTGCCGTTCCCCGGGGAGTGGGCAGCAGCAAAATATAGGGAAAGGAACGGGTGGGAGGATGTCTAAAAAGGAAACATATGAAAGAAGGACGGAGGAACTTCTTTTACCGATTGTGGAAGCGGAAGGGTTAGAAATTTATGATGTGGAATATGTAAAGGAAGGCAGCGACTTTTATTTGAGGGTCTATATCGATAAGCCGGAAGGTGTGGATATTAACGATTGTGAACGGGTGAGCAGGGCGTTGTCGGATGCATTGGACGAAAAAGATTTTATTGCAGATGCATATATTCTGGAAGTGAGCAGCCCAGGGCTTGGAAGAGTTTTGAAAAAGGATAAACACCTGGAAAAGAGCATAGGCGAGGAAGTGGAAATAAAGACTTATAAGCCAATCGACAAGTGCAAGGAATTTAAAGGCGTTTTGAAAGGGTACGATGGAAATTCCATAACAATAGAAACGGAAGGCGAAGCGATGGCTTTTGCAAGGGAAGAGATTGCAGTCATCAGGCTGGCATTTGATTTTTAACGAGGAAAAGAAGAAAGGAAAAGAGAGAAATGAACAAAGAATTAATGGAAGCATTGGATATCTTGGAGAAAGAAAAGGAAATAAGCAAGGAAACCTTATTTGATGCTATTGAAAATTCGTTGATAACAGCCTGCAAAAACCATTTTGGAAAATCGGATAATATAAAAGTAGAAATTGATAAAGAAACCTGCGATTTTTTGTGCTATGCGGAGAAAGAAGTTGTGGAGGAAGTGGAGGATGACTGTGTCCAGATTTCCCTTGAGGACGCGTTGAAGATTTCCAAAAGGGCGCAATTGGGGAATATCATCCATGTGGAGATTAAATCCAAAGAATTTGGACGTATTGCCACACAGAATGCGAAAAATGTTATCCTGCAGAAAATCAGGGAAGAAGAAAGAAGCGTTATCTACAATCAATATTATGAGAAAGAAAAGGATATCGTAACGGGCATTGTGCAGCGTTACGTGGGAAGGAATATCAGCATTAACCTTGGGAAAGCGGACGGTATATTAAACGAGAGCGAACAGGTGAAAGGCGAAATGTTCAAGCCGACGGAAAGGATTAAGGTATATATCCTGGAAGTGAAAAATACTCCGAAGGGTCCCCGCATTCTGGTAAGCCGTACCCATCCGGAGCTGGTAAAACGTCTTTTTGAATCCGAAGTGACGGAGATTAAAGATGGTACGGTAGAAATCAAGAGCATCGCAAGGGAAGCGGGAAGCCGTACAAAGATGGCGGTGTGGTCAAACAATCCGAATGTAGATGCGGTAGGCGCATGTGTCGGCATTAACGGAACAAGGGTAAATACAATCGTAGAAGAGCTGAGAGGGGAAAAGATTGATATTATCAATTGGGATGAGAACCCGGGCAATTTAATCCAGAATGCGTTGTCCCCGGCAAAAATCGTTGCCGTATTTGCAGATCCGGATGAGAAGACGGCGAAAGTAGTTGTGCCGGATTACCAACTTTCCCTTGCCATTGGTAAAGAGGGGCAGAACGCAAGGCTTGCAGCAAGGCTGACCGGTTATAAGATAGATATTAAGAGCGAGACGCAGGCGAAAGATGCACCCGGTTTCCGTTATGAAGATTATATTGATGAATATGATGAATATGAAGAGGATGAATACGGGGAAGAGCTGGAAGGGGATGAAGACGGCTTAGAAGCAGAAATGCCAGAAGAAGAATCCATGAAAGAAGGGGATGACGGGGAAGAATCTTACGGAGAAGAGGAATCTTACGACGGGGAAGAATCTTATGGAGAAGAGGAATCTTACAATGGAGAAGAGGAATCTTACGACGGGGAAGAATCCTATGAAGAAGAGGAATCCTATGATGGGGAAGAGCCCAATGAAGAGGAAGAATCCTATGATGGGGAAGAGCCCAATGGAGAGGAAGAATCCTATGACGGGGAAGAACCTTATGAAGCGGAGGCAGAGGAAGAGCTGACGGAAGGATGATTTAGTTGAAAGAGGTGGCATATGGCAAAAAAAATCCCCTTGAGGCAATGCGTCGGATGTCTGGAAATGAGAAGTAAGAAGGAAATGATGCGTGTTTTGAAAACGGAAGACGGCAGCATTGTATTGGATATGACAGGGAAGAAAAACGGAAGAGGCGCATACCTTTGCAGGCAGGCGGAATGCCTGAAGCGTGCGAGGAAAAGCAAAGGGCTGGAGCGTTCTTTGAAGATAGGCATCCCTGATGAAATATATGAAAAGCTGGAAAAGGAATTTGAGGGCTGAAAATTTTTGATTTGCTGTGGAAGACGGATGCTTTGCAGAAAGCCTCCGGGATTGAAAGGGAGCAAGATGAAAAATTTAAAATCCCAAGTTTGTGTCTGCGCGGCATCCACAAACTTGCAAGCCAAATTGGTTTTGCGCAGGAAGACGCGCAGAAATGAGGTGAAATATGAAAATGGATAAAGTTTATTCATTGCTTGGGCTGGCAGTCAGATCCAGAAATGTAGTAACCGGAAATTTTTCTACAGAGAAAGCAGTAAAAAAGGGCAAGGCGGAGATGGTAATCGTCAGTGAGGATGCATCGGATAATACTGTAAAAATGTTCCGCAATATGTGTGATTTTTACGGAGTGCCTATGTTCCGGTACGGGAAGAAAGAGGAACTGGGGCATGCGATGGGAAAAGAGATGCGCACTTCGTTGGCGGTTACGAATGAGGGTTTTGCGAAGTCCATAAGGAAGCATTTGGAAGCGGTTGAACAAGAAGACGGAGGTAGTGAGCATGGCGAAAATGAAAGTACATGAACTTGCGAAGGAATTGGATAGGCAGAGCAAAGAGCTGATTGCTTTTTTGCAGGGAAAAGGAATAGATGTAAAAGCGGCGCAAAGTTCCATTGAGGAAGATGCGGTGGAACTGGTTAGGGGACACTTTAAAAAAGCCAAGCCGGCAGAGGAAACCGTAAAAAAAGATGCGCCGGCAAAGACGGAAACACCCAAAGCGGCAGAGCAGATGAAGGCGGAGGCGCCGGTGAAAACAGAATCGCCGGACAAAAAAGAAGAAAAAAGCGAGCCGAAAGAGAAAAAGGAGAAGAAAGAGGAGAAACCTATGGCGAAAGAGGGAGAAAATGCCAACGAGGCACCAAAGAAAAAGAAAAAGATTATTTTTGTGAGCAACCCTCATAACAGTAAAATGCCGGGGCAAAAACCGAAACCGGCGGGGGATAGGGAGAGGAAGCCGCAGGCTGCGGCGAACAACCAAAGGCAGGGGAATTTCTCCAGACAGGATAAGCCGGAGAAGCTGGCGCCTTACCGTCCGGTAAAACCTCTTACGCCGCCGTCTCCTACACCTCCGGTGACTATGGTGCCGGCACACAATAATCCACCGAAAAGGGATACGAAGTTTACCGGGAAACCGGAAACCAAACGGCAGGAAACTGCTGCGGAAACCAAAACGGCAAGGCCGGATAAGCCGGCAAATACGCAGGCAGTTGCGGCTGAAACGGCTCAGGTGAAGAAAACGGATAATTTCAGGCAAGACAGGCCGGAGCGTACGGATAATTTCAGGCGCGACAGGCAGGAGAGGCCGGAGAACCCCAGAACGGATAGGCAAGAAAGGCCGAGGAACGGGGAAGGGCAAAGACGTCAGGATAATAGGAACGAGAATAGAAATGAAAATAGGAACAATAATAGGAATGACAACAGAAGACCTGAAGGACAGGGCCGCAGACCTTTTGAAAATAATCAAGGGGATAGGCGCAATTCTTCTGGCGGTCAAGGTTTTAACCGGTTTTCTGGAAATAACGACCGCCCTAACAGAGGAAATGGAGGGCAGGACAATAAATTCAGAAAGCCTGCAGCCTCTAAAGGATTCATGCCGGAGAGCCCGGTTAAGGATCAGGAAAAGCACAGGGATGAGGAAAAGCGCAGGATTAGCCAGGAAAAAGATAAACGCTCTAAGAAAGATTTGATTTATGAAGAGGATGAGGTAAAGGTATCCGGCAAAAATAAAGCGGGAAGGTTTATTAAACCGGAGAAGAAAGTGGAAGAAGTAAAAGAAGAGCAGATTAAAGTAATTGTGATACCAGATTCCTTAACCATTAAGGAACTGGCCGATAAGATGAAGATGCAGCCTTCCGTCATTATTAAGAAGCTGTTTTTACAGGGGCAGATAGTAACGGTCAATTCGGAACTGACTTATGAAGAGGCGGAAAACATTGCGATTGAATACGAAATTATCTGTGAAAAAGAAGAAAAAGTAGATGTAATAGAGGAATTGTTAAAAGAGGAAGAAGAAAAAGAAGAGGATATGGCAAAACGTCCTCCTGTCATTTGTGTTATGGGCCATGTCGACCACGGCAAAACGTCCCTGTTGGATGCTATCCGCAAAACGAATGTGACGGATAAGGAAGCGGGCGGGATTACGCAGCATATCGGCGCATATACCGTAAAGGTAGGGGAAGAGAAGATTACTTTCCTGGATACGCCGGGACATGAGGCATTTACCGCTATGAGGATGAGAGGGGCAAACTCCACGGATATTGCAATTTTAGTGGTAGCGGCCGACGATGGTGTAATGCCTCAGACGGTAGAAGCAATTAACCATGCAAAAGCGGCAGGGATTGAAATTATCGTTGCAGTGAATAAGATAGATAAGCCGAATGCAAATGTTGACAGGGTAAAACAGGAATTGACGGAATATGAATTGATTCCCGTAGATTGGGGCGGAAGCACGGAATTTGTGCCTGTATCCGCGAAGTCCGGTGAAGGCATTGATGTCCTGCTTGAGACCATTCTGTTAACGGCGGAAATCCTTGAGCTTAAGGCAAACGCGAAGAGACGTGCAAGAGGTCTTGTAATCGAAGCGGAGCTGGATAAAGGAAGAGGACCGGTGGCAACGGTGCTTGTGCAGAAGGGAACGCTTCATGTAGGAGACTTTATATCCGCAGGTTCCAGCCACGGCAAAGTAAGGGCTATGATTGACGATAAGGGCAGACGGGTAAAAGAAGCCTTCCCTTCTACGCCGGTAGAAATCCTTGGGCTTTCCGATGTTCCCAGCGCCGGCGAAGTATTTATCGCCCATGAGAACGACAAGACGGCAAAATCTTATGCGGAGACTTATCTTGCACAAAATAAAGAAAGAATGCTGGAGGATACGAAATCGAAAATGTCTCTGGACGACCTCTTTACACAGATTCAGGCGGGGAATTTGAAGGAACTGAACCTGATTATCAAAGCGGATGTACAGGGCAGCGTGGAAGCGGTAAAACAAAGTCTGCTGAAACTTTCCAACGAGGAAGTAGTGGTAAAATGCATTCACGGCGGTGTAGGGGCCATTACGGAATCAGATGTATCCCTGGCGTCGGCATCTTCTGCAATTATTATCGGTTTCAATGTAAGGCCGGATGCTATGGCGAAGGCGGTAGCCGAGAGGGAAGGCGTGGATATCAGGCTGTATAAAGTTATTTACCAGGCGATTGAAGATGTGGAAGCGGCTATGAAAGGGATGTTGGATCCGATTTTTGAAGAAAAGGTTATCGGCCATGCAGAAGTACGCCAGATATTCAAGGCCTCGGCAGTGGGGAATATTGCCGGTTCCTATATATTGGATGGTGTGTTCAAGAGAGAATGCAAGGTACGCATCACCAGGGAAGGCGACCAGATTTATGAAGGTGCCTTAAGTTCCCTGAAGCGTTTTAAGGACGATGTAAAAGAGGTAAAGGCCGGTTATGAATGTGGGCTTGTCTTTGACGGCTTTGACCAGATGCAGGAACTGGATATTGTAGAGGCCTATATTATGGTGGAAGTGCCCCGGTAACGGCGCCTTACGGGCGATTGCCGTAAGAGCCGGATGCCCTGCCGCCTGCGGCGGGGGTACTGGCCGGTATGGCAACTGTCCGGGTGACCGGAAGGGGAAAGGAGCATAAATAGAATTATGAAAAAAAACAGTATAAAAAGTACAAGGATTAACGGGGAAGTGCAGAGGGCATTGGCGGAAATCATACGGGGAGGGATTAAAGACCCGCGTATCAGCCCGCTGACTTCCGTGGTATCGGTAGAGGTGGCCCCGGATTTGAAAACTTGTAAAGCCTGGATTAGCGTTCTGGGGGATGAGGACGTGCAGGCGAATACGCTGGAAGGGCTAAAAAGCGCTGCAGGCTATATCAGGAACCAATTGGCGAAAGAGGTCAACTTAAGGAATACCCCGGAGATTCTTTTTATCATGGATCAATCCATTGCTTATGGCGTAAATATGTCAAAGCTGATTGATGAAGTAAATAAGGGGAAAAGTGAGGACGAGGAGAGGTAAAAGAAAAGTGCTTTTAACTGGCGGAAAAGGGGTCTAAAATGAAAATAGAAGAAGAAATTAAGGGTGCAGAATCCATAGGAATCGGTGGGCATATCAGACCGGACGGCGATTGCGTAGGCGCATGTATGGCGTTATATTTGTATATCCGGAAAGTATTTCCTACAAAGAAGGTGGAAGTTTTTTTGGAACAGCCTTCGGAAGTATTCCGGTGTATCAAAGATATGGATAAAATCCGTACCGATGTGACGGCAGATGAAGGCTGTGAAGGAAGCTTTGATGTTTTTATTGCTTTGGATACGGTAAAAGAGCGCATAGGAGTAGCAGAAGCTTTGTTTGACAAAGCAAAAAAGACGATAAACATTGACCATCATATCAGTAATCCGGGATGCGGAACAGTGAATTACGTGGATGCACAGGCGAGTTCCACCAGCGAACTTGTTTTCCGCATCCTGAAGGAAGAAAATCTGGACGAAGAGATTGCAAAAGCAATCTATATCGGCATGGCACATGATACAGGCGTGTTCCGCTATTCCAATACTTCGCCGGAAACTTTGCAGATTGCGGCAAAGCTGATTGCTTTTGGCTTTGACTTCCCGGAAGTGATAGAAAAAACATTTTATGAAAAAACTTATGTACAGAATCTCCTTTTAGGGCGTGCCTTGTTGGAAAGCATCCTCATTATGGATGGGAAATGCATTGTGAGCGGGATTGAAAAAAGGACGTTGGACTTTTACCATGCGGATGCCAAAGATTTGGAAGGGATTGTCAGCCAGCTCAATATGACAAAAGGGGCGGAATGTACGATTTTTATGTACCAGACCGGTGTGCTGGAGTATAAAGTGAGCCTGCGTTCCAAAGGAAAAGTGGACGTATCCAAGATTGCCGTTTATTTTGGCGGCGGCGGACATGTACGGGCAGCAGGATGCACGATGAACGGAACCTTTTATGACGTAGTAAATAATTTGTCGTTACATATCGAAGAACAGTTAAAGCAGGCTGGCGTCATTGAATAACCCGGAATGGGCATGACAGACAGGGCAGCGGGGAAAACGGATGTATAATGGTATAATAAACATATATAAAGAGGCAGGTTTCACATCCCATGATGTAGTTGCCAAGTTAAGGGGTATCCTCAGGCAGAAAAAGATAGGCCATACGGGAACTTTGGACCCGGATGCGGTAGGCGTGCTGCCCGTTTGCTTAGGCAGCGGAACGAAGCTGTGTGACATGCTTACGGATACGGATAAGGAATACCGGGCAAAGATGCTGCTGGGGAAAAAAACGGATACACAGGATATTTCGGGGAAAGTTTTGGAAGAGCGGGAAGTAAAGACGGATATTCCCGCGGTGGAAGAGGCCATAACCTCTTTTTTAGGGGATTATGAGCAGATTCCGCCCATGTATTCCGCCATTAAAGTGAATGGAAAGAAGCTTTATGAACTGGCCAGGGAAGGGAAAGAGATTGTACGGAAGCCGAGGCATGTATATATACATTATCTGGAAATAGAAAAAGTGGAACTTCCTTGGGTCACGATGCGGATAGGCTGTTCCAAAGGCACTTATATCAGGACGCTCTGCCATGACATAGGGCAGAAACTGGGGTGCGGCGGTACGATGGCCTCTTTGGAGAGGACAAAAGCCGGCATTTTTTTGGCAAAGGATGCATTGCGGTTGACAGATATCGAAATGCTGCAGGAAGAAGGGAAGCTTACGGAAAAAATCCTTCCTGTGGATGCCGTACTTTCCGGGTATGCGGCAGTGACTGTGGAGTGGAAGGCACAGAAATTGATTGACAATGGGAATGCTTTTTACCGGAATATGATAAAAGAAGGAAGAAAATATCTACCGGAAGAATGGGTCAGGGTATACAATGAGGATGGCAGGTTTTATGGCATTTACCGATATGGCCTGGAGGAAGGTAAATTTTTTCCGGTAAAAATGTTTATGGAGAATGGACAATAAATGCAAATCATTCACGGTACAACGGATTTTAAGCTAGAAGAAAAAAGCGCTGTGGCGATAGGGAAATTTGACGGGATTCATCAAGGCCACCAGAAGCTTCTAAACTGCATTTTGGAGCAAAAGGAGCAGGGGCTGAAAGCGGTAGTATTTACATTTGACCCTCCGCCGGCGGTCTTGTTCGGGAATGCATCGGGTAAGGAATTGATGACCAGAGATGAGAAGCGAACAGCATTTTCAGCAATGGGCATTGACGTCCTGATTGAATTTCCGCTGACATATAAGACAGCGGCGATGGAACCGCAGGATTTCATTGAAGAAATTCTGGTAAGCAGGATGCGGGCGGCATATATTGCGGCGGGGACGGATGTATCTTTTGGGGCAAAAGGGGCAGGCAATTGTATGCTGTTAAAATCTATGGGGCCGCATTGCGGATATGAATTGCAGCTCATTGATAAAGTCTGCTATAATGGCAGGGAAATCAGTTCCACTTATGTGCGGGAAGCGGTAGAAAAAGGGGATATGGAAGAAGCAGAGATTTTGCTGGGCAGCCCATATAGCGTAAGTGGAAAGGTAATGCATGGGAAACAGTTTGGCAGGACGATGGGGATGCCGACGGTAAACCTTTTGCCGGAACGGGGCAAGCTACTTCCGCCTAACGGGGTGTATTATTCAAAAATACGGTTAGACGGGAGAATCTATCCGGGGATAACCAACATAGGATATAAGCCTACGGTCAGCGACGAAAGGCAAATGGGGGCGGAAACATATATTTACGATTTCGATGAGGAAATATACGGGAAAGAGATTACGGTAATGCTTCTGAAATTTAACCGTCCGGAGCGGCGGTTTTGTGGAAAAGACGAATTGAAAGAACAAATAATGAAAAATATTGCAGAAGGAAAGGCTTTTCACACTGGTATACAAATGAAGGGGTAGGAGAAATATGAATTTTGAGATTATACTATCGATGGCAGGCGGGCTGGGATTATTTCTGTTCGGAATGACAGTTATGAGTGAAAGCATTGAAAAGGTAGCAGGGGCAAAGCTCCGTTCCATTTTGGAAGTGTTCACAACCAACCGCTTTACAGGTTTGGTTGTGGGAATTATTTTTACAGGTATCATCCAGTCGTCTTCGGCATGTACGGTGATGGTAGTCAGTTTTGTAAACTCGGGGCTTATGTCTTTATACCAGGCGGCTGGGGTGATTTATGGAGCCAATATCGGTACAACGATAACCTCCCAGCTTGTTTCTTTTAACTTGTCGGAGGCTGCGCCTATTATTTTACTGGCAGGCGTATTGACGATGATGATTGGCAAGGGAAAGCAGAATGCGGAGAAAATCGGCGAAGTGATTGTTGGGTTCGGCATTCTGTTTATGGGCTTAAGCAGCATGTCGGGCGCAATGGCGGGGATGAAGGACAGCCCGGGCGTGATGAATTTGCTGAAGTCTTTGAACAGCCCGATATTGGCTGTGCTTATGGGAACGGTGCTTACAGCCATTATCCAAAGCTCCTCGGTAACGGTAAGTATTGTGCTGCTCATGGCAAATGAAGGGCTTTTGGGGCTGCCAATTAGTTTGTTCATTATTATTGGCTGCAATATCGGCGCTTGTGCATCGGCAGTGCTGGCATCGCTGACAGGGAAAAAGGATGCAAAACGTGCGGCCATGATTCATTTCTTGTTTAATGTAATCGGTACGGTGCTTTTGTACATTATTCTAATGGTAGGCATGGAACAGGTTGTGAACGGAATTATGTCTGTTTCCGACCATAATGCAGGGCGTTTTGTGGCAAATGCCCATACCATCATCAAAATTTTCCAAGTAATCGTATTATTCCCGTTCTCCAATGGGATAGTAAAGCTGACTTATGTGCTGGTACCCGGGGATGATAAGAAAATCGGCTATAGGGATAGTTTCCAGTTGAAATACATAGGGGAAAAAGTAGTTTTCAACCCGGCTACGGCTGTAGTGGAAGTGACGAAAGAAATAGAGAGGATGGCTTCCCTGGCTACGGAGAATTTAAACCGGGCGATGAATGCCTTAATCACACTGGATAATGAAGATATAGAAGAAGTTTACGAGGTGGAGAAAAATATTAACTTCTTAAATCATGCCATTACCAATTATCTGGTGAAAATCAACCAGGCAACGTTGCCTATTGAAGATTTAAAGAGCATCGGTTCTTTGTTCCACGTAGTGAACGATATTGAGCGGATTGGCGACCATGCGGAAAATGTGGCGGATTCGGCGAGGCAGCGGATTGGCACGGATATTAATTTCAGTAAGGAAGCCCAAAGAGGACTTGGTGAAATGCTCAATATGGTAAATACGTTGATACAGTTCTCTTTGGAGATGTTTTCAAGCGGTATGGACGAGCATCTGGAAGATATTATGCATTTGGAAGAAGCGGTGGATGAAAAGGAACGGGAATTGCAGAAATCCCATGTGGTGCGCTTAACGAAGAACGAATGCAGCCCGGAAGCCGGAATGCTGTTTTCGGATGTGGTATCCGGCCTGGAACGTGTGGCGGACCATGCCACCAATATTGCTTTTTCCGTGCTGAATGAAGAACCGGTAGAATAAAGGATTAATTTTCTAATTGACAGCAGCATATTCCGTTGATATAATAAAGCCGTAATAAATGTAACAAATTTGTAATATTTGGCAGGAAAGGTACGGTAATATATGAAATATCAATTAGTAAGTATGGCGGGAATTTGTTTGGCAGGAGTATTGGTATTATGCAGCCAGCCAGTATATGCAGCGGAAATGGGGAATGGACAGAGGACAGAATCCCATAGGGGTTCGATTGATGAAGTAGTAGCGGAACCGATAGGTGCATTGGCGCTTCTGGAATCGGAAAAAACGGAAGAAGAATACAAAACAGCGGCAAAGCAGGCAGAAGGCGCTTTATGGGGATATACGAATTTAGGGATATCCAATGTGGATGACAATCTGAACATCCGCCAGACGCCGGACGAAGGGGGAAAGCTGATAGGGAAGCTCCCCAAGAATGCAGCCTGTGAGCTGGTTTCGGAAGAAGGGGAATGGACTTATATTAAATCGGGGAAAGTAGAAGGATATGTAAAAAGCGAATTTCTGCTGGATGGCTGGGAAGCAAAGAAAAGGGCGACAGAACAGCTTTCCAGAGTAGCGGTTGTAAATACCACCAGTTTAAAGGTAAGGGAGCAGCCCAATACGGAATGTGAGGTCATTACTTTAGTTCCAAACGGCGAGGAATTGGAAGTAGTGGAAGAAATGGACGATTGGGTAAAGATTATGATTGACGAAGAGGAGAATTATGTCTCTGCCGAATATGTAAAAATAGAAGAAAAACTGGGTTCTGCCATTACTTTGACGGAGCTGATGTATGGACAGGGCGTTTCGGATGTCAGGGTTGACCTATGCCAGTATGCAAAACAATTTATCGGAAATCCTTACGTATGGGGTGGAACAAGCCTTACGAAAGGGGCGGACTGCTCAGGGTTTGTGCTTAGTGTATTTAAGAAATACGGGATTTCCCTTCCAAGGACTTCCGGTTCACAGGCCAATGTAGGAACAAAAATCAGTATGCCGGAAGCAAAACCGGGGGATTTGATTTTCTACGCAAAGGGCGGACGCATCAACCATGTGGCATTGTACATCGGCGGTGGCCAGGTCGTTCATGCCAGCAGCCCGAAAACAGGTATTAAGATTTCCAATTATAATTACCGTACACCTGCGAAAGTAGTCAGGGTTTTGCCCTAAGATATAGGGATGGAAACCAATTGCCCAACGACTCCCTTGATAAAAGTGCGGCAGGATGGAGGATAAAACACAAAGATACGGAGCCTGACACACAAAGAAACTTCGTCTTACGAATGGAAGCTTTTTTGTGCGTCAGGCTCTATGTTATTGTCTTTTGGTTGTTCCTATTGCAGCAATACCTTTAGTTGCAGCGATTCTTTTAGTTGTAGCAATACCTTCAGTTGCAGCAATGTCTTCTATTGTAGCGATACCTTCGGTGTAAGGGTAGAGATGGCTTTGTGCCTTGTTGCAAGGCAAATTGGGCAGCTATAGAAATTGATTCCCCAAAGGTGTTTACATAAAAAGAAAAGTGTGATAAGATAAGCAAGTATGAAATTCCGCCGATACCCGGATGTGGGACAACTCCGACCCGGTCTTAGTATTTGGCATAAAGAAAACAGGAGGAAGCAATAATGATTTCTAAGGAAAAGAAAACAGCAATTATCAACGAGTATGCAAGAAGCGAAGGCGATACCGGTTCTTCAGAAGTGCAGATTGCAATACTGACAGCAAGGATTCAGGAATTGACAGAGCATTTGAAGGAGCATCCGAAGGATCACCATTCAAGAAGAGGGCTTCTTAAGATGGTAGGCCAGAGGCGTGGGCTTTTGGATTATCTTAAGAAAACTGACATTGAAAGATACCGTACTTTAATTGAAAAACTTGGAATCAGAAAGTAATGAATAGTGTTAAAAAGGCGGATGCAGGCTGAGAGGTTGAGCTGTCCGCCTTTTCCTCATGGAATGGAAGAGGAAGAAGGAAATGGTCGGGGCAGAGGAGATACTCCGAGACCACTGATAAGGACATGGATGAAATGGGCATGTATTTATCAGTAGTTTCGGCATCTCCTGCCTTGATAGGAAGAGAATCAGGAAGGAGAAAGATTGATGGAGAAAAATTACAAAACATTTACAATGGATTTGGCCGGAAGGACTCTGAAAGTGGACATCGGCAGAGTGGGCAAGCAGGCGAATGGCTGTGCATTTATGCAATATGGGGAGACGACGGTGCTTTGTACGGCGACTGCCTCCGAGAAGCCGAGGGAAGGGATTGACTTTTTCCCTTTGAGCGTGGAATATGAAGAAAAATTATATGCGGTAGGGAAAATTCCAGGAGGATTTAATAAGCGGGAAGGGAAAGCATCCGAAAATGCGGTATTGACCAGCCGCGTCATCGACCGCCCGATGCGCCCTTTGTTCCCGAAGGATTACAGGAATGATGTAACTTTAAACAATATGGTTATGAGCGTGGATCCTTCCTGCCGCCCGGAATTGGTGGCGATGATTGGGGCTGCGATTGCTACCTGCATTTCGGATATCCCTTTTGACGGGCCTTGCGCGATGACGCAGATTGGAATGATAGACGGGGAATTTGTAGTGAATCCGTCCCAGGAACAGTGGAAGGTTGGGGATTTGAACCTGACAGTTGCTTCTACCAGCGAAAAGGTAATTATGATTGAAGCAGGGGCAAATGAAGTGCCGGAAGCGAAGATGCTGGATGCTATTTATATGGCACATGAAATCAACCAGACATTGATTGCATTTATCAATCAGATTGTAGCTGAAGTGGGTAAAGCAAAACATGATTATACAAGCTGTGCCGTGCCGGACGAAATGTTTGAAGCGATAAAAGGAATCGTTTCCCCGGAAGAGATGGAAGAAGCGGTATTTACCGACGAAAAACAGGTGAGGGAAGAAAATATCCGCAAGATTACGGAAAAACTGGAAAATGCGTTTGCAGAAAACGAAGAATGGCTTGGTATGTTGGGAGAGGCTGTATACCAGTACCAGAAAAAGACAGTGCGTAAGATGATATTAAAAGACCAAAAGCGCCCTGACGGACGTGAAATTACGCAGATTAGGCCGTTGGCAGCGGAAGTGGATTTGATTCCGAGGGTACATGGTTCCGCTATGTTCACGAGAGGGCAGACACAGATTTGTACCGTAACCACACTTGCGCCTTTGTCTGAGATGCAGAGAATTGACGGTCTTGATGAAAATGAAGTAAATAAAAGATATATGCACCACTATAATTTCCCTTCCTATTCCGTAGGGGAAACAAAGCCGAGCAGAGGGCCGGGACGCCGTGAAATCGGTCATGGCGCTTTGGCAGAAAGGGCATTGATACCGGTGCTTCCTTCGGAAGAAGAGTTCCCGTATACTATCCGTACCGTATCGGAAACATTTGAATCCAACGGCTCCACTTCACAGGCGTCCATTTGTGCATCAACTATGTCCCTTATGGCGGCGGGTGTGCCGATTAAGAAACAGGTTGCCGGAATTTCCTGTGGTCTGGTGACAGGGGAAACGGATGACGATTATATTGTCCTTACGGATATCCAAGGGCTGGAAGATTTTTTTGGCGATATGGACTTTAAAGTGGCAGGTACCCACGAAGGGATTACGGCAATCCAGATGGATATTAAGATTCATGGATTGACAAGGCCGATTGTGGAAGAAGCTATCCGCAGGACAAAAGAGGCAAGGGAATATATTTTAAATGAAATTATGACCCCGGCAATTGCAGAGCCGAGGAAAGAAGTAGGTCCTTATGCGCCGAAGATTGTTTCCATCCAGATTGACCCCGAAAAAATCGGTGATGTGGTAGGACAGAGAGGCAAGACCATCAACGAGATTATCGCCCGCACCGGTGTGAAAATTGATATTACGGATGACGGGAAAGTATCTATCTGCGGTACCGACACGGAAATGATGGACAAGGCCGTAGAGATGGTTAAGATAATTACAACGGATTTTGAAGAAGGGCAGATTTTCAAAGGAACTGTAGTCAGCATCAAGGAATTTGGCGCTTTTGTAGAGTTTGCACCGGGCAAAGAGGGAATGGTCCACATTTCCAAGATATCCAGAGAGAGGATTAACCGGGTAGAAGATGTCCTTACTTTGGGCGATAAGGTTACCGTAGTGTGCCTTGGCAAAGATAAAATGGGAAGACTCAGTTTTTCCATGAAAGATGTAGCGCAGAAATAAAAAGATTCACTTATAAATAACTGATAAATATAGGAAAAATAAATATAAGAGAAATAAATAATAAGAAAAAAACATTCCGGAAGAGGATAATCTTCCGGAATGTTTTTTGTGCAAGAATGATTGTCAATTCTTTAAACTGCTTCGTGGAAAGTCCTGCTGATAACGTCTGCCTGCTGTTCCGGGGTCAGTTTAATGAAATTAACGGCATATCCGCTGACACGGATGGTAAGCTGAGGATAATTTTCAGGATGTTTCTGGGCATCCAATAGCATATCCCTGTTCAATACGTTCACATTCAAATGGTGCCCGCCTTTTTCTGCATATCCGTCCAATAAATTTACTAAATTTTCAACTTGTGCTGCGTTCGACATAATAAATACCTCCTAATAGCAATAATAATAATGATTACTGTTTCTTTATAAATATCATACCATTTCCGATTTATATTGTCTACAAAAAATGGAAAACTATATGTATTTTTTTTGATACACGAATCATAAAAAAAGAGGAATAACTTGGCCAGCGTTTCATATATTGAGATAAGGACGAAGGAAAGCCGGAAGGACGGAGGTGGACAGGGTAATGGGCAATAGGGGTATTTTGCATATTTTTCCTGATTATATGCGGGATAAGTGGAAACATACGGCAGAAAATACGGACGGGCTTTGGGAAATCCGGTTGAGGGTACATAGGGAAATCGTCCTTATTTTCCAGGGGAAGGAATGTTTCCTGGACAAGGAGGGGCAAATTGTGTCCAACATTGGGCGGGCGGATATTATGACGGAGCAGGACATGGAGGCTATTTTAAGCCATATTTGCGATTATTCCATTTATGCATTTTCCGATGAAATTAGGCAGGGGTTTTTGACAATCCCCGGGGGTCACCGGGTTGGCATGGCTGGACAGGTTATTTTGGAGGAAGATGGGAGGATACGTAATATCAAACATGTCCGCTATATGAACATCCGGATTGCACATGAGATAAAGGGGGCGGCGGATTTGGCAATGCCTTATATCTATGAAGACGGAAAGCTGCTGGATACTCTTTTAATTTCACCTCCGGGGGGCGGTAAGACAACCCTTCTTAGGGATATGGTGCGGCAGATATCCGACGGAAACCGTTGGGCAAAGGGGATGAATGTGGCGGTTGTGGACGAGCGGTCGGAAATTGCAGGATGCTATATGGGATGCCCCCAGAATGATGTGGGGAAGAGGACGGATGTTATGGATGGGTGCCCGAAGGTGGCGGGGATGATGATGCTTATCCGCTCTATGTCGCCGCAGGTATTGGCAGTGGATGAGCTGGGGAGCAGTGAAGATATAACGGCGGTCTGTAGGGCGCTCCAGTGCGGGAGCAGGATTATTGCTACGATTCATGGGGATTCTTTGGAGGATATTATGAAAAAGGATTTATTAAAGGATTTGAAGAAAAGGCGTATTTTCGGCAGATATATTATTTTGGGGCACTCCGGCAGAGGATGCAGGATAAAAGCGGTTTACGATAGGGATTTCCAGCTATGTTCCGGCTGATAGGGGTTCTTCTTTTAATGGCAGGGAGCATAGGGATCGGGTGGTCGGTAAAGGAAAGGCTGAAAAAGAATTTGGAAGACTTATATCGGATGAAACAGATATTACATATGCTTCAAAACGAAATTGAATATAGCAGGGCGCCGTTGCCGGAAGCTTGCGCCAGAGTGGGGAACCGGGTGCCGGAGCCATACCGTAGCGCTTTTTTTTCTATCCGGAGGGAAATGCTGGTGAATGACGGGAGGTCCTTTTGGGAAATCTGGAGCAGGCAGATGGAGGAATGCATGAAGGAGCTTTCCGTTGCAAGGGAAGATAAGAGAAACTTCCTTGATTTTGGGAATTGCATCGGCTTTATGGACGGGAAGATGCAGGCCGGGGCGGTAGGGCAGTATATGCATAAGCTGGATATTTCTATCGGAAGGATGGAAAAGGAGATGGCGGACAAGTGTAAAGTGATTATGAGCCTTAGCATAATGGGGGGATTGATGCTTGTCATTATATTGTTATAGAGGAAAGCAAGTGTTGTTATAGAATACTTAAGGGGCATGGTAAGAAGTATGAGCGTAAGTTTGATATTCAGGATTGCGGCAGTGGGCATTTTAATTACAATATTGAGCCAGATTTTAAAGCATAGCGGGAGAGAGGAACATGCATTTTTAATTAGCCTTGCGGGGCTGATTCTTGTTCTGACTTGGATTGTTCCATATATCTATGACTTATTTGTGATGATTCAAAATTTATTTGAATTGTAGGAGGACTCATGGAAGTATTGAAAATAGGCCTGTTGGGGGTAGCGGGTGTAATGTTGGCGCTGCAATTTAAAAGCAATAAGCCGGAATTTGGGCTTTATATTGGTTTCGCCATTTGCCTGCTGTTGTTTTCTTTTGTAGTATCCGGGCTGTCGTCGGTCATTGGGAGCATGAAAGAGATGGAGAGGTACATAAGCCGGGATGGAGTTTATTTCCGCATTTTGCTGAAGGTGATAGGGATTACGTATATTTGTGAATTTAGCTCCGGCATCTGCCGGGATGCCGGCTATACGTCCATTGCAGGACAGATAGAAATCTTCGGCAAACTATCGGTGCTGGCGTCGGGGATGCCGATACTTTTGGCAATCATAGAAAGCATACAGGAGATTGCAGGATGAGGAAAATAGCTTTTTCTTTTATGGTTTTTCTTTTTCTTTTCTTTGCATTTTGTAAGCCGGTATATGCGGTGGATATAGAGGCGGATGCAGCGGATGCGTGGGAAAAATACGGGATGGGTGAAGTGGCGGAAGGGCTTGACCATTTAATCCCCGATTATGACTTGGATATGTGGGAGATATGGGGCAAAATTTTACAGGGGAAGATAACGGAAGCGGCAATGCTTTTGTGGGAAGGTATAAAAGGGAAACTGCTTTCGGAACTGGCGGGAATGAAAAATATATTTGCATCTATCCTGATACTGGGGATTATTTCCGCGTTGTTTGCCAATTTTTCCGATGTATTCCAGAATCACCAAATAGCGGATATCAGTTTTTACTTTCTCTATCTGCTTTTGATGTCGATATTGATGAAGGCATTTTTGACAGCGGCGGATATTGCCGGACAAACAGTGGAAAACATTGTGTTGTTTATTAAAATGTTTATCCCTACATATTTCATGGCGGTAGGGGCGGCAACAGGGGCGGCGACGGGGGCAGTGTATTATCAGTTTACTTTGGTTTTGGCATACGGGGTAGAGAAAATTATTTTTTCTTTGTTGATTCCTTTGATATACAGTTATGTATTGCTGGCTTTGCTGAATGGGATTTGGGCGGAAGAGCGGTTGGCGCTTCTGCTGGATTTTTTAAAAAAGGGCATCGGGGCAGGGCTGAAAGTGGCGATGGGAGCCATTACGTCCTTAAGCCTGTTCCAGTCGATGATTGCGCCCGTACTGGATTCCCTTAAGGTTTCCGCAGTCAAGAAAGCCGTTGGAGCCATCCCGGGCATCGGGAATTTGGCGGAGGGGGTGACGGAAATGGTTATCGGTTCTGCAGTACTGATTAAAAACAGCATTGGGGTTTTGATGCTTTTGCTCCTGTTAGCTATCTGCCTGATTCCTTTGGCAAAGCTTTTTCTGATAGCCTGTATGATGAAAGGGAGTGCGGCATTGGTGGGGATTGTCAGCGACAAAAGGATTACCGGCTGCACGGACCGGGTCGGGGATGGGAGTCTGCTGCTTTTTAAGGCAGCATTTACGGCGGTCGCTTTGTTTATGATTACCATTGCCGTCGTGGCATATACCACGGGAAAAGGGATATAACGTTGCTGTTGTTGGCGATGGATGTTGTCAGGGAACGGCATGGAGGGGAATATGGGATATTCATTTCTGGAATTTATGAAAAGGATAGGGATTTTTATCGTATGCGCGCAAAGTTTTTTACATTTTTCCGCCGGAAAGGCTTATGAAAAATATATTAAGCTTTTGATGGGCATTATGATATTGGCGCAGTTTACAGCGCCTTTGCGGGCGGTTTTGTTAGATGGGGAAGGGGAATTGTGGGAGGAAGTAGAGCGGTTCCAGACAGAGTTGGAGGCGGCAGCAGGCAACATTGTTTGGGATTATGAAGAAGAAAATGAGGCAGCGAAAGCATTGGAAAAAGAGGTGGAGGCAAAACTGGAATCGGTTGCCGGGGAATATGGGTTTGCGGTAAGAGAGGTAAAAGTGTATGGGAACCCGCCTAAAGTAGAAGTGGCGGTATATAAAGAAGAAAAAAAGGAAGGCCGGATTCAGGTGGAAAAAGTAAAGGTAGGGAATCGAATAGAGGAGGAAAAAGAGGAAACGGTAAACCATACCTGGAAGTATCATGAAATGAAGGAAAAATTTGGATTTGCCCTGAATACCGATGAAGCATATATCGTTATCAGAGAAGAATAAACATGGCTGTTTGTGCCGGAGCGTCACAAATAAGCCCTGATGAACCCGTCGCGTAAACACTTCGGAATGGAGATTAAAATGGAAAAGGAAGGAAAAACAAATACAGTTCCAAATGAAAAAGAAATCCCCCCAAAAAGGTGGTTCCGGAAGAGGGAAAAGAGGGCAAAAATGGGGAAGGACCAGTTTGTCATTTGTATTCTTGTCGGGATATTGCTAATCGTTATCGCCGTGCCCTCGACGGAAAAAACGAGCCGGAAGGCGGCTGAGTACGGATTATTGGACAATAAATCAGATATAATAGAAGAAAATAACGGTAGCGAAGACGATATTGGATTAGAAATCGAAAAAATTAACAGCACAGAGGAATATGAAAGATATATGGAGAATAAATTAGAACAGGCAATATCGGTGATGGAAGGAGCTGGGAAGGTGAAGGTCATAGTTACCGTGAGCGCTTCCAAGGAACTGGTGGTAGAGAAAGATATGCCGGTGACAAGAAGCAATACGGTAGAAAATGATTCGGAAGGTGGAAGCAGGAATGTAAATGAATTAAATAGTATGGAAGAAACGGTATACGACAGGAAAAGCGACGGGACTTCTTCTCCTTATGTAGTGAAAACGCTGCAGCCGTTGGTGGAAGGGGTCGTCGTGATAGCGCAGGGCGGGGACCGGCCTGAAGTAAAGAAAAATATTACCGAAGCAATTGTGGCATTATTTGATATAGAGCCACATAAAATTAAAATAGTTAAAATGAAATCCGAATAAGGAAAAGGGGAGACATGGCATGAAAAATATGCTTAAAAAAAATCAGATTATGATTACGGCGCTGGCAATTATGATTGCAGTGGCAGGATACCTGAATTTTGCAGGTACGAAAGTAACGGAAGAAGAAATCATGACGGTGGACAGCGATACGGTAGTAAACGATGACGGGAGCATTGTTTTATCCGATGATTTGGCTTCGGATACGGCGGATACTGACTTATCGGCTCTTTTGGACATTTCTGATGAAGATGCAATCCAATCTTCCGCTTATGGGGATATTGAAAGCCTGGATACGGACATCACCGATATAACGGCTGATTACTTGGACGAAGGGATGGCAGAGAATGTTGGGGAATCGGCGCCTTCAGACAGCGAAGTGCCGGGGGAAGCCGTGTTTACTTCTACGTCCGGCATGAATTCCCTATCCGGTGCAAAACTGTTAAAGGAACAGACACGGGCAAAAAATAAAGAAACATTGATGGAAATCATCAACAATGCGAATATTACGGAATCGCAGAAGCAGGAAGCGATTGACAATATGATTTCCATTACGGATATTGCGGAGAAGGAAACTGCTGCTGAAATTCTTCTGGAATCCAAAGGCTTTTCCGATGTAGTTGTCAGCATCAACGATGCGGGCGTAGATGTAGTTGTGAATGCGACGGAACTGTCGGAAGCACAGCGGGCACAGATTGAGGATATTATTACGAGGAAAACAGGAGTTTCTCCGGAAACAATTATTATTAGTACAATGGCAGCAGAGTAAAGTTAGGAGTTTATTTGATGCCTTAGGTATGCTATAATACTAGTCGTTGAGTAAAAGAAGGCAAGTGATACTTATGAAATGTATATTTTTAGCGATACTTGACAGCGTAGGGATTGGAATAACAGGGGGATGCGGAAGGATATGGAGGTAGAGGATCCAGATACCCCGCCGCATCCTATACCTGTTTTTCCGTACCTGTAGCAGAAAAGATAAAAGAAAGCGATGCTTCAAGGAAACTGGGAGGAAGAAGACATGGGAAACTATGCACAGGAAATAAATAGAAGAAGGACTTTTGCAATTATTTCGCATCCGGATGCAGGAAAAACGACTTTGACGGAGAAGTTTTTGCTCTATGGAGGCGCGATAAACCTGGCAGGAAGCGTAAAAGGGAAAGCGACGGCAAGGCATGCGGTATCCGACTGGATGGAAATCGAAAAGGAAAGGGGTATTTCCGTTACATCCAGTGTTTTGCAATTTGAATATGATAATTTTTGCATCAATATCCTGGATACGCCAGGGCACCAGGACTTTTCGGAAGATACTTACCGTACACTGATGGCGGCGGATTCGGCTGTCATGGTAATTGATGCGTCCAAAGGGGTGGAAGCGCAGACGAGGAAGTTGTTTAAAGTTTGTGTGATGCGGAAAATCCCTATTTTTACTTTTATCAACAAAATGGACAGGGATGCGGGAGACATGTTTGAACTGTTGGATGAAATCGAAAGGGAGCTTGGGATTGCCACGTGCCCGATGAACTGGCCGATTGGCTCCGGAAAAGGGTTTAAAGGGGTTTATGACAGGGAAGAAAAGTGTGTCCATACCTATTCCGATACACAAAAGGGGACAAAGGAAGGGGAAACGACCATAATCCCGGTTTCGGAGGAGGAAAAGCTGACAGAGTATATCGGCGGTGAACTTAAGGACAAGCTTTATGAGGATGTGGAACTGTTGGATGGGGCCAGCGCAGAATTTGATTTGGACGTGGTAAGGGCAGGGGATTTGACACCTGTATTCTTTGGTTCGGCTTTGACGAATTTTGGCGTGGAAATTTTCTTGCAGCATTTTCTTAAGATGACGACTACCCCTCTGCCGAGAAAAGCGGATACGGGAGTGGTGGAGCCGGCAGAAAGGGATTTTTCTGCTTTTGTTTTTAAGATTCAGGCGAATATGAATAAGGCACACCGGGATAGGATTGCTTTTATGAGGATATGTTCCGGCAAATACGAAGCCGGTATGGAAGTAAAACATGTGCAGGGAGGGAAGGTTATGCGCCTTTCCCAGCCGCAGCAAATCATGGCAAGCGAAAGAAAGATTTTGGAAGAAGCTTATGCCGGCGATATCATCGGTGTGTTTGACCCGGGTATTTTTTCCATCGGAGATACCATCTGTATGCCGAAGGAACAGTTCCAATATGAGGGGATACCCACTTTCGCCCCGGAGCATTTTGCAAGGGTGCGCCAGATGGACACGATGAAGAGGAAGCAGTTTGTAAAAGGGATTACACAGATTGCCCAGGAGGGCGCTATCCAGATTTTCCAAGAGTTCAATACGGGTATGGAGGAAATTATTGTAGGCGTGGTAGGCGTACTTCAGTTTGAGGTACTGAAATACCGTTTGGAAAACGAATACAATGTGGAAATAAGGCTGGAATCCCTTCCCTATGAGCATATCCGATGGGTGGAGAATAAAGAGATAGACATGACGAAGCTGACAGGAACTTCAGACATGAAGAAAGTAAAGGATATGAAGGGCAATCCATTGCTTCTGTTTGTAAACCAGTGGAGCATCGGCATGACAGTAGACAGGAACGAGAGGTTGATACTATCCGAGTTCGGGCGTAGCTGATGAACAGGATTTGTATGCCAAACCTTGCCGCCGGGCTTTGGTTTGGATACTCAAATCTTAATGAAAAAGAGGAATAGACGAAGAATCATGGATGGAAAGAGAAAGAATGTAATTTTACTTATCTGTTTTTTGATGCTCGGAACGTTGTTTTATAACGGATGCGGTAAAACGGAAAGGGCGGAGGAGCTGCAGCCCCCTCCGGCAGCCTTGTATGAGGACGGAGAGAAAACATCGGAAGAGGAGCCGGAAGGTGAGCCGGCGTCCGGGTCGGATTCTGAACCGGACTCCGGTAAAGAAAAAGTAACGGAATGGATGACGGGAGATAAGGATGATGATACAATCCGTCAATCGGTCGGGCTTTCAGCGGAAACAATCCCGGATTTACTGGCAGGGCAGAAAGGTTATTATAGCTTTCAACAGCTTGACGAGGATGAAAAACTGATATATGTGGAAATTCTGCAGATATTGCTGGAAAGAGGGGAAGAAGTGCGGCTTACCAGTATGGATACCGGCAAAATTGAAAAGGTATTCCAATGTGTCTTAAACGACCATCCGGAGATTTTTTATGTGGACGGCTATACGTTTACAAAATATACGTTAGGGGAAGAACTGAAAAAAATTACATTTACCGGCACTTATTTGGTGGATGAAGAGGAGACGGAAAAGAGGAAAGAAGGGATAGATGCTTATGTGAAAAAGTGTCTGGCAGGGCTGCCTGAAGAGGCCGATGAGTATGAAAAGGTGAAATATGTATACGAATATATTATCAATCATACGGAATATGATGCAAATGCGGCGGACAACCAGAATATTTGCTCGGTATTTTTATACGGTCATTCCGTCTGCCAGGGTTATGCAAAAGCATTTCAGTACCTTTTGAATGAACTGGATATTTTTTCCACTCTTGTAATCGGGAGAGTGTCGCAGGGGGAAGGGCATGCCTGGAATTTGGTAAAAATAGACGGGGAATACTATTATGTCGATCCCACCTGGGGGGATGCTTCTTACCAGATGGAAGAATCCGGGGAAAACAATGAATATGAAGGGGAACATTTGCCCACAATTAATTATGATTATTTGTGCGTAACAACGCAGCAGTTAGGGAGGACACATACGATAGAACATGTGGTGGAGCTGCCGGAATGTACTTCCATGAAAGCCAATTATTATGTGAGGGAGGGGGCATATTTTACATCTGTGGACGAGGACAAGCTGGGGGAACTTTTTGAGCGGGAGTATGCGAAAGGAACGACTTATGTTACTTTAAAGTGCAGTGGGGAAGAGGTTTATGAACAAATGGAGAATATTTTAATTGGGGAACAGGAAATTTTCCGTTATCTCGACAGCCCGGACGGTGTGGTTGCGTATGCGGATAATGCGGAGCAGTTCAGCCTGAGTTTTTGGCTTTAAAAAGGTCTATGCAAAATCCGTAAATTTTGGTATTATATATAGAAATAGGCATAGTGTAAACAACCTTGAATGGAGGAAACCAAATGGAAAAGGAATTAGATAGAAGCACATATGTAGTAGAAGAGGAGTCCAATACGGGAACAGTAAAGATTGCAGATGACGTTGTGGCTATGATTGCAGGGATTGCAGCTACGGAAGTGGACGGTGTGGCGGCTATGGCGGGCAATATCAGCCATGAGTTTATGAGCAAGGTTGGGGTAAAAAATCTGAAAAAAGGGGTAAAAGTTGAAGTGATAGGAAAAATGGTCAGAGTAGACTTAGCCCTGATTATGGAATATGGCTATAATATTCCGGCTTCCAGCAGGAAAGTGCAGGAAAGGGTAAAGAGCGCCATTGAAAATATGACCGGGCTTGAGGTATCGGACGTAAATATCCGTATTGCCGGCGTCAATATGCAAAAAGACAGATAGGATAAGGCATACCATGGGAAGAAGAGAACTAAGGGAACAGATTTTCAAACTGCTTTTCCGTGTGGAATTTAACCAAAAAGAAGACATGCCGGAGCAGGAAAAACTGTTTTTTCAAGAAGAAGAGAATACGGCAAGTGAGAAAGATGAAAAATATATCCTTGCAAAGTATGAAGACATTGCATCCAGGCTGGATGTAATTGATGATATGATAAATAGGGAAGCAAAAGGGTGGGATACGACTCGGATGGGTAAGGTGGATTTGACCCTTATTCGTCTTGCTGTTTATGAAATCAAATACGATGACGAGATACCTACCGGGGTAGCGATTAACGAGGCTGTGGAACTTGCGAAAAAGTTTGGGCAGGATAACTCACCGGCATTTGTAAACGGTGTTCTCGCCAAGTTTGCGTAGGCATAGGACAATGAAACAGAATGTATACACAGTAGCACAAGTAAATTCGTATATAAAAAATATGTTTATGCAGGATTTTATGTTGCAGTCGTTGTTTGTAAAGGGCGAGGTAAGCAATTGCAAGTATCATTCCTCAGGGCATATTTATTTTACGTTGAAAGATGAGAAAGGAACGATTTCCTGCGTTATGTTTGCGGGGAACCGTTCCGGTCTTGCTTTTCGGATGCAAGAAGGACAACAAGTTGTGGTAGGCGGTACTGTCGATGTTTATGAGCGCGATGGGAAGTATCAGCTATATGCAAAACAAATCGTATTGGACGGAGCAGGGCTGCTTTATGAAAAGTTTGAACAACTGAAAGCAGAACTGGAAGAGCGGGGGATGTTTGATTCCTGTTATAAACAGCCTCTTCCACGGTATATTAAGACGCTTGGCGTAGTGACCGCATCAACCGGGGCGGCAGTCAGAGATATTATAAACATTGCCACAAGAAGGAATCCGTATGTGCAGATTGTATTGTATCCGGCGATTGTGCAAGGGGAACAGGCGGCTTTGTCCATTGCCAGGGGAATCCGTGTATTGGAGCGCTTTGGCGTGGATGTTATGATTGTTGGCAGGGGTGGCGGGTCTATTGAGGATTTGTGGGCGTTCAATGAAGAGACGGTGGCACAGGCGATTTTCGATTGCTCCATTCCGGTAATTTCTGCCGTGGGGCATGAAACAGATACGACGATAGCGGATTATGTTGCGGATTTGAGGGCGCCTACCCCTTCGGCGGCGGCAGAACTGGCCGTGTATGAATATTGGCAGTATGAGGAAATGCTAAGAGAATATGGCAGCACTTTGGACAGGCTGTTAAAGAATAAATTGGACTTATATCGGGGGTACTTGGAGAATCTTGGGTTAAAGTTAAAATACTTAAGCCCGGTGAACCAAATCAGGGAAAAAAGGACATATGCTTTAAAACTGGAAGAACAAATGGAAAACGCGATGGAAGCGGCGCTTATGAGAAAGCGGCATCTTTTGGAGGTTTATATAGAAAGATTAAAAGGGCTGTCCCCTTTGGATAAATTGAAGCAAGGCTTTTCTTATGTATCGGATGAGGAAGGGCGGACGGTTTCCACGATAGAGGCGGCGGAAACCGGGAAACGCTTGCGGGTACATGTAAGGAATGGGATTATTTTTGCGAAGACTTTGGGCAAGGAGAGTGTGGAATGGGAACAAAAAAGAAGGAACTGACGTTGGAAGAAGCCTTTGAAATATTGGAGGAAACAGTCTCTAAGCTGGAAGCGGAGGACATTACACTGGAAGATTCCTTTAAGGAATATAAGCAGGGGATGGAAATCCTCAAATATTGCAGCGATAAAATAGATAAGGTGGAAAAGAAAGTTTTAAAAATTGACGAGAATGGAGAAACGGATGAGTTTTGACAGGGAACTGGAAGAAAAAGTAAAGGAAATTGAAACGGTAATCGGGCAGTATCTTCCGAAAGAGGAGGGATACCAGAAGACGGTTGTGGAAGCGATGAATTATAGCATACTGGCGGGCGGGAAGCGTCTGCGCCCGATGCTGCTTTTGGAGACTTACCGTATGTTTGGCGGTCAGGGGAAAGTGGCGGAACCTTTTATGGCTGCGCTGGAAATGATACACACATATTCTCTTGTGCATGATGATTTGCCATGCATGGATAATGATGAATATCGCAGAGGAAAAAAGACGACCCATACGATTTATGGGGAAGGCATGGCTGTTTTGGCAGGAGACGGGCTCTTGAATTATGGCTTTGAGACTGCGTTGAAAGCATTTTCACTGGTCCAGGGAGAAGAAGAATGGCGCAGGGTAGCGGACGCGCTTTCCATATTTGCTGGAAAATCCGGCATTTATGGGATGATTGGAGGACAGACGGCGGATATTGAAGCTGAAAGCAGAAAAGATGAAATGACAGAAAACTGTCTCATGTTTATCCATGTGCATAAAACGGCGGCTTTGATTCAAAGTGCGATGATGATTGGAGCGGTTTTGGCGGGGGCGTCCGGGGAAGAAATAGAAAGAGTGGAGAAATGTGCGACCAACATCGGTGTTGCGTTCCAGATTCAGGATGATATTTTGGATGTAACAGGCAGCTTAGATTTGTTGGGCAAACAGACGGGAAGCGATGCAAAAAACCAGAAAGCCACTTATGTTACGTTAAAAGGAATTGAGCAGGCAAAGAAAGATGTGGAGTGCCTGTCCGAAGAAGCAATTGGCATTGTGTCTTCTTTTAAGGAAAGAAACGGATTTTTGGAAGCGTTGATAAAACGACTGGTGACCAGACAGAAATAAGGGACCGGGAATCAAAGGAAGAGGGTAAAGATATGCTGTTGGATAAGATTTGCCAAGTGAATGATATCAAAAACATAGAAGAGGAAGATTTATATCCGCTTGCGGAAGAAATCAGGGAATTTTTAATTGAGAAAATCAGTGTGACCGGCGGGCATCTCGGCTCCAATCTGGGGGCGGTAGAGTTGACGATGGCGCTGCATTTGGCATTGAATCTTCCGGAAGATAAAATCATCTGGGATGTGGGGCATCAATCTTATACCCATAAATTGCTGACCGGAAGGAAGAGCGGTTTTGAAAATCTGCGTAAATATGGGGGGATGAGCGGTTTCCCGAAGAGGAAGGAAAGCGATTGTGACGCTTTTGATACGGGGCATAGTTCGACTTCCATATCCGCAGGACTGGGGCTTGTGAAGGCAAGGGACCTGAAAGGGGAAAAATATTCGGTAGTTGCGGTAATTGGGGACGGCTCCCTAACCGGCGGGATGGCTTATGAAGCATTGAATAATGCGGCCAGGCTGGACACTAATTATATTATTGTGCTGAATGACAACAATATGTCCATTTCGGAAAATGTAGGAGGCGTATCGAGATATTTAAATAACGTCCGGACGGCGGACGGCTATTTGGACTTGCGCGATGGGGTATATAATACTCTGAAAGATATGCCAAAATATGGCAATCAGATGGTAAAATTCATCCGCCGTGCCAAGAATAGCTTTAAACAACTGGTGATTCCGGGGATGCTTTTTGAAGATATGGGGGTCACTTATTTGGGACCGGTGGATGGCCATGACATCGGGCAGATGGTTCGCGTATTCAATGAAGCGAAAAGGGTGAAAAAGGCGGTGCTGATTCATGTCCTGACACAAAAAGGGAAGGGTTACCTGCCGGCGGAAAGGCATCCGGCAAGGTTTCATGGGGCGGAGCCGTTTGAAGTGGAAACAGGGCTTCCTACCCATCCAAGGACGAAAGCGAATTATACGGATATTTTTTCCACCGTTATGACAAAATTAGGGCAAAGAGATGAAAAAGTAGTGGCAATTACGGCTGCGATGCCCGATGGGACCGGATTAAAGCGTTTCCGCAATATGTATCCTGAACGCTTTTTCGATGTGGGGATTGCGGAAGAACATGCGGTGACGTTTGCAGCCGGGCTGGCAGCGGGAGGGATGAAGCCGATTGTGGCAATTTATTCTTCCTTTTTGCAGCGTGCCTATGACCAGATACTGCATGACGTATGCATCCAAAATCTTCCTGTGATATTTGCCATTGACCGGGCAGGTCTGGTGGGAAGCGATGGGGAGACGCATCAGGGGATATTTGATTTATCCTACCTTTCTTCCATTCCCAATATGCATATTATGGCGCCGAAAAATAAGTGGGAATTGTCGGATATGATGAAATATGCCGTGGGCTTTGGCGCCCCCATAGCAGTCCGGTATCCAAGAGGCGAGGCCTATGATGGGCTAAAAGAGCATAGGGCGCCGATTGTGTATGGGAAAAGCGAATGGATATATGAGGAAAAAGATATTTGCCTGTTGGCCGTAGGGGGTATGGTAAAAGTAGCATGTCAGGTGCGTGAGATACTAAAAGAAAAAGGATATTCCTGTTCCCTTTTGAATGCAAGGTTTGTGAAGCCAATAGATGAAGATGCTATAGTAGAGGCATTTGCAGCGCATACCCTTTTTGTGTCAATGGAAGAAAACGTGGCAAGCGGCGGTTATGGGGAAAAGGTCAGGGAATTGCTGGACAGGAAGGAATCGGGCAAAGGGCTGGTTTCCATTGCCATTCCGGATGAATATGTGGAACATGGCAATGTAGATGCTCTAAGGAAAGAAATAGGCATTGATGCAGAAACCGTGGCAGAACGTATTATTGCCGGATATCAAAATACATAAAGAGGTAGCTTTAAAGAGGACAACGGGATGAAAGAGCGTTTGGATATGCTTTTAGTACAGCAGGGTTATGCTTCTTCCAGAGAGAAGGCCAAGGCGATTATTATGTCCGGTATAGTGTTTGTAGACGGACAGCGTGAAGATAAGGCAGGGGCTTCTTTTGACGGGGCTAAGGTAAAGATTGTAGTAAAGGGAAGCACATTAAAATATGTCAGCCGGGGCGGGCTGAAGTTGGAAAAGGCCATAGCGGCATTTGCCATTGTGCTGCAGGATTGGATTTGTATGGATATTGGCGCGTCTACAGGCGGATTTACCGATTGTATGCTTCAAAACGGTGCGGCAAAGGTATATGCGGTAGATGTGGGGCATGGGCAGTTGGATTGGGCGCTTCGGAACGATGAGCGGGTGGTCTGCATGGAAAAGACAAATTTCCGTTATATGCAGCCTGCCGATATTGAGGATGTACTGGATTTTGCTTCTGTGGATGTTTCTTTTATTTCCTTAACGAAAATATTGCTTCCTGCAAGGAACCTTTTAAAAGGCGGCGGGCAGATGGTTTGCCTGATAAAGCCGCAATTTGAGGCAGGAAAAGAGAAAGTGGGGAAAAAGGGGGTCGTCCGGGAACCCAAAATCCATGAGGAAGTCATCTGCAAGGTGATTGACTTTGCCGATATTGCCGGTTTTCAAATTATGGGGCTTAGTTTTTCGCCGATTAAAGGGCCGGAAGGGAATATCGAATATCTGCTTTTTATACAAAAAGCGGAGGAGATTACAGAAGAAATGCTGTCTATGACAGAGGCGGAAGCGGAAAACCGGTTGGAGGCGGTCATAAACGGGAAAGAAGGGCGGTCGCAGACAGGGGAGATGAAAGAGCTGATTGCACGGACAGTGGAGGAAGCACATAGGGCATTATAGGAATGGGAAATAAATGAATCATTTTTATATTATTACAAACGGACATAAAGACTATAATCTGGAAAAAACCAATGAGATTAGGAAATATTTAGAAAAATGCGGAAAGAAATGTACGGTTCAGGTTAAAGAGCCGGGAAAAGAGCAGGGGTATACGGATGCAGCCCAGATACCGGAAGATGTGGACTGTATTCTTGTGCTGGGCGGAGACGGTACGCTTTTGCAGGCAGCCAGGGACATTATGGAAAGGGATATCCCATTGCTTGGAATTAACCTGGGGACTTTGGGATATCTGGCCGAGATAGAAGAAAGCGGAATCTATGGGGCCCTGAACCAGCTTTTGGAAGGCGGGTACGAAGTGGAGCAGCGGATGATGCTTGCCGGACGGATTGTGAGGGGGGAAATCCATAGGAAAAGGCATGCCGAAAACGGATATCAACAAGATGAAACGGAAAAATCCTATGCCTTGAACGATATTGCCATAACAAGAAGCGGTTCTTTGCAGATAATCCGTTTCCGCATATGTGTCAATGGGCAATTTTTAAATGAGTATCAGGCGGACGGCGTGATTGTAGCCACACCTACCGGCTCTACGGGATATAACCTGTCGGCAGGGGGGCCGATTGTGGAGCCGAAGGCGGAATTGATTTTAATCACACCCATAAGCCCTCATACTTTGAATACCAGGAGCATTATCCTTGCGCCGAGCGACGTGGTAGAGATTGAAATTGGCGGAGGAAGGGAAGGAAGGGTACAACAAGTGGAAGTGAACTTTGACGGAAGCCATAACGTAACGTTGTACACCGGGGATAAGGTCATAATAGAAAGGGCTGTTAGGGCTACCGGCATTGTAAAATTAAATAAAGCGAGCTTTCTGGAAGTGCTGCATAAAAAGTTGAGTGTTTAGGGGAAGCGGCAGGAAGCGTAGAAACGAGGAGAATGTTGAAAGAAGAAGGCTTTCAACGATTGATTTTAAAACCGCTTAAGCGGATATGGGGTGCAACGATGAAGAAAAACAGGCATGGAAAAATTATTGAATTAATTGAAAGCTTTGATATTGAAACACAGGATGAACTGGCGGAAAAGCTGAGAGAGTCCGGCTTTCAGGTGACGCAGGCCACTGTGTCCAGGGATATCAGGGCATTGAAATTATCCAAGGTGCCGACCGGGGATGGAAAGCAGAAATACGTAGTGCTGAAACAGGACGACAGTTATTTGGGGGATAAGTATATCCGTGTGCTGAAGGATGGGTTTATTTCTATGGATATGGCGCAGAATATCCTTGTGATTAAGACGGTTGCCGGGATGGCGATGGCTGTCGCTGCAGCGGTAGACGCCATGAAGATGAGGGAAATTGTGGGTTCAATTGCGGGGGACGATACCATTATGATGGCAGTAAGGACTGTGGAAGATACCCGGATTGTAATGGATAAGATACATAAAATGATGGATATTTAAGGGTTTTGCCCGGGGTACATAAGAAGAAAAAGCGGAAAAAAATGCTTTCAACGATTGGTTTTGCATCTGCTGGTGCGGATATGGGGTATAGGAATGTTAGTAAGTTTGCATGTAAAGAATTTGGCATTAATTGATGAAGAGGAAGTTTTCTTTGAGGAAGGATTAAACATTCTGACAGGGGAAACCGGTGCGGGGAAATCTATTGTGATAGGTTCCGTTAATCTTGCGCTGGGTGCTAAGGCGGATAAGGATTTGATACGTTCCGGAGCGGAGTATGCTTTGGTGGAACTTGTTTTCCAGTTGAACGTGGAACAGGAAAAACGGTTAAAGGAGATGGATTTATTCCCGGAAGAAGATGGAACGTTGATTATCCAGCGGAGGATTATGCCCTCGAGAAGTGTCTGCAAAGTGTGCGGGGAAACCCTTGGGGCAAGGCAGTTGAAAGAAATTGCCGAAGTCCTCATTAATATTCATGGGCAGCATGAGCATCAGGCTTTGCTGCAGAAAAAAAAGCATAAGGAAATATTGGACGATTATGCAAAAGGGCGCGCCGGTGATTTAAAAGAAAAAATCAGGGAATGCTATAAGGAGTTTACAAAGCTTCAAAAGGAATTGGAAGAAAATGCCGGGGATGAAACGGCAAGGGAAAAAGAAGCAGCGCTTTTGCGGTTTGAAGTGAAGGAAATCGAAGAGGCCAACCTGACTGCAGGTGAAGATGAGGACTTGGAACAATTGTACCATAAAATGGTAAATAGCCGTAAAATAAAAGAAGCGTTATATACTGCTTACCAGATGACCGGGTACGGGGCCGGCGAGAGCGCCGGAGAATATATTGGACGTGCTTTGCGGGAACTGAAAGGCATTTCTTCTTATGATACTGTCTTAGCGGATTTGGAAGCCCAGCTGCAGGATATTGATAATCTGCTGAATGATTTCAACCGGGCAGCGTCAGGTTATATGGAAGAATTGGAATTTGACGGGGAAGATTTTGCGCGGACAGAAGAACGGTTGAACTTGGTAAACCATTTAAAATCAAAATACGGGAAAAATCTGGAAGAAGTGCTTGCATATAAAGCGCGGGGAGAAGAAAGACTAAATATATTGGATAATTACGAGAGGTACCGTTCGGAAATTTCAGAGCATATGGGCAAAGCAAAGGAAAAGCTTTTGAAATTGTGCGGCAGCCTGTCCGATGTACGGAAGAAATGCGCCAAGGAATTGGGAAAAAATTTGAAACAGGCATTGCTGGATTTGAATTTTGAAGAAGTGAAGTTTGAAATCCAGGTAAGGCCATGTCCGGAAGTGTTAGCTATGGATGGCTATGATGAAATAGAATTTATGATATCCACCAACAAAGGGGAAGCGTTGAAGCCTTTAGACCAGGTGGCAAGCGGCGGCGAGCTGTCGAGGATTATGCTGGCTTTTAAAACCGTGTTGGCGGATAAGGACGATATCCAGACACTTATATTTGATGAAATCGATACGGGCATCAGTGGAAAGACGGCATGGAAAGTTTCGGAGAAACTGGGGCTTTTAGGGAAGAACCATCAGGTTATCTGTATTACCCACCTGCCTCAGATAGCTGCTATGTCGGATGCCCATTTTTTAATAGAAAAAAATGCGAAGAAAGACAGAACCGTGACGACAATCAAAAAGATTGGGCAGGAAGATGACTTAAGGGAATTGGCAAGAATGCTGGGAGGCGCGGAAATTACGGATGCTGCGCTCCAAAATGCAAAAGAAATGAAAGAATTGGCAAGAAATACAAAACTATACTAAAGTAAAATCCTTAAGTTTTTCACATACTAAAGACGATTTGTGAAAGGATGTGAAAACTTGAAAAGGAAAAGCCATAAAAAGAAAAGCAAAATTGAAAAATATAGGACGTGCTTGTACTTTGCGTTGGCGGGAAGCCTTGCTGCGCTGGTATTTAGCTGCTATTTTTCCTTATGGAGAAAGGTGCCTTCCAATATAAAAATAAAAGCCGGCGTGGATCAGACTTTGGATTTTCAGGTGCCTGCATCAGGGCAGATATATAAGGAAGCCGTTGAAGTAAGTGGGTTTACGAAATCGAACATACCAAAGGACAGCATCCATATAGATTTGGCAAAACCGGTAACGATTAAAGCAAATGCGATTGAAAAGTATGTCCTTGATTTAAAATTATTTGGCATTATACCGTTAAAAACGGTAGATGTCCAGGTGATACAAAACAGGACGCTTACCCCGGCGGGTATCCCCATCGGCATTTATGTGAAGACGCATGGGGTATTGGTCATTGGAGTAGGGGATTTTGTCGGGGAAGAAGGCCAGACCATATCCCCTTCCCAATATGTGCTTAAGTCCGGCGATTATATTACGCAAGTCAATGATGAAGAAGTGACGGGAAAAAGCGACTTTATGGAGAAGGTGGAACACAGCGAAGGACAGGAACTGGTCATGAAGGTAAAGCGGGGGGAAGAAGACCTTACCTTGAGCGTCAAGCCGGAGGTAAGCCAGTCCGGTGATTACAAAATCGGCGTGTGGATTAGGGATAATGCCCAAGGTGTGGGTACTATGACCTATATTAATGAAAGTGCGGATTTTGGCGCCTTGGGGCATGGCATTAACGATGTGGATACCAGCACGTTGATGGAACTGCAGAAAGGAACCCTTTACCATACGGAAATTATCGGGATTACCAGGGGGAGCAATGGGGCGCCGGGGGAACTGACAGGATATATTGAATATGATGAAGAGAATATTATCGGCGAAATAAAGGAAAATACGGCGGAAGGGATATTCGGTACATGCAATAACCAGATTTTTGAAGCGGTAAGCAGCGAAGCCCTGCCGATTGGGTTAAAACAGGAAATTGTGAGGGGCCCTGCGCAGATTATTTGTAGCATTGACGGGGAACCTCGCTATTACGATATTGAAGTTATGGAAATCCATCTGGATAATGACAATGTTAACCGTGGGATTGTGCTGCGGATAACGGATGAAGAACTGCTGTCCTTAACCGGAGGGATTGTTCAGGGGATGAGCGGTTCACCGATTATTCAGGACGGGAAGATTGTGGGCGCGGTGACTCATGTGCTGGTTCAGGATTCTACAAAGGGTTACGGGATTTTTATCGAAAATATGCTGTCGCATTAGGGGGATTGCCAAGGGATGATACGTAAAATCGTGCGATGGATTAAGGTTGAATCATCAAATAATGTTCCATTATAATAGACTATAGCAGTATTTGGAAGTTTCTAGCATTTGCCTTGGATTTTCAGATATAAGCATTGAAAAAAGTCGGAGGTTTGATATGGAGCAGCTTAATCTAACGTCAACAAAGGATAATGAGAGAGTCTATAAAATACTCGGTGACCTGATGAATATGGATAAAGAATTTCAGATTATGATTACCGTTCCGTCCGGTAATAAAGGCACATCCGTAGCAGGGCAGGACACAACGGCAAAAGGTGCAGGAACTGTACGGGATTTGGAAAAGGATGTAACAGAGATGATCCATGAAATCGGGGTTCCGGCGCATATCAAGGGTTACCAGTATTTGCGGGAAGCGATTATGATGTCCGTAGAGGACAATGAGATGCTCAGCTCCATTACAAAAGTTCTTTACCCTTCCATCGCGAAAAAGTATCAAACGACTCCAAGCCGCGTGGAGCGCGCTATCCGCCACGCCATTGAAGTGGCTTGGAGCAGGGGGAGGATGGAAACTTTGGATGCGCTTTTCGGATATACGATAAATACTGGGAAAGGGAAGCCAACGAACTCAGAGTTTATTGCACTGATTGCCGATAAGATAAGATTACAATACAAAAATTAAATTAAATCTTTTAAACGCTTTCAATATGATGTATAATATTTCTAATTATATTGGAGGTATGGCTATGAAAAAAATATTATTTGTTGCGTCGGAAGGTGTACCGTTTATTAAGACGGGTGGTTTGGCGGATGTAGTAGGTTCCCTGCCTAAATGCATTGACAAGGAGTATTTTGACGTGAGGGTCATGATTCCTAAGTATACGTGCATGAAGCAGGAAATGAAAGATTTAATGACCTATAAGACTCATTTTTATATGGATTTCAACTGGAAAAATGAATATGTAGGCATACTGGAAGCGGAAATAGAAGGGGTAAAATACTACTTTATTGACAATGAATCTATGTTTAACGGGTTTAAACCCTACAGCGATAATGTTTTGGATGAAATTACGAAATATTCGTTTTTCTCCAAAGCGGCATTATCGACATTGCCGTTGATTGATTTCAGGCCGGACGTCATCCATTGCCATGACTGGCAGACGGGTCTTATCCCGGTATACTTGAGAGAGCGTTTCCAGGGGAACGAATTTTTCCGCGGAATCAAGACCGTTATGACCATCCATAATCTGAAGTTCCAGGGGAAATGGGATGTGAAGACGGTAAAATCCATTACCGGGCTGCCGGATTATTTCTTTACCCCTGATAAACTGGAAGCATATAAGGATGCCAATTTGCTAAAAGGCGGTCTTGTATATGCGGACGCGATTACAACGGTAAGTGATACTTATGCGGAAGAAATTAAGACGACATTTTATGGAGAAGGGTTAAATGGGTTGCTGCAGGCGAGAAGCGGCGATTTAAGAGGGATTGTCAATGGGATTGACTATGATGATTTCAACCCGGAAACCGATAAATATATTGACCACAACTATAATGCCGTAAACTTCCGGAAAGAGAAGATAAAAAATAAACGTGCATTGCAGGCAGAGCTTGGGCTGGAACAGGATGACAAGAAGATGTTAATCGGTATTGTTTCCAGATTGACAGACCAGAAAGGTTTTGACCTGATTGATTATATGATGGATGAGTTGTGCCAGGATGCGGTACAGATTGTTGTACTTGGTACAGGAGAGGAACGTTATGAGAATATGTTCCGACATTTTGACTGGAAATACAATAACAAAGTTTCCGCGAACATCTTTTATTCGGAAGCGTTATCCCACAAGATTTATGCGGCAAGCGATGCCTTCCTTATGCCTTCCTTGTTCGAGCCTTGCGGACTGAGCCAGTTGATGGCGTTACGGTACGGCACAGTGCCGATTGTAAGGGAGACAGGCGGATTAAAGGATACGGTGCAGCCTTATAACGAATACGAAAGCGTTGGAACGGGATTTAGCTTTACAAATTATAATGCGCATGAAATGTTAGAGACAATCCGGTATGCGGAGCGTATCTATTATGATAAAAAGCGGGAATGGAACAAAATTGTGGACAGAGGGATGGCAGTTGACTTTTCTTGGCAGGTATCCGCGAAAAAATATCAGGAAATGTATGATTGGCTGATAGGATAAAAAGGACGGATATTATTATGTCTGATAAGAAGAGGGCGTCTCAAAGTCAGGGCAGAAATAATAAAAAAGACGGATTTATTATGCAGGCAGGCATCCTTGCAGCAGCTTCTATCATATGCCGTATGATAGGGCTGCTGTATAGGGGACCTCTTACCGGTATTATCGGGGATGAAGGAAATGGGTATTACAGTACGGCTTATAATATTTATACCATTGTCCTTCTGGTGTCCTCGTACAGCATTCCGTCAGCAATTGCAAAGGTGCTTGCTCAAAGACTTGCGCTGAAAGAATACCGTAATGCCCAGCGCATTTTTAAATGTGCGTTGGTTTATGTGATGGTAGTCGGAGGAGCGGCAAGTCTTATCTTGTTTTTATGGGCACCTTCTTTTGTTATGGGCAATTCCGTGCCGGTTCTCAGGGTGTTTGCGCCGACTATTTTTTTCTATGGGCTTTTAGGCGTATTGCGGGGGTATTTCCAGGCGCACCGGACGATGATGCAGACTTCGGTATCCCAGATATTGGAGCAGATATTGAATGCGTCGGTCAGCTTGGGGGCGGCTTACGGATTGATCCAGGTAGCGGTTTTGGAGGAGGGGGATGCCAGTACGCAGGCAATGTACGGCGCTATCGGCAGTGCCCTTGGAACAGGCTCAGGTGTGGTAGTCGCCCTGCTTTTTATGGCAGTCATATACATGATGAACAGAAAGATGATAAAACGCAGGATTGAATATGACAAGACAGCAACTACAGAATCATATTCCGATATTTTTAAATTGATGATGGCGGTGGTGACACCGTTTATCCTCAGTACATGTATCTACAATTTGACCACATCGTTAAACCAGACAATTTACCTGAAAATGATGGTGAAGTTTAAAGAAATGGGAGAGATAGCGGCAACGACCCAGCTGGGGATATTTTCAACAAAGGCGGTGACCATTTCCAATATCCCGATTGCCCTTGCTTCCGCCATGTCTTCGGCCATTGTGCCGACGATTGCATCCACCTATGCACAAGGTTCCGTGAAACAGACAAAGAAGAAAGTGGCATATTCTATCAAAGTAACGATGCTGATTTCTATACCTGCGGCGGTAGGCATTGGCGTATTAGCCCGCCCGGTAATGATGGTGCTTTTCCCGCAGATGGATTCTTTGGAACTGGCATCCCAGTTGTTGATGGGAGTAGCGGCAACTGTAGTATTCTATGGCTTGTCTACACTGACTAATGCGGTCCTTCAGGGAATCGGAAAAGTGAATACGCCTGTTATCAATGCGGTAATAGCTATCGTTGTGCAGACTGCGGCGCTGGTGTCCATCCTATATTATACGGATTGGGGCATATATGGCGTAATGGCATCCACAGTGATTTATTCCCTTTTGATGTGCTTCTTAAACAATATCTTTATGAGGAAATATCTGGGATATCGGCAGGAGATAGATAAGACATTTGCAAGGCCGCTTTTTTCCGCTATTCTGATGGGGGCAGCGGCTTATGGGATATATGAAGGGATGGATTACCTTTTACACCTCTTTATGGAATCCGCATATTTTATCAACCTAATCGCTTTCTCCACAGCAGCCCTGATAGGAGCTTTGTTCTATTTTATCTTGGTTATAAAGCTGAAGGCAGTAAAAGAAGCGGATTTGAAAGGCTTGCCGAAAGGGAGGAAGATAGTGAAGATTGCTAAGAAGATAAGGTTGTTGTAAACGGGAGGTATTGCCCTTATCTGATTTCATACTTAATTCAGATTGGAATACTCATTGTGGTCTTTACAATTTGGTTTATCAGGTAATTCTATATCTTATAAGCCTTTTTCAACATTTCAAACTCCTCCAAAAAAATGCAATGCTCTATCCGGTTTTCTTTTATGGCTTCCAGGCAGTCATCATAATCCATCCAGAGGACAGATTCGATTTCCTCTTCCTGTAGAGTCATGGAGGAAATAGGGATGTCCTGATTTAGCAGGTAGATGGCGCTATATTCGTGGTTGTGAAAGGGCTTGCCATAAAAATGGGTTTGTATGGTAGCATCGTGGAAAGCGATGAACTGCAACTTGTCTTTCGTCACGGTAATCCCCAGTTCTTCTTCTAATTCCCGCAAAGCGGAAGAGAGGAAGCCGCAGCCGGCGGGAACATGGCCGGCGGAGGAAATATCGTAGCAGCCGGGGAAGCTTTCTTTGCCATTGGCCCGTTTTTGCAGTAAAACATCAAAGCCTTCCTTTTTTATTTTGCTGGGGCGTACAATCCAAATATGGGAAGTTCTATGCCTGTCTCCGTATAGGTGTACGAGGGAACGTTCCCGCACCTGTCCGGTAGGGCGGCCTGTCTCATCTATGATATCGAATAATTCCAGTTGTTTTCCATTAAGGGCAGCTTGCGTCAGGACATTATTCCGGTAGCATAATTTTAACGAAAAAAACGGGGCGTTTTCTTTTAGGAGCCGGAAAAAAATAAGGTCGCCTTCCCAGAGATTTAATTTGGTCAGCTCGTCTTTTTGCACCCATTCCAAAGTGCCTTCGCTGCAGTCTTTTAGTGTTCCGGTAAAGCCATCGGCGGTGTACAGGCACATATAGTAATCGGTAATGTCATCGCATAGAAAGGTTACGATGCCGCGGAAACGGTAAGAAGTCAAGGTAAGCCCTGTTTCTTCCAATGTTTCGCGCAGCAGACATTCTTCCGGGCTTTCCCCGGATTCAAAATGGCCGCCGATGCCAATCCATTTATCTTTGTTGATATCTTTTTCTTTCTTAATGCGGTGCAGCATTAGGTAGGAATCGTCTTTTTCTATGTAGCAAAGTGTTGTCAATGTCATAAACCGTCCTTCTTTCTATAGATTGCATCATGTGCAATACCCTGATAAAATCGGGGCATGGTAATTAATGAGTGTATGAATTTATTCCCGCGAGCAAGACTGCCGCGAGGGTCAAATACCCCGCTGCTCTGCAGCGCTGCAAGTTTGATACCCCGTTGCTTGCAGCGGGGTCTTTGATTTGTTGCTTTCTATCACCATAGAGCGGTATTCGTTTGGCGTGCTTCCCATCAATGCCTTAAATTGCTTGGAAAAGTAACTTGGAGTGGAAAAACCGCAGTTTAGGGCAATGGCAGTGATAGGGTAATCCGTTTCGGACAATTGCCTTGCAGCCCTGTAGATTCTTTTCCGCTGGATATACTCAATAGGGCTGTAATGTATGTATTGTTGAAAGATGCGCTGGCATTCCCTTGGACAGATATTTACGGTAGCGGCAATTTGGGAGACGGATATTGGATTCCCCAAATTCCTGTCTATCCATGAAAGCATTTCCTTGAGCCGCATTTCCTGAATGGTCGGCATGGCACAGCCGGAATTATCCGGAGTTTTTGACTGGACATGCAGCAATATATTGGAGAGGGCATTCCTTATTTGAAATTCATATCCATATGGTTCTTCCACGCATGCCTGAAAAGCTAATTTGAACTGTTCAAAGTAAAACTTGTCTTCTTCATCCTTCTGGAATTTCAAAAAGGAAATGCCGCTTTTGAGCAGAGGGCGTACGTATGCGGTATCAAATACGCTCCCCGGCGCACCGCCTATAATATTGGGATGGAAGACAAAAGAACGGTAAGTGCATGGGGAAGAGACCTTTGCGGTAAAGGAATGGATAATCTCTGTATTGATAAAGCAGCCATCACCGGCAGATAGTTGGTAATTGCGGGAACCGATGCCGATTTGTATGCATCCTTCCAATAAAATAAACAATTCCAGTTCTTTATGCCAATGGGAAGGGATATATCCTGCAGCAAAGTGTTGGATATCCCCGTCATTCGCAATCAAATCAAACAACTGTAGCCCTTCTTCCGGCAATTCCTCACCATAAGCGTCAATAAGAAGGGAACTCCGGCTTCTTATCATAAACATCCTCCCTGCCTTGCCTGTTTTCAGCTTGTATAGGAATGTAAACAGTACACATTTCTTCTTGTCGCTTTTCCTATATTATATGTCGTATTTTCTAAAGCGGCAATAGCAAATTCAATGATAAAATGGTGGAAACAGAAAGCAAAGGGAAAAATGTAAGTCTGATTTATTATATAGTAAGACTTGGATACCCAAAGCTTTGCCCAATAAGGAGGATATACTATGAAAAGTACGGTAATTTTTGATTTGGATGGTTTATTGATTGACAGTGAAATAATCTCTTACCAACTGTACTGCGATTTGACAGAAAAATACGGTCAGTACATTTCAAAGGAAGCGTATATTCATGGTTACAGCGGGAAAACTGCAATAGATAATATGCAGAGGTTGATTGAAGAATACCATCTTCCGGTTGCAATGGAGGAAGGGCTTGCATTTACATCATGGAAAGAGAAGGGATATTTTAGAAAGGGTGTTCCTTTAAAGCGAGGGGCAAGAGAGCTTCTGTCCTATTTGAAAAGAAGGCAGTATAAAATCGTGTTGGCATCCTCCAGTTCGAGGAAGCGGGCAGTGGGTGTTTTGAGCCAAAATGGAATTGGTGCATTTTTTGACCATATGGTTTTTGGCACAGATGTGAAAAGGGGGAAACCTTGCCCGGATATTTTTCAAAAAGCATGTGAATACGCAGGGGAGCTTCCTGAAAACTGTCTGGTATTAGAGGATAGTGAGGCAGGGATACAGGCGGCATATTCTGCTGGGATAGATGTAATCTGCATTCCGGATATGAAAGCACCGGGAAAGGGATTCCGCAAAATGGAGACGGCAGAATTACCTTCCTTAAATGAAGTCATATTCTGGTTGGAAAAAATGCAGGAAGAAGAACTTGCCATTTAATATTTTGCAGGAAAAATGTGGGAATATCCAACGGGCTTATGGGTTTTGCAATTTTGAAAATATTTGTTATAATAGGAGGCGGATAAAACGAAGGAAAAGATACGTAAGTGAGGATGATTATGGATATATTTACACTTTTTACGTTGGCGGTAGGCCTGTCGATGGATGCTTTTGCCGTTTCCATATGCAAAGGGCTGGCTATGAGGAAACTGTCATGGAAAAATGTTTCCATCGTCGGGCTGTGGTTCGGGGGATTTCAGGCGTTGATGCCTGCTGCAGGCTATTTGCTGGGGGTGCAGTTTAAGGATAAAATTACATCCATAGACCATTGGATTGCGTTTGTCCTGCTGGGGATTATCGGTATCAATATGATTCGGGATGCCTGCAGCAAAGAGGAAGAGGAGACGGGCGATTCGCTGGCGGCAAAAGAAATGCTTGTACTGGCTGTTGCAACCAGTATTGATGCGCTGGCAGTAGGGGTTACTTTTGCATTTTTGGCGGTAGATATCGTAGCGGCAGTGGTTTTCATCGGAGTGGTCACTTTTATTCTTTCCGCAGCCGGCGTAAAAGTGGGGAATGTCTTTGGCACAAAATATAAGGCAAAAGCGGAGCTGGCAGGTGGAATTATACTTATTTGTCTGGGGATAAAAATACTTTTGGAGCATTTAAACGGTTGACTTTGTTTTAACCTTCCGTCTGTAAAATTCATTTATAAAAATTTGACATTAAAATGTCTGTCCGGCGGTATCGTTTGGCGGACGGCAGAAAAAATTGGTGTGTTCTATTGCACGGGATATTTCTATGAGCCTCTAAAAAAGGAAATCGTGTTCAGCAGAGGTTTCCGCGGTTTTTTGAGTCTTTGTTCCATTGTGCAAAAGCTGTTTGTCAATATTTTTTGCCCTCTGTTGATACCGTCGGACAGATTTTTTAGTGCTGGAATTTTAGGGAGAATAAAATGGAAAGAATAAAAGGGGAAGAATAAAAATTAAAGAATTAAAATCATAAAATAAAGTTCGGAAAAAAGCTTCCATAAAATAGGGAGAATAAGAAAAAGCTTCTGTGGGATAATAGAAATGCAAACTATTATTTTATTAGGAGGTATAGACAATGGCTAGTTTATCAGAATTAGATTTACAAAACTTGCGCCACTTGATTGGCGGATATGATACGACTCACTGCAAAATGAAAGAGTATGCGGAATGTGCAACGGATTCCGGTGTAAAGCAGTTTTTTGAAAAAGGCGCCAGGTCGGCTATGGACAATAAGCAGCAGTTAATGAAATTTTTGCAGTAGGAGGGAAAGAAGATGCAGGAAAAAACAATGGTGGCAGATACTTTGGCAGGAATCAACGGAGAATTGGTACGTTATGGCGGCATGATTGCCCAAACGGAGAATAAGGAATTGAAGCAGACATTAAAACAGTTCCGTAACGCATGCGAGCAGTCGCAGGAAGAACTGTACCAGATTGCAAGGGAAAAATCTTATTATGTGCCGGCAGCGAAAGCCACACAGGAAGAAATCGATCATGTGAAATCTCTTTTTAAGAGCGGAACATTATAAGGGCTGGTCGGTAGCTGGCCGGAAGGAAAGGCGCATCACCGTATGGGGTGCGCCTTTTTACATAACAGGAAATGAAATGGGATATTCGATAATTTAATTGTACTTCTAAAAGCCACAGGATATAATAGTGTAAAGAGTGGAGGTGGAAACTATGGATGCACTGAAAAAAGAAGAAGTTTACACAATAGAAGATATTTATGCATTACCTGACGGAGAGCGGGCAGAGTTGATTGACGGGAAGATTTATTATATGGCTCCGACAAGCAGAACTCATCAGCGTATACTGTAAAGGGCTGCTATGGCGCGCCGGACTGGATTATTGAAATTGTTTCCCCTGGAAATAAACCTATGGATTATTTTACGAAACTTTTCAAGTACCGAAATGTAAACGTCAGAGAATATTGGATTGTTGACTCTGCAAAAGAGAGAGTTACAGTATACAGGTTTGAAGATGAAACAATGGAAGAATATTCTTTTAGCGAGAATATACCGGTTGGGATATATAAAGATTTTTCTTTAAAGATACAACAATAAAATAAGCTGGCTAATAAAAGCGGAATCTAATTCCATCTTTCCCTAGCTAGTGTGCATGGTTTTACTTGGATGGTTCCGGATAGGCTCCTGAAAAGCCGGATAAAATCAAAGTATTTTGGCGATTTCCGGCATTTCTTTCATTTTTTGCATAAATTTTTCCGAAGCTTTAGAAAACACTTGGTATTTTTTCCAAATGATACTCATGCCCGCTTCCTTTTTGGGCGTAAGTGGACGAAAGCATAGGTTGCTGTTTCCGGAAGTATGAATGATTTTATCCAACCCGATTGCGTATCCCAATCCTTCCTCAACCATCAGGGATGCGTTAAAGAGTAGATTATAGGTTGCCACAATTTCTAATTCTGACAGTTCTTTTTTCATCCAGGCGGCCAATCCTCCCTGTGCATTTGCCTGCTGTGATATAATCAGAGGTTTGTTCCACAAATCTTCCGGGGAGATTGCTGCTTTTGCGGCAAGAGGGGAATCCTGCAGCATCAATACACCCCACGTATCTTTAAATGGCATTTCAATGAAGTTATATTTTGTCTGGTCTATGGGACCGAATATGATTCCAAAGTCAATCAACCCTTTATCCAGTTGCTCTATTACAAATTGTGCATTTCCGCTGGAAATATGATAATGGATGCCCGGATAGGTTTTGTAAAGTTCCCGGGCTGCTTTGGCAATGATGCGCACGGCATCGGTTTCGCCGGTTCCGATATGGACATCGCCTACGATGACTTTATCGGAAAGGGAAATTTCCCGTTGGGCTTTTTGCACCAGATTCAGGATTTCCTCTGCCCGTTTCCGGAGAATCATACCTTCTTCTGTAAGGGTTACTTTTCTTGATCCCTTTGTTCCCCGAATTAATAGTTGTTTTCCTAATTCTTTTTCCATTGCTTTTATTTGTGTAGAAAGTGTGGGCTGCGAAAGATGAAGTGATTTTGCCGCTTTGACGATGCTTTGTTCCCTGGCGATGGCAAGAAAATACTGTAGTACACGCAGTTCCATATGTTTATTTTTCCTTTCCTGTTTTTTTAATTCTAAATATATCATTTTTTTTGATAGGTTTCAATTATACAAATACATTAAATATAAGTATTTGATATTCAAATCCAATTTTAATACAATGGAATGGAGGATGACACAAAAAAACTCTGTCCGACAGTGCAGCCTGGCGGATGGCACAAAAAATTTGTGGGCAAACTTTTGGCACCTGAATCTTTATTTGTAATTTTCATGATGAAGGGCGGTAACGGGGTGCTGAGGAAACAAGATTGCGCAGATTGGTGGTGGTGAATGAAGATGGATAATAATGGGGTTGGATTGGAAAAATTAACCGCGCATGGGTCGAAAGAAGCGATGGTTCAAAATATGAAGGATGCGGGATGCAGCCAGGAAACGATTGAATGTTGTATGACTTATCTGGATTGTGGTAAAGAAACGGAGCTTTTGGAACGGCTTTCTAACCACAGGGAAGGGCTTTTACATAAGGTGCATGAAGGGGAAAAGCAGATAGGCTGTCTGGATTATCTGGTATATCAGATTGACCGTAGCAGAAGCGAAAATGAAATTTGAAATGGAGGAAATCAGGCAATGAAAGTAATTGAAAACCAAACTTTTGATATGGAACGTGCGCTTTATGGAAGCAAAGACATTTTGGTAAGGGACTGCTCTTTTGATGGGCCGGCGGATGGTGAAAGCGCATTTAAGGAAGGGAGTGATATTAAGGCAGCGCATTGTTTTTTCAACCTACGCTACCCCTTTTGGCATGACCATAGGCTTACTATCACGGATTCGGAAATGACGGAACTTTGCAGGGCAGCCCTGTGGTATTCCGAACATGTGGAAATCAAGGATACGAAGCTGCATGGAATAAAGGCGCTCAGAGAGTGCAGAGATGTGGTAATAAAGGACTGCGATATTATTTCCCCGGAATTTGGCTGGTCTGTGCGAGGAATCTGTATGGAGGAAACCACAGCGACCGGCGAATATTTTATGATGCGTTCCGAGAATCTGGCATTCAAAAACGTAAATTTTAAAGGGAAATACTCGTTCCAGTATATCAAAAATGCAACTTTTGAAAACTGTATATTGGATACAAAGGATGCTTTCTGGCATGGCGAAAACATAACGGTCAAAAACAGCATAGTAAAGGGGGAATATCTGGCATGGTATTCGGAAGGGCTGACGCTGATAGGCTGTAAAATTATTGGAACGCAGCCTTTGTGCTATTGTAAGGATTTGAAGCTGATTGACTGTGAGATGGTGGATACGGACTTGGCTTTTGAGAAATCAGAAGTGGAAGCGGTGATTACAACAAAGGTAGACAGCATTAAAAACCCCTTGTCCGGCCGGATTCAGGTGCCTCAGGTAGGGGAACTGATTATAGATGATGAAGATGCGGAAGGTGAGATTGTAATTGTCGGGCGGAAAAGGGATGTATGCAAAATGTGCAGTTGTGCCTGACAGGATTCGGAAGGAAATGGAGGAAAAATGATAATAAAACAAACAGCAGGTAGAGATTCATTGGGTGATTTTGCCCCGAAATTTGCACAGCTTAATGACGATGTTTTGTTTGGTGAAGTATGGAGCCGGAAGGATTGGCTTTCCTTGCGTGACCGTTCGGTGGTGACAGTTACAGCATTAATGGCACAGGGGCTGGTGGATTCCTCTTTCCGGTTTCATTTGGAAAGTGCAAAGAAAAATGGGGTTACAAAGACCGAGATTGCGGAAATCCTGACGCATGCAGCTTTCTATGTGGGATGGCCGAAAGCGTGGGCAGCTTTCCGTATGGCAAAGGAAGTCTGGGGAGAAGAGGCATCAAAGGAGGGCGCAAAAGCGGATTATGCCAACGGAATGATTTTCCCCATTGGAGAGCCCAACGATAGGTATGCACAGTATTTTACCGGGCGTAGTTTCCTAGCCCCCATCTCTACGGAGCAAGTAGGGATTTATAATGTGGCCTTTGAGCCCAGGTGCCGAAATAACTGGCATATCCATCATGCAAAGAGCGGAGGCGGCCAGATTTTAATTTGCGTCAGCGGGCGGGGCTTTTATCAGGAATGGGGAAAAAGGGCACAGGAATTGCTGCCGGGCGATATCGTCAATATTCCGGTCGGTGTAAAGCATTGGCATGGGGCAACGCCGTATAGCTGGTTTTCCCATTTGGCGGTTGAAGTTCCCGGAGACGAGGTTTCTAATGAATGGCTTGAGCCTGTGGACGAGGCAGAATACCTAGGGGCAATATGTTAAGTAAAAGGCGGGCGTGGGTGGATGGGAACAGCGCTGGTTCGCGTCCGGTCGAAGGGAGGGCAAATTCCAAAGTGAACCGTGTGCATCCATCGGATGAAGCATGTCCGAAAGACATGATTTAATGTGAAACTTTAGGCGGGCAAATTTGGATGTTGGATTTGAAATTCACCGGGCTGACCATATGGCGGTATATATTGCTGAAATCAGAAACCAGTTGGTCTGTGTGGGGGATTTTGCCGGCCGTTAGGGGAAAGTAGAGCAAACGGTAAGGGACACCGAATACAGTTGCGGTGATACCGGTGGAAATTGCCCCGTTTTTGTTGTAGAAAGATAGCCTTTTGCTGCGGACGGAATGTTCTTGCGGGTCTTTGGCATAGTCCGGGTCTTCCGATTCGATGAGGAAGCCTCTGTAATCCGTAGGGGCGGATTTCATACGCTGCAAAAAAAGGGAGCCGACGCCGCAGCTACGGTAATTTTCCATAATGGCGAAATAGTCTAAAAGGCTGGTTTCCCTTTCCGGAGGAAGGGTAAAAAAGGCATAGCCAATCAGACGGTCAGCATCTTCCGGGAAAAAAAGGCCGTAGCCTTTATAAATTCCTTCTTGGGCCATCCGCTCAATGGAAGAGACGGGCTTCCTTTCGTCTTCCGGAAAATGCCGGATGGAATGGACGGTGTAAATGGAAAGGATTTCCTGTCTGGATAAGCGTTTGATGGATATATCCTTTGCCTGGGTTGTTTGACAGTGCATATTTTTCTCCATTTCTGCGTATTTTTATATATTACGATATGTGGAACGGGCAGCTGCGATATTCGTCCAATACTTATCAGTCCTTTACTAGAGAAAGTCCGCTGATATCGGAATCTATCACCATAGAATAATTGGTATGGTATATGACGAAGCCGGGTTTGCCGCCGTTTGTTTTTTTTACGTTTTTCTTTTCCGTATAATCGATTTCTGCCTTATCCTGCCCTCTGGCTTTGGAATAATAGGCGGCGAGCTTTGCGGCTTCTTCAAAAGTCCGGTCAGGGAGTATATCGCCGCCTGTTTTCACGATAACATGGGAACCGGGGATTCCTTTGGCGTGGAACCACCAGTCGTTGCCGGAGGCAAAGCGGAAAGTCAGATCATCGTTCTGGAAATTATTTTTCCCTACATAAATATGGTATCCGTCACTGCTGATATAATGGAAAGGGCGGCTGGTGATTTTCACTTTTTTGTCGCTGCTTTTCCGGTGGATGTAACCATTTTCAATCAGTTCTTCCCGGATTTGAACCAAGTCCTCTTCGCCGACGGCGATGTCAAGGGCGGCGCTTATGGATTCCAAATGCTCGATTTCTTCCTTGACTTCCAGAGTCAGGGTTGACAGGGCTTCATAGGTCCGTTTCATTTTATTATATTTCTCAAAATATTTTTTTGCATTTTCCAAAGGTGTGATAGTAGAATCCAAAGGAATCGTAATATCTTCGTCCGTATAGTAATTCCTTGCGGTAAGGGATTTATCCCCGGGCGCGGCCTGATAACCGTAAGTGTTGAGAAGTTCTCCGTAAACCCTGAACTTATCCCGGCGCTGTGTATCTTTTATCTGCCGTAATTGCAAATCATATTTTTTGACGTTACGTTCCAAGGCGGTCTGGACGATTCTCCGCAAATCCGCAGATTTTTGGCGGATTCGGGTGACCGCGTTTTTCTTAGCATAATATTGTTCCAACATGGTGCTGACGGAGGCGCAGTCCTCACGTTCGCCGCTCTGGTACATGGTAAGAGGCAGGGCGGAAAATTCCACAGGGGAACCGTGTTCATAGACAATGTTCGGCGAAAATGCTCCCGTACGGATATCCTCTACCGCATGATGGAAAACGGCATATAGTTTTCCGGCTTCCGCTTCGGAAAGGGATGCCGTGGGGAAATCCCCGTCGAGGCCGGCACGGAAACAAAGCTCCTGGGCAAATACCGGAGAAAGGCCGGTATACGTCTGATAAAGCGCTTTATGGACTGGCTGGCTGGAGGAAAGGATTGCCTGACAGAAGGAAGCCTCGTCCGCAGCAAGTGGATTTTGTTTATTCTGGGTTTGGGGGATAAAATAAGAACGCCCGGGAAGGACTTCGCGGACGCTGCTGACCATACCGGAAATATGTTTGATGCTGTCGATAATCATATCCTTATCGTCAGTAAAAATAATATTGCTATGCTTCCCCATAATTTCCACAATCAGGTTTTTGGCGCATAAATCCCCTAATTCATTTAAATGTTCGATTTTGATTTGGATAATCCTCTCCAAACCGGGCTGGGTAATCTGTGTAATCCTCCCGTTCTGGATATGCTTACGCAATAACATGCAAAAGCCCGGAGCGGTCATAGGGCTGGGCTTATTGGTTTCCGTCAAATAAATGAGCGGCAGGGAAGCGCCTGCGGATATGAAAAGCCGCATTTGCCCCCCGTTTACTTTGATTGTGAGCAGAAGCTCATCGTTTTCAGGTTGTGCAATTTTATAAATTCGGCCGCCTATAAGGCTGTCGTTCAGTTCTTTTGCAATACCAGCAATGGTTATGCCGTCAAAAGCCATAATAATATCCTCTTTCTATATTCTTTTTCATTTCATCCATTGGCCATTGGCTCCTGATTTATTTTCCAATTTTGATAAGAGCCTGGTGTCTGGCAATTGGTGCAATAGCTTCCGATAGAAACTTACTTTTATAAACCTGCTTTTATTAATTTGCTATAGATACCTTATACCGGCTATATATCTATATATCCATTATATCCATGTATATACTTGGAATAAATACAGCTGCCAGAACAGATGAAATACTCATTATAAATAAGGATAGCATAAAACTTGCCGTCCTTCCATACCTAATCGGGAACTTTCTTTATTGGGAGTTTTCTATATCGAGAACTTTCTTTTCTATATGGATTCGGGTGTCAAAAGGTCTTCCCAGCAGTGCCGCTTGGCAGATGGCACAAAAAAATTGTGCGCGTTCCATTGTACGGAGCATTCCGATGAGCTTCTTAAGGCGAAAATCGTGTTCAGCATTGGCTTCCACGATTTTAGAGTCTCCTCTCCATCGTACAAAAGCCGCTTGCACAATATTCTTTTGTGCAATCTGTCAAGCGGCACTACCGGGAAGACCTTTTGACACCCGAATCCTTATAGGAAAGTCCTTCGCAAGAAGGAAATAAATTGAAGTGTCGAAGACACTTTTTTACCATATAGGAAAATTCTCCGAACTTCCCATATGGCAAAAAGCAATTATCGCATTGCGGCGGAGAGGGAGCATGTCGCTGCCGCGGTCCGCCGCAGGCGGAGAATCTGAAGTTTTTTGAAAAAGATTGGAAGCCCCGATTTAAAGGAACAAAGCAATCCATAGGATAAGTTTAATTTTTGCAGCCAGTTTATTTCCAATGTGTTATAATCAAAAAATAGGGGATAAAAGTTGGGAAGGAATCCATATCGGAAGATAAAGGGAAGGGAAATTTAGCAGAAACGAGGTAGAATATGCAATATACAGCGACATATCAATCGCCAATCGGAGGGATTCTTCTCGCTGCCGACGACATCGGTTTAACCGGGCTTTGGTTTGAGGGAGGGAAATATTATGCGGAAGGTTTGGACTTGGAACATGAGGAAAAATGGCTTCCGGTTTTTGATACGGCAAAAAAATGGCTGGACATTTATTTTTCCGGCCGGGAACCGGATTTTATGCCGCCTATGCATATGATTGGCTCGCCGTTTAGGCTTTCTATCTGGAAGCTTCTTGTGCAGATACCATATGGCAGGACGATTTCATACGGGGAATTGGCAAAAATGGCGGCGAGGGAAAAAGGGATAGCCAGCATGTCACCACAAGCTGTGGGCGGTGCGGTAGGGCATAATAGGATATCCATCCTCATACCCTGCCACCGGGTAATAGGCGCAAATGGAAGCCTGACGGGGTATGCAGGCGGTGTAGATAAAAAGGAAAGGCTTCTTTTGCTGGAAAATGTGGATATGGAAAAACTATTTGTGCCTTCCAAAGGAACGGCGTTATAAAGGATGGAATGTATATTGGATGAGCGTTTGATTTATGAAATACTTTCGGCAGTGGAGGAAATCCCGGAAGGCTGTGTTGCCACTTACGGGCAGATTGCGCAGTTGATAGGCAGGGGGAAAAATGCAAGGCTTGTCGGGAAAGTCCTTGGCATGTCTGGATTTTATGGGGAGTATCCCTGCCATAGAGTCGTTAATCATGCAGGGCGGCTGGCGCCGGGGTGGCAGGAACAAAGATACTTGCTGCAGCAGGAGGGCATTCCTTTTAAGGACGAGTTTCATGTTGACCTGAAACGCTGCCGGTGGATATGCGAAACAAACCTTGACTGAAAGGTTGAGGTATTCTATAATAATATGAAATACGCGAGAGCATTGAATTGGAGATGGCGAAAGATAATGATAAAAAGTATGACGGGTTTCGGCAGGAATGAAGTATCGGAAGAGACGCGCAGGATTACGGCGGAGATAAAATCAGTAAACCACAGGTATCTGGATGTGAATATTAAGATGCCGAAAAAGCTAGGCTTTTTTGAATCAGCTATCCGGACGGAACTGAAAAAATATATGCAAAGGGGTAAGGTGGATGTATTTATCACCTACGAAGATTTTACGGAGTCCAATGTATGCGTGAAGTACAACAAAGAGCTGGCTGCCGAATATATGGGCTATTTAAAGAAAATGGCGGCGGATTTCGGCCTGGATAATGATATCAGGGTTTCTGCATTGTCCAGATACCCGGAAGTGCTTACGATGGAAGAACAGTCGGTGGACGAAGAAGAAATCTGGAAAGCACTTTGTGGAACAATTCAGGGGGCCGCGGAGAAATTTGTGGAAACCAGAATGAAAGAGGGGGAATCCCTGAAAACCGATTTGATTGCCAAATTAGACGGTATGCTGGAACATCTGTCTTTTATAGAAGAGCGTTCTCCCCAACTGGTGGAAGAATATAAAGAGAAGCTGAGGGAAAAAGTCCATGAGCTTCTGGATGACGTCCACATTGATGAAAACCGTCTTTTGCTTGAGACGACGATTTTTGCGGACAAGATTTGTGTGGATGAAGAACTGGTTCGTTTACGGAGCCATATTGAGACGACGAGGCAGGCTTTGACAGATGGAGGAAGCATCGGCAGGAAGCTGGACTTTATCGCGCAGGAAATGAACAGGGAAGCCAATACGATTCTTTCAAAGACAACCGATTTGGAGATTTCCAACCATGCAATCGAACTCAAGACGGAGATAGAAAAAGTCAGGGAGCAAATACAGAATATAGAGTAGAAGCAGAAGGAAAATCCGATGAATAATCTGATTCATATAGGTTTTGGGAATATCGTAAATACGGAAAAGATAATCGCTGTTGTCAGCCCGGATTCTGCGCCTGTAAAAAGAATGGTGATGCATGCAAAGGAATCGGGGATGGCGATAGACGCTACACAGGGAAGGAAGACGAAATCCGTCCTTGTAATGGAAAACAGTCAGCTTGTGCTTTCGGCGCTTTTGCCGGAAACAATTGCAAATAGGGCACAGACAGAAAGTGGAGAGATAAATGAAGCGTAAAGGGATTCTTGTAGTTGTTTCAGGTTTTTCAGGGGCAGGCAAAGGCACGCTGATGAAGAACCTGATAAAAAAGTATGACAATTATGCATTGTCCATTTCGATGACCACGCGCATGCCAAGGGAAGGGGAAATGGATGGAAGGGAGTATTTCTTCGTATCCAAAGAAACATTTGAAGAGAAAGCCAAGCAGGGCGGGCTGGTAGAATATGCCTGCTATTGCGATAATTATTATGGTACACCAAGAGAATATGTGGAAGCACAACTGGAGATGGGCAAAGATGTGATTTTAGAAATCGAAATACAGGGGGCTTTGAAGATAAAAGAGAAGTTTCCATCTGCCCTTCTTTTGTTTGTTATGCCGCCGTCCGCAAATCAATTGAGGGATCGTCTGGCGGGCAGGGGAACGGAGACCCAGGAAGTGATAGACAAGAGGCTGCGCCGCGCCGCGGAAGAGGCGGAAGGCATTGAGAGCTATGATTACATTGTGATTAACGATGATTTGGAAGTGTGTACAAAGGAACTTCATTCCATTATCTTTGCAGCACATAATGCTGTTGACAGGAATGAAGGTTTTATAGAAAATATGCGACAGGAACTGAACGTTCTGGTGAAAGGAGAAAAATAATGTTACACCCATCTTATTCCGATTTAATGAAGGTAGTAAATAGTGAGGTTGAACCGGGGGAAGCGCCTGTGGTCAACAGTAGATATTCTATTGTAATGGCAACGTCGAAAAGGGCGAGGCAGATTATTTCCGGGGAAGAACCGATGATAGACGGAAGAGGGAAAAAACCTTTATCCGTTGCAGTAGAGGAGCTGAATCAGGGAAAAATAAAAATATTGAGCGAAGAGGAAGCGCAAGAACAGGAAGAGGAAGCAGTTGCTGCTGAAATAGAAGAGTAGCTTTGGTTATTATGAACTCTTATACCCGCATATAGTGCGGGCATAAGAGTTTTGTGTACTTCTCCGGAAAACTTTTTGGAAAATGCTGCAAAAAGTTTTCCGAAAAAATTTCCAGAGATTCCCCCGAAATTTTTCCAACAACTATCCCGGAGGATTTCCGAAAAACTATCTTGGGTTTCCCGGGCTTTTATAGGATAAAGAGAGTTATCGAGCTGCGGCAGGGGGATGGGTGGTTGATGTGGCTTGCTGCAGGCGGGGGATATAGAACAGGATTAGGCCGGTAGGCGGAAAGGTATTGTAATGGAATGAAAATATTATTAGTATCCCTTGGGTGTGACAAGAACCTGGTGGATTCGGAAGTGATGCTGGGGATGCTGGCAGAGAAAGGGTACACTTTTACGGATGATGAAACCGAGGCGGAAATTGTTGTAGTAAATACATGTTGTTTTATCAACGATGCGAAGGAAGAGAGCGTGAATACGCTTTTGGAAATGGCGGAATTGAAAAAGACAGGGCAGTTAAAGGCGCTGATTGTGGCCGGATGCCTGGCGCAGCGTTATCAGAAAGAAATACGGGAAGAGATTGAAGAAGTAGATGCCGTAGTCGGTACGTCTTCCATTGATGATATTGCAAAGGCGATAGAGGAATCGCTGGAAGGGAAAGGAAAAGAATATTTGCAGCCTTTGGACAAAAGGCCGGCAGGCAACCAAAAAAGGCTGGTCTCCACGGGAGGGCATTATGCATACTTAAAGATTGCGGAAGGCTGTGATAAACATTGCAGTTACTGCATTATACCGAAGATACGGGGCGGGTATCGAAGCGTACCGATGGAAGATTTGGTGGCGGAAGCGCAGGAATTGGCAAAAGAAGGTGTGAAAGAGCTGATTTTGGTAGCCCAGGAGACCACCTTGTATGGAAAAGATTTATATGGGAGAAAGGCGTTGCCCGAACTTTTGGAAAAGTTGTGCAGGATAGAAGGGCTGTATTGGATAAGGATATTATATTGTTATCCTGAAGAGATTACGGATGAACTGATTCGGGTAATGAAAAACGAAGAAAAAATTTGCCATTATCTCGATATTCCGATACAACATGGATCGGACAGGATTTTAAAGAGGATGGGAAGGCGGACAGACAGTGCGGAAATCCGTGCCATCGTAAATAAACTAAGGGAAAATATTCCGGATATTTGTTTGAGGACCACATTGATTACGGGTTTCCCCGGCGAGACCCAGGAGGATTATGAGGAAACGGTGAAGCTTGTGGAAGAGCTGGAATTTGACCGTCTTGGGGTGTTTACCTATTCGCCGGAAGAGGGTACCCCGGCAGCCGATATGCCGGAACAGATAGAGGAGGGCGTAAAAGAGGAAAGAAGGGATGCTGTCATGGAATTGCAGCAGGAGATTGCCTATGAGGCTGCGGAGGAAATGACAGGGAAATGCCTTTATGCCATGATAGAAGGTAAAGTGGCGGATGAGGATGTTTATGTGGCAAGGACTTATAAAGATGCGCCTAATGTAGACGGCTATCTTTTTGTGGATACGGAAAGGCAGCTTATGAGCGGTGATTTTGTAAAGGTCCGGGTGACAGATTCTTATGAATATGATTTGATAGGAGAGATATGCGATGAATTTACCGAATAAACTGACGATTTTAAGAGTGGCGATGATTCCGTTTTTCGTCTTATTTATGCTTTTTCCGGTTATGGGGGAAGCGGATAAATGGATTGCCCTTGTTTTATTTATTGTAGCCAGCTTAACGGATATGCTGGACGGGCACATTGCGAGGAAATATAATCTGATAACGAATTTTGGCAAGTTTATGGATCCATTGGCGGATAAATTGTTAGTCTGCTCGGCGCTGATTTGCCTGGTTGAGCTTGGGAGGATTGCATCCTGGATAGTCATTGTCATTATAGCCAGGGAATTTATTATCAGCGGTTTCCGTTTGATTGCATCGGATAACGGGGTGGTAATTGCGGCAAGCTATTGGGGGAAGTTTAAGACGACGTTCCAAATGATTATGATTTGCCTTATGATTGCCAATTTGGAACCGCTGCAATTATTTACGGACATAGTAATGTGGATTGCATTGATACTGACGGTTGTGTCATTGATGGATTATCTTATAAAAAATAAAGAAGTGATGAAAGAAACAAAGTAACCGGAGATGACATGGATGATTGGATAAGAGGAAGATTATGACAGTAGAATTGATATCGGTTGGTACAGAGCTTTTGCTCGGGAATATTGTGAATACAAATGCGGCATATCTATCGGAGAAATGTGCGGATTTGGGTCTATCTTGTTTTTACCAGAGTGTGGTAGGGGATAACGAAGAACGGCTTTCCGGTGTTTTGAAAACGGCCTTAGAGCGTTCGGACATCGTTATTTTATCCGGAGGGTTAGGCCCTACGGAAGATGATTTGACAAAGGAAGTTTCGGCGAAGGTAATGGGCAGGGAACTTTCTATGCATGAGCCGTCCAAAAAGCGGATTGAGGAATATTTCTCCAGCCGGAATTTGGAGCTGACAGAAAATAACTGGAAGCAGGCGATGGTGCCGGAAGGGGCTATTGTGCTGGATAATGAAAACGGTACAGCTCCGGGCGTTATCATGGAAGGGGAAGGGAAAAAGGTGATTCTGCTGCCCGGCCCTCCCAATGAAATGATACCCATGTTTGAAAAACAGATTATGCCGTATCTTTCCGGCAGCGATTTGGGGATGATTTATTCCCAGACCGTGAAAATATGCGGGGTAGGGGAAAGCAAGGCGGAAACAATGATTAAAGATATGATTGACAGCCAGACGAACCCTACGATTGCCACATATGCAAAAAACTGTGAAGTGCATTTGCGTGTGACAGCAAAGGCAAAGGACGAAAAGGAAGCGAAGAAACTGGTGAAACCGGTGGTAAAAGAACTGAAAAACCGGTTTGGGCCTTATGTATATACGACGAACGCGGATATTACGCTGGAAAAAGCGGTAGTTGATTTGCTGGTAGCCAATAAATTAACGGTGAGTACGGTAGAATCCTGTACCGGCGGGATGTTGGCGGCAAGGCTGATTAATGTTCCCGGCATTTCGGAAGTGTATAAGTCAGGCTATATTACCTATTCCAATAAGGCGAAGAGAAAGATTTTAGGGGTCAAAAAGGGGTTATTGGAAAAGAAGGGGGCGGTCAGCGAAGAGGTTGCCAAAGAAATGGCGAAGGGAGCAGCGGTAATCTCCAAAGCGGAAGTGGCAGTGTCAGTGACAGGGATTGCGGGACCGGGAGGCGGAACGGAAGAAAAGCCGGTAGGCTTGGTGTATATTGCATGTAATGTGTGCGGCAAAACAAAAGTAAGGAAATTCAATTTCCGGGGAAACCGGGCGAAAATAAGGGAAACCACCGTATCTTCCGCACTGATTTTAATGCGCCAGTGTATATTGGAATATTACAGCGAAGTGGCATTCGACAGGAGATAGGGGGTCAGAGGGGAGGATAGGCTATGGACAAACCGGAACAAGGCGCCAACAGGGAATTTGAAGGCGGTATTTTCAGCGGGGGTACAATGCAGGAAGCGCAGTCGACGGAGGCTTTGCGCATGGATAATTATTTTGATTATGCCCGTGGTATGCAAGAGAAACGGCAGGATATGCATGGTGGACAGCAGCCGGAGCAGAATCCGCAGGATGGGGGAAGACAGGATAATGGACAGCAGCCGGAGCAGAATCCGCAGGATGGGGGAAGGCAGGATAAGGAAGCAGCCGGCGGGAAGACAACGGCATGTCAGCCTGGGCAGCCCAAACGGGTAGATTTTATAGGGCAAAGCGGACAGGAAGGATTGCATTCGCAGCAAAATGTGCCCGGTGTAGGGATGCCTTCTCAAAGCGGCAATTGCGGATGCGGCTCTTGCCGGTGTATGCATTGCCCCAATGGGCAAAAACCGAGACATACTATGCCGGAGGTCCTGGCATTAGTAGCCGTCGTTGGGCTTGTTATAGCCCTGCTTGCGGTGGTGCTTTGTCTGGTGAAGATTTCGGCTGTGCAGCCTGTCCGGCTGGTGGAAAGCTCTGACAGCAAAGGGGCAGGGCTTCCATATTTGGAAGAAGAGCCATCCAAAGGAAACCAGAAAGGATGGGATTTTGAAAAACCTATGCCGGAAGCGGGGAATGGCGGGGACTATTACGGAGAAATAGAAGATGCCATCCGTACGGATTTGGATTATTCGATAGAATGGGAAAACTATGAATATGGAGAGGATGACAGCAGTGTAATGATTGCCGTGGATTATCCTGTAATCAAAGGGGATGTTCCCAATCTGGATGCCATTAATGATGTCATTGACGATGAAACGGAATATTTTCAGGAATATTATAAGGAGTATTCCAAATATATGATGCCAGAGGAAAAGTTTTTAGTTTATTCCGAAGGATTTGTCACTTATATGGATTCGGAAGTGATGAGTGTGGTATTTTGTGAAATGATATACACGGACTATTGGTCGGATTACGGTTTATACTGCCTGAATATTGATATGGAAAACGGAGTTGTGCTGGACAATAACAGCATCATAGAAATTAATGATGAATTTGCCGTAGATTTCCGTAAAAGATGCAGGCAGCAGAACGGAACAGTCAATGATTTGGATTCCTTAACCGACCAGGAAATCGTTTATTATCTTACGAGCGGCGGCACGTCTATTTTATTCTATACGCCTATGGGAATAGAGGTTGGGATGAATTTTGGGGAATATTATGTAACTGTGACTTATAAGGATTATGAGGATTTCCTGAAAAAGTATTAGAATATTATTCATAACTTATAAAACTTATAAATTTATAAAACTTATAAATGTATAAATTATGGAAGCATTTTCATGGTTGGAAAATGCTTCCATTTGTTTTTGTACAATATATTTAATTTTCATAAAATAGCCCCTTTTATGAAAGCAGGGTATTTTGTTTTGGGTTGAATTTCTTTTTGTAATATAGCATAGGATGACAAAAAATGCAAGGGGTATTTCGGATAGCGGCAGGCTGGTAAAGATAACGGTAAATTTTTACAAATATTTGTAAGATAAAGTTTACAAAATACCTTTTAAAAATGTAAACAGAAGGTAAAAATAAGAACAGACGTTGAAACCAATTTTTTAGCCGTCAAAATCAGCGTCAAAGAAAGGAGGAAAAATATGCCAAAAAGAGGAGAAAATATTTATAAAAGAAAGGATGGGCGATGGGAAGGGCGCATAAAGGGGATGGATTTTTCCGTAAACGGAGGAAAGTATAAATCAATATATGGAAAAACCTATAAGGAAGTCCGTAAAAAAATGAATGAATTTCGGAAGGAACTTCCCTGCAGCAAGAACCCATGCATACTTATGATGAAAGAGGCATCAGAAATATGGCTGCAAGAGAAGAAAACGGAGTGGAAAGCAACTACTTACCGGATATACCGGCAGATTGTGGACAAGTATATTATCCCTTTTCTAGGAGATGTGAAAGTGAACCGATTGGATTATCAGGTTTTAAGGGATTTCCGGGTAAGGCTAAATGATGAGAAGGATATATCCCTTTCCGAGCGTTATCAATCTTATATCTGCTCTATTGTCCGGCAGATTCTTTTATATATTAAAAGCAAATATAGTCCTGGAATACAAATCCCTGAATTTCCGGTTTTTAAAAACAAGAAAAATAAGACGATGTTACCCAGCGATACGGCTTTGGCGGCGCTTGAAAATTATTTGTTGGAAAATATGGAGGAAGATACTTGCTTGGGCATCGCAATTGCACTTTATATGGGTATCCGCATCGGAGAGCTATGCGCATTGACTTGGAGGGATATTGATTTGAAAGAAAATGTAATCCGCATTCAAGGGAATATGCAAAGGGTAAGGGAGACGGCAGAAGGGGAAAAGAAAACTAAGGTCGCCGTTCTGCCTCCGAAAACGGCGGATTCGGTGAGGGCAATCCCGATTCCTCCTCTTTTGTTTCCGCTGCTGAAGGAACATCAAAAGGAGGAAAACTCATTTGTGATTTCGGGAAAGAAAAACGGATGGATTGATACCCGGACATTGCAGTACCGGTTTGAAAGGATTCTTCAAAAATGTGGCATTGCTTATTTTAATTTCCATATGCTCCGCCATGCTTTTGCAACCAGATGTGTTTCTATGGGGTTTGATATCAAAAGTTTAAGTGAAATCTTAGGGCATAGCAATGTAAAGATTACGATGTCGCTTTATGTGCATCCCACTATGCAGCAGAAAAAGCAATGGATGGATAAGCTGGTTTCTTACGAAACCTCTATTTGTTGTATGGAGGGGCATGTTCCGTATATGGTTCCGGCTTATCAGCCGTCAAATGTATCGTCAGAAGAATGTTTACAGAGTCTATAAATGCCAAATTTATCGGGATATTTTATGGCCGGTTTTCATTTTTCATAAAAGGGGCTATTTTACGAAAAAATATGCGGTGGATTTTTAATACATAGTTATGAATGTGAAAAAGGTGATGAATACATATGAAAGGGCATAATTCAAAAAAAAGCAATAATAATTGGTGGAAAATAGGGGGAGCAGCACTGGTCGTGGTGCTGTTGATAGTTTTGGCGGCGGCAGGTATCCGGTCGGGAGGAGAAAAGCAGCCGGAAGAAGAGCCGGTTTTACCGTTGGAAGAAGTGATTCCCGAAGCAGAAGAGGATGACGGAAAGGAAGAAGTAGGGAATGAGCTGCCCGAAGAGGCGGAAGAAGAAGAGGAAGACCAGCCGGAATACATAAAAGCGTTAATGGAAATGGGCGTACCGATACCGGAAAAGGAAGTGGATTTTGAAGATTTGCAGGAAAATGTAAACAGCGATATTTATGCATGGGTTTATATTCCGGGCAGCGAAATTGATTATCCGATTTTACAACATCCGGTAGATAACCGTTATTACTTGAATTATAACTTGGACGGCAGTTATGGCTACCCGGGATGCATCTATACGGAGAGATATAACGAAAAAGATTTTTCCGACCCACTGACAGTAGTGTATGGTCATAATATGAAAAACGGTACAATGTTTGCAGGGCTGCACAAATATGAGGACAATGAATATTTCAAAGAAAACCCTTACATATACATCTATACGCCGGAAAAGCTTTTTGTTTATGAAATATTTGTATCCCATGAATATGGCAGTGAACATTTGCTCTATCAGAAAGATTATACAAACGAGGAGCAATTTAACAGATATATTGAAAAAATTATGGGTGTCCGAGGGATGAACTGTAACCGGGCAGAAGATGTGGAAGTGACGGGGAATAGCCGTATTCTTGTGCTGTCCACATGTATGGCTGATAAACCGGATAACCGTTATTTGGTGCAAGGGGTGCTTCTGAATGAAGAATAGTCCGGCAGATGAGAAAAAGCGGCAAAAAAAGTACGGCAAACCCCGGACAAAGAAGCGGAAAGTAAAAAAGGAAGAAAGACGAAAGATAAAAGCGCTGGAAATTACAGCATGGACATTGGTAGGATTTGCGGCATTTGCTCTTATATTGGCAGCCGTTTTCTGGGGGATGCAGATATCCGGAAGGAACAAATTGTATGGGGAATCGGACAGCAGGCAGATAGTGATGGCTTTGTCCGAATTGGCAGATGAGGAAGCAGAATTGGAAAACCAGGAGGGGAACTGGCAGGAAGGGGATGTCCGTTATCAAGGTATCCACTACCGGTATAATGAGGACATGCTGACGTTTCTTTTTCTTGGGATTGACAAAATGACGGAAGTGGTTCCTGCTAAAAACGGAATAGACGGCGGGCAGTCGGACGCTATTTTCCTTCTGGCAATGAACCCGCATAACAAGGAGATTTATGTAATTGGCGTGCCAAGGGATACGATGGCTGAGATAGAAGTTTATGATAAAGACGGAACGTATCAGGGGATAGGGGTAGGTCAGATAACCTTGCAGCACGGATATGGAGACGGGGCTGCCATAAGCTGTGAACGCAGCAGGGAGGCAGTGTCAAAGCTTTTCTATCATTTGCCGATTCATGGTTATTGTTCCATCAATATGGGGGCTATTCCCATAATCAACGACGCTATTGGCGGGGTGGAACTGGAAGCTTTGGAAGATATGGATTATAAAAATTTCCATGTAAAAAAGGGGGAAACGGTAAAACTGGAAGGGATGGCGGCTTACTATTATTTACATAACAGGGATGTGACACAGTTTGGAAGCGCCGGCAGCCGTTTGGAGAGGCAGAAACAATATTTAACAGCCTACGCAGACGCGGCGATTAGTGCCGCGAAAAAGGATATTACCCTTCCTGTAACATTATACAATACATTGAGCCGGTATATGGTGACGGATATTTCCATAGACGAAGTGAGTTATCTGGCATCCCAGATATTGGGATACCGTTTTGATGGAAGTAATATCATGACCATAGCCGGAGAAACCGTCCGTGGGGAAAAATTTGAGGAATTTCATGCCGATGAAAAAGCCCTTTATGAGCTGATTCTTAAAGTGTTTTATGAGGAAGTGGAAGAAACGGAAAAGTAGCCCTTTACGGAGGACTGCCCGGAATAGGCAGTATGGATTCGGTATTAGGCCGAAAGGCTTGATATAACCACATGATTTTTTGGGGAAAGGAGAAAGAGAATGAAAAGAAAGAAATTTTATAGTATGCTGGCGCTTGGTATGGCCATGACCCTTGTAGCTGGCATGCCTGTTAGTGCGGCTGTATCCCCTGACACGGGCAGTACGGATTTTCCGGTAGTCGGTGACACAGATACGGTTGTAAAGGACGACAATCAGGAAGTTGTCGTAGGAAAGGATGAAGACGGTACTACAGTTTATATTAAGGTAGAAGAGTCTGTGGATTCTAACTCTACGATAGAGGAGATTGTAAATAAGGAAGATTCTGTAACGACACAGGGCGGGCAGAAAGTAGAAGCTTCCGAAGAGCTGAAAGTTCCTGAAGCAGTAGAGGATAAGGAACAGGAAGCAACTCTTAAGGCAGAGTCAAAAGAACAGTTCAAAAACATTAATGCAGATGAAATCAAGGCAGACAAAGCCGGCTTACAGATTACGGTTACTCCGGTAGCCGCAGCAGTACAGTCAGTGGCTAAGGCAGCAGCTGCAAAAATGGCTGAACAACTGGGATCAGGAAATGCAAACTTGTTGGCATCTGCTGACATTTCAATTCCGAATCTTCCGAAAGGTGAATCTGTCAGAGTAACAATACCTATGAATAATGAAAAGCCGGATACATCGAAATACAATTATTATGTGCTTCATTATGACCAGGTGAACGGTGTTTGGGAGACATTGCCTGCAACGGTTACAGCAGAAGGTATTGTTGTAGCAACCTTTAATTCCTTCTCGCCGGTATTTGTGGTGAAAGCGGAAAAACAGGATAATGTAGACAATAATAACAACAATAACAATAATGACAACAATAATAACGATAACAACAACAGCAGTAGCTCAGGCAGCTCTAGCAGCTCCAGTAGCTCCAGCTCTACAGACAATGCGAAAGCAACGCCTGTACAGGTTGCGAATACCCCTGTAAATCCGGCAGTTTCTCCTAAGACCGGAGAATAATCCAGATGGGTAAGCAGACAGTGATTAATCATGCATGATTAGCCGACGGGTAATGCCCGTTTAGATTGAATTCCCAACATGTGGTTTTTCTGCCGCCCCGTGCAAACGTAGGCGGCAGAATGCAACGAATCATGTATGATGTGGCTGTAAAAGGCAATCCAAAAGATTAAGAAACATAATTTTAATAGAACTCCTTATTTTTTGAGGTTGAAGGTTAGTAAGTTGATAAAAGAAAAGAAACCAGTATAGGCGCTGGGGTGTGCGCCTATACCGGTTAAAGTTATGAATAGGGAATGAGGATAGAGGAGAAGCGGGCATGGATTCATTGGCAACAGATATAAAAAAGATATTTGGCGAAGATGGGGCAATGGGATGTCAGGAGATATATGCCGGAAAATCCATTGCTTATAAAGCATTGAAGCGCCTGTTTGATATGGCAGCTTCGTCTGTAGCGTTAATCGTATTGTCACCTGTTTTTTTGGCTGCCGCACTGGCTATCTATTTGGAAGACGGCGGACCGGTATTTTTTGTCCAGCCCAGGGCAGGCAAGGATATGAAACCTTTTCAAATGTATAAGTTCCGAAGTATGTTCAAGGATGCGGACAAGCTGTTTGCGCAGCTTCAGGAACAGAACGAACAGTCGGGACATGCTTTTAAGATAAAGGATGACCCACGGATTACAAAAGTGGGGAAGTTTATAAGGAAATATAGCATTGATGAACTGCCGCAGTTGATTAACATTTTAAAAGGCGATATGAGTATCGTAGGGCCAAGACCGATACTGACTTTCCAGATGGAAGGATGCAATCCATACCAAAAACAAAGGCTGACGGTAAAACCGGGGCTTACCTGCTACTGGCAGATTAGCGGCCGGGCAGAAATCCAATGGGAAGAATGGGTGGAGTTGGATTTGAAATATATCAAAGACATGAGTATTGGAACGGATTTGGCAATTATTATGAAAACAATTCCTGTGGTACTGAAGGGGGATGGGGCGTATTAGGACAAAGAAGCTGCTCTTTATCCAAGGAGGTACACGGGTTAAGGAAGATATATGACCCCTTTTTATGCTGACGGATTCTTATTCCGGGTTTTGGGATAATTATAAAGGGATTCATGCTGGATGGTATTCTTTTCGTTGAGGCTTTATGGGAAGGAAGAAAAGCTATAGATGGGAATGTCAGAATATTATTTGCTGTTTTATAACCAAACATTCAATATTGTCAAATAATTTATGGCAGGTAACTGTGTTTTATATGCCTTGTCCTTTTAAAAGGGAAAAATATATAAAATCTTTTCTTTTTTTACCTTATAAGAAAGTCCTTCGCCAGAAGGATATAAATTGAGGAAGTGCCGAAGACACTTTTTTACCATATAGGAAAGTTTTCCGAATTTCCCATATGGTAAAAAGCAATTATTGCACTGCGGCGGAGGGGGTATGTCGCTGTTGCGACCCGCCGCAGGCATAGAATCCTGCAAACAGGATTCTTTTTTGCCATATAGGAAAGTCCTTCATAAGAAAGACATAAATTGATGAAGTGTCGAAGACACTTTTTTATCCTTACAACTGGTTTTCATAATGCGGCATATTTTGTCCTGACATTTTATGTAGCCTATATCTTTTGAGCCATTTCATTTTATTTCTTTTCGGGCAGTTCTCTTTTTTGCCGCAGAGATATTGGTACATTTTTCAGCGGGAATTTTTTTAATATCCTATATGCTCTGCTTGCAGTTCTTTTGATAAACCTGAGGATTCTTTGTTTTGTGCAGTTTTATCCAAGTATGGTCAAGGCTGCTGCGCTATGTCCAATACTTAGATGGGAAAAAATGGCTGTCGGTAAATGGATTAACGAAATTTTAATAAAAGAAATATTCTTATAATAAATAGTATATGGAAGAAGTTTATTCTGGATATGTAAAGGAAAAACCGGGATGATTCCTGAAAGCAAGGCAAAAGCCGGCCATAGGAATGATGTGGGAGTCAGAGGGAATAGGGCAAATCAATGGAAAAAGTAATAACATGTTCTATGTCAAGAGAAGATGTGGAAAAAGATTGTATAGAATGGGCAAAAGAAATTGCGTCCGTTTATCAACCGGATTTATTAATTTTTATAGCGAAGAGTGGGTTCCTTTTTGCAAAACCGATGGTTTCGGTTTTTGGCTGTCAAATGGCGGAGATTGCCGCCAGCCGTCCACAGAGTGCGGCAAAGGATAGAGCCGGGGGCATCATAAGGCATATTCCGGAAAAGATAATTTTAACCATATTAAGTTCCCCATTTATGTATTGGTTCCACGAGCATAAAAGGGAACGTAAGCTTAAAGTGCCCGGCAGGCTGGTACAGGAGGCGGAAAGGCCGCACCATAAAATATTGCTTGTGGATGATTCCGTGGATACCGGATGGACAATCTTCCATGTGAAAAAAATTATCCGGACCTACTTTCCCAAGGCGGAAGTAAAAACGGCCGGCTATGCACTCATAGAGTATAGCAGGAAGCGCGTGGAAGTGGATTTTTACCGGCATAAGAACAAAGTCATCTTAACGGCAACATCCAGAAAATCAAAGCAATATGATGGATTTATACGGGATTATGAGGAGTGGGAGAAGGGAAATGAAGAGGCGGGTTAGGTATTTTATTGGGAAATGGTTTGGGGCGGGGGATTGGAAGGTACAGAGGATGGTGAGCCGGGCAGAGGTGGTTTCGTTTGATATTTTCGATACGCTGGTCAAAAGGAATGTAAAGGTGCCGGAAGATGTACATCGGGAAGTGGAGAAAAAGTTTTTTGAGAAAACAGGGGTAAAACTGGATCATTACCAAAGGCATAGGGTAGAGGCGGAGAGGGAAGCGAGAAGGGAAGAGCGGGGGGAGGAAACTAGCCTAGAAGAAATTTTCCGGCATATGAGGGGGATACCGGAAGCTTATAAGGGGATGCTCCTGCGTTTGGAAGAAGAGGCGGAAGTGGGGATATGCTGCCCCCGCCAGAGGGTAAAGCGTTTTTATCAAATGGCGAAGAAGAAAAAGAAACCAATCCTGATTACTTCCGATATGTATCTTCGCGAAACGGTTATCCGGAGAATATTGAAACGGTGTGGGTATGGGGGTTTTGAAAGGCTATACCTGTCGTCATCATACGGTTTGTGCAAATCTACCGGAACTATTTATGATGTCATAAAGAAGGATTATCCGTTACGGAAAGGGAAGCTGCTGCATATCGGGGATCACGTGAAAAGCGATTTTTGGATGGCAAGGAAAAAGGGGATAAAGGCTTGTTTGATTGACGGGCAGGAGATAAACCTGAAATATTGGAAAAGAAGGAAAAAAGGGGATTTCCGGTACGAAAAACTTTTTTCTTTTATGAATAATCATACCGGCAATCCGCATAGTGAGGCTGCATCTATTGGATATGAAATATTGGGGCCTATGCTTTTAGGATATTGTATGTGGATGAAAGAAAAAACCCAAAAGGATAGCATAGATAAAATATTTTTTTTAAGCCGGGAAGGAAAACTTTTGCAGGAGGCATTCGGCATCTTATACCCGGAATGCCGGATACCGCAGCATTATTTATCGGTTTCAAGACAATCCCTGCTTGTTCCGCTTCTTGCGGATGTATCGGATTTTGACGGATTAATCGAAACGATAAAGTGCTATTTCCATGTTCCCGTGTTAAAGACAATACAAACCGTATGCCTGTTGGATGAACGGGAATTTAAGGTAGGGCTGGCGCAAATCGGGCTTGGGGAAGATGCGGATATTTACGGGATACCGGACAGCAAAAAGGAAGCCGTATTTTCCCTGATAAAAAAATTGGGAAAAGAGCGGTTCCTGCAGCAGAAAAGTTATGTGGAAAAATATTTGAAGGAAAATGATTTTACAGGGAATGTGGCGATTGCCGATATCGGATGGGCAGGTACTATGCAGAATGCGTTGCAAAAATACAGGAAGGGAACGGATACCGTTATTCACGGGTACTATTTTGGCGTCAGGAATTTGGAAAACGACAGGTATTATCAAGGTTTCCACAGGAAGGGGTATTTCTTTGAGCCGGGGAGAAATGAAGATTATGATTTGATGACAAGATTTACCCAAGGTATTCTGGAACTGCTGTTTTTAAATAAGACCGGCAGCGTACAGGCATATGGCACCAGGCAGGAGGGGGATGGAGATGGGCAATCGGTCATTCCCTTATTGGCAGAGGCGGAGTATGGGGGAAGGGAAGGGGAGTTTATTGATGAGGTACAGCGTGCAGCTTTGAGATTCCTGCGATTGGCAAGAAAAGATTTTATTCTGGAAAAGAATCTGGAGATGAAAGCAAAGGATGCGATGGAGGCCTATGCTAATTTTGCGGTATACCCCAATTTATCTTCTCTGCAAGTATTTGAGGATTTTAATTTTGTGGATGGGAACGTAAGAAAAGTATTGCCGGAACATAGTATTTTTTATTATTTGCTTCATATCGGGGAGCTGAAACAGGAAGTCAACCGGAGCATATGCAAAATATTCCTTTTAAAAAAATTTTTTAAAGTCAGATTCCCGTATTTCCAATTGTTGAAATGGATGGTCGTAAAACTGGATATGAAGAGCGAATATAGAAAAAAATATTTCAGTCAGTGAGGGTAAGATATGCATATATTATATGTTGCGGATGGGGATTCCAAATATGGGGCGCCTAACTCGCTGTTTCAACTTGTGTCGGAAATCAGAAAAATAGATAGTACCCTCAAAGTAAGTGTGGTGGTTACGAAAAATTCGGATAGAATAGAAGATTATCAAAAGTTGGGGTGCGATGTGTACCGGGTTTTTTATGAACCTTTTTACCAGGGTATCCCCTACGAGTATTGGAAAATTCCTATAAAATTGATATTCCGCGGCATTTTGTATTTATATGGCTGTTGCGTGTCGGTAAGGGAATTGGAGAGGCAGTTGGATATGGAAAAGGTGGATATTATCCATGCCAATTCATCCAGGGAGGACTTTGGGGCAAGGGTCGCCGAAAAATACGGGATACCGCTGGTATGGCATATCAGGGAGTTTAGTGATTTGCATTACCGCTGCTTTAGTTATCGGAGAAATTATATTGATTATATGAATAAGACAGCAACGGAAATGATTGCAGTATCCAATGTGTTAAAAGAACATTGGGTACATAAGGGGATTCAGGAGCCGAAGATTGTCCATATTGACAATGGGGTAAAAGAGAATGAGCAGCGAAAGCAAAGATATCCGAAAGGGAAGGAGACGATACGATTGGTAATGCTGGGTTTGCTGAATTGGGCAAAAGGCCAGCACCAAATCATAAAGGCAATCGCTCTTTTGCCAAAAGAGGAACAAAAAAGGGTGCGGTTGGATATCGTAGGGGATGGAACGGCAGCATATACGAACACGTTAAAACAATTGATAAAGGAAAACCATTTGGACGGACAAGTCCGGTTGTTGGGTTACCAAAAGGATTTTTACCGGGAATTATGCCAGTATGACTGCGGTATCATGTGTTCAAAGTGTGAAGGGTTCGGAAGGGTCACTGTAGAATATATGATGGCAGGGCTTCCGGTTATTGCTTCGGATACAGGGGCTAACCCGGAATTGATACAGGATGGGTACAATGGAATGTTGTACCGATATGAGAACATAGAAGATTTGGCAGACAAGATAATGTATTTGTTAAGCCATACGTCTTGTATGGAAATGCTTGGATGTAATGCCTATGCATGTGCGGTAACGAAATATACGGCATCCATTAACGCGTGGAAGATATATGAGGAATATAAAAAAATTTTGAAGGAGTAAAAAATTGAAAATCAAATGCCGAAATATTTTTTTAGCTATTTTCGTTTTATGGTATGTGAATGAATTCATTTGCGGCACTACTTTGAAAGCGGTTTTCGGTATTCCGACCGGCTGGATAAACGGTATGGTAAAGTATTTGACGCTTGGTTTGCTGCTTATCCAAATCGCTTTTGGGCAAACATATAAAAAGAAGGAATTTATCGGGATTGGTATGATATCCGTTCCGTTTATTATTACGGCAGCGGTATCGGGGAACTATTCTTTGCTGTCGGCATGGATGTTTGTCATCGCTGCCAAGGATGTGGATTTTGATAAGGTTGTAAAAGCAGTATACCGGATATTATTTGTGATGATTCCTTTGACAATCATATTGCGTTTTGCGGGGGTAATGGAAGAATTTACAAAACCGAGGGGGGAAGCGGTGAGGTACTCTTTGGGGTTTTCCCATCCGAACCAGCTTGGGATTGTGATGTTTCAATTTGTGGTTTGCCACTGTTATTTACGTAGAAATAAGCTGAAAATAACCGATTACCTTCTCATTGTAGCTGTCATACTGTTCATATACATAGCTCCAAATTCGCAGTCCGCATATTTGTCCATATTCGCTTTTCTAATACTATCAATATTTTGCGGGGAATGTCAGAAGCATTCATTAAAAATAACGGATATCTATGGGAAAATGATACTCTTGTTTTCCTTTTTGCTGAATGCCGTAAGCATTTTTTTATCGGTTATGGATATTCGCCGGTTTCCTCTTTTATGGAAAATGGATACCCTGATATCCAACCGGTTTGCCGCCAGCTATAATACACTTCAAATTTATGGGATAAAGCTGTGGGGGCAGCAAGTGTTTTTATATGAGGAAGAAAGAATCCAGACAGGGATGGTAGACGGGGCAGGCAGATTGTATTTGGATAATTCGTATATGACTCTTCTGATAAAATATGGCGTGATATCTTATTTGATTTTTTCGATTGCATATTTGCTTTTAATGGATTATTTTAGGAAGAAAGAACAGTATTTTATGGTTACTGTACTCTTTATGTTTGCTTTATATGGGGTAATGGAAAATTGTATGTTTTCCGCTTTCCATAATGTGTACCTTCTTGCATTTGCACAGATGTTGTACGGGAAACTGGGGGAAGAAAAAGGGAGTTTGCCTTCTTCAAAGTTTTTTGCTGCTATTTTGGAAAGAGGGAAAAGGGATGAAAGGTAATACATTATTGAAAAATACAGTATTGCTTTCCATAGGAACGCTGTTTGCAAAGGGGATGCAGTTTTTACTGGTCCTCTTAGTCAGTTATTGGCTGACAACGGAGCAATACGGCTTGTTTGATGTTTTAAACACGTACATTACTTTATTGCTGCCGCTTTTATCGCTGGCAACGGGAGAGGCGGTTTTCCGGTTTTGTGCTTCAGCCGAAAGCATAGAGGAGAAGGCAAAATATATTACAAACGGATTGTGCATTACCAGCGGCCTTTTAGTGTTATGCCTATTGGTTTTGTTTGGGCTGCAGAAAGCGGGAGTGACGGGATTGAGAATGCCGTTTGCCTTGTTGTTGGTATCCCAGCTATACAATTATTATTTTCAGGAATATGTAAGAGCTATTAAGCAGCTCAAAGTATATACCTGGAATTTAATCATATCCACTTGTATGATTATCTTTTTTTCCATAGCGCTTGTCTATGGGATGGGATTGGGCTTACAGGGGTTGCTGCTGGCGCATTTCCTTGGGTATTTGGCCGGCGATTTTTTTGTTGTGTTTTATACGAAGATATGGCTGTACCTGGACAGGAAAGCGATAAACGGCAGGATAGCAAAAGAGATTGTAAAATATTCGCTGCCTCTTGTTCCGAATAATATTTCATGGTGGATTTTGAGCGTATCGGACAGGCAGATTATCCATCATTTTATGGGGGCCGCTGCCAATGGGATTTATGCCATAGCCAATAAAATCCCGGCTTTATATAGTTCTGTTTATACAACTTTTAATGTGTCCTGGCAGCAGGAGGTAGTGGAAAAAATGGAAGACCCGGATAGAGGGGTTTATTTTAATGAAATCTATAACCGGGTGATGGTTTTTTTATTTACATTATGCAGCGGGATATTAAGCGTAGTCTTTCTTTTATTTTCCTTTATATTTGACAGCAGGTATCACGAAGGGTATCTATATGTGCCAATTCTTTTGAGCGCAGCTATTTTTGCTTCCCAGATGCAGTTTTGCGGGGGGATACAAATCGGGCTGAAAAAGACGTATGAAAATGGGATGACAACAATCGCCGGGGCAGTCATAAACTTAGCGGTGAACATAACGATGATACGATACTGGGGGCTGTCTGCCGCGTCGTTTTCCACTTTGATTGCTAATTTGTCGGTTGCCTGGTTAAGGAAAATGAGGTTGAGGAAAGTCGTTCAATTTAAGTATGAAAAAAAGACATGGTTTGCGGCCGCTTTTTATCTGTATTTCGTATTTACTGTTTACATATGCCAAGGTAATATGCTTTTTAAATGGCTGCATGTGGCGGCAGCAGCCATTATGTTCCTTATATTCCAAAAGGAATTTTTGATACGGATGATGGCACATAGGGGGAGGTCGGAAAGGGGAAGGAAATGTCGGTAAAATTGAGTGTAATTATCTCCGTATATAGTGCGGAAAAATACATCGGGCAATGTTTGGACAGCATTTTATCCTCCTCATTGGGGAACGGGCAAAAGACTGTTCAAAACCGTTGGACGATATGTGCAAATGCCTGGAATATAACTGGTCCGATTTTGTGCAACAGCTTGGCTGATTTGGTTTATTATGAAGCTGGGGTTGGATCGCTGGAGGGGAGGAAATATAACCAGCCCGCTTAGAATAAGCAGGCAGGCTGGTTAGGTTGGGTGGCTTAGAATAAGCATGTTGGCTAGGTTAGGTGACTTGTCTGGATGATTAAGGTCTATAATTCATAAATTTCTTAAAGATGAAAAAGGAAGGCAAAAACCATGCGGTAAATACTTCCGGTTCTTTTAACAACAGGTTTTCAACAGCATCAATGGAACACCAAGAAAAATCATCAATTTCTTCCGGATTAGGAAATACACTTATATTTTTAACCTGACCAAACAGTATATGGTCGTATTCGTATTCCGTTAAATTATTATCAAATTGATTTCTGTAAACAAATTGGCCGATTTCCTCCAAATCCGATTTTATGCCAAATTCCTCTTGTAACCGCTCCGAAGCAAATTCTAATAGGTTGCAATCGCTGGCCGGATGGCTGCAACAGGTATTTGTCCATAAGCCTCCGGAATGATATTTGTTGATGTTGCGTTTCTGCAGCAGGATTTCATTTTTTTCATTAACTATATAAATGGAAAATGCCCTGTGGAGCAACCCCTTTTCATGGGCTTCCTGCTTTGACGTTTTGCCAATTTGTTCGTCGTCATAATTCACAATTACGATATCATTTGTGTTGTTCATAGTATGCCTCCGGTTTTTATAGTATATTTAATTTGGATGTTTGCCCAATGAAATTTAGCAGTTGTTATTTGTTTTATATTATACTATGCTTCCATATTGGAAACAAGTGGAAAAATTATGGAACGGGGAGTTATATTTAAGGGGTGTTAAATTTAATATTGATAATAGGATAATTTTATAGTAGCATTAAAATATCATGAACAAAGGGGATTAGAAAATGTATAATGATATAATCAATAGTTTTTTAAATAATATAAGAGCAATTAGATTTTATATAAGCAGTGTGGATCAAACTATGGATAGGCCTTGGCATAGGGAGCTAGTTGGTAACAAGGATTCTGTCCTTGCGTCTATGATTTACTATGTTGCAAAGGCTCAACAACGGGGAATTAACTTATTAGAAAGTCCATCGCCGATGGAAGATATGCCTGAAGAAATAGTCGGTTATATTAAAGAAATTGAAAGAGTAGTCCAAGAAATTGAGAGTGATGGTAATAATGTATATTTTCATAGGTATTTACCAAAAGGTGTTAAAGAGGAATATCAGAAATTAGAAGCTATTGAAAAACAGAAGGAGATTCTATATAGAGGTTCATTGCTGTTGTTAGTTACTTATTTTGAAAACCTTATTGCAGGAGTTATGAGAGAAAGCTTTATAAAATATCCGCAGCGCATATCTTTAGATGAAAAATCTGTTTCTTATAAAATTTTAGCAGAAATGAATGATATTGAAGAGATAAAAAATATTCTGATTGATCAAGAAGTAACAAATAAAATGTATGAATCATTACTAGATTGGAAAAAATACTTTCAAAAAAATTTAAAGCTTAATTTAAAAGCATGGGAAGATGAATTTGAAGTTATACAAGAAATAATTGCTAGAAGAAATTTATATGTACATAATAATGGTATTGTTAATAATATATATATTAAACTCGTTAATGGTATGAAAAAAGATTCTGTAGGGGATAGATTAAATATTGATAGGGAGTATATAGATAATGCAATAGATATAATAGAATATGTAGGGATGTCTCTTGTTCTCGAAACGTGGCTAAAAGAATGTGGAGACAATCAAGACGATATAAGCAATATTTTAGGGATAATATATGAAGAATATTTAGAAATGCATAGATGGAAAATGGCACAATATTTTTATGAAATATGTTTAAAGAGTCAGAAACTTTTAGATGCGGATAGAATATTATGTAAAATAAATAATTGGCAGTGTTATAAATGGTTAGGGGAATATGATAAAGTCAAGGATGAAGTGGAAAAGTTAGATATATCTGCATATCAACCTAAATATATTTTAGGTGTACTTGCTTTAGGTGAAGATTATGAAAGGTTTTTTGAATTTTATGACAGTCAAACGGACATAGGAGAAGCTGAATTAAAGGAATGGCCTTTGTTTATGAAGCTAAGGACATGTGAGGAATATATGAGGCGTTTTCCGGAAATGAAGGTTGAAGAAAAAGAGGAAATAGAATGTAATGGGAATACAAAAGCTGTTGTTGATGGCTAATCGACAACATTTTTTATTATGTAGGAGGTAAAAGTATGTTTGTTGAAATTTATAAATGTAAAATGTGTGGAGAAAGGATTAAGAAGGCATACGTAAGTGACATAATTGCAGATATAGAATCGCTGAAGGAAAGAAATGAAAATAGACATTTTTGCCCAAATGGAGATATTGGTGTAATGGAATTTGTAGGATTTAGAAAAATAGAAAGATAAAAAGGGTATTTGGAAGATAGTCAGTCAATACAGAAAATGAAACAGTCCTCTTTTTATATGATAGTCTCTTTATCTCTGGTCGACTGCCACTACACAAAGAAGATATTATTTATTTGATAAAATGGTAAAAATAAAGGGGTGATGAAACGTAGAAAAGAAAAAAATGGATAGACCAACGGATAATCCCCGGACTGAAAAAATAGGTTTTAGAATGTGGTTGACTAGAAATTGCAGATATACAAAAATGCACGGATGTGATAGAAAACCCAGCATCTGCAAGGATTCTTAACTATCCGTTGCAAATGCTGGGCTTTCATTTTAGTGCAGGAAAAGGGAGTCGAACCCTCATGATATTGCTATCACACGGACCTGAACCGTGCGCGTCTGCCAATTCCGCCATTCCTGCACGCAATGAATATTTTATATGCTTTTTCTTGTTTTGTCAACGCTAAATTGCAAAATTTTTCATCTTTTTATTTTTTACTTTCCCATATTCAAATATTTCATAAAAGGAACCGGCAGATATCCGCCGGTTCATTCTGAGTACAATCATAGGACAGTGGAATATTAGAACATACTGTTGAAAATGTCACCCATAGAATAATTATTGCTATAAGCGCCTGTCTTGTTGTAAGTATTTGCTTTCAGCGATTCGCGGTTTGCAGCATAGTCAACGAAAGAAGCTTGTGATGCAATGCTCTTTGCAAAAGAAGGAGAATCGTTAAAGAGCGATTTGATTCTGGAAACATCAGCGGACTTAAACTTATCTTCGTCTATGGAAAGTTTGTTGTCCTCGCCTATCGTAATGCCAACTTTTTCTAACGTCTTAGAATAGAGGCTGGTAATATTTGTCATATTTTTGCCTGCTTTCAAGACATTAGCCGAATCAGATTTGTTGACTGAGTCAACTAAAGAATTGTAGTCTTTTACAAAACCTGATACTGCATTGTAGATGGCATCCATATCATATTGTGTAGAAGTAGTGGTAGTACCGTCTTCGTTTTCAGTAGTGACTTCTTTTCCGTTAAATACGGATTCTTTTCCTGTGCTGGTCAAAGCATCTGCCGATTCTTTGACTTTCCCCGCAGCTTTGTTGATTTCGGACAATGTCTTAGCCGAATCTTTGGAAAGCGAGGTAGAAAGCTTGGAGGAATTGTCTTCTTTTTCTGTGGAAGAAGTAGAAGTGTTTTCATTTCCTACTTTCTTGTAGTATGCTTTTAAAAGCTTTCCATAGCTTCCGTTCTTGATGCTTTGGTAATCCGAAAGGAAATTCAGGTTGCCAAGGCTTCCACCGGAACTCGTACTCATACCGGAGAACAGGAAAGAATAGTCATTTTTTAAATGCATGTTGATGTTGTAACTCATGTAATCTCACTCCTTTGATATAGTTTGGGCGGCATCCGTGCCTATAAACAATTTCCTATAATTAGTTACATTATATCAGGAAGATGCTGGAAGTACAATAGAAAAGGGAAAAATTAAGAATTTTTTATGTGTTTGGATTCGGGCGGCACAAGGTCTGCCGGATGGCACTGCCCAACAGACCTTTTGACACCCGAATCATATTTTAAGACGAAGGGATTTGCCAGTTTTTGTGGCTTTTTCTGTTTGTTCGGCATCTGTATACAGTAAGATGAGACGACCTTTTCAGACAAGAGCCGATTCCTTTTGTCCTGTTCTATGTGGAAAGGTTTTCTGCCAGAGAAATCTGCCGGATTTTAAAGCTTTCGCAAGGTACGGTAAAAATGAGGCTGTATCGAGGTTTCAATAGCAGATATTAGGAAGCTAATAGGAAAAGAAATGAAACCCGGGAAAGAGGATTTGATATGAAAACTTGCGCACTGTGCGTAGAAGGAAAACTACATCAAAGTGTTGTGAAAGCGAATAAGGGGAGATTTGTAACTCTGGGGAGTTGGACGTTGGGTCAACTCCTTTTCAGTCATCTGCCCGGTTCCTCATTGTGATATAATTGTGATGAAATAAAGCAATCCCAAAGACCGCTTTTCTCTGCTTCCAAGAGGTTGCGCTAAAAGTGATGCTATCCCCGATAAATCAAAAGGGGAAGTATGCTAGGGGGATAATTAGAGGTATATATTTTTGCTCTTGGTTTCATTTTCTGCCAATTTTTATTATGACAAAGTAATTGTAATTTCTGCCATATGTTGTATAATTGATAAAAATCCTTATTTTTAATTATAGGGTAACAGAGGAAATGAATCAATAAGTGTTAGTGCCGGGAATTAGATAAAAGCAACAGTTAAAAAAGGTATTGGCGGTTTGGGTGAAATGTAAAGGAGGAAAAGGGATGGAATCTATTTGCGGGATTGATTGCGGGGAATGCGAATTAAAGGACAATTGCGCTGGCTGTTCGGAAACAAAAGGCCAGCCTTTTGGGGCAGAATGTATTGTTGCCCTATGTTGCCAAAAGGGGGAGGATGCATTGAGGAAATTAAAAGAGAATCTGATTGAGGCGTTCAATGGGCTTCATATCCGGGATATGGAGAAGGTGACGTGCCTGAATGCCCTGAAAGGTTCTTTTATCAATATTGAATATTCTTTGCCGGGCGGGCAAAAAGTGAGGTTTTGGGATGATAACAAGATTTATTTAGGGAACCAATTGCACAAAAAAAATAGCGATAGATGTTATGGGGTTGTGGCGGATGAAAAATACCTTATGGTAGCAGAATATGGCTGCTATGGTTCGGATGCTGAGGTTGTAGTCTTCAGGCGTTGGAATTAAATGCGCAAAAGAAAGGAAAGGTTTTGGCTAAATTGGTAAATTAGGATTTCGGAGGAACCATAATATGAGAAAAAAGCTAAATGAAGTAATCCGGTTGAACGATAAGCAAAAGAAGCAGCTCGCCAGTGAAATAAAAGCATTTTATCTGGATGTCCGTGGAGAAGAAATAGGGATGATTGAGGAACAGCAGTTAATTGATTTATTTTGTGAAAAATAATGAAGCCAATAAAGTTAGCCAATTCACCAATTACATATTTTGTAAGCAGGGCCGGACAAGCCGAATGGGTACTTTTTATCCACGCTGCTTTTGTCAATCACAATATGTTCAAAGCACAGTTTGAGTATTTTGAGGATAAATATAATATTCTGGCTATTGACATCATTGGCCACGGGCAGTCAACGGATACTCAAAAAGGTGATATGATAGATAAGATGGCAAAGTGGGTATTTGACATCTTAAAAACGGAAAATATTGATAAAATACATATTGTCGGTGTTTCGTTGGGCGCAGTTTTGGCACAGGATTTTGCTAATCGTTATCCATATGCAGTAAGCTCGCTGGCTTGCTTTGGAGGATATGACATTAATAATTTTGACGCAAAAATGAAAAATGAAAATAGTGCGAAGCAGAAGCTGATGATGCTGAAAGCACTGTTTTCAGTTAAATGGTTTGCAAAAGCAAACAAAAAAATTTCTGCATATACTCCACAGGCTCAAAATGAATTTTTTGCTATGAATATACTCTTTCCCAAAAAGTCATTTATGTTTCTGGCAACGCTTAATAGTATGGTAAACAAATATAAAACCGGGCGAAGGAATTATCCTTTGTTGATTGGATGCGGAAAATTTGATATTCCAATGGAATTAGAGGCAATAAAGGCATGGAAAAGCAATGAACCCGATTGTACGGTAGTTCTTTTTGAAAATGCAGGGCATTGTGTCAATATGGATGCGCCGCAGGAGTTTAATAAAACAATGGAGGGGTTTTGGAAGGGCTAAATTACTATTCCATATTTATTTGTGATAATTGACGTAGTTGATTACGCTTTTCGTAGATTACAGCGATTACATGTACTTTCAGATTATCTTCATCTATCCAAAAATATACGAGAAAATTTTTTGCTGATAAACGATGTACTCCGTTTGTGTGCCACGGTTCTTCGTCAACCAAAACTACACGTTGCGGAAAATCTGCGAGTAATGCAAAAGAATTTTCTAATGTGTCTAACAGATGGAGAGCAGCTTCAGGAGCCTTTAGTTCATGGGTTATATAGAATATGATTTCTTGTATTTGTTCTTCTGCCTGGGCCGTTATTTTAACATTGTAAGTTTTATCCATTATTGCAACTCCCGTCTTAAATCGGCAAATACATCAGCGACAAGACGTGATTGGTCGGATTTGGCTTGAGACAGTCCTGTTTTCATAATGGAGTCAAATTCTTCTTTGGTCATAGAATCTAAGGTAGCAGGTTCTTTAGGCAGTGATAATGAAAAAGGGATGCTCTTAGTCATGATAATCTGTTTATACAATGCATTGATAACTACAGAAGCAGGTAAACCGAGTTTGGACATGATGGATTCTGCCTGTTCCTTTACTTCTGGTTCAACACGTGCGAGTACATTTGCGCTTTTAGTAGCCATGATTATGCCGCCTTTCTTCTTGATTTGATATTATTATATGCTATTGTATAGCTATTAGCAATGCAAAAATGAAAAATTAAATTTTGTGCCTTGATAGCTTATTGCTTTAACTCTCAAGGTTTCCCACATTTTTAACCACTGCGGAAGATAGGGCTTGAACGAATTTCCCTACACCGCAAACCCTCATAGAAGGGAACTTTCCGCGCACCAGCTATTCAAGTGTAACCAGCTTGTCAACTGTCTGTTTTTTCTGAAAGAAAAAATTCGCAAAGCAAACAGTTTACAAGTTTTCATGAAAGATAATTGTGATAGAGGTTGTTAGACAGTTTTTTTCTAACAACCTCTTATTTATGCTTTTATCCAACAAATCCGAATTTATTTATAGCTTTCTAATTGGAAAAAACATATAATTCTTCCCTGTCTGTGGACAAGTAAAATCGTGGACTGCTCCTACTAATGGAATAGCATTATCTTCCAGATATTTTATTGCCTCTGAAAAGGTAGAATCATTTTCACATTCTATATAAATATATTCATAGCCAGGAATAATCCATTTTGTCCAACCGTTGGGGGCTTCTGCATTCTCGTTGCACTCTACCCCAGCAAGATAAAGTCCTTTGTTGAAATCTTCCCACGGATTGAATGAGTGCGAGAAATCAGACATAGTACCCCATATACCACTGATATTTCCATTCTCATCTTTCTTAGCCAAATGTTGAACTTCTCCAAAGTGAGAATTTGCATCAGCCCATAATCTTTGAATAAAACCCTCTCCGTCTAAAGTTGAACCCACTTTTCCTATCACAACAAAAGACTCCTTTACACACCTTTCAGCTTTCATATTCTCCTCCCACAAATCCCAATTTGTTAACTTAATTATATCATATTTGTATATGGAATCATACATTTTTTTGAATGATATTTCTATTCTCCGTTTAGAATATAATATATCATCAAGATATAAAGGGCAGTTACATATTTGTGACTGCAATAGAAAGGGTAAATTGATAAACAGGGAAGTCTGGTTTATGAATTGCCAATCCATTTTATTTCTTCATTGAATAAAGTGTTATACAAGGCAATTCAAATTGTATAACACCCATAAAGAGACAGACTGATCCTTTACAGGACGGTCTGTTTTTCATAATGGGTGTTGTGGGTATTATACAAAAAGGGGGAAATGGCAAGGAGAAATTTAAAATATCAGTTTTTACAGGCAATCAATAACAGTTTTAAAGAAAGTATGGATAAACATGCAGATAAAGCAAACGGTATCAAAAATACCGATAAAATATATTCTTATTCATCAAGAAGTAATCTGGTAGATTTATCTGCTAATTTTACAAATTATATGCGAGAGGTATATCCAGAAGTACATAAAGTAAGCGACATTCAAGCAGAGCATATACAATGTTTTTTGAACTTAAAGACAGAAATATGTAGCCAATTATCCTTAAATCAATATGGTGCCATGCTTCGGAAATTAGAAAAATGTGTCAATACAAAATATCATTGTGATGTTAAGTATGGCTGTGCGGTTGTTCCTGCAAGTTCTAAAAATGGCGGTGGAAAGATAAGGAAAGTTATGTTATTGCAAAATGACTTTAAAATACTTATAAAGAGTACAAATAACCAAAATCTGAAAAAAGCACTTACCCTATCTTATCATTTCGGGTTAAGAGCTGAGGAATGTGCAAAACTGAAATTTGAAGATATCAAAAGCAACGGTATTTCCATTGTAGACAGCAAAGGGAAAAGAAGCCGCTTCATTCTAGCGGAAACAGAAAAGCAAAAACAGATTTTAGAGCAGATAAAAGAAAAGGAGCAAGGAAGAATCTGCCCCATTTAACATCAGTCTTTAGAACAGGCTTTCAGAAGAGAAATTAAGAAAAATAATATTCCAATTCAAAACGGTGCTTTCCACACTTGCAAAAAGGCATACGCAACACAAAAATATAAAGAGTATCGTGAGAACGGTTTATGTGTTAAAGAGGCTATGTTAAAGGTTTCTGTTAATTTAGGACATGGAGCGGACAGATTTGAACTGATGAAAGAATATATTTGTACTGCTTTAGTTTGATCGTTCCATTTTCAGTACGATTTAAAAGAAACTGACAGGGACTCATATAGACAGGCGGTATGGCTCTCCTGCGGAAGCAAGACAGTACATAGAAAAGCCGCTTGGTAGTAGCCTATGCAGGAATTGGGCAGTTTTGAACCGTTCAAACATTGAAAAGGGTATAGAAAAGAGATTGAATTAAATATGTCCTCACAAGATAAACTTGACTATGTTTTAGGGCACTTTGATTCGTGGGAAGAAGTGGTAGCAAGGGATATTCACTTTGCCACAACACATAAGGTAGCATTATTAGCAGCTTTTGAGCAAAAACGGTATAATAAATTTATAAATGGCGATTCTGTTGTTAAGCATACCAACTCACAAGGAAAAACGAGTATCTCAAATCACAAATCTAAAATATGATATGAAATTTGATGATTACAGAAATAACAGTGTTCTTCTGTTTGATGAGTTTTACAGCCAGCTTTCTATACAGCAAATGTTGAATCTCTTAGATAACAAGATTACAAAGTTGCCATGCCGGTACGAAAATAAATTTAACATATCGAACACTATTATTTTGATAAGTAATAACCGATTTGAACAGCAGTATGTAGACGATCAAACAGACAATCCTGAAACATATACCGCATTTTGTAGACGATTTACAGGCGGAATTTGGGAAATGTATCAATGTGCTGCGAGCGATGAAGAAGCACTTTTACCTGTGTATCAGCATACGGGTAAAAGATTTATTGCAATGAGGCAAGGACCTGTTGAAACAGATTCTTCCGTGCAGTGGGTTTCCTATGTACAGTTGTGGAATCTAAAAGGATTTCACAATCTAAGAGGTAAACTTGCTATTCCTGTACCATTCTAAAATAAAAATTTTTAGGTAATACAATTTTTATTGAGGTAGTGCAGTTTTTCTATTGCACTATCTCTCTATTATAGTAAAATGCATATTATCGAATGGAGAAGTCTATTCAATTTTTTATGCACAACATATGCGGAGAGGAGTTTGCTATGAAGTTTGAGTTTAAGTATTCAAGAAAAACTGGCCTTTGAAGAGGCTGTTAAGAATGGTATAATAAATTTAGTTGATGTGTTGAAAAAAATGAAATTATGAAGAATAAAGAAATTTTAGAACAATACGAACAATTCTGTAAGATATGACCAGCAACAGACGGACGGTATAAAACAAAACTGCCCGGTGAAAGTAAACCTAATGGTAAAAAGATGATTGCCAAAACATGCAGAGAGGACCTTGAAAAGTGCATAATTAAATATTATAAAGGCATACAGGAGCAAAAAGAGAATCCTCGAACAATGAAAGCCTTATATCCAGAGTGGCTAAAATATAAGGAGGTTGATACCTCAAAGGCGAATGCAACCAAACTACAGTGGGTATGGAATACTTATTATGCTGATTCAGAAATTGTGAACATGGACATATCAAGCATTGATGTAATCATTATTAAAGAATAGTTTCTTAAAGTGATTAAAAAGTATGAACTTTCCAGTAGGAAGTATAAGGAAATGAAATTTCTAGCCATACAAAAACAAAAATGGGGAAACCTTAGTAAAATCAAGGTTTCCCACACTTTTAACCAATGCGGAAGATGGGACTTGAACCCACACGACCTAATGGTCACAAGATCCTTAGTCTTGCTCGTCTGCCAATTCCGACACTTCCGCATGTGCATTGGATATGTACTTTCCATGCCGCGAAAAATATAATAGCATTTTTAGAGGCAAAAGTCAATGGGTTTTTAATAAAAAAGATTTCTCTTAATTAAAATTTTTTCTTATAAATTTCAGAAAATACTTGCAAAATATAAAAATATATTATATAATATCAACATAGAAGAAAAGAAGAGAGAAAACGAATAAAGATAGAAACGGAAAAATCATGAAGAAAGGAGGACTCGGTATGGTAAAACTTAAAAAACATTTATCGGATACTGATTTTGGTCGCATGATGACGCAACCGGGTATTTCAAGGTCACTTCATTGGTTTAGAAGGGGCGCACCGCCGGGAATAGATGGCAGTGTCCGCACTGCCTGATAAAAATTAAAAAAGAAAACTTTCACATAGATTGTCACTGATTGATTGAGCGATTAGAAAGGAAAGGATAGAGTAGCCGCCGATAGTAAAAAACTATCGGCGGTTTTTTACCATATGGTAAAAAACAATAATCGCACTGCGGCGGAGGGGAAACATGTCGCTGCCGCGACCCGCCGCAGGCGGAGAGTCCTGCTTGCAGGATTCTTTTTTGCCATATAGGAAAGTCCTTCGCCAGAAGGACATAGATTGGAGAAGAACCGAAGGTTCTTCATGAAGTGTCGAAGACACTTTTTTACATAATAGGAAATTACGCCACAGCGTTGTGGAAAACCAACAAGAATTGCAAAGCAATTCTTGGCGAGTTGGCCCAGCGGCCAACTCTTTTTTATGCACAGCCCCGTGTAGAGGAAATAAGCCACTATGCGGAACACGGGGCGCGCAGCGAGTAGGGGAAGATGAATCTTCCCTACTCGATTACACAGCCCCACGTAGAGGAAATAAGCTTCCTTTTCATCATGCAAAAATTATTTGCCCAATCATATTTCCTGCCGTACAAGCATATAAAAGCATAGGACAAAGTACAAGCAAAGGATGAAATCCGCAAGTTTGTGTTTGTGCGGCATCCACAAACTTGTAAGCCGAATTGGTTATGCGCAAAAGCCGTGCAGAAACGGAGGGAAGTATGTATGAGAATAAGCAAGTCCGGGAAGTCGGGCAAATTTTGAAATGTGATACGGAAAAGGGGTTGAGCCGCGGGGAAGCGGAAGGGCGGCTGAAGCAGTATGGGGAAAATCTGCTGAAAGAAAAAAAGGAGAAGACGAAGATTGCCTTATTTTTGGAGCAATTAAATGACCCGTTGATTTTTATTCTTTTTGTAGCCACTGCCATATCTTTGTTTTTGGGGGAAATGGAAGATGCCATGATTATTGTGGCGGTAATAACGGTAAATGCGTTCGTGGGGGTGGTGCAGGAAGGGAAGGCGAGGAAGGCGATTGAGGCGTTGAAAAAACTGACAAGCCCCCATGCGATTGTGAAAAGGGGAGGAAGGCAGATGGAGATTCCGGCAAAAGAGCTGGTGCCGGGGGATGTAGTCTGTTTGGAGGCGGGACGGCAGGTGCCGGCAGATTTGCGCCTTACCAAGACAATGAGCTTAAAAATAGAAGAGTCCGCTTTGACCGGTGAATCCGTGCCGGTGGATAAAGATGCAGGATATTTGGCAAGAAGGAAAGAGGATATCGGGGATTGTAAAAATATGGCATATATGTCCACGAACGTGACTTACGGACGGGGGGAAGGGGTTGTAGTGGCTACAGGGATGGAAACCCAGATTGGGCATATTGCCGGTATGATTAGTGAGGCGAAGGAAGAACTGACCCCTCTTCAAAAAAGGCTGGCAGATTTAGGGAAAGTATTAAGCGTTTTGGCCGTGTTTATCTGTGTCTTTTTATTTTTCGTGGCGGTGCTGCAAAAGAGGGATGTGGGGGATATGCTGCTGACAGCGATTTCACTGGCAGTGGCGGCTGTGCCGGAAGGGCTTCCGGCAATTGTTACCATTGTGCTTGCTTTAAGTGTGTCGAGAATGGTGAAAGTAAATACGATTATTCGTAAACTTCCGTCTGTAGAAACATTAGGGGCAGTAAATGTAGTCTGCTCGGATAAGACAGGAACCTTGACGCAGAACCGGATGACAGTAAAAAAATGTTATGCGGAAGGAAGGGTTTTTGCGGCAGACAAGGTGGATGCGGGAAGGCATAAAGAACTGTTGCTTGGCTGTATACTTTGCAACGATGGGATAATCGGGCAGGGAAGCCGGATTGGCGACCCTACGGAACTGGCGCTTTTGGATTTGGCGGATAAGTACGGGATGAGAAGGGAAGAAGTGGAGAAAGCTTATCCAAGGATAGGAGAAAAAGCATTCGACTCCGACCGGAAGATGATGACTACCTTACATAAAAGCGCAAATGGCAGGGTGTCTTATACGAAAGGAGGAACGGAAGAAGTCTTGAAGAACTCCAAATATCTGTTATCCCGTGGGAGGAAGGCTGCTTTGACGGAATCGTCCAAAAGGGAGATTTTGAATGCGGCAGGGCAGATGTCGGCGGAAGCGCTCCGGGTGTTGGCGGTGGCAATGCGGGAAGATGCAGCGGAGGCAGAAGAAAGGGAACTTACCTTTGTAGGCTTGGTGGGGATGATGGATCCGGCAAGGCCGGAAGCGGCGGAGGCGGTAAGGGCATTTCGAGGGGCGGGTGTAGATACGGTCATGATTACGGGCGACCATGTGGATACCGCTTATGCGATTGCGAAGGAATTGGGGATTGCAGGCAGCAGGCAGGAATGTATCAGCGGCAGCGAACTGGATAAAATGGGGGATGCAGAGTTTGACGAAAGGGCGGAACGCATAAGGGTATACGCTAGAGTATCGCCGGAACATAAAGTAAAAATAGTAAACGCTCTAAAGAAAAAGGGGAAAATAGTTGCCATGACAGGTGACGGGGTGAACGATGCCCCCTCGTTAAAAGCGGCGGACATCGGGATAGCTATGGGGATGAACGGTACGGATGTGGCGAAAAATGCATCGGATATGATTCTTACCGATGATAATTTTGCAACCATAAGAAAAGCAATTGAAGAGGGGAGGGGGATTTATGAAAATATCAGGAAAGCTATCCTTTTTCTGCTTTCTTCTAACTTTGGGGAAATTATTACCATGCTTGTGGCTATTCTTGCCGGATTTCCTTCTCCGCTTAAGGCCAGCCATATTTTATGGATTAATCTGATTACAGATTCTTTCCCCGCATTGGCTTTGGGCGTGGATGAAAACGACGGTGGGGAGCTGATGCGGCAGAAACCGAGGAAAAGCGATGAGAACCTTTTTGCTCATGGTGGGCTTGCCTGCACGCTTTGTTATGGGGGAGTGATTGCCGCTATCAGCATTACGGCGTTCCTGCAAGTGCCATATGGGGCCCTGGTAAAACAAGGTCTGCCGGTTAACTTGCACAATCTAACCGTTATGCTTGGTATCCCGGATTTGCTGAACAAAGCCCAGACGCATGCTTTTACGGTACTGGGGATGAGCCAGCTTGTCCATGCAATCGGTATGCGGGATGTGAATAAATCTGTATTTAAAATGAATCATTTTTCAAACCGTTCCATGATTTTTGCCTGTGCGGCAGGGATTGGGCTGCAGGCTTTGGTAACGGAAATCCCTTATTTTGTCGCTCTGTTTGGAACGGTACAGCTCTCCCTGCAGGAATGGGGATGGCTGGCGGCTCTTTCTGCCATGCCTTTGGCGGTACATGAACTTCTTTTGATTGGCGGAATTGCGGAACGGGGGAGTGAGGAGAAACAAAAGGGCTTTCTGGACAGGGATAGCGCTGCGGGATATGAAACACCTGTACTTTTTGGAGAAAATAAGGAACTGGATGAGCATGCCGGATTTGCCGAAGGAGAGGGCAGAGGCAATATGGTTACTTATGCAGCGGAATGGCGTTGGAACGGAGAAAAAGGAAGCGAAGAAAAATTTTTGTAAATTAATTCAGGCATCAAAAATCTGTCGATAATGTATAAGGACAGGGTTTTTGGTGCCTGAACCCTGTCAGATTAATTTGGAGAACGCTAAAAAAAGAAGCAGGAACCCTCCGACAACTGAAAAATTAAATGCTGATTTGGAAGCCAGAAGACGTCCCAGAAAGCTGCCGCCGCAGATAGCCATTAGGCCGATAAGAAAGGTAAGAACGGCAGTCAGCGGAAGGGGGAAATCCAGGGAGGCCGCCCCTATGCCGGCTGCAGCGCTGTCAGCGGAGAGGGCGAACCCGAGGGAAAGGGCTTCTGTCGGGGATAAGATGTCTACGTCGTCGCAGTTTGCTTCCTTGATTGTTTTTTTGAGGGAGCTGTCAAAAATTTTTACCAAGGCAAGAACAAACAAAATAGTAAAGGATAAAAAGGATGTGGCGGAAGGAGGGATATATGCTTTGAAAAGGTTTCCTAAGAAAAGGGAGGAAATGAGAAGCAAATCCGATAGGGCGGCCACAATTACGGCAGAGAAAGGAGGGATTTTTACTTTATCTGCACCGTATGCAAAACCGGCGGTAAATGCGTCGGCGGAAAGGGCGATAATCAGCAGTATTAATTTTGAAATGGATAAAAACAAGCGGTGTCACCTGCCTTTATTGTTTGCTTTATAGTATGTGGTTATGATATAATTGACTTCAAATTATAGGAGAAAAATGATGAATAACAGACAATATAAGACAAAAGAACTGCTAAAAAGATTTGTTCCGTACTTTAAACCATACAGGAAAACGTTATTTTTCGACCTGTTTTGCGCAGCGTTGACTACGGTTTGCGAGTTGACGCTGCCGCTTATTATGCGTTACATTACGAACGAGGGGCTGTACCGTTTGGCGAACCTTTCCGTACGGACAATCGGCGGCTTGGGGCTGCTTTATCTTTTGCTTCGCGTTATTGACACGATGGCAAGCTACTATATGGCGGATATGGGCCATGTCATGGGGGCAAAGATTGAAACGGATATGCGTAGGGATGCATACTTCCATTTACAGCAGCTTTCCAATACCTACTATAATAATACGAAAGTAGGGCAGATTATGGGGCGGATTACCAACGATTTGTTCGACGTGACGGAATTTGCCCATCATTGCCCGGAGGAATTTTTTATTGCCGGGATTAAAATATTAATCGCTTTTGTGATATTGGCGGGCATTCATCTTCCGCTTACCCTTCTGATTTTCCTTGTCGTGCCGGTAATGATGGCAGTATGTATGTCATTGAACTTTAAAATGAGAGGGGCATTCAGGAAGCAGAGAAACCATATCGGGGAATTGAATGCAAGGATAGAAGACAGTTTGCTCGGGCAGAAAGTGGTAAAGGCTTTTACCAATGAAGAGGCGGAGAATAAAAAATTCGAGAAGGATAACGGGCAGTTTTTGGATATTAAAAAAGAGACTTACCGTTATATGGCAGCTTTTCAGGCAACGACAAAGATGTTTGACGGTATTATGTATTTGACGGTGTTGGTGGCCGGCGGGATTTTTATGGTGAAAGGGATGATTGCGCCGGGGGATTTGGTAGCCTATATGCTCTATGTGACCACAATGATTGCTACCATCCGGCGGATTATCGAATTTGCGGAGCAGTTCCAACGAGGAATGACGGGGATTGAACGTTTCCTGCAGATTATGGAGGCTGATATTGAGATTTTCGACGAAACGGATGCGGTGGAGCTGTTGGAGACCCAGGGGAATATTGTGTTTGAAAATGTCAGTTTTGAGTACCCGGATGACCACAACATTGTGTTTACCGGATTGGATTTGAATATCCGGCATGGGGAAAAGGTGGCGATTGTCGGGCCGTCGGGCGGAGGAAAGACGACTTTGTGCAATCTGATTCCCAGGTTTTATGATGTTACGGAAGGTAGGATTCTGATTGACGGGGAAGACATCCGGCATTTTACGCTTAAGAGCCTGAGGCAAAATGTAGGAATTGTCCAGCAGGATGTCTATCTTTTTTCCGGAACCATTTATGAAAATATTATTTACGGAAGGCAGGGCGCATCGAAGGAAGAGGTGATAGATGCGGCAAGGCGTGCCGGGGCGCATGAGTTTATTATAAATTTGAAGGACGGCTATGATACTTATGTAGGGGAACGCGGCGTGAAGCTGTCCGGGGGGCAGAAGCAGAGGATAAGCATTGCCCGCGTATTTTTGAAAAATCCTCCGATTATTATTTTGGATGAAGCAACGTCGGCGTTGGACAATGAAAGCGAATTTGCCGTAGCGAAGTCTTTGGCAAGGCTCTCCGAAGGAAGGACTACATTGACGATAGCCCACAGATTGTCGAGCATACGAAATTCCGACAGGATTCTTGTCCTGACAGAAAAAGGCATCGTAGAGGAGGGGAACCATACGGAATTGTTGGAAAAGAAAGGGGTTTATTACCAATTCTATACAATGGCAAATGAGCTGAAATAAAGAAGGATATATGCTTTTGCGATAAAATACAAATGTAAAGCATCGCGTAAACCCCTTTCTTTCTTGCTAATAGGAGTCGATTTTTGTATAATGGTTAAGCAAGCACGGCGCATGAAAAACAAGAATGATTCAAAGCGAGGAGAAAAAACGATGTGTAAGAAGAAAATTTGCGTTGTTGTTGGTGGCGCAAAAGGCAGAGGAAGCAATCTTGTTGAAGAGTATGCAGGACGCAGATACTATATTGCCTTTATGGATACCGACAAAGAACGTGGTAAGTTACTGAAAGAGAAAATGGAAAAGGAATACGGAAGAAAAGTGTTCTTCTTTCATGGAGATGCAGGCAGCGAAGAGGATTTGGAGCTGTTTGCAGGGGCGGTTATCGGTCAATACCGGAAGGTAGACTGCCTGTATTACCGGACAGACATTGCAGAGAATGCCGGGGAAATCGAAGGGTTGCTGAGAGACCACCTGAAGGAAGATGGAAGCGTAGAAACTTTTTGCTAAATTTGTACAAAAACGCCGATAGAAAAGAATGTATGAGGGGATTGTGGCGAAAGTCTGGCAGTGTGCCGGGCTAGATAGAATGGCTCGTAAATCGGGCGGAAAGGCGTTCATTATGAAATTAACTTTTATTGGGGCAGCCCATGAGGTAACCGGGAGCTGTCATTGTCTGGAAGTTGGAGATAAGCATATTTTGATAGACTGTGGTATGGAACAAGGCAGCCAAAGCTATGAAAAGGCGGATTTGCCTGTGGATGAGGCTATGGTGGATTACGTCCTTTTGACCCATGCCCATGTAGATCATTCGGGTATGCTGCCGGCATTATATGCGAAAGGCTTTCGGGGGCAGATATTAACCACAATCGCTACAGCAGACTTGTGCAGCATCATGCTGCGTGACTGCGCGCATATCCAGATGCAGGAGGCAGAATGGAAGAACCGGAAGGCAAAGCGCCATTCGGGGATGGAACCCCATGAACCTCTTTATACGATGGAAGATGCGGATGGAGTCATTAAAAGGATTATTCCGTGCAGATATAATCATGTGATTGATTTATGTGAAGGGGTGAAGATACGTTTTACGGATGTTGGGCATCTACTTGGCTCTGCCAGCATAGAAGTATGGATGTCCGAAAATGGCAAAGAAAAGAAAGTTGTGTTTTCCGGTGACTTGGGGAATATTAATCAGCCGTTGATTAAAGACCCCATTATGACGGAGGAAGCGGACTATGTGGTGGTGGAGTCCACCTATGGAGACCGGATACATTCTGCCGAACGGCCGGATTATGTGGCTGATTTGGCAAAAGTATTACAGGAGACTTTTGACGCAGGAGGAAATGTGGTAATCCCTTCTTTTGCCGTAGGGAGGACACAGGAAATGCTGTATTTCCTGCGTCAGATTAAAGAGGAAAAGCGGATAAAAAGATTTCCTGATTTTCCGGTTTACGTGGATAGTCCTTTGGCAGTGGAAGCGACGGATATTTTCCAAAGGAATGTAAAGGAATGTTTCGATGAAGAAGCTATGGATTTAATCAACCAGGGGATTAACCCTATCCGTTTCCCCGGGCTTCATCTGACGATAACCAGCGAAGAGTCGAAAGCAATTAATTTTGACCATGCGCCTAAGGTGATTATTTCAGCTTCCGGCATGTGCGAGGCGGGAAGAATCCGGCATCATTTAAAGCATAATTTATGGAGGCCGGAATGTACCATCCTGTTTGTGGGATATCAGGCCAATGGCACGCTGGGAAGGATGTTGTTGGAAGGGGCGGAAGAGGTAAAGCTTTTCGGTGAAAAAATTGAGGTGCGTGCGGATATCAGGGCGCTGCCGGGAATCAGCGGGCATGCGGATAAAGACGGGTTAATCCGTTGGGTAGAAGGCTTTAAGAAAAAGCCGGAGAAAGTATTTGTGGTGCATGGGGAAGGCAGCGTTTGCGAGGCTTTTGCTTCTTGTCTGGAAAAAGAGCATAAAGTCAGTGCGTATGCCCCTTATAGCGGTACATGTTTTGATTTGCTTACCGGAGAGGCGCAATACATTGCCGCGCCGAAGCCGGTTAAGAAGAAACGCGTCGCATTGGATGTATTTAACCGTTTGGTGGCTGCAGGGCAGAGGCTTATGGCAGTCATCCGGAAAAATGAAGGAAGCGCCAATAAAGATTTGGCCCGGTTTGCAGACCAGATTAACTCTCTTTGCGATAAGTGGGACAGGTAATTGGGGAGAGGAAATCAATATATTTAGGCTTGCTCCTATTTTGGGAGGATGCCTGAGTGGGAAAGGCATGGGTTAGAAATGAGTCTGGCGGACAAAATATTTATTGATATGTGTAAAGATATACTGGAGAACGGAACGAGTACGGAGGGAGAGAAAGTACGGCCTCATTGGGAGGACGGAACACCGGCTTATACGGTTAAAAAATTCGGTGTGGTAAACCGTTATGATTTGTCAAAAGAATTTCCGATTCTGACGTTGCGTAAGACGGCATTGAAGAGCGCTACGGATGAGATGCTTTGGATATGGCAGAAAAAGTCCAATAATATCAACGATTTGCACAGCCATATCTGGGATGAATGGGCGGATGAAGACGGCAGCATCGGCAAAGCATATGGCTATCAGATGGGAGTGAAACACCGGTATAAGGAAGGGATGATGGATCAGGTGGATCGTGTCATTTATGATTTGAAAAATAACCCTTTCAGCCGCCGGATTATGACAAATTTGTATGTGCATCAGGATTTACATGAAATGAACCTCTATCCATGCGCCTACAGTATGACGTTTAATGTGACGCAGGAAAAAGGGGAGGGTATGCTGATATTAAATGCAGTGCTGAACCAGCGCTCTCAGGATGTATTGACGGCCAACAACTGGAATGTAGTCCAGTATGCGGTGTTAGTGCATATGCTGGCGCAGGTATGTGGCATGAAGGCCGGTGAATTAGTGCATGTGATTGCGGATGCCCATATTTATGACAGGCATATCCCAATCGTGGAGGAATTGATAAAACGTGAGCCAAGGGAAGCACCGGTTTTCCGGATCAATCCCGACATTCATGATTTTTATGAGTTTACACGCAATGATGTAACGGTGGAAAATTATTCGGCGGGACCCCAAATAGAGATTCCCGTTGCAATTTAGACATAGGGAGGAAGAGGCGGATGAACTTAATTGTGGCAGTGGATAACCATTGGGCCATAGGCCATAAGGGGGAATTGCTTGTAAGGATACCAAATGACCATAAATTTTTCCGAGAGGAGACAACAGGGAAAGTCGTCGTGCTTGGGCGGAAAACTCTGGAGACATTCCCGCAGGGGATGCCACTGAAAAACAGGACAAATATCATTTTGTCTTCTAACCCGGATTTTAAAGTGAAGGATGCCATTGTGGTACATGGCATGGAGGAATTACAGGAAGAATTAAAAAAATATGACAGCAAGGATATTTACATTATCGGTGGGGAAAGCGTATACCGGCAAATGCTTCCATATTGTGATGTGGCGCATGTGACGAAGATAGACCATCGGTACGAGGCGGATACTTACTTCCCGGATTTGGATCAGATGGAAGAATGGGCGGTTACGGCAGACAGCGAGGAGCAGACATATTTTGATATCGCTTATCAGTTTGTGAAATATGAAAGGGTTAGGTGATGAGCGGACAGCAGCCAAACTTTTGGCAACGGTTCTTTCCGTTTAGAGGGTGGAAGCGGCTGCTTTTATCGTTGACATCTACTACCTTGCGGCTTGTATTTTTCCAGGAAGAACGTCAAAAGAGCGTTACAGGTTCACGGGAACCGTTGAATAAATTGAAATAATTTTTAAAAACAGTAAAGAAGCAAAAATAATAGAAAAGTAAAAACAGCAATCCCCCATAAAGGCAAAATACGCTGCCTTATGGGGGATTGCTATTCCGTATAGCAGTATGCCCCTTTTTAAAACCTTGTTTTGCTGCGTGAAATAATGCCGGCTCTGTTATTTTATAAATAGGGATAGAAAAACGATAGGAAAATCCACATCCGGGTGATATAATATGGAATACCTTTTGTTGTATTTTATTTTTCCGCCCTTTTTCGCAAATGAGGGCCGGAAAGGGGCGATGGAAGATATGGGCGGCGATGCTTTATGTATTTAAAATCCGGTATTTAACGGCGCTCGTACTAGCTATGTTTTTTCTGGGGCTGGATGCAGTGGTAGAATATTTATCCGTAGTCTTGGCAGAGATAATTTTTCCTTCGCTTCATGGAAATATCCGGAATGTTTTGGCTTTGCCGGAAGATACCCTGATTGTTTTGGGCGGCAGGTTGCTGCTATTTATCAGCACTTTTATCACGCTTATTTCGTTTGCGGGGATTGCGGCAAACGGCCGTTTCCATGACGTTTCTTTGTTCTATCTTGCAATGGCGGTGCTGGTGATAGATTATGTGGTGTATTATCTGATTGATGAAATTATTGGCAGGGAAATAAAGCAAAGGGAAGATGAGGTTTTCCGCGAACGGGTAAAATGTGAGACAGCTATGTATCACTCTATATCCGAAAACCTGGACCGCCAGAGGAAAAGGGCTCATGAGTATAAAAACCAAATCGCGGTGATTAGCGCCCTTGCCGCCGGCGGGCAGTATGAGGAGCTGTTGGCTTATGTAAAAAAAGTGGACGCTGTCCTTCAAGAAGAAATAAATGCCATAGATGCAATCATGTGATTGTCAATGCCATTTTAAATACGAGATATAAGGAAGCGACGGATAAGGGAATCGTATTTGTATTAAAGGTAAACAATTTATCGAATGTAAAAATTTGTGAAAAAGATATTGTGCTGATTCTTTCCAATTTATTGAACAACGCAATAGAGGTCTGTGAACGGGCTAAAGAGAAAGTGATAAAATTAAAATTTATGTTGGAAGAGGAACAGATTATTATTTCGGTAAAAATAGCATGGCGGCAATGCCAATGGTGGAAGATGGCAGGCTTCAAACGACAAAAACCGAAGAACCGTCGGAGCATGGCATGGGAATCTGGAATGTAATTGAAACAGTGGCGGATTGTGGCGGGAAATATACGATTCATTTCGATGAGGATGGATTTTTATTTTCTATCCTATTGCCTAACCCGGCGGATGCAGCATCGGAATAGGGAGAAGGAAGATTTCCAATTCTGCCACTTTATTTCCAAATCTGCATGGGATATAAAAAATCGGAAGAAAATGCCGATATTTATAAAGAGTTGCCGAAGAATGGATATAATTCAAAAATAGAACAATATGGGGGAGGTGACAGACCAAATGCCTGAAAATGTAAGTATGGGAAGGCAGCTAGCCCATGCCCATGCCAATAGGGGAAAAATCCTGTTCCATACAGCGATTCGTTTTGTATTGGCAGGAGTTGTTGTATTGGCAGGAATCCGGGGGAATCCGCCCAAAGGAGGGCCTGTTAATTTTCTGGCAGGTCTTTTGGCAGCGTGCATTGCGTTGGCCGCTCTGGCCTGGGTGTTTTTTCCGCTCATCCATTGCAGAGACTGCTTGGATTTTTATGAAACAGGCATTACAATCGGCAGACGGTTCTGGACATTGGAAACGCTTGGAAACATATCTTTTATGGATGTAAGGAGCAACTTTTCTATGTTTGAGCGTACATATATGTGTACGGAAGCAAGAAGATTTAACGTCACATATATTAAGGATGCAAAGAAAAATTATAATCGTGCATATTTTAACGAAATTTAAAAATGAAATGAGATAGGAGAAAGTGGTATGACTACATATATTATTATCGGAGTAATCGCAATTGTTGTTTTGTTTGTTATTGTATATGTCAAAATGTCCATTGATGAAAAGAAAGGCGCAGACAGCGAGGAAAAACGGAAAATACGTAATATTGTCAATAAAGTGGTTCCTAATGGAGAATCGTATACGGTCGCTTATGGTACCCGCGAAGAACTTACGCTTGGCGGCGGGGGCAGAACCGTGACCACCACTACGAAATACTGGTATTATGCGGTTGGTTTTAAGCCGGGGGATCTCTACCTGATACCATTGTCCTTTGCAGGAGGAGACGTAAGCTATAGCGAGCCCATCCATTTTGGAAAAGGGGATCTTGGTATGGTAGAGGCGAAGAAGGGATATACTGTTATATATGATAAAGACAGGAAAGAGATACTGACTCTTTACGTAGTGGAGAGCAATACGAAAGACGATAAGTATCATCCGGTAAATATCCAGCAAAAAGAAGAGGCGGAGGCATTCGCACAGTTCTCCCAGGCGCTGATGCAAGAGGTCAATGCGGCCAATGGCATTACGGATATTAAAGCGGCGAAGAAAGAAGCGAAGAAAAATTAATAAATATCATTTCAGAACCGCGCAATTAGAGAAGTGATTGACTTTTACCATAAAAAGTATAATAATAAGATAAGGGTGCTAAAAGGCTTGCCATGCTGTGTTGTCTGGCAAAATTTTTGACACCCGGATTTTTAATGAGGTAAGAAAAATATTGCGGTTGTGAATATGCAGAAGGTTGTGTATCCCGCACAAATCAGAAAGGATGTCATCATATGGAAAAGAAAAATTTGGATTGGGCAAATATTGGCTTTAACTACATTGAGACGGATGAAAGGTATGTTTCTGATTATAAGGACGGCGCATGGGATGAAGGCAGGATGACGAAAGAATCCACGGTGGTTATCAATGAATGTGCGGGTGTGCTTCAATATGCGCAGACGGTTTTTGAAGGGATGAAGGCATACACGACGCAGGACGGCCGTATTGTAACGTTCCGCCCGGATTTGAACGCGGCGCGTATGGTAGATTCGGCAAAGAGGCTGGAGATGCCGGTGTTTCCGGAGGAGCGTTTTATAGATGCCGTAGTCCGTACGGTAGCAGCAAATCAGGCTTATGTTCCGCCTTTTGGTTCGGGGGCTACGTTGTATATCAGGCCTTATATGTTCGGCTCAAACCCGGTGATTGGAGTAAAACCGTCGGACGAGTATCAGTTCCGTGTATTTACGACGCCGGTAGGACCGTATTTTAAGGGCGGGGTGAAGCCTTTGACGATTTGCATCAGCGATTTTGACCGTGCGGCTCCCCGCGGTACGGGACATATTAAAGCAGGGCTGAATTATGCTATGAGCCTTTATGCCATCCAGACAGCCCATAGGGCAGGTTTTGATGAAAATATGTATTTGGATGCGGCTACAAGGACGAAGGTGGAGGAGACGGGCGGTGCAAACTTCCTGTTTGTGACAAAGGACGGCAAAGTAGTCACCCCTAAGTCTGACAGCATTCTTCCTTCCATCACAAGGCGTTCGCTTATGTATGTGGCAAAAGAATATTTGGGGTTGGAAGTAGAAGAGAGGGAAGTGCTTTTTGAAGAAGTAAAAGACTTTGCGGAATGTGGGCTTTGCGGAACGGCAGCTGTTATTTCGCCGGTAGGGAAAATCGTGGATCACGGCAAAGAGATTTGCCTGCCTAGCGGCATGGACGGCATGGGGCCGGTGACACAGAAATTATACGATACCTTGACCGGTATCCAGATGGGCAGGATTGAGGCGCCGGAAGGATGGATTGTGGAGATAAAGTAAGAAGAGAATGGAAGAGCGGATGCTTTTCCATTTCTTTTCTTGTTTTGCTATTGTACGGAGCATTCCGATGAGCCTCTTAAGGCGAAAATCGTGTTCAGCATTGGCTTCCACGATTTTAGAGTCTCCTCTCCATCGTACAAAAGCCACTTGCACAATATTCTTTTGTGCAATCTGCCAAGCGGCACTGCCGGGAAGACCTTTTGACACCCTAATCCCTATAGGAAAGTTCTTCGTCAGAAGGAAATAAATGGAGGAAGAACCGGCAATGTCATTTAGTTAGCGCCTTGATTCAGCCGTGAGGAACATAAAAAGCTCAAGGAACCCGTTAAAAAGCGTCGGCACTTAACGAGGTTCCTCACGAGTTTAGTGTCCGTTACGCTTTTTACCGAGCGAAAGCGTGGTGACGGAGCATTTTATGTTCCTCACGGCGTCCGGTACCGTTAACTAAATGACATTGGAAGAGCCGGAGGTTCTTCATGAAGTATCGAAGACACTTTTTAGTGTAATAGGAAAACAAACAAGAATGGGGAGCAAATCTTGGGGAGCTGGCTGTTTGGGAAAGTGGAATGGAAAAGAAAAAGGAGTATGGTGATTAAAAGTTTGTGTCTGCGCGGCATCCACAAACTTGTAAGCCAAATGAAATTGGCTTTGAGCAAAAAGCCGCGTAGAAATGGGGTTAAAAATGAAAATAAGACTTCCGAAGGGTTATCCTTATTTATATGAGACGCATCTTCATACTTCGCAGGGAAGCGCCTGCGCAGTGGATACGGGAAAGCGGATGGCGGAGACCTGTAAGGCGGCGGGATATACGGGGATTATCGTGACTGACCATAACTGGGGCGGGAATACGGCGGTGAACCGGTATTTGCCTTGGAAAGAATGGGTGGGTCAGTTTGCCGAGGGCTATGAGGACGCGAAGCGGGCCGGGGATGAGGTTGGTTTGGATGTTTTTTTCGGGTATGAAGCGGGATATAGAGGAACCGAGTTTTTGATTTACGGGGTGGATAAAGAGTTTATGCTGGCCCATGAGGAGTTGCGTACGGCAACGGTGGAACAGCAATACCGGCTAATCCATGAAGCAGGAGGAATGGTAGTACATGCCCATCCGTTCCGTGAAGAGTATTATATTCCGGAAATCCGTCTCTATCCGGAATATGTGGATGCGGTGGAGGGGATTAATGCGACTCATTCCAACAGAAAAAGTAAGGCGCATAATGATAAGTCTTTTGATGACAAAGCGATTGACTATGCAGGTCGACAAAAGCTGCCGATGACAGCAGGGTCGGATATCCATCGGACGGATTTGTTTGGTGGGGGCATGGCATTTAGCCGGAAACTGGAATCCATACAGGATTTTATCCGGGCGGTATTGGACGGGGAGGATTATCTTCTGACAAACGGGGAGTTTTGGTTTACAAAAGACGGGCAAAAAATAGGGGAAGCAGCGGCGGATGACAGATAGATTCGGACCGCCGCAAAAAGCTGCGTAGAAACGGGGGATATGGCATGAAATTTGTACACACGGGGGATTTGCATATAGGGAAAATTGTAAATGGTTTTTCCATGATAGAAGACCAAAGATACATTTTAAAGCAGGTTTATGAGATTTCCCGCAGGGAGAAGGCGGATGCCCTCGTCCTTGCGGGAGATATTTATGATAGGGCAATTCCGCCTGCGGATGCGGTAGTCCTGTTCAACGATTTTTTGACGGATATGGTAAGGGCAGGGATTCCCGTTCTTATGATAAGCGGCAACCACGATTCGCCGGAGAGGCTTGGTTTTGCCGACGCGATATTAGAAGAGGAAGGGATTTATATCGCGGGGGTTTACAAGGAAGAGCTAAAAAAAGTGGAGATTGCGGACACTTATGGGAACGTGTCTTTTGTTTTGATGCCTTTTGTAAAGCCTGCGTCCGTAGGGGCAAAAACCAGCGGGGAAGCGGTAGGGAATATGCTTTCTATGGAAAAGGGAGGGAAAGAAGATAATATAGATAAAGATGACATGGATAAGGATAACACAAATAAGGAAGGGGAAGACGGAATACGAAGGGTATTGGTGACCCATTATTTTGTGACGGATCAGGGCAGGGAGCCGGAACTTTCCGATGGGGAAACGACAATCCATGTGGGGGGTCTGGATAATGTGGAAGCTTCTTTGTTTGACGGGTTTGACTATGTGGCTTTGGGGCATATCCATAAACCTCAGAAGATTGGAGAACGGGAGGTTTATTATGCAGGGGCGCCTTTGGCATATTCTTTTTCGGAAGCAGGGCAGGAAAAAGGGATAAATCTGATAGAAATGGGGAAAAAGGGGGAAGTAACCATGCGCCGGATACCCATCAAACCGCTGCATGAGATGCGGAGAATCCGGGGGAAATTGCAAGAGCTGATGCAGCCGGAGGTGGTGGGGGCGGCACAGGCCGAAGATTATATTAGGGCAGAACTGACGGATGAGGAAGAATTGATTGACCCAATCGGTACTCTTAGAAGCGTTTATCCGAATGTGATGCAGATTCTACTGACAAAAAATGAAAGAAAAGAAAGTATGGATTATATAAGCCGCCCGGAAGAAAAGAAAAAAAGCATCCCGCAGCTTTTTTTGGGTTTTTATGAGATGATACGGGGAGAAAAACCGGATGAAGGGCGGATGAAAGTGGTGGAAGAGGCGGCAAAAGAAGCGGAGGCAAAGGAAGTGGAGGGGATGGACGTATGAAGCCGAAAAAACTGGTTTTGTCCGGCTGGGGCCCTTATAAGGGGCAGACGGAAGTGGATTTTACGAAATTAGAGGACAGAGGGCTCTTTTTGATTACGGGGGCTACCGGAGCGGGGAAAACTACGCTTTTTGATGCCATTACCTATGCGCTTTATGGGAATATGAGCGGAAGTATGCGGGAAAAAAACAGTGTGCGCAGTGACTTTGCAGAGGAAGATACCGTCACTTTTGTGGAATTTGTGATGCAGCACGGCGGGAAGGAATACCGGATTGTAAGGAACCCGGAATATATGCGCCCGAAGAAAAAGAAAGGAGGCAAGAGCGCTTATACAAAGGAAAAAGAGAAAGCGGCGCTATATCTGCCGGATGGGAAAACAGTGGAAGGCAGCAATGAGGTAAACCGTAAAATCCAGGAAATCCTGATTTTGGATTACCGGCAGTTCAAGCAGATTTCCATGATTGCCCAAGGGGAGTTTGCCAAACTTTTAATCGCTTCCCCGGCGGAAAAAACAAAAATTTTCCGGGAGATTTTTTCCACCTCCGTGTATGACCGTTTTGCGGGCATATTAAAGAACCGGGCAGGGGATATTTATAAGAAAATCATGGAATGCAGAAACAGGATGGATGAGGATATCCATATGCTCCGTATGGGAGATGCGGGGGAAGAAGAGGCTCTTGCCGTTATGCTGGCGGGAGAAAACCGCAATTATAAGGAAATCATCGACGGGTTAGAAACAATGGCGGTGCATTATCGGGAAACATTGACAAAAGCGGAAGCCGATTATTCTGTCTGTGAAAAGGAAACAGCCACAATGGCGGAAAAGATAAAAGAGGCAGAGCAGATAAACGGGAAACTCAAAAAGCTGGAAGAGATGTGGGAAGAAAAAAGAGGGCTGCTTAACGGCAAAGAGGAAATAGAGCGGGTGGAAAAAGAGCTGAAAGAGGCAGGGAAAGCGGCCGCTTTGCGGGAAGACTACCTGAATTGGAGAAATGCCGGGGATTTGCTGGCTTCTATGGAGAGGAAAAGAAAAGAAAATGAAAAAGAACTGGGGACTCTTGCAATAGAATGGGAAAAACGGAAAAGCTATTATGAAAGGCAAGAAGAAATTAAGGCTGCTTATGAACGGTTGTTTTCCTATAAAGAATTGGGAAAAAAGCTGCAGGAATCGGAACGATGGATGAAGAAGAAAGAAGAAGAGCTGGAAAATTTGCAAAAAAGTTATCTTGCCCAGGAAGAGGTGACGGAGAAGAAGAAAAAGGAATTTGAGACGGCGGACTTAACCTATAAAAGGGCAGTGGTGGGCATTGCAGCGCGCCAGATACGGGAAGGGGAGCCCTGCCCGGTATGCGGTTCCTTAGTGCATCCCCATGTGGCTGAGGCGGCGAAGGAAGTCATGGACGAAGAAGGGCTCCAAAGGCTGCAGAAGCAATACGAAACAGAAAGGGAACAGTTGATGAAACTTCACGGCAGGGCAGCGGGCTGTAAAGGGGAGGCGGAAAGCCAAAGGAAGCAGCAGGAAGAGTGGATGGAGACGATGGCAAAGCTGGGGCGTGGCCTTGGGCAGATGCCGGAAGATATACGGAAAATCACGGATACAATGACGGAAAAAGAATATGAGGAAATATTAAAACATTACCATACGCTGCAAGTACAGATAGAGGAAAAGAAAAAACAGCTTTCCAAAGATACTCAGGAAGCGATACATCAAAAGGAGAAGAAGGAGAAACTGGAGAAACAATTTGTGGAAGGGTATCAAAAGGCAGGTTTTGCATCCGGACAGCAATATGAAGCTGCGCTGCGTCCGGCAAAGGAAATAGAAGAAAAGGAAAGAAAGATAAAAGAATACTATGCGAAACTGCAGGCGGCAGAGGGTAGGATCCTTTCTCTGGAGGATGAGACGAAAGGGAAGGGGAAGGAGGATATAGCCGGGCTAAAGGGGCTGTGGGAAGAAAAAAACAGACAGAAGCAAAAAGCTTTCGATTTACTGAATGCCCAAAACCATAGCCTGCGGGAAGTGAAAAAAATCGGGAAATCTTTGAAAGACAAGGAAAAGCAGCTTGACGGTTTGGAAAAGGAATACGGCATTGTAAAGGATTTGGATAATATGGTTTCCGGGAACAACGCAAGAAGGCTGGTGTTTGAACAATATGTGATGGCAGGGTATTTTGAAGAAATTTTGAGGGCAGCCAATGTAAGGCTGGCAAAGATGACGGGAGGACGGTTTGAACTTTCCAGAATGGAGGAAATCAGCGACGGGCGGGTGAAGGACAATCTGGAAATGCAGGTCTTGGATTACTATACCGGCAAATACCGTCCAGTGAAAACGTTGTCAGGAGGGGAATGCTTCAAAGCATCCCTTGCCCTTGCCCTTGGAATGAGCGATGTGATACAGGGCTACAGCGGCGGAATCCGTGTGGATACGTTATTCATTGATGAAGGGTTTGGGGCTTTAGACGGGGAGTCTTTGGAACAGGCATGTCAGACGTTGATGTCGTTGGTGGAGAAAGACCGGCTGATTGGGATTATATCCCATGTGCCTGAATTATCGGAGAAAATTGAAAAGCAGATTATAATTACGAAAACAAATGTAGGCAGCAAGGTGGAAGTTGTGGTATAGTTTAAATGGGTTAAGTGCTTCGGCAGGCGAAACGGAATCTGCGCCTGTGACCGGGCAGGGGGAAAGCGGGAAAAAGGAAGACGAGGTGTCGGATATGGAAAATAAGTATGATGTAATTATTATCGGTGCAGGGCCGGGGGGCATTTTTTGTGCGTATGAGTTAATGCGGCAAAGGAAAGGCTTGAAGGTGCTGCTGGTAGAAAAGGGGCGGTCGATTGAAAAGAGGAGCTGCCCGAAAAGGACAACCAAACAATGTGTGGGCTGTAAGCCTTGCTCCATTACCACAGGTTTTGCCGGGGCAGGCGCTTTTTCCGACGGGAAGCTTTCCCTTTCCCCGGATGTGGGCGGCAATCTTCCGGCGATTTTGGGATATGAGGAGACGGCGAAACTGATTCATGAATCGGACAGCATATATTTGAAATTCGGGGCGGATACCAGTGTTTACGGAGTGGATAAAGAAAAAGAAATCCGGGAAATCCGCAGAAAGGCTATTAACGCCAATTTGAAATTGGTTGAATGCCCAATCCGCCATCTGGGTACGGAGGAAGGGTATAAAATTTATTCCAAATTGCAGCACCATCTGGAAGAAGAAGGGGTTACTCTGCTGTTTCACACGATGGTGGATAAAATATTGGTGGAAGACGGCAAAGCCGTCGGCATAGAAACCGAAAAAGGGGAAACTTTTTATGCGGAGGAAATTGTATCTGCCGTAGGGCGGGAAGGCGCGGACTGGTTTAAGGATAAATGCGGGGAAATCGGTATTGAGACAATGCCGGGTACAGTGGATATCGGTGTCCGCGTGGAAGTGCGGGATGAGGTCATGCAGTTTTTGAATGAAAACTTGTATGAAGCCAAGCTGGTATTGTATACCCCTACTTTTGACGATAAGGCGCGGACTTTCTGTACCAACCCTTCCGGCGAAGTGGCTACGGAATATTATGAAGGCGGGCTGGCAGTGGTAAACGGACATGCCTATAAGTCCAAAGATTATAAGACGAATAATACGAATTTTGCGATTTTAATCTCGAAGAACTTTACCAAACCTTTTAAGACGCCGATTGAGTATGGGAAACAGATTGCGCAGCTTTCCAACATGCTTTGCGGCGGCAAGATTATGGTGCAGACCTTCGGCGATTTTAAGAGAGGCAGAAGGACGACGGAGGAAAGGCTTTGCCGTAATAACATTATCCCGACATTAAAGGATGCGGTACCCGGGGACTTGTCTTTGGTATTTCCGCATAGGATTATGGTCGATATCCAGGAGATGTTGGAGGCACTGGATAAGGTAACGCCGGGCATCGCCTCGGACGAGACGCTTCTTTACGGGGTGGAAGTAAAGTTCTATTCTAACCGCGTAGTGGTGAACAAAGAATTTGAGACGAGCATTAAAGGCTTGCGCGCTATTGGCGACGGCGCCGGGGTGACGAGGGGGCTGCAGCAGGCATCGGCGAACGGCATCAGCGTAGCAAGGAGTATTCTGAAAGGGATGGATTAAGAAGAGGTGCTTTGGGATAAAAAAAAGGAAAAGGAAAAAGGATGGAAAAGCAGAAACAGGGCGAGCCGGCATCTGGCAGTATTGGCGGTGTCCATATGGCTGTCCGGTGTTTCTGCAGGCTGCGGCGCCCCGGTGGACAACAATACAAAAGTGGTGTTGACGACCGGTTTTGCCAAGGACGAAATCTTCCGGATTGAAGGAATCTCCTGCCGCCTGCCGGAAATTATGGTATATCTGACCAATTCCCAGAACCAGTATGAAAGCGTGTATGGCCCGGAAATATGGAAGGCCAATGCGGAAGGGGTTACGCTGGAACAGAATATCAAGGATACCGCTTTGGCGAGGATTGCCCAGATTAAGACAATGAACCTTTTGGCGAAAGAGCATGGGGTGGAGTTGTCGGATCAGGAAACAGAGATGGCAAAGGAGGCGGCAAAGGCATATTTTTCTTCTTTGAACGATACGGAAAAAGTGCAGATGGGTGTGACGGAAGAAGTCATAGCCGGGTTATATGCGGAATATGCTTTGGCAAATAAGGTGTATCAGTTTATCATAAGGGATATCAATCCGGAAATCAGCGATGACGAAGCGCGGACTATTACAGTCCAGCATGTGCTGGTGAAAACATATGCCTTGGACGGCACCGGCGCAAGGATAGAGTATACGGAAAACGCCAAGGCAAAGGCTTATGAGAGGGCGAAGGAAGTGTTGGATCTGGCCAGGCAGGAAGATACGGATTTTGAGCAGTTGATTGAAAAGTACAGCGAAGATAATAAGGGCACTTATTCTTTTGGCAAAGGAGATATGGAAGAAAATTTTGAGAATGCGGCATTTAATCTGGGAACAGGGGAAATCAGCGATATCATAGAGACAAAATACGGCTACCATATTATTAAATGTATTACCACCTTCGACCGGACGGAGACGGATGCCAATAAAGTGAAGATTGTGGAGGAGAGGAAAAAGGAAGTGTTCGGGCAGGAGTATGATACTTTTGTGAGATCCCTGACAAGGAATTTAAACGAAGAATTGTGGAATAGCGTTACGTTCCTAAATGACCCTGAGATAAAAACCTCCAATTTTTTTGATATCTACGGCGAGTATTTTAAGGATTTGCAATAAAAACTCTGGGCGCCGGGAGAATTGCCCTGCGGTGATGCCCGGAATCATTGCCCGGAGTCATAGTCCGGAGGAGGGCACAAAATATATGAGGCAGCCACTTCTGTATCATGGAGATTGGGTATAAAAACCGAATTTACAAAAATTTTAGAAATGTATAAAAGCCCGTATTTATGGGAAAAACAATGGATTATTAGCACTCGTTTTAAATGAGTGCTAATTTTTTCTTGACTTTTTCTTTTTATGGAATTAAACTAAATATCAAGTTAAGAAAAAAGAAAAGGGAGTGGCGCATTTATGGCAGCAAAACACGGCAACTTATCAATAAACAGCGATAATATTTTTCCCATTATAAAAAAATGGCTGTATTCCGACCATGATATTTTTATGAGGGAATTGATTTCCAACGGATGCGATGCGATTACGAAATTGAAGAAATTGGAAATGATGGGGGAATGTACCCTGGCGGATGATTATAAGGCGAAGATACAGGTGGTTGTAAATCCGGAGGAAAAAACTCTGAAATTTATCGACAACGGCATTGGTATGACGGCGGATGAAGTGGAGGAGTATATCAATCAGATTGCTTTTTCCGGGGCAACGGACTTTTTTGAAAAATATAAGGACAAGACAAACGAAGACCAGATAATCGGTCATTTTGGGTTGGGCTTTTATTCCGCATTTATGGTGGCGGATCAGGTACACATTGATACCCTTTCATATAAGGAAGGCGCCAAACCGGTACATTGGGAATGCGACGGCGGCACAGAATTTGACATGGAGGAAGGCGGCAGGACGGAAGTAGGTACGGAGGTGACGCTTTTTATCAATGAGGACTGCCTGGAGTTCTGCAACGAATATAAGGCAAGGGAAGTGATTAAAAAGTATTGCTCCTTTATGCCGACGGAAATTTACCTTTCCAAAGCAAACACCACGGAAACCCAGATTATCAAAGAAGAAGAAAAACTGGATACGGATACTGTGGTAGAGGAAATTGCGAAGGAAAAAGAGGAAGACGAACAGAAGCTGAAAATTGTGAAACGTCCGGAACTTTTAAACGAGACGGCTCCTCTTTGGACGAAGCATCCTAACGAATGTACGAAAGAGGAATATTTGGAATTTTACCGCAAAGTATTCCAGGATTACAAGGAACCGTTGTTCTGGATTCATTTGAATATGGATTATCCTTTTAATTTAAAGGGGATTTTATACTTCCCGAAAATCAATATGGAATATGAATCCATTGAAGGAACGATTAAACTGTACAACAATCAGGTGTTTATTGCAGATAATATTAAAGAGGTTATCCCTGAATTTCTGCTTTTGCTCAAGGGTGTGATAGACTGCCCGGATTTGCCGCTGAACGTTTCCAGGAGCGCATTGCAAAACGATGGGTTTGTGAAAAAGATTTCCGACTATATTTCCAAGAAAGTGGCGGACAAATTATCCGGCATGTGCAAAACGGAAAAAGAAGAATATGATAAATATTGGGATGATATCAGCCCGTTTATCAAATTCGGCTGCTTAAAGGACGATAAGTTCTGCGAAAAGATGACCGATTATATTCTTTTCAAGAATCTGGATGGCAAATACCTGACATTGCCGGAATGTCTGGATGTGAACAAGACGGATGCACAGGAGACAGACGGCACAGCGGAAGGCAGCAAGGAAGAAACGGCGAAGACAGGGGAGGATGGCAATAAGGAAGAAGGAACCGTAACGGAAGATGGCAGCAAGGAACCGGAGGCGGCATCCGAAGACGGGAATGAAGCGAAGGCTGTTGACGAAGACGGCAATAAGGTGGAAGCTGAAGTGGTAAATGCGGACGGCAGCAGTGCTTCTGACGATGAGGACATAGAAGACGGGGAAGAAGAGAAAAAAGAAAAGGTGATTTATTACGTAACCGATGAACAGCAGCAGAGCCAGTATATCAATATGTTTAAATCTGCGAAAATGGATGCGGTTATCTTAACCCACAATATTGACCAGCCGTTTATTTCCCAGTTGGAAGCAAAAAATGAAGGGATTAAGTTCCAGCGTATTGATGCGGATTTGACGGATTCCTTCAAAACAAAAACTTCCAAGAAGGCAGCAAAGGAGATGGAGGAGCAGGCGGAAGAGATTGCGAAGATTATGAAGAAAGCCTTGAAAAAGGACAATCTGTCCGTGAAGGTGGAAATGCTGAAAAACAAACAGATTTCTTCCATGATTACCGTTTCCGAGGAAAGCAGGCGTATGCAGGATATGATGAGGATGTACGCGGTAAACGGCATGGATATGGGATTTGGGCAGGAAGGGGAAACCCTTGTCCTGAATGCGAGCCATCCATTGGTAGAATACGTTTTGGATCACAAAGAAGGGGATAACGTGGAAATGATTTGCGAACAGCTTTATGACTTGGCCCTTCTTCAGAACGCACCGCTGAAACCGGAAGCAATGACGAAATTTATCGCAAGGAGCAATGATATTATGCTGCTTCTTACAAAATAGAAGTATAACGGCGAAACCTTGAGTTGTGGAAAGGTTAAGCAATAAGTATTTCACAGTCAGGAAAACCTCTGCATATAATGGGGTAAACGTATATGCAGAGGTTTCATTATGCCCGTAAATATAATACATGCCGCACAGAATGCCGGGCCGGATACCGGAAGGCTGAAAGTCAGTGTGACGTCATCTATCGGCTTGCTTCCGGTTACGGACGCTACGGTAAAGATTTCTTATAAAGGAATGCCGGATGCTGCCATAGAGACATTGAATACCGATATCTCGGGGCAGACGGAGGAAATTTCACTGCCTTCGCCGCCTTTGGAGTACAGTCTGGAACCGGGGGCGTCACAGCCTTATTCGGAATATAATATTGAAGTAACTGCGCCCGGATATGAGCCGGTTATGGTATCCGGAACAGAAATCCTGCCGGATGCCCTGGCATTGCAGCCCATTTCCATGAACCCTGTAGAGGTGGAGCAGGAAGAAGAGGAAACGATAGTCATCCCAGATCATACGCTATATGGGGAATATCCTCCGAAAATCCCGGAAGACGAAATCAAACCGATAGACGAAACCGGGGAAATCGTACTTAGCAGGGTGGTGATACCGGAATATGTCGTTGTCCACGACGGAACCCCTTCCGACAATACCGCCCCTAATTATTATGTAAAATACAAAGATTACATTAAAAATGTGGCTTCTTCCGAAATCTACGCAACATGGCCCGAAAATGCCATTTACGCCAATATCCTTGCAATTATGTCCGTTACTTTAAACAGGGTATATACCGAGTGGTGCCGGAATCGCCATTGGACGGCGAATGGAAAACGGACGGCTAAAAATCTTAAGAAATTGGTAATATATTGCTTTTAACGGATAAATAAGGTATGATGGTTTTAACTAACATGTAAAATTTGGTCTGTTTATGGTATTTTACGGAGGCAGGGTTATGAGAAGATGTGGAATGACAAAATTATGGGTAACAATTTGCCTTATATTCGTTATGATTATGGTTCCCGGGAACGGGTTGGAGGCACAGGCGGTTGAGATTCTGGCGACCGTACAAGGAACGGTCTTATCGGGAACGAATGCAGGGCTGCTGAAGCTTTCTACCAAGGAAGGGTATATGGAGATTAAGATAGACAGCGGAACGGATACCAGCGCCTGCAAGGTGCTTTTGCCGGATAGCCGGGTGAGTGTTTCCGTGTCTTATGGTTCGGACAAGTACCTCCATGCGGTAAAGATTACCGGGGAGGCACAGGGCGGGGCGGTTACACTGGATACTTCTACGAGCGCTACCGTAACAGGTACGATTGGGGAAAAATCGAAAAGCGATATCTTATTTGTGAATACACAGCAGGGCGAAATGGAAATTAAATGGGATTCGACTACCAATATAAACGGATGCTCCATCCTGATGGTGGGCAAAAGTTACGGCATTACGTGCGTAAGAGGTTCGGACGCTTATATGCATGCCGTAAGCATTTCGGATATGACGGCAGGAGGAACGATTGTGAATAACGGCTCGACAGGTGCGGCGGGAACGACAGGAGGAACCACGTCTCCGGTAAATCCTGCGCCGGGTTCTCAGGTAAATGTTTCCACAGTAACGGTCACCGGAACAGTAACCGACAGCACAAAGGAAAATCTTTTGTACCTGTCCACCAACGGCGGGGTTATGCAATTGGTTATTGACAGCAATACGGATGCCAGAAGCGGTATGATGTTAACACCCGGCAATAAGCTGACGGTTGCCTGCTATCGTGGTTCGGATGCCTATATGCATGCGGCCAGCATCGTGGGAGTGAAGGATAATGCGGCGGCAGCGGAGCTGGATACTTCATCCCCTTCAACGGTTACCGGAACGGTAGGGGGCAAATCCACGGAAAACATACTTTATCTATCCACCAGCGGCGGGGAAATGCAATTGAAATTAGATGCGGTAAGGAGCATCAACAATTGTAAGGTTTTTGTCAGCGGCAAGAAGCTGACAGTAACTTGCGTGCGCGGCTCGGATGCATACATGCATGCATTGGATATTACCGGGAATTGACAGATTCCGCGGTACCGGAATCAAGGATACAATTTTACGATTACTTCATCCACGGCTTATGATCAGAAGTGGATGAGAGGAAGGAATATTTATAAGAATATAGATAACCTGGTAGATAGCATTTTTGCCAATTATCTTTCACGCCCTGGCGTCCGTCAGCCTATTTTTACGTCTTACTGCGATGGGAACCGCGTCACATGCAGCGGTTTGAGCCAATGGGGTTCCAAATATCTGGGGGAGGAAGGATATTCGGCAATAGAAATAATCCGCTATTATTTTGGGAATGATATGTATATCAATTCGGCAGAGAGCATTGCAGGGGTTCCTTCTTCGTGGCCCGGCTATAATCTGACAGTGGGCTCCAGCGGGGAAAAGGTACGGCAGATGCAGCAGCAGTTAAACCGGATTGCCCAGAACTATCCGGCTATTCCGGTAATTGCGGCGGACGGTATATATGGGAGCCGCACGATGGATGCGGTAAAGACGTTCCAAAGGATTTTCGATATGCCCCAGACCGGTGTGGTGGATTATCCCACATGGTATCAGATTTCCAACATATACGTAGGGGTAAGCCGGATTGCGGAACCGGTATAATGTGATAGATAAAAAGGGGGTAAAGTTCCGGGATGGACAGAATACGCAAACCGAAGAAGAAAAAAATGAAATGGGCCAAAAAGATAGGGAAGCCGGTGGTTAGTATGCTGAAAGAAAAGCAGAAAACGATGAAAACGAGAGAAAAGATTTATAGGAAGACGATGAAAGCGAAGGAAAAAATCCATAGAAAGGCGATAAAGGCACGGAAAAAGAAGGTGGAGAAGAATGTAGACCGGTTATTAGTGGGGGGATGTTTCCTTGTCTGCCTTCTGGCTGCCCTTATAGAGGCGAAAGACGAAAAAAAATAGCGTAAGAATTAGTGATTGCCGTTTATAAAAACAGGGAGTTGGTCTTAGGCCAACTCCCTGTTTCCATATGGTAAAAAGCAATCATCGCATTTAGTCCAGATTCAACCTGTTTTTCAGCATGTGTTCCGTAAGGAAATACAGGGCTCCGCTGAAAATAAGGGAGAAGGCGATGGAACCGAGCATGGAAGGTACTAAATAATCGCCGACGCTGTCGTAATAGTAATATCCCGTGCTGAAAGCAAAGGGGGAAAAGATATTAAACATGCTGGGAACCCTTTGCATGAAGGATGTAATAATTTCAAAAACAACATATTCCCCGATATACCAGATAATGGCGCCAGCGACTTTATGGCGGGCAAAGAGCTGCCCAAGTGCGATGGCAGTATATATTTTCAGGATAGAGAAAGTGTTGTTTAATAACAGTTGAATCAAACAGATAAAAAGGAACAAAGGAAGGCTGATACCCATTTCTTCTTTGAACGCTATGAGGATTTCAGGAAATTCATGCAGCAGTTCATAAATAATATCCACGTCCTCATAGGAAAGCATGGCAGTGTATATAAGGGACATTACGCTGATGCATACAACCGCGCCGGTGATGATAGACCATAATATTCCGACGGACAGTTTGGATATTACAATTTGCCTTGCCGTAACCGGTAAGGTATTTGTCAGATAGCCTTCGTCCGTATAAACATTTTTGTAATAACGGACGGCGACACAGACCGTAACAGCTATGGAACCTGCCGCAATGGCAAGGACATAGAAGAATATCGACAGACCGAGCATAATGTCTATTCCAGCCAAATCCAGGGACCAAAACGGGGAAGCCAAAGAGATAACCCCAATAAATGTGATGATGCCAAGGAATATATTGATGGATGCCGGGATTTTCCAAAAATGTTTCCATTCATATTTAAATAGTTTTTTTAACATGCGAATACCCCCCTGAAATAAGCGTCTACGGATTGGCCATATTGTTCCCTGATTTGGTCAACAGGCATGTGGGTAAGTACCTGGCCTTCCCGGATAAAGATGACTTCATCCAAAATATTTTCAATATCCGAAATCAAGTGAGTGGAAAGAAGAATGCTTGCATTCTCGTTGTAATTGGTAATAATCGTTTTTAAGATATAATCCCGGGCCGCCGGGTCAACGCCGGCAATAGGTTCGTCAAGGATAAAAAGGTCGGCATCCCTGCTCATGACGAGTATGAGCTGCACTTTTTCTTTCGTTCCTTTGGATAGTGTCTTAAGCTGTGCGGTAAACGGGATATTCAAAGCGCTTAACATAGTAAAAGCCTTATCCCGGTTAAAATCCGCATAAAAATCCCGGAAAAAGTCCACCAAATCGGAAACTTTCATTCCGCTCTGGAGGTAAGTCCGTTCCGGCAGATAGGCAATCCTTGCTTTGGTTTCCGGGCCGGGTGCGAAACCGTTGATTAATATCTGTCCGGCGGTGGGTGTAAGAAGACCGTTAATCATTTTAATTAATGTAGTTTTGCCGCTGCCGTTTGGTCCGAGCAGCCCGATAATCCGGCCGCGGGGAATTACAAGGTTCAAATTATTGACTGCTAAAGTATTGCCGTATACTTTTGTCAATCCCCTGATTTCTGCTAATGCTTCCATGATTTTGCTCCCTTCATTCTTTTTCAGCCATTTCTTTTACCAGCGATACGATTTCTTCTGCCGAGTACCCTAATTCCTTCATTGTGTGGAAAAAATTCCTAATATATTCATTCGCTAAATCCGATTGCGTTTTCTGAATCAATTCTGTATCCTCCGTTACGATGCGCCCGCTGGTACGTTGGGTGATGATTAATGCGTTACGTTCCAGTTCGGCAAGAGCTTTTTGCATTGTGTTCGGGTTGACGCTTGCCTCTGCTGCTAATTCCCTGACGCTTGGAAGCCTATCTCCCGCTTTGTATCTGCCTGAAATAATTTGTATCTGTATTATTTCTACAAGCTGGGAATAGATGGGCTTATCTGCACTCAAATTCCATGCCATACAATCCTTCCTTTCTGTTAATATTTTGTACTACTGTATTACTTTATTAATACAATATAACATTGGGAAGAATTTGTCAAGGAATAATTTGAAAGTCGGCGGTGATATTTTACGGGCATAAGTTTTGCCCGGCAAAAGGGATATTTGACTTTAAAAAAAGAAGCGGATATACTGTAGGGAAAGGGGTGCATTGCGCAAACCGGCAGATAAATGATATAATCAATATAATCAAAAGATAAGAAATGTTTAGGTTTGAAAAGGAATGGATATGGCAGAAACGGTGGATAGGATGGGAGTAGCAAATGCTACGGCAAATGCTGCGGCAAATGCTACGGAAAATGCGGAGCAGGAAAAAGCAGAAGCGGAAAGGGTAGAGGCAGCGCTGGAGTTTTCGGAGGTGTCTTTGGAGCTTTCCCTGAAGAAAGGGGAAGTAAAGGAAGGGGCTTTTACTGTTTTTGCGCCGGAAGGCACGCTGGCCAAAGGGTGGGTTGTATCTTCGGGGATGGAAATGGAATGCCTCGTGGAGGAATTTGTAGGGGCAAAAGAAGAAATTGCCTATCGCTTTTCGGCAAAGGAAGTAGAAGCGGGGGATGTGCTGGAAGGCGCTTTTTTTATCATATCCAATTATGGGGAATATGAGTTGCCTTACCGGGTGGAGATAGAAAGCGATACGATAGAATCCAGTATGGGAACGATAAAAAATATGTTCCATTTTGCCAATCTGGCAAAGGAAAACTGGGAAGAGGCGGTGAAAGCTTTTTATTCCCCGCCTTTTCGGAAATTGTTTTTAAAAGGTGCGGATAGAAGGTATTACAGCGCTTATAAAGGGCTGTCGGCGATACCCGGAAATGAATGGAATGTAGAAGAGTTTCTTCTGGAAATCAATAAAAAACAGAAGGTGCAATTTATCCCGGAAAAAACGGAAGTTCTTATCGAGGACCCGGCAGGGGTATCCGGACATGAAATCATGATTGCAAGAAGCGGCTGGGGATATACTTCTTTGAAAATTGCAGCAGAAGGGGGATTTTTGCGGGCGGAAAAAGAGAAGGCAACGGAATATGATTTTCTTGGAAATTCATTCCGGCTGGTTTTTTACGTAGACAGCAGCAGGCTCCACGCAGGTCGTAATTTCGGAAGTATCCGTATTTCCCACGCTTATGAGGAAATCGTAATCCCGGTGACGGTAATCTGCAATGGGCAGAGGAAACGGCCGCATGGGATACGGAAGGAAAAAAGAAAGCTTCTGATACGGCTGGTGGAAAATTATTGTGCTTTCAGGGGGAAAAAAATCAGCGGCAGGATTTGGATGGGCGAAACGGAAAAGCTGGTGGACAGGCTATCGGTACTGGACAGCAAGGATATTCAGACAGGGCTGTTCCGCGTACAGCTTTTGATTACGCAGGAAAGGTTCAACGAAGTCAAATACCAGATGGAACGGCTGAAAACGGCAATTGATCAAGGGGAGTGCCGCCAGGAAGTCTGGTGCTATTACTTATATTTAACGACGCTATATACGGAAGACGATTCTTATGTGGATGAAATTACAGAAAGGGTTTTCCAGATATATAGGGCAAATCAGGACAATTGGCGGATTGCCTGGCTGATGATGCATTTATCGGAGGAATATGTCAAAAGCCCTTCCAGGCGATGGGCGCTTTTGGAAGAGCAATTTAAACGGGGATGTACCAGCCCGGTGTTATATATTGAAGCTTGGCATCTTCTGGATTTGAACCCCACGTTGTTGATGAAAATGGAAGGGTTTGAACTGCAGGTATTGCATTTTGCGGTGAAAAAAGGGATGCTGTCGAGGAACCTTATCGTGCAGATACGGTATCAGATGCAGAAGATGAAAGGATATTCAAAAACAGCATTTTCTATTTTGAAAGAATATTATGAAAAAATGCAGGATAATGAGACGCTTCAGGCTATCTGCGTGTTGCTGATGAAAGGGAACCGGACGGACAAAGACAGCTTCTTATGGTACAGCCTTGGGGTGGAACAGGAGCTGCGCATTACCAAATTATATGAATATTATATGATGTCGTTGCCGGAAGGTTTTGAAGGGGAAATTCCCAAAGTAGTGCTGATGTATTTTGCCTTTCAAAGTGAACTGGATTATAGGAAAAATGCTTTTTTGTATTCTTATATTTACAAAAGGAGGAAGGAACAGCCGGAATATTATATTAAATTCTGCGGGCAGATAGAGAAATTCGTGCTGTACCAGCTTCAAAAGGGAAGAATCAACAAAGACTTGGCCTATTTGTATAAAAATACATTGACGGAGGGGATATTGGACGAAGAGCGGGCAGGAAAGCTGGCGAGGCTGCTTTTTACCCATATCATCCATATAAAAAACAGGAAAATATGCCAGGTGGCAGTAGATTATGGATTGAGCAGCAAAGAATACCGGTATCCGGTCAGCGATGGCATGGCGGCGGTACCGCTGTATGGGGATGATTATAAAATATTGCTGGAGGATAGAGCGGGGAATCGTTTTACAGTCAGTGAACCGTTCCGGGAAGAGCGGATGATGCATCCGGGGAAGCTGCTGCAAATGGCGCTGCCTTTGGTAAAAGGGCATAGAGGGGTGGACATCTATTTGTGCGAAAGCAATGGGGCCTTGCTGGAAATCCGGGAGGACAATGCGGTACGGTTCCGGCGCATTGCGGCTTCTCCTTATATAGAGGCGGAAAAGAAGAACGAGATTTGTTTGAAATTGCTTCATTATTATTATGAACAGGATTATTTGAAAGAATTGGAAGACTATCTGAAAGAGCTTGCGCCGGAAGGGCTTGGTAGGGAAGAACGCAATGAAGTCATACGTTTTATGGTAATCCGTGGAATGTATGAGAAGGCTTTTGCATGGACGAAGCGCTATGGTGTATCCGGGATAGATGTGAAAACCCTTATGAGGATGTGCAGCCGTTTGATTGTCAGGGACGGGCTGATAGAGGACAGGTATTTGATTAATATGGTTTACCATTCTTTCAGCAAAGGCAAATATGATGGCAATGTGCTGACATATCTTGTTTGTTTCTATAAAGGAACACTTTGGCGGTTGAGGGAAATCTGGAAGGCAGCCACGGATTTTGAAGTGGATACTTATGAAATTTGCGAGCGCATTCTTGTACAAATGATGTTTTCCGGCGGATATATCGGGGAACGGGCAGAGGTTTTCAAAGCCTATGTATCGGGAGGGGCGAAGCCGGAAGTGGAATCCGCTTTCCTTTTCCGGTGTTCCTATGACTATTTTGTCAAAGAAAAGCTGATAGACCCATTTTTGTTTACCGATGCGGTGAGGGTTTATGAAAGAGGGGAAAAGCTGCATAGAGTGTGCAAGTTTGCCCTATTGAAATATTATTCCGAAAATAAGGGGGAAATGACCCGGAAAATACAGGGGGTGGCAAGGATGTTTTTGGCGGATTTGCTGGAAGACGGGGTTTACTTTGCCTTTTTCAAGGAATATGTGGGGGAACTGCCGGCGATGGATGATTTTGTAGATAAAACGGTGGTAGAATATAAGACAAAGCCGGGCAGCCGGGTAGTTATCCACTATCTGATAGAGCGGGGGCGTTATACGGAAAGCGAATACCGGCAGGAAGAGATGAAAGACATGTACGGCGGTGTTTATGCGAAAGCGTTTGTCCTCTTTTTCGGGGAAAAGCTCCAATATTATATTACAGAAGAGTATGAAGGGGAGAAAAAATTTACGGAAAGCGCATCCGTTGGCAGGGGAGATGTGCTTTATGGGGAAGGGAACAGCCGGTTTGAACTGATAAACGATATTGCAGCGGCAAGGATGCTGCAGGATTATGATACGTTGAATTGTCTGCTGGAAGACTATTATAAAAAGAAATATGTTGTCTCCCGGGTATTTTGCCTGATGAAAGATTAAGGCAGAGGATGATGCGGGAGCGTAAGGATGGAAAAATGCTTTTGGAAAAGAAAGAGGGAGCGGGAAAAAGGAAGAGAAGAAAGATTGCCATAGGTTATGACTTAGGCGATGATTATGCCCAAATCAGCTATTGTTTCCTTGACGGGGAAACGGTGGAAACCTTGGCGGTAGTTACGGGAACCGAGCAATATAACATACCGGTGGTCCTATGCCGGAAGAAAGGGGTAAACCAATGGCTGTTTGGCAGGGAAGCGGTTAAGTTTACCGGAGAGGGATTTAAGGTAGAAGGGCTGGTAGGGCTTGCGAGAAAAGGGGAGATGGTGGATGTTGGGGGAGAAAGCTTTGACCCGGTGGCACTGCTTGCCTTGTTTATCAAGCGGAGCCTTTCGCTATTGACGTTGGTTGCCCCGCCGGATTGGCTGGAAGGGTTGATGTTTACGGCGGATAATTTGGACAAGCGTATGGTAGAAGTATTGGCGCAGGTAGGTGCAAATTTGCACCTGAAGACGGATAAAATTTATTTCCAAAGCCATGTGGAAAGCTATTACTATTATATGCTTCACCAGCCGGAGGAACTTTGGGTACATGAGGCGCTTTTATGTGATTATGACAACAGACGGTTGAAGATATATGGGTTCAGCATAAACAATAGGACAATCCCCAAGGTAGCTTTGATTTCCATTGAGGAATATAGGGAAATGGGAAGGGAAGAGGCATTGGGGAGGATGGCGGTTTTGGGAAGGGCACAAAAAACGGAGGGCATCCAGGGAATGCCGGAAACCTTTGACGCGGCAGAGGCTGCTGATTCGGCAGAAACGGAGCTGACGGAGGCGGAAAAAGGAAGGCTGGATGAAATCTTTGCGGGGATTATGAGGAAAAAATGCAACGGAAATGCCATATCCAGCGTTTATTTGATTGGAAATGGCTACAAAGACGGATGGGCATCGGAATCTTTGCGTTACCTATGCCGGGGGCGCAGGGTGTTTCAGGGGAATAACCTTTACAGCAAGGGGGCTTGCCAGGGAATCAGGGAAAAGCTTGGGATAGAGCATGTAGGGGAAGAATATGTGTTCCTTGGTTTGGATAAACTGAAATCCAATATAGGGATGCGTCTTTTGCGGCGAGGGCAGGAGTCCTATTTTGCATTGATGGATGCGGGTACGAACTGGTTTGAGACGGAAAAGGAATTTGATGTAATATTGGAGGACGGGGAGTCCGTATCGGTGTTGCTGACACCTTTGGACGGAAAGGAGCCGACGGAAATCAGCATGAAGCTGGAAGGGTTGAAAGAGCGTCCGAAATGGGCTACAAGGCTGAATATTAAGGCAAAAATGCTTTCAGAAAAGGAACTGAGCGTTTCGGTAAAGGATATGGGGTTCGGCGACTTTTTCCCGGCTTCCGGCGGGGAATGGAATAAAGTATTTGAAATATAATTGCCTCCCGGGAGGCAGGAAAGACGGCTGTGCCGGAGGAAAAGGAGGAGGACATTGGGCAGGATATTGCTTTGCCTCGGCAAGTATGCGGCAAAACCTTATTTTATGAAACGGGCATATATAAACGTTTATTCGATAGAAGAACTTTGTTATTGCCTGTTGAAAAACGGATATTTCGCGGACGAGGAAATTATGGATGATTTACTGCCGGATTGGTTGGAAAAGGAATGCGGGCTGAAAGAGCTGTCCGGCCGGCTAAGACAGATGAAAGAAGAGGGAGGAACGGTAAGCGACTGTGCAGCCCTGATTCTGGATTATGTAGGCTACGGGGAAAGGGAGGATATCGAGAGGGCAAAAAGCGGGCTGGAGAAAGAAACCGGATTGAGCATATATGAAAAAAGGAAAACAAGGGCGGATTATCTGGCGGAGAATAAAAAATATGCCCATGCTTTAAAGGTTTATGACAGCCTGCTGGAGGAATTGCCGGAAGGGGAAAATGGGCTTCGGGCAAAAATATTGCATAACCGGGGAGTGGCTTATGCCGGCCTGTTTCGGTTCCGGGATGCGGCGGAAAGCTTCCGTCTGGCCTATGAATGTACCGGCGGGGAAGCATCTTATATCGGTTATCTGACGGCAAACCGAATGTATATGGAAGAAACGGATTATCTCAATTTCACATCCGGCAAAGAGCAGGGATATGAGCAGACTTTACAGGTGGAGAAAAGGATGGAGAAGGCATTGGAAGCTTTTGAGGGAACGGAAGAAAACAGGATGTTGTTTACCTTGAAAGTGTGCAAGGAAGAGAGGAATGGGGGCAGTTTTGTTTCTTACTATGAAGAAATTGAGAAGATTACCGATGATTTAAAAGAAGAATACCGGCAGATGATAGAAGAATAGACGGATTGCCCATAAAAGCGGATGGGCGCCGGAAAGGTGCTATGGTTGGCTAAGAAGGAATGCTTCGGCATAAAGGAGGAGTATGAAATTATTTAAGGACATGAAATTTTGGAAAAAGATTTTCCGTTCAAGACAGGATGAAGAGGGCGATGAACTGGATTTTGAGGATGAGAGCTGGGAAAGGATTGAGAGCAACAGGAATAAGTTCAATGTCCATGATTGGGATCAGCGGAAAGAATATGTGCAGGACTGCAGGGATCGCATCCGGGAAGCGTCGGAGGAATTGGAGAACCTGAGCTTTGAATATGGGAAAGTCACTTCTTATCTGAAAGACATTGAGGAAATTGAAGCGTTGCCGGAGGAAGAGAGGAAAGAGCTGAATGCCAGCGCGGAAAAGATACAAGAGCTGGAAAGCCGCAGGGGGGCTTATCTGGAAAAGAAAAACCGGATGAGCGATGAAAAATACCACCAGATGGAGCGGATGGAAGATGAGGCGGAGGAAGGCCTGCGCAAATTGTCGGAAACGGAAGACTATCAAAATCTGATAAGGAAAGATATGTCCCGGCTGGACGGGGAAAAACATGCCTATCTCTACCGGAAAGATGAGTTAAAAGGGATGATTGCGGATGCAAAAGGGATGACGATTATCTGCTCAGTTGCTTTAATTGTCTGTTTTGTGGTTCTTTTTACGCTGAAATATGCCTTGCGCATGGATATACAGGTAGGATTTTTGTTAACGACCGGGTTAGCGGCATTGGTGATTACGCTGCTTTTTATAAAGTATACGGAGTCGGTAAAGGAACTGAAGCGGGTGGAGAAGGGGATTAACCGGATTATTATGCTCCATAACCGGGTAAAAATCCGTTATGTCAACAATACGAACCTTTTGGACTATTTGTATATGAAATATAAGGTTTCTTCAGCCAAAGAATTTCTAAGCTTGTGGGAAAAATATAAAGTGGAGAAAGAAGAAAGAAGGCGTTACCGGGAAGCGGAGCTGGAACTGGATGAGTGCCAGCAGGAGCTTTTAAGCATACTGAAGTGCTATCAGGTAAAAGACCCGGCGATTTGGCTGCACCAGACAGCAGCAATCCTCGATAATAAGGAAATGGTGGAAATCCGCCACGGCCTGATTATCCGCAGACAGTCTCTGCGGCGGAGAATGGATTATAATAGAGAAATGATTATTGAAAAAACGAAAGGGGAAATGAAAGAATTGGCAGAGGCTTATCCGCAATATGCGGGGGAGTTAGGCTGGAAATAAGGGCAATAAGTATTGCTTAGAAATATACGAAGGAGGAAAAAGAATTGTCTGATAATTATCATGATACAGTGTATAGAATGTATGAGTCTTCAGACATACTGTATAAACAGAAACAATGGTTTAATTCAAATTATTTGGCTGGCTATGTATTAGAATGTTATTGTAAGTTAATATTATTGATATCTGTAGAGCAAGGACATGCTTTTTCTGGTGGTCATAATAGTATAAAAGCTTTTGGGCATGGACTTGTTGAGTTAAAGGATGAGATAGGCTTGATAAGCTTGGAAGGATGTGCTGTATCTAGTTATTGTATTGATGTTCAAAGCTGTTGTTTGAATCTTATAAATAATTGGAATCCAAATAAAAGGTATGGGGCAGATAGCAGTATATTGAATAAAGATAATCTAGCATTAGATATACATGCAGAAATAGAGGAATTAATGGATATGGTGATTAAAATGGAAATTGATGGGGTGTTGATATGATTCATTTTGATGAAATAAAAGATAAAGTAATATTGTATTTAAAGACGTTGAAAAATGATGGTGGAGAAACAGATACATTTTATGTGATAAGAGATGTTTATGGTAAAATTTCCATATATATTATAGGAAAGATGGAACAAGAAAGTTTGAAAAGTAATTTGGGCGAAATTGTTGGAGAAAGATGGATTGGGCAAATTCGCAATATTGACAAAAATCATATTTTATATAACGAGATTACAAAAAACGTTTGTGAGGTAGCAGATGGTATTCATTATGGTGAACGACCGTTAGTGAAGAAAAACTGGAACTATGAGGTTAAAAAGAGAAAGGCAGGATATGCAAAGACAATAACATTTTATTCTTATAAAGGAGGTGTGGGAAGAACAACTACATTGGCCTTAACAGCCTTACAGATGGCACGCAAAGGAAAAAAGGTTATAGTAATAGATATGGATTTAGAAGCCCCAGGTTTATCTACAATTTTAAAGCAAGAAGAGGGCATAGAATATCCTAAATATGGAGTTGTTGATTTTTTAGTGGAATGTGAAAAGGAAAATGGAAGGATAGATTTGAATGAATATGTATATTCATTTTCATCAAAAGAGTTATTAGGGATGAATGGTGGAGAATTGTATGTTATGCATGCAGCAAATTTATCTTTAGAGGACTATGAAAAATATTATAATAAGCTTTCAAGAATTGATTTTAATATGCCTAAATTTTATAAACAGGAGAATCCCATTAATTATTTATTTAAAGAAATAAATAATCAGTATCAACCAGATTATATTTTAATAGATTCCAGAGCCGGTATACATGATATTGGAGGGTTAACGTTGTTTAATTATTCTGATGAAGTAGTAGCGCTCTTTTACGGAAATGAGCAAAATATGATAGGATTAAACTTTGTTTTACCGAAATTATGTAAACAAAATATCCCCTTTTATTTGATAAATACTCCTGTTCCAATTTTAGAAGAAGTAGCTGCAGAGGAAATTGAATATTATGTTTGCAATAGTTTTTTAGCATTAGAGAAAGCAAATTATTTTGACGATGTTCCAGATATCTATGATGAGTCTTCGGCACATTATCCTTTAAATATTTGTTATGATGGGATAGCAGCAAATATAAATTCGGAATCAAAATTAATGCAATTAATCACACGTAATGGTGAAAAAAATATTTATAAGCAAATTGCAGACATGCTTGAAAATCCACAGAATGAAGATGAAAATACAAAATATTTTACAAAAGTAAATAAAAAATCAATTTTAAGGTCAATAGAAGGAATAATAAATTCAGAAACTGCTTCTGCGGAGGATGAATTTGATTCATTTGAAAGTTTGAAGAAGAATTTTTATCCTTTAAAAGAATATAAATATATCTTTGATAACAATAGGTTTATTATTACTGGTTCAAAAGGCAGTGGTAAGACAGCTTTATTTAAAGTGCTAAACTGTGAAAAATATGCAAAAGCAATGGCTGAGTATATTGGTATACCAGAATATGAAATATCGCTTATTACGTGGTTGGTTGGATTGGATAAAACGAAAGATTTTCCTGATAAGGCTAACTTTAGGGCAATAGGTAGAACAAAGAATATGGAATATTATGTAATATATTGGAAGATACTTGCAGTTAGGACGTTGAAAGAGATTATTAGACAATATAATATAAAAGGTGGGGAATACCTGGAAGATATACTCTCTTGTAAATATAGTCAGATTATTAGTTATATTCAAACATATGATAATATGAATGAAGAACTTTCAGAATTATTAGAAGAGGTTAATAAACATTTGGAGGATGACAATAAGGTAGTTATTATAACATATGATTCCTTGGATTTTTGCATTGATAAGGAATTTAGGGGGAGTTTGGTTTCAGAATTGATTTCTTTTTGGGCAGAGAATAATTTGAGGTTTAAAAATTTGAGGACGAAAATCTTCTTGCGTAATGATATATTTAAAAATGAAATTCAATTAACAGATAAGATTAAATTAAATAATAATAGAAGTAATATTGAATGGACATATGACTATTTACTTGCGATGCTTTGGAAGCGCATGATGGAGGCAGATGATGAATTAAAAGAATTAATGAAATTGGCATTGGAAAAGGAAGGTTATTCTTTAGTTGAATCAGAGCTTGTAGGTATTATACCAAAACCGAGTGAGGATATAAACAAGATTATGCTGAATGTATTGATTGGCGAAAAAATGGGAAAGGGAAATAAGGCATATACTTACAATTGGATTATTTATCGATTAGCAGATACTAATAATAAGATAGTACCAAGGAGTATTGTAAAACTTTTTTCCGTTGCGGCACGGCATGAATTGGACGAGATGGGTGCAGATAATAAGGAAGGAACAAAGATAATGAAACCTAAATCACTAGAAAGTTCTGTGGAAGAGGTGTCGGAAGATAGAATGACAGATATGAGCGAGGAATATACAGAATATCAACAAATATTTACTAATCTGAGGAATTACTGTAGTATTTTTCCTGCGGATGAAGAAACCTTTTATGCAGCATTATTAAGATGTGGCATGGAAAGAGAAAATTTGAAGACAGCGATTGATCATTTAATAGAAATTGGTATTTTAAAAGAATATCAAAGGAAAAAGAGTGATCCTATCAGGTATCATATTCCAGATATTTATTTGAAAGGGATGAAATTGAAGAGAAAAGGTTATAGATAGAAATAGGACATTTACATTATTGCATAAAATGAAATGATAGGGTATAATGTCCTTTAACGTAATTGCATAGAGCGGCAGTTATGGAAATAGGAAAAAGAATATTAAGGGAAAAGTGAGGTAGTGAGAAATGAAAACAGTAAAGAAGACAGTGGTGTGGCTTGTTGTGGCCCTTCTTGCATTGACATTTGCTGGCTGTGGCAAAAAAGAAGCGGATAAGCCCACGAAAGAGTTTGCCTCCCCTGATGCAACGATGAGCGTTATGTTGGCGGAAGACTGGCAGACGGAAGGTGAAGCAACAGACGGTATGATTGGTGCATACAGCAAGAATGGCAATGACGGCGTTGTCATCCTGCAGCTTATCAAAGGCGTGGATGCTTCCAGTCTTCAGGACGTAAAAGATGTGGTGGAAAGTACATACAAAGTATCAGGGAAAGAAACAATGGACGGCGCCGGGGTAGCACCGGGGCTGGAAAATGTGGAAGCTTATAAGTGCAAGATAGATTTGGAAGGTGAATCTGCAGACGGATATTTCATTTATGGAGAATCCGGCTATGCATATTATGCGATGCTGTATGCAGCAGAAAAAATGAACGATGATACGATGGTTTATGCAAATCAGGTGTTTTCTTCCTTTAAAGAAGATGCACCGGAAACCCCGAATAATTCAACGGTAGAAGTTACGGATACCATTCTTTGGATGAACGGTACCCATGCCGTACTGACATCATTGAACGGCTGGGATTACACCGTGTTCGGAAGCATGCCGGCTAACGATGACTCTATGGCATTGCAGCAATCCATGTTGAATGAGTGGTGGGAAGTAACAGACCGTGCAACGGCGGATGAAACGATAGATTGGCTTATGAGTGAAGGGCACCGCATGGACTTTGCGGAAATGATGGATATGTTGACAGAAGACGGTCTTGGGGAAATGCCGGAAGGGGAAAGGGCAGATTACCTTCTCAACAATTATACGAATATGACGGAAGAAATTGCACAGCAATATGCGGATTTCTATGCTTTATATGATGAAAAAGGCATAGATATGATGTCGGCATGGGACTACAGCCGTGCAATGTCGGTATTGTCCAACGCTTATATCGCAGGTTATTATACGGAGACGGAAGCTTTGGACAAATCTCTGGAAATAGCTACCGTAATCCAGACGGTATTTGATTCCTGGGATGCTTTTGAAGACAGCTATATGGTAGGCTATGAATATTGGGCAGAAGAAAGCAGCGACGAAAGAAGGGCAGTTTATGAAGAATTAAAAGCAGCTCCTAACAGCCCTTATAGTTTGGATTGGAATATGACATTAGAAAAGAGTTGGTAATTCGGAATGAGGAAAAGAAAGCAGTTATGGCTATGCCTTAGTATTGCATTCTTTTTAGCGATTTCCGGATGCGGAAATATGGTGCCATCGGCGGAAGCGGAATTTGCTTCCGCCGATGGCACTATAAGCATTATGCTGGAGGAAAGCTGGGAAGAAAAGGATGCGAAAGAGGATGGCTGGATTGGCGCGTCCAGCAAAAATGGCATGGATGCGGTGATGGTGATTCAATCGGTGAAAGAGGGCCGTTTTGCCGGCAGGGAGGATGTGGAGGAGGCGGTGAAGACCGTCTATGGTATCTCCGGGTTAGAGGAGTCGGGCGATACGGGCATAATACCGGGGCTTACAGAAACGGAATCTTACCGCTGTAAATTAGATATGGAAGGCACCGTTGCGGATGGCTATATCGTTTATGGGGAAACGGATTATGCCTATTATGCTTTTATTTATGCGGCAAGGAACATGGATGCGGATACTTTGGAATATGTGCGGCGGATAGGGGCTTCTTTCCGGGAAGACGCGCCGGAAAGGGTGAATACCCCGGTGGTGGAAACCACGGATACCATCCTTTGGATGAACGGTACTTACGCTGTGCTGACAACATTGAACGGTCATGACTATACCATATTTGGAGGCACATTCCCGAACAGCGATTGCGTGGAAAGGGAAAAAGAAATGCTGGACAGGCAATGGGGCGTTACGGACCGGGCGTCGGCGGACGAGTCTTTGGACTGGCTTCGCAGCGAAGGGCATCGTACGCGCTTCGTAGAGGAAATGGACGGGCTGGCAAAAGCCGGGCTTGCTTCTGTAGATAAGGAGGAAAGGGTGGATTTCCTTTGTGAAAACAACGATATGACGCAGGAAGAGGCGGAAAGATATGCGCGGTTTTATGAAGCCTATGAAGAAAAAGGCGAGGATGCCATATCGGCTTGGGATTACAGCCGCCTGGTTATGTTATTGTCCAGCTATTATGTGGTAGGGTATTATTCCGAAACGGAAGCTTTGGAGGAGGCTTTGGAAGTTTCCCGGATGATTCAGAAAAAATATGGCTCTTGGGATACATTTACGGACAGCTATATGATGGGATATGAATATTGGGCAAAAGAAAGCAGCGATTACAGAAGACTGGTTTATGAAATCCTGCAGGAAGAGCCGGATAGCCCATACCGGTTGCCTTGGGATATGAAACTGGTGAAAGACTGGTAAAAGCGGAAACAGATAAAAAGCTGCCGGAAAGGCATTAGGGAATTTATTGGAAAAAATATGCCTTTGTATTATTTTTTTTGTTAGAATGGGCATTTGACTTCAAAAAAAAACTGTTATATACTTCATATTGTTAGGCTATATTTATGCTCCGTTGCTTGCGGCGGGGTATTTGACTTTGCCAATGAAGGAAGGACGGAGGAAAGAATGAAGAAACTGGAACAGCTCTATGAAGGAAAAGCGAAGAAAGTGTATGCGACGGAAGACCCGGATGTAGTAATTGTAGATTATAAAGATGATGCTACGGCATTTAACGGGGAGAAAAAGGGAACAATTGTAGGGAAGGGTGTTATCAATAACCGTATGACGAACCATGTGTTCAAACTTCTGGAGAAAGAAGGGGTGCCCACCCACTTTATCGAAGAGTTAAGCGAGCGGGAAACGGCCGTAAAAAAAGTGGAAATTGTGCCTTTGGAAGTGATTATCCGTAATGTAGCGGCAGGAAGCTTTTCTAAGCGGCTGGGCGTGCCGGAAGGCACTCCGTTTAAAGAGCCTACGATAGAGTTTAGCTATAAAAACGATGAACTGGGCGACCCGTTGATTAACAGTTATTTTGCAGTGGCTTTGGGGCTTGCGGACTGGGATGAAATTGAAAAGATTAAGAAATATGCGTTTAAAGTAAACGAGGTACTGAAAGCATATTTCCTTCAGGCGGATATTAAGCTGGTTGACTTTAAAATAGAATTTGGGCGCTTCCACGGGGAAATCCTTTTAGCGGATGAAACTTCGCCGGATACATGCAGGCTGTGGGATGTGAATACGAATGAAAAGCTGGATAAGGATCGTTTCCGCAGGGATTTGGGGAATGTAGAGGAAGCATATCAGGAAGTGTTTAAACGACTTGGATTGGATTGATTCCGGTGTGGCGAGGCTGTGCCGTGCAGAAAGGCGCCGCTTTGAAAGCCGGGAGGGAAGCGTAGTTGCAGGATGGATAAGCCGGAAGAGGAATGTGGGGGTATCCGGGCCGGAAAGCTACGAAGTATAAAAAGGAGAAACATATGAGTACAGACAGATATCAAAGTCCTCTTTCCGAGCGTTATGCCAGCAGGGAAATGCAGTATATTTTTTCGCCTGACATGAAGTTCAGGACGTGGAGGAAACTGTGGATTGCCTTGGCGGAGACGGAAAAAGAGCTGGGGCTGAATATTACCCAGGAGCAGATAGATGAACTGAAGGCACATGCGGAGGATATCAATTATGAAGTGGCGCAAGCGAGGGAAAAAGAAGTCCGCCATGATGTGATGAGCCATGTATATGCATATGGAGTACAGTGCCCGAAAGCAAAAGGGATTATCCATTTAGGGGCGACGTCCTGTTATGTAGGCGATAATACGGATATTATCGTGATGGCCGAGGCGCTTCGTCTGGTAAAGAAAAAGCTGGTGAATGTAATCAAGGAGCTGGCGGATTTTGCGGACAAGTATAAAGCCCAGCCAACGTTGGCGTTTACCCATTTCCAGCCGGCCCAGCCAACATCCGTTGGGAAAAGGGCTACGTTATGGATGCAGGAATTTTGCCTGGATTTGGAAGATTTGGATTATGTGCTTTCCCATATGAAGCTTCTTGGCTCCAAGGGAACGACAGGAACACAGGCTTCGTTTTTGGAGCTGTTTGACGGAAAGCAGGAGATTATTGATAAAATAGACCCGATGATTGCGGAGAAGATGGGCTTTCAGGAATGCTATCCGGTATCCGGCCAGACCTATTCGAGAAAGGTGGATACCAGAGTGGCGAATGTATTGGCAGGTATTGCTGCCAGCGCCCATAAGATGTCCAATGACATCCGCCTGCTGCAGCATTTAAAAGAAGTGGAAGAACCCTTTGAAAAAGGGCAGATTGGTTCTTCGGCGATGGCTTATAAGCGCAATCCTATGAGGAGCGAAAGGATTGCATCTTTATCCAGATATGTAATGATTGATGCCCTGAACCCGGCTATCACTTCTGCAACGCAATGGTTTGAACGGACGTTGGACGATTCGGCGAACAAGAGGCTTTCCATACCGGAAGGTTTTTTGGCGGTAGATGGGATTTTGGATTTGTGCCTGAATGTGGTGGATGGCTTAGTAGTCTATCCCAAGGTAATTGAAAAACGCCTGTTGAGCGAGTTGCCGTTTATGGCGACGGAAAACATTATGATGGATGCCGTAAAGGCAGGCGGGGACAGACAGGAACTGCATGAAAGAATCCGTACCCTTTCTATGGAAGCAGGCAGGAATGTAAAGGTGGAAGGGAAGGAAAATAATCTGCTGGAGCTTATAGCAGCGGATCCGGCTTTTAACATGTCATTGGAGGAATTGCAGAAAACGATGGAGCCATCGAAATATATCGGACGTTCAAAAGAGCAGGTGGAAGCATTCCTGTCAAAGGTCATTTCACCGATTTTGGAGGAAAATAAGGATTTGTTGGGAATAAAAGCAGAGATTCACGTATAAAACGGGATAGATTTAAGCGTATTTTTAAAGCAAAGCTTTGAAGATGCGCTTTTTGCACTTGCAGCAGAGGACTGGAAACAGAAAATAGCTGCCTGCAGTGGACTTTTGGTTGGATGTATGGACAGTGTATCAGTTTTAAATAAGGCATGAGGAACAGGAAAGGAATTAGGTAACGGTTATGGGTGGATTTTTTGGAGTGGCGTCGAAGAACGACTGTATCTTTGACTTGTTTTTTGGAACGGATTATCATTCCCACTTGGGAACGAGGCGGGCTGGGATGGCGGTTTATGGGGAGAAAGGATTTGACCGTTCCATCCATAATATTGAAAATGCGCCGTTCCGTACGAAATTTGATAAAGACGTAAATGAAATGAAGGGGTATATGGGAATCGGCTGCATTTCCGATTATGAACCGCAGCCATTGATTGTGCGTTCCCATCATGGAACCTATGCGATAGAAACGGTGGGGAAAATCAACAATACGGATAAAATCGTGGAGACTATTTTTAAAAAAGGGAACACGCATTTCCTGGAAATGAGCGGAGGGGATATCAATGCGACGGAGCTGGTAGCTGCCATTATCAACCAGAGGGAGAACCTGGTGGAAGGCATCCAATATGCGCAGGAAATCATTGAAGGCTCTATGACTATTCTTTTGATGACGCCAAAGGGGATTTATGCGGCAAGGGACAGGATGGGGAGGTCGCCGGTTTCGATTGGGAAGAAAAAGGATTCCTATTGTATTTCCTTTGAAAGCTTTGCTTATTTGAACCTGGGGTATGTGGAAGAAAAGGAACTTGGTCCGGGGGAAATCGTAATTGTTACGCCGGAAGGGCTGCATACGCTGGCGGCGCCGGGGAAAGAAATGAAAATATGTACGTTTTTATGGGTATATTATGGCTATCCTTCTTCTTCTTACGAAGGAATCAGCGTGGAGGAAATGCGTTACCGCTGTGGTTCCCTTTTGGCAAAAAGGGATGATGTAAAGCCGGATATTGTAGCCGGAGTGCCTGATTCAGGCACACCCCATGCCATCGGTTATTCCAATGAGTCAGGCATCCCTTTTTCACGTCCCTTTATCAAATACACGCCTACATGGCCCCGCTCCTTTATGCCAACGATACAGAGCAAAAGGAATTTGATTGCAAAAATGAAATTAATACCGGTGCATGATTTGATTCAGAATAAAAGCCTGCTGCTTATTGACGATTCCATTGTCCGGGGCACGCAATTGCGGGAAACGACGGAATTTCTTTACCAAAGCGGCGCGAAGGAAGTGCATATCCGCCCGGCTTGCCCGCCGTTGCTCTATGGCTGTAAATATTTGAACTTTTCCCGTTCCACATCGGAAATGGATTTGATTACCCGTCAGATTTTGAAAGAGCTGGAAAGAGAAGGGCGTTTTACCCGTTTGGAAGCATATTCCGACCCGGAAACGGATGAATATAAGGAGATGGTAAAGCGGGTTGGGGAACAATTGAACTTTACTTCGCTGCGTTACCATCGGCTGGACGATATGATAGAGGCGGTAGGGATTGACAGATGTAAACTTTGCACATACTGCTGGGATGGAAAAGAGTAAAGGGGCAGAGCTGTTAAGAACTGTTTTGCTTTTATGCGCAGCCCCGTGCAGAAGAAATATGCCGTTATGCGGCGCACAGGGGGCACAGCAAGTAGGGGAAGATGAATCTTCCCTACTCGATTTTTTACTCTCTTATTCTTGTGATATAAGAATATATTATAAAAAATATAAAACATATTGATTTTACTTATGAATAGAAATCGTGTATAATCATAAAGTAAAAGACAAAAGAAACAGGTTTTTTACAACCTGTTTTTTTGCCTTATAGGAAAGCCCTTCAGCAGAAGGATGTAGATTCAGGAAGAACCGAAGGTTCTTCAAGAAGTGTCGAAGACACTTCTTTATCATAGGAGGAGATTATATTATGGTTAAAGCAGTAGTAGGCGCCAACTGGGGCGATGAAGGAAAAGGGAAGATTACGGATATGCTGTCGAAGGAGGCGGATATTATTATCCGTTTTCAGGGCGGAGCGAATGCGGGTCATACCATTGTAAATGGCTATGGGAAATTTGCCCTTCATACACTGCCTTCCGGGGTTTTTTATGGGCATACCACAAGCATTATTGGCAATGGGGTTGCCTTGAATATTCCGGTTCTGATACAGGAGATAAAATCGCTGACAGACAAAGGGGTACCTATGCCGAAGCTGCTTGTGTCGGACAGGGCACAGATTGTCATGCCTTATCATATTTTGTTTGACCAATACGAGGAGGAAAGGCTGGGAGGGAAATCCTTTGGCTCCACAAAATCGGGGATAGCGCCTTTTTATTCGGATAAATATGCGAAAATCGGCTTCCAGGTCAGTGAACTTTTTGACAGTGGGCTGTTGAAAGAAAAAGTAGCGAAAGCGGCGGAAATGAAAAATGTGATGCTGGAACATTTATACCATAAGCCCTTAATTGATGAGGAGGAGCTTCTTGCCACTTTGGAAGGGTATAGGGATATGATTGCCCCTTATGTCTGCGATGTGTCTGCTTTTGTGGAAAAAGCGCTAAAAGAAGGGAAAACAATCCTTTTGGAAGGGCAGTTAGGAACGCTGAAAGACCCTGACCACGGCATTTATCCTATGGTGACCTCTTCATCCACACTGGCGGCATACGGGGCAATCGGTGCAGGGCTGCCGCCTTATGAAATAAAAGAAATTATTACCGTCTGCAAAGCATATTCTTCCGCAGTGGGAGCGGGGGCTTTCGTATCGGAAATCTTTGGGGATGAGGCGGAGGAATTGAGAAGACGCGGCGGAGACGGCGGAGAGTACGGGGCGACTACCGGACGGCCGCGGCGGATGGGGTGGTTTGACTGTGTTGCTTCCAAATATGGATGCAGGCTGCAAGGCACAACGGATGTGGCGTTTACGGTGCTGGATGTGCTTGGATATCTGGACGAGATTCCGGTTTGCGTAGGATATGAAATTGAAGGGGAAATGACAACGGATTTTCCGGTAACTGCCAGACTCGCAAAAGCGAAACCATGCTTTAAGACCCTTCCCGGATGGAAATGTGACATCCGGGGGATAAAGAAATATGAAGATTTGCCGGAAAACTGTAGAAACTATATAGAATTTATCGAAAAGCAGATTGGTTATCCCATTACGATGGTGAGCAATGGGCCGGGAAGGGATGATATTATTTACCGTAAAAGGTAAAGGGGCGAAAGGGGAAGTTTATGGTAAATCATCTGGAATATTACAAAGTATTCTATTATGTGGCAAAATATCAGAGCGTAACGGCGGCAGCGGAACATTTGGCAATTTCCCAGCCGGCGGTGAGCCAGTCCATAAAACAACTGGAAAATGTGATTGGGGCAAAGCTGTTCATCCGTACTTCCAAGGGAGTCCGGATGACGGCGGAAGGGGAACTGTTGGCAGAGTATGTGTCCAAAGGTTATGAGCAGATTGAGCTGGGGGAAAAGAAGCTGGTGCAGATGTTGAATCTGGAACTAGGGGAGCTGCGTATCGGCGCCAGCGATATGACGCTGCGTTTTTTCTTACTGCCTTATTTGGAGCAGTTCCATGAGAAATACCCGGATATAAAAGTGATGGTATCCAATGCCCCTACACCGGAAACATTGTCTTATCTGCAGGAGGGGAAGATTGACTTCGGTGTTGTAAGTACGCCTTTCGATAAAGTTCCGGGGATGGATGTGGTACGGGTGAAAGAAATCGAAGACATTTTTATCGGCGGCCGGAAATTCATATCCTATAAGAACAAAATGCTGGATTTGCAGGAGCTTCAAAGGCTGCCGATTATTTCTTTGGAAAAAAAGACGAGTACCCGGAAGTTTATGGACTCTTTTCTGGAAAAAAACAATGTGGTGATGAACCCGGAATTTGAACTGGCTACCAGCGATATGATTGTGCAGTTTGCCTTGCGGAATATGGGGGTTGGGAGTATAATGAAAGAGTTTGCAGCGGATTATCTGGAATCAGGCAGGCTTTTTGCATTACGTTTTAACAAGATTATCCCCAAACGGTATTTTTGTATTGTAACAGATGGGAAAAACCCGGTGTCCGCAGCGGGAAGGAAACTGCTGGACATGATTTACAAAGGCCATGAGGAGGCAATGGTAGAAGATGATAAGGACGGTTATTTTTGATATCGGAAATGTTTTAGCCGGCTTTGCCTGGCAGGAATATTTTCTTGGGTTCGGCTATCCGGAAGAGACGTACCGGCGGCTGGTGAAGGCTACGGTAGGGAGCAGGGCCTGGCAGGAGCATGACAGAGGCGCGCTTACGGATGACGAAATATTGAATTTATTTATAGAAAATGACCCGGGTATTGAGAATGAGCTTAGGGAAACGTTAAGCAGCATTCATGGGATGGTCATAAAATACGATTATGCAATTCCGTGGGTGCAGGAATTGAAGAAAAAAGGATATCAGGTGCTTGTACTTTCCAATTTTGCAGCAAAAGCATATACGGACTGCCAGGATGCGCTGGGCTTTTTGGACTATGTAGACGGGGGCATCCTTTCATACCGGGATAAGATGGTCAAGCCGGAACCGGGGATTTACAGGCTTTTGTTGGAAAGGTACGACTTGAAGCCTGAAGAATGCGTTTTTTTGGATGATACGGAAAAAAATCTGGAGGCGGCAGAAGCATTTGGAATTTATACCATTCATTTTAAAAATAAAGAACAGGCAGAAGAAGAACTGAAGAAAATCGGTGTGGAATAAGGGAAATGCCTTAAGTGGCAGATGAGCTGCTGCTTAAGGCATTCCAGGTTTAATCCCCCGCTGTATACGCTGGGGCTTTGATTTACCATATAGGAAAGTCCTCCATAAGAAGGACATAAATTAAGGAAGAACCGAAGGTTCTTCATGAAGTGTCGAAGACACTTTTTTATATGTCTTTTTCCCTTTCTTTTATCCGGCCATAGAGCCACAGATACATCCATAATAAGGTGGGGAGGACAATAGTGGCGCCAAGGCAGGTACGGAACAGGCTGCCGGAGCCGGGAGTGTCCAGGATGGCGGTTAAAAAGGTGGCGATATAAAGGGCGGCAAGGGAAAGGATGCATATCCAGGCGGCAATCCGCTTGGATTTTTTACCATATAGGAAAGCCCTTCTCTCAGGCGGAGAATCCTGCAAGCAGGATTCTTGTTTATGCGCAGCCCCGTGTAGAGGAAATAAGCCGCTATGCGGCACACGGGGCGCGCAGCGAGTAGGGGAAGATGAATCTTCTCTACTCGATTGAAAACGGTTTGTGTTTTCGGGAGTCTGTTGTTTATCCTCCATCTTTTTTATTCCTCCTCTATTTGCCTTGCTACCTCGGCTTCACATGATTTCATCGCTTCTATGGTTTTTTCAAAAAGCTTGTCCAGTTCCCATCCAAGAAGTTCTGCGCCTTGCCGGATAATATCTCTGGAGCATCCGGCAGCAAAACGTTTGTCCTTAAATTTCTTTTTCAGGCTGGAAACTTCCAAATCCATTACGCTTTTAGAAGGGCGCATCCTAACTGCGGCGCCGATAAGCCCGGTCAATTCATCGGTGGCAAAAAGGACTTTCTCCATCGGATGTGTTGGTTCAATATCGCTGCAAATACCATAGCCGTGGCTGCAGACAGAATGGGTCAAGTCTTCTCCTGCGTGGATTTCGGCTAAAAGTTCCGGCGCTTTTTTACAATGTTCTTCCGGATAAACTTCAAAATCGACATCGTGCAATAACCCGGCCAATGCCCAATACTCGGTTTCTTCCCCATACCCCATTTCCTGTGCATACCATCGCATCACGCCCTCTACAGTGAAAGCATGGAGCAGATGGAAAGGCTCCTTGTTATATTTTTTTAATAAGGCGAGCGCTTCTTGTCTTGTAATAGATGTTGTCATGATGAATACCTCCTTGGAATTTTCGTTTTATCATATCGCATATTACCAATTCCCGTCAGGAACCGGGTGCCAAAGGGCGCTGTAGGGCAGGTCTTTTGACATCTGGGCTCTAAAGGGGGGATGGCTGCCCTGTTTGCCTGTCAATGAAATTCATTATATCCCAATCGTAAAGAATAGACAAGAAAAGACTTGTGTTCTTTAGGAAATTTAGTAAAATATGAAGTAAGGTTTGGCTTTATAGGGTTAGGGCGCCAAATGACCTGTCAAGCGGCGCTGTCGGATGGGTCTTTTGCCAACTCAATCTTTATGGAGTAAATTTGGGGAAGCCGGGCTCATAGGGATGAAAACAACAAGGACTGGATAAGGAGAAGCGTTATGATACGTTTTAATTGTGATTACAGCGAGGGCGCACACGAAAAAGTATTGGAAAAATTGATTGCTACCAACAGGGAGCAGACGCAGGGTTACGGGATGGATTCCTATTCCATGCAGGCAAAGGGGTTAATCAGGCAAATTTGCGGCAGGGGGGATGCGGATGTCCATTTTCTCGTTGGGGGCACACAGGCTAACCTGACCGTTATATCGGCGGGGCTTCGGCCTCATCAAGGGGTAATAGCGGCAGAAACGGGGCACATTAATGTGCATGAAACGGGGGCAATCGAAGCATGCGGGCATAAGATATTGGCGTTTCCCTCCAAAGACGGAAAATTATCGGCAAAACAAGTGGAAGAGTGTTGTCTGGCCCATCGGGAAGATATGGATCGTGAACATACGGTACAGCCCAAGATGGTATATATTTCCCAATCGACGGAGCTTGGAACGATATACGGCAAAGAAGAATTGGAGGAGATTTCTGCAGTTTGCAGGAAAAACGGGTTGTTTTTGTTTATGGATGGGGCCCGGTTGGGATATGCCCTTGCGGCTTCAGACAATACGCTTACCTTTCAGGATTTGGCCCGTTTATGCGATGTGTTTTATATTGGTGGAACGAAGGTCGGCGCTTTATTCGGGGAGGCTGTCGTCATCACCCACCCTTCTTTAAAAGAAGATTTCCGGTATTTTATTAAGCAAAAGGGCGGTATGCTGGCGAAAGGCAGGCTTTTAGGGCTGCAGTTTATGGCTTTATTTGAGGATGACCTATATATGGAAATTTCCCGCTATGCGGATGGGCTGGCGGAGCAGTTAAGGGAAGCTTTCCATCAAGCGGGTATCTCCTTTTTGGTGGAAAATACCACGAATCAGCTTTTTCCCATATTGCCGGACTCCGTTTTAGAACTATGGAAGGAAAAATATAGCTTTTCTTATCAGCAAAGGGTAGACGAAAGCCATAGTGCGGTAAGGTTTTGCACCAGTTGGGCGACAAGGCAGAAAGATGTGGACTGCCTGATGGAAGATATCAGGAACTGGAAAGATGCGGATGGGAAAATTTAAAACCATATTGCCGATGGCAGTTTGGTATGAAATATAAATAGAGGAGATGGTATTGATGTATCAGTTTTTTAAAGAGTTAAAAGTTAATTACATTTTATCTGCAGTCTTTTGTATTTTATTCGGGGGGACGTTGGTTGTTTGGCCGGATGTGTCTTCAAAAATCGTATGTATTGGCCTGGGTGCCGTGCTGGCGTTAAGCGGGATTGTGAATTTAATTACGTTTTTTGCCCAAAGGGATGGAAGCCTGCTTTCACAGATTAACCTTTTGGCTGGGATTATCTTAACCGTTTTGGGAGGATGGGTTATATTCAATCCTGACGTTTTGATAAAAATTATCCCGGTGGTTATCGGTGTGGTGGTGGCAGTGCATGGTGTGCATAATCTGCTTCAGGCATTGGAGCTGTTCCGGAATAAGTACAGCAAATGGTGGGTGGCATTGCTGCTTGGGGCGCTGACGGTAGGGCTTGGAATATTGCTGATATGCAATCCGTTTGAGGTGGTAAGCACAGTGGTTGTCCTGATAGGGGTTTTCCTTATTTATGATGGAGTGTCTGATATTTGGATTATTTCCCGGGTGTCGAAAACGGCGAGGGAGATAAAAGAAACAATGGAGGCTTTGGATGTGGAGGCCAGAGTGGATGATTAAGGGGATTGCTTTGGGGGAACGGAACAAAAGATGAAGAAAAGAGGATGGAAAAATGGCGGTTTATGAAATCAGTAACGGGAAAATAATAGTGTCGGTAGACAGCCGTGGGGCAGAAATGAGGTCTTTGCGTAGAATAGATACGGGGGAAGAATATATGTGGAGCGGCAATCCGGAATATTGGGGAAAGGTATCCCCTTTACTGTTTCCGTTGGTTGGGACGCTTAAGGGGAATGGGTACTGCTTTGGCGGCAAAGCATATGCTATGGGAAGGCATGGGTTTGCACGGGATAAAGAGTTTAAACTGGTTTCACAAGTATCGGCAGAGATGTGGCTTGCGTTGGAGGCGGATGAAGAAACCAGGAAAATTTATCCCTTTGATTTCCGTCTGGAGGTCGGATACCGTTTGGAAGGGATGCGGGTAAAGGTGCTTTGGAGGGTGGAAAACCCTTCCGATGAGCCGGTTTATTTTTCCATCGGCGGACATCCGGCCTTCCGGTGCCCGTTCAATTCCGGGGAAGACAGAAGCGGCTATTACCTTGACTTTGACGGGAAGGAGACTATTCAATGTACAAGGCTGGATGAAAATGGGCTGATTAGCGAAAGGAAAATTGTTTATAAAACGGAAGGGGGGATGCTTCCGGTTAGGGAAGAGCTGTTCTGCGAGGATGCAATGATAATGGAGAATGGGCAGCTACATAGCATTGCCCTGCTGACTCCGGAAAAGAAACCTTATATCCGGGTAGAATTTGCCATGCCGGTAGTGGCGGTGTGGACCCCGGCAGGGAAAAATGCCCCTTTTCTCTGCATAGAGCCTTGGTATGGCACGAGCGATTCATCGGATTTTGCCGGAACATGGGAAGAGCGTAAATGGGGGAACAAAGTAGAGCCGGGAAAAAGATTTGCGGCGGAGTATACGGTGGATATAGGGTAATGAAATAACGAAAAGTTGTCGAAAACGTTTAATCGCAAGTTTGTGTCTGCGCGGCATTCGCAAACTGGAAAGCCAAATTGGCTTTATGCAGCAAAGCCGCGCAGAAATGAGGGAAAATATGAAAGTATTGCTGATAAATGGAAGCCCCAATGAAAAAGGATGTACTTATACGGCATTGACTGAGGTGGCCAATGTGCTGGAAGCAGAAGGGATAGAAACGGAAATTTTCCATATTGGGAAACAACCGGTGAGAGGATGTATCGGATGCGGCGGGTGCGCCCGGAACAATCACCGTTGTGTATTCGATGACGATGCAGTAAACCGTGCCATTGACAAAGCGGAAAAGGCGGATGCTTACGTTATCGGTTCCCCTGTGTATTTTGCTTCGGCTAACGGTGCCTTGATTGCGCTGCTTGACCGTATGTTTTATGCAGGGAAGTGTTTTGCCTACAAGCTGGCGGCGGCGGTGGTTTCCGCAAGAAGGGCAGGAACGACGGCAAGCATTGATGAAATCAATAAATATTTTTCCATTAGGAATATGCCAATCGTATCCTCCAAATATTGGACGATGGTGCATGGGAATACACCGGACGAGGTAAGGCAGGATTTGGAAGGGATGCAGATTATGCGCACGCTCGGCAGGAATATGGCATGGATGCTGAAATGTATCCAGGCGGGGAAAGACGCCGGGATTATGCCGCCGGAAGCGGAAGAACCGATAAAAACGAATTTTATCCGGTAGGCGATGGTTGCGGGTTGAATGAGGTAGGTGCGGGAAAGTGGGCAAATGCGGCATGGTTGCGGGGAGAGAGATAAAGGCAGTATAGCAAAAATCTGCTAAGAGAGGCAAAGACAGAAAGTTGTTTTGGTTTCCGGAAGCAATGAGTTAAGTGGTGTAAGGACTAGAGAACAGGGTATTGGTATTTCGGGCATGTTGCCTGATGTTGTACAGGGTGGCGAATGGAGCAAAAAATGGAGAAAAAGACAAAGGGAAAGACGGGCAAAGGGAAAATCCAAATAATTGGGGCGGCGGCTCTTATCCTTGCGGCAGCAGGCATATTCTTTTTGAAGGGGAGCCGGCTGCCGGAACCAGTATACCGCCCAATCAGGGGCTTTTCCAATATGTGCGCATATGAGGGGAAAGTATATGCCGGGGCGAATGCGCCTTATGGAGAAGCCATTGTGCAGAAAAGCAGCATTTTTACCATATGGGAAGATAAGGTATATTATGTGGAGAAAGTGCAGGAAGCATATGACAGCCTGACGGATGAGTTGCTGGAAATCAAACGTTCCGACAAAGACGGGGGCAATCCGGAAGTGCTTGCGGATGATGTTTTCTTAGCAGGCGCCGGGCATGAAAAGCTTGTGGGGGATAAACTTTTTTACGGTTATGGGTATGACGAAAATTACCATATGCGGTATGCTTATGTCGATGTGGAGACAAAAGAGCGGGGAGAAATCCAATCCGGCCGTGTGGATGATATCCTTGGTTACGATGGGAATTATATGTATTATAAAGGAACGGATGAAGAAAAGGGGAATATAGTAGGCCGTGTCCACATGGAAAGCGGCAGGGATGAAACGGTGGCATCTTATGCGGAAGTGGATGAGGAAGGATATATAGACAGCATATTTTCTGAAAGCGGCAAATTGTATTGCTTTACTTTGATACATAAGCCGGACGGCTATGATTACCGCACATATACATACCGCTTGCAGATAAGGAACGGGGATACGGGGAAAATGGAAAGGGAGCTTCCTGTCGATTTTAAGGGTTCGTCCAATTATTCTCTTTTATTACATCAAGGGGAGATTTATACGGTATTGGACGGCGATATCGTTGCGGTTTCTTTGGATGACGGCAGCAGGAGGAAGCTTGGCAGCCTGCAGGAAGGGGAGTATTGGGGTATTATGCATTTTATTCCCGAGGACGGTTATCTATATTATGAAGCGATTGCGGAAACGGATGAGGAAACAGGGAATAATGATTACTTTTACAGGATTCCTTTAAAGGGAGGGGAAAGCGAGTTGTTAAAGGAATGGTTTACGGTCTCTAAAGGAGGTATGTCAAAGGCTTCTGCCTTTTAAACAGACTGAAAAAGAGAGATTTGGAACTTATATCCAATTCCCCATGAAATTGGAAAAATTTTTGCATTTAGGAGTACAAAGCAGCAATAATGTGGTATAATGAAATATCCTCAACGGGATAAGCTGTGGTTTGGCCTTACGGCATAGCTGCGGCAGGAATCCTGTTGGAAAATATTATGTAAGGAGAGGGCATGGAATGGCAAAATGGGTGTACTTATTTGAAGAAGGCAGTGCAGACATGAGGAACCTTTTAGGGGGGAAGGGTGCAAACCTGGCAGAGATGACAAGGCTGGGGCTGCCGATACCGCAGGGATTTACGGTAACAACAGAGGCATGTACGGATTACTATAATCAGGGCAAGAAGATTTCGGAAGAAATTGAAGCTCAGATTTTTGATGCATTGGAAGGGCTGGAAAAGAAACAAGGGAAGAAATTTGGCGATACGGAAAACCCGCTTTTAGTTTCCGTGCGTTCGGGTGCAAGGGCATCTATGCCGGGGATGATGGATACTATCCTGAACCTGGGGCTTACGGATGTGGCTGTGGAAGGTTTTGCAAAGAAGACGGGCAATCCAAGGTTTGCTTATGATTCCTACCGCAGATTTATCCAAATGTTTTCCGATGTGGTTATGGAGATACCAAAATCATATTTTGAAAGGATTTTGGATGATATTAAGGACAGCAAGGGAGTAAACTTCGATACGGAGCTGACGGCAGAGGACTTGCAGGAAGTTATTAAGAAGTTTAAACAGATTTATAAAGACAAAATGGGGAGCGATTTCCCTCAGGAACCGAAAGTGCAGTTGATGGAAGCAGTTAAGGCAGTATTCCGTTCCTGGGATAATGACAGGGCTATCGTATACCGTAGGATGAATGACATTCCTGGGGATTGGGGAACCGCGGTCAATGTTCAGGCAATGGTATTCGGCAATATGGGCAATACATCGGGAACCGGTGTTGCATTTACAAGGAACCCTTCCACAGGGGCAAAAGGGATTTACGGTGAATATCTTATCAATGCACAAGGTGAAGACGTTGTTGCAGGAATCCGTACTCCTCAACCGATTACTAAATTACAGGAAGATTTACCGGAATGCTATGGACAGTTTATTGATATTGCAAATAAACTGGAAGCACATTATCGTGATATGCAGGATATGGAATTTACCATTGAAGACGGAAAACTGTTTTTCTTGCAGACACGTAACGGAAAGCGTACGGCAGGGGCAGCTCTTCAGATTGCCTGTGATTTGGTGGATGAAGGAGTGATTACTCCGAAAGAAGCGGTATGCAGGATTGAAGCGAAATCCTTAGATCAGCTGCTTCACCCGAACTTTGACGAAGATGCATTGAAGAGAGGCGAAGTGATTGGACAGGCTCTTCCGGCATCACCTGGTGCAGCTGCAGGAAAGGTATATTTCAATGCAGAAGATGCAGTATTGGCGCATGAAAGAGACGAGAGAGTCATTTTGGTACGTTTGGAAACATCCCCGGAAGACATCGAAGGGATGCATGCGGCAGAAGGTATCCTGACAGTCAGGGGCGGTATGACAAGCCATGCGGCAGTTGTTGCCCGTGGGATGGGGACATGCTGTGTATCCGGATGCGGCGATATTGTTATTGATGAAGCGGCAAAGACGTTTGAATTGGGCGGATATCATTTTAAAGAAGGGGACTATATTTCTCTGGATGGTTCCACCGGCAAAATTTATAAAGGCGATATTAAGACAGTAGAAGCAGGGATTACCGGCAACTTCAAGAGGATTATGGCTTGGGCGGATGAGTTCCGTACATTAAAGGTACGTACGAATGCGGATACTCCGACAGATGCTGCAAATGCAGTGAAGCTAGGTGCGGAAGGTATCGGGCTTTGCCGTACAGAGCATATGTTCTTTGAGCCGGAAAGGATTCCTAAAATCCGTAAAATGATTCTTTCCTCTACCGTAGAAGCAAGAGAAGCGGCATTGTCGGAATTGATTCCTTTCCAGAAGGGCGACTTTAAGGAAATCTATGAAGTTATGGAAGGCAGGCCAGTTACCATCCGTTTCCTTGACCCTCCGCTTCATGAGTTTGTTCCTACAGAGGAAAAGGATATTGAAGATTTGGCAAGGGATATGAACCTGACCGTAGAAGAAGTAAAGGCAACCTGCGATACATTGCATGAATTTAACCCGATGATGGGCCACAGGGGCTGCCGTTTATCTGTTACGTATCCGGAAATTGCAAGGATGCAGACTCGGGCGGTTATGGAAGCTGCTATTGAAGTGAAGGCTGAAAAAGGCTATAATGTAGAGCCTGAAATCATGATTCCTTTGGTAGGCGACAAGAAGGAATTGAAATACGTGAAGGCAGTCGTTGTAGAGACGGCAGAAGCTGTAAAGAAAGAGAAAGGTTCGGATATCGTTTACCATGTAGGTACGATGATTGAAATACCGAGGGCAGCATTGCTGGCAGACGAAGTGGCTGAAGAAGCGGAATTTTTCTCCTTTGGCACTAACGATTTGACACAGATGACATTCGGCTTCTCCCGCGACGATGCAGGCAAGTTCTTAGCATCTTACTATAAGAGCAAAATATATGAGTCCGATCCGTTTGCAAAATTAGATCAAAATGGTGTTGGACAGCTTGTGAAGATGGCAGCAGAAAAAGGAAGGTCTACAAGACCGGATTTGAAACTGGGCATCTGCGGCGAACATGGAGGAGATCCTTCTTCCGTAGAGTTCTGCCATAAGGTTGGATTAAACTACGTGTCCTGCTCACCGTTCCGCGTACCGATTGCTCGGTTGGCGGCGGCACAGGCGGCGATAAACAATGTAGGAAAGTAGATTACAAATATATGTACTTTACGGAGTATCTGATAACCAGAGCTGATGTGAATGATTTTATGGCACATCGTCCGGAGTACACAAAGGCGAACCGCTTTGAGGATTTCGTTTGTAAAATCTATCTTTAACGATTAGGGGAAAATTCATTTAAGAGTTTTCCCCTTTTTTCGTGGTTTTTTCAAAGGATTCTATCCCAAACAAAGGATAGAGTCCTTTTTATATACACAAACAAAATAATCAAAGGAGGTTCACACATGAACAACACAGCGTTAAGAGCAGGGGCGCAGAGCGCCAACAACACACACATGGTTTTTGCAAACGAGGAACATGAGAAGTTTTATTATGAGAAATTGGAACAGGCGAGGTATCAGGACTGCTATCACAAGGCTTTGATCTACATTCTCGGTATTTCAGAGGACACAAGGAATCATTTCAGCCAGATCTACGATATGAAGTCCGGATTCATCAAGCCGGAGTGTCTGCATCAAGGCTGGCAGACAAGCGGCAGTGTCCGTGTGGTAAGGCTTGCCTTTAACCTTTACACAGACGGAACGCCGAGTGTTGACGATTATAAGCGCAAGGATGAGCAGATAAGGGAATGCCAGGAGTATTCGGTGAGTGACATTTTCTGCTGTGGCTATGCGATGTACTTCTGGCAGGGCATTAAGCTCCGCTATCCGGAATACTGCCAAAAGCAGAAGCCCATTGAGGAGATCCTTGCAGAAATGGAGAGGAAACGTGCTGAAAATTCGACTGATGGGAACGAAGAATGATATTAAGTGGTTCGAGAAGATTCTGAAAAGACAGCCCAAAGTGGCTGTGACGGAAGTTTCGGAGCTGTACCGGAACAAAGGTACAAACAGGTATTACCGGGCTTATGTGGAAGTGCAGAAAGCCAACATCAAAGAAAAATCTGACTAATACGGAGGAATAAAACCATGTGTAAAATTATAGCAATCGCAAACCAGAAAGGCGGTGTCGGCAAGACTACTACAACGAGCAGCCTGGGGATCGGGTTGGCAAAACAGGGAAAGAAAGTTTTAGTAATAGATGCGGATTCGTTATGCCGAATTCGGCATAATGCGTCTTATACCGAAAAAATAGTTATTCCGAAGTTTTAATACAAGTATGATTTT
>CAJUSR010000008.1 GCA_910588855.1 uncultured Kineothrix sp. | reverse complement strand
TTTTTGCAATCTGGTTCAGGCTGGAGCTGATCCGTCCAAGCTCCGTATTGTATTCCCGTATGAAACTGTAATCCACGTCATAGACATATCCGTATAAAATCAACTTACGCAGGAAAGCTGACTTGCTTTTCATGCCGGACAATTTGAACTTCTCATCTAAGATATACTGCTCCTTGTCATCTAAGTGAAATTCATTTCGGTTGGTGCGGATTCTGTTTGCCATTTTTAACACTCCTTTTCTGTTTTTGGGCATAAAAAAACTGCTGTAACTTGTCCGGTTTACAACAGTCTGGTTTCGAGTCTGTTCAATTGTTTTGGATAGACTTATCCACGTGTTATTGTAGCAAATCTGCGGATAAAGGTCAAGGACTGGCAGAGAAAAGACGGAAAGAAAATCAAAGAGGGTTAGGGACACTTCCCTATGAAAATTTCATCATACGGTCGGCAGGGAAGTATGGGGAATTTTGCCTGTGTGTCCGGACACAGGCAGTGCTTGCTATTCTACCCACGACACTCCCGTAGGGTGTGTCGGCTAAAAAATAGTTGTTTGCATTTTTAGTGTCTTGACAATATATAGAGAGGTCAGTATAATAGTTATTGACCGAAAGTCAATAACTATTATGTTAGGAGGCATAAAATGGCAAGACCTGTTAAGAAGCCGATAGAACAATGGGAAAAAGAAATTTTAGATGCAGCGCAAAAATTTTTTATAACAAAAGGTTTTGAAGAAACATCTATTTCAGATATTATGGAAGCAGTAGGCGGAGCTAAGGGAATGTTTTATCGTTGTTTTAAGAGCAAAGAAGAAGTTATGAATACATTGAGTAAACGAATGTTCCTTGAAAAAAATCCTTTTGAGTTGGTCAAAAAACGGACTGATTTAAATAGTTTACAAAAAATAAGGGAATTGCTTTTAATTGACCGTTCAGATAAAGAACGCAATGAGCTTAATATGCAAGCAATTTCTATTCTAAAAGATCCAAAAATATTGGCGGCAGCAATTGAAGCAAATACGAAAACACTTACTCCCTTATGGTTTGAGTTATTGGAGGAAGGCAGAAAGGATGGTTCTATCCAAACCGAGTATGCAAAAGAACTTTCGGAGCTTCTTCCGCTTATCAACTTTTGGCTTATGCCGTCTATATATCCTGCTACTACAGAAGAAATACTGCATAAGTATCAATTTATTGTAGAAGTGCTTTCAAAAATGGGATTGCCAATTTGGGATAATAAATCAGAATTTATGTCAGAAAAAATTCTTTCAGAGATTTCGTCCAAGAGAAGGGAGTAAACTATGGCTCAAAAACTATTTACAAAAAACTTTACACTTTTGGTATTAGGGCAAGTGACTTCTTTATTTGGTAATTATATATTGAAACTTGCATTATCTATGTATGTGTTGGAGGTAACAGGTTCTGCAACTATATTTGCAGGGATATTATCTATAGCAACGATTCCAACTATTTTGTTATCACCATTTGGGGGTATTCTTTCTGATCGGGCAAATAGAAGAAATATTATGGTTGCATTGGACGCATTGTCAGGTATATCTGTTTTATGTGCAGCAATTTTTTTAACCCAAAGGAATGATCTTACAGTAATAAGTATCTTGCTTGTGATATTGTCCATTTTGGGAGCTTTTGAAACACCTAATGTACAGGCGTGTATTCCGACAATGCTAACTGGGGATAACATTATGAAAGGGAACGCTGTTGTTAATCAAGTGGCTTCCTTGTCTTATCTTGTTGCGCCAATGTTTGGTAGCATATTATATTCTATGTTTGGTCTAAAACCAGTTATGTATGCAAGTATTATTTGCTTTTTTGTAACTGCTTTATTTGAGTGTTTCATAGAATTAAGTTATGAACGGTTGGCTAACAATCAAAATATTTTTTCTATAATTAAGTATGATTTTTTGACAAGTATGCGGTTTGTTTTTAAGGAACAATCCGATATTTTGAAAATGTTATTATTAGCCGCTGTTTCCAGATTTTTTGTAATGGGTATCACTATAATTGGATTGCCTTATATTGTACGAACTGTTCTTGAATTAAACGCAAGATATTATGGTGCTGCGGAAAGTGCATTAGCAGTTGCAACAATTTTAGGCAGCATAGCCGCAGGACTGCTTACTGGAAAATTGAAAACCCACAAATTATCACAGGTGTTGGCAGCTTTGGGCATATTTATTATCCCTGCTGGCATAGCATTTATTTTTCCGCTCAATAAGATTTCAGTTTATATAATCAATGTGCTTTCATTGTGTGGTATGCAGATTGTCATAAGTATTTTTTCCATTTTTGCAGTATCTCTTATACAACAGAGAACGCCAAATCATTTGATGGGAAAAGTTATGGCGTATACATCTGCGATTACATTGTGTGTTCAACCGATAGGACAAATTGTATATGGGTTTTTGTTTGACAATTTTAATACTACAGTTTATTTTGTTTTAATTCCTACGGGCATAGTTGTATGTATAATTGGATTGTTATCAACGAGATTTTTTAGCGAGCTTGAAAGGAAACAATCTGATCAATAGGTGGATTGTTACAAAGCATTTCAGAAGTAGAAGTATAAGATTGGTTGTTATAAAGGATGTGATACATATTGGGAATGTAATATTTATTAAGATGGAGGATGTTGATGATGAGTTTTATATGAAATTTCGGCAGTTGATGAAGGAATATGGATACCAATTGCCTATAAATTCAGAGGAAGACACATCACTTTCTTTTGATGGTTTACAGCTTATACCGGAAAATTATCAGGTATTTCGTAATGGAAAGGAAATTGCACTTACTGGAAAAGAATTTGAAATTCTTATGCTCTTAGCGCAGAACAGAGGACGGGTTTTCAGTAAAGAGCAGATTTATGATGCTGTTTGGAACAATGAATATATTTTTGACGAACGGAATATGACAGCATATATCAACAAAATCAGAAGAAAGATAGAGCCTGATCCGGCACACCCAAGGTACATAATAACTGTATGGGGTGTTGGCTATAAGTTTAATGGACAAACAAAATGAGCAGATATTACATAAAGGCGTAGTAATATCTGCTCATTTTGTATTAAAGAGTATCTATTTATCATTTGATAACAAGTCTTTTTTTACAGAAGCAATCCACTTTTCGATTGCTTCCACTAAAACATATTGTTGTTGCAAAACAGCCATTCCTGTTTCGGGAATTTCAGGAATATTTTCTTTTTCATGGATGTTTTCCTCTAAATAAGTTTTCAATGTTTTAATATTTCTTTCAATATCCGTCACACAAGATTGCTGGATTTCAGGTGGTAGGCTGTCTAAGTTGACAATCACAGCATTAAAATCTAAAAAAATGTGGATAGGCTTGGCAGCAATTTCTAGCATAAGCCTTTCAAATTCCTTTTTTCCTGTATCTGTAAGGGAATAGACCGCCTTTTCAGGCATTTTTCCTTCTTTTACAATATCCCCTTTGATAAATCCCTTTTCCTCCAACTGAAGAGCTTTTTTGTAGATAGATGGGGTGCTTATTTTTACCCACTTGGATATATTGCGGTATTCAACCAGTTTTTGAATATCATAAGCACTCATAGATTCTTTTTTTAACATTCCCAATACAATTAAATCAATCGTAGCCATTATGACCAGCCTTTCTTACTGAATTTATAATGTTTTTATGCTCTAATTTATAGTATTTGATTTTATAGCTTATGTCAAGAAAGAGAAAATAATATTTCAATACTCTCTTGACAACTACTATAAATTAGAGTATATTTCTTTTTACAACAAATACTATAAATTATACTACTATAAATAGTAGTGGTCATCGTTGAGAAAGGAGTATTTTGAAATGAATGAACGTAACAACAAAATGGAACTATTAGGGAGTGCGCCAATCCCGACAGCACTAATGGCTCTTGGAATCCCGATTATGATTGGTATGTTGATCAATGCCCTTTATAATCTGGTAGATGCTTATTTTGTGGGAGGGTTAGGAGAAAGCCCTATGGGTGCAATTTCTGTTGTATTTCCATTAGGACAAGTAGTAGTAGGATTAGGGTTAATGTTTGGTAATGGTGCAGCGTCCTATCTTTCAAGGCTGTTAGGACGTGGGGATAGAGATACTGCAAATAAGGTGGCAAGTACAGCAGTATATAGCAGTGTTATTATTGGAGCAATTATTATTATTTCAGCTACCATTTTCCTTAAACCGATTTTAACCATGCTTGGAGCAACAGCTACCATTATGCCTTATGCTCTGCCTTATGCAAGGATTTATGTGGTTTCCTGCATTTTCAATGTGTTTAATGTGACAATGAATAATATCGTTGCAAGCGAAGGGGCAGCGAAAACAACCATGTGCGCCTTATTATTAGGAGCGGTATTGAATATTGGCTTAGATCCCGTTTTCATTTATGCACTTGATATGGGGGTTGAGGGTGCTGCGATTGCAACCGCCATTTCACAATTTGTTTCCACACTTGTGTATTTAATCTATGCACTTTGCAAAAAGAGTGCGTTTTCATTCAGTGTCAAGGAGTTTAAACCCTCTAAGCAGATATATATGGAAATTTTGAAAATTGGTGTTCCAACACTTACCTTCCAACTTCTTACCAGCCTTGCCATTGCATTAACTAACCGGGCAGCAAATGGATATGGCGATGCTGCCATTGCCGGAATGGGGGCAGTTACAAGGGTTACATCTATGGGGACTTTAGTAGTATTTGGTTTTCTAAAAGGATTTCAACCAATTGCTGGATTTAGTTATGGAGCAAAGAAGTTTCAACGTTTGAGAGAGGCGATTAAAACATCAATTTTGTGGTCAACAATTTTCTGTGTAGTGGCAGGCTTGCTGATGGCTCTGTTTTCTGCACAGATTATCTCTCAGTTTGCAAAGGGCAATGTGGCAATGATAGAAGTAGGTCAAAAATCTCTTTTGGCAAATGGAATTTCATTTTTTCTGTTTGGCTTTTACACTGTATATTCCTCTTTATTTCTTGCACTTGGCAAAGGAACAAAGGGTTTTATACTTGGGGCTTGCAGGCAGGGGATTTGTTTTGTTCCGGTCATTTTGTTTCTCCCGAAAGTTTGTGGAATAAATGGAATACTTTATGCACAGCCGATTGCTGATATAATTTCAGTCATTATTACAATTATTATGGCATTACAGCTTCATGGAGAATTGGCAGTGGCAGAAACACATATTCATTCTGAGAAAACAGTGTAGGATTTAAGTCAATATGCGCTCTGTTATTATGTAAAGGGGCAAAGAACGCAAGATTAGATAGGCAATATAAAAGTTAAAATGAAACAATGGCTCATTCCTAATGTTGTGAGCCATTGTTGGATATAACATATACTATTCTATAAAGGCATAAGAAATTCTATAAAAGAACTATAAAAGAATTAGAAATGGTTACATTGTTGCATAAGAAAATCTATGTTTTCTATGTATTATTATTTTTTGTGGGATTATCCCGGATTAGAGCTTCTGCGGTTGCAAGAAGAACAGAGAGCTGATACTGGCTGCATTGTCCGAGTAACTGTATGATTTTTTGGCAACAAGGATTATTTGCGTTGCGGTTTGGGTAAACGTATGAATCAGCAGATATGTTTAATGTACGCATGATAGTACAAAAAAGCTGTATACTTGGTGTACCCTTATCATTTTCAAGATTTTTGTAATATTGTGGATGGCAGCCAATGCGTTCTGCAATTTCTTCTTGTGTATATCTTTGCTCAAGTCGGGCTTTCTTCATTATTTGCCCTAAAGTGGGAGTCATATTTGACACTTTTTCACCTCCTGTGACTTCTTTTAAGTAGTGTATAACGATACCTACAAAAAGTGAAAAGTGTTAAAAATTAAAAATAAGTAGTGTATAACACTACAAAAGCACTTGAAATCCTTTGGGATTGTAAAAAAAACGCAATCCTCAAAAGGCTTTTTTCAAGTGCTTTTTTGTCTTGTGATTGCGTGGAGAGTACCATGCAACAGCTACAACTAAAAAAGGGTATAGGTATTGAACGGTCAAAAAAATCATAGCAAATGTGATTGCCGGAAACACCCTTAAAGGTAGTGTTAGAGATTACAAAGATGTAGCTAGATGTTTATATTGTGAGATAAAAGACGTCCACAGGTTTTGCACCTGTTTGGGCGTTTTTTATATATTTCTAAAATTTTTTAGAAAATCGACGTTCCATGAACGCTCGGACAATTTCCATTCGTGCTATGGAGTGAAAGGGAGATATTTCACTCTGTTCAGATGGGTACGGAAGGAGGTGAACTCTTATGGAGCAATCTTCTTCCGAAAAGCAGATAAGAATAAGAAAGCAGTTTGACAGTTTCTGCAAGACCATACTGAAGAATGAAATGATTGACTATGAACGGGCAAGGAGCTATCGGCTGAAGCATGAAGTTTCTTTCTCGGAATTAACAGAAGGGGAGCTGGAGCAGTTGAAAACTGATGACGAGTACATAGTGGAATCAGAGATGTTTCGTGTCCTTGATTATGACATTGAGGTAAAGGACGAGCTTATTGGCGAAGCATTGAAGTATCTGCCGGAGAAAAAGCGGAATGTCATTCTGCTGTCTTTTTTCATGGATATGTCAGATACGGAAATTGCAAAGCACATGAATCTGGTCAGGAGTACCATTCATCATCATCGTGTCAGCTCACTTCAAGCATTAAAAAAGATTATGGAAGGTATCAGAAATGGAGAAATCAAGTAAGTGTTCAAAATTGCTGCCTTACCATATCATAGCGGCAGCGGCTTCCGGCGATGTGGAAGCAATCAATAAGGTTCTGAAACATTATGAGGGTTATATTGCAGCTCTGGCTACGAGAAGGCTCTATGACGAATGCGGCAACCCGCATTACTGTGTTGATGAAACTTTACGTCGCAGATTAGAAACAAAGCTGATTACAAAGATATTGGCTTTTGAAGTTGCGTAACACAAGGTCGGCAGTGTCCCTTTCCGCTGGCTGACCGGAGTATGCGCAGATGTACCTTGACAACTGAATACTGTATTGCATACAGGACGTGAGGATATGTGGAGCCACTAAGCAGATGCGCCATGATGTACCTGCTCTGCCTTATGGCAGGGTAAACGTGAGGAAATGCTGAAAGATTGCATTGAAACAAAGGTAAGGAGCGAGTTGGATCAGGCAAAATATGTAGCAGTTACATGGGGCGATGAAACATATCTGTGATAATGATACTTCCGGATTGCAGAGAGATTTGTGATCCGGTCAATTAAATGACGGTGCAAGACCGATGTGGGCAGTGTAATGAGCTGCCACCTGTAATGCAGTTTTTATCTGCTAATAAATGGGGAGAAGTGTATTCTGCTTATTTATTAGCAGATAAGGCTGTGCAAAAAGGAGGACTATTTTAATGCAGAGAATACCGAAAGCAATTAACAAAAAGAGGTTAGTCAGATATAAGGAAGGCGCAGAAATGTACAGTATGGGAATGAATAAGTTCCAGTCTTTGGCGAAAGATGCAGGTGCTATCTTGAAGATTGACAGAATGGTATTGGTTGATTTAGATGTATTTGACGAATATCTTGAATCATTTCGTGTGAAATAGGGGGCTGATATGTTAGTCAAGAAAGATTTTTCGTATAACAGAAAATAGGTGTTGACTTTTGGTTTAACTGAAAGTATAATGATTATGAAATGGATGGAGGTGTATATTGTGGCGAGGACAGGCAGACCAAAGTCAGACAATCCAAAGAAAAACCTTATCGGATTGAAGCTGACAGAGGAAGAAGCCGCAAAACTTAGGGAATATGCGTCCAAACATGACATGACCATAACGCAGGTGCTACAAAAGGGTATTGATTTGCAATATGCAATGGAAGAAACCATAAGTAGCTAGTACGAAATCTCTTTCCTTGAGAAAGGAGCAGAGATGGCAAAATCAAGAAAGGATAATAAAGGGAGAGTTTTAAGAAAAGGCGAAACTCAACGCAGTTGCGATGGCAAGTATGTATATACTTATACTGATCCGGAAGGGAAACGCCGGAGCATCTATTCTAAGGATATTATGGAGCTGCGTGAGAGGGAAGAAAAGCTGATTAAAGACCAGTTAGACGGATTGGATACCTATGTAGCTGGCAGTGCAACGGTCAATTTTGTTTTTGACAGGTATATATCTACAAAGTCAGAACTTAGGGGAACAACCATGAGGAACTACAAATATATGTATGACCGTTTTATCCGGAATGGGTTTGGGAAGAAGAAAATCGCAACGATAAAGTTTTCTGATGTACTACAATTCTACCAGCATTTACTGAAAGATAAGGAAATGCAGATTAACACATTAGAAACAATCCATACGGTGCTTCACCCAACATTCCAGTTGGCAGTGCGGGATGACATTATCCGTAATAATCCGAGTGACGGGGTTATGGCGCAAGTAAAGAAACAGCCGGGTAGAAATCATGGCGTAAGACACGCCTTAACTTTGGAACAGCAGAGAGCCTTTATAAACTATATAGAAAACAATCCCCAATTTTACCGTTGGACGCCTTTATTCAAGTTTCTGTTAGGAACGGGGTGTAGGATAGGGGAAGCGATTGGGGTAAGGTGGGAAGATGTAGATTTTGAAAAGCGGATAATCAGTATCAACCATAGCCTTGTTTATTACAGTAGGGAATTTAAAGAACACCCTATGTGTACGTTTTCTATATCACTTCCAAAAACAGAAGCGGGTATACGCATTATTCCGATGATGGATGCAGTTTACGATGCACTCCAGACAGAGCTTGCAGATCAGAAAGAGAATGGATTTAACGAAACGGAAATTGACGGAATGAAAGGTTTTATCTTTATGAACCGTTTTGGTAATGTCCATAATCCTCAGGCTATCAACAGGGCGATTAAGCGTATATACGAATCGTACAATGCAGAAGAAGTGGTTAATGCTTCCAAGCAACGCCGGGAGCCTGTGCTAATACCACATTTCTCATGTCATCATTTGAGGCATACCTTTTGTTCGAGGTTTTGCGAGAATGAAACAAATTTAAAGGTGATTCAGTCTATTATGGGGCACGCTAATATTGAAACCACGATGGATATTTATGCAGAGGTCACCGATGCAAAGAAACAAGAAGCAATTCAAAATTTAGCACACAAATTAGATGTATTTTAGGAAAGAGTCCGGCTAGGACTGACAGAGAGTACGACAAATTGTGTGCCATACGACAAGAGTACGACAAATTCAAGAGCTTTAATCAATGAAACAGCGTTATATTGCTGTGGTAGAGATACCGAAAAGCGGCTAAATAAAGGGAAATAAGTCATTTTAAATTAAACTGACTTAAAATCCCGACGATGAAGAGCCTTAACTGATTTTAGAGCTGGGAAAGCCCGAAAATAAAGGAAAATTGGAGATTGTAAAGCTGTCAAATTGGTGGTTTTATCTCAAATTTATCTCAATTCAATAGAGTTTTGAAAAATCAAAGCCCTTGCTACTGGTGGAAAGTAGAGAGGGCTTTTGTGATGTGTTTAATTTTTATTTGGTATTAAGAGATTTTTATTGCTTTGATTTGGGTTTTAATGCTTTAATGCGATTTTCCAATCCCATTAGTATTAAATTGTCAAATGTGTCCGATTTTTCTTCTAAGTGTATAACAGCTTCTGTGGAAATATATTTCTTTGCGGATATTGTACCAGATTCAGTATAATACCACAAATCATTTTTCAACCCTTTACTGTGCAAATAAATAGTGAGCCAGTGGAGAACACTATTATTTTTATGATTTAATTGTTCAATAAGAGTATTGATAACGTCTAAGTCATAATTAGCATCTCCATAAACAGCGGTTTCAGTATAAAGTTGTCTAAGCTCTAATATTGCGGTTTCAGACAGTCCAGTTTGATTATGTACGAATTGTAAATCATGCTTTTTGCAATCTATGTTACCTAAAAGATAATCAACATCACATTCAAGGATTTTGCATAAATTATCAACTATGTCAAGTTTGGGGCTTCCTTTATAATTTCCGTTTTCATAATGCTTTATAGTTCCCAAAATACCTGTTGAGTTTTTAATGTTTTCTTCTTTCCGATTTTTTCGAGATGAAGGAAAACGTTGATTGTATTCTTTAGCAAGAGCATATTGTGTTTTGTATCCACATTCAATTCTTCTAGTTTTCAAATTTTCAGAGAATAAAATCTTATTCATAGTGCCTCCAAAATATTTTAAAATAGATAAGTAAAAGATATATTTTTATTCAAATATCAATGATACCATATTAACATAAAGAAACAAGATAATCAATAGGACGCAGAAAGGAAAAAGACTATGGAAGCATTAAAAGTAAAAGAAATGATGAAAAGAGAAGTACCACAGGTGAAAACTATTAAGATTGAGCCTGCTTGTATGCGGTACGGAGTGGGTAAGAACACAATGCGGAAAATTGCCGAAGATGCCGGGGCGGTTGTTCGTATTGGGAAAAGTTATCTTATCAATGTTTCTAAAGTTGATAAGTACATGGATGCTTTATCAGGTGAGTAATGAAATCAAATGTAACAAAGAAAATACCCTCCAAAGCGGTGCAACGCTAAAGAGGGCAGAGCATAGCCGGAGCTATGTACATCACAATGGAATTATATCATGATTCCGGCAGAGAGGACAAGAGTATGGTTTATGAAGTTTTGAAAGTCGGTGAGAGAAATGCGTTATCACCAGATTATTTAAGAGTAACTTTAGGGCTGACAAGTAATAGAGCAGTTCAGAAGCAGATAGAGCATGAACGCAAACAGGGTAAAGTGATTTTAAGTAGCACACAGCCACCGGGCGGTTATTTCTTGCCTGAAACAAAGCAGGAAATCAGACGGTTTATAAGGACGTTGGAGAACAGAGGAAGTAAAACATTAGATGCCTTAAACGGTGCAAGAGCATTATTGGACACTTTTGACGAGGTGGAAGATGCTTAATGAAAGTATAAAATTGACATAACGGGGGGGGGCGAAGCAGTGACCTATGATGAAATATTAAGCCATTTACAAGTAAAAAAGCGTTATCAGGACAAAGCACAGTGCCAGTGTCCGGCGCATGATGATAGGCATGCTTCCCTTACTGTCACAAAGGGGCGTGATTCCGTTCTTATACACTGTCATGCAGGATGTGACATTGATAATGTTCTATCGGCAGCAGGATTGAAAAAGTCAGATTTATTCTATCAGGAAAAGCGGACTGGCAGCAGTTGGCAAGCCTATATTGAGAGCCGGGAGAAAAAGCGGATTGAAGCGGTTTATAACTACGTTTCCAGTAACGGCGGCTATATTTTTACCAAAGTGCGGATGCAAGGAAAGAAAATGATATATGGCACGTTGGCAAATGAGCGGTTCACTTACGGATTGGGAGGGCGCACACGGAAAGAGTTATGCGCTGTCTATGCGCCTGACGGCGTACAAGCCATAAATAAGGCAGTTTCAGAGGGCAGGCCTATATTTATCCCGGAGGGCGAAAAAGACGCTGATACACTGGCAAAACAAGGCTATACGGCGTTTTCTTATGGGGGTGTGAATGATTGGTCGGCAGATATGGCGCAGCTTTGCAAAGGGGCGGTTGTCTATGTACTGGCCGACAATGACGGACCGGGGCGGCGTGTGGCAAACACTATTCAGAGTGATCTGCAGGGCATAGCGGAAAGCGCAAAGGTAATTGTTCCAGTGCCGGATATTCCCAAAGCTGATATATCAGATTACTTTGCGGCCGGACACAGCAAGGCAGAGTTTGGAAGCCTTTTGCAGCAGGACAGAGCCGTTACAGAAAAAAAGGCAGAGGGAAACACGCCGGACTTGTCGCAGTTTCATCTTTTAAATGATAAGGGCATAGCAACGGGCGTATTTGATGAAGCTATCTTTAAATACATAAAAGGGCAGCAGGATTTATTTGTGTGCGGTGGCACGGTCTATATTTATGACGGCGGCTATTTTAAGGCAGACATAAGCGGCGCAAGGTTGAAAACAATGATTAGCAAGCTGATATATCCACAGTTCATTAAAAGTACCACACTGAAAAGGATATATGACCGTTTCCTTTGTGATATATCCCTGGAAGTATCTTTCGAGGAATTGAACCACTATCCGGCGCACTGGATATGTTTTGAAAATGGGATGTACGATTGCAAGGAAAAACGTCTGCTGCCACACAGCCCAAAATATAAAGCTATCAATCAGATACCCCATGAGTACAAGCCGGATGCGATATATCAGGGAAAGCGCACAGAGGAATTTTTAAATTTTATCTGCCCGGAGCCGGACAACCGGGAAATGGCTTTACAGTTTGCAGGATATACGCACACAAAGGATGTGGGGCAGCAGAAATTTCTTGTCCTGCTTGGAGAGGGCGGCAGCGGAAAAAGCACATTTATAAGGCTGATAGAAGCATCCGTTGGGAGCCGGAATCTGTCAAATATAGGGCTGAATGAATTACAACAGCGGTTCGCCAGTTTTGGGCTTATGGGTAAGCTGATGAACAGTTGCGCCGATTTGGAAATATCCGCACTGGAGGACACGGCAGTTATTAAAAAGGTATTGGGGGAGGACACATTGCGAGCGGAGCAAAAGGGGCGTGATGCAATTTCTTTCAAGTCTTATGCAAAGCTGATTTTCTCCACAAATGAATTGCCGCTTGTGAAGAATGAAAAGACCAATGGATTTTATAGGCGGCTTTTGGTTCTTACCATGAACAGAGTGCCGGACAATAAAAACCCTAATTTGATGGATGAACTTATGCAGGAGATTGATTATTTCACTCAATTATGTGTCCGGGCGGTAGAACGGATGTATGAGCATGAAATTATTGTAACTTCTGCTGATTCGGAAAAGGCCGTGGCGCAGTTGCGGTGTGACAGTGATACAGTGCAGGCGTTCTTGATGGAGGAATGTTCGCCGGATGATGGCAGCAGGATTGAACGGACAAAGCTTTTTGATAGGTATGCAAAGTATTGTGAAAGTGCTGAACGGCAGAGCCTGACAAGAAATAATTTTTACAAGAGTTTGCGGCTAAAGGGATATAAGGAACTAAAGACGAATGGTATTTATATTTTCAAGGGCATTTCTGAAAAAAAGAGGGTGCAGAGCTGCCCCAACAGCCCCTAAAAACTACCCCGGACGGATTTATTGAAATCCCGGAGGGCTATCAGGAGGAATTGCCTTTTGACTGATAGGGGTATTTTTAGGGCAAAAGGGCAAGTGTGGGGCAGTTGGATTTTGTGGAATTGCCCCACGGAAAGCCTTGTATTTACTGTATTTAGGGTAAAAGGGTAATTTTTTAAGAGAAATATATAAAGGATTTAAAAATGTATGTGATATGGGTATTTAATGTATATAAAAGAAAACAGCGAAAAAAATCTGCCCTTTTGCCCTTTTTGGATTTGGTAACGGATTTTAATAAAAATATCAGTGGCACTTTTGATGTGCCGGAAAGGGTGTTGCCATGAAAGAGTGCGTAAAAGAAGTATGGATAAAATTTGGCAGTCAATCGGAGTATTCCGAGAATGAGGAAAAATTGTTTGCACTTTTGGATGAAAAGCCGGGAGATTCCATTGTAAAAGTGTATGATGCGAGTACCAAAGGCTGCAAGGAATTGAGAAGCCGCAGTTTTGATGAAACGCATATTTCCATTCTGACGGATGCTTTTGGAAAGGACAATGTAAAGTTTCAGGAAAGAAAAGTGAAGGCAGAACGGAATAGACAATGCACAAAGCCAATTATCCGGCAGATTATACCATGTAACCATGATATGTATGCAGTGGTAAAGGATTCGGACGGCGGCGAGTACAAATATAAAGTGCTGTTATATGCGTTGTGTAATGATGGGGAAGTGTACCCTTTATTCTATGATGATTGGTACGGTGTTTGTCTTTCTGCTGATGCGCTTTTCTGTGCGGATAGATACGAATTAGAGGGCGGCGAGATTTATTCGCCGGAGGGAGGAAAGCCAGATGAACAGAGATAAAGCTATCAGTTTGACGGATGCGCCGGGGCTGCCTGCTGCCAGTATGGCATTTTATGACCGATACCGGGAGCGGATCACTGGCATTGAAAGTGTGGAGCAGAGGAACAATATTCTTTCTGAAATGCGGCAGGATTTTGAAACAGAGGTAAGGCAGGAGCCGCAGAACCGGGATAAGCTGTCGGAAGTTTACCAGTTGCTAAAGCGGAAATGTTGGGAGGCTGGCTTGTGTGGTAACGGATGAAGAACTGAAAGCCGTCTATGGAATGTTTACGGACGCATGGAAATTTTACAAGAAATATGCGGATGTGCAGCAATCAGATGAATACTGGGAAGCCGTGGTTGATGAATCCGGGCAGATAGCAAAGAAGTATGATAATGCGAAACTTGCGATTGCATTAATACTGGCGGCGATTGATGAACTGGAAAGGAAAAGCAAGGAAATGAAACAAAATGCAACATAAAAAAGAGCCTGCCTAAGCAAGCCCCCGAACCTGATTAAATTATAAAAGGAGTGGCTTGCCATGTCAAAGGGTAATTTAAGCAGGACGGAAAATCAGGGAGCGCCCCGGCTTAGTTTTGAAGCGTACAACATAAGCCGGGAAAGGTACATAGAATTGCGTGGCGGTTGTGCGGCGGGGAAATATAGCCGTGAAACACTCTCAAAGGCTTGCAGAGGGCTTGAATTTATAGAGCCGTGGATTATCTTATCTGTCACAAAAAGCAAGTCCTATGACCTTATAGAGTTTGATTATAAGTTGGGGCGTATTCCGGTCGGGCGAAGTGATTTTTATGGTTTCCGTAGGAAATTCTATCACAATTTGGATGTGCTACTAAAGGAGGAACGCAGCGCATGAAGTAATATAAATTTTCCATGGAGGAAATAAAGAAACTGACAAAGAGCATGGTTATTTTAGTTGACAGCCGGGAAAAGAAAAATACTCACATACTGGACTATTTCAGGAAACAGAAGGTTTCTTTCCAAACTGAAAAACTGGAATACGGCGATTATTCGTTTATGGTTCCGGCAGCGGCAGCAGGCGAGGACATATTTTTTCACCGGGATTGCGTGGTGGAGCGCAAGGCATCCCTGGAGGAATTGTCGGGGAATCTGACCGGGGAAAGGGAACGGTTTGAAAAAGAGTTCCTGAAAGCCGGGAATGACGGGTGCAAGGTGTATCTGATGATTGAAGCCCCCGGCGGCTATTCTGACATTATCGGGCATAAATACCGAACAGAGTTCACGCCTGCTGCATACATGGCATCTTTAAAGACGTTTGAACACAGATTTGACGCAAACATACAATTCATTTCCCCGGAATATGCCGGCTATTACATAGTTTCCACTTTCCAGTATTACGCAAGGGAAATTTTAAAATAGCCAGTGGCAGAGAGGTAGCCCTTTTATGGGGCGGCATAAACAATCAGGAGGATAGCGTAATGGATAAAGCAGATAAAAAAGTGATGAAGTCAATCAGAAGCTGGGAGCCGCTTTGTGAGCCGTTCATAAAGTTATCAATGATTCTTAAAACAGGAGGGATTAAAGCGGACGGATATTTGGGAATGTGCGGTGATCGGATATCAGACGCATTATTGATAGACGGTGAGGATAGATTTTGCAAACTTCCCGGACATGGAACTGATCGCTGCCGGGGTGAGGATATGCCGGGATATATTGGAGTGTTACGTTTCCGGGGATATTGTTTCGGATGCTTATGTGGCATTGATGGAAGAAAAGGCGGTGAGGGTACACGTCAATACCATTTCGCAGACGCTTCAGAAGATGAAACTGCGTGGGCTTGTCAGTGCGTTTATAAAGTCTGATTCAAGGATACGGCGGTTTGTGGTAGAAGAAATCTGACAGAGGTCTATTCTTATTAGGTGTTTCAGAAAGATACGGGGCGTATATTACGGTATTTTAGTTCGGGTAAAATATCATGAATTATTTTCAGCGGTTGGCAGAATTGCGGCGGAGAATAGTGGGGAATAATGAGGTTTTTCCATGATTTATACACATTATTCATAGATTTACTGGTATCTTTTCCTGATAAATGGATAAGTGAAGTATTGGAAAATGCTGATTTTATCAGGGGTTCAGGATTTATATAGTTGCAAAAAGTGTAAATTCACCGTTGATTTAGGCAAAACACGCACATATAGGAAATAGTAACAGAGAACGCATTTATAGATAGGGGATGATAATATGGGCGGTTATGGTTCCGGCGGTCACAATAAGACACACAAACGGCTTGAAAGTTTCCGCAGGGACAGCTTTGCATTTTATGATTACCTAATGGCTGATAAATACCTTGACTGCAAGACAACCGTACAATATCCGCTTACCAGAGGGGATATTATCTACCATGTACAGAGCAGAACAGCGTTGATTAAAGTATTGAGCATTCAGGACGGGGAATACAGATATGTTGATCTGCCATTGTCAAGGGTTCCCGGCATAGATGGAAAGTCGGTAAGAATGTATTTCCATTGTCCGTATTGTGGACGGCGTGTGCGGTATCTGTATGATTACTATAAACATTATGCGTGCCGGAAGTGTGCGAAGCTGAATTATTCCTGCCAACAGAAAAGCGGCATGGATGAAATACGGCTGAAAATGGAGAGGATTGCGGAACGGTTAGATTATCAGTGGTGGAGAAATAATTATGACTGCATTGCTGATGTGTATTACATACCGAAGCCGCATTATATGAGATGGGCTAAATATGAAAAGCTGATGCAGGAATTTAAGGCATTGCAGAAACAGTATGAGCGCAACATGGAAAACGCACTTATGAAAGCATACAAGGCATTATGCAGATAAAGGCTTGAAATACCTTGCAGTAGGGCTTGTAATTGGGCAAATCGGGCTTGAAATAGTGTGAGGGTAGAAATTAAGGGTAAGAGGATAAAAGGGCGAAAACAGGCTTTAAAACTTAATATAGGCATTGTCGAAAAAAGTAATGTGTGCTATACTCCATTCATGGGAAACCATAGAGCCGGGCGGCTACCCTCCATTTCGGAGGGGCTAACCCTCCAGACGAAAGAAAGGAGGGCGATACAATGTATGTTACATATCAGGATTTCTTTTTGTTCTGTACGTTCATTGTTGCCCTTATTAGTCTGCTTTATCAGATTTTTAAGGGAAAGAAATAGCCGCCACTACTGCCAATAGTGACGGCTGACTGCTTATAGCAGAAGTTTAAACTTATTGTGAGAGGTAGAGCCGCTTCTATGGCTTTCCCTTTTTCTATGCTTAATATAGCACATTTGGCAGCAGGATTCAAGAGCCAAACGCACGTTTACTGTAATGTGATTGCAAAAGCTGTCTGCCTGCTGCCCTCTCATTTTCTTATCAGGCGTTCCCCTGAATATCCATTACCCAAACAAGGCAGAGCCGCCCCCTAAAATTTTCGGGCAGGCATCGGTGGTTATTCTTGCTTTTGTCTGTCACGGTTCATCGCTTCGGTGATTGCCCGAACAACGAAAGCATTTGTACTTTCCCCCATAGTGGCGGCATGTTCCTGAACCTTTGCTTTATCGCCTTTTGGAACTCTGATTCGGATATCTTCAACGGATTCTTTCAGATATTTTTCATTGGCTTTTTTCCGGGCTTCCGTGTAACCAGTGTATGTACTTTTTTTTTCATCTGACATAAGATGCACCCTCTTTCTTTTATACGTTCCAGTGGGGCGGCAAATTATAGATGCACCTTCTCCACTGTACAATGATATTATATCATAAGTAAATACATGTGTCCATGTGCATAATGTACAAATATTAAACACATGGGAACATGTGATTTTAGGTATTCTGTCAATGGAAATGTATGTGCCCATGTGCTATACTAATATCATCAAGAGATGAAAGGAGCAACACCACATGAAACAGATTACCAAAGTAAGAAAAACCGTGTGTGCAATGGCTAACCAATTACGGAAAGCCGGGTACTCTCTCAAAGATGCTTTCAAAAAGGCATGGCAGAGAGTGAAGCTGTCAATGACAGTGAGAGCCGCTGGGGTTAGCTTTGAGAACAGACAAGAGCGGCTGGCATTCCTGCAGCAGTTCAAGCCGGAGGATTTGACCGTTACACTGGAAAGAGAAAAGGAAAATAAGTTTGATGGTAACGCCATTCAGATTGTTGTGCATATCAAGACGATTTCCAGACGTACCATAATTGGATATATCCCCAAAGGGCTTGCAAGGGAGCTTTCCAAAGTGCTTGATATGGGTATTCAGGTAAAGGCTACCCTGATGCAGATTATCGGCGGCTATGGATGGAAAGAAAGCCTGGGCGCACTGATTAACATAACAGTATAAAGAAAATGCCCTTACAGAAGCCGCAAACTTCTGGTAGGGGCAGTAACCCAAAAACCGTTACAAAAAAAGTATCAGGGTATGGGGAGATTATAACATTTCCCCTGCCCGGAGTAAAGAGAGGATTTGAAAGAAAATGGATTTAATAAAATGCACCTTTGACGAACTACCATCTGCTATGCAAATGCACGTTCTGTATTGTGAAAAGATTACAGTAGCAGAGTACCAGCTTGCAATATGGAGCAACAAAGACACGCTTTATTATAACAATCTGCCGGAAAAAGAGGTTGTGCGGTTCATATCGCTAATTGAAAGTGACAAGAAATTCATCAATAACAGGACTATGGACAGTATTTGCAAAAAGTATGGCTGGGCGGTGTATAACGAGATTCATGAGGCACACAGCGAATACTTGAAAAAGGGGCGTGAGAAAGTTGCTGAACAGATAGCGCAGGAGTATTTCCCGATTATCGAAAAAGCCATGAATAAACCGTCAATCCCTTATTGTGATGAACTGCTGAAAGCTATGTCACATTTAGCAGATAAAGGACATTTCAAGTTTAAGGAATGGAGTACAGATCAGGCATATATCTACTTTATGGGTTATCTGTTGGGAAGTGGAAAGCTGGAATGGGAGGGGCGGTTATCATGAAATTAAGAGCAAAGAAAAAAGAGGGAAAGAACCTTGCAACGGAGATTATCAGCATGGCAAAAAGGAAGTTATGGCGATGCAGGGTGGCATTGATTATCTCACTGGTCGGGAACATCATTCAGGCAGCAGTATTGATTTTCAGGTAAGGTAATAAGGGCGTGGGTGGCGGCTTATATGCCTGCTGCCCTATCCCACATTATAGAAAGGCGGTGCTTGTATGGCAGAAAAGCGGAAAGACAGCAAAGGCAGGATATTGAGGGATGGAGAAAATCAGATGAAAGATGGGCGTTACCGCTATCAGTATATGGACGGCAGAGGAAAGCGGTGTGCGGTGTATAGTTGGAAACTGGTAGAAACAGACAGAACGCCGCCCGGAAAGAGGGACGATATAAGCCTACGGGAGAAAATAAAGCAGATTGACCGGGATGTTGAGGACGGTATAAAAACTGCTGCCAATAACAAAATTACCCTGAATGATATGTTTGATTTGTATATGGCAGGAAAATATGAGTTGAAAGATTCCACACGCTCTAATTATCTGTATATGTATGAAAATTATGTATCAGGTGAGATTGGGCGAAAGAAAGTAGCCAGTATCAAATATTCGGATGTAAAGGCATTTTATAACAGCCTTATCAGGGAAAAGGGCTTTAAGCCTAACAGCATGGAAATCATCAATACAATTCTGCATCCAGTATTTACCCTTGCGGTAAGGGATGGATATATCAGGAGTAACCCCACGGATGGAGTAATGGCAGAGATTAAGAAATCTCATAATTGGGAAAAACCGAAACGCCATGCATTGACAGAACAGGAGCAGGAAGCCTTTATTGATTATATTTCAAACTCTGATATTTATAGGCACTGGCTACCCTTGTTTACAGTGTTTCTTGGAACCGGGTGCAGGGTGGGTGAGATTATCGGCTTGCGGTGGCAGGACTTAGATTTTGAGAGCCGAACAATAAGCATCAACCATAATCTGATATACCGTGTGTATCGGCAGCAGGGCGAAAAGTGCGAAATGCACATTACAACGCCAAAGACAAGTGCAGGATGCCGGACAATCCCCATGTTGGACGAAGTGCGCCGGGCGTTGCTTCAGGAGAAGCGGCAGCAGATGCAGAGGGGATATAACGAAACTGTGATAGACGGTTACAGCGGATTTATCTTTACGAACCGTGAGGGCTATGTACATAATCCGCAGACTATTAACAGGGCAATAAAGAGGATATACACTGCTTACAATAAGCAGGAGAAAGAAAGGGAAAGGCAGGAGCGCAGAGAGCCTATTCTTATCAGGCATTCTTCCGTCCACAACCTCCGGCACACTTTTTGTACCCGGTTCTGTGAGAACGAAACCAATATAAAAGTCATTCAGGAGATTATGGGGCATAGCGATATAAGCACTACCATGAACATATACGCAGAAGCCACGGAGAGCAAAAAGAAAGAATCCTTTGAAAATCTGCAAGGCAAAATAAAAATATGCTGATCTGATAAAGAGAGCCGTTCCGGGATTGCCGGGCGGTTTTCCTATATCTCAATTTTTATCTCAATCTAAAGAGCCGTGACAAACAAAGACAAACGAAAAAAGAGGGGGAAAGTGCCGAAAACATAGGATTTTGTATAAGCACAAACAAAGATAAACAAAGACAAAATACAGTATTATCATTTCCCGACGATGCGGACAACTACTTAAAGAATCCAGTAAAATCAAGGGTTTGCGGTACATGGACTTGTAAACTACAACAAATTTACAACAATTTTACAACGCATAACGAAGAATAACGAGCGTTAATGAATAGTTGTACTCATAAATCCAATTCAATATTTTGTACGATAAGGACATTTTTCTAAAAGAAAATTTTAGGGAAGTGTCCTTTTGTTATGGTCAAAACGAAATGGAAAATGGGGGGTTTGGGAATGGGAATTGACATAAAAGCGCAGCATCCGTCGGAACTGGGCGGAGCTGCCGAAGTAAAGATAAAATTGGAAAAAGATTTAAGGAGTTCATTGTGATTATATTAGAACCCGCTGTTGCAATGAGCGCACAGCCGGATATTATAGTTGTGATTTTTTTGCTGGTTGGAACAGCTATTTTCCTTTTTCGGATTATGGGCTACTAAATACCTGCGTTACGAATAGGGAGGTGTAGGGTGTGAACTTTTTAGAACTGCTTAAAATTGAGTTTATAAAAGTAAAATGAGGTAAAAAGATACCTCTGATTTTTATAGCTCCGTTGTTGGTCGTGGCTTCCGGCGTGGCAAACCTGCAAAATTATTTTTCACCGGAATATACAGACGCAAGGGCATCTATGTTTATTCAGAGCGCATTAGTTTATGCCTATTATCTGCTTCTGTTCAGCATGATAGTTGTATGCGTGATGATTGTGGAACGCGAAACGGGGAACAACGGAGTTTGGAAAATGTTAGCTTTACCCGTCAGCCGCTATGCCTTATCAGCCGCAAAGTTTGTGTACTTTTCTTTTATTTGCTTATGGAAATGTTTTTTCTTGCTGTTTTTGTGATAACAGGATTGATTGCAACAATTAATACAGGAATTACAGAAGAATTACTGGTCATGTATTTATTGAAGTGGTGTGCCGGATTATTTTTTACTATGCTCCTCAGTGTGGCGACAATGTGGGCGATTACGGTTTTATTTGTAAAACCATTACTATCCGTCGACTTAAACATGCTTCTTGTTATCCCCAGTGTAATATTAGTAAATACACCGTTTTGGGTTGTTTACCCTTATTGCTATAGTGGGTATTTGGTTTCCTGCTTCCTGCATGATTTTACGGCAAAGGGCGTTAGCACTGGTTTTAACCTGTTCCCATTTTTACCATGTGCAATTCTGGTTTTTGTGCTGGTACTTACAGTGGCGGTGAAGCGTTTTGGAAAAAATGAGGTGTTCCCAGGGTATTTAACATGGCGTTGACTGATAAGGTATGTTTCATCTAAGCGGGAGTAGCCACGCTGCATCAGCTTTACCAAGAAAATGACCAGGTCGGCATCAGGGTTGTGTTTCCGCATATCAAGGATAAGCTTGATTTCAGAAGGGATGTGCTGGTTAGGGTGGTGGGATTCAAAGGAGCCGTCAAAACGACGTTTCCAGCGGTAGATATACTGCTTGCTGGTTTTATATTGGATGGCAGCTTTGGAAACCCTATATTTCTCAGCGTATTTAATAAGTGATAGACGATACTTTATATCCTGTGTTATACTTGCCATGCGGAAATACCTTTTGTCTGGTTCGATTTTGGTTTGGCGATTAAATTATAACACAGAATCAGGTATCTCTGCTTTTTAAATATTCAGTTGTAACACATGTATTGTAATCCTACAAGTTTATATATTTCTTCACATATATTATCTTTAAACAGTGGCATAAATTTTATATTATATTTTCTGAAAATTTTTTTATAATAAGATAAAAATAATTTAAGTAAAAAAGTTGTTTTTCCCATGCCGGAAGCTGCCAAAATAATATAATACTTATTCCGATTTTTTTCAAAATTTTTTTTCATCAAAAATGGAATCAATTCCTCAGACTCATATGAGTTATTATTTACTTTTTCTTCGTCATTGCAGGGATCAATATCTTGTCCTCTCGTTGAAACATAGTATTTTAGGGATTTTTTTGTTGCAGCATCAACTTCAAACTTTAACTCTTTATATTGGAATTTTTTTAGTTTTCTTTTCATAATTAAAAAAATTATTGATTGTGTTTTTTTAATAATTAAATTGGAAAATGTAAGTAGGGCTGTAACAATTGAAATTAATGCTGTTATTGATGCTAAATTAGTATTTTGAGTAAAATTTGCAAATATAGTATTAAAATCTATTTTCATAAATATGTTTCCCCTTCTAAGCTATATTTCATAATTTATAGTATATCATATTTGGTTTTTTTTCGACAGGATAGGATATAATAAACGGAATTATTAGCAATTAGAATCTAAAGTGGAGCTTTTTGAATTAACTACCGAAATGTATTTCGGATATGAAAGAATTGAAAAGTGATTCTTACTTGCCGTCCTCTACCCGGAAACAGATGTAGAAAAGATGCAGGAGTCTAGGATTGGAAGCGTTTTTTTGACAGTATGATGCTTTTATGTGTCAGGTTAAGGGATATTATAGGATGCCAAATTGTGGAACTCTAATTTAAATGGTGCATATTTTGATAGCGCAGATTTAAACAGGGCGGGTTTGCGAGGTATAAGTTTAAAGGAAGCAGACTTAAGAGGCACTATCGTTTCCTACAGCCCCAAGAAGCCAATTCTTCGGGGCTTTCCTTGCCTTATAGGAAAGCCCTTTGCCAGAAGGCGTAGATTGAGGAAGAACCGAAGGTTCTTCATGAAGTGTCGAAGACACTTTTTGACCATATAGGAAAATTCTCCGAATTTCCCATATAGTAAAAAGCAATTATCGCACTGTGGCGGAGGGGAGCATGTCACTGCCGCGACCCGCCGCAGGCAGAGAATCCTGCAAGCAGGAAATAAAAATTTTTGAAACTTGCCATACCTTGTCAGGTTAGTTGGTTCATAATGATAAGATAGGAGGGATGGAAATGCCGGAAAGCAGGTTATTTAAAATTTTGTATTATTTACTGGATAAGGGAACCGCGACAGCACCGGAATTGGCAGAGCGATTTGAAGTATCGGTAAGGACTATTTACCGCGATATTGATATGTTGAGCAGTGCAGGGATACCTGTTTATACGACAACAGGTCATGGCGGTGGAATCCATTTGGTCGATAATTTTGTTTTGAAGAAATCACTGTTATCGGAACAGGAAATGCAGGATATTTTAATCGGTGTACAGAGCTTGTCTGCTGTTCCGTATCCTAATACGGATGGAGTAATGTCAAAATTGAAGGCAACGTTCCGGATGCCGGAGTCTGACTGGATAGAAATTGATTTTTCACGGTGGGGAAGTATTGCCGAAAAGGAAAAGTGTTTTTTTGAAAGGTTGAAACGTTCGATTTTAGACCAGCAGGAAATCCAGTTCCTATATTATAATACATTAGGAGAGGGCAGCCGAAGAAGGTGCCAGCCTTTAAAGCTGGTATACAAGGATAAAGCATGGTATTTGTATGCGTTTTGTTTAAAAAGAAAGGATTATCGGCTGTTTCGTATTTCGCGGATGAAAGAACTTTTGGTAACAGAACAACGCTTTAAAAAGCATTCGGAAAGGAAGGGGCCGGTATTTTCTTTGATGGAAGAAATGGGAAACCCTATTGAAATAGGATTAAGCTTTCCAAAGGAGGTTAGCTATCGGGTATATGATACCTTTGAAGATGATGTGATAAAGTGGGATGGGCAGGAGATTAGGGTAAATGTCACCTTGCCGGAAACGGAATGGCTATACGGTTTTATTATGTCCTTTGGCAATCAGGTATCAATATTGTATCCATTGTCATTAAAAGAAAAGATAATAGAAAGATATAAAAATGCAATAAAGCATTACGAGGAGGATACAAGATGAATGTAAAAGAAGAATTACAAAAGTTAAACGTTGGAGGCGAAGAATTTCAATTGAATTGTATAGCAGTAAATCCAAAAACGATACGGGCAGTGATGATAAATGAAATTGTGCCCGCGAATGCGGCAGATGATTTCTACGGGGGAACAGAAGCTGCTTATTTGTCAACCACTATTCCATTGTTTCAAAAGGCCGGGATACAGGTAAATAGTATTCAGGATATTTTGGATAGAGGGGTTTATATTACCAATGCTGTAAAAATGCCGAAGACGGAATCTACAATTGCAAAGGAAAGCATAGCAAAAAGCCTGCCATACCTGGAACGGGAACTGTCACTGTTTCCCAATGTGAAAGTTATCATGCTGATGGGGGATGTGGCAAAAAAAGCTTTTAATATGATTAGTAGGAAAGAAACAGGAAAAAATGCGGTTCCGGGCCTTTCTACCTACAAATTGCGGAGCAGCGCAATCTTTTATAATGGTATCCGTATCATACCATCCTATATCATGACAGGGAGGAATCTGTTGATTGAAAAATCGAAATTTGAAATGGCTTCTGAGGATATTGCTGCAATGTACAAGCTGATATCGAAATGAGTTTCAAGAAAGCTCCCGCCAGCAGGATTCTTTTTTATCGCACTGCGACGGATGGAGAGTATATCGCCACCACGGCCCGCCACAGGCGGAGGATCCTTTAAGCAGGATTCTTTTTCCAAACAGCGAAAGCTTGAGCGTTTTTTGAGATTTGGCTGTTATAATAAGTATTAAAAACTGCAAATGGAGATGATTGCATGAGACAAAAGCTTCTTATTGTAGACGATGAGCCGGGAATTGTGGATATGATGGTAAGCTACTTTTCTTCTCAATACGAAGTGCTGGCCGCTTATGGCGGAAATGATGCGCTTCAAAAATTAGCAAGGCAACCCGACTTGATTCTACTCGACATCAATATGCCGGATATGGACGGGCTGGCCCTGTGCCGGAAAATCCGGGAACTGATTACCTGCCCTATTCTTTTTTTAACAGCAAGGGTCGAATCTGCTGATAAAATCATTGGCTTTCAGGCAGGGGCAGATGATTATATCATGAAGCCTTTTGACTTAGACGAATTAGGGGCGAGGGTTGCGGCGCACCTGCGAAGGGAGCAGAGGCGCAGGGATAAGGCGGCAATCCGCTTGTTTGGCGAGCTGGCGATTGACTATTCCGCACGCACTCTTACGGTTGCCGGAAAGCCCATTGCTTTATCGAAAAAGGAATTTGATATTGTGGAACTGCTTTCATTGCATGCCGGGCAAGTATTTGACCGGGAGCGGATATATGAAGCAGTGTGGGGGCTGGATAGCGATGGCAGCAGCGGCACCGTCATGGAACATATTAGAAAAATCCGGGCGAAACTGGCTGCTGTTACACTTCACAGCTATATTGATACGGTCTGGGGGTGCGGTTACCGGTGGAACGCTTGAAAAACATGGAGTTAAAGAAAACTTTTCTCGTTCTGTCTGGGTCCTGCGTTTTGCTGGCCCTCCTGATGTTAGTATTGGTCTTTATGGTATGCAATTCGATTAGCAGTACCTTCCCCAACGGTGGGATAGCAATATTATCAGACGGTTCGACTATTAAGCTGGAAGCGCCCACGGCATTCCAACAAGGCATATTGTCGGTGCTGGGTATCATTCAGGTGGTGTCCTGCATCGTCCTCCCTATGGGCGGGCTGGCTTTATCCGGCATCTTATATTATCGTATCAAATTGAAACAGCCGATTGCCGCACTTTGGGATGGGATTACACGGATTCAAAACCATGATCTTGACTTTTTTATGCCGGTTCACTCGGATGATGAATTAGGCCAGCTTTGCGCCGCTTTTGATACCATGCGGGAAGAACTTTTGAAAACAAATCGGGAACTATGGCGGCAGGCGGAAGAACGCAGACGGTTAAACGCCGCCTTTTCCCATGATTTACGCAATCCAATCACGGTCTTAAAGGGGAATGTCAAATTACTGCGGCAGGGTATGGCGGATGAACAAACCATTGACAGGATGGAAAGCTACACATTGCGGATAGAACAGTATGTGGAAGCCATGAGCAGCATTCAGAGATTAGAACAAGTGCCGGTGAGGAGAAAGGAATGTTCCTGTTTTCTGTTGCATTCCGAATTAGAGGAAACAGCAAAAATCCTTGCAGGGACATTGGAGCTGTCTGTTTCTGGGCCTGATAATGGAACTATGGAACTCGATTATGGATTGTTTTTGACTGTTGCAGAAAATCTGATTGGAAATGCGGCCCGGTTCGCCAAAAGTAAAATCATGATTTGCCTAGAGCGGAAAGATTCCTTTTTACTGTTATCAATTACGGACGATGGTCCCGGGTATCCTGTGGAATTAATACGAAACAGCCCCAAACCGTTTGGAAAAGTCAAATACCCTGCGTCAGATTATGAAGTATCTGACCTTTGCAGCGTTCCCCAAATGGGTGTGCAAGACTCTGTACTTGGCTCATTGCCTGCGGGAACGGGGATGAAGGAAGATTCCGGACACTTTGGCATGGGATTGTACAGTAGCCAGATGTTATGCCTGAAACACGAAGGAACACTTACGTTGGAAAACAGAAAAGGCTATGGTGCAACAGCTATTGCTTCTTTCAAAATACACCGGGAATCTTGAGCGATTTTTGAGATTTCTGTTTTACACTTTCCTTATATTAAATAAGGAGAGAGTTTTTTATGGACATTGAGGCAAAGGATTTATCAAAAATTTATGGTAGCGGCATTAGCCGTGTGGTTGCCTTGGATAAGGTAAACCTTAAAATTACATCCGGCGATTTTATCTCTATTATGGGACCGTCCGGCAGCGGAAAAAGCACCTTGCTCCATCTGCTGTCCGGGCTGGATGGGCCGACTTCCGGTAGTCTCACATACGATGGAAAGGATATATATAGTTTCAACGACAAAGAACTGTCTGCTTTTCGCCGTCGGCGAATCGGCTTCATTTTCCAGCAATTCAACCTGCTTCCGGTCCTGAGCGCAAAGGAAAATATCATTATGCCTTTGCTATTAGACAGAAAACAGCCGGACGAAGCGTATCTAACGCAGCTTACGGATTTGCTGGGGATCCGTGGACGTCTTGCCCATTTGCCCCATGAGCTTTCCGGAGGCCAGCAGCAGCGCGTAGCCATTGCCCGCGCCCTGATTGCCAAACCGGATATTATTTTTGCAGACGAACCCACAGGGAATTTGGACAGCAAAAGCGGCGGCGAAGTTATGGAAATGCTGCAAAATATATGGAAGAAGATGGGGAAAACAATTGCTGTCATTACCCACGACAGCCATATTGCAGAAATGGCAGACCGGCAATTTACAATTGTGGACGGCATTCTTTCGGAGGTGACAGTAGTGTGAAAAATCAGCTCGATAGATGATTTTATCACATGGCTATTTGTGCCGGAGCGTCACAAATAAGCTCTGGTGGCAGACGCAAATTTAGATATGCGTCGCCCCGTCGCGTAAACGCTCCGGAATGGAGATTAAGATGAAATCTTATTTGACATTTGCATGGAAAGAACTGAAAGTACAGAAAATCACGGCATTCCTGATTTGGGTTGCGGTTATCATGTCCACGATTATGACAACGGTGGTGGGCCAGTCTATCGGGATATTGCAATCCATGCGTATCGGGCAGGCGGCAAGCCTGAATGGAAACCGCTATGCAACCTTTCATCAGCTTGGCAGGGAACAGTCACAAAAGCTGCATGAAGATAACCGTCTGTATGATGTAGGGGATAGAATATTTGTGGGCAGTATGCCGTTAGGCAACAGCAGTTTATCTTTACATCTTCGGGAATATCATGACGACGCATTATCCATGTACCCGGCAATTGGGAACGTAAAAGATGGGAAACTGCCAAAAGAAGCAGGCGAAATTGCACTGTCGGAAGATACGCTTCAATATCTTGGATTGGAGGCTGCGGTTGGAAATGTGATTTCGCTGGATTTATGCGCGCTTGTTATGGACGGGTCACTGCCGGAGTTTAATTATTCTGCTGATTTTGTATTGACGGGTATTCTGGAAAGTAGTTCTATCGGTTACCTATCGGGTGTAGTTGAGGGGATTGCCGGAAATGGAACTGCAGAAGAACTGTTACCGGAAGAATATCTGCTTTATGCCACGGATTTTAAGACTTATGACAAGAAGAATTTTCAGAGCATCGTTTATGAACTGGCAGAGAAATGGAATGTAAACGGACGATATATCCAATATAACTGGATTTTGCTTGATGCGATTGGCATTTCTTATGACGAAGAGGCAGGCGGCGATATTGGCATAGGGTTTTCTTTTATGGCTGCAGCGTGTATTCTGGTGGGGGTACTGGTCTTGCTGGCAGCCGGGCTGGTGATTTACAACATTTTGAAAATCTCTATTACAAAGCATGTGAAAGAATACGGAACGCTTCGTGCCATTGGTGGAGAGCGCGGGCAAATCTACTGCTTGGTTTCCTTACAGCTTTTGATTCTTTGCGGAGCCGGTATCCCCATCGGGCTGCTGCTCGGTACATGGTCGGCAAAAGGTGTATTGATTGCGGCTACGGGGGTCCTGAATCCCGATTTGTTTATGGTAAACAGTGTTTCAGAATTGAACCTTGCAATTAGCGCCGCCGGCACGGTAAAGCTGCCGATGCTTTTTGCCGGTATTGCAGTTACGCTTCTGTTTGCCCTGTTGGCCGCTTTTCCTGTTGCTTGGTACGCATCCCATGTATCTCCGGTTGTGGCTATGTCGGGGCAAGCTGTGAAGATAAAACGCCGGGTAAAAAGAAACCGCAAAATCCGCAACTTTGAGGCAGAGTATGCATGGCTTAATCTGAAGCGCGGGCGCGGCAAAACGGTAGTTACCATGCTGTCCTTGGTTATGAGTATTACCGTATTCATTGCCTTGCAGAGCTTTACAGGGCTGCTTGATGTCAGCAGTTCGGTTCAGGATATGTATATCGGCGATTACGCAATAACAAATGAGATTTCCGGTATCCCGGTGGAAGCTGTAGAAACATTAAAAGAAAATAGCATGGTAGAAAGCGTTTCTACCACCCGGCTTTCCGTATTTATGCTAGGAGCCGGGGATGCGCCGCCCTTTGCGACAGACTTATCTTTGCAGAACCATGAAACTTTACAGCTTGTGAATGTGGATGAAGCGCGGTTGCAACGCTGTGCGCCGGATTTGTCTTCTCAGGATATGCAGGCACTCGGCGATGGAACAGGCTGCCTGGTCAAAAATCCCATCCCCTTTTCCTATGGAGATACACCGGTGCAGCATACGGAGCTGGGTGTGGGCGATACAATCCGGTTAGGGGAAAAGCCGCTTCAGGTAGTAGGTGTGATTGATGTGCCGATTACGATTAACAATGACGGCTTTGCAAACGGTGTCCAAATCTTAGTGAATGATGAATTATACGGTGCATTGATTGGGGATGACAACTATTCGGAAGTATACCCGACGCTGCGGGATAAGGCTGACACAGATACTTTTGAAAGCTGGCTGGGCAACTTGTGCGGCGAATATCCGGGAATACATTGGCTTTCCTACCTCCAAAGCATCAAAGAAATGGCAGAGAGCTTTGAACAAATCAACATGCTGTGCTGGGTGCTGATTATCTTTATCGGTATTATTGGTATACTGAATATCATAAACACCGTTTACAGCAATATCCATACCCGTGTCGGTGAGATTGGTATGCAGCGGGCTATTGGAATGAGCGCCGCAAGCCTTTATAGGACATTTCTGTGGGAGGGCGCTTACTACGGCATTTCCGCATCGCTGGTTGGCGCGGTGTTAGGCTATATTTGCTGTATTTTTGTGGGGGCGGCACAGACAGACGCTTTAGGGCTTGTTGCCGTTCCTGTCAGGGCGATTGCTGAAGTCGCGGTAATTTCTGTTGCTGCCTGTCTGCTGGCAACGGCAATCCCGCTACGTGCTATCGCAAGGATGGCCATTGTGGATTCCATTGAAACCGTGGAATAATGGAATGATGATTATAGGATGCACGATAAAATAACCTGGGGTATCGTTTCCAATGTCATTTAGTTAACGGTACAGGACGCCGTGAGGAACATAAAATGCTCTGTCACCACGCTTCCGCTCGGTAAAAAGCGTAACGGACACTAAACTCGTGAGGAACCTCGTTAAGTGCCGACGTTTTTTAACGGGTTCCTTGAGCATTTTATGTTCCTCACGGCTGAATCAAGACGCTAACTAAATGACATTGGTATCGTTTCCTTGTTGCTTTATGGATGGAAAGCGGGGGCAGCAGGAGAAAGGGAAGCTGCTGAAGAGGAAATATGGACAGAAAATATGAATGAGATAAGGAAATAGATAAGCGTCTGGCGCTCAGGGCTTCTGTAGCTCCTGTGCATAAAATGTTTCACTGTCCATGTATTGCAAACTGATATTTTGAGCATCGAGATTAAGATGCCCTGACGCAATCGCTTCTATCTTATCCTGCTCTTTTGCATCCATAATGCCGTCTTTGCTGACAACAAAAATATTCGCGGAGATAATTTCGTTATCAGAATCCTCCAAAGCAACCCAAACTCCAACAATATTTTCCTTATCATAATCATATAGTGCCTGCATCAATTCGATTTCTTTTTGAACCTTCTGTTCCTGTATAGGGGTTGAATCTGTAACTGCCGCCATGCCTTCATTCTTTTGGACCGTTAAACTCCTTGCTATGCCAAGATAAAAGGTGCCACAAAGAATAGCAACAAGCAATATTCCGGATAAATAAATGGTCTTTTTAGGAAAATCTTTGTGTTTCATAATGGCATTTAACCTTTCTTTCAGATTTTTCTTGTCTTTAAGCATAGGCATCGAAATAGGAACCTTCCTTATTATATCAGCGGCAACCATAACTAGTGCATTGCCATAATGCTGCCTTCCGGCATTGTCCAATTTTTTTATGACAGACTCGTCACAAGCTAATTCACATGCTCTGTCAATCTCCCGGCGGACAAAGTAGGTAACGGGATTAAACCAATGCAGTGCGCCAACCAGAATCAACAACCATTTGATTACAATATCATGCTTCCTCATATGTGTAATTTCATGTAAAAGAATACTTTGAAGCTCTATATCTTCATATTTTTTATCGGGCAAAATGATTGCCGGGCGGAATATTCCAACCAAAACAGGGGTTGCCGCTGCCGGATTTTTATACAACCCAGGAGCATTCTTACTTCCGGATAGCCCATGCAGCAACTCCATTTCCTGCTGATTTGCATTTCTGTTATATTTTTTGAGTCTTTGGACATATAGTGCATAACAGACAATTTGAAAGCTGAAGAACAAAATCATTCCCAATTGCCAGAAAAGAAAGAATACGGTTGCAACATTTGGAAAATGTGCAGTAGTTTTCAGGGCTTCTTGCCCGTTTTCCATCTGGGGTGCTAATAAGAAATCAATAGGCTGGACAGACGCTTTATCAACAATCCATTGGGCAATATCCTGCGTGGACTTCATTGGCATTGCCGGACTGCCCAAAGCAGGTATTGCAACGATTTGGGATAACGGCAGCAGGAAAGCCATTATCACCGGAAACCACATGTAATATTGAAAGGCCTTTGGCAGCTTGTTTTTGATGATTGGCTTTATTGCAAATAGAAAAAATGATACGGTACTCCCGGTCAATGTCATGGCAAGAATAAGCTTAACAATTTCCATAACATACTCTTCGGCAACACTCATTTGTTTTCCTCCTCCATTCGGAAATATGTTTTTAGCTCGTCTATATCAGCTTCTGTGAGTTCCCCGCTTTGGCAAAGGGATGCGACAAAGTTCTTTACACTGCCCTCAAAAAGTTTATCTATAAAACTTTTTTTCCTGAACCGGATATAATCTTCTTTTGAGATATTCGGCATATAATAATGAATTTCTTTCTCTTGGAATGAAATGGCCCCTTTTCGCTGCAGCCTTCTAAGAAGCGTTGCGATTGTGGATTTTTCCCAGCCCATTTTATTATGCAATTCAGTACGGATACTACTAAACGGTACCGGCTGCTTTTCACGCCAAAGTATATTCATCACCTCAAGCTCTGCATCAGAAATTTTACAGTCCACCGGATTCATTCGTGACTCCTTCCTCAAACGTACTACATTTGTAACACAACTATAGTTTACGTTATCCCATTCTTTCTGTCAATAAAAAGTATGATTAGGGAGGGAAGAAAGAGCTAAAAGTACGATAGCTTTTTGTCTGGAAACAGGCTTGTCAATGAAACGATTGATAACAGTAAATGTGTTTAGTCGATTTTGTGACAATGCCATCATACTTTGAGGCTACTTCTTAAAAATATCAACGGCATGGTTTATGGTTGCTTTTATTTTTTTATATTTGTATACAACATTTGTTATGTATATTTTTTTGAGAGATAACCAAAACAAATAGCAATGATAATATATTTGATAAAGTTATTCTAATTATCATCAATTCATCTGCTCCTGTTTCCGTCACCGTATGTAAGGAATTGCTTATGAAATTGTTAAATAAATGTTCTGCTGCACCTATCCAAAGCGTTCCAGACAATGCTGCACACATCCCCCATTCATAGGCTAAAATTCCGGACAATAGTATATATCCTATGCCCATAAAAACTGCCATAGCAATATTCATGGAACCGTCAAGCAGAGGATTTATTATGTTGGTAATATGCCATATTCCAAAAAGCAGGGCCTGTATTATATTAGCTGTCTTTTGAGAATAGTATTGTATGCCAATTTTATAAAACAGTCCTCTAAACAGTCCCTCTTCCGCATAGACATTTACTATGTTGCCAATCATGCACACTGTCACTGCTGATAGGGAACTGCCATTTGTATGTATTTGTGTAAGTGAAAAATTTGTAATATAAAATCGCAAAGATGGGTGTTTGCCCATTACAAACAATACAATAAATTCTGCAGCGTAAGAAAGAAAAAAGGTGCTTATGCCAAGAGCAAGACCATATTTCAAACCAGTAAATACCCCTTTTTTTGAAAATCCCAAATCACTCCAATGAAGCCTAAGCATATCCAATGAAATCCATATCAGCAAAATGCAGCAGATTTTATGTAATATATTTTCACCAACCCATGTTTGGTCGGTTTTTACAAAAACAATTTCTATCACTCTAACAATCATTAACAAAACAAACATCACACTGATAACGCTTATTGTTCTTCTATTTTCCATGTTTCTTTTCCTCTGAATGGTTGTGGCAGTAGCCCTTCTTAGTCTTGATTTTTATTCCGGTTCTTAATTAGCAAATTGATTTCTTTTGCTTCTTGTTTCATTTGTAACAAATTCAAAAAATGTGAAATGATATATATTATAACTCCCATAAAAACAAGCAGTAAAAATGATAAACTTGCAAACCAATCAAACAATCGCCCAAACACAAGAAGTTCGCACACTATAAATAAGATTTCCAGCACCATTTCAGTAAAAATATTTTTTAATTCTATTTTTTGAATAATCATTATTCCTAAATGGGTAATGATGTTTATACAAAAAGCCTGAAACACTGTTTCCAAATAAATACAACTTGCATGAAAAAACAGGGCAACGACTGAAAGCAGCAGCAAGGAAATTCCCGTTGTAGCCAAAATATTTACAATATTCTTTTTCATACTTCTTTATCTCCTCCCAATGCATTTTTTACTCCATTTAAATAATTGCGATTGATATTAACCTTTTCACCTTTTTTCAATGTTGCTTCCATTCTGCTATTGAAAAGAGGTCTAATGCTGTCCAAAGCGTTTATGTTTAAGACACATGATTTGCTGATTTGCACAAAACCATATGTTTGTAATTTGTTTTTTAGTTGGTATAACCGAAAATCGGTACGGTACACTGCATTTTCAAGATATACAAAAGTCTTTTTGTCAACGCTCTCTATGTAATAAATATCCAAAATATTTATCATTTGCTCGGCATTATCGCCAGCACATTTTATTTGCATGTCAAATGACTGCAAAAAATCTATAATACGATTAATTTGTTTGTCCTTTTGGGAATATCTAATTATTACTTCTGGTTCTTTACAGGACAAATCCTCTTCTGTCTTTATTTTCATTTTTTCACCCCTTTAAAAGTTATAGCATAGTCTTTCGCCAAAAGAAACATACTTACAACTAAGATACATTTTCACCTTACCAAGATACAAATATTGCGGATTTTTTTATATGCTGTATTATATACAGTCAAATAAATATTAACAACACAATGCTTTTTTTGTGGTCTTTGATTTCTTCGGTTCGGAATAGTGTGGTGTTGGCGGTCTATCTCTTGCTTTCGGTTACTTAATTCTTTACCGTACATGAGAAAGAAAACAAGTGCGTTTTTGCCGCATTCTGTTATAATGGGTTTAAAGATAAGTTGGATTTTTATGATGGGAAGCGGATAGGATAGAACGCTATATTAGGTTTACTGCAAAAACTGTAATACAAAACGAAGTGTTCCCTTGCTCCTTGGGGGTATGGATTGGTTTGGAAAGGATAAAATAGCAGGATGAACGAAGAGAGGATAGTCCGTAAGCATATGGATATTTATGGAAGAGTTCAGGGCGTCGGTTTCCGGTATAGCGCGTGTTATGCGGCGTCCGACCTTGGGCTGACAGGCTGGGTGCGCAACCGGTGGGATGGCAGTGTGGAAATGGAAGTGCAGGGAACGGAAGAGCGGATACGGGAACTTTTGGGCATGTTAAACCGGGGCCGTTTTATTTCAATAGAAAAGATTGAGGAAAAGACAATTCCGATAGTAAGCAAGGAAACCAAATTCAAAATACGTTAAAGGATTTATGTGAGGATTTATATGCCTTTTGCGGCATGTCTGTTTGATGCGTTGTAAATGGGAATAGAGGAGGTAAAAACATGGGAATCGCAGCAGCATTTATGGTTCCCCATCCGCCTTTAATTGTGCCGGATGTGGGAAAGGGTGAAGAAAAGAAAATTATGGATACCATCCACGCTTATCATGAAATAGGAAAAAGGATTGGGGAACTGAAACCGGATACTATTGTTGTCGTTTCCCCTCATCAGACAATGTATGCGGATTATTTCCATATATCGCCCGGCAAAGGGGCAAAGGGGGACTTGGGGCAGTTCCGTGCAGGGAATGTAAAAATGGAAGTTTCCTATGATACAGAGTTTGTAAAGGAACTTTGCAGGCTGGCGGATATAGGAAGGATTCCGGCAGGGACCTTAGGGGAGAGGGAAAAGCGGTTGGATCATGGAACGATGGTGCCGTTGTACTTTGTGGGGCAATATTGGAAAGGATATCATCTGGTAAGGATTGGGTTGTCCGGCTTGCCGCTGATTACACATTATGAATTGGGGCAATGTATCCAAAAGGCGTCGGAAAGCCTGGGAAGGAAAACGGTGCTGATTGGCAGCGGGGACTTATCCCATAGATTGAAAGAAGACGGGCCCTATGGCTACCGGGAGGAAGGGCCTGCCTATGACAGCCGTATTATGGATATCATGGCAAGAGGGGGATTTGGCGAATTGCTGGAGTTTCCGGAAGATTTTTGCGAAAAAGCGGGGGAATGCGGGCATCGTTCGTTTACCATAATGGCAGGGGCTTTGGACCGGTTGGAATTAGAGGCGGAGCGGCTTTCTTATGAAGGGCCTTTTGGGGTGGGTTATGGCATTTGCAGCTATATTCCCTGCGGATGGAATCCGGAAAGGGATTTTGGAGAAAAATATGAGCAAAAGGAAAAGGAAAGACTGTTGGAACTGCGGGGGAAAGAAGATGAGTATGTACGGCTGGCCAGAAAAACTATAGAGGAATATGTCCGGAATAAGAAAAAGATAAATCTGCCGGAAGGGTTACCGGAAGAAATGTCCGGCCGGGCAGCAGGGGTCTTTGTGTCCTTAAAAAAGGACGGCAGGCTGCGGGGCTGTATCGGTACCATTTGTGCCGTACAGAAGTCCGTTGCGGAAGAAATTATAGAAAATGCCATTAGCGCATCTGTCAGGGATTCCAGATTTGAACCGGTGGAGCCGGAAGAACTGGATAAGTTGGTAATCAGTGTGGATGTGCTGGGCGATACGGAGAAAATAGAATCCCCCGCACAGTTGGACGTGAAAAGGTATGGGGTTATTGTAACCAAAGGATATAAAAGGGGATTATTGCTGCCCAATCTGGACGGAGTGGATACGGTGGAAGAGCAGATTGCCATCGCCAAACGTAAGGCCGGAATCGGGGAGCCGGAGCAGGTGGAGCTGGAAAGGTTTGAAGTAGTAAGGCACTTTTAAGGGATATCTGAAAGAAGAATTATCCTAAGGCGTGCCGGTTTCGGGGAACGGTAGCATTGGGGGAAATGGCAGTTTGGAGAAAACAGGAGAAGGGAACGGAATATGGGAAAAACAGTATGTTATACTTGTATGCATCGCTGTAGTTTGAATCCGGGGCAGCAGGGGATTTGTTTGGCGCGGAAAAATGTGGAGGGTAAGATTATATGCGACAACTACGGGATGGCCACATCCCTTGCTTTGGATCCTATTGAGAAAAAACCGTTAAAAATGTATCGTCCGGGCAGTCTGATTTTGTCGGTGGGCAGTTTTGGCTGTAATTTAAAATGCCCCTTCTGCCAAAACCACGAAATTTCCATGATAGATAAGAAAACGGCAAGGGAGACGATTGGGTCAATTTATATTTCCCCTGAAGAATTGACGGATAGGGCATTGGAATGCCGAAAGGAAGGAAATATCGGCGTAGCGTTTACTTATAATGAACCGCTGGTGGGATGGGAATATGTGCGGGATGCCGCCAGGCTGGTGAAGGAAGCCGGGATGGATAATGTACTGGTGACTAACGGTTCGGTCTCGCTGGAGGTATTGGAACAGGTTCTGCCTTATATTGATGCGATGAACATTGACTTGAAAGGTTTCCGGGAGGCATACTACAGGAAATTGGGAGGGGATTTTGAAACGGTGAAAGCATTTATTGCCCGTGCTGCCGGAAGCTGCCATGTGGAATTGACTACTTTAATTGTGCCGGGGGAAAATGACGGGCCAAAAGAGATGGAAGAAGAGGCGGAATGGATTGCTTCTATTAATAGAGAAATCCCACTCCATGTGAGCCGCTTCTTTCCCCTATATCGCATGAAGGACAGGGGGGCGACGGAAAGGAAGGCAGTATATGCCCTTGCAGATATTGCGAGGAAGCATTTGGAAAATGTATTTGTGGGAAATTGCTGAACATAGTTTTTGCTTTATTTTTGCTTTAAGATATTTAAAATACACATTAAGATAAAACCGGAAGGCCGGGCATTGATGAAAAGGCTTTTGGCATGCAGAAAATATTTGTATACGGTAAAAAGGCTGTATGTTGAAAATGCTTTTCTGGCCGCCAGCCGTTGCCTGGCCCCGGATATCCACAGTACGTATTTCTTTTTTGCCTCGGTGGAAAAATGTATTACCGGTTGATATGCTGTTTGGCAAGATAATTTGCCCCAAGAAGTCCGGCCGCATTCCCTAATGCAGCAGTTTTGATTTCGACATGGCCGAAACTTGGCATAATGCTTTGCGGCATTTTTTCTTTGATTTTCTGCAGGATGCAAGGCTGTACCATAATCCCGCCGCCAAGTATGATGCAGGATGGATTAAAAATATGAATCAATGTAGTAAGTCCAAGAACGATTTCCGTAATCCAGCAATCCAAAATACCTTGGATTTGTTCATCCTCTAATTTTTCAAAAACCTGTTTGCCGCTGGTGATGGAGGGGTCGTAAGCGGCGGCAGCGTTTACTAAAGCGGTGGTGGAAGCATAACGCTCGTAGCAGCCGTCGAAAAAGTCGTTGCCAAGGATTTTGGCTGTGCCGTGGGTTACCATCGCGCCGAACTCTCCGGCGGAGAAACTGGAACCATGATAGATTTCCCTATCTCTGATAATGGCCCCGCCAACTCCGGTGCCGTAAGTGAGGCAGAGGAAATCGGAATGCCCTTGCCCCGCTCCATATATGGCTTCCCCTAAGGCCGCTGCGTTTACATCGTTTTCAACAGAAACCGGAACATGGAAAAGTTCTTCCAATTCCGTCCGTATCTGGGTTCCCGTATAGCCCGGGAGATTAGTGTTAGCGTAAATAATAGAACCTGTTTCGGCATTCACTTGCCCGGCAGTGCTGATTCCGATGGCATCGAAAGAGGTGTCTTTGCTTAAAGTATTCGTTAGCCCTTTCAGAGTATCCATAACATGCTGCGCACCCATCATTGCATTGGTAGGGATTTCATTCACATTAAGTAGCTTATCGTCTTCGCATATACTATATTTAATTGCAGTGCCGCCAATATCAAATGCAAGAATTTTCATAACCTAACCTCCCATAAACATTCCGTTAATCCATAGACGTGTTTCTGTTATCTATTTCATAGATATGTTCCTAATTTGCTGTTCTATAGATGTGTTTCTATTTGCCGTTCCATAGATATGTCTGTGCTAGTTAATCCATAGATATGTTCCTATATGCTATTCCATAAACATGTCCTTGCCTGTAAATCCATAGATGTGTTCCTATGTACAGCTGCATGGGCATGCTTCTGTGTATTATTCTGTAGATATGTTTTTGTTTGCTGTTCCACCGGTCATATTTATATATGTACTTTAAATACAGCCTTTTTTAAAAAAGTATCGTCGGAAGCTGCGACTCCTGGCATATGGGGCTCATTGGCCATACAAATAATGAAATTACCCGGGCCTATCTGGCAGGAAGCCAGCGTATGGCAGCTTGCAGTGCCGAAATCAGTTGCTTCATCAAAGCTATCAATAACCATATCGCCGCTATCCCCGGTATAGATGATTTCCGTGCCGGACAAATCAATTTGGATATCCATATATTTTTTATGGATTTCATAGCATTTGGTTTCCAAAGGGGCAGCGTTTGCCTCCATAACATTGATGTACACTTCGCCATCCAGCTCTGTCCGTCCCATGGGAAGGGAGGATAAATCGTTGTTCCGGATATAATCAATAGCGGTGTCCAGATTTTTGTTTATTCCCTTATAACGGCCGATGTTTGTAATCTTGTCAAAAATCATAGCGACTCTCCTTTCCGGTATTATTCAATGGCTTTGTAAAAACGTTGGGCGATTTCCAACGGCCTTGTGATGGCACCTCCCACTACGACTGCATGGGCGCCCAAATCCAGCATTTTTTTTGCCTGGTCGGGGTAATGTACTTTCCCTTCTGCGATAACGGGGATTTCCACATCCTTTACAAGCCGGGATACCAATTCAAAGTCCGGACCATCTACTTTCGGCGAATAAGGGGTATAGCCGCTTAAGGTAGTGCCTACAAGGTTCACGCCGCATTTCCATGCGTTTATCCCTTCTTCATAGGTAGAAACATCTGCCATAAGAGGAACGTCTGGATATTTTTCACGGATTTGCATCAGAAATTCATCGATGGTAGAACCGTCTCCCCGGGTGCGGTTGGTGCAATCCAATGCAACAATATCTGATTCTGCGGCTACCAATTCGTCGATTTCCTTCATGGTGGGCGTAATATAGGAATCGTAGCCTTCATAGGTGCGTTTGATTAAGCCGATGACAGGCAGCCCGGTGGCTTTTTTGATTTCTTCCACATCGCGGACGCTGCTGGTGCGGATACATTTGCATCCTGCCATTTGGGCGGCTTTTGCCATAAAAGGCATAAGCGACATTTCCTCGCAGTACAACGGTTCGCTGGGAAGAGCCTGGCAGGAAACGATTATGGAATGGCGTGTTGCGGTTAAAATTTCTTCCAAAGTTTTTTTCATCGTAATCCAATCCTTTCATAAAATAGTACATTCATTATAGCATAGCCACCTGCATATGTCATGCCATTAAAATGAAAATTAATTTCTGCAAACCCGAAATTTTTGAAAATTTTTTCGTCAAATGTATTGACAAACAATGGCATATATTGTACAATTTTAACAAATAGTTGATGAGCTATTTAAATCAATTCATAATTTTCAACAATTTAAGGAGGAAAAAGAATGAAAAAGTTAGTAGCATTACTTTTGGCCGGCGTTATGACATTTTCGTTAGCTGCATGTGGTAATTCATCACAGCCCGCTGCAGAACCGGCTCCGGCAGAGGAAGCGGCTCCTGCAGAAGAGGCAGCTCCGGCAGAGGAAGCAGCTCCTGCGGAAGAGGCAGCTCCGGCAGAAGGCGCAGCAGTAGCAGCAGACATTACCCTCTGGACATATCCTATCGGTAAATTCGGCGATGCTGAGACGGTAAACGGATTTGTTCAAGCATTTAATGCAGTATATCCTGATATTAATGTGTCGGTGGAATATCTGGATTATACATCCGGCGACGATCAGGTAACGGCAGCAATTGAAGCTGGCACCACACCTGATATCATCATGGAAGGACCGGAGCGTCTTGTAAGCAACTGGGGCGCAAAGGGCAAAATGATTGATTTGGCAGACCTTTGGGATGAAGAGGCATTGGCAGATATCTCTGCAACCAGCGAAGCTGTAGTTGCAGCTTGTAAATCGGCAGACGGCGCATACTATGAATATCCTCTTTGTATGACAACACATACGATGGCTGTTAATAAAGAATTATTTGAAGAAGCAGGTGCAATGCAGTACATAAATGAAGACCGCACATGGACGACCGAGAACTTTGAAAAAGCTTTACAGGCTTTGAAAGATTATGGCGTAGAAACAACTGGCGTTGTATATTGCGGCGGTCAGGGCGGCGACCAGGGTACACGTGCTTTGGCAATGAACCTGTATAACGCAGAATTTACAAATGCAGACCATACAGAGTGGACCATGAACAGCGAAGCAGGGGTTAAAGGTTTACAGCAATTGGTTGATTGGACAGAAGCAGGTTTATTAAGCTTTGACGCAGGTGCGGTTGCATCCGATGAAATTCAGTTGTTTGCAAACAAAACAATCGCAATGAGCTTCTGCTGGAATGCAGCAAACCAGTTGACATATGCAGCACAGACAGATTTCACACCTTATGCGGTAGCTTTCCCGTCTGAAGACGGAACACCTGAACTTGCTGGCGGTATCTGGGGCTTCGGTGTTTTCGATAACGGCGATGCAGACAAAATTGCAGCAGCTAAACTTTTCATCGAATTTATCTGTGATGATGCTACACAGGGTCCTATCAGTATTGCAAATACAGGCTTCTTCCCGGTACGTTCCTCTTATGGCAATATTTATGCAGGAACAGAAGATGAAGAACGTATGGCAACATATGCAAGCTTCCAGAAATGGTTGGGCGATTACTACAATGTAACATTGGGCTGGGCAGAACAGCGTACAGCTTGGTGGAACATGCTTCAGCAGATTTTCGGCGGTGAGGATGTTCAGGCAGCAGCAGATGCTTATGTAGAAACATGTAATACAGCTACAGCGGATGCTTCTGCAAACTAATTGAATTTTAAACTTACCATTGTTCATAGGGTACCTTCCCAAGGGATGGGTACCCTATTTTCACAAGATTAGTCAGGAAGGGATGTTGAGATATGAGTAAAAATAATATGACTACACGAAGCAAAGTTCTGGTAATGCGGGAAACCAGATCGGCTTACCTGTTTCTTCTTCCTAGTTTGATTTTCTTCGTAGGGTTTGTCATTATACCTATGTTTATGTGCCTCTTTACCAGTTTCTTCAATTATACAATGAGTGATTTTAAATTTGTAGGGATTGGAAACTATGTGGAAATGTTTCAGGACAAAATTTTCCAGAGGGCATTTTGGAATACAGTGCTTATCGTTGTCGTAGCAGTTCCTGCGGTAACTATATTTTCACTGTGGGTAGGTTCATCCATTTATAGGATGCATGCGGTTACCAGATCCTTCTTCCGGTGCGTATTTTATCTTCCGGTAGTCACCGGTACGGTAGCGGTAGCTGTAGTATGGAAATGGATGTTCAATAAATATACAGGTTTATTTAACCATGTACTTTCCGAAGTTGGCCTGATTGACCAGAATATAAGCTGGTTGGGCGATGAAAAAACGGCAATATGGTGTATCATCATTATTTTGTTTACCACATCGATTGGGCAGCCAATTGTGCTTTATGTTGCTGCATTAGGAAATGTGGATACTTCTTTAGTAGAAGCGGCAGAAGTGGACGGGGCTACGGATATGCAGACATTCTGGAAGATTAAATGGCCTTCCATTATGCCTACAACCCTTTACGTTTTAGTTATTACGACAATTAACTCTTTCCAGTGTTATGCATTGATTCAGTTGCTGACATCCGGCGGACCGAATCACTCAACAGATACCATTATGTATTATATCTATTATGAAGCATTCAAACTGAACCGCTATGGTTACGGAAATGCGATGGGAATCTTCCTTGCCGCAGTAATTGCGATATTCTCGGCATTGCAGTTTAAAGTAACGAAATCGGGAAGCGTTGATTAGGGGGTGATAAATAATGAAAAGTGGAGTAAAACGTACAACAGGTTATGATATTATAGTATTGGTGATTATGGTTATTCTGGCTATCTTATTTATCTTTCCGGTATATTGGATTGTAACGGGTTCCTTTAAAGATGCGGCTGCAATCAATGCAGCAAGCCCGGAATGGTTTCCCAAAAACCCTACGACAGATAACTATGTAAGGCTGTTTGCAAAACCGGCAATGCGTTGGTTGTTCAATAGTGTATTTATCGCGCTGATGTCTATGGCTTTAACTTGTATGACCGCAGCAATGGCAGGTTATGCATTGGCAAAAAAACGGTTTGTAGGAAGAGGATTGCTGTTCACTTTCCTTGTATGTGCTATGGCGCTTCCAAAACAGGTCGTTTTGGTTCCGTTGTTAAAAGAAATGTCTTTCCTTGGCTTGCATGACAATGTATGGGCAGTTATCCTTCCGACAGTAGGCTGGCCTTTTGGTGTATTCCTTATGAAGCAGTTTTCAGAAACGATTCCTACGGAAATGTTGGAAGCGGTAAGGATTGACGGCGCAGGAGAGGTGCAGACATTCCTCACGATTGTATTGCCGATTGTAAAACCGGGTATAGGCGCATTGGCAATCTTTACTTTCATTACAACATGGAATGATTACTTCTTGCAGTTGATAATGTTAAATTCCAGCAATACATTGACGATTGCCCTTGGTATTGCGAAGTTGCAGTCGGAAATGTCCAATGACTTTGGTTTGATTATGGCAGGTGCGGCATTGGGTGCGATTCCGATTATTGCAATATTCCTGATGTTCCAGAAATACTTTACGCAGGGTATTACAATGGGTGCGGTAAAAGGTTAATTTGATTGAGAAGGAAGGACTAATTATGGAGATTAAGAAATATCAGGGTGTAATTCCTGCATTTTATGCTTGTTACGATGAAAACGGGAAAGTTTCGGCAGAGAGAGTACGTGCCCTTACAAAATATTTGATAGGAAAAGGGGTTACCGGGCTTTATGTAGGGGGTTCCTCAGGCGAATGTATTTATCAAAGTGTAGAGGAGAGGAAACTGACATTAGAAAATGTGATGGAAGAGGCGAAAGGCAAAGTGACGGTAATTGCCCATGTAGCTTGCAATAACACGGCGGACAGTATGGAGCTTGCAGCCCATGCACAAAGCCTTGGGGTAGATGCAATTGCATCCATTCCGCCGATTTATTTCCATTTGCCGGAACATGCGATTGCAAAATATTGGAATGATATTTCTTCTGCAGCGCCTGATACGGATTTCATCATTTATAATATTCCACAGCTTGCCGGTGTATCGCTTACCATATCTTTATTGCGGGAGATGAAGAAGAATCCAAGAGTAATCGGGGTGAAAAATTCATCCATGCCGGTGCAGGATATCCAGATGTTCCATGACGAAGGGGTTATCGTATTCAACGGACCGGATGAGCAGTTTATTTCAGGCCTTGCGGCTGGGGCGGTAGGAGGAATAGGCGGCACTTATGCAGCAATGCCCGAACTGTTCATTAAAGCAAGGGAGCTGTTTTATGAGGGCAAGATTGAGGCAGCAGGGGCAGTTCAGAATGATATATGCAGGATTATATATAAAATGTGTTCAACGCATGGCAATATGTATGCAGCAATTAAGGAGATTATCCGTATTCAAGGCGGACCGGATGTAGGAAGCGTCCGGGCACCTCTTGCAGAACTGATAGAAGAGGATAAGCTGATTGCACAGGAATGTGCAAAAATGATAGAAGAAGCGGTAAAAAAATATTGCTAACCTGATATAGAAGGAGACATGGCTTGCCCATGTCTCCTTCTGCAATAAAAAGGGAAAGGGCCAAAAGGGAGGAATACAGTGTCATCATCCAGTTTATTACTAGATATACAATTACTATATAATCAGTTTACCAAGACGGAAAAGAAGATTGCCGATTATGTGGCGGAAAATGCCAACCAAGTTCTTTTTATGTCGATTACTGATTTGGCGGATGCCTGTAATGTGGCGGACGCCAGTGTGCATCGTTTTTGCAGGGCGGTGGGTGTAAAAGGGTATCAGGAATTTAAAATGAAACTTTCCTTAAGCCTTACGTCAGGTGAGGCGTCGGAACGGGCAGAGGAAGAGGAAAAGGAAGGGGCGGATTCCCTCTCATATATGCTTGATTGCATATTAGAGACGCATATCAATGCGCTTAGGGAGACGCGGACACTGTTGGATGTCGATGCAGTGGAAAAGACAATCGGCATGATGGAAGAAGCGAAGCATATTTATTTTTTCGGGATTGGTGATAGTCTGTTGACGGCGCAGGAGGCTCGCAATAAATTCCTTAGGATTATAAAAAAAGTAAGTTGTATTGAAGACCCGCATATGCAGGCGATGTCTGCATCTATGGCATGTGCCGATGATTTGATTTTTATTATATCCTATTCCGGTTCTACGAAGGACAATGTATATGTGGCGGAGATAGCCCGTCAGGCTGGGGCGAAAATTGTAGGGATTACCCGTTTCTTGAAATCGCCCCTTACTAATTATATGGATGTCCTTTTAACCTGCGGTGCAAACGAAGGTCCGCTGGAAGGGGGATCTATGAGCGCAAAGATGAGCCAGTTGTATATTATAGATATACTGTTTCAGGAATATTACAGGAGAAACCTGGCGGCTTCAAGGGAAAATAATGAAAAAACATCAAAAGCAGTAGTAGAAAAATTATATTAGCATTACAATGGGTGAAGACGGAGGAATGTGTTATGGGAGTAAAAAAACGGAAAGATAAGACCCAAAAGGCAAAAAAAATGGAGTTTCAATTGAACCTGAATATAAAGATACAGTTATTGGTAGGTTTTTTGGTGCCGATATTTTTTGTCATATTGGTGGGAGTTATTTCTTCCCGTCAGGCAGAAGCCGGCATGATTTCCAATTTTGAAGAGTCGGCGAGTTCTTCCATTGAAACACAGATGCAGTATTTGGATTTTGGAATGTCTATGGTTAGTGCAGAGGCAATGCAGATGAGGTTGGATACCGAACTGCAAAGCCTGGTAAATGGTTTGTTTAAAAAAGACCTTTCCAAAGCCTCCTCCATTTACAGGAAAAATTCATCCAGCATTAAAGTAAGGCAAAGGTCAAATGAACTGATACATGCCATATATATTATACCGAAGAGCGGAAGCAAGGTTATGAGTACGTTAGAGTCTTCAGATCAAAGCACTGACGGTTACTATGAGGATTGGTCAGTTACAGAGGAAGGGCAGAAAGTAATATTTGAAAAAAATGTTGCAGATTGGCTTGGGAAAACAACTTCCTGGATAGGGCAGCACCCGGAAATGGACAAGATGACGGGGTATAAACCGGAAGACTATGCGATATCCTATATGAGCGCCTTCCCGAACAGGGCGGCAGTCTTTGTAGTGGATATCAGTAAAGAAGCGATAAGGAAAAGCTTGTCAAAAGTGGATACTTCAGACGGCTCCATTTTAGGGTTTATAACGGCCGATGGCAGTGAATTGGTAATAAAGGATGAAGAAGTTACAGAGGAATTTGTATTTTTCGAGCAGGATTTCTTTCAAAACTGTTTAGCTTCGGAGGAGCTGGAAGGGACGGAGTACGTAACCTATGATGGGCAGGAATATTTTTTTACATTTGCGAAAAGCGAAAAGACGGGGGTAGTGCTAGGATATCTTGTGCCTGTCCGGCATGTGACGAAAGGGGCGGAGGCAATAAAAAGCATTACGGTTGTGCTTGTTATCATTGCATGTATTGTGGCAGTAGCCATCGGGCTTTTCATATCCCTTAATATCAGCGCCAGCATGGCAGGTATTATAAAACGCCTGAAAAAAGCGGCAGAAGGAGATTTGACCGTCCATTTAAAAACAAAAGGGAAAAGCGAATTTAGTATATTATCCCAATATATTATGAATGTAATTACGAATATGAAAGGATTAATCCAGCAAGTGGAGGGGATTGCTATGCTGGTAAAAAATGCGGCAGGAGGCGTAGAGGAGATTTCCGCAAGGATTGAAGAATCATCACAAGGCATCAAGGTGACTTTGGCGGAAATCGACAAAGGGGTATCCCTGCAGGCTTCGGATGCGCAGGATTGTCTGACGCAGATGGATTCCCTGTCCAGAAAGATAGAAGAAATCGGCAGCAGTGTGGATCAGGCTGCGTCCGGTTCGGAAGTAACGAAGGAAATTGTGGAAAAAAGTATCAATACGATGGAAGCCCTTTCGGGTAAGACAAAGGCAACAATAGAGATAACGGATAGGGTGAAAGCCGATATCGAAGAGCTTGAAAAGAAATCCAGGGTCATCGGTGAATTTGTGAATACGATTAACGACATTGCCGAAGAAACAAATCTGTTATCTTTGAATGCGAGCATAGAAGCTGCAAGGGCCGGGGAAGCAGGAAGAGGGTTTGCGGTTGTGGCGGAAGCCATCAGGAAATTGGCTGACGGTTCCAGCCAGGCAGCCAGTGAAATCAATAAAGTGGTGGAAGAAATTGTAAACCAGACAAAAGGTACCGTTTCCACTGCGGCAGAAGCGGGAGAGATTGTAGGGGAGCAGGCGCTTCTGGTTAGCCATACGAAAGAGGATTTCAAGAAAATGGCGGAATGCACGGAGCAGATGCTGATTTCTGTCAGGAAGATTTCGGAGGATGTTATCAGCATTGATGCACAAAGAAAAGATACTTTAGATGCGGTAAGCAGTATATCTGCGGTTTCGGAACAGACAGCTACCGCTTCCAGCGAAGTATACAATATTTCCCAGAAACAGATGGATGTGGTGGAAGCTTTGAAGAAAGCCAGCACGGAGCTGAAAGAAAAAATGGCGGAATTGGAAGAGGCTTTGGATTTATTTAAAACGGCGGAGGAGTAAGAGGGCTGCATACGGTCATCCGCCATACAGCATACCGGGGTTGGGGCTTGGGTATTTAAATAGGGATGTTTCTAAGCAGAAGGCGAGGCAGCGGTTGCTGGTCTGGCCGGAGATTAGAGGCATCCCTGTTTTATATTTCCTGAAATTGCCATTCATAGATGGATTTTGCTGTACAGGCTTTTGCCGTTTCCTTCCGGCTTGCGTGGTATTCTTTCCCTCCTTCCCATCCCATCTTCATCAAAAAACCAATCCACTCTAAAGTAATTCTCCAAAAGTCCGATAATAATAATAAGACATCAGCACTCGCATGAAAGGAGGAGTGGACCATGCGTATAGAGGCATATACACAAGTTCAGCAGATATATAAAACACAAAAAACTGATACTACCCGGAGGAAAACCAGTGTAGGAGCTACGGATCAGCTTCAAATATCCAGCCTTGGAAAAGATTATCAAGTAGCAAAGCAGGCAGTAGCGGCAAGCAGGGATATCAGGGAAGAAATAACTGCTCCTCTCAAAAACAGTATTCAAGCAGGTACTTATGGGGTGGACGCAGGTGAATTTGCTGATAAGCTATTACAGAGAATGAAAGAAGTGGGGTAGTCTCGTGGCAAGTTTGATGGAAAACTTAATTACTGTATTGGACAGTATATGTGAAGAATATGATAACTTGCTGGAGCTATCCACAAAAAAGAAGCCGGCAATTATTTCCGGCAATTTGGAAGATTTATCAAAAATCACGGATGAAGAACAAATCGTTGCAAGCAGAATCAGCAATTTAGATAATAAAAGGCGGGAAGTGATTCAGGATATTGCCAACGTAGTAAACAGGGATGTTGAAGATTTGATACTGACCAATATTATTCAAATGCTGGAACCAAGGCCGGTGGAGCAGCAAAAGCTGGCAAAAGTACATGACAGGCTCAAGGCAGTGGTGCATAAGGTACGTCAGGTGAATGAACAAAACAAAGAACTGATATTGAGCGCACTGGAAATGATTGAGTTTGACATAAATATGTTTCAAGCATTGAAGACAGCCCCCGAGACGGCGAACTATAATAAGGGCGCATACAGCGCAGGCAACGTAATCGGGGTACAAAGAAGTGGATTTGACGCAAAACAATAATCCCAGGGAGAGGTGATATCATGCCATTATTTGGAAGTTTATATATAGGGGCATCTGGATTGCAGACGAGCCAGAATGCGATGAATACCACGGCGCATAATATGACGAACGTGGACACGAAGGGTTATACAAGACAACAGATTTTACTTAATACGAGGACTTATCAGACACTTTCGGTCAGCGCTTCCGCTGTTTCTTATCAACAGTATGGAATGGGCGTATACTATTCCCAAACAAGACAGGTCAGGGACATGTTTTTAGACCGAACCTACCGTAAGGAATCCGGGCGCAGTGCATTTTATGAAACAAATGTGAAAGTTATTGATGAAATGGAAGACTTGTTTGGGGAGTTCCAGGGGGTGGAATTTTCGGAATCTTTGGAGAACCTTTGGAAGACGGTTCAGGATTTGGACAGAGACCCTTGTGATTTGACCAACCAGAATCTTCTTGTTTCCCGTTGCAATGAATTTTTGAAAAGGGCTTCTTTGGTATATACCGGTCTTTGCGATATGCAGGATAATTTAAACACGCAGATTAAAAATAGCGTGGATACTATCAATAAATATGGCGAAGAACTGGTACAGATAAATAAACAGATTATGAGAGCAGAGGCAGGCAAGGTAGAGCATGCCAATGACTTAAGGGATAGAAGGAATTACATTTTGGACGAATTGTCTAAAATGGGCAAAATCAGTTACGAAGAGGATATGTATGGGGCCGTTACCGTCCAATTTGAAGGTGTGGATTTTGTTAAAACCGAATCATACAATAAGATGGAAGTCTATGCGGACCGTGAAACCGGTTTTTATACCCCCTATTGGCCTCAGCTGGCTGACTATGAAACAGCTTCCTGGGGGGAGAGGGTTCCGATTTTGGAATCGGCAACGGTATATGATACGACGCAGGAAATCCGTTCTTCTTTGAATACGGACATTGGCTCTTTGCGGTCACTGCTGTATGCAAGAGGAGATAAGAGGGCGACCTATCAGGATGTGGCAGAGGAAAATATCGAAGCATATAACAGGGATATTTCCCAGTCGCTTCTTATGAATGTCCAGGCGGAATTTGACCAGCTTATAAATAAAGTAGTTACAGCCATCAACGATGTACTCCGGCAGGCAGCGGAAAGCGAACCGGATACGGATTATATGAAGGCAAGGGATGAAAACGGCAATGTGTTGAGGGATGAGTTTGGCAATCCGATAGCCATTCAGATGTTTGAATTAATTTCCGATGACCCGGAAAAAGGATTTACCATTGGTAATATGATTGTAAATGAGGATTTAAAGAGAGAACCCGGAATCCTTTCTTTCCGTTTGAAGGATGGTTCTGAAGATAAAGCGACAACGGCAAGGCTGAAAGCGGCATTTTCGGAAGAAACCCATACGTTGAACCCTAACCTGGAAACGAAGGTATCTTTGATTGGCTATTATACCAATTTGATTGACCAGCTTTCCATTACAGGTGAGGCCAGCAAGGAAATTGCGGATTTGCAGGCGGAAGTAGTGAATGAGACATTTTCTGCAAGGGAAATGATAGTTGGGGTTTCGGACTCGGAGGAGATGGAATTTATGATTAAATTCCAGAATGCATTTAATGCATCCAGCCGTTATGTCAACGTAATAAATGAAATGATAGAACATATACTCAGTACATTAGGAAGGTAAGGTGAAGTAAATGCCATCACAATTTTTTGGTTTATCAATTGCGTCATCGGGAATCAGGGCAGCAAATGCGGCATTGAACACTACTGCCAATAATATTGCCAATACACATACGGACGGATATAGCAGACAGCAGGTAACGCAGGAAGCGGCAAGCCCCCTTAGGCTTTTTACAACCTATGGGTGTGCAGGGGCCGGTGTGGATACGATAGCGATTGAGCGTGTCCGCGACCAGTTTTATGATTTAAGGTTCCGTAACAATAACTCTACTTTAGGTGAGTATGATATTAAAAAATATTATACGGATACGATTCAGCAGTATCTGGATGATGACGGAGACACTGGTTTTGCAACAATTTTCGATGAATTTTTAAGTACGCTGCAAAGCGTAACAACAAGCTCCAGTATCAGGGATGCCAAAGCAGCTTTTATCGCATCGGCGCAAAAGCTGGCAGAATACTTTAATACCACAGCCGGCAATTTGCAGGCTTTGCAGAAAGATATTAATGAAGAAATCAAGTTAAGGGTAGAACGAATCAATTCCATTACATCGGAGATTGCCACTTTAAATAAGCAGATTAATGTAGTGGAAATGACAGGCACAATAGCGAACCAATTGAGGGATAAGAGGGATTTGCTTTTGGATGAACTGTCAGAAATAGTAGACGTAGAGACGAAAGAATATCCGATTACCGACCCTTACAATCCGGAGAGGGAAACAGGGGGAACCCGTTTTATTGTAAGTATTGCAGGCAACCAGCCGATAGTGGACGGTGGGGAATACCATAAGCTGGAATGTCGTTCCAGGGCGGATAATGAGAAAATCAACCAGAGCGATGCCGATGGATTGTACGATATTTTCTGGGACAACGGCAATGATTTCAATTTGAACAACGCGTCTATGGGCGGGGCTTTGAAAGGTCTTGTGGCGATGCGTGACGGCAATAACAATAAAGCTTTCGGAGGGCTGGTGCAAAAGGTTACGAAAGGGGCAGAAGGCACGGAAGTAACTGTGGAAGTCACAAGGGACTTTTTGAAAAACCTGAACAAATGTAACCTTTCCGATACCGGCGGCAGCATCACGATTAGAAATACGGTTTATTATTATAAAGATTGGAAATATAACGAAGACGGTACTTTCACTTTTATTATGGATGATGCAAAGTGCGATACGGTAGTGACTGCGGCGGCAGCCAGCGGGAAATGGGAAGTAGAAGTAGGCACGGATATCAATTATCAGGGAATACCTTATTATCTTTCCCAGATGAACGAGTTTGTCAGGGCTTTTGCATCCAAAGTAAATGAAATATTTACAAGCGGTTTTGATAAGTATGGGAATGCGGGCGCTATGTTTTTTACGGCGAGGAAACCTGTGGCGGGCAGCAGCATTTTAGATTCCCAATATAAATATGAAGATTTTCTTGATGCAGACCAGTATTATGAATTGACCGCCTTCAATATTGAAATCAATGATGCTTTGGTAAAAGACCCGGATTTGCTTGGAACGAAGTCCGAGAAGGATATCGGTGTAGAACAATTTGGTCAGATTACGGAATTGATTACGGCGATGCAGGATAAGACCAAATTTAATTTCAGAAATGCCACGGCGAAAGAATTTTTGCAGACTTTGTTGTCGGATGTGGCTTTGAATGCCAGAAATGCCAAGGATTTTTATGACACTTATTATGGGATTGCGGTTACGATTGAGAACCAAAGGATGTCGATATCCAGTGTGGATGAAGATGAAGAAGCGGTAAACATGGTAAAATTCCAAAATTCTTTTACCCTTTCTTCTAAAATGATTCAAACATTGACGGAAATATATGACAGGCTGATATTGGAAACCGGAGTGTAGGGTGAAAAGAAGTTCTAGCCGCTCACAGCAGAGGTTGTTTCGCGGAGAACTTCTTTTCATCAGGATTTGTTATTCCGCGAAGCGGAATGGTGAGCAGCTAATATCAGGCATTTGATAAATACAGGTAAGCTGCACAATTGCAGCAAGGATTTCTAAGGCTTGGTTATGCTGTGAAAGGAGACGATAACCATATGAGAATGACGAATAAAATTATGCAGAATAACTCACTGTATAATATCAACAATACGAAAGAACTGACGGATAAATTAAGTACCCAGATGTCCACGAAGAAAAAGATTACAAGACCTTCTGACGACCCGGTTATTGCAATCCGTGCATTGAGGCTGAGGAGTGATGTTTCCCAGATTACCCAGTTCTATGAAAAAAATGCAAAAGACGGGGCAAGCTGGCTGAAAGTAACAGGGGATGCGCTGGAAACCACATCGGAATTATTAAAGAACATGATAGGGCTTTGTACGCAAGGTGCGGTAAAAGATTTTGATTCCAATAACATAGCGATTGTTATTGCCCAGTTAAAAGAGTTAAAAGGTGAATTTTATTCCACAGGGAACGTGGACTATGCGGGGCGGTATATGTTTACCGGTTACCGTACGGATACCCCCCTTACGTTTATGGAGAATCTGCCGGAAAATGAAAACGATCCGGCTTATCGGAAGTATTCCATTACGGAACAGTTGGATATTTCCTCATTGGATACTATCAACTATACGGATATCGGTACACTGAAGGGAGTTTCCAAGGAGAGCTATAATCCGGCGAACGGTCCGGCAGAAGAGGAAAAGGATATCAGTAATTCCGATATTTACCGTATCCGGCTTTCCTATGACAGCATAAATGCGGATAATACCAATAAGCCGACGATAAACATAATCACGGAGGCGAATAAAAAGGCAGCGGCTTTAAATGGGACGGAGCCGACAGAAAACACATTGGTTGCTTCAGGTGATATCGAAGTGGTATCTGCAACTGCTAATCCGAACCCTCAGGATTATGTGCTTGCTAACCCTGATAAGGCAGTATTGATACCGGAAACTGGGGAGCTGCTAATTGGCGCTGATTTGTATGAGGCGAAGTTCAATAGTGTAAACAACACGGATATGACGACAGGGGCAGAAATCCGGATCACTTACGAAAAAGATAGCTGGAAGAAAGGGGATATGCGTCCGGAGCATTATTTTGCATGTAAGGATATTACGAAAGCAGACCCAGACCCGGCAAAAGATGGAACGATAGAGTACAATCATGTAGAGTACCTGGATACCACAGTGAATCCTCCCCAGAAGAAGAAATTTATTCCGTGTGATAAGGTAACCCAGTTCTTGGAGTACGATGTGGGATATAACCAGAGAATCCGCGTCAATACGACTGCAGATGAAGTATTTACTATGGATATGGATCGCAACATTGACGATATGGAAAATGCATTGGCAAGTCTGAAGGAAATAGAAGCAGTTAAGACGGATTTGGAAAAAATGATGAAAGGTATGGATGAAAGCCATCCGGATTATGCAAACCTAAAAACAACTTATGCTGCGGCGGAAAAAGCCCATACACATATCCGTGAGAATATGCAGAAGATGTTTGAAGGATTGATTACAAAGACTCAGGAAATCTCGGATTTGACGAGTCTGGCTATTACGGACAATGGTACGCGGGCAAGCCGTCTGGACTTAATTGATAACCGTTTGATGACACAGAAGTCTACTTTTGAGACACTGCAGTCTGCGAATGAGGATATTGATGTGACTGAAGTAACGGTGAAGCTGACGAGCATGGATTTTTCCTATCAATCGGCTTTACTGGCAACCGGAAAGATTCTGCAAAATTCACTGATGAATTATATCTAAGGCGATTGATATAAAACAGTGGGAAATAAGGAGAAGGTATGACATTACAAACAAAAGTATTCGGAGAGGTTACGATAGAAGAAGAAAAAATTATTACATTTCCGGGCGGGATTGTAGGATTCCCCGATTTGACCCAGTTTGCTTTGCTCCACGATGAAGAGGACGGTATTGAGACAATCCATTGGCTGCAGTCGTTGCAGGAGCCGGCATTTGCCATGCCGGTGATGGATCCTCTTTTGATAAAAGAGGATTATAATCCGGAGGTGGATGATGAACTGCTGAAAATTTTGGGCGATTGGGAGCATGATGAACTGCTGGTACTTGTTACCGTTACCGTTCCGCAGGAATTGGAAAAGATGACTGTTAATTTAAAAGGCCCTATTTTGATTAACGGAAAAAATAGAAAGGCTTGCCAGGTAATTGTGGAAGGGGAGGAGTTTAAGGTAAAGTTCCCCATTTATGATATTCTGCAGGCAAAGAAAGCAGGTGAGTAGATGTTAGCTTTATCCAGAAAAAAGAATGAAGCCTTGATTATTAATAATAATGTAGAAATTACAATTTTGGAAATCAAGGGGGAACAGGTGAAGATAGGCATCACAGCTCCGAAAGAGGTTCCTGTGTACCGGAAAGAAGTTTATGCACAGATACAGAATGCAAACAAAGAATCCGTCAACACGGATGGGATGGCCGCATTGAAAAAAATGTTGGAATAAATGTTTGATTTTCGGCTTATAAAAATAAAAAGAAGACAATAACCAGCAGTTGCTACGCAAGGTAATTGTCTTCTTTTTAAGTGAAATATTTAGCCTTTGACAAGCTGTTGGTATAATTTATTAGGATAAATTATTAAAATAATTTACCCCGATAAATTATTTTGGTAACCTATCTTGGCAATCTATCTTGACAAGTTATCCTGATAGCGGGAGCCGGCAGAAGTGTAAAGTATGCAGAAAGATGCGGAAAAAAGGTAAATATTTATAAATTTCATCCGATATATTAAATAGACGTAAATGATAAGTATCATTATGTTACTTAACAAATTTTAACATCACACGGAGGTGATTAACAATGGCTATAGAACCATTAGGAAGTGTAATGACAATCCAGTCACAGTCGGTTCAGAAACCGGTCAAAACAAGCGAAGCAGCGGAAAACAAGGAAGTTTCCACTCCTGCACAGGTAACAAATGTAGATCCAGTTACAGTATCTGTTTCAAAGGCAGACAATAAGGACGGGCAAAGTGCAGGCAATCAGAATGCGGAACAGCAGCAGGCCGCCAATGAGAAGGTTAAAAAAGCGGTTGAGCAGCTCAATAGGAATATGCCCCATTCGGAAGCTGTCTTTGGAATCCACGATGGAACCAACAGAGTAATGATTAAAATCGTGGATAAGGATACGAAAGAAGTGATTAAAGAATTTCCGCCAGAAGAGACCTTGGATATGATTGAGAAAGTATGGGAACTGGCTGGGATTATGGTTGACGAGAGACGGTAGAAATTCAAAAGGAGGGAAAGATATATGCCAATTAGGATTACAGGTATGAATTCCGGGTTGGATACGGAGTCCATTATTTCAGAGTTAGTAAAGGCGCAGAAGACGAAGACCGACAATATTAGAAAAAAACAAACATCTTTACAATGGAAGCAGGACGCATGGAAGGAATTAAATTCCAAGGTTTATAAATTGTTTCAAAATACTCTTGGCAGTATGAGGTTTTCTACCGATTATGCCAAAAAAGTTACGGATGTTTCCAATAACTCTGCGGTAAAGGTATTGACGGGAAGCGATGCGATGAATATTACGCAGAAGCTTCAGGTATCCCATATGGCAGAGAGCGGCTACCTGACAGGCGGTAAGCTTGATAAAAGCATTACAAAGGAAAGCAAACTGAAAGATGCTTTAGGGATACAGGAAGGAAGCCGTATCAGCGTTACGGTTGGCGACAAGACGACGGATATTACCATTGATGAGAATATGACAGTAAACGGTTTCGTGCAGAAATTACAGGAAGCCGGTGTAGAAGCTAACTTTGATGCGAAAAACGGCAGATTCCATATCGCTGCTAAGACGAGCGGAGAAGAGGCGGATTTCACCATCACAGGGGCAAATGCAGCAGGAACAGATGCGTTAAGCAAACTTGGCATTTTGAGTTATGACGAAAATGCGATGAAGGAATATGAAAAATATGCCAATATGTCTGCTGCGGATAAAGAGGCGTTAATTACAAAAGAAACGGAAAGAAGGCTGAAGGAATATATCAGCCAGAAGGATTCTCTTGTAAAAACGAAAGAGGAACAGCAAAAAGCGGTAGATAGCAGCAAAGAGGGATTTACGAAAGAATATGGAGAAGACATTGATACGGCAGTTGCGGGCAAGGCGAACCTGAAGACGGATATTGACAATCTGAAACAGAAAATCAAAGATGCCGGCGACAGCGCCAGCGAAGACGACAAGACGGAGTTGGCGAAGCTGGAAGGGAAGATGGCGGCTATTGAGAAATACGAAGGGGAAAAAGAGCAGCTTTCCGCTACGGAACAATCCATTGCTTCCGTAGATAAGTATTTGAAGAACGATGGAGGCAATGTAGTAGCAAGCGATACGCTGAAAAATGAAGTAACTGCCCAGGTGGAAGCAAAGATTCAGGAAGCCAATGATATCGTAAGTGGCTCCAGGCCGGCAGCGACTGCAGAGAAAAAGACCATCGGGAAATCTGCTGAAATTACATTGAACGGGGTAACATATACATCGGAGACAAATACCTTTGAAGTAAACGGCTTGACGATTACGGTACTGGCAGAAACCAAAGATGATATTACCCTGACAACGAGGCAGGATACGGACGGTATCTATAATAAGATTAAAAACTTCTTTAAAGAATATAACTCATTAATCAACGAAATGGATAAGCTGTACAATGCGGAATCTGCAAAGGGATATGACCCCCTTACGGATGAAGAAAAAGACAGTATGTCCGACACGGAAGTAGAAAAATGGGAAGCGAAAATTAAAGATTCTATTTTACGCAGGGATTCCAACCTTTCTACTCTGTCATCTGCCATGAAGACTATAATGATGCAAGGCGCTATGGTCAATGGAAAGCAGATGTATCTGGCTGATTTCGGGATTGAGACAGGCGGATGGTTTACTTCAACGGAGAATGAGAAAAATGCATATCATATCAATGGGGATGAAGACGATGCGTCGGTAAGCATGAAGGAAAACCAGCTTAAGGCTGCAATTGAAGCAGATCCGGAGTCGGTTATCACGTTTTTCTCCGAATTATCGAATAACCTGTACAGGGAATTGGACAGCCAATCCAGAAGCATAGATGGAATCAGAAGCTTCGGGTCGTTCTATGACGATAAGAAGATGAAGGACGACTATGACAATTATAAAACCAAAATAAAGAAAGCGGAAGAACAATTAACCGCTATGGAAGACAGATGGTATAAGAAGTTTTCAGCGATGGAGACTGCGCTTGCTAAGATGCAGTCCAACCAAAGCGCGGTATCGGCTTTATTAGGAGGATGATAACATATGGCTTTAACAAACGGATATGCACAATACAATAACAGCAAGGTTATGACGGCAAGCCCGGCAGAGCTGACATTAATGTTGTATGAGGGAGCTATCAGATTCTGTAATATGGCGATTAATGGGATAGAGCAGAAGGATATAGAGAAATCGCATAATAACATAGTTAAGGCGGAAAACATTATTGATTATCTGCAGGCTACTTTGGATATGAAGTATCCGGTAGCGGAACATTTTAACGATATTTATAATTATCTTCAACAGAGGCTGGTTCAGGCGAATTTGAAAAAGGATGTGGAAATTCTGCAGGAGGTATGTGAACATATCCGTTCCGTGAGGGATACTTGGAAAGAAGTAATGCGGATTAACAGGGAAAAGGGCAAAGTATGATGGAAAATTATCTTCAGGTTTTAGAGGAAAGTCTGAATAAAAAAGTGGATGTCCTGAAAAAAATTGGTCAGATGAACGAAGAGCAGGAGCGGTTATTTAAAGAAGATGTTTTTTCGGAGAAAGCATTTGACGAGATTATTGACAGGAAAGGCATGCTTATTGACGACTTAAATAAACTGGATGAAGGTTTTGAAAACTTGTATGAGCATATCCGTTTACAGCTTTTGGATGGGAAAGAGAAATATGCCACCCAAATAGCTGCTTTACAAAAGCTGATTACGAAAGTAACGGAAATGGGTGCTTCCGTACAGGCTCAGGAAGCAAGAAACAAGGAATTAGCGGACAATTACTTCCTGAACCGCAAGAAAGAACTGAAGCAGGGAAGGCAAAATTCCAAAGCGGCTCTGAATTATTACCGCAATATGAACCGTTCCCAGGTGGTTCAGCCGCAGTTTATGGATAAAAAGAAATAAAAAAATAAAAAATTAAGATTTAGGTGTAAAGTATTTAAAAATAAAACCGATATAATAAATGAGTAAAACAATTACTTAGAAAATATGGTGTAGAAAAAGGGAGCGTACGGCCCGGAAGATGCACTATCAAAAAAGTGGCAGGGAAGCCACTGCATATTCAAGGAGGAATAAATTATGGTAGTACAACACAATCTTACAGCGATGAACTCTAACAGAATGTTAGGAATCACAACAAAGTCACAGGCATCTACAACTGAAAAACTGTCTTCTGGTTACAAAATCAACCGTGCAGCAGATGACTCCGCAGGACTTTCGATTTCCGAAAAAATGAGACGTCAGATTAGAGGTCTTAGCCAGGCTTCTACAAACGCTCAGGACGGTGTATCTCTTGTACAGTCTGCAGAAGGTGCTCTTACAGAAGTAACCGATATGCTTCAGAGAATGAATGAGTTGACAGTAAAGGCTGCCAACGGCACATATACTTCTACACAGAGACAGTATATTGCAGATGAAATCAACCAGTTAGTATCTGAAATTGACCGTGTTGCAACAACGACAAGGTTCAATGACCAGAAAGTATTGTCCGCAGCAGGAACATACTGCTTCCAGGTTGGTAATGAATGTGGCGAGACATTGTCAGTTCAGATTTCTGGCATGAAAGCTTCCAGCATCAATGCTAACTTGAAGACTCAGAACTGGAGTTCTACAGCAGGTAGTGTAGCTAATGGCTTCTTCGCTGTTGTTAAGAGTTCCCTCGAGAAAGTTGCTTCTCAGCGTTCTATCCTTGGTGCGGTTCAGAATCGTCTTGACCATACCATCAACAACTTGGATAACATCGTTGAGAACACAACAGCTGCTGAATCCCGTATCCGTGATACAGATATGGCTAAGAGCATGGTTTCTCATGCAAATAACCAGATTCTGGCTCAGGCAGGTCAGGCAATGTTGGCTCAGGCTAATCAGACAAATCAGGGCGTTTTGTCATTGCTTCAGTAAGATTCACTTTTTTAAAAAGTGGTATGAAAGAGGGCTGGGTTTCCAGCTCTCTTTTTTTACCATATAGGAAATTCCTTCGCCAGAAGGACGTAAATTTGAAGTGTCGAAGACACTTTTCTACCATATAGGAAAGTACGGATAGTCCTTCGCTAGGATGTACGTATAAAGGAAATGTTCGCTGGCACAGACATATTTGGGTTTGAGTGAGCGTTAAAACGCATATTATTTGCATAATAAAAATTATATATGTTGGAGAAGAAAATGAATATTCTTATTTTGGATTGGAATAGTTATGCCCATGAATATATGACGGAGGAATTTGAGAAATCAGATTGTACCGTAAAATATTTGTCATGGCCTTTTGGAAAAGAGGATATGAGGGAAAATCAGGAATTATGCATGAAGTTGAAGGAATGTTTGGGGGAGCAGGAATATGATTTTGTCTTTTCCTTTAATTTCTTTCCTGTAGCAGCAAAGGCATGCAATGAATGTAACGTGAAATATGTATCGTGGATATATGATATGCCGTATATGCTCTTATATTCAAAATACACAAGGCTTGAAACAAATCATATTTACTTTTTTGACAAAGCGCTTTGCATAGAGTTTCAAAAAAGCGGGATAAAAAATGCTTATTATATGCCGTTGGCAGCTCCAGTGGATTATTATGATAGCCTGAAAGAAAGGGCAAGAGACGAATATGTATCGGATATTTCCTTTGTAGGTTCCGTTTATCAGGAAGAACGGCATGATTTTTATAAATATTTAAAAAACGTTAATTATTATACGATGGGATATTTGCGCGCTATTATGGCGGCTCAAAAGGACTTGTACGGTGATTTCATTTTGGAGAAATTGCTGGATGAGAATATACTTGGAGAGTTGCGTAGGGTTTGCCCGTTAGAAAAAGGGGAAGATGAATGGGAATCGGATGCGTGGATATATGCCAATTATTTTTTGGCCCGGAAATTAACAGGGGAACAACGGGCAGAGATATTAAAGTTGATTGCCGAAAAACATCCGGTTCGTTTATATACGGCAGATAAGATATCCGGCATGGATAAAGTGGAGGTGTGTGGGCCGGTAGATTATGTAAAAGAAATGCCATATGTTTTTAAAAATACGAAAATCAATTTGAATATGACGCTTCGGAGCATTTGGACAGGCATTCCACTTAGGGCAATTGATGTAATGGGATGCGGCGGCTTTTTACTGACCAATTACCAGGCAGATTTTTTGGATTTCTTTGAACCAGGGGTAGATTATGTATATTATTCCGATAATAATGATTTGATGAAAAAAATTGATTACTATTTATGCCATGAGGATGAAAGAAGAAGTATTGCGGAAAACGGCTATAATAAAGTAAAGGCAAATCATACATATGCGGATAGAGTACAGATAATGATAGAACATATGAAGGAGTTGTAAGAATCCGATGCGCGTATTATTTATTTTATGGGAAAGCTTTGGGAATAATGATGTAATAGAGGAACTGGACAAACGGGGATATGAAGTAGTTTTATATAAGTTCAACAGAAAAATGGAAGATTATAGGGATCCTAGAGACAGAGAAAAACTGATAGAAGCATTATCGGAACAAGAATATGATTTTGCCTTTTCCTTTGATTATTTTCCGTTAGTTTCAGTAGCATGTGCGGTAAAAAAAGTGAAATATGTAGCGTGGGTATATGACAGTGTGTTATTTTCCATACACCATTATACCATTGCATCGCCTTATAATTATATTTTCCTTTTTGACAAGACCGATTATTATGAATTGAAACAAAAAGGGCTTACTAACGTATATTACCTGCCTTTGGCAGCGGCGGTAGAGCGTTATGACTCCTATAAAATGAGCGATGAGGAACGGGAAGTGTATGAAGTACCGATTTCATTTGTAGGGTCTACATATTCGGAAAACCGGCATGGTATTTATAAAAGTATGTGCCAGTTGGACGACTATACCAGAGGCTATGTAGATGGTTGCATGCAGGTCCAAAAAAATATGTATGGTAATTTTATATTGGAAGATATGCTTGCTGTTCCAGATATATTGAAGAATATAGAGACTGAGATTGGAATGAAAAAGGATCCGGATTTATATATGGGTTATGAAAGATGTATCACTTACCCTATATTCGCAAAATATATTACGGTGATGGAGCGGCAGGAAATTTTATCTATGCTATCCGAAAAGTATAAAGTTGCATTATATACATTAAAAAGGACGCCCTCCCTGCCGAAGATTGATAACAGAGGAATTGCAGGAACCAAGAAGGAAACATGCTTTGTTTATCGTGCCTCTAAGATAAATCTAAATATCACATTAAAAACAATCCGCTCCGGGATACCTTTGAGGGCATTTGAAATTATGGGAAGCGGCGGCTTTTTGTTGACAAATTATCAGACTGATTTTTTTGATTTCTTTGAACCGGGGGTAGACTTCGCATATTACGACAGCTATGAGGATTTGATGGAGAAAGTAGAATATTATTTATCGCATGATAAGGAACGTGAGGAAATTGCAAGGAACGGATATGAAAAAGTAAAAAAATATCATAATTATCATGTCCGGATTGGCGCTATTTTAGATATTTTAGATAATGATAAGGCAAAGGTGGTATAAGGCAATGAAGGAAGTGGATCAAAGAGTTATTGAAACGATAGAAAAGGTAAGAAAATATGTGGAAGCAGATGGTTTTCAATCTGCAGAATTTCCGTTGGAAAATGTTTATACATTGATAGATATTACAATGGGAAGTGTTTTCTGGAAATCTTTAAACGGGAAATATAATGAAGCCTTTTGTAAAGTTCCCCAATTATATCAGGATGGATTTAAGAAAGCGATGGAAAAGGGGGATAATGAGGAAATTCTTTATTTGCTCGAGTTATTTGAGTATAGTTACCGCTCGGTGCAGGCTATGCTAAATGGCGAGGAGCGTTTGGAAAAGGAGAAGCTTTATAAAAAGGAGATTATAGAGATAGGGGAGGCTTACGCAAAGATACAATACCGGTTGCATCAGGAAAGACAAAAGGGATTGGGAAAGGGAGATAAGAAGCTGTTATCCGGAAGGGGGGCGGTATACACCTGCCTGTTTGGGGAAGAGGAATTATATCAGCCGGATAACCTGGATTCGCAGATAGAGTACATATGCTTTACGGATAAAGAAGAACGGTGGGGAAAAAGGGAAGGTGCGTGGAAGTTCCGTAAGCTGGAAAATACGGATGATTTGGATGAAGATATGTTGCGCACAAAGTATATGATACTGTCGCATAAAATATTGCCGGAGTATGATTATAGTATATGGATTGACCGTGGTTTCAAGGTGGCTGGGGAAATAAAGTTGTTTTGCGAAGTCTATGGCAATGGAAATTCCTTTTTAGGCTTTGCCCAAAGCAGTGCAGAATGCATGTACCAGGATATGTCATATACGGATATGGGTGCCGATGACAGGAATATTGAAATACGGAAAAAAATACACAATTATAAGAAAGAAGGGTATCCTGAGAACAATGGATTGATTGACAGCAAAATTATGGTTCGTAACCATAAAGACCTACAAATGTGTAAAGTGATGGAAGAATGGTGGGATTATACTAAGAAAGAAGAGGAAAAGAACGGAATCCAAACAACATATTTTAATTATGTGGCATGGAAAAATAATTATCCGTTTTCTATCTGCGATTTGTTTGTTTATTATAATCCATATTTTGTAAATATGGATGTGGATTTGGAAACCCATGAAGAAATATAAGGTTCATGTTTAATATGTGGACAACGATGGAGGAAGAAATGGAACAAAAAATAAATGTTTTGTTGATAGCACATAATGAAAAAGAGATGCTGCAAAAAAGTATAGAGTCTATCAGGCAATGTGATGACATAAATAATGTATCAATTGTGGTTGTAGATAATGCTTCTGAAGATGGCACGGAAGAATGGCTGTCGAAACAAGAGGATATTTCATATGCAACAGAGGAAGGGTATGTAGGCAGTTGGGGAAAGGTAGTAAATGAAGCGATGGAATATTTCACGCTGGAAGGGGATATTTTGTTGCTTTCGCCGGGATATACTGTGGTTGGTTCTTGTATTGGGAAGCTGGCACAGGTGCTGCATTCAAAAGAGGAAATTGCAGCAGTAGGACCGCTGATTGATGGAATGAACGCAAAAACAAATGGGAGCTATGCCCAACAGGATAATATGGGTAATAATATTGAGCGCGTGTTGGAATTAGATGTGAATGTAGTTATGATACGCGGGGATGTTTTCCAAAACAATGGCAAAATGGATGAAATATACAACTATCGCAGTTTTACCGTCTTGGATTATCTGGTATCCTGTATAAAGGCCCGGGGACAGCTTTATTGTGTGGCAAATGCGGCGGCGAAAAAAGAGGGGGAGAGTTTTGCAGAAGAAAATGTGTGGGAAGACGTGCCCAAAATACGGAACAAGTGGGGAATGCATTATTTTTCAATAGAAGGAAACGATCATTTGATTAATATGTTTACAGAGGAGAAAGATACTCCTATTTCGGTCTTGGAAATTGGGTGTGATTGCGGCGCTACATTGATGAAGGTGAAAAACAGATATCCGAATGCCAGCATCTACGGATTTGAAATTAACGAAAATTCAGCACAAATTGCCGGGACTTTTGCAGAAGTAACAGTCGGCAATATCGAGGAATTTCATCTTCCTTATGAAAAACAGCAGTTTGACTATATTTTATTTGGGGATGTTTTGGAACATTTACATAATCCGTCTGGTGTTGTATCTTATTGCAGGGAATTTCTAAAAGAGGGGGGGAGCATTGTAGCATGTATCCCTAATGTGATGAATATATCGGTAGTAGCGGATTTGCTGGAAGGATATTTTACCTATGGAGAAATAGGGCTGTTGGATAAAACCCATATCCATATGTTTACATTTAAAGAAATGGCCAGAATGTTTATGGATGCAGGATATAGCGTGGAAAATGTAATTATGAGGAAGAATCCGATTAATGAAGAGCATGAGAAACTGCTGGATAATATAATGGCAATGGTGCATGAGAGCGAGAGATGGATGTTTGAAGCGTTCCAATTTGTAATCAGGGCAGAAAAGAAATAGGATGAGCGGAGATGAAAATTCTATTCATGGAATGGAAAAGCCTGGGGCAGGCTGACATCGTGCAGGAATTTGGAGAAAGGGGATGGAAGGTTGATTTTTTTCCGTTTCCCCGGGAAGAGGAAAATACGAGATTAAATCATAAACTATGTGAGGAAATTGTCAGGGCGATTGCCGGCGCTGGCTATGATTTCGTATTTTCTTTTAATTACTTTCCGGTAATATCTATCGCATGCAATGCGTGTAGGGTAAAGTATGTTTCTTGGACTTTTGACAGCCCGTTTATCCAATTATACTCAAATACTATCTCATATCCGTATAACTATGTTTTTATATTTGATAAAGGGACATGTGAAGATTTATGGGGGAAGGGGATTCAGACGGTATATTATCTGCCGATGGCGGCGCCTGTATCCAGATATGATTCTTATCAATTAGACAGTCAGACGTACGATATATATAAAACGGATATTTCATTTATTGGATCTACATATAAAGAGAAAAAAAACCGGTTTTATGAAAGGTTATCGGGGGTATCGGAGAAAAGCAAGGGATATCTGGACGGGCTCGTACAATCTCAAAAAATGATTTACGGTGACTTTATTTTAGAAAGGCTGCTGATACCGGAAGTGTTGGAGGATATGATGAGTGCTTGCCCTTTGGCCGTCAATGCCGATGGATTTGAGCGGTTGGAGTGGGTGTATGCAAATTATTTTATGGCAAGATATGTTACTGCCTTAGAGCGCGAAGCAGTATTGAATGCCTTGTCTCATAAGTTTAAGGTGGATTTATATACTTATGAACAGACGCCGGAACTGGAAAAGGTAAGGAATATGGGAACAGCGGAGATTATGAAAGAAGCTCCGCTTATTTATCGTTGCTCCAAAATAAACCTGAATATAAGCTTGAAAAGCATTTTGACCGGAATCCCTTTACGGGCATTTGAGATTATGGGGAGCGGAGGGTTTTTAGCCAGCAATTATCAAGAAGACTTTTTAGAATTTTTCAGGCCGGACGAGGACTTTATCTGCTATATGAGCCTTGAGGAACTAATGGATAAAGTGGAATATTATATGGCTCATGAGAAAGAAAGGTTAGAAATCGCAGAGAACGGATACCGTAAGGTGAAAATGGCGCATACTTATAAGCAACGGGTAGATAACATATTAGAAAATATTATGTAAAAATATTGGGTTAAACAAAGCCATGCGCAGCGCAGCACTCGTAAACTTATAATGTGCGGAAGCTGGAAAAGTCTGCGCATGCGCAGCATCCATAAACTTGCGATGGGCGGAAGCTGGAAAAGCCTGCGTTTGCGCAGCATCCACAGACTTAACTTATAATGCGCGAAGAGATGCGCAGAAATGAGGTATAAAATGAGGGTTTTTATTGCATGTATTGCCAATTTCAGGACAGGCGGGGTTGAGGTATTGCATCAATTAGCGGAGCAACTAATGATGCGGAATATAGATACTTACCTTTTATATTTTGATAAAGAATTTTCTATGAATGACCCGGTACCGTCCGTTTATCAGAAGTATGGTGCGAAAGTAGTCGATGAATATTTAGATGCAGAGGATTCCGTTTTTATTGTACCGGAAAGTATGCTGAGTGTCAGGAACTGGTGTGTAAAAGGGAAAATCGTTGTCTGGTGGTTGTCTATAGATAATGCTTGGCAGATAGACAGCAAAGAGTTTGCGAAAGAAGATATCATTCATTTTGCACAGTCTTATTATGCAAAGAAATATTTGATGGATAAATTCCGGATAGAAAGCCATTATCTCAGCGATTATATCAGCAGTTCCATTACCGGTTATGCGGATGGAAATAGGGAAAATTCAAAACGGGAAAATATATGTTTTTATAACCCGCAAAAAGGATATGAACGCGTTTCCGAATTAATTGCAAGGACGAATGGCCGTTTCCTCTGGGTGCCATTGGAAGGGATGGAGCCGGAACAAATGGCACAGCGTTTGTGTACCGGAAAGGTATATATTGACTTGGGGAATCATCCGGGGAAAGATAGGATACCCCGAGAGGCAGCGTACTGTGGCTGCTGTGTCATAACCAACCGGAAAGGCAGCGCGGAATATGCGGAGGATGTGCCCATACCGGAAGAGTACAAAATCAGCGATGAGGAAGACTATGAAACGATCATCAACCAAATCGAATATGTAATGAAAAATTATGATACCGTCAAAGAGCAATACTATCCATATATCGAAAAGATAAAACAGGAAAAGAAAATTTTCGGAAATGAAGTAGAAGAAGCGGTGGGAATCCTGCAAAGGGCAATCCCTCAAAAGAAAAGGGAAGAAAAGGATACGGATACGGTGATTCGATACTTGCAGATGATGAACTGCCAGTTGGATAATATAAAAAGTCTGAACCAAGGGCTGGAAGGGGATATAAAAGCCGGCCGCTATATGGAAGGTATCCATCATTTGCTGAATGAGGATATAGCATATAGGGAATTGACAAGGGAAGTATGGGAATTAATGAGGTATTTGGCAGAGTAAGAGAGGATAAGTTTGTGTCCGTGCGGCATCCACAAACTTGTCGTGTGCAAAAAGCCGCACAGAAATAGGGATGAATATGCATATTGTAAAACCAATTATATACGATAAATTTGAGTGCGTGGGGAAGGAATGTATATTTACTTGCTGCGGGGGATGGGAAATACCGGTAGAGGAAGAAATATGCACGAAATGTAAGGAATATGAAGGGAATGTAGAATATGATTCCAAGTTAAATATATATAAGATGAAAATGGATAACCGGACGGTATGCCCGTTTTTGAATGAATCCCAACTTTGCACATTAGTTCTTCAAGGGAAAGAGCTGAGTACGACCTGCCGCGAGTTTCCAAGGACTTACGCAAATACGGGAGTAATGGAAAAAAATTTGATGTTGGATTGCCCACAGGTAGTTGCGCTGTTGGAAAATCTGAAGGAACCATTGGTTTTTATTGAGGAGGAAGATGGCAAGGTTGATTGTAATGAAGAGGAAAATGAAGAGGTAACATTATTCCATGATATTAGAATCGGCATTATTGCATGGCTGCAAAAGAGAGAACTGCCATTATGGTATCGGATTTTCTTTACGGCATTTTGCCTTAATAAAATAGATAGGATGTCAGGGCGAGGCGAAATTGAGAATGAAATGGGAAAAATGCTGTCGAAGCAATATTATGAAACGCTGCTGGCAAGCATAAGTAGCATAGCCTGTGACAGTCGTAAACAGTTTGAGGAAATACGGAGTATTATAATACAGTTGAATGGATTCCTCCTTCTCCCGTTAATGGATGATAAATCAGAGAGTAGAAGTAAGGCCCTTCGTTTAATGGTAAAAAATCAGGATTGCAGTTTTGAAGAATACCAGGAGCTATATAGTAGGTGGGAGAGGGAACAGGCCGTTGGATTTGAAATATTGTCAGAAAATATAGCCGTGTACCAATGGTTTCAATTTTCATCACAAGGGAAAGACTTTATGCGGAGTAACTTTCTTGCTATTTTGTTAGAATATCTTCTAATCCGTCATTTTAGTATCTTAAGTTATGCCATATGGGGAGAATATGATGTGGTGACGCTCCGGTTTATCATTGCTCTTGCATCGAGGGCGATAAGGATAAGAAAGGATAACAACGACTACAAAGAATGGCTGGAAGAAATGGAAAAAGGTATTTTATCTGCTGCTAATTTATATTGTCTACTCAAATAATTTTAGAAAGAGGCTGTCTGGGATGAACGAAAGTGTTGCATTTATTATTTTCTATGACGATGAGAGATATCTGGAAGAGTGTGTCTACTATATAAATAAATTGCAGGTTCCACACGGAATCCATGTAGAAATTATGGGTGTTGGGGGTATATCCGGTAACGAACAGGCGGAAGGCTATAATGCTGCCATGAGGGGAAGCAACGCTAAGTATAAGGTATATTTGGACTGCCATTTATTTATTATTTGCGATACCTTCCTTTATGAAATGATAGATATATTCCATAGCAACGGACAGATTGGCATGTTTGGCATATGCGGATGCACGGGCAAAATGGAAGAAATGGATATCGGCCGGGTTCTGCTATGGGATGGGTATGGGATAAGCCAATTCCATAAACAGGAAACAAAGGCATTGGAGAGGGTATCCTCGCTGGGAAATATGTTGATGGCAACACAATACGATATGGAATGGGCGGAAGACTGTGGTGGGGGAACCCATTGCCGTTCTTTGGCCGAAAAAGGATATCAGACTGTGGTTCCCTATCAAACAAGCAGTTGGTGTTTATATGATTTCGGTGGAGAAGGTTTGGATGAAATAGAGAAAGAATACCGGTTTCATTTAAGGCGGGTGGATATCTGCCATGATTTGGAAAGTGCAGCGTTGATAGAGCGGCTATTGCTGGACGGGCAAATAAAATATGAAGAGCATATGAAAAATGCGGAAAGCATGTCTTTTACTAAAAATATCACAGGATACTTTTGGGAAGATTTTTTGCTTGGGGGCAGGAAAAGGAATAAATACTTATTGCCTGACGGAAAGGTTTGGATGGACAGCCGGACGAAAAACGTCATGCATATTGTTATGGCATTTAACCATACGTATACGGTATATGCTGCCGTAATGCTGCAGTCTTTGTATGAAAATAATCCTTTATGTGAAGTCCATGTACATATATTGCAATGTGAATTAGTGGAAAACGATAAGAAAGTATTGGTAAATCAAGCAGAACGGTTCGGAAATCAAGTAGAATTTTATGGTTTTGACAGGGATTGGATTCCAGAAGGGGCGAAAGTAACTGAAGAATGGTCGATGGAGGCTTATTTCCGGTTATACATGACGGAACTTCTTCCTGCATATGTGGATAGGGTTTTATATTTGGATGTAGATATTATTATAAATAAGCCCCTTTATGATTTTTACTTTATGGATATGCAGGATTATGAGATTGTAGGCTGTAGGGATTTTTCAAGAGTATTGCATGAAGAGTTTGAAGATAAAAGGAAGGAATTATTTGCCGGTTTATATGAACAGGAGAATTTCATCTATTTTAACAGCGGCGTCATGTTGGTTGATATGAAAAAACTGCGGAAAAAGGTTTCCGGGGCAGATTATATGAAAGCAGTCAGACAGTTGGAAGGAAAACTGATGGCTCCTGACCAAGATATCCTGAATTTGTTTCATTGGGAAATGACGGGCTTAGTGGACGAATATCGGTATGACTTTTTTAATGCCTGCTTAAAAGGGGTACAGCCTGAGGAGGTAAAACAGGCGGCATCTATTATCCATTATGCAGGGCCGAAACCCTGGATATCCAATGATATAAAAGTACATGCCCATAGGATATGGTGGGAATACGCGGTAAGGACGGAGTGTGCTGCTGACTTGATTTATCGTACAATAGTCCGGGATAAAAATGTAATCGTGGAATTGACAGCAGGATTGGAACGGGCGAAATATTGTATGCATGTTCCATTCATGAGCTGTGATGTCAACGGGATAAAATATATCGGCAGCAGCCTGGATTTGGTAATGATGCGGAGCATGTACAATAAAAAAGAAAACTGGTCAAAAAAAGAGATAGATGCTTTCTTTGAGTTGTCCGATAAATATTATGGCAGAGGTATGGATGAAAACGGCGGTATTTTTTTGGACATCGGAGGAAATATCGGAACAACTTCCATATATGTCCTAAAAGAGAAGTCTCCAAAGCTTAAGGTGATTGCTTTTGAACCGGTAAAGGACAACATACGTATGTTTAAGGCGAACTGTATTTTAAATGATATAGATGATAAGCAGATTACATTGGTAGAAAAGGCGTTATCAAATGAATGCTCGGATAAAGTGGTGGAAAAAGATATCTTTAATCCGGGAATGGCCCATATAGTGGATAAAGGGAAAGAAAACAGGGCATATGCAGAGACTGTGGAAAGCATTGCTTTGGATGATTATTTGCGTATGCGTGGAACGGCATATCAGGATATCAGATATATCTGGATGGATGTGGAAGGATTTGAAGGGTTTGTGGTAGACGGGGCGAAAAAGCTGCTGCTAAGTTCAAGGATTCCTGTCTGCATGGAGTATGTGCCAAAATATCTGAGGAGGCAGGGATCTTATGAACTGTTATTACAGAACCTGAAAAGGTGTTATACGCATTTTATCTGGCTGAACGAATATCTGAATAACAACGTGGATGAATTAAGGGAAATAGGAGATTTAGAAAATTTTTCCCAGCAGTTAGGGGATGGGCAGGCGGATATCTTTTTAGTAAAAAGAGAGAACAGTCAGAGTGAGATAATTTTTGGGGAAGGTGGGCAGAAGAGATGAAAAGTTTGATAAAGAAAGTTTCCAAATGTAAAATATGCGGAGAAATACGGGAAAATTATTGTTATAATGTGAAAGAAATGTTTTATGGCACAATGGAAGAATTTACCTATTTTGAATGCAGCCATTGCCATTGTATGCAGATTGTGGAAATTCCGGATAATATGGGGCAGTATTACGGGGATGATTATTATAGTTTTGAAGAAGTCCTGACGGAAGAAAATTGTTTTCCCGAAATCATCCGGCATGAGGAGCGGCTTTTGGATGTGGGGTGCGGGGCTGGAAGGTGGCTTGTTGAATTGGCAAAGGATGGATATGGGCATTTATATGGCTGTGATCCATATATTAAACATGATATACAATACGGGGAGCGGATTAAAATAAAGAAAAGTACCATACACGATTTGGAAGGAGAATATGATATTATAAATTTTGCCGATTCTTTTGAACATATGGAAGACCCGTTGGAGGTATTGCATACCGTTAAACGGCTGATGAGCCCGAATGGGTTTTGCAGGGTGAATATACCTGTATATCCTAATTTGGCTACGGAAACTTTCGGCACAAATTGGTACCAGTGGGATGCACCGAGACATCTTTTTATTCATTCCAAAGAAAGTATGGAATATATGTGTGAAAAAACCAATTTGAAGGTAGTAACGGTAGAATACAATTCAGATTTGTCACAATTCGCTGTTAGTTATTTTTATGAGTTAGGATTGCCGCTTTTTTATGCGCTAGAACACATTGGTAAAATGCCGGAAGAAGAAAAAAAGAGGTTTAACGAATATGCGGAGTTTGCCAATAAAAATTCGATGGGAGACCATGCAATGTTTATTCTGCAGCACAAATAATAAAAGGCTGCCAAGGATAGGAGGAAAAATTTATGCTGAATATTTTTTCTGATAATTTTTTTCAGGATGAAACCAGAGAAGGGTTTTTGGTGGAAGCAGAAATGAAACATGCGTGGGCAGCGGAACTGGAAGTGCTGGCACAGATTGATAAGATATGTGCCGAAAACGGGATTATGTATTATGCGGACAGCGGCACCTTGCTGGGGGCTGTCCGGCATAAAGGGTTTATCCCATGGGACGATGACATGGACATCTGTATGATGCGGAAAGATTATATAAAGTTCCTTTCCGTGGCTTCCAAGGGGCTGCCTTCTTCTATGAAGCTGTTAAGCATAGAAAGCAGTGCGGATTGGGATGAGGCTTTTGTCCGTGTAGTAAATGATACGAAAGTGGATTTTACAGAGGAACATTTAAAGGAATGGCATGGGTGCCCGTGGATTGTGGGGGTTGATATTTTCCCGCTGGATGCACTTCCGGATAATGAAGAAGAGAAAGAAGCCTTGCTTGCTTTGACGGATGCTTTAAGGCTGATAAAAGGGAACCTTTCGATTATGGCGGCAGCCGGAGGAGGGAAGGTACCGGAGGAGGAGATTGCCCGGATAGAGGAGATATATGGGATAAAGATTAACAGGGAGGGGAATCTTGGAAGACAATTGGCTTGGACGAGGGATAAGCTGGCGATGTCCTATTTGGGGGAAAGCGGCAGGCTGATTGGATGTTTGCTCTATAATGTGGAATATAAAATATTTGAAGCGGATTGGTTTGCAAAGTTCCGGTATATGCCGTTTGAAAATATCCATATACCGGTTCCATGCAATTATGATGCCGTATTACGGACAGTATATGGGGAATACATGATTCCTGTAAGAGGCAGTTCCATGCACGAATACCCGTTTTATTCCGGGCAGAAAAGGATGTGGATGGAAATGCAGGCAGGGAAAAACAGGGAGGATGGGAACGATAAGACATGAATCTGACAGAGCGCTATAGTAAAAAACTGGGGGAAAAGGTAGAACAGGCAGAAGTAAAATTGGATGGAGTCCTTCTGCAATTGGAAGTTACCAATGCATGTAACCATCGGTGCATTTTCTGCCCGAATATGGACAGTACGAGAAAAAGGAAGATGATGGATGAAAGCCTGGCGAGACGGGTAATGGAAGAGTGCGCGGGATTTTTAGGGGAAGATAAAAAAATCTGTTTCCATATGAATGGAGAGCCTTTTTTATATAAAAAGCTGCCGGAGCTGGTAAAATATTCAAAGGACCTTGGTTTTGACTATTCGTTTGTTACCACCAATGGTTCTCTGGCGGATAAGGAATTATTGGCCAGGATTTTTGATGCCGGGCTGGACAGTATAAAGTTTTCTATCAATGCAGGGAGCAGGGAAACATATAAAGAGATTCATGGTGCGGATGATTTCGATAAGGTCATGAATGCGTTAAGGTTTTCATGGAACTATCGGAAGGAAAGTAAAAAAGGATATAAAATTTTTGTTTCCTGTGTGGGGATAAAAAATAATTATGGGGAATTGGAAGAATTTAACCGGATAGCAGGACAATATTGCGATGAAATTATTTTTTATTACCCATGTGCATATGCGGGACAAAAAATAGATAAGGCAAAAGAACTTCGGTGTGATATGTCAGGGCTGGGAATCCACTCTTTTGAAATAAAGCATACGGCACCTTGCGCTGTCCTTTGGAACTCAATTAATGTAACATGCGAAGGATATTTGTCCCTGTGCTGCAGTGAAGCGGATAACCGGCTGATTGTGGAGGATATCAATCAAAAGAAAGTAAAGGATGCGTGGCTGGGGGAAAAGATGGCGGATATCCGGCAAAAGCATCTGGCAGGGGAAATTGAGGATATGCCATGCATGTCATGTATTCGGGAAACAGCATACGACAAGGAGAAAATAAATAAGGATTTATTTGCCCTCTCCTTGATGCAGTAATGAAAAGGAGTAGGAGATGCGCATTGTAAAAGAAACGGCAGAAATAGATTACACGGAAACACAACGGTTTTTTCAAAACCGTGCAGGGAAATTCCGGCAGGAAAATCCATATTCCGTTACCATGTATCAAGACAATAATGCAGATTTGGTAAAGGAAAGAAACCGCAGGGAAGTGGAAAAACTTTATCCGTTGTTAAGGCTGGATAAGGGGTCAAGAGTGTTGGACGTGGCATGTGGAATCGGAAGATGGGCGGATGCGATAGAGGATGCCATAGAAGAATACTGTGGAGTGGATTTCAGCGGCGAATTGATAGAGATAGCAAGAGGAAGGAACGGGAAACAGAATTATCGTTTTTACGAAGGCGCTGCTTATGAGATAGAGGAAGTGCTGGAAAGGCATGGCTGCGGAAAATATAATGTAATATTACTAATTGGCATTTTGATGTATTTGAACGATAAGGATATGGAGTGTGCATTGGAGCAAATCGGAAAGGTCTGCGAAGAGCATACTACAATATGCATACGGGAGCCTGTAGGCATTTGTGAGAGGCTGACGTTGAAGGACTTTTATTCAGAAGAATTGGATGATACATATAATGCAATTTACAGGACAAGGGAAGAAATGTCAAAGATATTTTCTGATACACTGTTAAAGAACGGTTTTCAAATACAAGAGGAAGGGTTTGTATTTGAAGAGGCGAACCTGAACAACAGGAAAGAAACAGCCCAATATTATTATATTTTGGAGAGGTAGTACATATGTATAAAGAGAAAATTGGCATTATAGGCGGTTTTGGAGCTTATGCGACTTTGAATTTCTATAAAAGGATATTGGAAGTGTTTAAAGGGGAAAAGGAATGGGATTATCCACATATTATTATGGATAATAATTTTACGATGCCGAGCAGGACACGGGCGCTTTTGTTTGATGAATCATATGAAGAAATCGTGGAAGAGATTGGGGCATCCATGAAAAGGATGATAAGCCTGGATGTAGACTACATTGTGCTAGTGTGCGGAACAGCCCATTGTTTTTTGGAAGATGTATACAAGCTAGTTCCGGAGGCGGAGAAACGTGTTTTAGACATTATAAATCTTCTTGGGATGAAATTGAAGGAAATGGGGGAAAAGGAGGCATTAGTAGTTGCTGCGGAAGGAACATTGTCCAGAGGATTATTTGAGAGAAGGCTAGAGCAATACGGAATGGCCTGTATAACCCCACAGGAAGAGGATTATGGTGAAATCCGATATTTTATAGAATGCGTAAAAAGAAATGAGATAGACTGTAATACGGCGGAACGGTTTTTGACTTTTTTAAGAGGATATGGGGTGACGGATATCATATTAGGATGTACGGAATTTCCGGTACTTGTGGATTATATATCGGGTTTGGAAATGGGGAAGGAAAAAGAAATGGAATATCGGAAGTACCGTTTTCTTGACCCTATGGAAATAACGATTGATTGGCTGAAGAATCATATGGTTTAGAGAGGACAGCAAACGGGAGCAAAAATGAGTAAGTATGTATTTTTATTTGATTTAGATTCTACGGTGACAAAACAGGAGATTCTGCCGACTATCTCCAAAGAGTTGGGCATTTATGAGATGATATGTTCTTTGACGGAAAGTACAATGCGGGGGGAGATACCTTTTAAACAAAGTTTTCTGCAAAGGGTGGATTTGCTGAAAAATATCCCGGTTGAAAAGGTCTGTGACTTGGTCAGCAAGATAGAATTGAACCGCCCGGTGGTAAAGTTTATCAAGGAAAATAAGGAGCGCTGCTATATTGTGACAGGGAACCTGGATGTATGGATACAGGGATTGGTAGAGAAGCTGGGGATGGAAAAAAATGTATTTTGCTCAAAGGCTTTGGTAAAGGACGGTTACATTCAGGACGTGTTCAGTGTGATAGATAAGAATGCGGTAGTGGGGCAAATGGCGCTTCCTTTTGTTGCAATAGGGGATGGCAACAACGATGCGGAAATGATAGAGGCGGCTGAAATTGGGGTTGGCTTTGGCGGTGTGAGGAACATAGCCTCCAGTGTCCTTGCCTGTGCCACCCATGCGGCTTATGATGCGGACAAGCTGGTGGAATTTTTGGAAAAATTATTGTAGGAGGAAACGGATGGGATTTTCAAGAACGGTAATTATTAGTTGCGCGGGAATGGGGAACCGGCTGGGGCTTGGCACCACAAAAGCTTTGGTTGAAATTGATGGAAAGCCTCTGATTGTACGCCATTTGGAAATGCTGAAAGGCGAGACTGACATCCGGGTCGTAGTAGGATACCAGGCGGAAAAAATTATTAATGTGGTGCGCCAGTATAGAAAGGATGCATTATTTGTATTTAACCATAATTATCGGAAGACGGGAACCGGAGCCAGCGTAGCATTGGCTTCCCGGTATGCGAATGAATATATTCTTTCTTTGGATGGGGATTTATTGGTTCATCCTGACGATATGAAAAAGATTTTGTCCTATGAAGGAGAATTTGTTGGGGGAGGGACTATTGGAACAGATGAGCCGTGGATGGTGCAAACATATGAGAAAGACGGAGAGGAATTTGTAGGCGGTTTTTCACAAAATGAAGGAACTTATGAATGGAATGGGATTACCCAAATGAGAAGCAGCAAGATGATGGATGGGGTAGGGCACGTATTCCAGTTAATAGAACCCCATCTCCCTGTCAAATTCATGATGCTCAGGACCAGGGAGATTGATACTATTAACGATTATGAGCGAGCGGTAGATTGGGTGAAAAATGGATTTCAGGATGGAGAAGAAGGACAAACAACGGTGTCATAATATTCAAAAAGCTGCTCTATCCGGTTGCTTTGCAGGACTGGGATAGCATCGTAAATTTGTTCATTGGACCAGTTCCACCATTGGATTTCCTCCAGCTTTAGAATGGTTTTTTCATCAAATCTTTTTCTTATTATTTTTGCAGGGATACCGCTGACGATAGAATATGGCTCTACATCTTTTGTAACGACTGCCCCCGCAGAAATAACGCTTCCGTTGCCGATATGGACGCCGGACATAATTTTGCTGTCCATGCCAATCCAAACATCATTTCCAATTACGACATTTCCCTTTGAGTGCGGATGCCCTTTTATATGAGAAAATTCCGGCATCATTTCGGTAAACGGGTATGTGCTGCACCAGTCTATGCGGTGTTCACCGCCCAATATAATTGTAACGCCGGGAGCTATAGAGCAAAATTTGCCGATGGACAATTTGACATCGCTAAAATTCCAAATGGTGGGTTCACCGTATGTAAAATTGCCAATATCGTATTCATCTGTGATAAATTTCGCCTGTGAACTGAAATAGATAGATTCGGAATAGAAATTCATTGTATTTTCTTTGGATAAGTATTTGTGCATATCCATTTCGGTGACAATGTGTTTATCGGGGATACCAATAAATGATAAGATTTTTTTGATGCTTTCGTACAATGAGCTGCATAGAAATACGATATCATAGCCTTTTTGTATGGAGTTGAGAAAATCAAGGGGTTTTACAGGGCAGCTATAATATTTTGATGTTAATTCATTTTCTGATAGGATTAATTCCACGTCAAATAATTCGGTAGATAATTCCAGCCAATGATACAACCTATCTAATCGTTCCATATCCCCAATAAGTAATGTGCGCATAATATACCTCATAATTTGTAAGTTGACAGTTAGTTTGCGCTTCAGCGCAATTCATTATAATATGCCCGCTGGACATGTTCTCCCAGTCATAGCGGAATGGGCCAATGAAAGTAATATCGTATTTTTTCTGTATGTATGAAAAATACGGGAAAGGCATCTCGGCAGGAGGGAAATAAAAGCAATCTCATTGTCAGGCGTTATGTCCAGTATTCATATTGGATGGTTCTGCAAATATAGTTACATTTTTGCTTAACAATGCAGCAAGATAACAAAAAGCGCTATTTGACATGATTAGCCCATTGCATATGCTCATAAGCTGCATGTCACAGTAGCTTAAGTCTTCCTTATTCCCTTCCACGTAAACGACATTCGATGTCAGGTTCAGCCCTAGTAGGTCAGCATTGCGGCGGCACCAATCTAAATCATCGGAAAACACAAATAAAAAGCTATCCGGATATTCCGTCAAAACGTTTTTTATGGATTCGGAATAATAGCTATTGGGGAGCGTCCAGCCAAGGGTTGCATAGTCCCCGCGCCGTATATGGATTCCGATGGATTGAGAAGAGGCTATCTGCCCGGCATAGTTTTGATTCCTGCTATCCGTAATCGGAGGAAAGGTTAGTTCTTTCCTGAGGATATCTTTATAAGAGCGGAACCAGCTTGCATCAATCCAATAACCGTGATAATAAATTGTGTCTCCGGGGAATTTGGTAATTTCCGGGTGAAATTCATTGGATGGGATTCGGTAGACTTTCCCGTTAAAAGGGTTGTGTTCCTTATAGTTTGCTGTTTCGGCAATCATTTCTATAGGGAAGCCAAGGTTGGCAAAAGATTGGGCAATGCTGCTGCCCTTCTTTTTATTTGCTATGAACTCCTGCCATACATCGGCATCGAAATAACGGCTCAATAAGTTTGCCTGAATGTCGAATACCCTTTCTAACTCATATCCGTTATGCACTTGGTTGACAAAGAAAAAAGAATCGTCCAAAAACCAAGGTCCCCCTTCCGGGTAATATAATTCAGCAAAACGTACAAAAATATATTGAAAAACCTGATTGGCAAGGCCGCCGTTTAAGTATTGGATTCTCATAGGTACTCCCTTCTATTATCCTTCCTCTATTCACAATGCTATATCTATTTTGTTCGATATTATAAAATATGTCAAGGGTTCAAGGGAATTGATTCCCATATCAAGGATACCTTTTGCTTGAAGTTCCCGAAAAATTCGTATATACTAAAAAGAAAAACGGAGTCAATAGGAAAATGATAAATAATATAAATAAATTTGGGGTAAAGCAAAGGTGTATGGAAGGCGGACAAAAGTTAATGGACTTATTGTTGACGGCATTGCACTTTGAACGTGATATGAATTTTTACATATTTGAAAACGAAATGATATTTCTCGGCATTATTAATCGGAAAGTGCTTTTAGAGCGCAATATCCGTTTAGATAAAGACACGGATATAAGGTTAAAAGATATCTGCGTGCAGAATGAACCGGGGATTGTCCGTTGGCCGAAAGATAAATATTTAATGAAAATGTTGAATGATGCTTTCATGGACAGCCCTATTGATGAAGCGGTGATTGTATCCGAAGAGACGGGGCAAATGGAGGGGATTATCAACCGGCGGGAGTTTTTTAATGAAGCCCTTTTGGCGGCGCCGGAAGATGATGAAGAAATGTTGTGCCATAGGGAATTTAGCCATTTCTACAAACCTTATAACAATGGTTTGAGCAGGTATGCATATAACGTAAATAGCCAGCATGGCGAAGACGGCGTATTAAAGGCGGTTTTTGATAAAATAGGAACCACTTCCAAGTATGCGGTGGAGTTTGGGGGATGGGATGGGATATACCTTAGCAATATAAGGGAATTGATTGTAGGGAAGGGATTTAGCGGTCTATTTATAGAAGGGGATAAAAAAAGGGCGGAAGAGTTACGCAATAATTATAAAGATTATCCCCAAGTAGTGTGCGTGGAAGCATACGTCGGATTTAGGACAAATACATTAGATAGTATTCTTCATGACAGCAATGCGCCGGAACAGATAGATATTTTGAGCATTGACATTGATGGGTATGATTATCATGTTTGGGATGCGGTACAGGATTATCGGCCAAGGGTAGTGATTATTGAGTATAATCCGTCCATCCCTAACGATATTATGGTAGTCAACCCGCATCTGGAAAATGTTTTTACCGGTTCTTCAGCAGCGGCTTTGGTGGAATTAGGAAGAAGGAAGGGGTATTCCTTGATTGCAGTAACACAAACAAATTTGCTGTTTATCGTAAATGAAGAATATGATAAATTGGAAATATGGGATAATGAATTAAGCGTTTTACGCCCGGTTGACCGTTTGGGCGATGGGAAATATTTCCAGACATACGATAAGAAAATCGTGTTTACAGGGCATAATTCTTATATATGGTCCGGGGAGCCTTTTGAAGACGGAGATAACAGGTTTTATTTCAGCAATATCTAAAACAGCATGGTACAAATTATTTTGTGCCATATTCCGTTTCAATTGTATTGACAAATTTATTTACATCTTTTGAAAATTTTTCCCTTTCGGATGCGATGGATTGCCTGTAATAATCAAATTGTCTGTTATGTTCCCCCCAATGCATACATATATCCAGCAGAAGTTGTGCGGTTTGTGTGTAATCTATTGGATTATTGTTTATTTTATAACAGTCAGGAATAGGAATATCTTCATAAAAGTTGGCGCTGCCTTTCCTGTTTGTTACAATACAACAGCCGCAGCTTGCGGCTTCCCTGGGGATTCTGTCTTTTCCCGGATGTGTTCCAAAATCAATATATAGTTTAGAGATTTCCATAAGCGCTATCATTTCTTCCTCAGTATAGTTGCGCAAAGGAATCCATTTCAGCCAGTTTGTTTGATCTATTAATGGTTGTATTGCCTGGCGGTTTCCTTTTTGGGGGTTATAAAGTGCGATATCTTTCCGATAAGCTTCCGGCAATTGGAAGCGGCCATAATTTTCACCGATGTAATCAGAAACATATAGTATATCTTTTGAAGAAATTCCTCTTTGCAGTAAATATTGATATGCATATTGGGACTGGACAAGATGCAAAGAAACTTCCTGCTTTAAGCTATCAAAAAAATCAAAGCCTACTAGCTCTTCATTAATGATGAAATTATCCACGCTCATCCACCATAATACTTTTTTGCATTTTTGATAAGCGAAGATCCATGTTGCGCATCCTTCGGGAACGATAATGACAGAGTCTGTTTGTTCGACTTCTTCCATATTAAGAGTATGGGATGTGCCATATTTTCTATAACGTTCGTGGGAAGGTATATCTATAGGTTCTTTGTTGGGGGCTTCAATATAATACATCCATGCCGGGCGGTTTTGCAAAAGGAGTTCGTGGCACATTTGATGCGCAAGCTCAGGGCCCCCGGAAGTGATGGGGGGGGGTAAAAATATAATAACGTTTTTTATTCATTTTCCTTTTCCTTTCTTAGTGTTAAAAATTGTTCTTACATACAAGCAGCCGTTGACATGCCGGTGCGTAATTTCCGCATTCCGAATAATATTTTATGGCTTCCGGGATATTCCCCATGCATTCATAAATCACTCCGGCATTGTAATAGGCCAGATAACTGTTTACCCCATCGACAGCGTACTCTGCTATGGTAGTGGCTTTTAAAAATTCCCGAATAGCCTGGTCGAACATAGCATTATTCATGTATACTAACCCCATCAGAAAAACAAAATCCGCCCGATGGGAGAACACAGGGTATATCCCTTCCAGTTCAAGGGCTTTCGTATGTTGGCCAAGGTGAATCAGGCAGTAGCCGTATGACTCCACCAAATTTTGTACATATTCTTCTTGTTCATTGACTTCCATAGAAAGGGCTTGCTCAAAATAAGGCAGGGCACGGGAATAGTCGGACAGGCCGAAATAAGACTGCCCTAATTGGAAAAGGATATAAGGGTTAGCGCCTCCGGTCTCCAATTCGGTTTCCAACAAAGAAATATTTCTGGAAGCTTTTGCCTTTTTAATATCAACAGTGCTGTAGCCTATATGATAAAAGGTGAGGGGGATAGAGACAAATTCCAAATTTTTTCCGCTTTTTGACACAAGCTGTTCATGGATGGAACCTTGATAACAGGTAAATTGACGGTTAAAAAAACGGGCAATATGTTCGTGGATAACGGGTAAGGATTTCCTGGAAGGAATATCCTGATTGATATCAATATTGCCTGCGGTAGAAGAGATATTTTTGCCGGAAAGTGCAAATTCGACCGAGGGGCTTAAACGGTTTAGGATGCCTATCTGGTGAGGAGCTATCTGTCCGGCCAGGTTTAATACCGATTTTTCAGTTTGGCTGTCAATTTCCAGATATTCATCACAATCCACAGCGAGGATGTAGTCATTGCTTGCTTTAGAAATGGAGTAGTTTCTCGCTGCGCTGAAATCGTTTACCCAGTGGAAGTGGTAGATATTAGGAGTATAGGCGCGGGCGATTTCAACCGTGCGGTCGGTGGAGCCGGTATCCACAACAACAATTTCCCAATCGAAATGGGAAAGGCGGCTTAGACATTCACCGATATATTTTTCTTCATTTTTTGCAATAATGCAGATTGAAACAGGTAGCATAACAAGTATCTCCTAAGGAGTGGCAAATCTATTTTTCAGCAATTAATGCTATAGTATTATATGGGGCATATAAAGTCAATAGTTGTCATGGTGGTAGCGATAAAGTATAATAGAAAAAACTTCTATGGCGGGGGAAGAGCATGAGGAATGGCAAGGCTTTGATTGATAAGATAGAGTATTTTATGAAACATCCTGAAGATGAGCATAGTTTTTGCACCATGTTTTCAAAAGAGGAAAGGGATATTTGGAAAACAATCCGCGAATTTGAACAAATCAGAAGCACGATGGAACCGGACAAGACGAGGGATGCCCGTGCGCAAATGGGGAGGGGAATTAATATTACTGAAAGGATATTTCAGAAAAGGGAACAGGAAAGGGAAATTAGTTTCCGGCTAAAAAGACAATTGATAAATCAAATAAATGGGTTGTTGAAACAAGGGAAGGCGGAGGCTTGGCTGGACATTTTGGCATGGTATCAATTGCTAAAGGGCAAAGGCTTCATTGTAGACAAATTTTGGGAGTTTCCTGTCTTGGAAATCATGCTGGAAGCATTTCAAGAAGAATGGAAGCTGCATTATAGGGAAGGGGCTCCGATTTCGCTATTATCACTCCGCACAATGAAAGAATTAACCGATAGATATTTTACTGTCGTATTTACACTTAGACGTATAGAATATGACGTGGAGACGTTTGATGATTTGCTATATTGCCTTTTGGAAAGAGAAGTTTCGCTATTGGTTATCGGAACCATTTTGGAGCGTGCAAGAATATTTGATAAAAAGAAAGTAAGAACAGCTATAGACAGTTGGGTTGGGAAGCAAAATGGATAAAAATAAAGTTTGTTTTATTATATGTGTGAACGATGATATGTTTTTTGAGGAATGTTTAAGATATATCCATTGGCTGGAAGTGCCGGAGGGGATAGAAATTGAAGTGTTGGAAATAAGGGATGCCAGTTCAATGACGTCAGGATACAATGAGGGGATGAACAGCAGTAATGCAAAGTATAAGGTTTATATGCATCAGGATTGCTTTCTTGTGAATAAGCATTTTATTCAGGATATGGTGTCTATTTTCAGCAGTGATGTGAATATTGGCATGATTGGCTTAAACGGTACGGAGAAATTGCCGGAGAATGGGGTAATATGGTCGGGGAGGAGGGTGCCGGAAAGTTACGAATTAGAGAATGGATGGGAAGCATACCGTTATGATAGGGAAAAGGATGGGCTTTGGGAAGTAGAAGGGATTGATGGAGTGCTGATGGCCACGCAATATGATATCCCTTGGAGGGAGGATTTGTTTGACGGTTGGGATTTTTACGATTTATCCCATAGCTTTGAGATGCGTCAGAGAGGATATCGTGTGGTGGTGCCGGTACATAAACGTTTTTGGTATCAGCATGATGATAAACCCGTTTTGGCCCTTTGGGATTATAACAAGTACAGGAAAAAGTTCCTTGAAGAGTATATAATAAACGCAAGTATTCCCTTGTCTGCTGAGGGAAGGAAGGGTTAAGAAAATAGCAGAGATTTGACGGTACGTATAGGAAGTGGTATAGTAGAAACATTAAAAAGGATGGAGGATACGGAGATGGATAACTTGCTGGATGAAAAGAAAGAGGCATTGGAAGTGGCTGGGGAATATCTGGAAAAGCTGATACCGGGGATTGGAACCCTTTGCGGTGAACTTAGGGGGGATAGGCAGCCGGATACTGATGAGTTCCAAAAGCAGTGTATTGACGGGCTGAACTGGGTCATAGAGATTTATAACAGGGTAACCGATGTGGTGGATGCGGAAAAGATACATACGGGAAAAGAGGAGCTGAATGCCAGCTTGAAAGAGCTGGGGGCGGCAATCAGGGATAAAGAGGACGAAAAAATTGCCCGCATACTGGAAGATGCAGTAGTTCCTTTCCTGAACGATTTGAAAACAGCGGCACAAATGTAAGGAAACGAAACGGATTATTTGTAGAAAGACAATTAATGGCAGCCGGAGGTTCATTTCTTCCGGAGGATGACCGATAAAATATGTATATAGTTTGTTTTTATGAAAAATAGTGTATTTAGTCGAATGGATATCGGCAAAAAGATGCATGGAGGCATACGATAATATATATTTTATTTGTGTGCCCCTATGAAAATAGGGGCATACTTTTTATCATATGGGAAAGTTCTTCGCTAGAAGGACGTAAATTGAGGAAATTAAGGTCAATTTATGAGAAAACGGGAAAAAGATAGGCTTTTAGAAATGATAGACACATTGGCAGGAGGGTGCCGGGAAGCGGTGCAGTTGATAGAGGGCTCTAAGGAAGAGGATGCCATATCGCTTCTGACGGATTGCCAGGAAGCTGCTATTGCGGTGGGCAATGCCATAGAGCAGGCGGAAGGAACGGGAACGGGAGCCGTTGCTTTGCTGGAAGAGCTTTGCGAGCTGATATATTGTTGTGTTTCCCATATTCCGACAGGCAAACGGGAAGAGGGGAAGGCCATTGGCGGACAGATAGAAATAAAATGTGCGCAGATAAGGGATAAGTTTATCCATGACATAAAAGAAGAGAAGATGGCGGTTTTCCTTCCATACAAAGTTTCTATGTGGGATTCTTTGGAAAGCGTATGGAAAGCATCCTGTAAAGAGGGGGATTGGATAAGCATCGTGATGCCGATTCCTTATTTTGATAAGAAACCGGACGGAACCTTGGGGGAAATGCAGTATGAGGGCGGAGATTTCCCGCCGGATGTTCCGATAGTTGACTGGCAGCAGTTTTCCTTAGAATATGAGCAGCCGGACATCATTTTTATCCATAACCCATATGACCAGTATAATTATGTTACAACAGTGCATCCTTTGTTTTATGCTTCCAGGATAAGGGAATATACGGAAAAACTGGTATATATCCCATACTTTATACACCAGAATGATATGGTGTCAGATACGTATTGCGTGTTGCCGGGCACCATTTATGCGGATACGGTTGTTTTGCAGTCGGAAAAAGTGAGGGAGCAATACATCCGGTATTTTGAAGAAGCGCTGCCGGATTTGGTGCAAAAGCAAGGGAAAAAGGCGATAGAGGATAAATTTCAGGCATGGGGTTCGCCGAAACTGGATGCCCTGCATAGGGAAGAGGATGAGGCGGAGCTGCCGGAAGATTGGGAAAGAATGTTAAGGAACGGGGATAAAAAGAAGAAAGTTATTTTTTTCAATACCCATTTGGGCAATTTGATGAAAGGAAACAGTGACAGATTTTTTGAAAAGATGGAATGGGTGTTCCGCCTGTTCCAAAAAAAGAATGATATCCTGCTTTTATGGAGACCCCACCCGTTGAGCCTGGATACGGCAAAATCAATGAACCCGGAGGCAGTTTCCCCTTATTTGAAATTAATTGAAAAATATAAAAGACTGGGAATCGGCATTTATGATGATTCCAAAGATTTGCATAGGGCAGTAAACCTGGCGGATGCTTATTACGGGGATAGGAGTTCGGTAACGGAGCTGTTCCGGCAACAAGGGAAGCCGGTGATGATTATGGACTGTGGGGTTTTGGAGGAATGACGGAACATCATTTGACAGATTATGAATTGCGGCAGGTTCAATTGACACAATTGGAGATGCTAAAAGAAGTGGATCGGATATGTGGCCTTTGTAACATCCGCTACAACATTATTGCAGGAACGCTCTTAGGGGCAGTCCGGCATAAGGGTTATATTCCCTGGGATGATGACGCGGATGTGGCATTTTTGAGGGAAGAATATGAAAAGTTCAGGGATGCCTGCGAAAAGGAATTGGATAAAAGCAGATTTTATTTCCAAGACCATAGAAACACAAAGGGCTATCGCTGGGGTTACGGGAAACTGCGCAGGAAGGGAACGAAATTCCTGCGGAAACATCAAGAGCATATGCCATATGAGCAAGGGATATTTATTGATATCTTTCCGTTGGATACGGTTTCGGATATTAAGTTTGTACGGACATTGCAGAACTTCCATTGCTATTGCATCAGGAAAATAATGTGGGCGCCGGCGGGAAAGATAGCATCGGAGGGAAAGTTTTTCAAATGGTGGTATAGGCGTTTGGAAAAAATCCCGGCAGACAGACTGTATGCATATTATAACAAATTAGTGCAAAAATGGAATAAAAGGCACACCAAATGGGTGAGGATTCTTACTTTCCCTACGCCAAATAAGGAGTATGGGTACTTGAGGGAATGGTATGAAAAGAGCAGACAAATAGAGTTTGAAGGGGAAGTGTTTTGGGGGATTTGGGATATTGATGGATATTTATCCTTTAAATTCGGACAATATATGGAATTACCTCCGATAGAACAGCGTAAAGTACATCCGGTGACATTGCTGGAACTGGAACAGCAGGAAGCATAGAAGGTGGATAGATAAATGAGGATGGAGGCAGTGGGAAGCCGGAATCGGATATAATTGGAAGGAAATCAGGAAAGGTCCGGAGAGAGCGGATATTTTCCGAAAAAGGGAGAGCGTAGGAAAGGCAGGGAGAATCATGAAAAAAGTCATAACATATGGTTCCTTTGATTTATTTCATGAGGGGCATTACCGATTGCTGAAAAGGGCGAAGGAATTAGGGGATTATCTGATGGTGGGGGTGACTACGGAGCAATATGACAGGCTGCGGGGGAAGCTGAACGTAGAAGAGCCTTTGTTAACCCGCGTAGAAAATATAAAAAAAACCGGGTTGGCAGATGAGATTATTATAGAAGACCATCCGGGGCAGAAAGAAGAAGATATTGTCAAATACGGTATTGATATCTTTACAGTAGGCTCTGACTGGACGGGGGCTTTTGATTATCTAAAGGGGAAATGCGAAGTCGTCTATTTGGAACGGACGAAGGACATTTCCAGTACGATACTCAGGGAGAAGCTTCATCCTATTATCCGGCTGGGGGTAGTAGGAACCGGAAGGATTGCGAACCGCTTTGTGGCTGAGACAAAATTTGTCAGTGGTATCGAGAGCAAAAGCGTGTATAATCCACATAAAGAGAATGCGATAAAATTCTCTTTAAAGTTTGGGCTGCGCGCCCATTATGAAGAATACGAAAAGTTTTTGGATGAAATCGACGCGGTATATGTGGCATCACCCCATGAGTTTCATTATGAATATACGAAGACGGCATTGCTTCAGGGGAAACATGTGCTGTGTGAAAAGCCTTTGGTATTTTCCGGCGCCCAGGCGGAGGAATTATACGGGCTCGCAAAGCAAAAGGGCTTAGTCTTAATGGAAGCTTTGAAAACTGCGTTTTGCCCGGGGTTTGAAAGGCTTTGCCAGATAGTGGACAGCGGCGTGATTGGAACCGTCTGCGATGTGGAAGCCTGCTTTACAAGGCTGGCATCGGAACAATCAAGGGAACGTACGGATGTGGAATATGGCGGAGGGTTTACCGAATTTGGCAGCCATACGATGCTCCCAATCCTGCGGTTTATGGGAACGGATTATAAAGACGTACAGTTTCACAGCATTTTGGATGGGCAAGGGCTGGATTTGTATACGAAGGCAAACTTTGTATATGAAAGGGGTATGGCCACGAGCAAGAGCGGCGTAGGCGTAAAATCGGAAGGGCAGCTAGTCATTGCCGGAACGAAAGGCTATGTGCTGGCTCCGTCGCCCTGGTGGCTGACCAAATATTTTGAGGTACGGTATGAAAATCCGGGGAAGATTGACCGGTATGAAGTGCCATTTTACGGGGATGGGCTGCGATATGAAGTGAAAGATTTTGCGGTGCAGATTAACAGTGGTGAACCGGATAACCGGAAGTTCGGCGCAAAGGAGTCCATTGCCCTGGCAGGGGTGATGGAGAGATTTATGAGGTTGAGGAATGTATCGTAGGAAAGTATCACTAATTATACCTGTTTATAATACGGAAGAACATTTAGAAAAATGTTTAACAAGTGCGGTTTTGCAGACATATGAGAATATGGAAATTATTTGTGTGGATGACGGTTCTACGGATGATTCAGGGCGATTAGTGGACGAGTTTGCAAAACAGGATAAAAGAGTCATTGGAATCCATCAAAAAAACAAAGGGGAAAGCAATGCCAGAAATACTGGCTTAAGAATTGCAAGCGGGGATTACATAGGGTTTATGGACTGTGATGATTGGATAGAACCGGACATGTATGAAGAGCTGGTAAATGCATTGGAATGTGAAAATGCAGATATGGCAATTTCTGGTTTTTATAAAGAGTTTGAAGGGAATGGGAAAACAAGCGTAAAAGTAAAAAACGAAAAAAACGTGGAGCCGAAAGTATTTGGAAAAGAAATGCTTTTAAGGTACTTGTATGAAAGGGATTCTTATAGGGCTTTTGCATATATATGGGATAAGTTATATAAACGGGAAGTATTATATCAAGACGGGAAAAAGCCAGTGTTTTTTGATGAAACTATAAAACTAGGGGGGGATGTACTGTTTTTAGCACAGTGTGCTTTGCGTACGAACCGCGCAGTTTATTTGGATATGAGTTTTTATCATTATTTGCAGCGTGAGGATTCTGGATGCCATATGCCGGATTTAGAAAGACGTATGGATAATATACGGGCCTACAAAATTGTGAAAAAAGAATTTGAAGAAAATCAAGTAGATCCATTTATACTGGATTTGATTAAGCGTATTATGGTATACCATAGCAGCAACACAGCAGAACTTGCTTTGGAACTACAGGATGGGAAGATTTTAGAAACATGCCAGCAGTTAATGAAAAAATATGAGAAGGAATATAGGGTATTAAATGGGGGCAGACGAGAATGGATAAGAAGGTTTGAGGATATTTTACAATATAAAATCTAAGGAGACGGATATGCGTTGGGAAAATAAAGGGCACGAATATGATGCAATGTATCTACAAATTTGCGGCAAAAATGGATTCTATATTTTCGGATGTGGAGATTATGGAAAACAGTTTTTGAATTGTTTTCAAAATGAAGTTCCTATTGTTGGGTATATAGATAATAAGCTGGCAAAATACGGATATGAGATAAATGGTATTGCCTGCATGGAATTAAAGGAATTAACTTTAGGTGAAAAGGAAGGCATTATTCTGACGATATCACAATATGACAGGGCTGGGGCAGTGGAACAGTTAGAGCTTCATGGGTATAGAAGGAATATAGACTTTTTTGTAATTGAGGAATTTATTTCCGTATATTATCTTTATCGCTATGATAAAATCTGTTTTCTCAATATATCGCTTCTTCCCAGCACAACATGTAATTTAAAGTGCAGGCATTGTTTAAATTTCAATCCGTTTGCTTCCGAATTTTATGTGAGGGATTGGGAAGCGCTGAAAAAAGATGTCGACTTATTTTTTGCAAATGTTGATTTTGTTATGGTTTTCCATGTGAGCGGAGGGGAACCGATGCTATATAAGCATATAGCCGATTTAATTGAATATATTGACAGGGAATATGGCGATCGTATAGGAACTTTGCGGACAGTCACAAATGGTACAATAGTCCCTTGCGATGATCTGTTAGAGAAGTTAAGCGGATGCAGTGTAGAAGTGACAGTAGATGACTATCGTGAAGCTGTACCACAATATGAGGCACAATTTGATAATCTGATATGTAAATTAGAACAGTATAAGGTAAGATATGTTGTCAATAAAGTGGAAAGCTGGGTGGATTTGGCCCCTGAAAAGACGGATTATTCTTATATGACAGAGGAGCAGCTCATACGGCATCGGTCGGAGTGTGGGCAGACGTGGCAGGAATTGAGGGATGGCAAATTGTATAGCTGCAATTATGCATCTTATGCATCAGTTGCAGGGATTGCCGGGGAACAGGATGTGGAGGAAAGTTATGACTTGCGGAGCCATTCTGTAGAAAGAAAAAGGGAACTGGTTGAGTTCCGTTTAGGGTATACGGATAAGGGATATACGAACTTTTGCAAAAAATGCCGTGGATTTACAGCACATGATACGGATGCGGTAAAACCGGCGGTACAGATAGAGAGGAATAGTTGCTGGCATGAAACTATGTAATTGTAGCTTGGATGAATTGCAAAACAGGATAAAGGGTCAGAGAGTGGTGCTTTTTGGGACCGGAGAGTATTTGAAGTTATATATGAACGATATATTTTCTAAAAATGTATTGCAATCGATTATCTATGCTGTTGATAATAGGCAGGATGGTTCTATGTTGCAGCTCATGGATAGTGATATTCCGGTATATCCCCCTTCAAAATTATTGGAGGAAGATAGATGTATTGTATTGATTAGCAGTAGTAATTATATGTATGAAATGTATGAACAGTTGAATAGTATGAAGCTGAATGATGACATCATTTGTTATGCTTTTCCGTTAGTTATGGTAAAAAGCTGCGGGAAACAGGATGATGAAATCAAAAAGCAAATGGAGATGTCAAAAGAATACCCTCAAATACCAAAAGTGTTGCACAGCTTCTGGTTTAGTGGAGATGAAAAGCCAGAGGCATATCAAAAGTGTATGGATAGCTGGAGGAAAATATGCCCCGATTATGAAATCCATGAATGGAATATGGAAAATTATGATTATGCAAAACATCCATTTATGAAAAAGGCGATTGAAGAGGGGAAGTGGGCATTTGCCTCCGATTACGCCAGATTAGACGTTGTTTGCCGTTTTGGGGGGATTTATCTGGATATGGACGTAGAATTGCTGCATCCGCTGGATAGTCTGTTAGGATGTGAAGCCTTTTTTACCTTCGATACCCAGAATGATATTGATTTAGGGACGTTTGCAGCAAAAGAAGGTAATCCGCTGGTAAAGAAACTGATGAACCTTTATGATAGCGTAACATTTTCCGGTGACATGAAAAGGATGAATCAATTGTGCCAGCCACGTTATATCCGACATGCTTTAAGGGAAACAGGATTGGTGTTGAACGGGGATATGCAGATAATTGACGGAATGGTATTCCTGCCCAGAAATTATCTGGCGCCGCAAGATAGTATTATCTATGAGCTTTGTGCAATGTCGGAGGAAACGTTAGCAGTCCATAGGTATAATGCAGGATGGAAGAATGCCGATTATCGTACGAAACGTATAGAAAATAACAGAAGGCTTTGGAATCTGGCGGAAAATGAAAGGTAAAGCGGTCGTGATGAAAATAATTGTATATGGTATTGGCGAGTATTATAGGAACAATAAACATAAATTGCCGTCTGGTTTGGAAATAGTGGCTTATGCAGATAGCAATCCTAACTGTGCAACATCTGCCACAGGGGAGTTATTTGAAGGGAAAGAAATCTTAGCTCCGGCGGAGTTTGAAAAAGTGGATTATGATAATATTTACATATGTACCAGTTATGGGACAGGAAATAGGATTTTTCAAAATCTGAGGAAAAACAGGATAGATATTAAAAAAATAAAATTTCTAAACCGTATAGGTATATTTGATGGTGGGTTGGAATGGAAATATTGGGTAGAAAATGAGGACAGTTTTATTTCGGAAATAGGGAAGATACGGATTAGAGAAAAATATCTTACAGATTTTGACATTATTTCTGAAGTTTTTGTCCATAAGGCTTATTACATTAATCTTCTGCAGAAGAATGTGGTCGTGATTGATGTTGGTATGAATATAGGGGCTGTATCGTTATATTTTGCAGAAAAAGAGTGGGTAGATAAAGTGTATGGGTTTGAACCGTTTCGGGATACGTTCCATCAGGCTTTAGAAAATTTTGCATTAAATAGCGATGACATCAAATCAAAAATTTATCCAAAGAATGTTGCATTATCAGATAAAGAAGAGGAAATAGAGGTTGCAGTAGTTACTGAAAATACAGGGTGGAGGGGTATCATTGCAGCATCCGATGGCATGCGTAAAGAAAAAATAATCTGTAAAACTGCAGCGGATGAAATAGGGAAGATTATCCGTGAAAATCCAGACAGTAAGTTTATTTTAAAGGTGGATACGGAAGGTTCGGAATTTGATATTTTCCATTCTTTAAGGGAAGTGGGTTTGCTTCATGATATTGATGCTATTTTGTGCGAGTATCACAAAGATCCGGGGGAGATTATGGAATTGCTGGATTTTTATCACTTTAAGTATTTTCTTACAGGGCAGAAGATTGGTATGATTTATGCGGTAAAGTAGTATTTTTATTTACTAATTGTTTCTGCATGATAGGAGAGGGAATAATTTATTATTATGAAAAAGATATTAGTGATTGTAATGACTGCTGATCAGAATTATATATTGCAGACACGGGTAGCTATTTGGACGATGTTACATTCAGCAAAAGAAAATATTTTTTTTAAAATCCATATATTGTGCAATATGAAATTGGCGCAGGAGGACAGGGATAAGATTTTTCAATTAGAAAAACAGTGTAATAATATAAAAATCTATTTCGATGAAATAGAGGAAGAGGCTTTTCAAAATGCAAAAACGACAGCTTATATACCAGTGGCATCTTTTTACCGTTTGGTTATCAGTGATATGGTAGATGATGAAAAATGTCTGTTTTTAGATGGTGATATTATCGTAAATTCAGATTTGTCTGAACTTTATTGTACGGATTTAGAGGGAGTATATTTAGCGGGTGTAAAGGATTGCTGCATACAACATGATATGGAGAGGCAGGCTTCCTATAAGGATGTGCTGGCAATCCCTACAATGGATAATTATATCAATGCCGGAGTATTACTTATGAATTTGCAGTTACTTAGAGATCATGCGATGAAAGAAGTTTTTTTATCATGTATGAAAGTCTACTATAAGATGATGGATCAGGATATTATGAATAAATGTTGTTATGGAAAAATCAAGTGGCTGGAATTGAAGTTTAATTTTTTTGCTGATTTTTACAAGAGGATTTATGCATTGGAAAATACTTCTTTTAGCGCAAAAGAAATAGAGGATGCAAAAAATTATGATGGTATTATCCATTTTCCGGGAAGATATAAGCCATGGAATTTTATTAGGATGCGGGGAAGCGACTTGTGGTGGGAAAGAGCTAAGAAAGCATTATATCCTGAAGACTATGATGAATTGTGGGAGCATGCGGTAGAAAATACGAAAAAAAGCGATTGGGGTTATAGTGTTGAAAGATGCAGGAAGGCAGATGATATTGTTATTGTAGGTTTTTCTGAAATCGGAAAGGATACAGCGGATTCCTTGGAGCGTTGTGGAATCAGCAATATAAGATGTTTTTGCGACAACAATAAGGAGAAACAAAAAATGCAATATCATAATCTGGCAATTTATCCTGTTGATGAAGCGTATAGGAAATATCCGAAAGCATTATGGGTGAATACTAGCCAAAATAGTGCGGGGGTAATCAGCAGGCAGCTCATGTCTGCGGGGGTGGATGAGGAAAATATATTGATTTATGTGTATAAGTCAGAGCAATATTATGATAATCTGGACGAACAATATCAGGAATATGAGAGGGGGCAGCTTGCTTTCAAACAAAGCGGCAGGGAATGTTGAGATATCGAAGGCAATATAGCAGACTGTTCGGACAAGGAGGGCTCACGTGTGAGATGTTTGATTTTAGGGGCTGGAGGGTTTATTGGGAAAAATTTATTTGAAATGATAATCAATAGACAACAGGATGAACTTGTTTTATTTGATAAAGATACAATATCAATCAGCCCTGAAATAGCATCAGGACAAATGCAAAGATGCCGGATTATAAAGGGGGATTTCAGCAGTAAAACAGATTTTGAGCAGCTAACGGAAAATATTGATATTGTATACCATTTAATCAGCACAACACTTCCTAACAATTCTAATCAGGATATTGGGAAGGGGTTAATGGATAATGTTGTTGTGACTTCCCTGCTCTTAGATGCCTGTGTTAAAAACGAGGTGAAAAAAGTGGTTTTTTTGTCTTCCGGAGGAACCATATATGGAGTATCCGGTGCAGTGCCTATATTGGAAGATGCTGTCAATAACCCGATTTCAGGGTATGGACTACAGAAAATTACGATTGAGAAACTATTGTATTTATATAGATACTTATATGGATTAGATTATAGAATTATCAGGCTGTCCAATCCTTACGGAAAATATCAGAAACCGGATGGCATACAGGGCGTTGTTACAACGTTTGTATATAAAGCAATGAAAGATGAGATATTGTCTGTTTATGGCGATGGATCGGTAATCAGGGATTATATTTACATAGAGGATGCGATTGCGGCAATTTTGGATATTGTTAATTATACAGGCAGTTTTAAAGTGTTTAATGTCGGTTCTGGAATAGGGCATAGTGTAAATGAAGTGATTTGTATAATAGAAAAGAGTTTGAGGAAAAAAGTGGCAGTGGAGTATCTGGAAAATAGAAAGGCAGATGTTCCGGTTAATATTTTGGATATTTCCAGATATGAAGAATGTTTTGGAAAATGGAAAAGGTTGACATTGGAAGAGGGGATTGTAAAGACTTCACAGTATTTTAGGGAATCTTGATGTTTCGTTGTTTGCCGCAGGATTGCTGACACTGAGTCCGGGAAAGCGGTTATGGGGTGTAGAAATGGACAAGGGAAATATAGATGTATCCATAATAATTCCTTTATATCGGGGTAAAAAATATTGTCGTCAATTGTTGGGATTGATAACAAGAAATTATTTGTTTCAAGAGTTTAACCGAAAAATTACTTTGGAGGTTATTTTTGTAAATGATTACCCAAAGGAAGAGATTGCTTTGGAAACGGAAAATATATTATTTCCAGTGAGAATATTGAATCATAAGGAAAACTTGGGCATTCATGCCGCCCGTGTTACTGGCGTTCGTAATGCAGAAGGGAAATATATTGTTTTATTTGATCAGGATGATTTTGCAAGGGATAATTGGATTTACAGCCAATGGCATAGGATTGAAGAGGCACGGACACCTGCTTGTGTATGTAATGGCTGGATGGAACGGTTCCGTACATTAGGGGATACAAAAACATTAGAGGAAAATATAAGCAGCACGGAAAGGTTAATATGTTCAGGGAATCCAATTATGTCGCCGGGACAGGTGATTATGAGGAAGGACTGTATCCCAGAAGAATGGTTTCAATATATTCAGCAAGTAAACGGTGCGGATGATTTCCTTTTATGGGTTATGATGCTGAAAAAAGGGCATTGTTTTGTGGTCAATGATGAATATCTATATTACCATACTTCTGTCAGGACACCGGACTCAATAGTTGAGGATCAAATGATATGTTCTCTTAAAGAAGTATTAAGCATTCTTTCCGATACGGGGATATTAAATAAAAACGAGTGCGGAATGTTGGATCGGTGGATAAAATTAATGGAAGCTGCGGGAACGTATTGTTATTGGAAAGATAGGGATACAATGCGGACAATAAGACAGATGAGGAAAAATTCCAAGATTTTCCATGTAATGCGCAATTGGATTGATTTAAAAAACCAGGGAAAAGATTTCAAGGGTTTTTTTGTTAGCCATCAGTACCGTACAGCCGCTATATACGGTATGGGATATATTGGGGAAAGCTTGTATTTGGAATTGAAGAACAGTAATATTCAGGTAATGTATGCGGTTGATCGGTCAGCGATAGATTTTAAACAGGAATTGGCAATATTCAGGATGGAAGAGGAATTGCCGGAAACGGATATTATCATTGTAACATTAGTGGAAAAGTGTGATGACATTTGCCGGCGGCTGGCTGAAAAAGTAAGGTGTCCGGTAGTTACGATACAGCAGTTATTAGCGTATGTGGGTACAGAGGAACATTTATAAAGCTATATGACGAAATGGGCTATGGCTGTATTAGATGGAGGAAAATAAATCAAAGAAAAGCTTTGTAGGCGGAGAGGGAGATAATATGCATAAGAAAACAGTTATATTTGGGTTTGGGCAATATGGCAAAAAGTATATAAAAAAATGTGTGGAATGCAAAGTGGAAAATATACAGATAATTGATTCAGATGACCGGTTATGGGGGAATGTATTTATGGGAATTCCTATTGAGGAACCCCAAAAAGTTTTGCCTGGTTTCGCAGGATTGGTAGTCATAGCAGTATCAGATAAGTTCAGATGGGAAATATTTGAGCAGCTAAAAAATAGATACCACATATCAGATGGGAATATCAGGTATTATACGGAAACTGTCGTTTTATCGAAAGATGAAATATATAATTTGGGCGATATGCAGTTTCAGACAGAATTGTCTTCAGGAGGTATTTATACGGAAAAGGAATTGCTGGAAATATTGTCAAAGGATAAATGGAATCGTTTAGAGGCTTTTTTCTTTGAGGGAAAACATAGGCTTATTGACAAGTGGCTTCATTATTTTGAAGCATATGATAGGTTTTTTTCAAAGTATAAGAGAAGAAATGTTTCTATTTTAGAGATTGGGGTATTTAAAGGAGGCTCTTTACAGATGTGGAAAACCTATTTCCAAGAGGAAGGGAATTTTGTAAAAGTCTATGGTATTGATATCAATGATAATTGTAAAGAGTTGGAGGAGGAAAATGTCGAAATATTTATAGGTTCACAGGATGATAGGGATTTTCTGGCTGAGGTGAAGAGGAAAATAGGGAAAGTGGATATTGTGATAGATGATGGAGGCCATAGCATGGAGCAACAGATTGTTGCTTTTGAGGAATTATTTGATGCAGTGAATGAAGATGGCATCTATTTATGTGAAGATTGCCATACATCTTATATGAAAGAATATGGCGGGGCATATAAAGGGGAGACATTTGTTGAATATTCAAAGGGGTTGATTGATTATCTTCATGCCCAGTATTCGGAGACGGAAGAACTTGGCAGAAATAAATATTCAGAACAAATCAAAGCAATCACTTATTATGATAGTATGATATTCATTGAGAAAAGGAAAGCGGCAAGTAAAAGCATATCTATTCAGATAGAAAATAAATGATAAATGGATGGCTTATAAGGAGAAAGTGGGGATGAAATTATCGGTAGTAGTGCCTGTTTATAATACTGCGGAGTATTTGGACGAATGTATTAGAAGCATTATACACCAAACATATAAAGACATTGAAGTTATCCTGGTAGATGATGGTTCAAATGATGGTTCGGGGGCAATATGCGATTATTATGCGTCAAACTTTGATAATTTTAAAGTAGTACATCAGGAAAACTGCGGGAATGCAGCAGCAAGATGCCGGGGAGGGGAAGAAGCGGCAGGGGAATATGTGACATTTATGGATAGCGATGATTGGATAGCCGAGGATATGTATGAGGAATTAATGAAGACGGCTGAGGCTGAAAAATGTGATATTGTATCACAGAATGGATTGACTGTTTATGATGGAAAAAGGTATTTTGTGGAGAGGACGGCAACTATAACAGGAACGTACAGGAGAGGGGATAATTTTGACGTTTTTTTGTCTGTAATGTTGTATGATGAAGATAGGAGATGTGCGGGGGCAGGGCCGTCATTGGGCCAAAAGGTAATAAAAAAAGAAATAATAGACGATGTGATAAAAAAAGTTAATAAAAATATTGTGTTAGGGGGAGATGCTGCAATATTTTATTCAAGCTGTTTAAGGGCAAAAAGTATTTGCATTATAGAAGGGTGTAAATATTTTTACAGGGTATATGGAATGTCAGTAAGCCATACTTACGATGCAGCAAATTTTAATAAGATATATATATTATACCAATATTTAGAGAATGATTTTTTGGCTTTTGATGAGGGGAACGGATTAATAGAACAGTTGAGAAAACATGTATGGTATTTTCTCAGCATGCAAATAAAACAGATATTCGGTTTGGAATTTAAAGATGTATATCTTTTCCCATATCAATGCATTGATATGGGAAGTAAAATTATTTTATATGGAGCCGGTAAAGTGGGCCAGTCTTATTATGAACAATTAAAAAGGAATCAATACTGTAATATTATTGCATGGGCAGATAGTAAGGTGTATAAGGGGAATGGCAATATTATCCAGCCAATGGAGATGATTGGAATGGAATATTCCAAAATTGTTGTAGCAGTTAAGAGTAAAAAGACAGCGGGAGAGATTATTCATAACTTAATTGGGCTGGGTGTGGACAAAGGGAAAATTGTTTGGGCAGAGCCGCATAGGATGCCGTTGCTATGAAGTGGGGAACGGGGCGGGAAGCTCGGTGTAAATGGAATGAAAGGAAAAGATTAGCATGTGTGGAATTCTTGGAGGGAACAACCTGAATTGGGATTATAATGAGGCAATCTTGTCGCTTTCCCATCGCGGTCCAAACGGGCGGATGATAAAGAGGATAAATGATATATTTCTGGGTTTTGCAAGGCTGGCTATTATTGATTTGAGCGAAGATGCGATGCAGCCGATGTTTTCTGAAGACGGAAAATATGTAATCGTATTTAATGGTGAGATTTATGATTACATAAGAGTGAGGGATGAATTAAGAAAAAAAGGGTATCATTTTAGGACAGAATCGGATACGGAAGTCTTATTGTATGCTTTTGTAGAATGGAAAGAAAAGGCAATGGATCACATAGATGGCATATATGCTTTTGCCGTATTTGAGACAGAATCAGAGGAGTTGTATCTTTTTAGGGACAGATGCGGAATGAAGCCTTTATATTATTATGATGATCATGCAGGCGGGTTTGCATTTGCATCGGAATTAAAAGGGATTCAAAGCTTATGCACGGATGTAAATTTTACTATAGACAATACAGCATTATATGATTATTATACTTATCTTTATATCCCGGAACCAAAGACGATGTATAAGAATGTATATAAATTGCCGGCGGCACATTATTTGGTATATGATACAAAGAAACGGGAAATCTCGAAGATTGAAAGATATTGGAAAGTGAAACTGAATACCAAAGAAGGAAATGTGTTGTCCAAGAAGTTGATGGATGAAAAAGCAGAGGAATTACGATATCATCTGGATAGGACGGTTGCAAGACAGATTGTAGCGGATGTACCGGTCGGGACATTTCTAAGTGGAGGCGTTGATTCAAGTATTATTACATTGGTTACCAGTAGGAAATTGAAAAATGTAACTGGGTATACAATAGGGTTTCCTGATAAAAGGTATGATGAATCCATATATGCAAAGGAAATGGCTGACGTTATCCATGTGGATTGCCAATTAAAATACTTTGCATTGAATGATTTTAAAAAGCATTATCACATATTATTGGAAGCTTATGATGAGCCGCATGCAGACACTTCCGTTTATCCGACATATTTTGTATCTAAAATTGCAAAGGAGGAAGTAACAGTAGTCCTGACCGGCGATGGAGGGGATGAATTGTTCGGGGGATACTTTCGGTGTTCTTATGCAAGGGATTTCCTTGATAAGAAAAAAATGTCTAATAGGAAGATTTCGGAACTATATTTAAGGAATAAAAGGTTTTTGGGGCAATTTGGCGAGGGATTAAAGAATATGTGTGAAGAAGATGTAGCATTATTGTCTTCAACATATCATTATGGAAAACAGTTTGATAGGGAAAAAGTCAGGAAAAAGTACCATATACCAAAGGATTATGATGACTTTTGGTATTTCCGGAAATATTACCATAAGGATTTGCCGCCCTTGACAAGAATGAGATATTTGGATTTTATGACTTATTTGAATGGTGATATCTTAACAAAAGTGGATAGGGCCAGCATGAAAGTGTCATTGGAGGCGAGGGTTCCGTTCCTTGACAGGGAAATGATTGATTTTGCTTTCTCTTTGACGCAGGAGGAATGCAACCCTCACGGGGAACTGAAAGGATTGCTGAAATATGCCTACCAAAAGGAGATTCCAAGAAAATTGCTGGACAGGAAAAAACAGGGATTTTCCATCCCTCTTTCTTATGTTAGGAATGGTGATTGTCCTCAGGGGCATTTAATTGAGAGCCTTTGGAATTTGTAAAATCGGTTATAGTTTAGATGAAAATGAAGAAGGGATTGGAATGGTAATATTATTTGCTGCAAATGATTATTTTGAGTATGGAAAAGCTACGGAAGGGTTCCCCATATATTTGCATAGGGTGACGGCAGCTTTGGCAAAATTTGGCCATAGCCCGATTATTGTCGCATGCGGGAGAACGGATAAACATTATGTGGAAGATGGGGTAGAAGTATATATTGTACATTTTACCGCTAAAAACATGTCAATGAAGTGCATTTCAATGGGATGCTGGGCATACAACGGAAGCAGGGCAATCAATAAAAAGATAAAGGAAATCATAAAAGTACGGAAAGTTGAATTGATACAGTTCACATCATTGCAGGGGTTAGCAGCTTGTTATTATGGGAATGTTCCGGCAGTTATGCGTTTATCTTCTTATGCAAAGATATATTATGCATCATATAGGACTTTGGGCAAATCGGAAGTAATGGTATTGGCTTTTTTTGAGCGCCTGGCAGCAGCGCGGTGCAATGCGGTATTTGCACCCTGTAAAAATACGGCTGATGATTTTGGAAAGGATATCGGCAGGCAAGTATCAGTAATAGAGACTCCATTTGTAAATGATGTAGCAGTATACGATAAATCAATATTTGAAAATAGGCTACAGGGGAAAAAGTATGTTTTGTTTTTTGGAACTCTAATAGCCGAAAAAGGAGTATTAGTAATTGCTGATATCCTACAGCGGTTTTTAAAGGGGCATCCGGATTATTATGTGGTGTGCTGCGGAAAAGATGCACGGATTGCAGGAAAGAATGCAGTGGGTATTTTGCGGAATGCGGTCGGTCAGTTTGGCAGTCAGTTTATTTATTTAAAGCAGCAGCCGCATGAAAAGTTATATCCGATTATCCAAAAAGCTGATTTTGTCATTCTGCCGTCATTAGTGGAGAATTTGTCGAATGCATGTATTGAGGCAATGTATTTTGAACGGGTTGTAATTGGAACGGATGGCGTAAGCTATGAGCAGCTAATTGACGATGGAATCAGCGGGCTGTTATGCAAACCAAATGATGCAGACAGCTTGTTGGAAAAGATGAATGAAGCGGCATCAATGAGTGAAACCCAAAAAAAGAAAATTGGGGAAATGGCAAAAAAGAGGATTGATAGATTAGCGCCGGACGTAGTAGTACGGAAATTGCTTCGGTTTTACCAATATGTAATTGATAATGTAAACAAATAAAGTAGAAAGAAAGTACAAATTTGGAAGGAGTCAACGGTTATGAAAAAAGGCATTATCGGGATGATATCGGCAATAGGAGGGGCAGCGGCAGGGATAACGGCTGCCAGCGGGGTGCTTGGCAGCAAAATAAAAGAGAATCAAGATAAGTCGGACAAACATCTGGCTTTGTTTTTAATGATGAACCAATGGGTAAAAGTAAAGCAGGAGGGGAAAAATCTGTCTTCCTATTTGGAACAGGAAGGATATAAGAAGATTGCTATATATGGCATGCATTATGCGGGGGAAACTTTGGCGGATGAATTAAAGGGAAGTGATATAGAGATTGCATACGGCATTGATAAAAATGCGGATAAGATGTATGCAGACTTTTTAGTGGTTGCACCGGACAGCGATTTGGGGGAAGTAGATGCGGTCGTGGTTACATCCATTACTTTCTTTGAAGAAATTGAGGAAATGCTGAACAGTAAGATGGATTGCCCAATTCTTTCATTGGAGGATATCCTATATCAGGTGTAAATGTTAGAGTAGGCAAAGAATTGGAGAAAGAGTAATGCATAATGAAAAAATACTGGTAACACGTTCCAGTATGCCGCCTTATGAAGAATACATTGAAGCAATCAAACCGTTGTGGGATAATCGCCAGATTACCAATATGGGGCAATATCATAAGGAATTGGAAGAAAAACTGAAAGGATATCTGGATGTGCAGGAACTCTCACTTATGGTGAATGGGCATATGGCATTGGAGCTGGCAATCCAGTTATTTGATTTCCCGGAAGGGGCTGAGGTTATTACCACTCCGTTTACGTTTATTTCTACTACCCATGCAATTGTCCGGAATCACCTGCAGCCGGTCTTCTGTGATGTGAAACGAAGCGATGGAACGATGGATGAAACGAAGATAGAGAATCTGATTACAGAACGTACCGTGGCGATTGTTCCCGTACATGTATATGGAAACGTATGCAACGTGGACGCAATACAAGAAATAGCAGATAAATACAATCTTAGGGTGATTTATGATGCAGCCCATGCATTCGGTGTGAAATATAAGGGCAAAGGGATAGGAAATTATGGCGATGCTTCGATATTTAGTTTCCATGCAACAAAAGTGTATAATACGATTGAAGGTGGGGCAGTTGCATTTTCCGAACATAGATTTTATGAAAAACTATATAATCTGAAAAACTTTGGCATCCGAGGGGAGGATTTAGTCACAGAAGTTGGAGCAAATGCAAAGATGAATGAGTTTTCGGCGATTATGGGATTGTGTAATTTGAAATACATAGGTAATGTTCTGGAAGAACGGCGGAAAAGATATCATTTTTACAGAAAAAATGTGGAAACTATTAAGGGCATTGGATTATTTGAGCAGAATGAAGATGTTTGCAGTAATTATGCATACTTTCCGGTTTTAATTGAAGAAGATTATTGTATGACAAGAGATGAGCTGTATGATGCTTTAAGAGAAAACTGTATTTATGCGAGAAAGTATTTTTACCCCTTGACATCTGATCAGGAATGTTTCAGAAACAAGTATGGAAGGGCATGCTTGGAACAGGCAAGAAAGCTGGCGAATCAAATACTGTGCCTGCCCTTTCACGATGAGATGAAAATAGAGCAGATGGTAAAAATTATTGATATTATTAAATAATAATTGGAGAGGTGTGTTATGGGCAAACCATTGGTTTCTATAGCATGTTTAACATATAATCATGAGAAGTATATTAAGGATGCAATTGAGGGGTTTTTATCGCAGAAGACAGAGTTCGATTACGAAATTTTAATCCATGATGATGCATCGACAGACCGGACGGCAGATATTATCAGGCGGTATGAGATAAAGTATCCGAATAAAATATACGGGATATATCAAAGGGAAAATCAGCTGAGTAAGATAATAGAGGATGGGAACATGCTGCAAGATTATCTGTATCCGGTTTGTAAGGGAAAATATATAGCATTATGTGAAGGGGATGATTTTTGGATTGATCCGGACAAATTGCAGATGCAGGTAAACTATTTGGAGAGCCATCCGGAATGTGCGGCTGTCTGCCATGATGCAGTCTGCATTGATTGCAGGGATGCTACAATTTATCCAATACACCCATATTTTGGGGAGAAATATTTGACAAATGAAGAAGTAATCATCCAATATCGTGGTGATGTTCCGACCGCATCAATGATGTATAGGAGGGACGCTATTTGTATGGACAAGTTTTTCATGCAAGGTGGCTTAGGGGATTATGCACATGAACTGTATGCGATTACTAAAGGGAAGATTTATTTTTCATCCCGTATTATGTCAGTGTATCGTGCAATGCATGAGGGAAGCTGGACTATGACGCATAGCAGTGATATTGAAAAAGGAATTATGCTGCGGGGAAAGGTGTTAAATTTCCTGCGCCGGTATGATGCGTATACAAAAGGGGAATATCATCATGCGATTGTATACAAGGAGTCATTATTTGTGTTAGACAGCATATATTTATGCCGCAATTTGGATGTTTATGAAATAGAAAATATCATCCGGCGGTGCAATGTCCAAACGGAAAACCAATACAAAGAATTTTTGACGCGGATGGAAATGGTTTATAAGCAGATGTATGTGGAAGAGTATTATCCGGCATTGATGAAAACGTTTGCTGAAAAATATTCTCGCATATATATATGGGGAGCGGGAAAATTTGGGCAAAGGGTTGCCAGACAGCTGCTTAATCATAGCAAAGATTTTGAAGCCTTTATCGTATCGGAACCTTCCGGGCAAAAAGTGATGGGGAAGCCGGTGGTTGGATTGGATGAGGTGCCTTATCCGGCAGAAGATGTGGGAATCATTATTGCCGTAAATATTCAGAATTGGGATGAAATCAGAGGGTATTTTGAAAAGAATGGGGAATTTCATTATATCTATCCGTATGGAGTAACGGAAATAATGTGATGGCAGGTTTTGGGAAGCGGATGTTGAGCCAATAGCCTTTGATTGGAGCGGTTAGATGGAGGATGCAGAGATGATAAATTATTATCAAAGAATGACGGCGATATATGAACGTTTATTGGATAAAGAATCAAAAATTTTGTTTGAAGCGAGGATTTCATATTTGCTGGACCATAATCAGGAGAATTATATAAAAACCGTTTGCGGATTATATGATGATTGGAGGGCGTGGGATTTTGAAAAGGATATGGAGCGGAGGGATATAATTATATTTGGCTGCGGACATGACGGGAAAGAGGCAAATAAACTATTATCTGCCTGGGGATACAAGGTACTTTATTTTTGCGATAGTTATAAATTCGGTGGGATAGTGGATGGAAAGAAAGTATTGTCTATTGACGAAGTGGTTGAAAAATACAGAAACTATGCGATAGTGATTGCATCTTCACGATATGGCATGGAAATGTATGTCGAATTAGTACGGAGGGGGTTTCCCTATAAAAATATAGTATTGCCGGAGTTTAAAAAAATCTTGGGTATACGGGGCACACAATATTTTGATGTGTTTGAACCGGAACCTGAGGAAATATATATTGATGCAGGCGCTTTTAACGGGAAAACAATCTTTAATTTTGCTGAATGGACGAATGGGAACTACAAAAAAATATATGCGTTTGAACCGCTGGAACATATGTATAAGATGATATGCCAGAAAGTAAATCTTGACATGGTTATGCGCCAAAAATATTAATATTTTAAACGTGCAGCATAATACAGTATAATATAAAAGATACATAGGAAAAGCTTTTAAAACAAAACTGAGCGGCTCTAATATATAAGGTTTTAGAAGATGAGGCAGATGAATACGCATTGTAGATATACTGGATAAAACTGAGTGGGTGGGGATATATGTATACGGCAAGGGAACAAAGTGAAAGTGTGATTATATTGGCAGGAACAAAATGGCAGGTTCCATTGATTCAAAGGTTGAAAGAAAAGGGGCACAGGGTTATTGTTTTTAATCTGTTCCCGGATTCTCCGGCGTTTCCATATGCGGATGAATATTGCATTGTAGATATTACGGACAAGGAAAAATGCCTTCAACTGGCGGTTGAATATGCGCCGAAAGCAATTATGTCGGACGAATGCGATATAGCTGTTCCTACGATTGCTTTTTTATCGGAAAAAATGGGGTTGGAATCCATAGGGATGGAGATGGGGGAACTCTACACAGATAAATATAAAATGCGGGTATTTGGGCAAAAACATGGTTTCGGCACTCCGTTATTTTATAAGTGCAGTCAATTGCAGGATGCTATGGAAGCCTTCCATTCCTTTGGCAAAAAGATGATAATGAAGCCATTGGATGCCAATAGCAGCAGAGGGGTTCATTCAATTAACCATGAGGAGGATGTCCGGTTTTATTTTGAGGATTCCATTTCTTTTTCAAAAAAGGAGAAAAGTATACTTTTGGAGGAATATATTGAAGGAACCGAATTTACCGTTGATGGGATAAAGACTGCCAATGGGCATATATCCCTGGCAATATCAGAAAAAAGACATTATAGGTATAATGAGAACATAGCCTGTTCCCTTTATTTTTCATGTACGAGTGAGGTATATGATTATGACAGGCTAAGGGAGATAAACAATCGGTTTGTGGAATTATCCGGGTTGCCGTTTGGGTTAACCCATGCGGAGTATAAATATAGAGACGGGAAATATTATCTGATGGAAATTGGTGCAAGGGGCGGAGGGAATTTGATTTCAGCCTATATCGTACCGCTTGTTTCGGGTGTGGATGTATATGATTATCTTATAGATAAAACTTTAGGGAAAAGATGCAAAGAAAATATTGTAGTTTCTGAAAAAGCTATGAAAAGACGCGCCGTGCTGAACTTTTTTGATACAAATGGAAAAGAAGGGATTGTAAAAGAAATACAAGGTGAGGATTATTTAAGGGAATGCAGGAATATTGTGGATTATGCCGTTTATTGCAAAAAAGGGGACGATATTTTAAATGCCAACGATGATAGCAAAAGGATTGGCTATTATATTGCATATGGGGAGAATGCAGAGGAGCTGAACCATATCATACATGAGGTGGAAACGAGATTCCGGATAGTTTTATAGCGCTTAAAGCAGCATAGAATTATCGTATGTGTTTTTCGGAAAAGAGGGAATACCGCTATGGATAAGAATGAATTTTACGAAGAAGTTCAAAAGGCAGAGGGGAACGGTTTACTGGTACAGGAAATGCAGCAAAGCGAATATCCTTTTGTCATATGGGGGATGGGAAGTTTATCATACAGCATTAAGAAATATTTGGATTATTATCATATAAAGGTGAGCAGCTATTGGGTGGATGGCAATCCCGGATTAAAAGAAAGGGATGGCATTCCGGTACAGTCCCTTTCCGCAATCGAAAATCAGTTTGATAAATTTAATGTGGTATTTGGACATAGTAAATATGAACTAAAGACAGAGATAAAAAAAAGATGTAAGAACATCCAAAATATTTTTTGTATTCCGAATGTATGCTATGGGCAATATCAAAAGATGGAAAAGGCATTTTTTGAAAAGAACAAGGAGGGGTACTATAGAAATTTCAGCCTTTTGGAGGATAGAGAGTCGCAGGAGTGTATGATTGCCTACCTGAAATGTAAGATAACAGAAAAAATAGATTATATTGTCGATATATACAGTGGGGAGGGAACAAATTATTTTACAAATCCTGTGTATAAGGCAGGGGAAGAAGAAGTTTATATTGATGTGGGGGCATATACAGGCGACAGTTTGGAGTTGTTTTTAAAGTCTGTAAACAATCATTACAAAAAAATATATGCTTTTGAGCCGGAAGAGAAAAGTTTTCAACTTTTAAAAGAATATGTAGAAGAGAAAAAACTGGAAAATATTGCACTGGAAAAAAAAGGTACCTGGAATAAAAAAGATACGCTGTCATTCAGTGACACGGAGGAAAGTTCAAGCATTGATTCTATGAGCAAAAGTGGAGAGGACACGGAGATTGCAGTAGATACATTGGATAGTATGTTAAATGGTGAGACGGTAACGCTTGTGAAAATAAATTTTTTGGTGGGCGTAAAAGAAACCATTGAGGGAATGAAGGGGATAATGGTGCAAAGCAAGCCAAAATTGGCGGTTACTGTGGGCTTTGATGAGTATGCGTTGCTTTCAATACCGATGCTAATAAAGGCAATAAATCCGACGTATAAAATCTATTTGAGGTTTGCGGATGCAATGCCGGCAAGACTGCTTTTATTGGCGGTATAGGAAAGGGGAGACACAGATATCCATAAATAAATTGCAAGAGGCGGGTAAGGAAATGGAAAGTAAGGAAAAGATTATAGAGTATATTACGAAAAACCGTGTTTCAACTACGGAAGTTGCGGACTGCCTGGGAAAAACAGGGGTAGTTGAGAATGTATTTCCATTGAACAGAGGGCACTTTGCTGTGGGGGAAGTGCAATACTTATATGCCATTCAGGACTCGAACTGGACGGTGCATGAAGATTTAGATGCGGAGCCGGTATCTGGCAAAGTAATATTTATTGATGCTATAGATGTCCATAACAGGGCAGTGATAGGGGATCTTGTGTCCAAATACATTTTGCTGTATATGGGGAATAAAGCGGTGGTCTGCACGGGCAGGATGCGGGATGCCCATTGTTTGATAAAAGAAAATTATCCGATTTGGTGCAATGGCGTTTCGCCGGTAGGATGTTTTAACCAGCCGGTGGATAAGAGCGGTTTTCATGAAATTATAGAAGAGCGGAAGGGGTTTTTCCAGGGTTCTATTGCCGTTTGTGATGATTCAGGGGTTGTTATTATTCCAAAGGATTTTGTTACGGAAGATTTTTACGGGAAATTGTTGCAAATCGAATTACAGGAAGATATATGGTATGATTGTATTGACAGGAAAAAGTGGAGTACCTATAGGACGGTTTGCCTGAAGGATTACTTGCAGTCTGACGAAATGTAGCCGGCTGGCGGCGGGTTGATTTTATAGTATGGGCGGCTAGAAAGGAATGCATAAATAATATGTGGAAGGAGTAGTGTTCCCATGTTTGTAATGATAATATTTGATACGGATTATTATGGTATGGAAGGGAGGCTGAAATGGTTTTTAAAAAACCTGTCCCATGCCAAAGCGAATAATTGGATGGTGATAACCCATGAACATTTAGGAAGGCACTATAAAGAGTATGCTATGGGCTGCGCCGAGCGTTTCTACAATGAGTTTGAAATGCGCCGTCTTGATTCTAAGGAATATGAAGAAATAAGGAAGGGGTTTGTTCCGGATGCCATTTTTGAAGAAATAGAAAAACGTTTCGTTTCGCGTACGGAAGCGCTTCTTTTTTTGTTTGAAAAGCGTGTTCTTCAGCTAGAGGACTGCCTGATACAGATGATAGATAATGAGCTGAAAAATAGCCCTGGGGAGAGGGTGGAAGGGATATTTAATTGTCTGGATTGCTATAAAAGCATACATTATCTGGGGGAGCATTATGGCTGTCCTGTAATACCGTATTCTTTTTCTGCGATTAGAAAAATGCACGGTTATCGGCAGACATTATATTTTGCAGATTTGAGTGGCTGTATGCGTTCTTCTCAAAGTGCAGAGCAATCCTGCCGGAACTACCTTAAAAGCGAATGCTTTTTCCCAATATTTTCAAGAAGGGAATTATTAGCCCTTTTTGGGAAGGATAAAAACCTTCCGTTGCTCCGGCTGTTGGATGCAAAGCCCAAATATGAAGTGGGGATATGCAAAACACCCAATTCCATCTATCCATATGATTTCTTGAAATTTAAATATACGGATGTAGATGTTTATTATGAGGCAAAACAGTTTTTTGAGGAAGATAGTATTGTTATCCGGGATCATCCGAATATACCGTGGAACGGGTCGGACAAAGGATTTAGAAAGGAACATCAAAGAAATGATCCAATTTCGTTCCTGTTAAGCTGTGAGCGGATAGTAAGTGTCAATTCGCAGATTCTTTTAAAGGCGTTATTATGGAATCGGGCAGTATGCTTGAAAGGGGATTTATCTTCGTTTGGGTTTATGTGTAATAAGGATATAAAAGAAACGAAGCGCGCCGACATAGATGCATTGAATTATTACATTTTCGGATATTTAATACCGGCGGAATTGATGTTTGATGCGGAGTATTGGAAGTGGCGTATCAATAAAAAAGTATCCGAGTACGATATTTATAGAAAGCATTTTGAATATTATCTTAAATATTTTGATTTAGAAGAAGGGATTATTTATAATAATAATGAAACAGAACGATTCCGGTATATTTTAATGAAGCGAGGCTGCTGCGGCAGCTTAATAGATAAATTAGTACGAAATCAGGCGCCGGAAAATTTTGATTATGAAGTTTTATATTCAAAGCTGACGGCGGATAGTGATTCTGCTTTGGAAGTGCTTCAAATATTTTCGTTAAATAAAAGCGAAGAAGGGAAAATATCCAGCGTCTTTGAAGTCAGGAATGAGGATTGCCTGAAATGCCTGTACTTTTATCCGTTTGCGGATGTGGGCGGGTTTGCGGATATACGCAGTATAACCATAAATGATGAAAAAACAGATGTGAATGAGGGGTTTGTCTATTTTGATAAAACGGACGGAAAAAGGGTATTTGAGATTAGGCTGCCTGCTGGCAAGCATAGGATATCTGTAGAATGGGAGTATTATTTTAAATGAAAGCAATAAAATGTAAACTTTGCAAAAGTGATAACGTAAATATAACGTATCATGGGATGATAAGAGACGGGGCGCTTGGACGGTATACAAAGATGCCTGTGTCTATGTACCGTTGTACCTGCTGTGGGGTTATTTGGCATAACCCGGTGTTAGAGGATCAAAAAAGATATTATGAAAGTGCGGAATATAGGGAATCTATGGATGAAGGGGTAGGCGAAGACGAATTTTATGCACATCATGATAGGGAAACATTGGACAAACTCAGATATACGGGAACCGATATTTTCCGGCATAAAATTGTTGCGGATATAGGAAGCGGGGCAGGAGCCTTTCTGGATTTTATTAAAGGGGTGGGAGATACGGTTATTGGTGTAGAGCCGACCGAAGAGTATAGACGTATTATGGAGCGTAAGGGGATGGTGGCTTATGCATATATGGAAGATATCATTGCTGAATTTGCAAGCATGGATAATACACCTCTTTTTAACCAGAGGGAGGGTGGCGGTATTGATGTGGTTACTTCTTTCGATGTGATAGAACATGTGCAGGAGCCGGCGGGCTTTATGAAAAATATTCATGCTATTTTGAAGAAGGGCGGCAGGGCGATAATAGGAACACCTACAGAGGCACCTGTGATGAGGGAACTGTTAGGGGAAATATATGAAAGGAAGCAATTGTTCAGCACGCAGCACCCGTGGTTTTTTTCGCAGACTAGTTTGAATAACCTGTCTATAGGGGCGGGATTTGAACCTGATAATATAAAATTTAAATTTTTCCAGCGATATGGAGTGGAAAATATGTTAGGGTGGTTAAGGGATAAGAAGCCCAGGGCAGAACTTAACATGCCGTTTGCCGCGGATGCATTGGATGCGGTATGGAGAGCGGAAACGGGAAGCAAAGGGATGGCTGATTATATAGTCGTCTATTTAGAAAAATAGTATCGGATAGAGAAGGAGGGGGAAAGATGAACCCATTTTTAGATAAGTCAAAATTTTTTCTTATTGCCGGGCCGTGTGCGCTTGAATCAGAAGAAAATGTAATGATGCTTGCAGGAAAAATAAAAGAAATCACCGGTAAATTAGGGATAAATTACTGCTTTAAGGTTTCTTGGGATAAGGCAAACCGTACTGCTGCTACCAAGTATAGAGGATTAGGGCTGGAATCTGCCGTAAATATATTGAAAAAGCTAAAGGAGGAAACCGGGGTTAGCATCGCTACGGATATTCATGAACCCTGGCAGGCCAAACGGATAGCGGATGTGGCAGATATTATTCAAATACCGGCATTTTTATGCAGGCAGACAGATTTGATAAAAGCGGCGGCAGAAACAGGGAAGGTAATAAATATAAAAAAGGGGCAATTCCTTAGCCCGGAAGAAATGGTTAATGTAGCCGGGAAGTTTGAACATTATGGAAATGGGAACATCATGTTGTGCGAGCGGGGGAATTGCTTTGGATATAATAACTTGGTTGTGGATATGACAGGGCTGGTAAGAATGAAAAAATTAGGTTATCCGGTAGTTTTTGATGCCACCCACAGTGTCCAGATTTCCGGGGGCGGTGAGCATTTTGGGAACAGCGGGAAAAGGGAATATGTTCCGTATCTGGCAAGGGCGGCTATGGCTACAGGGGTAGTGGACGGTCTTTTTATGGAAGTACACGATGATCCGGATAATGCTCTTTGTGATGGGGATTGTATGTTAAAACTGGACTATTTGGAAGAACTGCTTCTTGAGCTGTTGGAAATCCGGGCAGTACAAAGCAAGTATCATTACGCTTTCTGATAGAGGAGGGTATATCGTGTATATTTTGGAACCTGTTTATCATGAGACAGTATGGGGAGGAGATAGGCTAAAACGCTTCACCGGAGAGAACAATCATTTCAAGGCAAAGATAGGGCACCTTTATTTGATAGATGGCCATGAACAGATGGCGAATGAAATCTTAAACGGCGATGATAAAGGGCAGACGCTAAGGGAAGTTTTTGAGCAGGAGAAAGGAAACTGGGGTTTGAGCCAATATGCCGAGTTCCCCTTAACGATTGCGTTGGTGGATGCCCTTGACAATCTAAGTATCCAAGTGCATCCGGATGATATTGCGGCGGCGGAGATAGAAGGGAAGAAGATTGGGAAGACGGAGTCATGGCTTTTTCTGGAGGCGCCGGAATCCGGCTGGATATATACAGGGTGCCGTTGTGACAGCCTAGAAGACGTAAGGGAAGCGGTCGGCATGGGCAGGATGGAGGAAATTACGGATAGAGTGCCTATACATAAGAACGATTATATATGTATACAGGCAGGCACTTTACATGCGATGACGAGAGGGAGCTTGGTATACGAGATAGAATATGGGAGTGATTTTACCTATAGATTTTATGATTATGATAGGGTTGATGCGGAAGGGAACGGACGGGAATTGCATGTGGAAAAAGCAATCCAATCGATAAAAATAAGCAATTGCGCTGAACCCGTGGCATCGAAAGAGGATGAATGGATTCGTGAAGAAGCATATGAAATATGTTTGAAAAAGAACGTGGTATCATATGAAAATAGTAGCAGCCGTTTGGAATGCCTTGCTATTTTAAATGGGAACGGATATGCAGACGGGCAAAAATTATCCGGCGGTATGGGCATTATACTTTTGCCGGGGGAACGGATAGAGGGCAATTTGGAATGCTTTGTTGCAGCAAGGCTTATGGGATGATAGGATGAGGATGAATGGTGAAAAGTAGAAATATTAAATGGCTGGTCATGGATGTGGACGGCACTATGACGGATGGAAAGATATATATGGGGGCATCTGGGGAAACGTTCAAAGCATTTGATGTGAAAGACGGTTATGCAATACATGAAATACTCCCTAAATATGGGATAAAATCAATTATTATGACGGGGAGGACATCGGATATCGTTTTAAATAGAGCAAAGGAACTTGAAATCGATTATGTATATCAGGGAATAAAAGATAAAACAGCCAAAATCAAGGAAATTGCGGCAGAATTTGCTATAGACGTTTCTCGGATTGCGTATATAGGAGATGATTTGATTGACTTAGAGCCTATGAAGTTATGCGGTGTGTCAGGATGCCCGGCTGATGCAGTAGATGAGATACGTAAAATCAGTTCTTTTGTATCTGGAAAGCGTGGCGGTGACGGCGCTGTCAGAGAATTTATAGAATGGTTGATAAAGGATACTGAAAGGAATGAAATATAGGTGAAAATTACACTTAATCCTTCAATGATGTGCGCAAATTTTGGGAATTTGGGCAGGGAAATAGAATTATTGGAAGCGGCGGGCGCAGATATTTTGCATCTGGATATGATGGATGGGAAGTATGTTCCTAATTTTGGTATGGGTATACAGGATGTCAGATATATCACATCCCATACGAAGCTGAAAACAGAATTACATTTGATGATTGAGTATCCAAAAGATTATGTGGAGTTTTTTGCCGATTGCGGGGTTGATATCATATATGTCCATCCGGAATCGGAGTATCATGTAATTACAACTTTACAAAGAATACAGGAACTGGGACTGGAGTCGGGTATTGTCATAAACCCGGGTACTTCTGTCGCTGCAATTGAGGAACTGTTAAATGTAGTAAAGCGTGTTCTGGTGATGGGGGTAAATCCAGGCCATGCAGGACAGATTTACCTGCCATATGCTGAAAATAAAATAGATATGCTGTTAAAGCTAAAGGAAAAATATGGATTTTCCATAGGTATGGATGGAGCCTGCAATGTGGAAAGGATAAAAAGGCTTTTCCATAAAGGCGTGGAAAACTTTGTGCTTGGTACGGCGGCACTATTTTATGGGGATAGAGATTATCAGGCACATATCCAGGCCATACGGGATGCGGTAAAAATGTAGATAAAGGATATGATATTACCATTTATCAGGGTTTTGCCAGTTGTTGCCATAGAAAGGAAAAACAGCGATATGAAAATAGCAGCTTATGCAACGATTAAACTAAATAGCCAGAGAGTGCCGCATAAAAATCTTCAGCCGGTGGGCAAAAAGCCATTATGTTATCATATATTGGATACGGCGCTACAGGTGGATGCTATAGATGACGTATATGTTTACTGCAGCGATTCTGCTGTAAAGAATTATATACCTGAAAAAGCAAAATTTATTCAACGGGAGGCCTGGCTGGACGGGGATGAGATACGGGCAAAAGATACATACACGGCATTTATTAATGATGTAGATGCTGATATTTATATAGCTATGTGTACTACTTCTCCGTTTACTAAGAAAGAGACTTTGGAGCATGCCCTCAATAAAGTGTTGTATGAGGGATATGATTCCGCATTTACTGCAAAGAGGGAACAAACTTTTGCATGGTATAAAGGGCAACCGATTAATTATAATCTTATGGAAGTGCCTAGAACGCAGGACATAGAGCCGGTATTCATTGAGACCAGCGCCTTTTTTATCTTTAAAAAAGAATTATGGACGCAGTTTGGCAGAAGAATTGGATTCCGCCCGTATATACAGGAAGTAGGGCTAATAGAAGCAGTGGATATAGATACTATGGAAGATTTGCAATTTGCGCAGATGATTGCAAATCATGTAAATGAATAGGGGTATAGGTGTATGATGGAATTGGAGTGGGATTGTGCCAGCGAATGTATAATAAATGATGTTGTGATAGAAAAATTGAAGGGGTATCAGGAGGTAATCATCTTCGGCGCAGGCGATTCAGGCAGCTGGGCATATGGATTGCTGAAAAGGCATGGCTTAAAGATAAAGGCTTTTTGTGATAACTGTAAAAAGCTGTGGGGGAGGGTAAAACATGGAATTAGCATAGAGTCTTTTGATAATGCAGTAAAAAAATACCCACAGGCTGCTATATGCATTGCGTCCATGTGGGCAGAGGAGATATTGGAGCAAATCAGAGGATGCAGTCCTGATTTAATATGCAAGACGTTCAATATTCTTACATCTATGGCATGGGAAACTTCGGAGAAATGCTATGAATCTTCTGAACCCGAATATATTAGGGATAATCAGGAAAAATTTGAGCAGCTTTCCAGGGTCTTGGCGGATGAGGCATCAAAAATAACTTTGGAAGGGATTTTGAATTATCGTCTTACGAGAAACATTGGATACTTGGAACGGATAAGGTCTAAAGGGCAAAAGTATTTGGATCATACTGTGATTCCTGCACCGTTGCTGGAAAGGGCTTCTACAGGCACCATAATAGATGGAGGAGCTTTCGATGGTGATTCGGTGGAAGCCTTTATACACTTTCTGGGAAAGGATGAAAAGGCATTGCATATCCATTGCTATGAAGCAAATAGAGAAAACATTGCCAGGTTGAGGCAGAAATTAGATTCATTTGCACCTCATAAGATTGAAATCCATGAGTCGGCTTTATGGAATTCATCGGGAGGAAAGCTTTATTTTGAGGGGCAGGGTGAAGCAGGCAGGATAACAGGGGAGTTTTCCGGCAGACCCAATGACGTACAGATTAATATGGAATTGGAAACAAACGGCGTAATCGCCGAAAAAATAGACGATACATTTTATCATGACTTGCGGCTTATTAAATTGGATATAGAGGGAGCGGAAAGATATGCCTTACAGGGTGCGAAAAATACCATAGTGAGAAACAGACCGGTTCTTGCAATATGTGCATATCATCTTCAGGACGATATACTGGTGCTATCGGATTTCATTCGCTCTGCACTAACAGGCTATAAACTTTATCTTAGGCATTACCTGTTGAGTGCGGGGGATACGATACTTTATGGAATCCCTCAATAATGATAGAAATGGTATATAATCAAAGAAAAAGTATAAAGAAAAAATGGGAAGTATATGGGGATTGAACGGTCGGATAGTTGGAAAGGGGCAGCGATGAGGAAAGTGAAGCTTCAGGATTTATTGGAGTGGGTGGACGGAACAGAAGGATACATAAGGGATTTTTTGCAAAAGGTATCAGGATATGAGAGTGTTATCATCTTTGGAGCCGGTATTGGTGGAAAACGCACAATGGAATTGCTGAAAAATAATGGTTATGAAGGGAAAATAAGAGCGTTTAGCGATAATAATGAGGGGAAAATCGGAACATGGTATGAAGGATACCCAGTAGTTGCCCCGGATAATATTTTGGAAAGTTGTTCCGGAACATTTGTCATTTTAATTTCCAGTACGGCATTTAAGGTGATTTCACAGCAACTTTCTTGTTTAGGGATAGATGAAGAGAGTATTTATTTTTTCCAACCCGCTGGAATTTCACTGGAAGATAATAAGGATATGGAATTTATAAAAAGGGAAATTGTCAATTTTGAGACAGTTTATGATATGCTGGCGGATGAAAAGTCAAAGATAATATACAAATCCCTCTTAAATTACAGGATAACAAAAAAACAATCGTGGCTGGATGAAATGGAAGCATTTATTGATAGGGAAGAACTGCAATATTTTGACCATAAAATTTTGAAGGGCTATTGCTGGGGTGAAGGAATCGTTGATGCAGGCGCTTATACTGGAGATACCATAAATAATTTCTATAAATTCTTTCCCGATGTGAAAGGGGAATATTATTGTTTTGAAGCTGTAAAAACAATATATGACCAGCTTTGTATGAATATTGATTATGGCAGGAGGGGGAATATTTTTCCATTTAACTATGCGGTATGGGATAAAGAGGGGGAATTGAGATTCGATGTTGCGGCATATGGAAACGGTGAGGGGAGCAGGGAGAGCAGCTTAGGAAAAGAAAGGGTAAAATGCAGTACATTGGATAAGCTGTTGGGAGATAAAAAGGTGGATTTCATAAAGATGGATATCGAGGGGGCTGAGAGGAATGCTTTGTGGGGGGGGGCAAATTTAATTAAAAAAAACAGGCCTGTTTTGGCGATTTGTATTTATCATAAACCGGAAGATTTTTATGATATTCCATTATCAATAGAAGACATGGTTCCTGACGAGTATACATATTATGTCAGACAATATCGATACGGGCAATCAGAGACCGTGTTGTACGCCATGCCAAATAGTAGAAAAATATAGAAGCAATTGAATAAAGGATGAGCATAATGAATAATATTTTATTTTATACCTGTGCAGTGGTAGGCAATAAAATGTGGTTTGTATCAAGGGATAGTTATTTCATGAATATAGATATCAATACGAAGCGGACCGCATTTATCCGGCCAAAGGATATGGGTCAGGCTGTTATAAAACTGGTAACATATAGGATGTTAGTGGACAGCGATAATTTGTATTGGCTGGAATATGATGCGCAGCGCCTTGTTAAATATTCTGTAATAGAGAATACATGTAAATTTTATGAAATGCCGTCGATTGATTGCAAAGGCGATGAGTGCTTTGCAGGAATTGCCCTATATAATCAAAAGATATATATGTTTCCACGTTATACCCCTTGCCTGATTATATTTGATATTATAAATGAAAAATTTATTGTGCGGAACGATTTGTACCGGATATTAAATAAGCCACCGCTCCAAAAAGAAAAAGAATTTTTGTTTAGGTCTCATCAATTAGATGATACGATTTTCTTTCTGCGGAGAGAAAACATTGATGCATGTATAAATACAGTGATAAAGTACCAATTAAGAAACGGAAATTATGAAATTTTTGCATTATCAAAAGAAATAGAAAATCCTGTGAACCTTTGTTATGGAGAAAATTACCTGTATATATTGTGTGCCGATACCAGCTTATATAGGATAGATGTATATGACAATATAACAGAAAAAATATATGTATCAGAAAATGCAGACGAGTCTTTTTTAAGCATTGCCCTGACGAAGCGGAGCTTGTACTTGCTGCCCTCAAAGTCTGAAAATATTAAGATAATTGATTTAAATACGTTACATGCAAAAAATTTTGATAAGTATCCGGCAGACTTTCAATATGAAGTAAAAAATTGCAGTAAATATCATGGATATTATGAAAATGAAAGATACATTTTTTATGGGAACCGTTCGGCAAATTACATTCTTAGAATTGATAAGGAAAGGGATTTGCTAGAGTGGCTAAAACCCCAATTACCCACTCAAGAGGAAGAAATTGATTATTATTTGAAAACCCAGAATGATATAGTTTGTGATGAAAGCGGGTTTGGAATGCAAATGATATTTGAAAGTGTACGGCAGAAACGGGAGAGGGAAGTTAATGGGATAAATGCTTTGGTAGGAACGGATATATGGAAAAAGATAACAGAAGATGTGTAGGGAGGAACTGCTGCATGGAAAGTAATCAGATAATGGTTTCTATATGGTGCCGGACATATAATCATGTGAAATATATAAGGGATGCCTTGGATGGATTTATTTTGCAACGGACGAATTTCCGCTTCCAGGTAGTTGTTTTCGATGACGCATCGACGGATGGCACTTCAGATATTGTGAGGGAGTATGCAGAAAAATATCCGGAATTGATTATTGCAATTATTGCAGAAGAGAATACATGGCATAGACCTAGAAACGAAAACCATAAGATGTCAAGGGGGATATGGGAAAGGCATCTTGTGGGGAAATATATTAGCTATTGCGAAGGGGATGACTTTTGGATTGATCCGAATAAATTACAAATACAAGTGGATTATCTGGAAGAACATCCGGAATGCATGATGATTTGCCATGATGCTGTGGTAATTGATTATAGCGATTTTAAAATTTATCCGCATCATACATATTTTGAAGAAAGATATTTAACGGAGGAAGAGGTAATTATCCAATATCGTGGTGACTTTCCGACGGCATCGACGACAATTAGAAGAGATTTGTTTAATTTGAGCGGATTTTTTGCACAGTGCCCGCTAGGGGATTATACGCATGAATTGTATGCGATTACGAAAGGAAAGATTTACTTTTCGCCGCGCATTATGTCCGTATACCGTTCCATGCATGAGGGGAGTTGGTGCAGGGCACATAGCGATAATATTGAAAAAGGGCTTTTGCTGAGAGGGAATGTGATAGATTTCCTTCGTGAATATGACACATATACAGAAGGGGCATATCACCATGCGATTATTTATAAGGAGTCGCTATTTATATTAGACAGCCTCTATTTATGCCGCAATTTAAATGTTGCTGAAATAGAGAAGATAATTCAGAAGTGCAATGAGAAAACAAATAATCAATATGAAAATTTCCTTATGCACGTAGAAGCGGTTTATAGACAGACGAATGAGGAGGAATATTTCCCATCTTTCATGGAGGAGTTTGTTGAACGTTATGAGCATATATACATATGGGGGGCCGGCAAATACGGGCAAAGGGTTGCCCGGCAGTTGCTCAATCATAATAAAGTCTTTGAGGCTTTTATTGTATCAGAACCTGTATCAGGATCTGTATCAGAACCTGTATCAGGATCTGTATTAGAACCCTCTGGCCGGAAAGTGATGGGGAAGCCGGTAATCGGAGTGGAGGGGATACCATATTCTATGGAGAGCGTGGGAATCATTGTTGCGGTAAACGTACAGAATTGGGATGAATTAAGGGGACATTTTGAAAAGGATGGGAAATTCCATTATATATATCCTTATGGTGTAACGGAAATAATAAAATGATGTGGAAAGAAGTGGAGCAAATGGAAAAGTTTGACCATAGGAAAGGCATTGTATTATACGGAACGGGTCTGGAAGGGGAAAAATTTTTCAGTAGGTTAAAAAATAATGAGGAAGTTGTATACTGCATTGACCGGAGAAAAAGAAATGAGGCATTTCATGGCAGGCAGGTCTTTCAATTAGAGGAAAAAGAGCAGGAGCTAAAAGATTATTTGCTGGTGGTGGCAGCAGCAACAAACGCGTGGCAGGAGATAAGGGCAGCCTTGCTGCATAGAGGATTAAAAGAATATTCGGATTTCATTAATGCAGAAGCGTTCTGGAAAAAAATAGCGGTGGTATATGGGAATTGCCATATGCAGGGCCTATGTGAATATCTGCAGCTTAATTATTTTTTTAAAAAAGAGTATTATATAAGTTTTCATTATATTGGGGAATATAAATGCCCGGATTGTGCGGAATTGGAAGCGTGTGATATCCTGATTACGCAGGATATCCGTAAGGATAATGGGTTTCATATGCCGGATGCCGATACGCTTTGCGGGCAAGTACGTAAAGATGCGCAAAAAATTGTTCTGCCTAATTTATATGGCTGTAATTTATTCTTTCCGCAATGTTATGCGCCTTCTGACAATCAGGTGCGTAGGCATTTGGAGGCTGATGCGATAGATTCGGGTACACAAGATGCGATGAAAGCACAGAGAATTAGAGTTACGGTGGAAAGCATCGGGAAAAGGGATTCCCATATAGATGAGTGCTGCCGGAATGGATATTCTGTCGAAGAAATTAAGGAACACATTTTAAGCGGTGCAGTATGGGAAGCGGAAGAAATCAGGCGTAACTTTTCCGAACAATTGCTGCAATTGAAAGAACGTGAAAAGAAATGCGATATTGTAATCTCAGATTATATTGAAAAATTTTATCAGCAGATACAATTGTTTTACGAACCTTATCATCCTACGGAGGCCGTTATTGCAGAAAAAGGAAGAAGAATATTGGAACTGCTCCAATTGCCACAGGACGAAGAAATTCCAATGAGCAAATCGATGGGAGCGATGGAAATGCCTATCTATGGATGTGTAAAGGAAGCATTGGGGTTACGGTTTGAACAGAAAGTTTTAAGAAGAGCATGTGCGGCAACACTGAAAAATCAACCGGAAAGTTTGGAAGAATATATTCAAAATTATCTCGTATGGGTTTGGGGGAGCGGTATCCTCTAGCTGTTTCTATTTTACAGAATAATAGAAAAAAATATGTTCTCGTGGAAAGCTGTTATAAGAAAAAGGCTCGGGATTGCGGTTTGGACCGATAATTCCAAGCCTTTTTGACATAAAAGAACCTATAAGAACAGCAACGCCCTATACTCCCACCGATGTTTCTGTAATGCCTTTCGGCAGCCATTTTCGGATATTTCCTTCAATTTGTTTTCATTTGCCAATATATTTTTTATCATTGCAGGCAATTCATCTAATTTTTCTAAGGAAAAAAGCAGCAAATCTTTCCCGGGAATAAATTCCTCATTTAATATGGTGCTGTAATCAGATAATACCACTGATTGGCAGCACATGGCGTTCAGGACACGTTCAGTCAGCCCATCTTTATGCCAGGACATAATATTAAGGGAAAGTCTGGATTGGCTCATTACTTTTAAGCTTTCTCCGGCATTCAGGGAGGGATGGCAGTGCAGGCACCGATGGCCGGCAAGGGGGAATGCCTTCCAACTGTCGCCATATACATGTATGTCAATCCCGGCATGGAGGAGGGTACGGATGATTTTTTCCCGGTAATAGAGCATAATGCAGAAACATGCTTGCCTGGCTTCAAAAAACAATTCCAAAAATTCTTCGTCAGTCAAAGAGATATGAAAATATGTGATGGCTTGTTGAAAGGCCTTTTCAGCAGGCAAATCAGGGTTTCTGAGCATAATCCGAAGATAACGGGCAACCAGAAACCGGAAGGGGCGGTCGTAGGTATGGATGAGGGCAAGACGTTCCCTATAGTTCCGGTAGGAGCCGATGAAAGTGAGGTCATATTGTTTTTCCTGCTTTTTCTTGGAGGCTCCACATATATTTGCCGGCAGTGCGCCCGCAGGCGGGAAATAAATGCAGTTTTTTACATTTTTGAAATATCTTTTAGCAAAAGCAAGATAATTCCGGTCATGGATGAGAAGGGAATAATCCTGTGGTCCATGTTCGATATGCTCTTTCATCCATGCAGGGTGGTCGAGTATCATATTATATTTGGGTCCATGAATTAAATCGTGGAGATTTGTTTTTTTATCTTGCATCATAATAGAAAAAACATGGGTCTGTATGCCAATAATGGCTTTGAACCGGCGGTTAATCAACCGGGTTAAAGCCGGATTCCCTTCTTTTTCAATATCAAAAATCTCCACCCGTTGATGTAGGGTACGGAGTGCTTCTGCCAATTCTTCTGCAAAAAAATTCAATGTGTTATAGCATGTATCGCTTCCACGGTAAATCAGGATAGGGCATGCATTGTCGTCAATTTCATAATATGCAGGGGCGTGGGAAATCATTTGTTCAAGCCAGGCGATAGCTTCGCCGCAATTGGGAAGCTGCTTGGCATTATTGATTAGGGCGGCAATAAATGTATTGAAATAACCGGATGCAAGAAGTTCTTGCTGATATTTCCCCGCAATATAGCAGTCCGTGCGATATCCGCCATCAAGCCCGGCGGCTGTTTCGGGATTGCCGTTCCCCGATAGGGCTGGTGAAAGAGGGTGGATATTTGAAGCAGGTGCTTTAGTGGAACTGCTGGACGGCAGAGGAAGCCCCACAGCTTTTAAGGTATATTTTTTTGCGGCGCGTAATAAAAATTCATAGTTTTGCTTTGCGCTCAGTTTGTTGTTGATGCTGCCGATTTCGGAAAAAATGGCTTCCGGGCATTCAAAATCCCCCTCTGCCCAACGTTCGTCAAGGAGAAGTTCCATAAATGTAATATTCTGTTCATCGCCTTCCGGTAAAGAGTGGGTATAGCATATAATTTCTTTCATTTCTTCCATCGCTTATGGAACTCCTTTTCGTATTTCATTTATTATAAATGATTTTTGTATATTAGGCAAATTGGAATCATGCATTATCCTGTTGTTCCAAAGGCCTTGAAGCAATGACGAAATATTTGAAGAACGCAATTGCCGCAAGGGAAAAATCTAGATATACTGTAACTTAAGATAAAGGTTTCGCTTTGTAAAAGGGTATTTGAATCTGGGCAAAGGCCGCTTGCACAATATTCTTTTGTGCCATATGCCAGGCAGCGCTGCCGGACAGGTCTTTTGACACCAGAATCCGTTTAATTAAAAAATGATATAGCAGAAGAAATATGAATGAGAAAGATTAGGGAGGTACGAATAGATATGGCTAAAGTTTCAATTATCATACCAATATACAATGAAGAAAAGTATTTGGAACAGTGCTTGGACAGCATATGCGGCCAGACGTGGAAAGAAACGGAAATTATCTGCATAGATGACGGCTCTACGGACAATTCGCCGAGGATTCTGGAAAGCTATGCAAAAAAAGATAGCAGAATAAAAATCATAACACAAAAAAATAAATTCGCAGGAGTTGCCAGAAACCGGGGGATGGAATGCGCGTCCGGAAAGTATCTGGCTTTTTTGGATGCGGATGATTGCTACGAACCCAATATGATGGAAAAAATGGTATGGAAAGCGGAAGCGAATCAATCGGATATCGTTATATGCCGTTATTTGGAGCGTAACGGGGAAGGGGAAGATATACAAAACGGATGGGAGTTTGAAGACTTATTTTTTAAGGAAGAAGGGCAAAAGGAAGCATTTGCGGGCAAAGAGCTTAACTGTGCAGGAATTTTCCAGATTGCAAAAGGATGGGCGTGGGATAAACTTTTCCGTACGGAATTTGTAAAGGAGTGTGGTTATAAATTTCCGAATTTCCGTTCTTCGGAGGACGGATTCTTTGTCTATATGTTGATGGCAAGGGCAGGGAGGATTTCCTATATGAATGATATCTTGGCGGTACATAGGATAAATATTCAAAGTTCATTGTCCAACACAAAAGAGGGGAACTGGCAGAATGGGTTTCAAATGTGGTCGATGATTGGGGAACAATTGAGAAAAACAGGCTTGTATGAGGTGTATGAGCAGAGCTTTATAAATGAATTGGTGTATTTTTTATTTTGGTATTTGGAATCGATGAAAAGCTTTGAAGCTTTCAGGGATTGCTATGAGTACATAAAGCATGAAGTGGAGGCTGAGTTTAAAATATTACGTTATGGAGGCGGTTTTTTCTTTCAGGATGAGGTTTTTGAGTGGTATGGAAAAGTGATGAGGCTTTCGCTGGCAGAATATTTGTTTGAAGGGAGAAGGTAATTTACGCTTACCAACAAAATCCGACATTTACCAACAGGATAAGCAAATAATTGATATAAAAGGTATAATACCAATACCTATAATCTAAATTCAAGCTTTGAGGAAATGTGGATGGCGCCGATGGGAAGTGAAAGTAGATGCAGATATGCGAAAATATTAAGAGTAGTTATTGTAGATAAAGATGAAGCGTTTTGTAAAAAGGTGAGGGCGGAGCTTCAGCGTTACCTGAAAGAAAGCTGTTCTCAAATGGAAATAACTGTTAAGACTAACGGACGGGAGCTATTGGGGATAGAGGAAAGCATGGATATATATTTTATATCTTTGGATGTGCCAGAACTTAAAAATTTGGAATTGGCAAAAATGTTGCGGAAGAAGAATGTGGATAGTGAGATTGTATTTATGAGTATAGGCGAAGAACCGGTGCGCTTGTCCTTGTGCGTAAAGCCTATGGCATATGTAAGGAAAGGGGAATTAGGAAAAGACCTGGAAGAAGCAATACATACCTTTTGGGAAATATGGTCTATGAAACATAAAAAGGTAATTATTTTGGACAGTAAAAAACCGTGTCTGATTGAGCCGGGAGAAATTAAATTTTGCCAAAGTGAAGAACATTATGTGAAGCTTTATCGTAAAAGCAATGATTATATTATGATAAGGAACACCCTGAAAGAAGTAGAGAAAGATTTGGCTTATTATTCATTTACACGTGTGAATGTAAGGAATTTGGTGAATATGAATTATATTGCATCTATTAAGGGTAATAAGGTGGCACTGGGAGATGGCAGTATATTTTCAATCAGCCAGACATATCGGAATGTTGCCAACGATTTGATATGGAAACACTTTAATAAGTACAGCTACAAAAAATGACATAAAATTGCGGATAATGACAAAGGCATGGATAAAAGGAATCAGCGGAAGTATATTTAAAATATACAGGCTGATTTTTTTGTTTGTCATAAGAATGGCTTTTGAAACGTGGCATCCGTTGCTACAGATTTTGGAAAGGTGTGAGAAACGATATGGGAAAAAAATATTGGGTCATATTTTTAATGCTTATTCTGTTGGGAGGAACAGCAGCGTGCGGAAAGGGAAATGATGGGAGGGAAGTGGAGGATTCCCTGACAGAAGATTTAGAATGTTTTTTTGAGCAGGAACATTTTGTTGAGGTTCCAAGAATACTGGAAGGTGCGCAGGGGGATATCGTTTATGGAGACGCAGCTTTTACGGATGAAACAGATGTGGTGCTGATAATGGATGAAAGCGGGTCAATGGCTTTTGCGGATAAGGAGAGAATAGCGGTAGAAGCGGCAAAGATGTTCATTGACATGGAAAAAGCCACTGGCACCAATCTTGCATTGGTGGAATTTTCTAATGAAATCAGTTCTACAGGATTAATTGAAATAAAGCAAGAACAAAATAAGGAATATTTGAAAAAAATATTGGATCAAATTCCTTACGGTGGAAAAGCACATACGGATACGGGTGCAGCTTTGCAGGAGGCGGTGTCGGTATTGAATAGTTCGGAAAGCACGGGAAAGAAAGCGATTATCCTTTTTACGGACGGGAGGACAGATATTGATGACGGAACGCCTGGTAGGACAACAGAGGATTCTTTAGCCGATGTAAACGCAGCGATGGAAGAAGCAGGAAGGCAAGGGTATCCTATTTATTCCATTGGGCTGAATGCGGATGGAAGAGTGGAAGAAAAGGAATTATACAGGTTGGCATTGAACACAGGGGGAGACTATAGGATTGCAAAGGATGTTAATGAATTGCCGGATTTTTTTAACCAAATTTTTATGGAAATGAGGAATATCCTTGAAATTGAATTGGACAGTTTCATGGCTGACGGGAATTACCGGGATATAAAGTTTAACATTGAGAACAGTAATATTATGGAAGCAAATATAGTTATTTTACATTCTGATAAGTTGATTGATGCAAAAATATACAATCCTCAGGGCGAAGAGGTTAAGAAGGGGGATTCTGGAGTCAGATTCAGCCCATCGGAGAAATATACGGTAATTAAATTAATTAGACCGCAAACCGGTGATTGGACATTGCAGGTAAAGGGGGTTTCCGGTGATAATATACGGATTAGTTTATTATATAATTATGATTTTACTGTAACTACCATGCTATCGGCACGGGAAGTAAAGGTGGGAGATACGGTAGGTATTAATTTATATTTAAATTCCGAAGGAAAATCAATCAAAGGAGAGGAATTTTACCAGGCCATTGCAGCAGATGGGGTAGTAGAAAACATAAAAACAGGGGAGGCAAGGGCGATTGGGTTCACAGCATCGGAAGACGGCTTGTATGGTGTATTTACACCGGATTCAGCTTCGGATTATGAGCTAAAAATCCACTTGGAAGGGAACGGGTTTTATAGGGATGTAGAAGGCATGATTGTTAAGGTATTGGCCGAGGGTGGAGAAATTTTACAGGAAAAAGAGCTTTTGTTTTTTGAAGTGGCGAAGGGGAAGAAAGTTAGGGTTGACTTGACAGAATACAGATCGTATCAAAAAGGAAATTCATATTCTTTAAGCGCTGCATCGGATATTGTGAAAGCATCTCTGGAAGGGGATGTGCTTGTTTTAGAAGGGATAGAGGTTGGCGATACGGTTTTGGAATTATCCCCAGATGATTCCGATGGCAATAAGGTGTATGCAATCACAGTAACATGTACGGAAGGGGGAAGGGAGGATATATTCCGGATTATAGCGATAGCTGCCGTAGTAGTTCTATTATTATGTGTGTTCGCGATAAAGAAGAGCGGTAGAAAAATTGATGGTAAATTTAAGCTGGGCGTGAAATGTTGGAAAGAAGAGAACGGTGTGACGTGTAGAAATGATTATATGGTTTCGACAGGCATTGAGGGCAGGAGCATGAGGTCCTCCAAATTTTCATTAGAGGAGTTGCTTGCCATTTATCAGCAGTATTACAACAGCGTAGAGCGGGATGAGACGAAAAAACGGGAATTAGGAATGGTACTGTCAGGTATTAGAAAGTATACAAAACAAGTTTTGATTATGGGATATAAAAAGAGCGGAAATCTGAAAGTACAGTCGAAAGGGGGAAATGCGGTAAGGATTTATAATGCACAGGGGATAGAAGAAGGGAAATTGGCAGAAATAAATGTAAATACCCAAGGAAGTATACTGCCGCAGGGGAAGGGTGGATGCAATGTAAGAGTGGCGATACCGGGCGGATATGTGGAAATAGTAATTGGATATAGCGTAATATAGGAGGATGGATTATGGCATTGAATAAGTTACAGCAAGAAGGTTTGGATATGCTTGATTTGAGCAAAGGAGGCGGCTTTATAAATTTTACATCTAACCAAAACCGCCTTGAGACACAGGAACATAAATTTCTATTTGTCGGATTAGGCGGAAAAGGAAGCGCAACGATTGCCCGTCTTAAGACAGAGGCATGCAGGCAATTTGAGCTGGAGGGCGGGAAGAAGCGTCCTAAAAACTTTGAGTATTTGGCAATAGATACGGATATGACCCATTTGGATGAGTTGGCAAGACCGAAATATGGCGAAATAGGCTTGAGTAATGAAACCGGAGATAATGAACTGTGCCAGCTTTATGATGCGGATGCAGCCAAAAGGTTAAGGGTGGGAAACAGACGCTTAATTTCGGGCAATATTTTGGAATGGATGAACCCTACCATGAATCAGGAAATTGTAGGAAATGGAGCGGGCGGAATCCGCCAGGCCGGCAGGTACCTCTTATTTGGCGAGAATGCTTTTATGCGTGTGGAAAGGGCATTGAAAGCTAAATTAACGAACCTCCATGATCAGATTACCAAACCGGACAGGGAAATGCTGATTATTTATATTTTTGCAGGAGTTGGAGGTGGAACAGGCAGTGGGATTATCATAGATATTCCTTATATTATACGGGAGATATGCGAAGAAAAAGGATGGAAACATAAGATAAGCGGTTATATTTATCTGGCGGATACATATCCGGAATCGGCACCCCAGCAGCGTCTGCAGTATAACAGCTATGCTGCTTTAAAAGAGATTGACTATTTTATGAATATAGGGAACATGGACGGCAGCGGAAAATTTAAGGCAAAATATTCCCCGGAGTTTGAAATCGACACCTGCGAAAAGATTTTTGACATTTGTGTATTGATTTCAGGAAAGACGGCAGGCCACGGAAGCGTACCCAGGCCGGATATTTTCTGTCAAAGGGTAGTGGTGGACAATGTTATCAATCTAGTGAAGAAAAATAATACAACTGAGGGTTTCTTGATAGATTCGTTTTTGGATAATTCTTTGATAGATATACAGAACAAAATAAGCATGCTTGGGGAAAAGGTGCCTCGGAATGCCAATTATCAGTACAATGTGATTGGATTAGGGGCGGTTAACTTACCACTGGAACAGATATTCTCATATATGTCTTATCATATTTGCCAGATTATGCAAAAAGTATGGAATGTGCATCCTTCGCAGAAAAATGTGGAAGAATTGCTTTCGATTATGCATATGCTGCCGGAAGAACAGACGGAAAGGATGCTGTCATTGTCTAAAGTGCCGATGATGTCCTATGCAAAAGGGATAGGGGGCAGAGCCAGCAAAACAGATGTGCAGACAGATGCTTTGTACCATACCTTAAAAGGATACTGGATGAATATCAATGTTTCGTTGTATAGTGCATGGGATGAAGTAAAGAACAAGGTTCTTGAGGAAATTATCAGTTCGTTTTTCAGAGAATATAAAAGTATTTTTGCCGGAAAGGGGAAAGGTATTTTTTACTTGAGGGAATTGTTGGCTTCACGTGTGGAAAATGGGGATGCATTTAATGGAATATTGCAAAGGATAAAGCTAGATTATGTAGAATCCGTAAAGCAGTTCCGAATGAGTCAAAAAACGAGGCAAACAGATTTAGATCGGGAAATGCGGGAGATTAAGGAGAAAATAAGCTCCCCGTTGTGCGTGGGACCTATGCTGCAGAACCAGATAGAAAAGTACCGGAAATGCTGTGTGGAAAGGCTTACTTCCGATAATTTGCTCGATTTATATGATATCGTTTTAAAAAATATAGAGGACATAATTGATTTTATAGAAGTTCGGCTGTCCGAACTGCAAAATTATATTGATGTTTTCCTGCAGATGAAGGATGTTTTAGACAGGAATTTTTATATTGTCATGAATGGCTCCATGCCTTCGGTAGAGTATAGCACACAATTGCTGGATTTGAGCCAAAGGGATAATGTCACAATGAAGGTAAAGGGATATTTGGACAATACGATAGCGGAGAAAAAGCCGGAGGCGCTCGTAATTGCTCTGCAGGAAAAGATGTTGGAGACGCAAAAACAATGGATGAATACCGATGAAGAATTTAATCCGATGGAGGTATTTGTTTCTTTTATTGAAGAGCAGTTTAAGGAAATACCAGGCATGACCATTGAAAAGTTTATAGAATTGGCATACGGAAAGGATAATTTTGCGAAGGGGATGTTAGATGTATGCGAAAAGCTGGAAAATAATGCGAGGGTAATTTATTCCGGGAATATGAATTTGCCGTTGAGCAGCCTTCCAATTAAAAAATATATAGTCGCGCCGGATAAAGCTTTGAATGTGGTGGAGGCTGTGGAAGGATATGCAAAGTCTCATGGTATTACGGTGGCAAAGGGCAACGATTTGAACAATATTTATTGGTACAACTGGATATGCGGCGTTCCGTTATTTTCATTTTGCGATATAAAAGAATATGAAAAAGTGTATGAAGACAGGATAAATAACAGCAGTGCTGCAGGAGTACATATCTATGAAGGAACAGAATATGATTTCAGGCAGCTTGCGGATTTATATGTATATGATTTATGGCGGGAAACGGAACCGGAATATAATATCCGGGAGAAGCAGATTGTGAACAGGGTGAAATATGTGACAAAACAGTTGTTGGAGAGTCAAATTATATACATGGACTCTTCCGGGGTTTTTAAAGGAAGGTATATTCAGAACCTGGATGAGGAGAAGGCTGTCTATGCATGGTGTTCAAAAGAATATATCCAGATGGATGAAAATAAGGATGAGTTTGGAAAGGTAATGGGCAAGGGGAGGCTGCTGCAAAAAATGAGGGAAAATTTCCGATTTACGGATACGCTTGTCCAGATACCTAATGTTTATATAAAAGTAAACGAATCGACGATTTACCAGTTTTTAAGGATGAATTGGATGTTATTTTTGAAATTGGAGAAGTTCTTTTGTATATTTACCGAATGTGAAAAGCTGATAACAGAGTTTAATAGAGAGATTGTAGAGCAGGAAAAGGTAGTAAGGAATAGATCCCTGTTTTTCCAGCTGGCAAGAAATGGACTGATGTGCGAAAGGGAAGAGGATATCGTATTGATTGGTAAAGATGGTGTAGAGGATGAACTCTTGTTTTTTGAAGATGTAAACGGTATTGATGCTAAGTTCTACCTTTATACGGCATTTATGAGAATGCATGTTTCCTATCAGCAAGAGCAGTTGGAGCAGTTGGAAGAATATTGTATGGAGAGAGGAAAAGACAGGGATGAGGAACAGAGAGAAAAAAGAAGGCAGCGGGAAGAAAAATTTTTGGGCAAATGTGGGGAAGCGCTGGATGCGTTAAAGAAGACGGATACGAAAAGGATGTTTTTGCGTGAGCAGAAGGGTGAATTAATGGAGAAGATGAAAGATTTTTATACCCATATGCTGCAGCTAAAAACCGGCAGACAATAACAGGTAAAAAAGGAAGTCAGGATATGGATACCAATATTGATTATAGATTAAGTAATGCGATTAATATGGCTACAGAGCAAAACAAAATCAGGACAAAGGAATTAAGGAATTTTCCGATATGCGTAGCAATAGGAGAAGTGCCTTCTGCCATATTGGAGTGCCTGAATGATGCGCTGAAGCTTAGGGCTGGAGAATTGGAGATTGCGCAATGCTATAGGATAGAAGAAGGTAATTGTGCAGAGAAAATGGATGCGGCAGTGAACTATTATAAAGAAAAACGGGAAAGTGGAAAACTGCAGCCTATAGACGATTTTTATGTAGCCATATTTTTGATGGAAAATCTGATGGAGGCAGATACTGTCCGGGCAATCCTTGAAGCAATTGGAAACAAAATGGGGAAGATGGGGTTTAAGAATCGATATAGGGTAGGGATATATTGTTTTATGGATTTTGAAAATCCTGCTTCTGAAAGCAAAATCCTTAATTGGGAAAAACTGTTTCAATCGGAAAGGCTTTCCGTCTGCTTTTTCAGCCAACAGTTATGGGGGATTTCCGATTTGGGCAAGTACCAAAGGGCGGTGAATGCGGCTGCATTACACATCTTCCTGAATATCAGCCTGGAAGACTGGAAGTTAAATGGAGTAGGGGATGATTTGGGGAACTGGAAAGTTTTAGGGTATTGGAAGTTGGATATTTTTAAATACGTGATAGCAGAGCAGTTGGAGAATTATTTAATCAAACGGGAAGAAAAAAGCGGGATGGAAAAGGAGGAGTATATACGGGAGATAGAAGAAAACCTTTCCAAAATGCTAGAAATTGATGAAAAAAAGATGCGATATGCATTTCAATCATTTCCGATACATTATAGCCGGTTGGAAAGGGTTATGAATACCTTGCCTTTGCTTTTTGGAAAGAACAGCAAATATACCTATAGGAACATGTTGGAAATCTTATACGGGGATGAAGCAGCCTTCTATACTTTTTTGAAAGAGAATATAGATTATGAGGTGTTGATAAAGAAGATACCGGAATTTATGGACAAGCTGCCGGGTAATATAGCGGACGTAGAGCTTAGGGTGCCGGAACTGCTGGATATAATAGAAGACCGGTTGAGTGAGAAGCGTCGGGAATGTTTGAGCAAACAAAGGGTTATGGATACATATATGCAGATGACGCGGAATATAGCAATACAAGAATTGGTAGAAAAGCTGTTTCAAGATGTTTGGGGGGTGAATCAGGAATGGTTTCAATGTGAGCTGCAGATATGGTTTGTGGGTTCCCTGAAAGCATATTTAGGACAAGACGTGTGGAGACAGAAACTGGAGGCAATCAAGGCGAAAAATAGGGACAATATTGCTTTTTTACGTTCCATAAAAAGGGATGCAATCCCTATGGAAGAAATGTTAAAGGCGGAACAGGAATTGCAGGCTTATATCGACAGTGGAGCATTGGAATTGAAAACAGCGTGGAACCAGGATATTTTGGATGATGGGTATGCTGCATTACTGACTGAATATATCCGGCAGATGGGGAAACCTTTTGAGGAATATATGAAAGGGAAAGATAAACACATTTTTACAAGGTTTGTTACAGCCGTCAAAAGTATACGGCAATCTGGTGAAGATAAGTTTTATACCGCATATATGGACTCGGCCAAGCAGACTTTGGAGTATGAATACATATTTGTAAACGGGAAATTGTTTGGTGGGGAAGAATATTCCCTTCCTCAGGAGGTAAATGAAAAAGTAAAAATAGAAATGCCATTTGCAAAGATAAAGTATAGGAAATGGGTAGATGATGCAAATATTGAATTGCTGGCATTCAAAGAGTTAGAAACTATCCGGGGCATTTATGGGATGCATCGGAAGGGGGAACAAAGGAAGGATAAAGATTAGAAGACGAAATGGAAAGGGCTGGCGGGAGATGAGGGATATACAGATTACGAGCAACAATGGGAAAATAAAAATCCGCTGGTGGTGGAGCAGCGAAGATATTAAACATGTGTCTATTTTCTATAAGAAAAAAGAGGATGACGATGAATGGGGAACGAAGTTGAGTAAGCATAAGATATATAGAATTTCCACTAAAGAGACAGGGGAAGAAGAAAAAGAGCTGGCTTTGGAGAGGGGGCTTTATACGTTTACCTTTTTAATCAATGAAGGAGAGGAAGGAAACCGGAAAGTAATATGTGACAACATTATGCTCGGCGAACCATTTCGTGTGGAATTGGAATGGCAAAGCCATAAGGCAGGTATTCTTGTTCATTTTAGGCTGCCTGAGGGCGGATTACCTGAGGGCGCATTACTGTATGAGGTGGAGGGATATAAACATCTGCTTCCCTATCCTGTCAGATCGGGCACCAGCTTATTGATACCTAATGTGTTCCATAGAGAAAAGGTTAGGCTTCGGGTAATAGAGCCATATGATAAAGTATATATGTTGGTTTAGGAGGAACGTTGTTTATGTACTATAATGTGAATTGCACAGGCTGCGGAAGAAGGATGAGTGCCTTAAATATGGCAATAAATATAGATGGATTGATAGAGATGTATGTGAAGAGGGAGAAGGAGAAAAATAAAGGGAATAATATTTATGAAACGATGCTTGATTTTCTATCCAATATTCGGTTGGGGTTATATTTTTCTTTTTATTATTTAAAAAAAGAAAAATATTTGACGGAAAAAAATGAACTAAATATTTTGGGGGAGGATATTATATACCTGTTAGCCGAGAAACATAAAGTAGATTTGAAGGGGGCATATTGGAATAATCCGGATGAAAGAGAAGAAATCTTGGATGTATTGGCAGAAGGCATGTATACAACGGAAGATGTGGAGGTAGATTGGCAGAGCAAAAGAAAAGAAATTAAAAGAATCGTAGATTTTTTGTCTATAAATGCGGGGGCTGTTTTTGTGCAGTGCAGGATAGATCCAAGAAAAGAAAAAGATGATATAGGAAATGTTGTGATTACAGGGATTAATGCAGTTTTTTCCCAGAAAGACGGAACCAGAGATGGGATTCCATTGGTTTGCCCAGAGTGTGGAGCTACTTTTCTGCCAGAAGCGGGAAAATATTATGAAGAAGTAATCTTATTGATGGGCAGTTCACGGACAGGTAAGACAGCCTATCTGGCCTCACTGATAGACTGTTTAAACGGGGATAATGCAAAAGAGCAAATTTTTCCACTGCAGATAGGGCCGCTTGCCGACAAAAGGGGGTTATTCTTTCAGAAAAATATTTTGAATGCATATCAAAAAGGGAAAAAAATACCGAAAACTAATATTTCTAACGAGGAAATGGTTCCGTTGGTATCGCTTTTGCTGAATATCAGGAATGAAAGAATAATTATCGTGACTTTTGTGGATATGCCGGGGGAGGCGTATGTTCCGGAAGAAGAACAAGACCAAAAGAAAGAGCTTTCTTTTATTGCTAACAAAAGAAGGATTAGCAAAAATGCATCCGCTTATATTTTCTGCATTGCACCGGAGCAGGTTGATTTGCCGATAAAGGAGAATGAGGCAGGCAAGTGTCAGGACAGCGCACAAGCCAATATCGGGGATGTATGTAGAAATATTAAACATATGGTGAGTTCAAATGATGAGGATGTGGTAAACATTCCGATGGCAGTAGTCATAACGAAGAATGATAAACTAAAAGATTATGACTTTTACAACCCGGATGAAAAGTATGAAGATCTGATAAAAGATGCGCAATATTTTATGGCAGATAAATATAGGAAAATAACAGAGGAAATCATGGAATATCTGCAGGCCCGCCATGTGGTTCCTTTAGAAAAGGAATTAAGGTTCATTTCCAAATGTTTTAATTACTTTACGGTGGCATCATACGGGGCTTCGGTAGAGGCGGTTGGAAAAAATAAGAAAATGCCGTCAGGGATTATTTTGCCGTTTGTATGGATTTTAACAATGCTTGGATATTTTAAACCGGCAGGATTGGAATATGTGCGCGAAAAAAAAGGGTGGTTTTCTGCTAAATACGATGTTGTGGAATGTCTAAAAGAATATGACAAGAGAGAATTAATACGAAAGTAAAGGAGTGGGATTATGATACAGCTTTTGTATGGGAATAATGGGGTAAATTATACGGAGATTGCCAGAAGCAGTAATTTGTCTGAAGAACAATATAGTGAGTTATATAAAAGCTACTTGGGATATCCGTTTACTGTAAGTCCGGAATTGTATGAAAAAAAGGAAGAAGAGCCAATTGCATATAACATGCTAGTGACAAATTTATTCGGAAAGCTGCCGAAAGATATGCTGATGCTTTCCAAAAAGGCAAAAATGTGCAGTTACGAAACGCCATGCTATTATGCGCATCTGCAATTATTGGATATAGAAGAGGAAATGCTGAAAATGGATTTCCCCGGCCTGTTTAAATATGATTTTATTGATGAAAGCGAGATTCCAGGATATCATAATGGTTTGATAGAAGGGGATGGGAAAGAGAAGGAATATTTTATAAATGATAAGGCATTAAGGGTAGACCAGATAAAAGCAAGTTTATATTTATTATATAGGTATATTGATAGCTGGACAAAAAAGGTCACAATTATTATTGATACAGATGGTCCGGGCTATAACCAGAGGGCTTTGGATATAGTGGCGGGTATTTATAAACATATTCCTTGGTCGTTAAGGAAATTGGTTGGGTTTACGACGTACAGTACGCCGGATGTAAAAGAACCGAGGCAGATTAAAATAAGGATAATGCCTCATCGGTGTTTGGAGGCATGCGATGAGGAAGAGGTATTGGATTTTAGGAAAAAGGATTTATTGGACTCTGTAGCAGTAAGGAGTGTGCCGGAGCGGATTAAACGGTTTGTGGATAAGTTATGGGAGGAGAACGAGAAAGAGAATTGGTTCGGCTTATTATGGGAAAATTTTAAAGATTCAGGGAATTTAGCAGAGCATTTGGACTATTTTGAGAGGATAGAGGTGTGGAGTAAAGGGGATATTAAGGAACATTTCAAAAAAATTATGGAATATGCTTTGGATAAGGATAACCAAGGGAAAGCGGAATACCAAAAGTTTAAAAATGATATTGAATCCAGGATAAAGCAAAAAATTTACGATGAAATTATATTGGAAGATTTAAATACGGTACAAGAGGCAGACGAATTTTTTATGAAATATAAGAGGTATGATTTGTTTGCAAAAGTATTTGCAGGTAGAAGACTAAATGCGAAATGTGCAGTTGAATGGTTTGAAAAAAATTTTTTACATAGTATATTAAAGGAACAAGACTTGCAAAAAAAATTTAATAAGTTCATGCAATTGTCAAAAAGATTAGAGGGAAAAGAGTTAAAATTTATTTCTAAAGATATAAGAGTTAAATGGAAAAATATGATACTAGAATATGCAAAAAAATTAAACAATGACATGAAAAAGGAAAAGAAGAAGGAGCAGGAAGAGATATGTGTTTTTATCAATAGTCTGCATGAATGTTTTTATATAACAGATGTAAAAGAGCGTTATAAACGTATCCGGTATAAAGATGATAATAAAAATTATTTTCAGCGAAGATTATATTATTTTTTGCGGGAAAATATCCTAGAAAACAATATGAGTTTTCAAGAAGAGAATTTTTTGAAAAGTCAGCAATGGGTGAAAGAATGTAAGGAAATAATAGAGAGTAATGACTATGAACTTTTGAACAGGCTGCTGGGTGAAATAAGGAAAGAAAGAAAAAACAGAGAAGAATTATTATTTATTATGTGGAATACCCGCGATGATATAAAAAAGTATTATGAAAATAGGACAAAAATTCATATGTTATATGGAACGGGAAGAGATACAGCAGAAGAAGATATGAAGTACTTTTTGATAATAAATGGTAAGAAATTCCTTCTAAAAGAATGGCAAATGGATGATATTACGGATTATTTGTTAAATGATACGGAGGAAAATCTGGAACGGGCAAAGCGGGTCTTCCATTCGGAAAAAAATCTTGTCGAAGAACTGGAAGGAAACGGGTTCTTGCACCCGAAGAAAAAAGCGTTTTATAAATTATTTAGAAGTAGGCGGAAAAGGTAAAAAAGTAAAATGAAAAATACTTAAGAGGAATGGGGAAAATGTTGGGGAATACAGATATGCAAAAGGAAGTCATGAAGTGGGTATTGGATCATATAGAATATTACTGTCCGATGGATGAAGATGCAGAGGAAATAATGGCTGATTTTGCTTCCAATATGTATTTGGAAGAATGGGAAAGGGCGTCTGGTAAATGCATTGAGATTTTTCATATGCTGGGGGATAATTTTTTGGCGCATATATATGGACAGACGGATGGCAGGAAAATTTTTTCCCGGCATTTGGATGCACATACGCTTAAAAGCTTAGATAGTGGAATGGAATGCCCTATTGGATATTTAAAGAATGAGGGGAGCGGGAGGAAGCTAAACAGCGAAATTAGAAAAAGGCGTAATAAGGTGACCGGGCTGGATAAGGATATGAACTTTGACAAAAGAATGAAAACAGAAAATAGGTGGGTGCGGATAGGGATTGGTGCCGTGATTGTAGGTATTTTCCTTTTGGGTATGTTTGTTTCATGGGAACAAACAGAATGGCAGATTTTATATGCTCCTACAATACTTATTTTTGGAGGGTATTTTATCTGGCGAGTGAAAGCAGCAAGGATAATTGTGTTGAAGAGGATGGATAATTATTATAGGGGAACGGTAGTAGATAAAGTGGATGCGATAGCATCGTGGGATGCAATGGAGCGGGAAGGCATTTCTTGGAACAGGGTTTTGGTGGGGGATTTTTTCAGTAAAGTAAAGGGGGATGAAAAAAAGGTGAACTTCAGAGCAGCTTTGGTGGAAGTAAAAGACAGTTGTAGAGAAATATTACAAAAACTGTGCAGCCCGGTAAGTGTATTTTTTGCAGTAGTGGGTATGAGTTTAATGTTGTGGCTCCGACCGATTGGTATTACTTCAGTATATATGAAGGATAAAATATTGGCTTTTAGAGGGCAGAATTTTAAGCCGATTACAATACAGGATAAAGAAGAAAAAGCAATAATTGTAAAAGTAGAAAAAGAAAAAACGGAAGAAGATAGGGGGGGAAAATCAGAAGATTTGTTTGCAAAAGAAGGTGTTATTTTTAAGGATAGCAATGAGCGGGAATTACATATGGAGGAAATAGAGGCTTTGAAACAAAGGGCTGATATGAGCTATAAAGAAGCGCTGGCATATGCAAGGAATGAAATCTATGCCCGGATGGGATATGCTTTTAATAAAGAGGGAGGAAAATATACGGAACATTATTCCCAATATGAATGGTATCGGAACATTGAAAAGAGGAAGATAACGGAAGATATGTTCAACAGGTATGAGAGGGTAAATATTGATTTGATATTAAAAACAGAAGATGAGTTGGAGAAGCAGAAATAAATGGTTGGAGGAATGTTGCATGGATTTACGTCTTACAAAAGAGAATTTATGGAATACTTTGGATGAAAATATGCTAAATAGGAATACGGAAGTAAAAGAATTTGTGCAAATGCTGGATAAATGTGAGGCGGATAGGATTTTTGCTATTAATGGGGACTGGGGATGTGGAAAAACTTTTTTTATAAGACAGGTGTGCGAAGTTTTAGATTTGGATTATCAAAGGAAAAAAGGCAACAAAGATCTTGACAGGATAGAAAAAATTGTTGCTATGCATGAGGAATTAGAAGTGGGGCCTTTGAACCGTGATTTTGTTACGTTATATTATGATGCATGGCTTCATGATGACCATGAGGATCCCCTGTTATCCTTAATATATGAAATAGAAAGTAAATATAAAGAAATGGAAGAAACAAAAGAACCGAAAAACAAGAGCTTTAAAGATATTTTAAATACTTTGAAAGATGATATAGAAAGTAAAAAAGGTTTGCAAAATATTATAGAAGTAGAGAAGCTGAAGAAAAATTATAGGGATTTGCTTGGTGAATTATTGCATCAGAAGGGATTGGGTGAAGGTGGGAATGGACATATTCTTATAGTTATTGATGAACTAGATAGATGTAAACCGGATTATGCGGTTAAGGTTTTGGAAAGGATTAAGCATTTTGTAGAACTGGAAAATGTTTTTTTCGTATATTGTTTAAATAAGGTGGAGTTATGTAAATCTATCGAATGTTTTTACGGCAGAAAGTTGAAGTCGACCGTATACTTAAATAAATTTTTTGACATTACTTATGATTTGAATATAAAAGATATCAGCTTATATTATTTGCAAATAGCAGGTGTGATGAAGAATAATCCGAAGCTGAATCCGCTGATACCGAGTCTTCCCCAATATTTAAATTTTTCTTTGCGCGAATGCAATCAGTTTAGGGAGGTTATGAGGGGATGCTTACTCATAGAGGAGGCGGGTGATGAGATTTTTTTAATATCAAAAAATATTTTTTATCCAATTATTGCAGCATTACGGATTTCCAATGCACAAAAATGTAGGGATTTCCTTAATGGAAGGCTAAGGGAATATGTGGAAAAGATATATAATGAAGTAGAAGATATTAAGGATGTATTAAAAGAAAGGAGCTTGAAAAATCTGTTAAGTGCTTATGATATATTGTTTAATTCAGAGGATGGAGGCAACGATGTCAAAAAAATGAGAAGTATATTGAAGGATTTATTATATGATAGGGGGAAAGTTTGAGTGAAGGACAATCTGAATAATAAGCTGGAAAGAGGTTCAAAGGAAGAAGATTTATATGGGATAGAACCAGATACGGAAGAAGTGAATGAAGAAGAGTTAAAAGGAGTGTTGGATGGCCTTAGCTATATAGAGTGGCTAAAAAGTAATATAGATAAATATGAAATAGGGGAATGGGCAAGGGTCAGGGGGAAATTGCTGGGAGGGAATGTGATAGATAATTATGAGACAATGGAAAAGAGCTATAATCTTTTTGTTTCCCATTTTGAAAATAATCCATATGCTTATAGCAGCCCGATAAAAGAAAATGAAGGGAAGATTACGTCCCCTTATCCGGAATGCTATTTTGTCAAGAAAAAAATCAATAACCCGAAAAAGAATGCCTTCCAATATGTTCCGCTAGGTTTTTTTGAGGAATTAAAAAATACGCCGGAAATAAGGATGAGTGATAAGAAACTGGCTGAAATGGTGAGGGAGTTTCTTGAGGAAAGGAAAAAGGAATTTTGGATACGTATATATAGTAAGGTGGAAAGACTATATTTAAATAATTATTATGAGTGCTATATGGATGACTGGGAGATAAAAGGTGAGGGAAAAAAGGAAAAAAGGAAAAGAGGGAAGGCGGATTCCCTGAAGATAGTGCTAATGATTGTTTTAGCAGTTGTAGTTGGAATATATTATATGGTTTTAATAAAGGCTCCAATATATGATAGGAATAAGATAATACTGCTGCCATTTTTAGCTATATGTATTGCGGAGATATGCGCTGTGGGCATTTTTGCTTTTGATAAAATAAAAAGCAGGCGTTATCAGAAGATAATAAAGAAGTACGAGACAGACGGCATGTACCAAAAATGCTGTGCGGAGGTGGAGGATAAATTTTCATTATGGTTACAGAAGCCATTAAATGGTTCCGTAAGCGAGCGGTTAAATATAGTCATGGAAAAGAAATATTTGTTGGAGTTAGATAAAAAATTAAAAATTAAAGTGGGCGATGGGATTATGAGTACAAAAGCCTGTGTTGTAGTATTTTTGGCAGGGTTAATAATCATATCATTCTTATATTTTAAGATGACGCAGTAAAATAAAACAGTTTCCTGTTTGCCTGTGGACTTGAGTGCCGAATGGCAGTGAAAAAACTATTTTACTAGTATATGGAGAAAAATTAAGCGTAGGAACATAAATGTTGTTGTAGTTTATTTCCAAAATCTTCCAAATATGGTTTGATATTTAGGGAGAGGTAGCAATGGACGATTACAAGATAGACTATGTCAGCATAGGGAAGAAAATTAAAGAAAAGCGGCTGATGCGGGGCTTGACGCAGGAGCAATTGGGGGAATTGGTCAATCTGTCCACACCGCATATCAGCCATATAGAGAATGGGAATACGAAATTAAGTTTGGAAAGTCTGATAAAAATAATGAATGCGCTGCAATCGACAGCAGATGAATTGCTTTCGGACAATCTTAAATATAATGATATCTATTATGACAGTGAGATTATGTTGATTATGGAGGATTGTTCGCACGATGAAAAGCAGGATTTGGTGCGCATTGTCCGGTATTTTAAAGATTTTATCCGTTCGAGGGATAAACGTTAGATGCGGAAAGGAACCGGTTGATATTGGACTGGCTCTTTTTTGCCTTATAGGATTCGGGTGCCAAAAGGCTTGTCTGGCAATGCCTCTTGGCATATGGCACAAGAAATTTGCGCACAAAAGGAAAATGGCCGCTGGCTTACAAGTAAAGAACATATACAAATGATAGAGGGGAATAGGATGGGGGTTCATCAAATTGTAAAGTGTAAATTTGCTGGTATGCAGGGAGGATTGGTTAACGAGGGGAACGATCTTAAGATTGCGGTCTGTGATGATATGGTAAGGATTGCTAATGCGTATGGGGATGCAGTGGAAAGGGTTTTAAGGCAGTTGGGGGTAAAAGGGGAGGTTGTAGTTTATACAAAGGCGGAAGAATTGCTCTCTAACCAAGCCGGATACGATATTATATTTTTGGATATTGAAATGCCGGATTGCAACGGCTTACAAATGGCAAGGGAATTAAGGAAAAAGAAAACATATGGAAAAATTATTTTCATGACAAATTATAGCCAATATATTCAGGAAGCATATAAAGTACAGCCATTCCGCTATCTATATAAATCCGACCCGGAGGAATGGATAAGGGATGCTATAGCCGATGCACTAGAAGAGTGTAAAGAAAGGGATGGGATATTATTAGAAAGCGATGGGCGGATTTATCCTGTGTTTTTAGATGATATATTGTATATTGAAGCGTTAGGGGATGAGGTTGCCATAATTCTTGCAAGAGGAGAAAGATATATTGTGAGGACGACGCTAAAAGCAATATACGGGCTGCTGGAAAACCGGTTTGTGAAATGCAGCAGGGGAGTATTGATTAACCTGAAACATATTTTTAACATTGGGGATATGAGCATAACATTGAATGGGGATATAGAAATCCCGATGTCTTATAGGGAGAAAAGGAATGTAAAACAAAAGTATATAGAGTATGTCAAAAAATTAGTAAAATGGTAATATAAAAGGGGAATTTTATGCGTTGGATAATAAATCATATCCGGGGTTCTGTGGGGGCTTTTCTGATTTCATTTCTGATTGCACCATATCTGTATTTATATCACATGAAAAAAAAGAAAGAAAAAGAAATCAAAGATAAAGAATATCGGAAGATAATTGAGAGACAAAAGCAATATTATAATAGTATGATGAGAAACTATATAGGGATACGCAAATTCCAACACGATATAGGGAATCAATTGTTTTGCCTGAAACGGTTCTTGGAGAATAGAGATGTTGAAGGCAGTTTAGACTATTTACGGGATATCGTTTTCGATTATGAAAAAATAGGTATAAAAATAGAAACAGGAAATGATATTTTAAATATGGTAGTAGAGGATGTTGTCAAGGAGGAAGACAATATTGCCATAGAGTGGAACGGATATTTTCCCGGGAAAACGAAAATAAGGGATACGGATTTAAGCGTTCTTTTTGCAAATATTTTAAAGAATGCGAAGGAAGAGGTTATGAATGTATCCGAAAGGAAAATAACAGTAACAGTGAGGTTATTGAATGGAGCCGTATTTATTTCCTGTAAAAACGCGGTCAACCCAGAGCGTATCGGGTTAAGAAAAGGAGAAGGAAGAGGGATAGGTCTGGTGAAAGTAAAAGAAATCGTAGAGTGTTATGGTGGCGAAATGAAAATAAAAAGCGGGGAGGAATTTATGATTGAACTGCTTTTTTATGGCGTAATGAATTATGCCAATTAGACAATTGACAATAGGAATCGGGAATCTAAAATATAATCCTATAGGATGATTCTGATTTTATAAGAAGTGATAAAAACAAAAAATGGGACGTTTACCCACATAAATTGACGTGTACCTTCCAAATATAAAAAAGCCATAAGGAATGTGTTAATATCTATACTAAAATTATTGGGAATGTCAAAGATATTTGTACATTTGAAAAAAGAAAAAATTAAAGATTTAGGAGGATGCGTATTATGGCAGATAGGGTAGATGTACTGAATAGAAACATGTTTATTGAACAGTTGTGGAGTATTGTCAGGATACTGTCCAGGGAAAGAAAAGGATGCTGCTTTGGCATTGATGGTGCATGGGGGAGTGGAAAGACGTTCGTATTGGAAGAATTTGAGCGTCGGATTTCGAAGCAGCAGTCAGAGGAGACGGCGGATAATCAGTTTTATGTTTTTCACTATGACTGCTGGAAATATGACTATTATGAGGAACCGTTGCTGGCGATTGTGATTGCTATGTTGGATACTGTTCAAGATAAGTTAAGCGAAGGGCTGGAACGTGCAGCCCAAAGTTTGTGGGAAAATGTAAAGGAAAATTTATATGCGGTTATGGGGGAGGCATGCAAGAATAAAATTGGTGTCAACTTATTGGAAATAGGTAAGTTTGTGGATAAGATAAAAGAAGATACGGAATCGGAAAGAATAAAGATTGATGAATTGTCCGGATTTAGAAAGGTTCTGGAAAAAACGAGAAAAGAAATTAAAGGGATGGCAGAGGACAAAACAATGATAATCGTTGTGGATGAATTGGACAGGTGCCTTCCGGAGTATTCCATTAAGGTATTGGAACGGCTCCACCATATTTTTGACGGACTGGACAATGTCATAGTAATTGTTTCTATGGATAAGTCCCAACTGAAAAAGTCTATTATTGAAATATTTGGTGAGATAGATGTGGATATTTATTTGAGGAAATTTATTGCATTTAAAATAGATTTGGATAAAGGTCGGGCGAGCATGTATGCCCAAAAATTTGCAAGCTATTTCTATATGTTTAGGATGACGGCAGAAGAAAGTGAAGAAATAGAAGAGCTGTTTGCGGATATACTGTATGGGCTTGATATGAGGACGCAGGAAAGGATATTCAGGAAAGCACAGATTATCCATGAGATGACAGAGGATGGGGCGGCAGAAGATTGTAGTATTATGGCATTTGAGATTCTATACTTGACGGTATCTTTAAAAACAAAACAAAAAGATGTCAAATGGCTGTGCAAAATGCGTGAGGCAGATGATTATAATGCTTTGTCTAAAAGGGAAAAAGAGAGTATAGGGGAGAAATATTTTGAGACGTTGAAAAAACATGTATATAAGGGAATTGAAACAGAGTACAAATCCAGAGGCTCCTATTATGGGATAGCCAGTACAGTTACTGGAAAAATGTTTTTCTGGCTATCTAATGCTTTTTATACGTATAATAATGGAACTTGTGGAATCTATTATTTTCCCAATCATGATGAGCAGACAAAAAGAGATGTTGACAGGGTGAAACGATTTGTAGAGTTGATTGATATTGTGAGCTGTGATTGATAGGCAGAAGCATTGTGGATTATAAAATAAACTTTCCCCCCAAAGGCAAATTAAATGACACAAAATAAGAAAAAATTTTAAATGGAAATGATTTTTGCATAAAGGAATGCAAAAATTTATTTAGTGGTTTTCTTTTATATTTTATGCTAGAATATAATAAAGTTATATCCAATACAAATGATAATGTTTAAAGGGGAAGATTATATGGAGACAGATATTCCTAGCGAATGCTGATAATAAAAGATTCTACAAAGCCAGTGAAAAGGCTTTGTAGAATTTTTGTGTTTATGGTATGGAGAAGGGGTTCTGCCAAAGAAAAAAGTGAGTTTATAGGGCGGGGGAATAACGGATAATAGGGGGTTATCTGTTTTATCC
>CAJUSR010000007.1 GCA_910588855.1 uncultured Kineothrix sp. | reverse complement strand
CAAAAGCCACTTGCACAATATTCTTTTGTGCCATCTGCCAAGCGGCACTGCCGGGAAGACCTTTTGACTCCCGAATCTTATTCTTAAAAAAAGAACTTTTCTACTTTTTCTTATATATTCTGTCGCAGAAGATGCTCTACGGCCTCTGCCAAGCCGTCTTCCCTGCACGGCTTTGTTATGATAGCTGCCGCTTCTTTTATCTCTTCCCTCCCATTGCCCATAGCAAACCCGAAGCCGGCTTTCTCAAACATGTCCAAATCATTCAGGCTGTCTCCGGCTACTGCTGTCTGGGAAAGGGGGATTTTAAGATATCCGCATAAAAATTCCAAAGACTTCCCTTTCGTGCAATCCTGATACATAATCTCCGCATTATGCGTTCCCGATATGCATACTGCCGTTCCTTTATAACGGGATACCCATCTGCCTGCTTTTTGAAGCGCTTCTTTATCATACGTAATCAATGAAATGCTGTATACCGCTTCTCCCTGTTCCAAATATTCCGATATCTTTTCTACAATACGAACCCCATGCTGCTTTTGTGTTTCCTGCTTGGCAAAGGCTATCTTTTCTTCCGGGATAACCATCCCTGCTGCCCTTAGCCTGGCTATTTCCGAATCAAATACTTCCGTCCAGTTAGCCGGCGCAATATAGCCCCCGCTTTCCCCCAGCCCATAGCATATCTTTTCCTGTTCCAGGAAATCCACAATCCCGGATACAAACGCTTTATCAAGCGCTTTACCGGAAAGAAGCGTTCCGTCCGGGTGGAATACACAGGCGCCATTGTTGGAAATAATATAAGGTTCCAAGGCATGTTTCCTGCATATTGTTTCTGCATCATAATGTGTCCGCCCGGTAGCAATGGCAAACCGGATTCCCGCGGCTTCCAGCCGCCGTATGGCGGCCAGATTGACGGGGCTTATCGTAAAATCCTCCTGAAGCAGCGTTCCGTCCATATCGCTGACAAACAGTAATACTTTATTCCTCGGCATTTTACAGGATTCCAAAGAAAGACAGGACAATCGCAAGTACAAAAGTCACTACAATCAAAATTACCGGGCTGACTTTTTTCTTTTTCAGGAAATAATACATCAAAAATACATATCCGATGGATAAAATATTCGGGAATACCTTGTCAAAGAAATCTTCCTGCAGTGCGACTGTTTTTGCCTCATTTACTACAATCTGCGTCTGTATGCTGATATTTACATAAGAAGCAATCAATCCCCCAATAACAGTACATCCCAGCACTGTAGCCGCTTTGGCCAATACCTCGGAAAGATCCGAAATCTGAGCAACTGCTTTTACGCCCAAATTATATCCAAGATGCGTCCAAAACCATCTCATGGCAAAAATACCCAAATAAACCAAAAAGAAAATAATAGGGCCAAGCACACTGCCTTCCATTGCCATCGAGGAACAGATACCCGCTACAATCGGAAGCAGGGTGAACCAGAAAATAGCATCGCCGATACCCGCCAACGGCGCAAACAACGCCACTTTCAGACCTTTAATAATCCCCCTGTCCGCATGGGATTCTTCCATAGAAATCAATAACCCCATCAAAAAACCAACAAGGTTCGGATGCGTATTGATAAATTCCAGATTATCCGTCATCGCCGCGGACAACCCTTCTTTATCGTCTTTGTAAATCTTTTTCAAAGCCGGAAGTTGAGCCCCCAAAAAACCACAGGACTGCATCCTCTCATAGTTAAAACCAGCCTGAAGAAACACAGAGTCAAATGCCAGCCGGTTAATATCTTTTTTATCCAAAACTTTCTTTCTATCAGATGCCATCTTCTTCTTCCTCCTCCGCTGCATTTTGAACTGCTTTGCTTGTTTTCATGCCTTTTTCAATATTATACACAAACAACGCCATTGCCACGCCCACTACAGCAATCGGCAATAAATTTGAAAAATCCAGAAAACATGCAATGACAAAGCCGATTAACAGATACGGAACAAATTCTGCCTTCAACATAACTTTTAACAACATTGCAAAACCTACTGCCGGAAGGATTCCTCCCGCAACTTCAAATCCGTGGGTCAACCATGCAGGCAATATTTCCACGAATGCCTTCATGGCGTCCTGAGCTACGAAGGTACAGAGGAACACAACAGCACCGTATAAAAGTGCAACAATTGCGGTACAAGTCATATTTATTTTTACAATCTTTGCCGTATCAGCTTCTGCCGCTGCCTGATCCGCCCCTTTCATAAAGAAGGAGAAAGTGGAATAGCAAAACAGGATAATATACTGCATCAAAAAGCTGAACGGAAGCGCCAATGCCATAGAAGCAGTTGCCTCTGTCATCGTGGTATATGCGATAACGGTAGACATTACACCAGCCAGGACAGGGTTTGGCGGCTGTGTACCTCCCGCAGGCGTCAGACCTGCAAAAGCCAATTCCGTAATCCCCCCTGTAATAAGCCCTAACTGGAGATCGCCCAGTATCAGGCCGGTCAATGTACTTACAATAATAGGACGGAAAATAAAAAATCCTTCCAGCCAAAAATCTACGCCTACAATAATAGCCATAATTGCCAGGCCTATGCCTTGCATCAATGTAATCTCCATAAAAAAGTTCCTTTCTTTTCGCTTAGATTTCTTTGATACGTTCTTTGATATCCCCGGGAACATCCTGAATATAAATTTCTACTCCGGCATCCCGAATTGCCTTTAAGTCATCCATATCCGCATCATCCACATACACTTTTTTACTGATTTGACGTTTTCCCTGGGAAAAATGCATATTTCCTACGTTTACTTCCTGAATAGGTACGCCTCCCTCAATCAGTTTCCGCACATCTTTCGGTGTTTTGCAGACAATAAAAATCTTTTGGCGGTCTGCCGCCTTGTGAATCACATCAATTGTTTTTTGAATCGTAAAAAACCTCACGCTTGCCCCAGAAGATTTGGCAGTTGCCGCCATGAGCTGCTGCATCAATTCGTTCTCTGCCACCTCGTCATCAGCTACCAGAATCAAATTAGCGCCTAATGTCATCGTCCATGTCACCCCTACCTGACCATGAATCAGACGGTTATCAATTCTTGTCAATAAAATATTAGGCATGACTGTCCCTCCTTTCTCTTATTATGCCTTTATGGTTTTAAACTGCATCCATTATACCCCCCCCGGTATATTTCCGTCTTTGTACTTTTCAACAGTTTGTTTGCTCTATTTATAAATTTTTTATTTATTTTTCATGTTTTTGACAATTTTTTATTGATTATCTATACTTTAATTAGATATAATGCTTAGAAATAAATAGAATTAATATAATCATTTGTATAATTCGTACATCTAAATACTGTTAAAATAAAAACACTATCCAACGCTTCAGGCACCTCTGTGGCATAACCCACTTCTGCCCCAAAATGCCGCAGCATTTCCTTTACGGATAACGTGCAATCTCCTTGTATATACTGAGCATCCCCTTTTCGGAAGGTTCCCTATAAATGAAAAGAACCCCGGTTACCATCCACTCTGTGGCTAATAACCAGGGTTCTTTTTCATTTTCGCTTATAAAAAAGAATCCTGCTTGCAGGATTCTCCGCCTGCGGCGGGTCGCGACAGCGACATGTTTCCCCTCAGCCGCAGTGCGATAATTGCTTTTTACCATATGGGAAATCCGAAGGAATTTCCTATATGGTAAAAAAGTGTCTTCGACACTTCATGAAGAACCTTCGGTTCTTCCTCAATCTATGTCCTTCTGGCGAAGGACTTTCCTATATGGTAAAAAAGTGTCTTCGACACTTTTGGGTGTCAAAAGGTCTGCCCGTTTACGCTTTCCCGTTGCATCCGCACATTTCTATCCGTTGTTTCACAATTTCCTTTACATGTTCCATCGCTACTTTTCCATATTTCTTCGGGTCAAAGGCATCCGGATACTCTGCCAGGTATTCTTTCACTCCGTCCGTATAAGCAATCCGCAGTTCCGTAGCAAAGTTTACTTTACAAATCCCCCGCTTGATACTTTCCGCAACCGCTTCTTCCGACAAACCGCTTGCACCATGCAGCACCAACGGAATGGAAACAATTTTGCGGATTTCCGCCAGACGGTCTAAATCCAGCTTTGGCTCCCCTTTATATACGCCATGAGCCGTTCCTATCGCCACCGCTAAAGAGCCAACACCTGTGCGCTCCACAAATTCTTTCGCTTCCTCCGGGTCCGTATATCCGCCGCTTCCGCCGTCCAAATCATCTTCTTTACCGCCAACTTTTCCCAGTTCCGCTTCTACCGGTATCCCGGACGGTTTACAGGCATCGACCACTGCCTTTGTCACCGCAATATTTTCTTCAAACACACTATGAGAACCGTCAATCATTATGGAACTATATCCTACGCGCAGGGCACGCATTGCCAAATCAAAGCTATCGCCATGATCCAAATGCATACATACAGGCACGCTGGCACGCTCCGCCACTGTTTTCACATTAGCCAAGTATAAATCCAACCCCGCATATTTTACGGTAGACGGTGTTGTCTGGAGCATTAACGGTGCATTCATTTCCTCTGCCGCCTTAATCACAGCCATCACCATTTCCATGTTTTCCACGTTGAATGCACCCACTGCATAACCGCCCTTCTGGGCATCCAATAACAATTTTTCCGACGTAACAAACGACATATCCTTTTCTCCTTCCATAATTAAAATTATATGAGTCCATTGCGAATCCGATAAATTATTGAATGTTCTGATAAATTTAAGTTCCGCAATCCTCCGTTAAAATTATATTTGCTTCGTATTGCTATAAATCATTTCTTCTATCGTTCCAAGCGAAATATTGCCTTCCATCGGTCCGAACGCCGCTGCATTCAGAGCCCCTGCTGCCGCTCCCATCTGTGCGGCTTCTTTTAAGCTTTTCCCTTGCACCAATCCGCAGATAAAGGCAGCATCGAAACTATCCCCTGCCCCCGTGGCATCCAACTGTTTTACCGGATAAACGCCCATTTCCAATTCCAGCCCTTTTCTTGTATACACACAAGAGCCTTTGGAACCGTTTTTCAAAACAAGGATTTCAAGGTTTTTATTTTCAAAAGCTGCCGCCACGGCATCCTCTATCCTTTCCTTGCTTGTCAGCATTTTTAATTCCTGCACGCCCGGCATCAAAAGATTGCATGCGCAAAATACTTCCTGTACCATATCAAACGCCTTTGCATCACGTAAAAGCTCGGGCCTTACATTGGGGTCAAAGCTGATTTTTGTCCCTTTTTGCCGAAACATCCTCATCGTTTTTAATATCTCCTGCCCAAATGCTGCCGAAGCCATCAACGAGCAGCCCATTATGTGGAAATATCTGGTGCCTTCCATCCATCCATTATCCCCCGGCGCCTTCGGCTCCACAGCCGGGGTATTATCCATATGGAAAATAAATTTCCGGTCGCCATTGGCAAAATAAGTAACGAATGCCACCCCCGTAGAGCCTTTTTTACTTTGCAATATAAAGCGGCAGTCTACACCATCTTTTTTAAGCCGGTCAACAATATTTTTCCCGAAATCATCATCCCCAACGCCTGCGATAATCCCCGAAGAGCAGCCAAGCCTCGCCGCTGTGCTAATAAAAATCCCGGGCGCACCGCTGGGGAACGGGCCTTTAAAATCCCCTGTTTCATATAGCTCCATCCCTTCGCAAGGACGCATAATCTCACAAAGTAATTCCCCCATCGTCACAATTTCCGGCATACCATCCCCCTCCCTTTTCTATTCCCATTAAAGTTTTTGACTTTCCTGTTTTATTTTACCACATACCGCCCGGTTCCGAAAGGTCTATCCGATTTCATTTACAACCCCAATGAAAACCGGGATATTCGTCTCATTTTCCACAATCGCATAGAGGAACGGCCGTTTCAGATAAACCTCATAGATTTCTATCTCTTCCATTTCCTCTGCCGCCTCCGCTACTGCTTCTTCTACCGTAGCCACTACTGCTTCCGTTCCAAGCTCGCCTACGGAAATAAAAGTTTTATGGATAATCCTGTTTATATATATATTCTTATTCACATAAGTTCCCAGCCCCCGGAAATCTGCCGTTTTCCAGTCAAAAGCATCTTCTATGCCCATAGAAGGTAATACACTGTTTAATTTCGCCTCATATACCGCCTCAAATTTGGGCACGCTTGTCTTGACAATAGCCTCCGTTTTAGCCCCGGACAACAAATCCAAAAAATGTTCCCCATCTATTGTTTCCAGATATTCTTCCGGGCTTATCCCCTGATTGGGCAGAATTGCAACAAAACGGTACCCTTCTTTATAAGGCTTTATAAAACCGGCTGCATTCCCGTCTTCCAGATAAGAGCTTTCGGTAGAATACATAAACGGAACATCCTTTTTTTCTCCCGCCGCATTTGTGAAGGTACTGTCCCTCACCTGAAATGGTTGGTAAATCTTCATCCAATCAGCATCAAAAACTACCGTGTTCACCAGGTACATAACCGCTTCTTCGTCCATGTTGTCCAGAATATCCTTTACCCTGCCGCCTGTTTTTTCCTCCACCCATAGATTCAGACTTTTCAATGTATCCTCGTCAAAAACTGCCTTATAAATATCTGCATCATAAAAGAATACGTTCTGCTTCAAAAAATCCTCTTCCACCGACAGCTTTTCCTCATTTTCCTGCACCCAGATAGCATTGGCGAACTGCAAGCAGGCTTCTTCCGTGTTGGTAAGCCCTTCCGTCCACTTTCCCCAATTGCGGTTGAAGCTGTCCATATCCTGATGCCCGGCAAATGCGGAAAGCATCTGGTCAAGCGTATTCCCCCTGGCTCCGTTCGCCGCCATAGCAAGGGCTGAAGTCACCGATACCGGCGATAACATTATATTTTCCCCGCTCTTTCCTTTCACACTTTCTTTCAGCAGCTCGATTGCAAAGTCCGTCGTATCTTCTATAAAAAAATTATTTTCCGCCTTCAAATCCACACCTCCTTCCGAGGTATCTTCCATATCCCCCATCCTGTCTTCCTCAATCCCCTCCATCAAATCCACCACGCTTCCGCTTGTAGACCCATTTTCCTCTTTTTTCCCACATCCACAACATAACAGCAGTAAAAAAACAATCCATCCTATCCTTAACGCTTTTCTATTTTTAATCATATTAACCTCCATTCCGGATCGTTTACGCGACTAGGGGCATGACTTTGCTGCCGCAAAGTCACAAATCTCAAATTTACGTCTACCGTCAGTGCTTATTTGTGACGCTCCGGCACAAATAGCCATGTGATAAAATCATCTATCGAGCTGATTTTTCACTCTATCCCTCTTCCTGCACAGCTTTTTGCACACATCAAGGTTGCTGACTCTGCGTACGTTGAGTTTGCAGGCACCGCACAGACACAAACTTTGGATTGAAACTTTTTATTTCTCATTTTTTCTCCTGTTCTTTCTTCTATATTTCCGTATTTCTTCCGTAATTGCAGTGTAATCCCTTTCAAACAGTTCTTCGCAAAGCTGCCTCTGCAACGTCTCCTCCGGCACTTTCTCCAGAATCCTCCCCATTACAAAAAGTTTGCTTTTCTCTTTATATTTGTGCAAACCGTTTAATTCCTGAATATGGGCAAGCTCCGGCCGCCACAGAATACTTAGCTTTTTCTTCCAGTTCATTTCCGGGTTTTTCGCGGGTCTGCGCAGGATATAAAAATCTACCATAGTTTCCGCCTGCTCTACTGTAATGATTCCCCACCACTCCGGGATATGTTCTTCCACATGCAGCGCGTGGCTCGTCCCCACCGCTACATAATTATAATCGTAAAACAAATTATAATCTTTCACCTGTTTCCCCAGCCTCACATAAGTATCCGCATCGCTTTTTATCTCAATACCATATAAGCTCTCCGGCGTCACCATAACCACATCCGCCCTTGACTTCCCTATCGTTTTTTCTTCTAATATTCTGACCTTTCCATAGGTCTCTTCCAAAAAATCGAAGAGAGGTTCTCTGATATCTTTATCGTACAGCATCTTCCGCCCCAGCTCCATCCATTTTTCTTCTTCCATTATATCCGCATCTTTTTACCACTTCAATCGAATTATGTAATTTCCCATTGGAACTTGGATGTGAAAAACAAAAATCAGCCGCCGTTCAGCTTCTTTTTCACCTCCTGCCACTGAGGCATATATTTATCCATAATTGCCCTAAATGCCATGCCGTGGTTGCTCACCTTAAGATGTGCCAGCTCATGCAAAATGACATATTCCAGGCATTCCTTCGGCTTTTCTGCCAACTGGACGTTAAACCATACTCTTTTTTGCGTGGTATTGCATGTTCCCCAACGGGTCTTCATTTGCTTTGTCCGCCAGGAATTGCAATATAGCCCTGTCTTCATTTCCCATTCAGGAAGAAGCCGGACCACCTCTTCTTTCAGCATGAAGCGGTATTGCTCCCGCAGATAAGCCTCCCTTTGCTTCACGGTACTGCCACTCCGCATGGATAATATCCCTTCATCCCCGCACAGCTCAAAGGAGTTCTTCCGCCCGCCCTCCTGATAAACCAATCGGTACGGCTTCCCCCATACATATAATATTTCCCCGGATTCATATTGCCGTTCTTTTTCCGGGCATGCTTCCTCATATTTTTTCCTTTTCCTTCTTATCCACTCCAACTTCCCTCTTACAAAATCTTCAATCATTTTATCAGGCATGGACAGAGGGGCGGATATTTCTACCCTTCCATCCGGTGGCTTTATCGATAAATAAAGGTTCTTTATTTTCTTTCTCCGGACTTCCATACCAATTCCCGAAATATATATTTTCATAATCCGCCTCTTTTTTCTTCTTGTCCTTTTCTCTTCCTATCCCTTTTCTTTCCGCCGCTTTTTTCTTCCTTTCTCTTCTTTATTCCTGCACTATTCTATTCCTTCCCTTTTTCTATTCCTATCCCTTTTCTGTTCCTGCCCTTTTCTGTTCCTGCCCTTTTCTATTCCTATCCCTTTTTCTTCCTGTCCTTTTCTATTCCTATCCTTTTTTCTTCCTGCCCTTTTCTATTCCTGTCCCTTTCTCTTCCTACCCTTTTCTATTCCTATCCTTTTTTCTTCCTGCCCTTTTCTATTCCTGTCCCTTTCTCTTCCTACCCTTTTCTATTCCTATCCTTTTCTCTTCCTACCTTTTTGTTCTACTTTCTCCTCTCCTGAAACCACTCATAAGCAGGCTAATCCCAGACTTGCATTCCAAACATAAATATCCCCGTAGCTTTGTCTATCCAATGCTTTTTCTATCCATATCATTTTATCCTTATTATCTTATCCTAATTATCTTATCCCAATTATCTTTGTTCCCACGTTTTTCCATTGCAGACAGCAACAGCTTCCTTCCATTTATATCAGCAAAGCAATCAAAGACCCCGCTGCAAGCAACGGGGTATCAAACTTGCAGCGCTGCAGAGCAGCGGGGTATTTGACCCTCGCGGCAGTCGCCAAATGTCTGCAAGCAGCCACTTGGCTCATTGCTCGCGGGAATAAACCGGTGGTAAAAAAGCAGAAACTATAGTAGAATAAATTTTAAGCATCCGATTGAAATGCCAATATCCAAGGGGGATTTATGCGGTTCAACAATATAGATATCCGGTCTGAAAATGACAGTGAATTAACGGAAACCATCCGGTCTGAAAGCTCGCACATTATTGATATGTATTTGCGCCAGTTAAAATTTTACGATAATGACAACTGCAAAAAACTGAATATTTCCTGCAACGAAAAAATAAGGCATCCGTTCATACAATCCTGCCAAAATGGGTATATTTCCCTGCAAATGCCTTTTCATTCGTCTCATTTCCAATCCCTATCCCCAAAAGAAAAAAGCTATTTTTACCTAAACCTTATCCATCAGTCTATTTTATTCATAGGAAAACAATGGGGGTGGAACCTTCCATATTTCGACTTTTTACGCAACGATATTATTTCCAGGAATTATAAAAACCAGTGGATGTACGGAAAGCCTTTCCAATTCCTTTCAGAAAACAAATTTGCTTCTCTCAGGGTAGTACAAACCATAGATAGGGCGGTTATTTCCCTCATCATTACCCAAAATAAAAAAGTAATTCATAAAATAGAACTTATAAAAACAGAACCATCTTTCTGGATATATCGTCAATATTTAGGAGAAATCCAATGGATAAGCAGGGATTGCCTGAAAGTTTACGATAAAAACGGAAAGGTTATTTTTGATGTAACCCAGATATAGGCGATTCCCCTCTCAGTCCATCAGATGAAACGCGACCTCGGACTGTGAATCATATGCTACGGAAATGCAATATGTGCCTCCTTCCTCTATCTCTTCCGCCCCATTCCTTTCTGCCATAACCATTATTTCATCCCCTGTCTGAAGCACCCCGCTCCTATCCTCCAAAACAATAGCCCGATACAGGCTGTGGTATTTCATTTGTGTGGCTTCCACTATTTTTACATCCAGCCCCCCGATAACCGTTCCATCTTCCAATCCGACTGCACTTACCGTCTCTTCCAACCCTTCTTCCAGCATAGCCCCTTCTGCTTGCACTGCTCCTTCTGCTTGCATAGCTCCTTCTGCTTGCACTGCTTTTTCCCAATCATTTCCCGTATCCGTCGTTTCTTTTGAAGCTGTTTCTTCTACCGGCGTTCCGCTCATTCCGGAGCGTTTTTCCAATGTTGTCTGCCATTGATGAAAAAGGATAACGACGCAAAAGCATGCCGCAGCAATTCCTGCATATCTCCATACGTTTCCTCCGGCCAGCCATTTTTTTTGTTTTATCTTTTCCCTGTCGCCTGTCATAACGGAAAGCGTACTTTCCCTGTCCGCCAGTTCCGCTTCAATCTTGTTCCAGAAGTCGGGGGCTTCTTTTTGAATCATTTTTCTATATTCTTTTTCAAAACTCTTCATATCCGCACCTCCGCAATTTCTTCATGGCATTCTGATACTTCCAAGAAACAGTTCCCATCGGCAAAGACAACAATTTTGCTATCTCTTTAAATGTCAGTCCACCCAGCACTTTCATATCCACTATCTGCCGTTCCCCCGGCTTTAAAAGGAGCAAAACCTCTTCCAGCGCCAAATTCCCAATCACTTCGCTTTCCATATCTTCTGTCCGGAGTTCCTCTGCCCTCCTGCCGCTTTTACGCACTTTCCAATATCTCTTTTTTCCTTCTTCGTCATCCTCATTTTCCAAATCATGAATTGCGGCAGTCAGCTCTTCCTTTTTGTATTTCCGCAGATAATCCACTGCCATATTCCTTGCCATCGCCGCCAAATAACCCCTGTGTCCCCTGCCCGGCTTATACTGCACTGCTTTTTCCCAAAGCCTTATAAAGAACTCGCTGGTTACGTCTTCCGCATTTTCCCTATTCCCCAATATACCATAAACCACTGTATAGACATACCCTGAATAAGACTCATAGACCATTCTCAGCCCCTGCTTATCCCCCTTAACCATAGCTGCCATACACAGCTCAAATTGTTCCTCACCCAACCAACCTTCTCCTCTCTCCCCTGAAATTGCTCCTCAATTCTTGCTGGTCTTTCCCAACGCGTAAAAAATAATCCTCCGTTTAAGATGGTAGGGATTGAGAAGGTGTTTTTCCAAATCAAACACCTTCTCAATCCCGCCATCCTAACAAAGGACATCTCTTTTACCATCTCCTCTTGGATCTACACTCCTTTTATCCTTTCCACTGCTGCCACTGTATTTTCGTAACTTCCAAAAGCTGTCAGCCTGAAATAAGTCTCCCCGCTTGGGCCGAACCCGGAGCCGGGCGTTCCTACTACATTGGCATTTTCCAGAAGATAATCGAAAAACTCCCAACTGCTCATTCCTTTGGGCGCTTTCAGCCAGATATAAGGCGCATCTACACCGCCGGATACCGTATATCCCGCATCTTTTAGCCCCTCCAGAATATATTTCGCATTCCTCATATAATAAGCTACCTGTTCCTTCAACTGGGCTTTTCCGGCTGCCGAATAAACTGCCTCTCCGGCGCGCTGCACAATATAAGGCGCACCGTTGTACTTGGTGCCGTGTCTTCTTGCCCATAAAGAATGGAGGGAAGTTTCCCCGCATTTCAATTCCTTAGGGATGACGGTAAAACCAAGGCGCACTCCCGTAAAACCGGCATTTTTGGAAAATGAACGCAGTTCTATCGCACAAGCCCTGGCCCCATCGCATTCATAAATCGTATGCGGTACATCTTCCTGAGAAATATAAGCTTCATAAGCTGCATCGTAAATAATAACTGCCCCTACTTTATTGGCATAGTCCACCCATTCCTGAAGCTGCTCCTTCATAATCGTAGAGCCGGTGGGATTATTAGGGAAGCAAAGATAAATCAAATCCGGTGTTTCCTTAGGAAGCTCCGGCGCAAAATTATTTTCTGCCAGACACGGCATATAAATGACATCGCTCCAAACTTCTTTATCCGCATCATAAGTGCCGGTTCTGCCTGCCATCACATTCGTATCTACATAAACCGGATATACCGGGTCGCAAACCGCTATTTTGTTATCTGTGCTGAAAATCTCCTGAATATTCCCGGAATCACACTTCGCCCCATCCGAAATGAAAATTTCATCCGCCGCTATATCGCATCCCCTCGCCTTATAATCGTTTTCCGCAATCGCACTGCGCAGAAATTCATAACCCAAGTCCGGCGCATACCCGTGGAAAGTCTCTGCCTTCCCCATTTCATCCACCGCATTATGCAAAGCTTCAATAATTGCCGGCGCCAAAGGCTGTGTTACATCGCCGATTCCAAGACGGATAATCTTCTTTTCCGGATTTGCCTGTGAGTACGCATTTACTTTTTTGGCAATCGTAGAAAAAAGATAGCTTCCCGGCAGCTTTAAATAATTATCGTTAATTTTGAACATATATTTTCTCCTCTCAGCCTATGCTAATTTTAGTCCATTCCATCTATTTCTATCACCCCGTCAAAAACAGTTTCCGCTGGTCCTGCCATGTAAACTGTATTACTTTCCCTATTCCATTGGACTTTCAGCTCCCCGCCCAATAATTTTACCGTCACTTCTTCCTCTGTCAATCCATTCAAAACACAAGCTACCACCGTTGCACACGCCCCCGTACCGCAGGCAAGAGTCTCCCCGGTTCCTCTTTCCCAGACACGCATCTGAACCGTGTTCCTGTCTATTACTTTCACAAATTCCGTATTAGTCCTTTTCGGAAAACGCATATGGTTTTCAAAATAAGGGCCTATTTTTTCTACTGCAAAACTATCCAAATCTTCCCATGTCTTCATAAAAACTACCGCATGGGGATTCCCCATAGATACGCATGTCATCTCGTACTCCTTTCCCTCCACTTCTATCCGTTCCGCAATCGCTTCTTTCTGCCCGGAAATGACAGGGATATCCTCTACCGCTAAAATAGGCGCCCCCATATTTACCCTAACATTTGCAACTTTTCCTTCTTTTATTGCCAAATCCAGATATTTCACTTTTCCGCAACTGGCAATACGAATCTTTTCCTTATCCGTCAGCCCCTTGTCATATACATATTTTGCCACACAGCGGATGCCGTTCCCGCACATTTCTGCCCGGGAACCGTCCGCATTATACATCTCCATTTCAAAATCCGCGATAGCATCTTCCCCACTCAGAGAATGGATAAAAATAACCCCATCGCCCCCGATGCCAAAATGCCTGTCGCTAAGTTTCCGTACAACCCCTTCTTTTTTTCCTTCATCTATCGCCGCTTCCGCCCCGTTCACATAAATATAGTCATTCCCGCAGCCATGCATCTTTGTAAACCCTATTTTCATAATCCATCTCCCTTTTGCCCTTCACGCCAATATTGTATCCAGTGTATCGAGCAAAGCCCTCACGTCAATCGGCTTTGCCAAATGACCGTTCATTCCACTTTGCAGCGCTTCCTGCTTGTCTTCCTCAAATGCATTGGCTGTCATTGCCAAAATCGGGATGGAAGCTAACTGGTGGTTTTCAAGCTTACGGATTGTTTTCGTGGCCTCATAGCCGTCCATCACCGGCATCCTCACATCCATGAGAATCAGTTTGTAATATCCCGGTTCCGACTTTTTCAACATCTCTACGGCAATCTGCCCATTCCCGGCTATCTCCGTGGTAAATCCTGCGTCCCCTAAAATAGCCGCAGCAATTTCCTGGTTCAGTTCATTGTCCTCCGCCAACAAGATACGCCCTGTATGCCGTTTTGCTGCATTCTCCCTTTCTCTTTCCACTTCCACTTCCTCTATGTCTACGATGGAATGGAGACAACTCCGCAATTCGGATAAAAACAGCGGTTTGCTGCAAAATGCTGTAATGCCGGCTTCCTTTGCCTCTTCTTCAATATCCTGCCAGTCATAAGCGGTAAGCAGGATAATCGGTACCTCCTCACCCATTTCCTTGCGGATTCTGCGGGTTACTTCGATGCCGTTCATATCGGGCAGCATCCAGTCTATCACATATACCGTATAAATGTCGTTCCTTGATACTGCCTGGCGGGTGCGCAGCAATGCTTCCTTCCCGGACAGCGTCCACTCTGCCCGCATTCCAATCTGCCCCAGCATATAAGTCACACTGTCACATGTATTGAAATCATCATCTACCACCAAGGCCCTGCAATTTTTCAGCTTCGGTATATCCTGCGGTTCCTTCGTTCCGGTATTCAGGCGGAACGTAAAGCTGACATTGACTTCCGTACCAGCCCCCTGTTCGCTTTTTACCTCAATCTTGCCATTCATCATATCCACAATATTTTTTGTAATCGCCATCCCAAGCCCGGTGCCCTGGATACCGCTGATTGTACTGCTCTTCTCCCTTTCAAAAGGCTCAAAAATATGTGATACAAATTCCTCACTCATGCCGATTCCCGTATCTTTAATGCTAAATTCATAATGGGCAAACCCTTTGGGCGCCCCCGTCTTTTCCGTCACCCTCATGCTGATAATGCCGCCCGCACCTGTATACTTAACCGCATTGCTCAACAAATTCAAAAGTACCTGGTTCAAACGCAGCTTGTCGCAGAGAATCTCTTCATTCAGGACATCTACTGCGTCGATATACAAATCAAGCTGCTTTGCATGGATATCTGCCTGCAGTATGTTGCGCAGCCCATGCAATATATCCGGCAGCCGGCACAGCTTTTCATCCAAATGCATCTTACCACTTTCGATACGGCTCATGTCTAAAACGTCATTAATCAGGCTCAGTAAATGGTTTCCGGAAGACATAATCTTTTTCAAATATTCTTCTACCTGATCCTTATAATCGATATGCGTAATGGCGAGCGTAGTAAAACCGACAATCGCATTCATCGGCGTACGGATATCGTGAGACATATTTGACAAAAAGATGCTTTTTGCTTTATTTGCCCGGTTTGCCTGCATCAGCGCATTCTCAAGCAATGTCTTCTTTTCCATTTCGCTGCGGGTTTCCTCATCCACGCTGCGGATTCCCATTACCATACCATGCTGTTCCTTGCTCCATTTGCCGGTACGTACCACTTTCAATTGGAAATATTCTATTTCTTCCCCTATGCAGACACGATAATTGACATAATCCATCTGCTTCTCTGCCAGTTCTTTTTCCAGGCTTTCCAAGGAAGCCAATTGCTGCAGCATTTCCCTGTCTTCCTCATGCACAAACTCCCGTATATATCGCTCCATGCTTCCTTTAAACGAAATCTTCCCATCCGGTCCCGGGGCGAAAACACTGCCGTTCCCTTCATTATAGCGGAAGGGGATACCAATATCCGCATCCAAATCAAAAAAGCATACAATGCTATAGTCAATCCCCAACGCCTGCACCAATTCCATCTGCCATCTTTCGTTCTTTTTCTCCTGCAATTTCTGAGCAGTACAATCTAAAAGGAAACGCTGGTAATATAGCTTCCCATTTTCTTTAAAAAGCTTTATATTCCCCATAAGATGAAGCACTTCCCCATTTTTATGCCGTACACGGTACTCGGTGCTGACGCTGTCCCCCTCTTTTTCCAGTTTTTTCATGCTATCCTGCAGTTTTTCCCGGTCTTCCTCTACTACGCTGTTTGCAATCATATCGAACCCGTCCGCCATCAACTCTTCCAAGGATTCATAACCCATAATTTTAAGCGCGGCCTTATTGATGCTAAGGATATGCGAGCCATCCACCGTATGCCGTATTACCCCGCAGTCAATGGTAGTGAAAATCTTTTCCAGCGTTTCATTCTTTTTTATAATCTCCTTCTCATATGCGCGCTCCTGCGCCACATCTATAGCCACCCCAACTGTGCCCATTACACTGCCGTCCAAATCATACAAAGGAGATTTGTAAGTCGTCAATGTCCGAATCCCCGCTCCGGTTTGGATAATTTCCTCGGATACGCACGTCTCCCTCTTATCCATAACCTCCTTTTCGGACTCAATGCAGGCCGGATCGTCATGCTCTACATCCCAGATATAAGCATGCCCTCTGCCTTCCACCTGCTGTTTTGTTTTATTGACTGTTTTACAAAAACTATCATTCACTTTTTCATGAATGCCATTCTTGTCCTTATACCAGATGAGATTCGGAACATTGTTAATCGTAGCTTCAAAAAAATGGCTGGTCTGCCAATAATCCTTGCTCATCTTACATTCCTGCTGCCACCTTAGAAACCGGAATCTGATTTCCTCGTCTGACATGGGACAAATCCAAATATCCTTTATTCCCTGCAAATCACCGGAAAAAACATCCATCCGGTTCTTATCCGCAAGCAGAATTAGTTCGGCATCCCTTCTTTTTACCGAAACAAGTGTCTGCATTGCCTCTTTTACATCCAATACTCCCAAATCGGCCAGAATCACATCCGCTTTCGCCGCAAATGCTTCGTCAAGCTCCTCGCTTTCCATATACTCATGAGTAAAATGTTCAAACGGCGATATCCCTTTCACGACCTCAAATATCCTACCCTGCCGACCCAACAAATAAAAGTGCAGATGGCAATGATACATACCTATTCCTCCTTGTACCTGCAATCGTACGATGATTGACATATTTAATAGAAATTATACTTCATTTCATCTACGAAAACAAGTGTGCTGTGCATCCATTCAGCAGTAATTTTCAAACAACAGGGGCTGCTTTCTGCAAACTATCCTTATATTGACAATCGAGTAGAGAAGATTTATCTTCTCCTACTCGCTGCGCGCCCCGTGCGCCGCTTTAGCGGCATATTCCTTTGCACGGGGATGCGCATAAAAACGGAGCTGTTGCTCCAGTAGTGATTATTCATCTACTTTTGCAACAGCCCCTCTGATTCTTTATGCCCTTGCATCCATCATTCTTCGCATTTCCAGGCGAGCATTACTTTAAACAAATCGCCGTCCACTACCACTTCCATCGTACCGCCCTGAATCTCCGTAAAGCTTTTCGCAATTGCGAGCCCAAGGCCGCTTCCTTCCGTATTCCTCGAACTATCCCCTCTTACAAAACGCTCCGTCAGTTCCTCCGGCGCTACATGCAATTCCACTGCGGACATGTTCCGTAACCCAATGACAACTTTCCCGTCCAGTTTTTCCAAATCGATATAAACCCTGCTTCCAGTCATGGCATATTTTATCGTATTTGAATAAAGATTTTCAAAAATACGGTATGTCTTCTGGCTGTCCAGCTTCAAGACAATTTTTTCTTTCGGCATACGGAAACGGAAATCCAGATTCGCTTCTTCTATTTTATCTTCATATTCCAGATACACTTGCCGCACTAAATTCGCAATATCCACTTCCACCAGATTCACTGTCACATTCCGGCTGTTTGCTTTGCTCACTTCAAACAAATCTTCAATCAGTGTTTTCAGGCGCAACGACTTTTTCTCCAATACGCTGATATATTCCTCCCTCTGCTCCTGCGTAATCCCATCCTCTTTCAGCAAATCAATATACGTAGTGATTGCCGTTAACGGTGTTTTCAAATCATGGGAAACGTTGGTAATCAGCTCCGCTTTCATCCGCTGGCTTTTTACCTCCTCGTCCACCGCTTTGCGGAATCCTTCCTGAATCTCATGGAGCGCATCTTTATAGGATTCAAATACGCCAAAATCTTCCTCAAAGGTTGTATGCAAATTCCCCTCTGCTATGGATCCGGTAGCCCCCAGCAATTTTTTATACTGATTCTGCAATTTTCCAATATACTTTTTCAATAGGAAATACAGGGCAAGGGAATACACAATCAAGCCAAACCATCCGAAAAACCACATGCTGCACAGAATCCCCAAAACAATGAAGTTAACCAGCACTATTTTATGGAGGGTATGCTCCACATCCCCATCCAAATCCACATGAAGCAGTTCATCTTTAAACTTCCTGACAATTTTGCCTGCCCACTTTCCGATTCTCCTTGCAAACCGGAGCAAAATGCTCCTTTCTTTCAAAAAACCTTTGATTCCATAAGTGAAAAGCTCCCCCAATGTACTCACCGCATAAAACCAACCTCCAAACAGCAAGAACAGGCATCCAAAATTCACAGCCCCTGTGGCGATTTCATAGCTTTCCGCAGGAATAAAAAATAAATATTGGTTCCATACCGTATTAAAATAGCCCCGGTTCGTATCACTTACCAATTCTATGACCATATTGTGGAAACCGCCGGCTATCATTATCACTAAAAATGCTGTAAGCTCAAACGGTGCCTTTACCGCCTTGCTATGATGCAAACAATATTTTTTGTTTAGCATCATGAGAAAAGCCAAGATTGTCAATACTATCAGAAATACCCAATAGACCTCCCCGACCCCTGCGCGGGCATAGGCATACCATTCCTCCCAGCCATTAGCAATCATCCCGCCGTTTGTCATTTTATCTTTCTGTTCCTGCGTCAAGGCATATATAAATGTAGTTTTCCGCGGCGCATAAACGGCACAGCTTACCTTTGTCATACGATTATCCAAACCGCTGATTCCATAATAGTTTCTTTCTTTTACATAATATCCGTTTTCATATACATAATTAAACTCTTTTTCCAAGTTCTTGCTTTTCATTATGGCTTGGACGCTTTTTAAAAGTTCATCGGAATTTGCTCCCTTTACCGCAGCCCTATCCGGATTCCCTGCCTCATCATATGTCACCATCACATAATAAATATACGGCAGCTCCTGCTTCTCGCTGTCCGCCCCGGACGCAGCCAGCGCTTCAATATTCCTCCCGGTATTTTTTATCAACTCCCCGGTTTCTTCATCAATTACACAATAATCCGCCCTTCTGGCAAACTCGTTGCGGAACTCCTCCTCCCATTCCATAAAAATATTTTCCAGTTTATATCTCATCTCCGACGGAAGGGCATCAATCCCACCATAATCCAGTCCATCCTCTATGCTGCTTTCCTCCCCGGCTTTCCCATATGCCTCAGGCACATACTCTTCCTCTATTTCCAAGTACAAATCTTCGTAATTATAGTTTGTTCCATCCTTTTTTTCCCTAATGTCTTTATACAATATATAATTGCCCCGGTAAAGATATCCTAGGAAGTCTTCCCTTAATAGACTGTCCTTGTAATACATATCTGCTTTTTTTTCAAAAGTAGGATACAATGCCATAAAGCAGGCAGAAAATAATGCCGTTATAATAACTGCTATTAATACACCGATTTTTTTATTGTTTTTCAATTTTATATCCAACACCCCACACCACCTTTAAATATTTTGGATCTTTTGGGTTAATTTCTATTTTCTCCCTTATTTTCCGGATATGCACCATAATGGTATCTGTATTGACCGCCTGCTCGTTCCAAACCCTTTCGTATATCTCATCCGCACTGAACACCCTTCCGGGATTCCGCATCAGAAGCAGCAGGATTTTAAATTCCAATGGCGTCATCTTTACCGGCTTCCCGTCCACAAAAACCTCCACCGTTTCTTCATTCAGCTCCAGCCCGCCAATCACATGAATTTTATCGTTCTCCTTTTTATCCCCTACTGCCTGCAGATATCTTCCATACCGTCTCAAGTGGGAATTTACCCTTGCCAGAAGTTCCATCGTCGTAAAAGGTTTTGTCACATAGTCATCGGCGCCCATATTCAATCCCATTATCTTATCCACTTCCTCCGATTTCGCCGACAGCATAATGACCGGAAAATCATATCCTTTCTCCCGCATCTTCATCATCATGGTAATCCCGTCCATCCTTGGCATCATAATGTCTACAATGGCAAGGTGGATTTCCTCGCTTTCAATCGCTTTGAGCCCTTCTATCCCATCCGCCGCCTGTGACACGGAATATCCCTGGTTTTTTAAATAAATTTCGATACCATCCCTGATGTCCTTATCATCCTCCACAATCAATATATGATACCCTTCCATCCTGCTTATACTCCTTTCCCTTTCCTACTATATTCAAATAATTGCAAAATTTTAAATCTTCAGAATATGCAGCAAATTTATTGGTTTCACAATTATCTGTCCTATTATGGAAAGTATACCATATTTTAAGAAAGCAAAATATCCATCCTGCCACCCATTCTTTGTTTCCATTGCATTTTCTATTCTAGCGGGAAAAGCTAAACAAGATATGTAATAAAAAAGGAAAAAAATCTTAAGAAAATTGAAAAAGAGCCGGGCAAACACCTAAAGCCCCCCTATCTTTTAGCAAATTTCCGACAAACCAGGCTTGGCAGCCGTAAAGCGCAAGGCAGAACTGTTACAATTTAGGTATAAAACCTCTTCCTCAATAATATGATAGTAAAAAGAAAACAGGCGGGAATATTGCTATGAGTTCCAAAACAAAAATTGTTGTACTTCATCTAAAAGAATTAATATATACCGGCATCTTTGCCGTTCTTGGGATTCTTTTTATTATACTGCTTATTATTATGTTCCTTCCCAAGAACAAGGATAAAGACTCCAATATCGTACAGCCGGCGAACTCTTATATGCCCGGCGTCTATACGACTTCTCTTGTCCTTAACGATAATGTGGTGGATATAGAAGTTACGGTAGATGAAGCGAACATAAACAGCATCCGTATTGTCAACCTGGACGAAGCCGTGTCTGCTATGTACCCTTTAATTGAACCGGCTTTTGAAGATTTGGCATCCCAAATATGCGAAAACCAGTCCCTGGACGGCATCACTTATTCGGACGATAACAAATATACTTCTATGGTGCTTTTGGACGCCATCAAAGCATCCCTGCAAAAAGCAGAAGCTGCTGCAGCAACGGGCAATACCGCAGCGCAACAGCAATAAAGACAAAGCTTAGAATTTCTTAGGCAAGGTATGCCTTGGAAATTCTTTGTTTTTAAATAGGGAATCTATTTTCCTGTTCCTATCTTTTCCAGCCCTTCCAGCCAAACACGTCCGCAGGCATCGGACGGCATACGCAAATCCCCCCTTGGCGATAAAGCCACGCTTCCCACCTTCGGCCCGTCAGGCAGGCAGGAACGCTTGAACTGTTGGATAAAAAATCTCCGGTAGAAAACTTTCAGCCATTTTAGAATCACTCCACCATCATATTGCCCGGCAAATGACATACAGGCAATACGGTATATCTTTTCCGGCTCAAAGCCGCACCGGAGCATGTAATAAAGGAAAAAGTCATGCAGTTCATAAGGCCCGACTAAATCCTCCGTTTTTTGGGCAATTGCCCCGTCTACCGGCGGCAAAAGCTCCGGGCTGACCGGCGTATCCAATACATCCAGCAGCACATTCTTCAATTCTTCGTTCCCACAAGTATCGGCATAATATTGCACCAGATGCCTTACCAGCGTTTTCGGCACTCCGGCATTGACCCCATACATGGACATATGATCCCCATTATAGGTCGCCCACCCAAGGGCTAGTTCGGACATATCCCCGGTTCCGATTACCAGCGCATTCTCCTGATTGGCAACATCCATCAAAACCTGCGTCCGTTCTCTCGCCTGCCCGTTTTCATACGTAACATCATGGCAGTCCATATCCTGCCCAATATCCTCAAAATGAAGGGTTACCGCTTTTTTCAAATTGATTTCCCTTAAGTCAGTTCCCAAAACCTTCGCCATTTTGCAGGCATTCTCATAAGTCCTGTCCGTTGTTCCAAAGCAGGGCATCGTTACCGACACAATGTTCTTCCTTTCTATGGAAAGCATATCAAAAGCCCTTACCGTCACAAGCAGCGCTAAAGTCGAATCCAAGCCGCCGGAAATCCCCACCACTGCCTTCCGGCATCCCGTATGCTCATACCGTTTTTTCAATCCGCAGGACTGGATAGACAGAATCTCGTCACAACGTTTTTCCCGCTTCCCTTTTTCTTCCGGCACAAAGGGCATACAGCCGAAGCTTCTGGCAATTACCGTTTCCTCCTTCTTCATTGGAACCTTTATCATCCGGTATTCCCCGCTTGCCTCCTGACGGTATGTGGTCATCCTCCGCCTTTCATGGCAAATCCTGTGGATATCCAAATCACCATACACAATCTGGTTGGTAAACCGTTTCGACTGGGCAAGCACTGTACCATTTTCCGCAATGATATCGTGACCTCCAAATACCAAATCCTGAGAGGATTCCCCTTCCCCCGCACTTGTGTAGATATAGCCCATAATGTTCCTTGCGCTGGATGATTTTACAAGCATTTCCCGGTATTCATCTTTCCCTACCGTTTCGTCCGAAGCGGACAGATTTACCATCACAGTAGCGCCTGCCCTCGCATGGGAATTGGCCGGGGAATCCGCCGCCCACATGTCTTCGCAGATTTCACACCCTACCTTCAGCCCTTCTATGGCATCTATTTCAAACAACAGGTTTGTTCCGAAAGGTACCGTTTCTTCCCCTTCCCCGGTTCCCATAGTATATTCCACCGCCTTACGGTTCCCTTCCGTAAAATGCCTGCCCTCATAAAATTCCGCGTATGCAGGAATATTAGCCTTTGGCACAAACCCGAGAATCTTCCCTTGATGCAAGGCAGCCGCCACATTATACAGCTTATTATCCCTCACCAAAGGCAGCCCTACAAACACAAGGGCATCCACTTCTTTGGTCTGTTCCGCAACCCCAAGCAATCCTTCCTTTGCCTTCCTAAGAAGCAGCTCCTGTAAGAATAAATCCCCGCATGTATACCCGGTTATACATAGTTCCGGGAAAACAATAATTTTTGCCCCAGCCTCTGCTGCTTCTTTAAGCCCAAGGCTTATTTGCCCTACATTATAAGCCGTATCTGCCACTTTAATTTTAGGCGTTACCGCCGCCACTTTTATGAACCCATGCTTCATAGCCCGTCTTCCACCCCACAATTCCGTTTTTATCTTGTATGAGCCAGCATCCCTTTCAGCTCATCTACCGAAAATGTATACTTCTTATTGCAGAAATGACAGCCTACCTCTATTTCTTCCCCATCCGCTATCATTTCTTCGATGTCTTTCCTTCCTATACTGATAATCGCCCTCTCCACACGTTTTTTGGAGCAGTCGCAGCGATATCCTGTTCCTATCGTATCCGTCACTTGCATGGACAATCCGTCCAACAACATTTCCAGCATCTTTTCCGGCGGATTCCCCGCTTCCAATACTTCGGTTACGGATGGAAATCTCTGAAGGTTGGCTTCCAAGCGGGAAATCACCGCCTCCTCCGCAAAAGGCATAAGCTGTAAAATAAACCCTCCGGCCTGCTTTACCGTATTATCCCTTTCCATTAAAACACCCAACCCCACCGAAGAAGGCACTTGTTCCGAAGCCGCAAAATAATAAGTCAAATCTTCTGCGATTTCCCCTGTCTGCAATGTAGTCTGCCCCACGTAAGGCTCTTTTAACCCCATATCTTTTATCACACGAAGGCTTCCTTTTCCCACTGCCGTTCCCACATCCAGCTTCCCCTTGGCGCTGGCTGGCAGCAGGACTTGCGTTTCGTTGGCATATCCTTTCACATTCCCTTTGGCATCCGCCGTTACCGTCATTCCTCCAATGGGGCCGTCTCCTATTACTTGAAGAGTCAGCAAATCATCCTCCCCCTTCATCATAGCCCCCATCATAGCCCCTCCGGTCAGCATCCTTCCCAGCGCTGCACTGACAACCGGGCTTGTATTGTGGATTTCCCGCATTTCTTCTACAAGATTTCTTGTGGTTGCGGCAAAAGCACGTATTTGTGCATCCGCAGCCGTTACCCTTACTATATAATCCCTGTCCATTTCCGTTTTCTCCGTTCCATTCAGTCCAGTTTTTTTCCGCACTCACGGGCTACTATATAAATCCGTTCGCTTTCTTCCTTCACTTCCTCATGGCTGTCCGCATCCATAGCCGCCACGAACTGCAGCCCCGCATTTTCTACCATACGGCGCATCTGCTGTAAAGTATATCCTCTTTGGTAATGGGTTTCCGTAAACCGCCGGAACCGTTCTCCCCCTTTGCCGTCCATAGCATCTTCCTTTACAAAAACAGTCAAATCATACTCGTTTATCCGGCTTCCGGCATCATAATAGTTTTCCCATATAAAGCTGCAATCTTCCCTGTTTTCTGCAATGGTGGAATCCCCGATGACCGTCTCATACTTATATACCGTATTGAAATCGAACAGGAACACACCTCCCGGATATAAATAATTGTTGACCAGACGAAAAACCTGGATGATATCCTCTTCTTCCAGCAGATAATTCAGGGAATCACAAACACTCACGACTGCGCCTACCGTACCATATAATTCCAATTCCCTCATGTCCTGAAGCAAATAAAGGATTTCATTGCCTGATTTTTCTTTTTTTCCCCGGGCAATCTGAAGCATCTCTTCTGAATTGTCAATGCCAATCATATCGTAACCCATATCTGCCAAAAGCTCCGTCAATGCCCCCGTTCCGCAGCCCAAATCCACTACTACGTTCCGCTCCGCAGCCAATGCCGCGGCACGCATCCTCTCTTCTTCCGGTACTCCCTCCCCTTCCTGCCAACCAGATTCCTCTTTTTGTGCCAAACCATATTTTTTTAATAACCTGTCAATATGGGCAGCCCAACCCTCATAAGGGGTATTATCCATAAAAGTATCATACACGACGGCAAAATCCGTATATGCTTCCATTTTTGCAAAACCTCCTGTTAATCGCCCAATTTAAGCGCAATGACAAAACCTGCCCCCAAAGCAACAATGCCTGTAACAATGGAAATTACCGTAATTGTACCCAAACCACTGACCAAAAGGATAGCCACCGGCGAAGAAATAATCAGCCCTATAATTGCCCAATATGCATACATAGGGAACCTCTCGAAAATAACCTCAATCAATTTAGCGATTGCAAAAATGCCTACAACCACACCGATGCCAAAAGGCACCAATACGCCCATCCCCGCAAGAATCCCATTTATATCAAAGGCAAGCGCCGCCTTGATAAAATTGGTAATGGTCTCCAAAACCGGATGATAATAGCCAAGCAAAAGCAGCATCATGGAACCGCTGACACCAGGGATTACCATCGTTGCGGAAGCAATAATCCCTACGCCAAACAGCTTAATTACCGAAACCAGGCTGAAAGACAAATCCGCGGACGCACCCTCCGTATCCCCTACCAGAGCCAGCCCGGCTACCAAAGCAAAAAACAAAAGACAGGCTGCAATATGGCCAACCTTTATTGAATTTCCCTTCACTTTTTTCCATACTGCAGGAAGCCCGCCTATAATCAAACCGATAAATAGAAGATTGGTCTGAAACGGATATTGCGCAAACAAAAATTCAATACCAAACGGCACGACTACAACGGCTATCCCGAGACCGATAAAAATCGGAAGCAAAAACTGGATGCTTTTTTTCAACTCGGAAAACAAATGGGTAATGCAGTGAATCAGTTTATCATAAATACCCATAGAAACCATCATGGTTCCGCCGCTGACACCCGGAATCACATTCGCCAACCCAATCACAATGCCTTTTAAAATGTTCTTAATCATCTTTGACCTCTTTCTGCCGCTTTCCTCCGGCTTATTTTTCCATAATATCCCTCAAATTACTTAACAAAATATCCATTTCTTCATCCGTTCCTACCGTAATCCGCAAATAATTATCTATCCTTGGCTTCTCCCAATACCGGACATAAATGTTTCGCCTTTTTAACTCCTCAAACAGTTTTTTTGCCGGAAAACCGGGATGGGATGCGAAAATAAAATTACCCATAGAGTCAGGGAAAACAAACCCCATATTTAGCAATTCCTTTTTCACCCTCTCCCGCGTATTGATTATTTTTTTCACCGTTTCCTTAAAATATTTTTCATCCCTTACCGCCTCTGTACCCAGCTCCACGGAAAGCATATTCATCGTATATGAATTAAAAGAAAACTTAGCATCCTTCAAATAACGGATTAACTTGGAACTTCCCATAGCAAACCCGATACGCAGCCCTGCCATCGCCCTTGATTTGGAAAAAGTCTGCACTACCAGCAAGTTTTCATATTTATCAATCAACCTCCTGCAGCTTTCCCCGCCAAAATCCACATAAGCTTCGTCAATAATCACTACACTGCCCGGATTGGCGGCTACAATTTCTTCTATCACCTCTATTTTTTCCCATACTCCGGTAGGCGCATTGGGATTGGGGATAACAATTCCTCCGTTTTCCTTTTTATAATCTTCTTTTACAACTTGGAACTTTTCATCCAGCTTTTTCTGTTCATAAGGTATACGGAATAGCTCCGCCCAAACATCATAAAAAGAGTAGGTGATATCCGGGAACAAAATCGGTTTTTGGCTATTGAAGAATGTTAAAAACGCCATAGCCAGCACATCATCGCTCCCGATACCGATAAATAACTGCTCCTGTCCAATATGGAAATACTCACATAGGGCATCCGCCAGCTTTTTTGCATCCGTATCCGGGTATAGCCGGAGTTTTCCATAGTCAAAGCTTTTCGCTATTTTCCACACCCCCGGCGCCGGAGCATAAGGGCATTCATTCGTATTCAGCTTTATCACATCCTGCTGTTTTGGTTGTTCTCCCGGTATATACGGCGTAACTTTACGCACATTTTCTTCCCATTCCATCTCTATATCCACTCCCTTTTCCACATATTAGAATTAAATCCGTCTACCGATGGGATAGAAGTTATTTCTGTATCATTTTTATATCCATTTCTATCCATAACGCAGTTTACTTTATGCAATGTCATTTAGTTAGCGCCTTAGTTCAGCCGTGAGGAACATAAAATGCTCAAGGAGCCCGTTAAAAAGCGTCGGCGCTTAACGAGGTTCCTCACGAGTTTAATGCCTGTTACGCTTTTTATTGAGCGAAAGCGTGGTGACGGAGCATTTTATGTCCCTCACGGCGTCCGGTACCGTTAACTAAATGACATTGTTACTCTATGCCTGCGTTTTCTTTCCATTCCTTGACCCTCTCCTCATAATATGCCGCCTTTTCCATTATCCCCAGCTTTCTGCAGCATTCTGCCATCCGCCCCAGCGCTTTGTCGCCCCTGCTTCTGGCATCAAATATGCTTTCCGTCTCATAGGCTGCATTATAAAACCAGATGGAAGCCTCTTCATAATCTTCCTGCTCCATATAATAATCCCCTACCTCCAAGCACATCTCCGATGCGCTGCCTGCCGTCACTGCCTTCATGGCATATTTGAAAAACTTCCGTATATTCCCCAAAACCCTTTCCGCTTTCACCATAATACAAAGTGCCGTCTTTAAGGCATCCGCACTGCAGGCATCGCTGGCACATACTTCTTCAAAAAAGCCTTCTGCATTTTTAAAGTCCTCCGTATCCCCTGCTAAATACAGCTCCCTCGCATACATATCAAACAGCCGACCGGAAAGCCCTCCTTCCCTTCCCGCTGCCCTGTGCAATGCTTCCAAATCCCTTTTTGCATGGCTTTCCTCTTGCTCATGGATAATTTCTATATCACTGTCAAAAACTACCGGTGCCGTCCTTACCGTTTCGTGAATCGGGTCAATCCACGTAAAACCTCTTAACCGTTTAAAAAGCTTCGGCCTGTATTCTTTATCGTAATTATATACTGTCCGGAATTTCATCTGATTCGTATAGTACATCTGGACAATCTCAATCTCAGGAAATATATTTTCCTTCAATATACGAAACCTTTCCTTGTTTACTTCATCTAATATTTCATCCGCATCCGCAGAATAAATATAGTCCCCGGTTGCTTTTGAAAATGCAAAATTTCTGGCCGCTGAAAAATCATCTATCCACCGGAAATCATATATTTTATCCGTATATTCCGCAGCTATATTCTTTGTTCCATCCGTAGAACCCGTATCCACAATAATTATCTCATCCATTAAATCCGCGAGGCAGGATAGGCATCTCCCCAAAACTTTTTCCTCATTCTTTACAATCATGCATAGGCTAACTTTTACCATTCCTTTTTCCTCCATTATTTTCGTTAGAAAATTGATGACTGTCTTGCTTTTTGGTACACTTCCTTTTATCCCCTGCCACCTATTCCCGTTGGAAAATGGATGACCGGCTTGCGCTTCGGCGCATTTCATTATATCATATTAGGAACAACTATAATATCTAAAATATGTAAAGTATTTACACAATTATAGCACGGATTACGATTCCTGTGCATGATTCTACCGCAATGGCGGGCAACAGTATTTCGTTTATTGCCCACGCTAATGGATGGAGGCTTTTATGTTTAAAACTTTATCAAAAGAAAAAATATATATCCGCTGCCTGTGGCTTATTCAAAGTTTTCTCGCGCTTTGGACTGTTATCCGCGCATGCCGCCTCTCCTCCAGAAGTATCTTAACACCTATATTATTTGCTGCTTTCTTTTTTTATTTCCAAACTATTTCACAGCTTAAGGCACAGCAGAAGGAACAGGCCTTTACAAGGCACACGGCAGTCATCGCCCTCATTGTTTCTTTGCTTTTTACTTCGTTTTTTCTTTTGGCCCAATCACCGTCTTTGACCGACGGGCTTGATAGTCTGCTTTTTAAAATGATTATCCTTACCGTCTGCGGGCTAGGAGGCTTTTCCCTAATCTATGCCTGCATTTGCCTGTTGCTCGTTTTTGCAGTTCCTTATACTTTGACAGAAAATGTAAAACAAGTCAAGCACATTCCGCTTTTTTGCTTTTGTGCCTGTCTCTTAGGGTGGCTCCCTTATTTCCTTTATGAATATCCTGCGATTATGACACCGGACAGCGTCAATCAATTAGAGCAAGTATTGGGCATGATTCCATACAGCAATCATCATCCCTGGGCACACACTATGATAATCAAAGCATTTTATTCCCTTGGCTTCTTTTTCACCGGAAATCAAAACGCAGCCCTCGCTTTTTATACTGTTTTCCAGATGTTCTTTATGGCAGCCTGCGCTGCATGGCTTATCGCTACTCTTTTAAAATTGGGGGTCAAGAATAATGCTTGCTACTTTGTCATCGCTTTCTATGCTCTTGTGCCTTATCATGGCGTATTTGCTGCAACAATATGGAAAGATGTTATGTTTTCCGGCTCTGTCCTTCTTTTTACGGCTTCTTTGACCCGCCTATGTTTTTGGCGCAGAGATACCGAAGCAAATTCAGCCAGTCAGCCCTATGGAAGCAAAAATAATTTTCCTCATGGAATCATCCCCACCTATGTGGTTTATGCCTTTTCCGGCATTATGATGTGCCTTTTCCGCTCTAACGGCTGGTACGCTTTTCTGCTTTCCCTGCCTTTTCTTCTTTATACCTTCCGTCGCCGTTTCCTCACCATGCTGCCTCTGACTCTTGCTGTCCTTATAACCGCAATAATAATCAAAATACCTGTTATGAATGCTTTTCATGTTACACAACCGGATTTTATCGAGTCAATCAGTATCCCTCTCCAGCAGACAGCAAGGGTTATTTGTGAAGGCAAGGAATTGACCGGTGAGCAATGGGAAAGTGTCCATAAAGTCATAGATACTACTTATATAAAAGAATTGTATGCCCCCGGCTTTGCCGACAACATAAAAGAATTGGTGCGGGCAGGCAACCCGGACTATCTGACAGAGCATAAAACAGAATATTTCAAACTTTGGTTTTCTCTTGGCATCAAATACCCTGCCACTTATATACAGGCGTATATTGACCAGACCATCGGATACTGGTATCCCGATGTTTCCTACACAGTAGGGGATATCGACGGCATAATCGCCAACGAAACAGGAGTTGCAAGCCAGCCATTGATTGGCGGCAAGTTTGTGGTAAAAACAAAAGAAATCTTGTTAAAACTTGGAGACATGATTCCGCTTTACGGGCTTCTTTTCAGTATGGGCGCTATGTTCTGGACGCTTATAGGCTGTATCGCCATTGTTTTGGCAAAAAAGCAATACCGCCGTTCTATTGTTTTCCTGCCTGGCCTTGCCGTTATCCTGACTTTATTCATCGCTACCCCTGTTTCCTCGGAATTTCGCTACGCTTATTCCTTGGCATACACGATCCCCCTCTACCTCCTTTTGCCCTTTCTGAAAGAACCCGCCGCTTCCTAAAGGCAGCATATTACCTTTTATCCGGATTCCGCCAAGCAGCAAAAAAAAGTCCGGCAGCAGCACATGGCAGATATCGCAAAGACATTTGTGATAAAGCTGAATGTCTCGCTCAATAGATAATACCCGATTGTTCCGCATCTGCCTGCCATGCAAAGCTGCCGGGGGAGATTTTTGCCGTTTGTATGGGCAAAATATTTGACTTAATATTTATTGCTCATTGTTTATTGTCTTTTGTTTATTGTCTTTTGCTTATTGTTTATTGCCTATTGTTTATTACCTATTGCTTACTGTTTATTGCCTATTGTTTATTGCCCATTGGAATAACAATTATAGGACTTTGGATAGAAATTCCTGCAGCCTCTGGCTTTTGGGGTTGCTAAAAAACTCCTGGGGGGTATTTTCTTCCATAATAATCCCCTCATCCATAAACAGGACTTTTGTTCCAACTTCTCTTGCAAAGCCCATTTCATGTGTAACTACAACCATTGTCATACCGGTTTCCGCCAGCCCTTTCATAACGTCAAGCACTTCCCCTACCATCTCTGGGTCCAATGCCGAAGTAGGTTCATCAAAAAGCATCACCCGCGGGTTCATGGCCAGCGACCGCACAATAGCCACACGCTGTTTCTGCCCGCCGGATAATTGACTTGGATAAGCATCTGCCTTTTCCTTCAATCCAACCCTTTCCAGAAGCTTCAACGCATTCTCGCCTGCTTCTTCTTTTCCCATCACTTTTAATTTTATCGGCGCAAGGGTAATATTCTGCATAATCGTCAGATTATTAAACAGATTAAAATTCTGGAATACCATGCCCATATGCTCGCGCACCTTATCAATATCCGTTTTCTGGTCAGTAATATTAATACCGTCAAACCAGATTTCCCCACTGGTAGGAACCTCAAGCAGATTCAGGCAGCGCAAGAACGTGCTTTTCCCCGACCCGGAAGGGCCAATAACTACAATTTTTTCCCCCTGATGAACATGATAGTTTACCCCACGCAGCACACGGTTATTTTCAAAAGTTTTATGTAAATCTTTAACGATTATCACTCTTACGAAGCCTCCTCTCGAATTGTTCAAGCAAAATTGTCAATATTTTTATCACGACGAAATAAATAACTGCCGCTCCGATAAGGGGCATAAAAGGCTCATATGTCCTGGAAGCAATCTGATTTGCCGCCCTCGTCAAATCCGTCAGGCTTACATAACCTACAATAGCCGTTTCCTTCAGCAAAACGATAAACTCATTCCCTATAGGAGGCAGCACATTTTTTACCGCCTGAGGGATAATGACAGATATCATTGTCTGCGATTTGGACAAGCCCAAAGAGCGTCCGGCTTCCATCTGTCCCTTATCCACTGCCAGGATACCTGCCCGGACAATTTCCGCCACGTAGGCGCCGCTGTTGACGCCAAAAGATAGAATCGCTACAAGCACTCCGTTCTTCGCACTTGAAAATATAATAAACCACATAATCATCAGCTGAAGCACAGAAGGTGTTCCTCTGATAATATCTATATAGATATTCGCAATCACAGCCAATATCGTTTTCTTTCCGTTTCTTCTCACGGAAAGTTTCATAAATGCCAAAACAGTACCGATAATCATCCCTAAAATTGCCGCAAAAAATGCAATCTGTAGTGTGACCCCCAGTCCTTGTAAGTATAGTTTCCATCGGTCTCCGTTAATAAAAGCAGCCTGAAACATCTTTGCTACCTTCTCAAACCATGCCTGCATTCCATGTCATCCTTTCTTCCTCTTATTTATCTTTAGGGCTCAAGACGTCAAAAGATTTGCCCGTCCTCTATATGCCTTATAGGCAAAATATAGCTCTTCACGGAAAGAGGATAGCGGATATTCCGCTATCCTCCCAAAATTGCCGTTCTCTTTTCATCCGCTGCAGCAGTCTTCTTAATTTTCCTCAATATATTCTGCCACTAATGCATCAAAAGTGCCGTCTTCCATCATTTCCTGCAATGCCCCATTAATTTTATCCGCCAATACGGTATCCCCTTTCGGCAGGGCAATCGCATATTCTTCCGGCTCAAAGCCGAACACATCCCCATCCAAAGCCTTTACCTGCCCTTCAAATCTGGATTCAAATACCAACGCAGGATTCTTATCTACAATAACGCAATCCAATCTTCCGTTTATCAAATCATTCACTGCATCCAATGCCTTGTTATACTGTGAGACATTTGCCCCCGAAATTTCCTCTGCAATAAAATCGCCTGTCGTACCGAGCTGTACACCGATTGCCTTGCCTTCCAAATCTTTAGCAGACGCAATTTCCGACCCTTCCGGCAAAATCACATACTGTACTGCCATGTAATAAGGATTGGAAAAATCAACGCTTTCCTGCCTTTCCTCGGTAATCGTCATGCCCGCAATGGCAACATCCGTCTTTCTCCCAATGGACGCAACCAGAGAATCAAATTCCATATTTTCCACCTGGACTTCCACACCCAGTTTTTCCCCAATTGCTTTTATTAAGGCAATGTCAAACCCATCCGGCTCTCCGTTGTCACCCACATATTCAAAAGGCGGAAATTCCGCATTGGTTCCCACAGTTAAAACCCCGTCTGCCAAAGCTTCTGTTTCTGCCGCGCTGTCGGGTTCCTCCGCATTTACAGCCGGTGCTTCTTCACCGCCAGCTTCTGTCTCAGCGTCCGATGCCTCCGGTGCGGATGCTTCTTCTTTCGCAGCATTTCCGCACGCTGTCAACAAGGACATGCATAATACTGCCGTCATTAATACTGCCAATAACTTCTTCATAATACGTTCCTCCTGATTTCATCTTCCACAACTATATTCCCTTTTCTGCTGCCGTTTTGCTACTTTAGTATTTAGAGCAGACTTTTTAGCTATAGGTCAGCATACCATGTTCAATCGTGAAAATCAAGAATGAATATGCATTTCTTTGTATTTTATACATACATCGACATTCTAAACGGAATATCCTTATCAATCCATACCGACTCTCTGTTTTCCCCTGCCATAACAATCAATTCTTTTCCTTTATTCTTTTTTGCAAATGCTTTACTTGGGCGCAGATTGTACTGACCTGTAGAAGAATGCTCCCAAATCATATTCGGTATCCTAACTTCAAACCCCCCTTCTGTCCTCTTCATAATACAGCTACCCACATACCGGACATTTCCTTCTCCGTCGCAGTCAAAAATCTGTATACTCCGGAACATCAAATAAATTAAATAAATCAACCCTGCTGCAAGCATGATACTGCTTACTGTAAAAGTAACTGCTTTTGCCACTTTTCCTACCGCTTCAGCCCTTGTAAGAACCCTTGCACGGCTATTGTTTTCCGGTTCTGCCCCGGTTTTCGGCAGCTCAATCTCTATGATTTCTTCTTCATATGGCTCCTGTTTGTCCGGAAGTGTAATTTTCCTTTTTTCTACTTCCGCTCTGTTCTTCAGCTCCTTTTTTTCTTTTCCAGCCATTTCTCCCTGAATTTTCCCATCCATTCCGGTCCTCTTTGTCTCTTTTTTCATTGCCTCTACGCTCTTATCTATCTCTTGATTCGTTTCTTTCCCAGCGTTTTCTTTTTGATTTGTTTCATTTTCCTGGGGCTTTCCTCCTAAGCTGCCGCTTGCATTCCCCTCATGGCTCCCTCCCTGATTTCCATCCTGATTCCCTTGCTGGCTCTCATTTTTGTTTCCACTTTGATTTTTATCCTGTTCTTCGTTTTTGTCTCTATTCTCTTCTTCATTTCCCTCTTTATCCCCATCTTTCCCTTCCTCTCCGGTTCCGTCCGTATCTTTATCTACTCCCTCTCCCTCGACTCCATCCGTATCTTTATCCTGTCCTTCCCCTCCGGTTCCATCCGTATCCTTGTCCTGACCTTCCCCTCCGGTTCCATCCGTATCCTTGTCCTGGCCTTCCCCCTCGGTTCCGTCCGTATCCTTGTCCTGGCCTTCCCCCTCGGTTCCGTCCGTATCCTTGTTTTGGCTTCCATCCTCTTCTTTTATATTAGTAATCTCCACATTTTGGGCGGAGATATTGCCGCAGAAATCCCTTACTGCCAAAGAAAGGCTGGCATTCTTTTTCAGTTCCAGATTATTTTCCTTTTGCCATGTCTTTCCACCGTCAAACGAATACGCCTCTTCATCCAGCCCGCTTCCCGGACTTCCATCCGGCTGTAAATCCTTTGCGATTATACGTACCGTATTGCTCTCTACATCTGCTTCCTTGGAATAAATAATCTGTTCTATGGAAGGCGCTGTTTTATCTATATTCTTCACTTCTATAGATAACATTGGTTCCTTCTCATCCACATCTTCGTTTTCCAACTGCAAGCGCACATGGTATATCCCGTTCTCTTTCACCGTTACTTCTTGGGACTCTTCCTCTTCCACACCTGCCCCATTCCAGCAGAAAGGCTCTGAAGGTAATTTCAGAAAGCCGTCAGCATCTTGAACATCTGCCCGTAAAATTACATCTTCACTTGTCCACTGCTCCTTCTGATTGGATACGGAAAATTCCGCATAGCCTTCCTTTTCGTTTTTTGTACAGGAAAGAGCATAACTATCTGTAGTTTCCTCCGTTTTCCCACAAGAAATCACATAGCTGTCTATCGTTTCTTTATCCTTTGTACAACTCAAAGCATAAGAATCTATATCCTTCCATGCTTTCCCGCAATTCAATGCATACCTGTCAATATTGGATTCCGTCTTATTGCAATTGGTCCGGTAGCTATCCACAGTTTTATCGCTTTTATTACAGTTTATCTGATAGGAATCTATAGTTTTATCGCTTTTCCCGCAGCTCAAAACATATTTTTCTACACTGGCTTCATTTTTCCCGCACCCCAAAGCCCATGCTTCCACTGTATTCGTTTCCTTGCCGCAAATCCGCCGGTATCCTTCCACCGTACTCTCATCTTTGCCGCAAACAATTTTATTATATGTGTGCCAGGAGTTCATTATTTGACATGTCCAGCAAGTAGAATTTCCATCCTCAGCAATTCCCCTGCCACAGGATTGATGCCTGAAATTTGCACGAAAATGGACAATATTTGCATTTCCATGATGAGAACAATATCCGCTTTCCTCCCTCTGTATTTGCAAATTCCCTACATATTCCATATCACACCGTGCTTCCTGATAACAAGAGTCCATATGTTGGTGATAAATCGGTTCAAAACATGCACCTCCGGACACCTCATCCCCTCCGTGGGTATGATAAACTGCTATCTGGTAACATCCTCCTCCTGCCGTCGTGCTTCCACTATGCGCATGGTATACCGGCGTTCCATAACATCCACCCTTACCTGTCTGGTTTCCCGTATGAGTATGGTAAACGGGCCTTCCATAACATCCGCCCCCCAAGTTTCCGCTTCCTGTATGTTTATGATATACCGGCAAGCCATAGCAACCCCCTCCTGCGTCCGCATTTCCCGTATGGGCATGATATACTGGCTGCCCGTAGCATCCTTCTCCATTTGCCTGCGTTCCCTTGTGGGTATGCAAAATTTCTGTCCGATAACATTCCCCGCTTTCCTTTTCATTCCCCTCATGGACATGAAACACCGGGGATTGGAAACAGACTCCGCCCTCCGCTTCACTTCCGAGATGTTCATGTTTTACCTCTTTACCGTAACACAATCCCCCTTCTTCCTCGTTCCCTATATGTACATGATGAATCTCCTGCCATACCTTTCCATACGTTTTTGCATAAACTCCGGATGGCACCGCCAAAAATGTTGCAAGCACTGCCGCTAATACGCGTATGATTCCTTTCTTTCCGCTTTTCCCTTTTTTTATCATTTGCCGTCTCCTTCACTGTTTGTCTTTTTTGGAACAAAAAAACCTATCTATTAGAAATCATTTTCCCAATAGGTAGGTTTCACGCTATTTATAATTTTCCACGAATATTGTTATGTTATAATAACATTTCAGCAAAGGCACTGTCAATGAAAATCAAATGTTTATAATTGGACGTTTTGTCCAAAAGAAACTTCCCACTCTGAAGGGAAAAACTGACCCACACCCGGCTCTTACCCTTCTGCCTCTTATTTAGAAAAAATGCATCAACTCCTTTAAATAAAAATAGAGACCCGGATTCGATGCCCTTACATTCACACTTAAGTCGCCATTCCCAAATACCACCCCAAACCCGTAAATCAACTGCAGGAAACAAACGGCTGCCATACAGGAAAACAATGTCCGTAAAGTGCCTTCCTCTTTGGCTTCCTCTGCCAAAGCAAAGCAGACAAGCACAGCAGCGAGCCAAACTCCCCATATCATATCTACCATGTACCGTTGCAGAATCCCGGCGCCGGTTACATCAATAATTCCTAAGATTGCCGATATCACAATACTCACAAAGGTAAAAGCATAAATTCTTTTCTCTTTTAACCGACGTTTCCCCTTGCCAATCCAAAACAATATCCACAAAAAGGCATTACTGATTAGTAAACCTCCATACGTGTATTCCGCATTCAATTTCCCCATATATGTATCCGAAGAAATTTGAACCCCTTGTAAATAGGGGAAATCGCTTCCTACTACCGGAGGCCGGAGGAAATAATGCCACAAGCCAAGGACAGTTTGGTATAAACCAAAGCTTCTTTTTGTCATATCATTGCTTGTAAGGCTATAGGTTGCCCCAAAATCGAAAGGGGAACCGAATCTGGCAGCATTATAATACATAATCCCCGCTGCAATGAACAGATACGGAAGGCAAATACATACGGTATCCCATAAATTCTTTTTACCAAATAGCACTCTTCTTTCTATTACCTCTTCCCAAAAAAGAGGAATTGCCAGAAAAGAAAACAATAGCATCTGGGGGCGGCACCCTGCTACCAGCGCCATGCTGAAAGAGCCAAGGAAGTAGCATACCCGCCTGCCTTTTAATGATAATATATACTTTCCTTTTATCCACAGCCATAATCCCATTACCGTGAACATATTGGCTGCCATAATCGGCGTATCATACAAATCCGGCCTTGCGATAACAAATAGATAATTTCCCGCACATACTGTAAGGGTACTTATCATAAGATAGAGGAAAAAGGGAGTCTTTGGAAACCATCGTTTTACCATTTCCCAAAACAATGCAAATACAGAAAGGATAAAGCCGCTATAAAACAGAAAAACAGCAATATAATTTTGCATATGGCGGCCAGTGGCAAGGTAACGTGGTAAATAAAGCAGTAATTCCGGCACCACGCCAAAGTATACATAATATTTCCCTTCAAAATAAGCATAATCTGCCCTATAGTCGATACCATTTGCCTGAAGATAAATCGTATCATATGGGTTTGGCGCATTCAAAAGACCCTCCGAAGGCTCATAATTAAGATAAAAATGCCCTTCTGCCATTGCCTCCGCCAGCTCCTGATATTGTTTGTGGTGAGGCCAAGGCGACGAGACACATATCGGATTCACATGCGCCAACTTCCATGCCATACCCAAAAGCAGCAAAACTACAACCCCGGTTATTAGAAACTGTTTCCTCGTCCCCAAACACAACGTGGCTTCTTCCTGACGCTTTTCCTCCCATAATGCCCTATACAATAAAAATGCTGCCCCAATCAACAGGAGAAATCTACCGATACTAAAAACAAAGGGAACACGGGCATTCGCGCCGATTGCCGTTACTGATACCACATTCCCTGCCGGAACTAAAAACTGTACGGATATCTCCCCTACTCCTCCGGAAGGATAAATATCCGTATAAAAACTTTTCTCAATTCCGGAAACCAACATCCCTTCCGGCAAAGAATACGGGTAATAATTCCCTTCATCCGTCAACGTTATGATATAGGGGATTTGACCCCCTTCGGGAAAATCAACGGCAAAAAAAAGATTATGTATTTTGCGGCCCGATGCTTCCACATGTAAAGTCAGTGCCCCTTCTTCTACCACATATTCCCCAGAGCCTTCCGCTGTTTCCCATCCCCCTTCCACATGAATTTGTTCAAAGGCAAACCGCTCCCCATAAAACAAACTCTTCCATGCTGAAAAATTGCAAACAAAAACCTCCACTGCCAGCGCTGCGAAAACAAGCAGGTACAGTCCTGTCTTCCTTTTTCCTTCCCCTCTTCCTGATTCCATTCCCATCCGCTTTCTTCTGCCCATCCACATATTTCTCCCATCGTACCGGCTTTATCTGACTATTTCCTTCTTCCCCGTCCTGCCGGAATATCCTTCGGCTCAAACAGCAACACCCCGCTGAAAAATATAACATTTCATTTATGAATTAAGTGTTGACATTGACTAATTCCTTCCTTATTATACAGAAAAGTACCTTTTTATGCTAGAGCATGTATAAATTTTGACGCTTTTTATATAGAAGATATCATTTTATGAAAGGTTTCCTCCACTATGAACCCACAAACAAAACACATCCAAAAATATGCGTTATCCATTATCTTTTTCTTTTGCCTGCTGGCTGTTCTCATACAGGGAACCCCAATATTATCCGTACTCCCCGAAAACTTTATATGGTTCGGATGCATTCTTCTTTTCCTCCCCATTCCCTTTTCTCTTTTTATACTATATAAAAAAGGGAAATTAGAAGAAAAAGAAATTGTATATGCAATAATTTTTACAGGAATGCTTTTCCGTTGCTGTTATGTCCTCTTATCAGGCCTTTATGACAGGCAGCACGATGAAGGCGTTTATACCGGGATTGCTACCAGCCAGATAAACCCTGGGCATATCGGTTATATTGAGTATATTTATAAATTCCGAAAGCTGCCGGACTTCAATCCCTACCAGCTTTTTTCCTATTACCATCCGCCGCTCCATTATGTCATATCCGGTCTTTGGCTGATTTTTCTGACTTCTCTTGGAATGCCGGAAGATTTGGCATTTGAAAATCTTCAAACGCTCCCTTTATTTTACTCCGGTCTTTTTATGCTCTTTACTTACCGTATCCTGAAAAAAACAGGAGCGCACGGCAAGGGGCTTTATGCCGGCCTGCTTCTTGTCGCCCTGCACCCAGCCCTGACCATTATGTCCGGCAGTATAAATAATGATATGCTTTCATCCTTGTTTTTAGCTTGTTGCATAGATGCCGTTTTGCGCTGGAACAAAGAAAAAAATTTGAAAAACCTGATTCTTATCGCCCTGTTCATAGGTTTCGGTATGCTGTGCAAAATCAATACCGTTATCATCGCCTTCCCTACAGGGCTTCTCTTCTTATTGGATTTTGTCGGAATTATCCGCAGCAAAAATAGGCATCTTATTATATGCTCCATCAAAAATTATATCTTATTTGGTATAACCGCCGGCTCCATAGGATTATCCTGGATTCTCCGCAATCTTATCCTTTTTCATGTAAAGCCCGGGATTTCTTCTTCTACGGCAGCTTCGGTTATGTATACAGGCCATTATGGCATTTGGGCCAGAATAGGCGCTCCTGCTTTTTCTGACTGGCATTTTGCCTTCCCTTTCCATCCGTTAAGTGGAGATGCCATTCACAATATCTGGGTTATTATGTTTCAAACTTCTCTATTTGCGGAGGTATACCCACAAAATCTTTCCAAATTCCCTCTTATGTTATGCCAGATAGTATACCCTCTTGCCATTTGGACGGCTCTTTGTTCGGCCCTTCTTTTTTTCGCTGCACAATTTAAAAAGTTGAAAATGAAAAATCAAATATACTCAAATACATATTCTAACCTGAATCAGACATCTATCGAAAAGGGAAATCGCTATGAGGCGCTTTTCCTTTCCGCCGGCTATTTTGCTTTTTTATTGAGTTTCATTGCTTTTTCCTTAAAATATCCTTATACATGCAGCAGCGATTTCCGATATATTGTTATTTGCCTTATATACATCGCCATCGGCCTGGCCGACAGCAGCAGGCTGTATACTGGCATGACACGGTCAGCCTTCCTTTCCCGCATCATACGAATTGGTGTATATACTACCCTATTTCTTTCTTCCACCATTTATATGTTTTGGAATCAATGGTAGCAGGTTATCGTTTTGTACCATAAAAACAAAATTATCTTATATTCTAAATTCCTCAAAAAGCTTTTTTTGATATTCCGTATCCGTTACCGCACGCTCTATTTCTTCCGAGCGGGAATTTTCAATCAAAATCTTATATAAAAGGTTCACCCTTGCCTGCCCCTGCTCAATCCCCTGTGCTATCCCCCGTTCGATCCCTTGTTCCATCCCTTGTTTTATCCCTTGTTCCAGCCCTTCTTTAATGGCAATTTCCCGGGCGTAGCTTTCCTGCGCCCTTTGATCTCTTGCTGCCTTTACATGCGCTTCATAACGCATGCGCAAACGCCCCCTTAAGTTTATCTCCCGTACTTCACGTATGGCTTCCAATATCCCTTTATTCTTCGTCTTTATCATTCCCAAATCCTCCTCGCTTTCTGCGTTAAATAGACGTATCCAATCATCCACGGCCCTGTTCCCTTCCAGCTTCTTACCAAGTTCCAGCGTATGTATCTCGAAAACATCCGAGAACAGCTCCCCTTTCCGGTTCATCAGATAATAAGTATTATGATACTCTTTACTGTCCGTTAAATTGAAATCCAAAATGCTAATTCCCACGCATCTTTTTAAAAGGGAATAATCTTCGCCGGAAAGAAGGTTTTCGGTAAATAGTTTTGACAAATAAAATATTTGCCTTCGGTCCCAGTAGGCTACTATTTTGAGCTGGATTTCAATGTTAACCTTTGCTTCCCCGTCCAATTCTGCCAGCACATCCAGAATCCCCAGTTTTTGTCCGCGGTACTTCCGCCAAAGGAAAGTGTTTATCAGACGGACGGAGCGGATTTCCTCTACGGGAATCCCCAAAATGTCGCTGATAAAATGTTTCAGAACTACCTTATTCCTGAAAATCTCCTTTATGCATTCATCATGTTTCGGTGGTATGATTTTCATCTTCACATCCTTCCCGATGCCGGTGAATCTGGCAAACTCTCTCTTCCCGGGCTACCGCCGCCTCAGCCTGGCTTCAGCAAAGCGGCTTAACAGCTATTCAGCCGGCATCTTTCTATAATTTTAATTTGTTTGAAAAATTCCGGCGAATACCGGCTAGAACATCTGATACGGAAGACAAGGCCGATGATAGATTCCTCGGTCAAGACTATCTTCTGTAGTAAGTATACCACATAAAATAGTAGGATGCAATAGTTCGCCCTTTATCCCACAAAAATCCATCTTTATGGACAGCAACAATCAATATACGGATACCCTCCGAGCATCTCCTCTATCACTCTTGCATTTAAATTAATCCAACTGATACATTTATCAAGTATAATGGCATCGCTTGTTATTACATTTTCTAAACTTTCTAAAGTTCCATCTACATTGCGGATTACTTCTATCTGTACATTAAAGTGGAACCCTTGCAATTTTTCTTCTATCCTTTGTTTCAGCCTTCCTGAATTGGATACCGGGGCATCCAAATAGAACACCGCTTTATTCACTGCATTTTTCTCCAGCATTTTTCCAATCAAGAGGATTGCTGCATCCGTCTTATCAATCAAACGGTACGTGCCTCTAAGCGCTGCCAAATCCCGAATGGTTCCATCCATACATTTTAACAGCAGGGAATCCGACAAAGCAATTTCCAGGGTGATAATCGTATTCAATCCATCAATATTCACGGTACATCCATGAGGAATATCCATAATTTCTTTCGTTTTCCTTCTTTCAATGCTTTCCTTTGAGGAAACAGTTCTTACCAACGCCAGCCTCTGCCGCTCGGAAAGCAGATAATGATTTCCCACAAATGTGGACGCCCCCTTTATATGATAACCCTGATTTAATAAATACTGCAAATCAGCCCCTGCTTTACGTAATTTTTCAATTGACTGGCTTCCAAACTCCTTTGAATCATTAGGGGAATACCCCCGCTTTACAACTGTACTCATCATTGCCACCTCCACATTTCCCTATCCTATCTAAAATGATATACCGTTAAGCATTTCACACCCAACTGCTGCCGGTAAGCAATTCCACTATATCATGTCCTTCAGACATACCCCTCCGGGGGGAGGCGCACGGTTCGCTTCGGAACTTGTCCTCCCTTCGGTCGGACGCGTACCGACGCTGCTATAATGTTTATTATAGCATAAGATTCAAAAATTCAAAATTGAGGGGGCACAAAGTTTGGGGGTATGTGGCATTTGGCAGGGGATTTGGCAGCAGCAAATGGGTATTGGAGAAGATAAGGTATTATGGCGGATTGCATTTGAGTATGATATACCATATATTGATGATTTTCGGCAAAGTATAAAAAATATACGAAAGGGATTCATACCCTGTTTACATCCGTTTAAATTTTTTATTTTCCCATTGACTCTTACGTAACGTAATAGTCTACAATATAAATCAGGACAGAAAATAAAACCGCTCAAAATCGTAAGCCAAATTAATTTTGTGCAAAAAATCCGTACGGAAATGGAGAAAATTATGCAAACAGTCAGCGAAGTAAGTAAACTCACGGGAATCAGCGTCCGTACCCTTCACCATTATGATGCCATCGGGCTGCTGAAACCTACAAAAATAACAGAAGCAGGCTATCGCCTATATGACAATACCGCCCTTGACCGCCTGCTGCATATTTTAATGTTCCGGGAATTGCAAATCCCATTGAAAGAGATTAAATCCATTCTTGATAGCCCGGATTTCAATCCTGGAGAAGCTATTGAGCAACAGATTCACTTATTGGAGCTGCAATTGAAGCATACGAAAGAGCTGATTTCTTTTGCCCGTACCATTCAAAAAGGAGGAGTACATGCGATGAATTTTAAAGCATTCGACAAAACAGAAATTGACCAATACGCAAAAGAGGTCAAAGAAAAATGGGGTAATACCCAAGCGTATAAAGAATATGAAAAAAAAGCGAAAGGGAAATCAAACCACGAACTTGAAGAAAATGCAAAACAGCTTTCCGGCTTGTTTGCCGAAATCGGTTCCCTCCGCCACCTGCCGCCTGCCCACCAGGCAGTACAAGAACAAATTAAGAAACTGCAGGATTTCATTACAAATCATTATTACAATTGTACCGACGAAATTTTAAATGGGTTGGGGCAAATGTATATATGCGATGAGCGGATGAAGAAAAATATTGACCAGGCAGGCGGGGAAGGCACCGCGGAATTTGCCAAACAGGCAATTGATGCCTATATCACAGACACAAATTCCAACGAATAATCCCTTCCTCCCTCCCCTGTCTCACAGGGCATGTGGTTTTTGTGTTATCTGTCAGGCGGCGCTGCCGCTTGACATGCCTTTTGGCAACTGCTTAATTTCATCTTTTACCATCCCTCAAAAACTCCATAAATTTTTTCTTGTTTTCATAGGCTGTTGTAGTCGGTCGCCCCAAATCTCCCCTCGACCCAATCGCACATTTTACCTCGATAAAACAAAGCTCTTTCCTCTTTTTCGCTTTATCCAACTCCTCATCCAGCCCTTCCAAAGTGTCCGCACTGGCAACATAGGGATAACCGCAAGCTTTTGCCACCAAACATAAATCCGTTGTTCCTGTTGCCGTCGGCAGCCCTCCTACCGTTTCATGGGCTTCATTATTAACCGCAATATGAACCAGATTATCCGGTGCTGCCTTGCCAATGACCGCCATTGCTCCCATATGCATCAGGATTGCCCCATCCCCGTCAATGCACCAAACCTTTGCCGGCCGCCTTTGGAGTGCGATGCCAAGCGCAATAGAGGAACTATGCCCCATAGCACCTACCGTAAGGAAATCCCGGCTATGCCCGGCCCCCTGCCCTTCCCTGATTTCAAACAATTCGCGGCTTATCTTTCCTGTAGTGGCAACCACCAAATCCTCTCCGGCCGCTTCCGCAATATGCCCGACTGCATCCTCTCTGACCATACGATAGCTATTTTGGTATATCATTTTCTCTTCATAAGAAAGCGCCCCTTTGCAAACAATAAATGCCGCCTGCTGCCCCTTTGCAAAAACATGGCCAAACCGGTCCATTGCCGCCTTCACTTCTTCTTCTTTTGTATCCTTACGGATTACATGCACGTCCATTTCCATATCCCGGAGAAGCTTCTCCGTCACCCTACCCTGAAACACATGCTGATGTTCGTCATAGGTTCCCGGTTCCCCCCGCCAACCAATCACAAAAAGTACAGGAATCCCATACACCTGCGGATGCAGCAGCGATGCTGCCGGATTAATCATATTCCCTTCCCCCGAATTTTGCATGTATACCACCGGCACTTTGCCTGTTGCCAAATGGTATCCTGCCGCTATGGCCGTACAGTTCCCCTCGTTTGCCCCAATTACATGATGTTCCCCATCTTCTCCATATTTTTTCATCAGACAATTGCACAATGGGCTAAGAAGGGAATCCGGAACCCCTGTATAAAAATCCGCATTCATAATCCGAAGCAAATCTTCCGCTCTCATCTTTTCACCTTTTCTCCATTTCCGCCCGGTTTCTCCGGCTAAACCCAAGATAGGCCGCCCTATAATTCATCTATTAGTGTAATAATCTGCCGGATGGGCATTAATTTGGCATCCGCTTCCAACGCCCTATGGTATTTCAATAAATCTTTTGCTGTCCTTTCCATTGCCGGGAAAGCGCTTCTGGTAAGCTGATTGGCATAAATAACAATATTTATCCCATATTCCATCAATTCCTTTTCAAATACTTGATGATAAGAAGTAGGCACCGCCACAAGGGGCGTATGGCAATCCCTTCTGCGGAATTTCCGGCAAAACTCAAAAATTTCCGCCGGGTTTTCCTTCCGGCTGTGAATCATAATCCCGTCCGTCCCTGCTTCCACATAAGCGCTTGCCCTTTTCAATGCATCCTCCATCCCCTGTTCCAGAATCAGGCTTTCCACTCTTGCTATAATCATAAAATCATCCGTTAATTGAGTGCCCTTCCCCGCCCTGATTTTTTCGCAAAAATGAGCGATATCATCCTGTGTCTGTTCTACTTCCGTTCCAAACAAAGAATTTTTCTTTAACCCCGTCTTATCTTCAATAATCACCGCAGAAACACCCATCCGCTCCAAAGTCCGGACTGAATACACAAAATGTTCGATAAACCCTCCCGTATCGCCGTCAAAAATAATCGGTTTTGTAGTGACTTCCATTACTTCATCAATCGTCTTGAATCGGGAAGTCATATCAACCAGTTCAATATCCGGTTTCCCTTTCACCGTAGAATCGCATAAAGAGCTAATCCACATCGCATCAAATTGCTCTAAATTATTTTCCGTTTCCACAATGGTTTTTTCCGCTATCAGTCCGGTAATCCCACTATGCACTTCCAGCGATTTTACGATTGGGCATATCTTTAGAAGCTGCCGAAGCCTTTTCCTTCTATATTCCGGCATGGCAAGTTTTTCCCGCTGTACCCTTTCTTTATGTATGGCTTCCCTGCTGCGGGTGTACGGAACTTCTATCAGTTCCCCTCCTGTTTCTTCCATAAGTTTCTTTGCATTTTCCCTAAGGAAACGCAGAGGCCCCTCTTTCCAATTATCGCCATGAATGATGTAATCCGGCCGAAGCTGCTGCACCACCTTATCATAAGTAACTTCCTTTTGTACGATGACTCTGCTTACCCCTTCTATCGCTTCTACCATCGCCACTCTTTCCTCAAAGCTGACTGCCGGGAAACGGTTAAAACGTATCGTAGCCTCATCCGTCAGGATACCGGCTACCACCTCTCCGTATTCCATCCCGCGGTGGATAATATTCAAATGGCCTTCATGTATGATATCCGTGCAAAAGCAAGTATAAACTGTCTTCACCTCAGGTTGCCCCCCATCCGGAAACTGTTTTTTCAATCACTTCTTCCGCTAAAAATTGTGCCGCCTTTTCCACCTCTCTATAAGGAACCCCTTTCATCAATTTAATGCCGAACGCTTTCTCGCTTTTTTCCACCAATTCATCCGTATAATACAAGATACCGCCCTCAATCTTTTCAATGCCGTCCAGATACATGGAATCCGCGTTTTTCTCCCGCATTTTTTGCATAGTGAAATGGCTTTCATCAATATATGCCCTGATTTCCTCTCCCTCCCCATCCAAAATAACGGGATATCCGCCCAGTTCCCCAAAAACGCCCGGGCTATGGAATTTTACCTTTTGTTTCTCCCTTACGGCTCTAAGAATCGCCCTTATTATTTCATAATTGCTGGAAGCATTCATCATATTCCGCTTGGCATCCACAGGCATTTTAATACCGCAGGCGCCAAAAATCTCATCCATATCCGGTTTCAGCATTTCCCCCTGATACCGGATTGCAATTAGCTGTTCCACTTGTTCCGTATGCCCCTCTTTGCTGATTACTACATCGTGGAAATGCCCTGTGGCATAAGTGATATCTATGTTCCAGCAGTCCTTAATCCCATATTTGCCTGCCACCGCAAATTGAATCCGGGGGATCAAATGGTTTACATTACCGCTGCCAAAATCAGGGCAGGCTTCCCCTGCAGATTTCATCCAGGGAATCACTCCATCCGAATACGATGTATTAACCACAATTGCATGGCAATCCGCCTGCTCATATGCCCTCATAATATTGCCGGTATATTTGGCAGCCAAAGGCGTCCAAATCCCGTAAGCCCTTACCCTGCCCCAAGAAATACTCCCATATTTCAAATGGGGATACGCCCTGCTGCTGTTTACAATAATATCCGGCTCGTACATCCGCAGACATTCCGCTATCTTTTCTACCGACTCAAAATCCACACCGGCCGCAATATGAACCTCGCTCCGGTTCTGCCCCCTAATCTGGGCTGCCACCCGGGCAATATTCACATCGCAGGAAAGCTTTTCTTCATCCCTCCCCACCACATAAATGGCGAGCCTTTCGTCCTGCATAGACAGCAAATAATTCAGCAGATAATTGCCTACGCTTCCAAGGCCAAGAATCATCACACGGACCTGTCCGCCATTTTTTCTTAACGCGCCCAATCTGCTTTCCAGCGTTTTCATCCCTATCCCTCCAATGTCTTCTCGAAATCTGCAAGCGTATTGCAATTTACCCATCTCTGGAACCGGAGCTGCTGATATTCCTTCCTTTTCAGCAAACCAAAATACTTTTGTATGATAACCAGATTTGTTCCTATCAGTTCTTCCTTTGAAAGATTACCTGCAATCCGTTCCAATCGCTCCTTGTTTACGAATTTCCATACTTGCCCGGAATTATAAACTGCGGTGAAAGGCTCTTGAATCCGAAGGGCTTTATGTTCCGTATCATAAAGATAATGAATCCTGGATTCCATATCATAATAAAAAGCAACCGCCCTATCCGCACAGATATCCTCGCCATTTGATGTAACTACATCGCATTTGGCATCACATATTTGCCGGAAAGTTTCCTTATCCAGAAACAAATCGCCCTCCGCAAAAACCAATTGCCTATAACCGAACTCCTCTGCCCGATTAATGCCAAGATACAGGCTATAGCAGGAACCATAATCCACAAAATGCCCATTTTTTACTAATAATATCTTATCTTTTAAATCACTCAGGTTTTTTTCTATAAATTCGGTTAACTCTTCAAATAAAAATCCCCCTACAATAATATATTTGTCAAAAGACGATGCCTGCCGCAGCATTTGGAAAAGGAGCGCCTCCCTTGGATTTTCTTTATAATAAAGGCATTTCAGGGAGTCTTTCCCCACCGATTCGCTGAACCTCCTTGCCATTCCGGCCACCGTCACCACCAATATTTTCATGCCTTGTTCTTCCTCATTTCCTTTACGCACATTTCTATCCCTTCCGCTAACGAAACCTTTGGCATCCATCCCGTCCTTTCTACGATTTTATCAATATTCAGCACGCGCCTTTCCGGGTCGGACTCCCGGTAGCCCCGGAAAACAATCTTCGGATTGGAAATCCCCATTTTTTCCGCACAAAGGGATACCAAATCCGGCATGGAAACCTCTTCTTTTGTAGCCACGTTATATACGCTTCCGTCCAATGCCTCTTCCGTACGGATTAGCGCAAGCACTGCCATACAGCTATCCGTATTATGGAGGAAAGTCCTTTTATTTCTCTTACTGTTTTCCAATAGCTCCACTTCCCCTTTCCGGGATAGCTCCGTCAATATGTGGGGAATCACATGTTTCGGGTACCGCTCGCTTTTGCTGTACACATTGGCAAACCGTATAGAACACCCCTTTATCTTTTGGTTCCATACCGCATCTTTCATGAAAAATTCCGTCAGCAGTTTTCCTGCCGCATAACTTGTCCGTTGACTATGCTCCGCATTGGCAAGCAGGATATAATCCTTTTCCGCTACCCCACCTTCTTTCCATGACTGCATGGAATATACTTCGGAAGTGGAACAATTGATAAAAATATCCGCCCCGGCCATAACCGCCTGTTCCAGAAAATTTTTCATTCCTGTCACATTGGTTCCAAATGTTTTATCAATATGGTAAAAATACTCCGTATGGACAATTGCCGCGCAATTTATGTACACCAGCTTTTTATATTCTTTTTTCCATCCTTTCACCATATCTAAAACCCGTCCCATCTCTTCCCCGGAGTTTAAATCATATTCATAAAAATCAAACAATTCGTTATTTTCTATTTCACACAGGCTTTCCCTGGACGACGCAAAAAAGTTGTCGAATCCAATAACCCTGTGCCCTTCCGCCACCAATATTTTTGCCAGCTCGCTTCCCGTCATGCCTGCCACACCGCTGATAACATACAATTCTTTCATCATATTCCGTACTCCAATCTGTCCTTATAGAATACATCTATTTCTGCCGGAAAGGCTTCCTGCTCCCTGCCTATATCATAGCGGCACTTTACCATAACCACTTCTTCGCTTTCCATATCTACCACCGCACATTGTGCCATTGCATTCAAATTCCTTGGCTGCCCTACCGAACCCGGATTGATAAATATTGTTTTCTTCCTGTTTCTCCTCACCCCATCCTTTACCGGATAATACTTTTCAAAATAATGGGGCAAATGAGTATGCCCGGAAAATACATAATCAAACCCTTTATATTTTTCTAAACCATTTTCTTCCAAACTATCTTCCATGCCAATTCCTTTCCAATATTCATCCGAAAGGCTTCCGTGTACTGCCAGACACTTCCTTCCCTGCACACAGAATACATGGCTTCCTTTTTTCTCCATTTCCTTTTCCAAATAATACCGGGAAGCTGCGGACAAATGGCTGCATGTATGACGGGCGCATTCCTTTCCGCGCTCTGTGGAAAATCTGCCGTATTCCCCTTCCAAAACAGCGGCCTCGTGATTCCCCCGGATATTGCATAAGATAGGATAGGACAGATTCCGAATTGACTCAATCACTTCGCCCGAATGCGGACCGTAATCTATCAAATCGCCCAACAGCACAATCCCTTCTATCCCTTCCATCCCGCAAATCCTTCTTCTTATCGAATCAAATGCTTCCAGGTTCCCATGAATATCCGACATCACTGCAACTTTCATTCCAACCTCCCCCGCAGACATGTTTCTTTACAATACTCATATATCCTTTTCCCGATTGGTTCCGCCTCCCCTTGTTCCATATCCCTTTCCCGGCGGACCACTTCATCGAGGAAATCCGAAAGTATATCCTTCCCCCCTTCGGATTCATCCAACCTACCGCTGCACAACTGTTCCCTCATGGATTGAAGATAGAAATCTGCAAGATATCCGCCGTCCTTTTCGTTGAATATATAAGGAATGTAAAAAGCTTCCCCCTGCTTTACTTCTACTATCAGAAGCCCGTTACCGCTTCTCGGATAAAGGAACACTTTACCTGCCTCCTTGCCATAACCGCAAAACAGGGAATAAACCCGCCGCCTTGCGAATCCTACCGGATACGGGATTTTTGCTATTTCATCCGTCCGCTTATGAATCCTGAAAAGATAACCGGAATGGCAGGGCAATACCAATGCATATAGCTCATCTACATCAACCACCCTAAGAAACGGTATCCTTTTGCCATACATCTTCGCAGCAAACCCGTAGGTTCTTTTGATTCCTTCCTTCGGATTCCATCTGTAAACTTCCGCCTTCTCCAGCGAAGCCAGCCAAAAGTCCTCTTTTCCGCATACAGTAATCCCCTGTATTTTTACTTCTTCCCTAGTATCCTTCCCCTCCGAACCCAGTGCTGCTCTAACATGAGACCATACATGCTGCAGCTTCCCTTCCTTATTGTCAATACAAAAAATCTGATTCCTACGGTATTCTGCCAAATAAAAAAGACCCTCTCTCTGACAGACACAGGAAATATCCCAAACCATCCATTTCCTGTATTTTTCCTCTATATAATTTCCGATTTCTCCCGTCAAACTATCCATTCTCTCTAATTGATGCGTGTTTATATGGAACAGCATAATAGGCCAGCGCAGATAACAGGGAAATATCCAAATACAATCCTCCACTAAACAGGCGTCGGCAACTATCATTTCTTCCTCTGCCACCTTGACACACTCCCATGTTCCCTGTTCCAAATCCCGGATATGGATATATCTGCCCCGATATGGAATAAAATACAGCTTTTTTCCCACGCAAAATACCCGCCGATGTAATCTTCCTGCATCCTCCGGCTCCCGGGGGAATAATCCCATAATCTCCGCCTCCCCGGAATCCATATTCCACCTTATCAATGCATTGTAATCATAGTTGGACAGCCATACATTTTCCCCATCCTGCCAGGCATCCAAACAAGATATTGGATTCATCCGCAAACATCTCCCTCGTCTTCTTCTACGAATTTTATATATTCGGCCGTATGTTTTGGCTGCCTCTCCTCTTCCGGGGGCGGGGTCATATAATCCTTTCCATAATAATAAGTAAGGACTTCCTCCTTCTTTGCCGGAGCCTTTACCATAAGACCCTCAAAACATATATCACATGTATTTTCAAACCATTCCCTCTTCTGCCCAACAGTTTCTTCTTTTGAGCCCCACGCATAACACCGTACTTTCCCCGTTTCCTTTCTTCCGCAATAATCCGCAATTTTTTCCAACCCATAATAAGCCCATTCCTTTGGCAAAAGATCCAGACAGGCAAAGCCAAGCCTTTTTACAAAAAAAGGCGCACTTTTTGCCCCTACTTCGGAATAAAGCATTTTCCGGCAAACGAGGGAAAGAACATTGCACAGAAAGAGGGCAGCCTTGCCCTCCGGCATATTATCGCAAGGGAAAACGTCTATAAATATCCCCGTATTCGACTTCAGGCTTTGATGCCCTGCCCGGATAAATACGGTTCCCTTTCTCAATATCCGTGCATATCCCCAACGATATCCTTTATCCGTCCGGTAAGTCTGTAAAAAATACTTTTTCCCCAACTCATCTTTGCAAATGTTGCAAAACTTATCATAATCCCTACGCAGCATTTTTATATCTATGTCATCATCCCAGGGAATAAAACCTTCATGGCGGACCGCCCCTAAAAGTGTACCGGAATCAATGATATAGGGAATCTTGCATTTTTGGCATATCCTATCCAGCTCGCGCAGTATGGACAACTCCGTCAATTGTATTTTTCTTATGATTTCCGGCGTATACTCAAGCTTTTCCATCATGCTCCCTTCCATCCTCTTCCAATAGTTTCTCGGCATACTCCTCATATTTCCCCAGACTATATGCAGAAGCCTCCTGGTGCATAATACGTTTGCTCTTAGGCGGTAGTTTCCAATAATCATCAAATGTAAACCGCAGCCATTCATCGTAATGGGCGGTAATCATTACCGTCATGTTTTCAAAAGGTACATCTGTTACCTCCGTAAAAAAGCAGCGTAAAAGCCCTTCTTTTCTTTTTGCCTTTTCCTGCTCCGGCAAGTCCAACCAATGTTCCTCTTTATACCGTTCGTATCTTTTGGCCCTCAATTCGTATTTTTTCTTTTCTCCCGTTCCCATCAGCCCCCAGCACCTAACCATCTTGGTTTTTTTCCCAAAATTTAAAAATTGTATCAATGCCAGCAGCTTCAGCGCATCTTTCTTCTTTATTTTGGAAAGGATTCGGAAGATTTTTCTTGCTTTTACATCTTTGCTTTGCTCTGCCCCCACTGGGGAGTATAGAATCTTTCTAAGCAAAAAGGCACATTTTGACTGTATGTAACCGATTACAAAGTTATCAAATTTGCCATCCCTTGGGAAAATATCAATAAAAATCCCATTACGGCTTTTAATGCTTTCCTGCCCTTTCCTCACATAAACCGTTCCCTTTAAAATGATTTTCCCATATATCCACCGATATCCGGGATCCGTGTCCACCGTCTGTACAAAATATTTCCTTTTATCCAATTCCCGGCCACATATTTTCAGGAACCTTTCATAATCTTCACGAAGCATGGAAACATCAATATCGTCATCCCAGGGAATAAACCCTCCATGCCGGATTGCCCCCAACAAGCTTCCTCCGCACAAAGTATATTTGATACCATGCTTTCTGCATATCCTGTCTACCTGTTTCAATATATCCAATTGAAGCAATTGTATCTTCCTCAATTCCCTCGCATCAATCGCTATAGTCTCTCTTCCCATCGTTACCACATAATCCTCCCGCCCCTGTCAACCCGGTGGTTGCATAAATCATCCCCGTATTTTTCCTCCGCAATATCAATTTTATGTATGAGTATTGGTTTGCCCGTTTCCTTATATAGTGTCAGCACAGAGCTTATGGAGCCATAGTAAGCATCCGACAGGGCAATCGCCCTTCCCAAATCAGGTGTATCATCATAAATCCCCCACCCTTCTTCCCGGTATGCCTTCACAATGCTGCGGTAAATATCCGCAGCACAAGGGTTCATGGATTCCGCTGCCGCAAGAGAGAGGGGATGAGGGCGCCACAAAAGGAGGATATCATCCCTGCTTTTAAAATAATCCAACGTTTCCCTTAGTTTTGGGATAAAATATTTGTAATTCCTCTCCATCAACAGATTCAGATGGGTATTATACAAAACCACTTTGCCGCTTCTTTTTTTCATAATGCCCGCCCACTGGGCCGGAATACAAATATCCTTTTTGCTGGTATTGCGTACCTTCTCTAATTTGGGCGAACCAAGCCCTGCAATTTTCCTTTCCCAATAATCAAAGGTATTCCTGCCGGTATACCCCGTTAATATATCTATATAAACCTTTTTCATCTCCCTGGATTGGACAATCACCTTATCCGCATTTACCACACCGGGTACCATACAGTAATCTTCTATTTTTTTCGTTTCCTGTAGATTTTCAAAAACCATTTCATCCTTTATAAAATAAGGAATATATACCAGGCAATCCGTATATTTCTTTAAATTAGAAGAATAAAAAAAGGGATGCACGCTTGTTACATAATTGCCGCCGTCGTAAGGGTTATGAATAAAGATGATATCTGGCTTGTGGAATGCAAAATCATAGGCATCATATTTGACAATAGGCACATATTCCGGATACAGACCGCTTTCGTCATGTTTTTCTCCAAAGCTTCCGTCTGGTTTCTTATCATAATAGGGAATCGGAACAACATACGCATCACAGTCCGGGTCTGCTTCTGCTTCCTTCCAAACGCTCTCCAAAGAATCCCACATAGCTGCCTTATAAGGAAGAAATACCGCTTCGATACGTATTTTCAGGCTATCTATCCTCTCTTGTACCCTTTTTAGTACGACCTTTAAATCTTTACAGAATTTTCCTCCTTTGGGATGACCGCCTTCCAACATACTTTGATGCACAGTATAGACAAGCTCGCAATATTCTTCCAGCAGTTCTACCGTCTTTGTTTCCCCTTCTTCGCTGCTCTCTATCAAATCTCCAATTCTGATAGCCCCCTCCTGGCATTGTCCCAGCAGTTCTTGTACCATCGCGCCATTTCGTTTTTCCACTTCTTTCTCAATCTCGTTATGCGCCTCTTCCATTAGATTTAAGAAATCCTTAATTTGCTTTTTCCACACCTTCCTCATAGTTGTCTATTCCCTACCATTATTATTGGTTTATCGTTCTTCCACATGTGAATACCCGCACTCCTTAGTGTACCAATCTGAAGCTGGATTCGATAATAAACCAGCATTGTAACCGTCACTTTCTTATTATTTCCTAATTCTTACCGAATTTCCGGAGCCCAGTGCCGAATCCAGCATAAATTCTCCTCCCAATTTTCAAAAAGTGTACTTTTTGGCTATTGAAAACCAGATGCACATACATAGCATTTGGTTCGTAGCTTACAGGAATGAAGCGTACAATTATTGACTTTTTGGCAAAATTATAGTATAGTAATAAAAGATTATGTAAAATAGAATTTATAGCCAAAAAGTACACAATTTGGCAACATACTGCATTTTAAATCTTATGCTGTTCCCTTTCCCTCTTAGCCTTCCGATAGAACGATGTAACAGACATTCCACACATCTGCGCTGCCCCTGTTCCCCCGATTTCCCCCCGCACCCATTGATTGTAAATTTTCCCGAAATTTGTCGGGAGAGGATTTTTCGGTCTGCCGAACTGGACTCCCCGCATCTTGGCCGCCTCAATCCCTTCCTTTTGCCTCTGCCTTATGTTTTTCCTCTCATTTTCCGCAACGAAGGAAAGCACTTGCAGGACAATATCGCTTAAAAAAGTCCCTATCAAATCTTTTCCTCTTCTCGTATCCAAAAGAGGCATATCCATTACTACGATATCGACTTTTTTCTCTTTTGTCAGGTACCCCCATTGCGCTAAAATTTCCTCGTAATTCCTGCCCAGACGGTCGATACTCTTTACATAAAGCAAATCATCCTTTTTTAACTTTTTAACCAGCCGCTTATACATCGGCCGCTCAAAATCTTTTCCTGATTGTTTGTCTATAAAAATGTTTTTTTCCGGCACCTCCCTTTCCCTCAATGCAATCATCTGCCTGTCCTCATTCTGCTCCCTCGTACTGACACGCACATAGCCATATACCTTTCCCATCGCTTCCTCCTAACATAAAAGAAATTGCATGCAGACTACTATTATTTCCAATCGAGTAAAGAAGATTCATCTTCCCCTACTCGCTGCGTCCTTCTGGCGAAGGACTTTCCTATAAGGATTCGGGTGTCAAAAGGCCGCTGCCGGCCCGGCCTTTTGACACCCGAATCCTATAAGGTAAAAAAAAGAACTACTCAAACAATGTTTGAATTGTTCCTATTTTACCGTATAACAGAAAATCAGGGGAATCCTTCTTTTTCAGACGATTCCCCTGATTCCTTATTAAGGATAACAGATAGGTTCCCCCACCCGCACTTTTATTTTTATGCTAGCTCTTATTTTATATTAGTTTTTATTCTATATCACAACAACTTATTGCGATGAGGGCATCTTTGCAGTTCCGGTTCAAATTGCAGGTTGAAAAATTAACAATCAGGATGATTTTTCAATTGATATTCCACATAATACCCTTTCGTATCCTTTTTCATCTCGTAAAGCGCTTCGTCCGCATGACTTAACAATTCGGATACATTGCCTTTTGCATCATCCGTCCACACAAAGCCTGCAGAAGCGCTTATCTTCCTGGACTCCGTATCCGAAAGGCATATATCGGTTTCCCCAAGTTCCTTATAAAACATATCCAGATATCCAAGAATCCCCGCTTTATCTTCACAGCCATAAATCATCATACAAAATTCATCCCCGGAACGCCTTGCGCATAAAAAATGCTCCTCAGGCATGGATTGCATAATCCCCGAAAAACCCTGAAGGTACCGGTCACCGGCATCATGGCCAAAGGTATCGTTGATTGGTTTAAAATAATCCAAATCAAGCATAACAAACGCACATACTTCCCCATGTGGCAGCTTATGCAGTATCCCCTCCGCAAGCTGCTTGAAATAGCCAAACTTGCACAGCCCTGTCAGTGCATCGTGCGTATTCTCGTATTGCATCTGTCTTTTCTGCAGCATATCCTTTGTGGTATCGGTCACAATGCCAAGATATCCCTCCTCTGACTTCGACATATGGATACGGACATACTTCCCTTCATTAATTTGAAAAATATCTTCTTCCCCTTCTATCGGCTCTTCCGTAACTTCCCTCATATATTGCCCGAAAAGCGTAGAGTTTTTATAAAGTTTGGCAGCCTTTGCCGCGGGTATATCCAATAATTCGCCAAGACCTGAGGTAGTAAAAACATGATTCATTCCCCGCTCGTACTCAAAGGCTGCCAAAGGGATACCGCTGATTTCTATAATCGCAGAAATACGGTCTGAAAGATTGACAATACTCTTTACCATCGTATTAATGCCAGTGCTTAATTCTTCAAATTCCCTGTTTCCACCTACCTTTACGATTGTGTCAAAGTTTCCATTCGTAATCGAAGTAAGGTTTCCGATAATATGATGAATCCCGTCAATCACTTTTTGTTTAACAAGATAATTTAAGAGCAGCATGACCGCCGCCTCGACAAAAAACAAATAGGCCGAAATAGCCAGAATATGTTTCCATATCCTTCGGAAAAGAATACTTTGGGGAAGCAGCGCACATAGTAAGACATCCTCGTATTTCCGGCTCACTACATACATTGTTTCCCCTTCTTCCCCTTTTATGTACGCTCCGCCTTCGCAATCATTGAGCTGTTCCAATTGATAGCAGTCCTCATGGAAATCTTTGCCCATGCCGTCAGAATGGCCAAGGACTTCTCCGGTGGAAGCATCGACCACAAAAAGTTCCTCTCCGATATCCGTAGGGAACCTTGAAAAAATATAATCATAAGTATTCCTTGATATGGCCTCCATCTGTCTGGTAGGTTTAAACCCCACCTGTACAATCCCCCTCCGGCGTTTCCTCGCAACGCCTACATACTTCATTATCCTGTTTTCTGCCGCATTCGGCTGTGCTTCCTGAATCAGATAAGCGTTGTCGCCGCTTTCCAAAAGAGTCAAAAAAGCACGCGTCTGCTCATGGTCATCCATATCAATCCCCACATATTTTGAAATAGAGCCCGAAACAATAATCCCATTCTCATCAATGACATGCAGTTCATCCACATTCAAAAGCCTTGCCAGATATTGCATCTGCCACACATCCATCGAAGAGCCTCCTTCCCTGTCCAACACATATGCTGCCGCTCTGGCTCTAGTAAGATAGTCTTCATCCAGACTCTCGTTTAACTGCTGCAGCTCTTCCTGATTGGTTTCCAGGGTATGTATCATTTGTTCCGTTTTTGCATAAAAGGTGCCGTATTGCTGCTCCTCAAGCATATTTTCGCTAAACCGGAAATGAATAATAAGTATTAGGAAAATAGCGGATGTTATAATTAAAAAAGTATATTTCATAAAGGTTTTCTGCATGAAAGTCCCCTCTGTGCCCGTATCATAGTATTTTTTTAATTATACTGCTTCCCCCGCCTTTCATACCTCCTGTTTTTTCGCAAAACAGCCTAAAATTTCGCAAATATAATAATATTGAAAACCCCCTCTTTGCAAAAACAGCCCACATTTCCCCCTATTTTATCCGAAAAAGCAGATATACTCTGCATTCCCAGCCCATGCCCGTTTCCCATATTGCTTTTCGGAAGCCCTGTTTGGGAATCGAATATGACATCTTTTTCGCATTCGTTTTTTATTTGTATCAATAAATGCTCCTGTGTACACTGAATCTTCGCGTCAATATACCGTCTCCCCTTTTCGTCCAAATCTTTCACACCAATCAATGCATTTTCCAGCAAATTTGCAATTACTGCCGCCAATTCATAATCGTTCACCGGCACGTCTTTCAGGACCACAGCATCTAAACGGATATCTACCCCCAAAGAAGAGGCCTTTTCTATCATTCGGGAAAGGATAGAATGGATAACGATATTTTCGCAATATTTAACCACTTTATTGTCTTCCGTCACCCCGTTTATGTACTCTGTCACCCTTTTAATCTCATCATATTCCCCCTGTTCCAAAAATGCATCAATCATATTAGAATAATGCCTCATATCATGCCGTAAGATTTTCAAATTCTTCTCAGCCTGCTCCACCAGACAATACTGGCTCTCAAGCCCCTTAATATAAGTCTCAAATAATACGTTCTCCCAATTAATCCTTATCCGGTCAGATTCGCTTTTCACATACTGGAACACTGCCACATAGGAAGCGAACATAGTAATAATAAACATTGTAGTCCCATATATATTATGAGGGTTATCATACAGTGTATAAGGAAAAAATGCGAGGAAACAAAAACCGCAATAAAAGAAAACCGGAATCAGGCACAGCCCCCACCAATCTTTCACCAGTTCCTTTTCATAGCATTCCAGCCATGTCTCCCTGATTTTAAAATAAAGGAACAGCAAAATGGAGGCGTGGATAAAAAAGCTTCCCACAAGGGAAAAAAATATGCTTTCCGTATAAATATGCAAAATAGATGCGGCTAAACTGCCGGCTATGACATAATTGGATGCAGTCAAACCCATAAACAAAGCTCTGCTATCCCTTGTATCCGATATATAGATTCCGGTAAACTGAGTTACAAATATTTGCAATATAGTCACTACAACATAACATATATCGCTGTCCGGAAACATATTCAATTTCAGGCAATCGGATATGGTCAATACGAAAAAAGAAGAAAAACAAATTCCTATCGTTTTTTCTTTAGAATAGCGGTGTGTCACAAATAAATAGATAAACAACATTAAAAATATATGGCTGATTGCATAATAAGAACTTCTAAAATAGTCCATACCCGACCCTACCTATACTGTTCGGAAGCAAATATAAGATACTCTTTTTTTGCCCCTGCGCTTCTTGCCTTGCTGACAGGAATACTTTTGCCGCTTTCCATAACAACATTATTCATCGTCAGTCTTTTGACATGTTTTAAATTAATTACAAAAGATTTATGGACTTGAAGAAAGCTTTTATCATTCAGCAATTCTTCTATCTCCGTGTCAAAAGATTTCCTGATAAAAATACTTTTTATATTTTCCCCGTCCGTCAAATGAATGTCCAATACTCTTGACGCATTTTCGATATATTCTATTTTAGAATAAGGTATGGATACAAATCCGCCTTTTGTTTTTACTAAATAAAGAGGCCCGTTTTTTATCTCCGTACTAGCCAAAGCATAGTCCAAAGCTTCAAAAAATTCCTCTTCTTTAATCGGTTTCAGCAAATATCTTGCAGCTTGTACACGATACGCATCCAATGCAAACTCATCGGAAGAAGTAACATAAATGATTACGTTTTTACTATCAGCTTTTCTAATCCTGTTGCCGATGTCAATTCCCGATTTTTCATCCATTAGCATATCCAGAATATAAATATCCGCCAATTCCTTCCCGCATATCTTATTGTATAATTGGGATGGATTGGAATACTTCTCTACCTCGATTTCGGTATTCGTGTAAGAACCCATATATTTGCGTAAAAGCTTTTCAATTTTTATCAAGTCTTCTATACTGTCATCACAAATTACTATTTTCATCTGTCAAGCATAGCATAAGAATCCTCTAATGTCAAAACAAGGTTTGTTTTGGTTCCGCCTATTTACTTCTCAAATATTTCTCCACCGCCGGGTCCTTCATATCATAAACGCGGTACCATTCTTTTGTCTCCTCATTCTTTACTGTTTCCGAACGGTTCTTATAAAGGAACCGGCTCAAATCATAACAATCAATCCATATCTCATTGTTTCCCTCTTTCTGCGACTCATCAAAAATAAGCTGCAATCCCCAATGGAGATGGACTACTTTTATGTTGTTCACATTTTCCGTTTTGCTGTAGCCGGTATGCCCCATATAACCGATGACCTGCCCTGCCGTCACTACGCTTCCCTCTTCCAAATCTTTGCAATATGGGAAATTCTGCCGTAAATGGGCATAATAATAATACCTTTTCCCATCGAAACTGCGGATGCCCAGACGCCAGCCCCCATATTGGTTCCACCCAATCGCTTCCACATAGCCGGACTCAATCGCCACCACGGGTGTGCCTACCTGCCCCATCATGTCATGCCCCAAATGCGGCCTGGAATAACCGTAGCTTCTGGATGCACCGAAATCATCATAATCGCTGTATTCAAACCCTTTTGCAATAGGCGAAAAAGCCTTCAGCCCATAACATTTCTCCCACTCCGCCTTTCCGTCCTCCCTCTTTTTCTGTATCTCATACTCCCCTACAAAGCCGCCCAAAACAGCCTCATACGCTTCCAGATAATAGGCATAATACTTCATATCCCTGACAAGCTCTGCCATCGTTATTTCATTTGTTTTTACTTTTTTTGCCGTCTTCGCAATTTCTGATACCGTGCCGGAAGGGAAGTTCCCTCCATGTTTCGCCCCTACATAGGCAAGCAATTGTATCCAGTTTACATGCGCAATATTTTTATCCGCCTGGGCTTCTTCATAAGTCTCCACATCCCACTTATAGGCTTCGCACAACGCTTCATAAGAAACATTAAAATCCACCCATTTGATATATTCTTTCTCCCCGACCGAGCCAACCTCCACCGCCTGCGGCTGTGTTCCCGTCCTGTTCCCCTTCAGCGCCCCCATCATGAATACGCTGCACAATGATGCCAAAAGTATTCCTTCTATCAATATAGCCTTTTTTATTCTTTTCAGATATTGCATTTTCCACCATCCTACATATCTCATAGCAATATATGAAAAAAGATGCGCAGCCATGCCACGCATCTATCTCTTTTTTTATTATAATTAACCCTTATAAAATAATGCCTTAATCATTATGCTTCCGTATTGTTTTATCAAACTCCTGCATCCCTTTTATAATTTCCACGGCATCTTTTTCCTCATCCAAATTGAAAAGATATTTAGCTATAATGGAGGGTAAAACAATTGTTGCAGATATTATGGAAACAAACGAACCGATTACAGCTACGACTGCTGCTTCCAAACCCTCACACTCTAATGCACAAATCAGCGACCATACGAACATAACAATTACTGATACTATGGCAAGCATAACAACACCGAAAAAAATTATCTTAAAATAATATTTCGCTTTTAAGGTTTTTGCAATATTATTTACATAACATGACAACAACTTTGTGTAATTTTCATTATGCCTTATCAAGTGCCGTTTATCATTTCCCGCCAGCATCTCGTCCGTTGCAATCTCATCCGTATTTGCTGGTTCCTCAAGGTAGTTTAAATACCTATCCTCATTATCATGTGTATTTTCCGCATCTGTCATCCATTTATTCCCACTTCTACAAATCTCTTCTCAATTGCCTTGGCAGAAACTAAAAATTCCTCCGAAAGTTTTCCCACTATGTCATATAGCCCCAAACCTTCCTCTTTCAATCTTTTATATTCTTTTATAAAAATTTTTTCAGGCATTAGCAAATTCGCTGCAAACCTATTTGCATCCTTCTCTATCGGTTTATCCGCCTCATATGTTATGTATGGGTTTGAGTAAGACGCCATCACCCGCGGGTTAAAATCAAAAATATAATGGCTCAATTCATGGGCTAATGTAAAACGTTTATGCCCTTGGTTATCCGCAGTATTTAAAGAAATAATTTTGTCTGTACCAAATTTATCCCGATATTCATTATCAATCGCAATAAATCCGGATAGTTCCCTGTCCTCTTCCTTATACTCCTGTTCAAAAATCCGGAACCCTAATGCTTTCAATATCTCTATAATCGGAACCGGAGGCTCCTTTACCCCCCAGATGCTGAGTATTTTTTCAGAAATAGTATGAGGGCTTATATTTTTTCCCTCTAATATCTCTCTTTTCGTTGTTTCTATATAAGTATTGAGTGCTTTAAGCTTGTCCATATATATTATCCTTTTGTAATTGGCCCTCTTGCTGAAATAAATGATTCTGGCTATTATGCATCCACCATCCTTTCCTCATTGGGAATGTTGTTGAAAAACATAATAATTATAGCATAATTACCCGCAGGCAAAATCATTCATCGCTACAAGAAATCCTCTGTTTTATCCTCTTTTTGCACAAACTTCTACACATATCCCACAAGCTTGTCCGCCTACACCTCCGGCTCAATCAGGCCATAGGTATTCCCTTTCCTCTTATATACCACGTTAACCTGTTCAGTCTCCGCGTTGAAGAATACAAAGAAATTATGCCCAAGAAGCTCCATCTGCACACATGCATCTTCCGGATACATGGGCTTAATGTCAAACTTCTTTGTCCGTATGATTTTCACTTCTTCATCGTCCATATAGTCTTTTTCAATGAACTCCTGCTTGAAAAAGCTTGCCGATTGCTTCTGGTCTATCAGTTTGTTTTTATACTTTTTAATCTGTCTTTCAATAATCTCTTCCACCAAGTCGATAGAAACATACATATCGTTGCTGACCTGCTCCGAACGGATGATATTGCCTTTCACCGGTATCGTCACTTCTATCTTCTGCCGTTCTTTTTCTACGCTTAATGTAACATGTACCTCTGTTTCCTGGGTAAAATATCTTTCCAGCTTGCCGATTTTATCCTCAACTGCCGTTTTTAACCCCTCTGTAACCTCAATATTCTTCCCTACTATAACAAACTTCATATTTCTCATCCCTTTCGTTGGATTATTCTGTGAACACTACACTCTAAACTTGTCCTCTCCGTATAAACGTAAATCAATGTTGGTATAATGCCTGCCCTTATTATACCATATTGTTCCATACTTGCGCAACAAATTCAGACCTGACGCGAAGACTTATCATGTGGGAAATCAGACGGATAAAAATCATCGTATTCCCGCCGTTTTTTACTCCGCCTTCTTCCCCCACTCCAGCATAATACTCTCGCAGCTGTCTGCATCCACCTCTTCCACTGCATACTTTAACTGAAGGAATAATTCCTTCCTCCATCCTTCGTATTGGTATTGCTCCATCTCCTGAATAACTTCCTCCATCCCGTCCATATCCAAATCTTCTACCGCCATCTTCATCTTTCGGAAGCACTCAAGCAAAGCCTCCTTTGAAAAAGCTTTCTTCTCGGATTCCTCTTCCTTATCCGCGCAGAAAGGCTCCAGCACCGGCAGATAACCAAGATACTGTTCCAGCATATCATCCGTATACCTATGGATTGTAGATACATCCCTTGCATTCCCTGCTTTTTCTAAGGCTGCCGCTTTCTCGGACAAGGACATGGCACCGATTTGCTTGGAAGAATTTTTTAATGCATGGACTTCTATCGTATATCCTGTCCAATCCCCCTCTTCTTCCATCGTCTTAATTAATTTCGCCTTCTTCTCAATGCTATGGTAATACACTTTCAAAACTTTCCAGAACAGTTCCTCACTGATTAAAAATTCCATAGCATATTTTATATCCAAATCGCCCACTACAATATGATCCAGCTTTTTCTCTTCTTTGTCGACACTTTTTGTTATGTAAACCTTCTGTACCTTTTCTATTGGCAGCCATTTCTTTACCTTGGCAGCCAGCAAACGAAGTTCCACGGGTTTGGCAACAAAGTCGTTCATCCCTTCCCTGCAGAACATCTCCTTCGTACCCTCCATAGCATTTGCGGTCAAGGCAATAATTGGCACATCATCATACTCCGGATGAAAACGTCTGATAATATGCGTCGTCTCCACCCCGTCCAGTTCCGGCATCATATGATCCATAAAGATAATATCATAATGGAATTTTGAAATCTTGTCTACGGCAGCCTTGCCGCTGGTTACCGTATCTATCTTCATCTTCAGCGGCTCTAAAATCCCTTCCGCTACAGTCAGATTCACCGCATTGTCATCCACTATAAGGATTTCAGCTTCGGGGGCAATAAAGTCAAATTCCTTTTCATCCGTATCATCTACAAAATTCAACTCCTCACCATTCAATATCATGGCAATATTCATTGCAAAAAGAGGTTTCCGCAATATGAGAAGATTAGGGATGTCGGAATTTACATTATCATAGAAATCAATCAGAAGCACAGCTGTAATCTGCGGGTTATGCCGGATAAAGTCTTCTACCATTTCCGAAAACAAAGGATGTTCTATAAAAAGAAAAACCCTTTTGTCATCCGGGAATGTATTAAGGTCTTTGGGCGCCATCAATATATAATCCACGCCTAAATTTGTCACATCAGAACAAAGCCCTCCTCTTAAATAAGGGTTGGAAAACAATCCCACAACCAAAATAGACTCCGGGTCCTTTATTGTAATGCTAGGTTTTTTGTCGATAATTTTTTGTGGAAGTTTGCAATAGAATCTGCTGCCTTTTTCGTATTCGCTTTCCACCCAAATGTCGCCGTCCATCAGCGTCAAAAGCCTTTTGGAAATTGCAAGCCCCAGCCCGGTGCCTTCAATATTCCTATTCCTTTTGCTGTCCACCTGCTGAAAAGACTGGAACAATTTCTCAATATCTTCTTTCTTAATACCGATTCCCGTATCCTCTACGGAAACATAAAGTTCGATTTCATCAGGGTTTATCTGTGTAAATCCCATCTTCATGCCGATTTTCCCCTGAGACGTAAACTTCGCCGCATTATTCGCCAGATTCAAAAGGACTTGCTTAATCCTGATATTGTCCCCTCTTAACCCATTGGGCAAATCCGGTATAATATCAATTACCAGCTCTACATCCTTTCCCTTCAGCCTTGTCATCACGATATTAGCCACATCATATACGATGGACATCGGTTCATAATCCACTTCATTGATATCCATCCTTCCGGATTCTATCTTTGAAAAATCAAGGATATCGTTGATAATGGTAAGCAGCGATTTCCCGGCCGCTTTAATCTGATAAATATACTCCCTTGCGGTCGGCGGCAGCTCCTCCCTGAGAGCCATCTCTGCCATACCGATTACCGCATTCATAGGCGTCCTGATTTCATGGCTCATATTTGCCAGAAAATCGGATTTCAGATTCCCCGATTTCTCCAACGCTATATTCGCTTCATAAACAAGATATTTATTATGCGCCATTTCAGACAGCATATCCGCCGTCATGCGCAAAAACTTTGCTGCGTTATCCACCGTATATTGGTCTACTACTTTCAATTTTTGGGCTGCTTCCACATATTTATCCGGGTCTACGCCGATTTCTGCCGCTGTTTTCTTTATGCTTTCCAAATCCAGAGGCTCTGTGAGAATCTGACCGCCAAGGAAACACCCAAGCAGCTTGCCATCCACTACAATCGGTGCGGAAAACTCTACGAGCCCTGCATGGCATGTATAGACAGCCGGCTCTCCCTGCTTCAATGCCTGCTCCGCCCCTTTTCTGTCACACTCCATGCAGCGGCTATAGCCAATTTCCGTACTCCTCGTACATTTCATACAAAAATCGGTGAAATTAGACCCTTCCGTTACGGCAATCCCTCCTGCATCTGTTGTCAGAGCTGCAATGCCTGTCGTATTGGAAAATCCGTCCTGTATCCTTTGCAGAATTTCAACATCAATCAAATCCGTCAAATGCAATTCAAAATCTATATCCATATGTCTACCCTCTTTTCAATCCACAAGACATGCTTTACCCGATAAGCTTCTCAATCGTATCCATTAACCTCTCGCGGTTAATCGGTTTAAGCAGATAACTTTGCGGTTTCATTATAAGGGCTTCCTTAATTTTCTTGCTTTCCGTAACCCCGGTCAAAAAAACGACGGGAATATTTTTTGTCGCATCGGAAGCGCGCAATTTTTCCAAAACAGCAGGACCATTTTCATCCGGCATCTCATAATCCAGCAAAATCAAATCCGTCTTTTTATTCCTTAAAAATTTCAAAGCGATTTTGCCGCTGAGGGCTGTCGCCACATCGTATTTCTCATGCAAATGTTCCTTTACCAGCCTCAACATCATAGAATTATCATCCACTACCAAAATATGCTTCCGTTGCGAAGTTCCCGTATTCTGCGGCAAGGGCTGGCCGAAAACAGGCGGCATTGCCTGCGCACCGGGCAATCCTGCAGACGGCGGTATATTCGGCTGGCCCTGCACATTGCCCGTCTGCCCTGCCGTAGGTTTGGGCTGATCCGGTGAAATCCCTTTTTTCTGTAAAAGAGTGGTAATCCTTTCCCTGATTACCTCGGCAGACAGCGGCCGGTATAAAGACATATCGGAAACGTTTACTGCCACCCGCTCAAATTCATCGCAGTTTTCTTTCGCTCCAATTATGACAAACGGAATATTCTCCTGGGATAATTTATACTTTACATTCCCCATCTGGCTCATATTCTCTCTCGTTTCGTTATGGAGACAATATATAAAAACGTTAGGCGCAAAATAGTTTACATGCCTCATAATATCCTCACTGCGAAGCGAGGTCGTCATAGCTTCAAAACTATTTCCCATCTGAGTGAAAAAACTATCAATTATAGAAGCATCGTTTCCCGCCAATAAAGTCTTGTACTTCATCGCTCTCCTCCTCAAACAACATATTATTGATAATCTATTACGTTCATTATATACAATATCTATTTATTTTTCCACTATGAAAATGAAAAATCGGCGGCATTATTCCATACTATGATTCGGGTATCAAAAGGTCTATCTGGCAGCATTGTTTTTCCCTTGTTTCCTTGCTGCAATAATTCCAACCGCAAATATCCCTCCAATCAAGAGGGCAATCACCGTTCCCCAAACTTTGGAGCGTCCTTCCTCTTTGCGGTATCTTTCCACCTCCTTAGCTACGATTTCCCCTTCCATAACAGCCGTTTCCAATTCTTTATCCAACTGGACGGTATCCATTTCCTGCAAAACCAAACCTTTATCAGGGATATATCCTTCTCTCCCCTGGTAAAAAACTTTAAACCAGCCATCACTGGTTTCCTCTATAACGAATACCTTTGCCCCTTTTTCATAAACAAATACAATTCCAGCTTCCTCGTCCGGTTCCTCCCTTGCCTCTATCCTTTCTGTAGCTTCCATCATCTGTTGCATCTCAATTCTTTGCTGCTCCTCCCCGGCATATACCAAAACCGGCGCCATTGCCCCAACACTGCAGATTGCAATCAGTAAAACTAAAATTTTCCTCATTTCGCCCTTCCTTTCTCGATAAAAACCGCAAATAAAACGAATATTACATACAACGGCAGAGTATTCATGCATTCTCCCCAAAACAAAAGCTGGGCAAAAAACACCCCGGCAACCATTGTCAGCACCCCGGTCACCGGCCAATCCCGGTCATGGTTTTTATATATCTGCATTACCATACATATGCATAAAGCTAAAATCAGCAAACTGCCGATAATCCCTTGCCCTTCCAGGCACAAATAAAAAGCGCTTTTCCCCGTTTGCACTTCTTCCACGACCGGAACCAACGCTGCCTTAATGGCTGACATACCCATCCCATCCGGCAGCTCCTTCCAGTTCGCCCCGTTGATAAACACAAGTGCCGCTCCGGCGGCGCATATTTTCAATAAAATAAAACACTTTCTGCCCAGCCGTTTTATTACCAGACGTTTTATATCTACATCGGGCGGGATTTTTTCCCACATCCGGAAAAAGAAAATCCCCCCTATTACAATAGCCACATTCAAGTAAATACAACTATCCAGGGAATAAGCCACCCCTCCTTTTATCAAACCAGTATACGTTGTCAAAAACCCCATATTGCCCAAAAGGAATAAGTACAGGAAAAGCATCTGCATATCCCTTTTGACCAGCTCCACCGTTGGGTGAAACACTATCGGTATTGCAATAAATACAGAAAGCATAAGCCAGATACTTACCGCATTTTTATTTAGGAATAATATAAAAAAACCGACAAACGCTACTGCTCCAAAAAAAATACTGCGGTATCTGCTATAGCTTCTGCAATACTGGCAAAGGGCAATGGTACAGACTAATACCGCAAAAGATGCCGCCTTCCGGTTATCCTTAAGCATCACCTCCATCAGCCTGTCTGCCCCACTTCCGCTTAAATAGTGGATAATCAATAAACTAAATACTACCAGCCCTGCAAACAATACGACATGAAAATATTTTTCACTAAACAGCGGCCTTGCCGCAATTAAAAAATACAAAACAACAAAGCTTATAATCATTATTTCCTGCCGGTATGCCGTATCCTTATGGTAAAAAAATAGATTGCCCACAATACGGATGCACTCGTACAAAGCGAGCAAAATGGCTATAATACCGCATCTGTCAAAAGATGCCCTCCAATTTTTCCTTGGCTTTTTGCCGCCCAAAGCATAACATAACGCCAACGCGGCTATGCTGATATACAACATCCAGGTTTGTATCGGCACTCCTCCAACATCTGCCTCAAACAAAAGAATCGGATAGAGAAATAAAATAAAGCAAATCACTATCTTCATTCCCTTCCTGGCCTTTTCCTCTATCACGAACCCGTTGCCCAAAATCACACCTCCCGCGTTTCATACCCATTTTCTTTTACCAATTCGTTCAGCCTCTCCCCCTTAATATACAAACGGACGCTTCCTACCTTTTCCCCTAAAACCACCTCATATAATGCCCCTTCCAATCCAAGGTTCCCTACTTCTCCTTTTTCCGCCAAAATAAACATATTTTCTTCCTGCTTCCCAAGGTTATCTCTTTTTGTTATAACATAATAATCATGGTAAACATATTGGAAACTGCTGCGCACAATCTCATCTGCCAAATAGATATTTTTCACTTTTTCTGCCGTCTCCACACTCCGTATGACATCGCAATAAGCATAAGCCATATCTGACACATAGCTGTCCATCCGGTAAAGTGTATGATAAGCATTCCATAAATACCCGGATAAGAAAACAGCCGCACACAAATAAATTGCCGCTTTTCCTTTTTCCCGCAGATAAAGCATAAGGCAAAAAACTGCAAAAGAAAACAACCCGAATAAGGCAATTCCCCCTGCAAAAAATCCAATCCGGGAATATAAGCTCCCCCTGATGCTCCGCGTCAAATCACAAAAATAGCTGATAATGATTACATTACTTCCCCAGGTTAATGTATTGTCTATCCTTTCCGAAATAACGCTTACATAAAATCCTTGTAAAATAAGGAACAACCCAACGGGATAAAACAAATATTTTCCTTTATTATATTGTTTTTTTACCAACAAATAATATAAACCCAAAAAACTCAACACCACATTGGCTGCATCCAGATATCGCACATATATAAGCTTATCCCCACGTTTTTCTATGATATGCCCGGCTGAAAAAATATCTTCAAAGAAAAAGAATGCCCCCAGCAGAAGAGCGCCGCAAAAACATAGCAGCCCAAATATTCCGACTACCGTTTCCGGCTTTGAATACTCTTTCCGTCTTATTAATGCATACAAAACCAAACAGGACACTGCCAAGCCAAAGGCTACCAGCCCATAAGAACCACTGACACTGGCAAACAACCAGCCCATCATTTCCTGCACCAATGTCCATATCCCCTTTGGCGAAAGCACGTGCCTGAAAAAATCAATATTTAAAAAGCCTGCCGTTCCACCGGTCAAATCCCCTTCTGTTTGATATAGGCTCCCTTTTAGCAAAACGCTTAACAGTTTATCTGCAAGAAGCAGGACTGCCATTGTAGAAAAATAGGGTATCAACTTAATATGCCGGCTCTTCCATAAAAAACGAATGCCCAAAACGCAGCATACCGTTGCAATCAAAATAACAATCCCCCGGTTATGTACCATATAAGCATAACTTTGCAATACCGCCAAAGCTATACTGCATCCCAACCCACGATGCTTTCTCCTTCTGCCAGCCTGCTTCTTCGCCCTCTCAGCCCCTTCCTCCAGGCTATGCAGCAGCAAAAGCAGAATCAGCCAGGGAATCACCATCAAAAAAGGTTCCCCCCATACAAACTTACTGTTTAAAGAAACAGCAGGCAATATCCCCACAAGAATAGCAACTTCCCTGCAATTTTCTTCTTCACCGCATTTTAAATATTTTTTCATAATGCGGTAAGCACAAACCGGAATCAAGCTGATAATAAAGGAATTGACCACCAGCATCCCCCGAAACAGAACAACCGGATTCTTGATAAAAAAAATCAGTGGCAGATAGAACAGCAATTGCCCATATTTATAATAATAGCCGTCTGCTGCCAAATAATTGCCCCAGTCATCCCCCCGCAAAAGAAACCCAAACGCCATAGGGTTTAATTCATCGGTAATTATCGGTACGGAACGAAAAAAAATCCCGGCTATCTGTACCGCAAAAACAATCGCAAAAATATACCATTCCGCCTGAATGCCTCCCCAAGACTTCCATCTTCTTTTCATACCCATCACCTTTTAAACATGCCCGTCCCTTTGGATTTCCTTATCCCCCAAACACTTACATAAGATATAAAATCGGCAAGTACACAACATAACCGTAAAATCACCGCCGCAGTCACCACAGCCTCCTTTGAATAAACATTCCGCAGTAAAAACACAAGCGCCGCTTCCCTTATCCCAATGCCTCCCGGGCTGCCTACCGTTATATATCCAAGCAGCCAGGCAATCACATTTGCCGAGGCCACTGTAATGAAGCTGATTCTTTGATGCAAAAACAATAAGAATATTCCGGACAGAAAGCACCCGGAAATTACATGGACAAGCATATAAAAAGCAATCGCTTTGGCTGTTACCTTCAATAAACCCAGATTCCAATACGGCTTCAAACGATTGAAAAGCCGGAATCTATAAAGTGCATACAAAAATGCACCCGCTAATATCACCATAACCCCAATACAATAAAACAGCAATTTCTTTTCTATGATATATGATGAAAAATAACGCAGCGCCTCCGCCGCCTCACGAAAAGAGACTGCCGCCGCAAACAAAACAGCAGAAGCAACGATAACCGCCAATTCCATCACGCTGGCAGCCGCAATGCTTTTATGCCCGATTCCCAACTGGCTCCCCAAAATATTCCTGTCCGCATATTGCAGAATATTCCCCGGCAAGTACTTTGCTATATTGGACTTTAAATATACCTTTTGTATAGGCCGGGTATCATTTCTCTTTTGACTGAAAAAATCAATATACAGCTTCCATACATATGCATTAATATAATTGCCGGCAACGCCAAACCATGACAGCAAAAACAGATTAAAGCACAATTTCCAAGGCGGATATCCATGTATCCATCCCCATTCCATTTCCCATAAACTTTTTGCAATAAAAAGAAGGGAAACCACCGCCAGGATTTTTCCTGCCCACTTTAACAAATGCATCCATTTATGATTCATTTTCATTCCATTCGCCATAAACAATTAAATTCGATGTAAAACCCATTGTTTTCACCCTTAAAAGTTTCACCTTTGCCTGTTTTGGGAATAATCCCAAAAAATCCCTTGCGGAAAGCAGATTCAATATGTTTTCATCCGCCAGCGCTTCTTTCCCCGTTATTTTCAAAACTTTCCGAAACAATACAGGCGGAAGCCAATGGACAAGAGGCAGCGCCGAATGGGGTTCTACCGGAAACCACCGGTTCGGCGTAGTAAAAAAGAACCGCTTGGAAACCCTGCAGTATTCGTGGATAAATTTCTTTTGCTGCTTTCTCGTTCCCGTATGTTCCACCACTGCATTGCAAAAAAGCACATCGAACATACCGTCTGAAAAAGGCGTCGTATACGGTTTTGTCTGTACGAACTTAAGCCCCGGAAATTCCTGCTCCAGACACTTGGCATCCTCTATGCTCGTTGCGGTAATCTGTGCCGTATATGGATAAAGCCTTTCAAAAAAGTTATTGGTTATGGTCTTTGCACCTGCAATCCCGACTACGGGCGCAACTCCCACGTCAATTACTTTTTCCGTCCGTTTTGGCTCCATTACGTCCATAAACAGATGAAATATCTTTTTTCTGGCTTTTAAAACCACTTTTGCCTTTTTTTCGGACAGCCATCCGGCTTTTTTAAAGCCATCGTATTTTATGGCACCTGTTAATTCATCCTTCACGCTTCCACCCTCTCCAATACAAACATCTTTCACTTCATGCTAAACTGAATGGATTTGATACCAGCCCGTATCAAAGTTCCCATATGCAGCAATTCATTGCTGTATGCCTGATTTGCCAACGGGCAGGCGCAATTCTTCCCTATGATATATTTCCGAACTTCCTGCGCTTCTTCCGAATGCCACAGCTTTTGAAAATCATAATCGTATTCCCTTAAATTCCCCATCTGCTTTTCATAGCCAAGCACACAGCAGGGCCAGACCCCTCCATCATAATTAATGTGTACGTTGGATGTTCCCGCATAGCAAGGGATGACCTGACGCTTCTCTTCCAAAATCTTCCCTGCCAAGTCATAGTATACAACCCGCATGGCCTCCGTCGTCCTTGCCAGCCGTTTCTTTTTCCCTATATTCGATTCTACCTTCCGGGCAAAATCTTTTATCAGCCTTTGGTAAACATCGGCAGGCGGTGTAATCGGATCGTTCAGGTTAAAAAATTCCGTCCTGCACTCCGCCACCTCGTTCCGGTAGCTTTCCACTCCAAGCGAATGGACAAAATCCTCTATTTCATCCAAATATTGGATATTGTAATTGGATATGACTGTTCCCAATTCCAAATGGAAATTATCGTATTTATTTTCCAGCCTCTTTAGCCCCTCAATCGTCTTTAACAGGCATTCAAAATTACCCTTTACCCCTCGTATCTCATCGTGAAGCTCCCCGACCCCGTCAATGGAAGGTTTCACCGTCACAGGCACAGAAGGGTTATAATCCCTTACGATACGGATAATTTTTTCCGTATTCTCCACGATACGTTCCGTTAAAATTGCATTCGTGGGCGTATGCACCACTCTTGGCTTCAAATATTTACATGCCAGCCCTACAATCTCCGGCAAATCCTTCCGCAAAAAAGGTTCTCCGCCGCTCATATTAAAAAAATATACCGGATGCATGGATGAAAATATTTTTTCCACTTCATCCAGCGTCAAATCATCCTCCGCCCTTTTCGGATTCTGGCAAAACATAGCGCCAATCTGGCATGTCTTGCATCTGGACTGGCAGGCTGCCGTTACCGAATAGGTGACTGTCATAGGGTGGAATTTTTGCCAGCCGAATAAGCGGCTGCATTTATAACTGGTCAAATATGGCATCAGCACTGTAAATAAATCACTTTTTTTCATATATCATCGACCTTCTCCGCTATCGTATAGTTGATATGTGCATATATGGATTTTAAAAATTTAGGCAGAGGTAAGCGTTCCACTATATACACCAGTTTCATCCATATTGGGAAAGAGCCGTTTTTTAGCATATCCACATAAGGCGCCTCCCAATCCATTTTATTGAAATCAAGGTTCATCCTATGCAGCCTGACATCCCGAAACCCTAACGAATCCGGCCATACCGGGCAATCTACAAATCCCGTTTCAATTACCCTTAGCCCATGCGCCTGCAGCTTCTTTTTGATAAAATGGCGGTTATTGTATCGGATATCCCCATGCGTCCATTTTATCCCCGTTTTCTTATGCACCATCCTATGAATCGGGAAACCTATATTCCCTGAATTTACCGAAAAAACAGCAATATATTTTTTGCTTACCCTGCTCATTTCATCAATCATCAAGTCCGGTTCTTTACAAGCAGGCAGGTAAGCAAAATTCCATACAAAATCAAAAGAGGCGTTTTTGAATCTGGTATGGCATATGTCCTCTTCCTTTACCCATGATACCCTTTCTTTTGCCCCTATTTTTTCCCACTCCGAAGCATATTTGGGATTCCCATTTACTAAAATAATATGCTTTACCCTTTTAGCAAATCCGATAGAATAGATGGAAGGCATTGCTTTTGCCCCATGAGCAGGCATTTCCAGCACTGATTTTATATGATATTTTTTCGCTAACTTATCCAGTTTTTTCCCTACCGAAAACCGTTCATAATTTACCCCGAATACTTCTGTTTCCATCTTTCAATAATTTACAAATATCCATTTTGTTTTGACCATTGAATGGACATCCGTATCCCTTTCTCCAAATTAACTTTAGGCTGATACCCTAATAATTTTTTTGCTTTATCTAAATTACATGAATGGTCTTTCGCAAAAAAATCAATTCTTCCACGGTTCACAAAACCGGCCTTATGCAATATTTTTTTGCTGATATAATCAACGATATTGGCAATAAATATTGACAAAGGATAACCAATATTTATATGAATCAGTTTACTATTTACATGCCGTGCAATACATTCCAAATACTCCTTTGCCAGACATTCTTCACCGCCTAAATTAATAATCTCATTGTATGCCTTTTTATTTAAAATGGCTAAAAGAAAACCATCCACAATATCGGATACATAAGTAGGCTGCAAATAGGCCTTCCCACTCGTTGTAAGGACAAAATATTTTTTCTTTATACTGCGGTATAATGCGGTTCTTCTCACATCTTCTTTACCATACACATAAGATGGGCGCAATATGGTATATGGAATCTTTCCTTCGCAAATATGAATTACGCCTAATTCAGCCAACATTTTGGTTTCCGAATATGCATCTGCCGGTGAATATGGCTCCTCTTCTTTTGTATTTCTTCCCCCCAGCCCTACTACAAATGGTGCGCTGCAAAGAATAAACTGCTTTATATCGTACTTTACTGCCAGCTTTGCTAATTTAGCAGTCGCCAAATAATTCACCTGATAATAATATTGATACGGAATCCCGTAATGGCCTAATTGGGCTGCTATGTGAATAATAACATCAATATCTTCCATATACTTTTCTATTTTTTCTATTTCCTGTAAATCCAGCACAATATTTTTGACTGGCTTTTTAAAGGTGTCTTTCGCAATCTTTCTTCTGCTGACACATGTGACCTCATACCCATTCTTTAATAATCCTTCTACCATGTTTTTTCCAATAAACCCGGTAGCGCCCGTTACCAGTACCCTCATTCAGCTGTCCTCCCTTCCATCATAACGATCCAGCTCTTCCACAACTTCCGTCATCCTATCCCAGGAAAACCGGTAAGCCTCCTTTTTAATATTTTCCCTAAACTGTTTTTCCACATCACCTGTAAAATAACGGATTACCGCCTTTGCCAATTCCTCAGGGTTTCCCGCCCCCACTACATATCCGGTTTTCCCGTCTTCCACTACATCCGGCAATCCCCCTACGTCCGTCACAATAACAGGTTTTTCAAAGCCAAAAGCAATCTGTACAATCCCACTCTGCGTCGCACTGATATAAGGCAGCGTTACCAAATCACATGCCGCAAAAAATTTTTCCACCTCTTTGTCCGGGATATAACCGTCATAAACCTCAATTGCATCCCCGGCCCCACATTGCTCTATCCGGTCCATATACTCCTGCTTGGACTCCGCCCCGGAAAAATCGCCTACTACCAAAAGCTTTACATCGGAAAGCCTTTCCGTTACTGTCCGCATTGCTTCAATCAAATATTTCAGCCCTTTATATTCCCGGATAAACCCAAAAAACAGCAAAATTTTTTCTTCCCGCCCGATACCAAGCTCCGCCCTGGCCTCCTCTTTCGTCATATTCTTTATCTGAAAGGCATTATAGGTAGGGTGAACCGTCTGGCGGAAAACCGGATGCTTGATAATCGTATGCAAATCTTCCCCATCCATCCTCGACTGTACGATATATCCACTTCCCTGTCTCAACACAGACTTCGCCAAAAAACGATCCAAGGGAAACCTTTCATGTGGGAATACATTATGGCAGACAAACAATATCTTCGTACCCTTTAAACACTTGCAAAGCAGCCAATAACAAGGCGCAAAATAAGGATGCCACCATTGGAAAATCACCATATCGGCTTTTTGCTTTTTGATTTTCGCCGCCGTCTTCACCCAGTTCCACGGATAAACCGTATGCAGCCAATAATTCGTTCCCTCTATTTTAAAACTGTCATTTTCATAATCGCGCTGTTCTTTTCTAAACAAAAGCTTCGGATATTGGAGCTTATAAGAAACCATAACCACCTGGTATTTTTTGCTTAACGCTTTATACATCAACCCCGTATAATGGGAAATCCCTCCTTTATATGGATAGACCGGGCCTACTAATACAATTTTTTTCATTCCGCTCCTCCATGTGGGTCTTCCGTCCTTTGCTGCTGTTTCATTAAATCATATTCCATTTTCCTTACATGATACTGGGTATCCTGCAGCAGTTTCCGGTTTGATGCTATCACATCCGCCATCAGACCAATCATAAAAGTAAGGAAACCCATAATAATCAATGTACATGCCAAAATCAAGGACTGCACATGACCGTTTGCTTGTCCGACTGCTATAAAATAGAGGAAACGGAAACTAATCAACAACCCGACCCCTATCGGCGGTACCGCCAAAAAGCTAAAGAATTTTAAAGGTTTATACATCATATACGCCCGCAATATCGTCAGCATACTCTTCTTCACATATCCCCATATGCTCTGAAACAACCGGGAGGGCCTTAGTTCCCTGTTGGTACGCACCGGCACATGGGTCACCGCAATTTTTTCCCTTCCGGCCTGAACAATCGTTTCCAGCGTATATGTATAATCGTTAACCACATTCATCCTCATGGCGGCTTCCCGGGAAAATGCCCGAAACCCGCTGGGTGCATCAGGGATATCCGTATTGGATGCCTTTCTCACCACCCAGCTTCCGAAATGCTGCAGTTTTTTCTTGATAAAGGAAAAATGCTCTGTCTCATCAATCGGCCTCGCACCGATTACCATATCCGCCTCCCCATCCAGAATAGGCCGGATTAAGACTGCAATATCCTCCGCACAATATTGATTATCCGCATCCGTATTTACAATAATATCGGCACCGTTTTGCAGGCATCCATCCAATCCTGCCATAAACCCTTTGGCAAGCCCTTTATTCTGCCTGAAATTCACGATATGGTGAACTCCCCACTTTCTCGCCACTTCTACCGTATCGTCCCTACTTCCGTCGTTAATAATTAAATATTCTATTTCATCAATCCCATCCAGTTTCTTAGGAAGGTCGTTCAACGCAATCTCCAACGTCTCCGCCTCATTGAAGCAGGGAATTTGTATGATTAATTTCATAAATCGTCCTCGCTTATATCGAAGTAAAGGTAAAACGTTCCCGTAGCCACCTCTTTTTCATATTGTTCCTTCAGTTGTTCCCTATTTGCCGCCTCTATGCCGGAAATCACAAACCGTGCTTTTTCTTTCCCGTTCTCTAATGCTTCCGGTTTTATCATACGAATCGTCCTATCCGGTATCTGCATTTGAAGAAATCCGGCAAGTTCCGGACGCCCCTCTTCCAAATAGACCACTTTGTCCGTCTCTTTGCCCAACTCACGGATGGTATCCGAAATCATCAGGCTTTCAAAGTTTACACGGTTTCCACGATATGTATAATGTGCGCTGATTTGCACCCCTGCCAGAATCTCCATAATTAAAATAAATGACAAAAGCCATTCATATCCTCTCTTAGCGCTCATACAGACAATGATACCGGCAAATATCATCATTCCAAAGCCCAAAAGCCATGTATCCCTAAAAAACAACTCCATATCCGGATTATTTTCGTTGACTACATAACTAATCCCCGGAACATGATATCCACGCAGTCCTTCCAACCCTCTTTCTTCCACTGTCTTATGCAGCATCCATGCCATTGCCCCCAAAATGCCGCCCATAGACATAATAACCGGAACTACACATTTCCCTGCCTTTTCCATGAATGCAATCCCTATCATAATCATGGCTGGTACAAGCATTTCCTGATATCTTCCATAAATCAGACCGTCCACTTTTGGAGACTGGTGCATAAAAATACTGCTAATCAGCACTTCTCCAATAGCAGCCAATAATAAAAAGACGGCGCCCCATTGCCTCGGCAAAACCGCTTCTTTTCTCTTCCTCCTATTTACTAAATCAGCACATTCCCTCACACACCAGATTAATGCCCAATAGCACAGCCCGAAGCTGGATAAGCCCAAATAAAAAAGCTTCCCTATAATCTCCTGCAAAAACTGGCATATCCCCTGCATGGTAAAAATATGCGCCAGCTTCTCCCATTGCCCTCCATATGTGGTCTTGCTCAGGATATCTTCTTCCGCATAGGAAAACACTTCCGAAACCGCATGGCTTTTTAATAGATATGCAACGACTGCAGACAGTACAAATACCCCCGCCAAAGCAAGTATCTGCCTTATCTTCCCTTTGTTTACCATCCCCCACAAAAAACAAACCAAGCCGCAGGCAATCACAATTCCTATCGTGCGCATATGCACACAATACATATAGACAAGCGCAATTGCCAAGGCAATGGCTAAAGCAATAGCCCCAAGCCCATCCGATTTCTCCAAAAAACTAAGCAACAGATAAAAAACCAGCAGGAACAGAAAGCACAAAAGCACTTCCGTCATGGTCATCTGCATATAAAAAATACAAGGCGGATACAAGACTGCTATCCCGCCCAAAAATACTTTCCGTACTTTTCCCATATCCGGAAATAACTTTCCGGCAATCCCATGCAAAAGAAAAATGGAAATGCACATCAAAAGCATATTTACAGCTACCGCTGCCCGGTAAGCCGCTACCCCGCCTTTGAAGATTTTTAAAACCGGTATCAAAATCAGGCTATATCCAAAAGAATAATATGCGCCGACAGATGCTATCTGGCTCCAATCATATCCTACTGCATCCGCTGCGTTTGCCCAATACCCAAATTCATCGGGATAAATTGTGAACCCGTAGATTTTCTGTATTCCATATTGATAAAGGCAAAATATCAAAAGCAGGATAAAAATCAAATAGCTATTCTCTCCCACCCTTTTTGCCGCTTTTTTTCCAAATCCCATAGTTTTCTTCCGAATCGAGGCAATAAAGACGGGCGGCAGCAGCCCCGGTTTCCGCTTTTGCACTGCCGATTCCAAACTGCTGCCGCCTTCCCCTTCCGTTCCTGCCCACCCGGCCATCCCTTCCGGTTCCATCTTAATTCTCCGCCTTATCTCCGTTTCCGCTAAAAATTAATATCTGATAATTCCGTAAGCGCCTGCACCGCCTGCCGCATCAAAAGTAATCGTAGCCGGGTCGGAATCCAAGTCCTTCAAAACTGAAAAAGCGCCGCCTTCACGTACACATATCATCGCATAGTTGCTGTCTCCCTGTACGAAATTCTTAGGAATGCCTATTGCAATCCTAATTGCCGGACCATCCGAAGCTAAAAGGCTGTATTCCCCGCCTGCCATTTTTCCAAGCTCAATATTCAATACCGGGCCAACCGTTGCCCCTAAAGAAGATGCTACCGTATCAATTACCTGCATTGCCATCGGGCTTTTTTTTGCATCCAAATTAAAAAACTTCGCATACGGTTTCTCATTACTGGTCAAGCCATATCCTTGGGCTATCGTGGCTAAGTTGCTGGTAACCGCGCTGCCGTTTACTTTAGTAGCCAGATAAACTCCTGTCATCGTTGATTTTACCCCTCCTACTTCACTCGTAGTAGGCACTTTAGCTACTGATGTAACACTTTCCGATGTACTTGAAGAAATAATGCTCTCTGCTGCTGTTGTAGAATTACCCGTGTCTGACGATACCTCCGCTGCCTGTACCATCGCAGGAGCCATCACCAATGAAACTGCCAACGCCCCAGCCAACATCCTCTTTACTATACTCGCTTTCATCTTTCTCTCCTCCATTCCAACATTCCAACTATGTAAAAGAAATGCTATTAATAATAGCCCGTATCTTATTATATGCTATCGTTAATATATTTTCAAGCATCCTTTTGAGATAAACTAAATCCAAATTATGTTATGCGAATTGCCAATACCCTTCCTGGTGCAGCTTTGTATGCCCCCTATCAATGAAGAATCTTCCGCCCTGTATGGAGTAAAATAAAATGACCAAAACTACTTTAGGACAATATTTAAAAAATTTGCGCAAATCGTTTAATTATTCCCAGGAATTTGTTGCTTCCCACCTTAATATCACGAGGCAAACCTATTCCCACTATGAAACGGAAAGAATCACACCGCCTATAAACTCCTTATACAACCTGTCTATGTTATACGGAATCCCTATAGAAAATTTCCTTGAATTAATCGTTACCTTCAACATCAACACGGATTTTGCATCGGAAAGGCATGTTAGCTACACTGGGCAAATGGATGATTTATCCTTATTTATTGAATTTGCAAATGCTCCTGAGAATAGCAAAAAGTTCAAATTTTTAAGCAAAAAAGAACGGCAGCTCCTCTTTTATTTCATGCTCCTTGATATCCGCGACCAAAACGATATTCTGTCTTTCATGGAAGTAAAATACCAGAACCGCAGGCAGGAAAAGGGCTCCTCCTCTCCCCTCCCCAAAAAACCGTGTGGATAATGTGGATAAAACCGTGCATAAATCAATTTCTCTTATTTTCAGAAATTTCTTTATGTGGATAACCTGCTGTCTCATTATAATATCTTACAAGCATTGCTTTCCAATCCTTACTGTTTCCTTGCAAGATTGTGGGGCAATTTTCTATATGTGGATTCGATACTTCATCAATTTACGCCCTTCTGACGAAGGACTTTATTATAAGGATTCGGGTGTCAAAAGGTCTTCCCGGCAGTGCCGCTTGGCAGATGGCACTGCCGGGAAGACCTTTTGACACCCGAATCCTTATAAGGCAAAAAAACGGATGCCCTTTTCAGACATCCGCTCTTCCGTCTTATTTTTATTAGAATATTCTCCTTACCGAAAGAGGAGTCCTATAGCTTGCACTGGAAACTATGATTCCTGTTTTCGATGTAGATGCATGGACAATCTGCCCATTTCCGATATACAGCGCCACATGACCGGAATAGCAAACCAAGTCGCCCGGCTGTGCATTTGCCAGCCCGTTTACCGCAGCCCCTACGCTTCTATCCGCTGCCGATGAATGCGGCAGGCTTACGCCAAAGTTCGCATATACACTCATTACAAAACCTGAGCAGTCTGCCCCGTTCGTCAAACTGGTTCCGCCGTATACATACGGATTCCCAACAAACTGGAGCGCATAATTTGCAACCGCGCGTCCCATTTCACTGCCATTGCCGGAAGCATACATAACCTGGTCGGAACCGCCGCCCGATGAATTGGACTTCTCTGCCGCTCTTCTTGCCGCTGCCTGAGCCGCTTTCCTGTCCGCCTCTTCTTTTGCCAGCCTTGCTTCTTCCTCTGCTTTTGATTCTGCCTGAACAAATTCCGTAGAAAGCGTTACATAATCCGTAGAAACGTATCCGTCGCCTTCTTCTATATTTACCCTAACCCAATCGTCTAATTCTTCCGTTACAACAAGCTGGTCTTCGATAGGAACCATTCCTAATACTGTGGTGTCCAAACCGGGCTGTTCCCTAACCTTCAATGTGGTGGTGGTGACCGTTGCAATCCTCGTTCCTACCTGTTTTGCCAATTCCACAGCATCATCGCCGGTTACACAATATTCCCCTTTGACATAACCTGTAACGGAACCGGATTTAATTTCGTACCAGCCGTCTACTTCTGAAATAAAGCTTCCCACTGACTTGTCATAAAGTTTCCCGACGATTTCGCCTTCTTCACTGGGGATGCTTCTTACGTTTACATAATCGTTTACTTTTGCAATTACAAGGTTTTTAAAGCTTTCTTCTTCGTCTTTCCTGTCCAGCTTTTTCGCCACATCTTTTAAAATCTTTTCACTGAGGTTAGAAGTATCTACTTCCTTCGTTTCCTCGATTACTTTTTCTTCCTCTTGTATCTGCTGCTCCGAAACCATTTCCGCCGATTGCAGCTGCCCTGAAATATCGTTGCCTGTTAAAGAAGCGTTGTCGGAAACGCTGTCCGCCTTTGCCTCTGTTTCCTCATTCCCTGTAGCCTGCCCTGCCGTTTCCTGCTTGGAAGAAGCCTTTTCCGTATCCGCTTCCTCCTTGATGTTTTTAAGGGATGTAGCATTTGCCTGTAATGTATAATCTACGCCTGCCGACGGCAACACCGATGATAAATCCGTTGCTGCATTTGATTTTATGTCCATACTTGAAAATGTAAGAATTGCTGTCACTGCACATATTGCCATTTTCATGTTCTTTTGTCTCATAGGATAAATCCTCCGGAAATTGTTACTTACTTTTTTAATTTGTTACAATTTTGTTACATCTGTCAAATAATATAACATCTTCCGACACATTTGTCAACCTATGGCTCAATTTCCCAATCTCAGATTTTATGGGCTTTTTCATGGATTCCTAAAAAACTTAGCAAGAAATATAATAATTTTGTATTCCAGCAATGGCATTGGCACCATCGGCAACCGCTGTAACAATTTGACGCAAAGGTTTCGTCCGTACATCCCCTGCCGCAAAAATCCCCGGTGCGCTTGTTGCTCCATCTTCGCCGGCGACAATATAGCCTTTCTCGTCACATTCCACCAGATTCCGGAACAGCCTGGTATTAGGATGTATGCCTACGGCAATAAATACACCGTCCATTTCTATTTCTTCCGATTCTTTTGACGCCACATTGCGGATTCTTACTTTCTCCACCTGCCCTTCCCCTATAATTTCTTCCACTACCGTATTCCAGAGGATTTCCACATTTGGAAATTCCTTTACCTTCTCCTGCAGGATTTTCGCGGCACGGAATTCATCTCTTCGATGGATTAAGTATACTTTCTTGCTGGTCCTTGCCAAAAAAATGGCATCTTCCACCGCCACATCCCCGCCTCCGACTACGGCTACGGTACGGTTCCTGAAAAAAGCCCCGTCGCATGTGGCGCAGTAAGAAACCCCCATGCCAGCCAGCTCTTCTTCCCCTGGCACCCCTAACTTAGCATGGACAGCCCCTGTGGCCGCCAATACGGTTTTCGTTTCAAATTCCCCTTTCTCTGTAACAACCGCATATGTCCTGCGCCTTTCCCCACCACATGCTACTAACTCAGCCTGATACTCGAAATCACTTGACAAGTTTCTTTCTATCTGCACAATTTCCTTTACGCTTACTACTTCCGTCTCCAGAAACTCTACGCCCATTTTATCCGCATGTTCCCGGAATTTCATCCCTAAATCAAAACCGTTAATCCCGGACAGCCCCAAATAATTATCCACCTCGTAAGTCGTCAGCACCTGCCCACCGCTCATTGCACTTTTTTCTATTACTAAAGTCTCCATTCCGGCCCTCTTTGCATAAACTGCCGCCGACAAACCGGCCGGCCCTGACCCGATAATTACCAAATCATACATATATTGCTCCTTTCTATCTCCGCTTTAAACAAGATTTTTAATCCCATCGCAGATTCTGCCTGCCACCACCGGATTATTCATCGTGAAGATATGTATTCCGTCCACGCCATGAGAAATCAATTCCACGATTTGGTTAATTGCATATACCATCCCTGCATCAAACAACGCCTCTTTATTTTCTCCGTATTTTTCCAAAATCCTTTCAAATTTATCCGGCAGCGTTGCCCCGCACATCGTCACCATCCGCTTTATCTGTGCTTTGTTTGTCACAGGCATAATACCTGCCTCCACCGGCGTATCAATGCCGGCTATCCGCACCTTTGTCATAAAATCATAAAAAACATTGTTGTCAAAAAACAATTGGGATACCAAATGCCCTGCGCCCGCATCCACTTTCTTTTTCAAATTGCGGATATCCGTTACTTCATCTTTTGCCTCCAAGTGTACTTCCGGATAGCAGGCGCCGCTTATATGGAAGTCTCCCTGCTCTTTAATAAAAGCCACCAGTTCACTGGCATATTTAAAGTCTTCTTTTACCGGTACGTTCGGGTTTACATCGCCTCTAAGGGCAAGCACATTTTTAAGCCCTGCCTCTTTCATCTGCTGCAGAATCGCTTTTATCTCCTCCTTGCTATGGCTGATACAGGTTAAATGGACAAGGGGTTCAATATCATAGTCTTCTTTTATCTTTTTCGCCAAATCCACGGTATGGTTATTCGTTCCGCTTCCTCCTGCCCCAAAAGTTACACTGATAAAATCCGGATGAAGTTTCGCCAGTGTCTTAAGCGTCTCGTCTATGTTGTTCAGCTCCGCTTCTTTTTTCGGCGGGAATATTTCAAACGAAATAACCGGTTTTTTCTTTTCAAACAAATTTTCAATAATCATTTTTCTTTTCCTCCCTTTTCCTATCCGTTCCTCTTCTTTTTTATCATAATAATTCGGGTGTCAAAAAGTAAAAACTTCGCCTCAATCCTGCTCCGGCAAATCATAGCATTCCCCTTTTGCCCACGGGCTGCCCACATCACAACGTCCGTAATGATATGTCTTTTCTACCTTTTCCGGTTCTTCCGCTTCGGAAACCTGTATCTTCAGCCTGCTCGTTTCCGTCTCCGAAAAATTTTCCAGAATTTTCAGTACATTTTCGATATCCTTTTCCCCAATCTCTTTTTTTTCCATTTTTGCTCCCATCTGTCCGCTTTTGCAGACGTCCAAATCCAATCGCTGAAAATGTTTTTAGCCTTTTCCCTCCTATATATATTATGGGCTTTCTTTTCCCGGTTTCCGGTTTTCTCCAAATGCTAAAAACTTCTTATCTTATCGCTTCCATCGTCCACCGTTTTCATAATTTTTTCCACGGTAACATAATAGCTGAAGCTATCGTTCACCTGAACGCAGACCCGTTCCCCCACTTTGTGCCCAAGCAATGCCTTCCCAATGGGAGATTCCGTACTGACCAGGCCTTCCAGAGAATTGCCCCGCATAGTCGTTACAATTTTATAGGTTTCCAATGAACCGTCTTCTTCAAACCGCACTTCCACCGTATTATTGACTCCGATTTCATCCTCCTTCGATTCATCGGATATGATTTCCGCTGTCTTAATCATCCGTTCCAGAAAACGGATTCGGCTCTCGTTCTTATTCTTCTCCCTTTTCGCCGCATAATATTCAAAGTTTTCGCTCAAATCCCCCTGCGCCCGAGCCTCCTTTACAGCTTCCAGCGCCTCCTTACGGACAACCAGCTTCCGGTACTCTATTTCCTCTTCCATCCGCTTAATATCCTGTTCCGTTAATTGATTATGCATTGCTTGTTCCTCCTTCCAGCAATTCCCCTACTAATTTGTCATAATCCAACAGCTTGGAAGCCTTCTTTATTTTTTTCAGCTGTTCCTCTTCCCCCGGAAAAGAGCATCCTGCATATACCCAAAATTCCTTCATCTTAAACAATACATTCTTCTCCCCGGACATCACTTCTTTATAATCCATATAAAGCCTGTCGTGGAAAGCCTTCAGCCTGTTTCTGTCTACTCCGCATACAGGCGCCCCCTCTTTTAACGCTTCTGCCAACATTGGGTTTCGCAGCAGCCCCCGGCCCAGCATAATTTTTTCTGTTTCCGGAAATGCCTGCCTAAACCGCCTATAATCTTCTACCGTAAAAATATCCCCATTATAACATACTGGATTACGGCTTTTATGCACAGCTTCCCCAAACATTTCCCAATTCGGGGTATTGTCATAATAATCCTTCAAAACCCTTGGGTGTATAATTAATTCATGCAGCGGATACCGGTTAAAAATCTCCAGCAAATGAAGGAATCCTTCCGGTTCATCCACTCCTATCCTCGTTTTTACCGACACCTTTATTTTTATTTTTCCAAAAACTTCCTGAAAAAAGACATCCAGAGCTTCCGTATCTGCAAGAAATCCTGCACCCTTTCCCTTCGATGTCACGGTACGGGAAGGGCAGCCCAAGTTCAGGTTCACTTCCTCATATCCATATTTCTCTTCCAGTTCCCTTGCCGCCTGCAAAAAGAGTTCCGCCCGGTTCGTCAAAACCTGTGGAACTACATGCATCCCTTTATTATTTTCAGGAAGGATATCCTTAATCTCCTTGGGCCCTAACGCCCGGTTTTGGTTCGGCGATAAAAAAGGAGTGAAGTATTTATTTACACCGGAAAAGTTATCGCGGTAGGCACTTCTATATAAATATCCCGTTATCCCTTCCAAAGGGGCAAAATATATTTCCATATCCTCTCCTGACTTTGCGTTTAGTTCCTGTCAATGGCCTTCCCAATATGTTTCTCCTGCCTCCATCGCGGCGCTTCCCCATCGTCTCCCCAATATTCATCCATTGCAGTTATTCTGTCATCTTCCACTCCGATAAAAGAAACCACATGAAAAGACAACGGATCATCCAAAGCATATACATGGGCAACTGTAATTATGGTATCCCCTTTCGTTTCTACCCTTTCCACCTTTCCATCCCATTTGCCCGGATACTCGCAGTTCACCCGGATAAATTCATCCACCGTAAATTGTTCATTTGTATTATGCCACCTTACGCAGGCATCCGGACGGAAATAGCCTTTCATTGCATGTGCGTCCTGCTTTAAAACAGCCCTCCAATAGTTTTCTATGTCCAATACTGTTCCTCTCCCTTCCCATGCCCCGCTTTTCTTCTTATGGCAATTATCTCCGCATCCCCCATTGCCTTGCATCCCATTATACCCCTAATCTTCCAAAATGTTAAGTCTGTATTCTTATGCACACGCTTAAAGGCCATAGCTGCCTATACCTGCTTGACCATTTGCCTGCTTTTTTCTGCAACAAGCAAACTATGATAAAAATAATTTGTATATTTGATATTTTTTTCAACGCAGTAACTATCGATAGAAGAGGCTAACTCTTTCCAGTATCCCAGATTTTTCTTGTTATAGATTTCTCTATATCCACTTAAATATTGTGGATATTTTTCATCTATATAGGACAAAATTTCCTGCTTGTATCCCCCTCGAAGATTTAAATCTTCAAACCAATATTCGCATACAAATCCTTCTGTTGCTTCAATGATTTCCTTAAACTCTGTTATATATGGAAATATGGGCGACATAAATAAAACGGTATAAATCCCTTGTTTTCCTAATTCCTTTAAGGCAGCAATCCGTTGTGCAATACTACTGGCATTGTCCATATCCTTTTGAAAACCGTTATCTAACGTGTTTATAGAAATTGCTACTTTTAAATGATTCAACTCTTTTAATATATCAATATCCCTTAATATCAACGCAGACTTTGTAGAAATAGTAATGGAACAATCTGCTTCCTTTAATTGTTTTAAAACATTTCTTGTTATCCGATATTTTTCTTCAAAAGGATTATAGCAATCTGTTACAGAAGAAATAAATACAGACTTATGATATAGCTTCTTTACATTCATTGGTTTATCGCAACGCTTGATGTCAATAAAATTCCCCCACTCTTCCGTATGCCCTGTAAAGCGTTTCATAAAACGGGCATAACAATATTTGCAGGCATGGGAACAGCCAACATAAGGATTGATTACATAGTCGCTGGCTGGTAGATTTGATTTTGTAATCAGGTCTTTTGCAACAATTTCTTTTTCAATTATCCGCATGATAAACCCATCCTTTCTACTATGATGATATTTCTTGAATAGCAGCAAAGCCTTTGTTGACTTTCACCGGTAAGATTATTATACTTAGTTTGAAATGTTCTTCAAGTACGCAGAATATTCTTACATAGTATGGTAGACCATACCATAACGAAAAATACGCATCCGTAATACCGATACCCAAAGAAAGGATGGTTCAGTATGGATAAAGACTTCACTTATGAGGAATGGGCACAAAAGGTTAAAATCGGCATTCTTACAGAAGCCGGCAACTGCCCGGTAACGTCATTACTTGTCATGTTACAAGGCAAATGGAAATTTCAAATTATTTATGAAATGTGCATTCAATCCCCCATACGTTTTGGCGAACTGAGGAAAAGCATTGACGGCATTACTAATACAATGCTTACTTCTTCCCTGCGCGAATTAGAAAAAGACGGATTAGTGTCACGGATACAATTCAACGAAGTTCCTCCTCATGTAGAATACTCCCTGACGGAAAAAGGAACTGCATTATTGCCGGTCTTTTATGCTATGACAAAATGGGGGCTAACCTATATCCCCTAAAACCGATTACCGGGCTTTTCCCTTATAACAGACAAAACCCCCAAAACATATAAGTTCTGGGGATTAAATCCATATTCGATATTCCATTTGACTATCTCAAGAGAAAATTGTGTAGAATGATCTCTTGGATAGTTCCAAGTCTCTATTTTCCGATGTTTTTAAGGCATTTGTTCGTTACCAATAGTTTCTGATACAATCCTACGCTGCTGCATTATTTATATTATGCTATCTTTTCTTCTACCGCAGGCAATTCATATAACATATCCGGATCAATATCCAAGCATGTTGTGTTGTCCCTGTTTCCATTAATATCCCATGCAAGAGTATCGTTTAGCACTGTACAGGTATCTAAAAAAACATGAATATCTTTTAACGGCTGAAATACTTCTTTTTCGATTATTTTTGTCGTATCATAACATACGATTTTCCCATCTTCAAAATACACATAGACAGAATAATTTTTCATAGGTATCACTTGTACTACTTTGGGATACATCTCATCACCTCCTAAACCAAAGGATTAATTCTGTTCATCGGCTTTCCGTCTTTAGAAAGTTCCCAATTCTGCATTAGTTCAATTTTTAACAATATATCCTTAACATGATAAGCATACCACAATTTTTACCAAGAAAAAACCCACAAACAAAAGGTTTGTGGGTTCCCATATAAAAATATACTTTTTCTTATCGTTTGCATAATTTGGACGGTTTGATTTTACTGGATCCTTGGATTTTAGTATTGCAAATACGTTACAAACGCAGAACTTCTCATTACTCCTCACCGCATCTCAAATTACACTAAAAATTCTTCTAAATCTGGATAATCTGAAATATGTTTTCTTACATAATTTCTTTTAAATGCCGCAAATATACTATTCCTACTTAACGTAGCTCTTAAACTTCTTTTATAACGCAATAATTCTGGATTTTTCTTATGTTTTTCCAATATTTTATATAAAACATTCATCTCATTTGCCAAGCATTCAATTCTATGTTGACATGCTGCTTCCCGAATCCCCGTATTACGTTTTTCAAAACATTCCTGGATAAGGTCAGCAGTCATAATAGCCCGCTCTTCATCCACAATATTATGTACATTTACATGTCCCTCTTCATAGCACTGCTCTAACATTTTTTCTGGATCTTCTTTGCAACAATCTATAATTTTATCGTCATATTGTGATTCTTTCTTTATATTGTTACAATGAGAACACGCATAAAATAAATTATTCCAATCAAAAATTCTCTCTGGTATTGTACGCCCATGATGGGGTTTTAAATGTTCCACTTCCGGATCGGACAGCCCTCCCAATTCACAAATATAGCATTTATCATGCGAATCTTCCTTTAATCTCTGTATTACATCTGGCTTATTATAAACCCCTCTCGCCTTTTGTTCTTCAACAGCCAGTGATGGAGGTGAAATAGGATTTCTCTCTATCTTAACCACTGTTCTTACCCCCTATTTGAGAATTCTAATTTCAATCGACTATATTCTGATGCCAGTTCTTTTGCAAGATAATCCGGGATTTCATCCAAATAGAATTCCAGTTTATCCATTTCTTCATATTCTTCGTCTGAAAGCTCATCCTTAGAAACCAAATCTTTATATCTTTCAAATTTTTCTCTTAGCTCTTCTGATAATGTATCAACTTTAAAATATCCTTCTACAATCCCTTCATATGGTAAATTTTCTAATCCATTTTCTACAAGAATCCTGTTCTGCAGATCATAAATGACAGCATTATCTAAGGAACTTAAAATAAACGGAGAGTGTGTTGTAATAATAAATTGAATATTAGGAAAAAGAGTTGTTAGAGTAGGAAGTATCTTTTTCTGCAAGTCTAAATGCAAATGGGTTTCAATTTCATCAACCAAGACAATCCCTTCCATGTCAAACTCTGTTCGCAGTCCTGACTTTGCCTCCATTCTCATAATCAGATCATTAATAATCTCAAATATTGCCGCGTAACCACTGGACATTGTATTAAAATCAAAGGGTTCCCTATCTGTCTCGCAGATAGAAAACTGAAATGTTTCATCATTGAATTTTAGCTGCAGATTTTCATCTTCAAAAATTTTTTTTAAAATATCCTCAAATGCATGAAACCATTTATCTATCTTTTCGGATTTTTCCTTATACTTTGTAAAAGCCTGAGTAGCTTTCAAATCTACAAGATATTTTGTAAATTTTATACCTGGGTTTTCAGCAATACTATACTTATCCTGAAATTCTATTTTTTCAATATTTTTGTATTCTTCCGCTTGAAATTCTCTTTCGGCTTTATAATATGCAAAAATAAAATTCCCATTTTGATATTTTTCTTTCAACATGGCATTAGAAGTACTACTTAAAATCACCCCTGAATCTAATCTTCCTAACTTCCTTTTCCATAAATTAAAAATTTCCTTAGCATGAAAAATATTTTTTCTATTTTCTTCTGAATCTTCTAACAAATTAAATTTGTTAATCTCTTTTAGAGAACGCTCATACATCATTTTAACATGGTCTAATGGTGTATCATATTCGCCCAAAAAGTTTTGAATATATTTTACTACAGCTTCCACTACACTTGTTTTTCCACTTCCATTTTTTCCTGTTAAAATCAAATGTTTTCTAATATTTTTATCTAAAGGAATCAAGATGTTTGATAAATGACGTACATTTTCTATACTTATACCAGTCAAAAAAGTTTGTTCCATAACTTCTCCTCCAACACTTTATACTACACTTATTTTATCATATCCAGACTAAAATTTATACAACAAAACACTCCCTAGAACCGAAGTCCTAAGGAGTTGCAAAATCTTTTTTTGAAATTGTTCGTTCTGAAGCGTTTGCCTATCTCTTGGAGAACTGCGGCGCACGACGAGCCGCCTTGAGACCGTATTTCTTCCTTTCCTTCATACGAGGATCTCTTGTCAGATAACCTGCCTTTTTGAGTACCGGCCTATAATCCAGATCTGCCTGAAGCAATGCCCTTGAAATACCATGCCTGATTGCCCCTGCCTGTCCTGTATATCCACCGCCGCATACATTTACTTTCACATCAAATTTATCTACTGTTCCTGTCGCCACAAGAGGCTGACGAACGATAACTTTTAATGTCTCAAGTCCAAAATAATCATCAATATTTCTTTTATTAATTATAATATTTCCGTTTCCGGGTACTAAATATACTCTTGCAACTGATTTTTTCCTTCTACCGGTTCCGTAGCAATTTGCTGCTTTAGCCATTTTAATTTTCTCCTTTCCGTCCTCTTAATTAAAATGTTAATACTTCTGGCTTCTGAGCTGCCTGTTCATGCTCAGGCCCTGCGTATACATGAAGTTTCCTATACATCTGCCTGCCTAAAGGTCCTTTCGGGAGCATACCCTTTACTGCATGTTCTACTACTCTCTCAGGTTTCTTCGCAAGCATCTCCTTCAATGTGGTCTGCTTCAAACCGCCCACGTAATCGGAGTGATGATAATAAATCTTCTGATCCAGCTTTTTGCCTGTTACCTTAATCTGTGCTGCATTAACGATAATTACATAATCGCCTGTATCCATATGGGGTGTATAAATAGGTTTATTCTTACCTCTTAAAACTTTAGCAACTTCAGATGCCAAACGTCCGAGTGTCATATTCGCAGCATCAACTACATACCATTTCCTCTCGATAGTAGCTGGACTAGCCATAAAAGTGTTCATTACGTTACCTCCAACCTTCAATCAATTTTCTTCCGGCAGCGCATGCCAGACATTTCCATTGTCCTTTTCTCCATCAGCATCCAAGCTAAAGTGCAGATGTCCGGCCACACCATAAAGCTTCATCCTGACAGATTTTGCAGAAAGCATCGTATCCATCCAACGCTTCTTTGCACCTATATTTATAATGCTTTGCCGGGGCTTTGGCATCGCATTACGAAACATTGTCACATTGGAATATTATATTATACGCTTCCACGTGTGTCAATAATATTTTGCAAATTCATCCATAAATTTGGCAGCAATCCAGTTTCTCATTCCTTCCTTCATTAAAAATCCATAAGAAGCATATTTCATTTCACGAATCCATAGTCCAGTATATAAGCTTATATTCAATTTACATAAGCCCTTTTCTATTATATATATCCATATTCACTGCATAAACCCTATTCAACTACATAAACCCATATCCAGTCACATAAGCCCTGTTCTATTACATAAACTCATATTTTACCAAAATGAGCCCACATGCCGGAGCCGTAGGTCCTGCCGCGCCTCTGTCTTTTGCCGACAGGATATCCTTTATATGTTCCGGTTCCCAAAGCCCTTTCCCTGCTTCCATCAATGTTCCGGCAATAATCCGTACCATATTATACAAAAAGCCGTTCCCTGTCACTCGGATTGTAATTTCCTCTTCCTCACGGATTACCTGTAAACTGTGAATCGCCCTTACCGTGCTTTCCACCTGGCTCCCTGCACTGCAGAAGCTCTTAAAATCATGCTCCCCCACCAGGTATGCTGCCGATTCCTGCATTTTATCCGTATCCAATGACGAATACGTAAAATGATAATACAGCCTTTTGGTAGGAATAGGGAACTTGGAATTGACAATCTTGTACTCATATGTTTTCCGGCTTTCGCAATGTCTTGGGTGAAAATCCGCCGCTACTTCCTGGGATTTCCGTATCCGTATATCTTCCGGCAGCCTTTGGTTCAAGGCATACGATATTTTTTCCCCAGGTATCCGGGAATCCGTATCAAACACCGCTACGTTGCAAAGGGCATGCACCCCTGCATCCGTACGGCTCCCTCCAATCACTTTAATCTCTTCCCCCAGCAACTCCTTCAAGCACCGGTTTACTTCCCCTTCTATCGTAGGGGCATTTTCCTGCAATTGATAACCGCTGTAGGCAGTTCCGTCATAAGCTACAGTCAGCATAACTCTTCTCATATCGTAAAAATTCTCCCAAAATATACACACACGGCTGCATAGGCAAGTAATACCACATACGCCAGCCTATCTCTTTTATGATAAATTAATGGTTTCATTTTCGTCCTATGTTCCCCGCCCCTGTAGCAGCGGGCTTCCATTGCCATCGCAAGGTCATTGGCTCTCCGGAATGCCGAGATAAACAACGGTACTAACAAAGGTACAAGGCTTTTTGCCTTTTTTATCAAGTTCCCACTTTCAAAATCCGCCCCTCTCGCAATCTGGGCTTTCATAATTTTATCCGTTTCCTCCAGCAAAATGGGGATAAACCTTAAAGCAATGGACATCATCATCGCCACTTCGTGTACCGGCACATGTAGCCGTTTCAGCGGCGACATCAGTTTTTCCATGCCATCCGTTAAGTTGTTTGGCGTTGTCGTCAACGTCATCAGGGAAGAGCCTATAATCAAAAAAACTAATCGGATTGCCATCATCGCTGCCAGACGAACCCCCTCTTTTGTCACCGTTAGTTTCCAAAAAGAGAAGAGCGGTTCTCCCGGCGTCAGAAACAAGTTAAAAAAGACTGCAATCAGCAAAAGGAAAACAATGGACTTCATCCCTTTTACCATATAACGGAACGGAACTTTGGATATCTTCACCATGCATACCAAAAATGCCGCCGCAAGCAAATATCCAATAAAGTTGTCCACTAAAAAGAGGGATATGATAAAGACAAACGTAGCCACAAGTTTTACTCTTGGGTCCAATTTGTGAATCACGGAATCTGTCTGATAATATTGTCCTAACGTAATATCTCTAAGCATTGTCTTCCCTATCCTCCTTCATTGCCAAAACCGCCTATCCCTTTCACTGTACCTGGCGTCAATTCCTCAGCGCCCTTAAAATCTCGTCTCTGGCTTCTTCTATCGTAATAATATCCGTTTTGACCGGAAACCCTTTTTCTTTTAATGCCTGCATAATATAAGTGACCTGAGGCGCCGCCAGACCCACCGCTTCCAATTCTTTATAATAGCGGAACACATTCCTTGGTTCATCATCATACATTACGCTTCCCTGGTTCATCACCACAATGCGATCCACATATTTCGCCACATCGTCCATACTATGGGAAACAAGAATAACCGTAATCCCTGTTTCTTCCCGTAGGGCTGCAATTTGGTCCAATATTTCATCACGGCCTTTCGGGTCCAGCCCCGCCGTGGGCTCATCCAAAATAAGCACTTCCGGCTTCATGGCAAGCACACCGGCAATCGCTACCCTTCTTTTCTGCCCGCCGGATAAATCAAAGGGCGACTGGTAAAAATAATCATCCTCCAACCCTACTTGCTTTAATGCCGCATATGCCCTCAACTGCACTTCTTTTTCTGTCAGCCCCATATTTTTCGGTCCAAAACAGACATCCGAAAATACATCTATCTCAAAAAGCTGGTGCTCCGGATATTGGAATACCAGCCCAACTTTGCTGCGGAGTTCCTTCTTTTTAAAACCTTCTTCATGGATATCCGCCCCATTATAGTAAATATGCCCGGAAGTGGGCTTCATTAGCCCGTTCAAATGCTGCACCAGCGTTGATTTCCCCGAACCGGTATGCCCGATAAGCCCGATAAACTGCCCGTCCGGTATGACCAGGCTGACATCTTTCAACGCTGCTACTTCCATCGTTGTGCCTTCTTCATATATATGGCTGACATGGTCTAATATAATCGCCATTCTAAGCTAACCTCCCTATTGCCATTTTCCGGCAGTCCATTCCCTTACTTACTATACTGACAAAGCCGCTATCAGCTCCTCATAAGTCAAGATTCCGTCCGGCAAAGTTACGCCGCTCTTTTTTAATTCATAGGCCAACAGCGTCACTTGCGGCACATCAAGACGCAGTTCTTTTAACTTTTCTACCTGTGAAAAAATTTCCCTTGGGCTGCCCTGCATGGCAATATGCCCTTTGTCCATTACAATCGCCTTATCCGCATGGATAATCTCTTCCATATAATGCGTTATCAGGACAACCGTAATCCCTTCCGCATGATTCAAGGCACGCACCGCCCGGATTACTTCTTTCCTGCCGTTAGGGTCTAACATCGCCGTAGGCTCATCCAAAATAATGCATTTGGGATGCATGGCAATCACTCCCGCAATAGACACCCTTTGTTTTTGTCCGCCTGAGAGCTTATTTGGGGAATGCTTCCTATATTTGTACATCCCTACCGCTTTCAGGCTTTCCTCTACCCGCTCCCATATTTCTTTCGTCGGTACACCCATATTTTCCGGCCCAAACCCTACATCCTCTTCCACAACCTGACCGATAATCTGGTTATCCGGGTTCTGAAAAACCATCCCTGCATTTTGCCTTATTTCCCACAAATATTCTTCTTTGACCGTATCCTTCCCGTCTACCCATACGGTTCCTTCCGTAGGATAAAGGATTGCGTTCAAATGCTTTGCCAGTGTCGATTTCCCCGAACCATTATGCCCAAGGATAGCCACAAAATCCCCCTGCTTTATATCCAAATCTACCTCATCCACCGCACGGGTAATGCCCTCGACATTCCCTTCTTCATCTCGTCTGATATATTCAAAAATAAGCTTTTTCGCTTCTATAATTCCCATTTGCCGCCCTATCTTTAAAAATTGGCTGTTGCAACCCGCCTTGTATCCATGCCGCAACATAATCTAATCGTTTACATTTAATTGCGATTCCTATTGTACTAAAAAAGGGGAGGGATTACAAGAGGATATAAAATTTTCATATATTAGTCAGAATATAGGGGATGACTGGTAATTTCCCCTTTTGTATGCTACAATATGTTACGGTATCCCATAGAATCAGATTTTGATATGAAATTGAAAAAAGTATTTGATAAAAAAGGGTATTTGATTATGAGCAAAAATAAATTACTAAAACCACTATTGTTAATCTTTTCTATTATTCTACTTTGCGCCGTACTTTCACGGGTTTTTTCCGGCTCAGAGACTTTGCTTGAATATGCGGAAAAAAATCCGGAGATAGCCTACCGCAAAAAGGAACCTGAACGACCCCCGGAGAATATGATACAAAAAGAAACGGCTGGAGAAATAGATAACGTCAAAAAGGGGGATTCCACAAACAATGACAGTACAGCTCCTCCTGAAAAAAATAAGCCTGAAAACCATAACAAAGAGACAGCTTCTTCTCATACTGAAGAGGAAGAGGAAAGGGAGGAATCTTCTATGGATATCCATCCGCAAAGAACGACTTACAAAGAAGGGTTTTATTACGAACCACTCTCCGAAGAAATGATAGCACGAATCACAGGGATTTCCTATCCTGTTGCAGAAAGCGAGAAAGAAACCCTTGCCATCGAGGCAATAAACATTGCTGCTTCAAAAGAGGATATTCAAATATCCTACGATGACCTATGTTATGTCAGCATCCTCCATTATAATTTCCACGGCACAGAGCGTACCGGGGAGTTAATCTGCAATAAAGCCATTGCTCAAGATTTGGTGGAAATTTTTTATGAATTGTATTTAAATGAGTATCAAATTGAACAAATCCGTCTGATTGACGAATACAGCGGAGACGATACTCTCTCTATGCAGGACAATAACACATCCTGTTTTAACTACCGGGTTGTAGATGGTACATCCAACCTTTCCAAACATGCCCTCGGTCTTGCTATTGATATCAATCCATTTTTTAACCCTTATGTTGTATATAGAAACGATGGCACCACATATATCTCTCCACAGGGAAGCGAAACATATGTTGACCGTTCCAAAGATTTTGCGTATAAAATTGATGAAAATGATTTGTGTTACCGACTCTTCAAAGAACATGGCTTTATTTGGGGCGGCAATTGGAACTCCTGTAAAGACTACCAGCATTTCCAAAAAACATTGGAATAAGATATGCTTCTTCTCTGGCTAAAGCCATTTCCGGTTGCCCCACTTCTTACGGCAACCGGATTTTTTGTTCCCTATCCCCTTCATTATTCTATATCTTTCCAATTTTCTGATTTTTTTCACTGGATTTTTCCTTGATTTCTCTGCCTTTCCTGTTCATTTTCTTCCTCTTCTCTTTTCTTTTTTTTCTTTTTCTTATTCCTTTTCTTTTTTCCTTTTTCTTTTTCGTTTTCCTTTTCCCTTTTCGTTTTTCTTTTTTCTTTTCTTTTTTCCTTTTTCTTTTCTTTTTTCCTTTTTCTTTTCTTTTTCCTGTCCCTTTTCTCTTTTCTTTTTCCTTCCCCTTTTTTCTTTTCTTTTTTCCTTTCCCTTTTTTCTTATCTCCTCCTGCTACCTTATATTTATAGTTAATATCCCTTATAGCCAGTCAGGAATTACTCATCTACTTTTTTACAATCCGGATTATTGTAGTTTCCTTCCCGTTTTCTCCCGTATCCCCGCTCCCCCTCATCTCTACGCTATAACTGACATAGCTGATTTCTTCTGTTTTCCCTTTTTCAATATATAAAAAGAAATCCCGGTTCTTTCCAAGCACCATTCGCTTCCCGGATGAAACGTAGCATAAAACAGCGCTGCCCTCTATTCCCCCATCCATTGTTTTTGCCCCGCTGCAGGATACAATCGCGCACACTGCCAGCAAGAAAAGGCCCCGAATCAGTTTTTCCATATTTTTTCATCCTTTGTATTCATATTATATGAGTATTTTAGTAAAGATATGTACTAATGTCAATAGTAAACATTTTTACTATGATAAGATTTTCTTGAACATAAATTCCGGTGAGAAGGTACACATATGGATTACAAAATACGGATTAGGAATTTACGGGAAGACAGTGATAAAACCCAGCAGGAAATCGCCGATTACCTCGGCACTTCACAGACAATGTATGCTAGATATGAAAGAGGCGCCAACGAAATGCCGTTGCGCCATCTCATACGTTTAGCCCAATATTATAATGTAGACATGAATTATTTATGCGGCCTATCCAATATTAAAAATCCCTACCCGCAAAAGTAAAACCCTTAATGGTAAAAAAGTGTCTTCGACACTTTATAATCTATGTCCTTCCGGCGAAGGAATTTCCTATAAAGTAAAAAAACAGCCTTTACTTCCTTACGGATGTAAAAGCTGTTCATTATCATTTTTTCTTAAACTAACTCAAGAACTACTTCCATAGCGGCATCGCCTTTACGGGGCCCTATTTTGATGATTCTTGTATAGCCGCCTTTGCGGTTTGCAAATCTCGGTCCATATTCATCAAAGAGTTTTGCCGGTAAGTCTACTTTTTTCGTTCCTCTCTTTTTCCCTGCATTCTTTGTAGGAACTTCCGTTACAGGATATAAAACCCTGAGCATCTGCCTTCTTGCGTTCAATCTGGAAGGAAGGTCTTTCTTGATTTCTTTCTCCACTTCATCGTATACGGTCACTGTCTTACCGTTTTCAATCTTTAAGATTTTTCCATCTTTATCACGGTGTGTTTCAGAAAGGACTTTTTTGGTATCCCTGTCAATAATCTGTTTTACCCTCTTGCCGTCCTTGTCTTTACGTGCAACTTTCATGGTAACCTTTACGGTTTCATAATTGTCCTTTTCCTTAACTGCCATAGTAATAAGTCTTTCGGCAATCCTCTGAACTTCTTTTGCTTTTGCTTCCGTCGTAACAATCTTTCCATGATATAAGAAATTTGTTACCTGATTCCTAAGTAATGCTTTTCTCTGAGAGGATGTCCTACCCAGTTTTCTGTATCCTGCCATTTTTACGGCTCCTTTCTGTTTTCTTGGAACACTAGCTATCCATAGCGTTCCCTATGGCATATCCGGCCATGCCTTTTGGTCTTACTTACCGGATATGGTTTCCATATTATGAGCCCACACATAAATGCCCTTCGGTCTTACTGTATGTGTGATTTCATATCCCTACGCTTCATCGCTCGGATTAAGCTGCAATCCAAGCTCTTTTAATTTTGCCAACACTTCCTCCAAAGATTTACGTCCAAGGTTACGGACTTTCATCATATCTTCAGAAGTTTTATTTGTCAATTCCTCTACCGTATTGATGCCTGCCCGTTTTAAGCAGTTATAGGAACGAACAGAAAGCTCCAATTCATCAATGCTCATCTCAAGCACTTTTTCTTTCTCGTCGTCTTCCTTCTCTACCATAATTTCCGCGGTCTTCGCATTTTCGGATAAATCAATGAAAAGATTCAAATGTTCGCTCAGTACCTTTGCAGCGAGGCTCACTGCCTCATCCGGAACTAAGGTTCCGTTAGTATATACATCCAGTGTCAGTTTATCATAATCAGTAATCTGGCCTACACGGGTGTTTTCCACTGTTACATTCACCCTTTCCACAGGCGTATAAATGGAATCCACTGCAATAACCCCAATCGGCAAATCCTCCGTTTTATTCTTATCAGAGCCTACATAGCCTCTGCCCTTTGTAATAGTCAGCTCCATGTATAATTTTGTTTCCTTGCCGCTCAACGTAGCGATTACAAGGTCAGGATTCAAAATTTCGATATCCTGATCCACCTGGATATCGGATGCACGAACGACACCCTCTCCGTCATATTCGATATATGCGGTCTTTGGTTCATTTGTATCACTGCTATTCCTTATGGCAAGGCTCTTTATGTTCATAATGATTTCCGTTACATCCTCTTTTACTCCGGGGATGGAACTGAACTCATGCAAAACACCTTCAATTTTCACCTGGCTGACTGCTGCTCCAGGCAAAGAAGAAAGCATGATTCTTCTTAAAGAATTGCCCAGTGTAATTCCGTAACCTCTTTCCAAAGGTTCCACTACAAATTTGCCATACTTTTTATCTTCAGAGATTTCTGCAACCTCAATATTGGGCCTTTCAAAATCAAACACTGCAAATACCCTCCTTTACGAACAATCCTACTCTAATTTTTAAGTCAACAAACAAGCGGACACAGCCTGCCTTTAAGCCAAACTGCCACAGCCCGCTTGCTGTCAGACGCTTAAACTTATTTAGAATATAATTCGACTATAAGCATTTCGTTAACAGGAACATCAATCATCTCTCTTGTCGGGAGTTCTTTAATCGTTCCTTTCATCGCTTCCTGGTCTACGTCCATCCATTCAGGAACAAGTCTGCTTGCCGTAACTTCAAGGATATCTTTATATCTCTGCAAAGATTTTGCCTTTTCCCTTACTTCGATTACATCTCCGGCCTTTATCAGGTAAGAAGGAATCTGTACCGGCTTTCCATTCACAAGGAAATGTTTATGCCCTACAACCTGCCTTGCTTCCCTTCTCGTTCTGGCAAATCCCATCCTGAATACTACGCTGTCAAGCCTTCTTTCCAGCAAAACCATCAGGTTTTCACCAGTCATCCCTTTCATTCTGTCAGCCTTTTTGTAATAATTCCTAAAAGGTTTCTCAAGAACACCGTAGATAAATTTCGCTTTCTGTTTTTCTCTAAGCTGAAGACCGTACTCGCTTACTTTCTTTCCTGCCCTCGCATTTGTCCTATTGGATTTTTTGTCATATCCCAAATATGCCGGCTCAAGTCCTAATGCCCTGCATCTTTTTAGAATTGGTACTCTGTTAATTGCCATTTTGGGCTCCTTTCTATTATTGTTTACAACGTAATGATACGCATTCTTCCAACTTCATATATATGCACACCTAAAGCGTCTCCAGCAATTAAACGCGGCGGCGTTTCGGCGGGCGGCATCCGTTATGCGGTACCGGTGTTACGTCACGGATGCTCGTTACCTCAAGCCCACATGCCTGTAACGCACGGATTGCTGCTTCACGTCCTGAACCCGGTCCCTTTACCATAACATCAACGGTTTTCAAACCATGTATAAGTGCAGCCTTTGTAGCAGTTTCCGCTGCCATCTGCGCTGCATAGGGAGTAGATTTCTTTGAACCTCTAAAGCCAAGACCACCGGCGCTTGCCCAGCTAAGGGCATTTCCTTCATTGTCTGTCAATGTAACAATCGTATTGTTAAAAGAAGACTGGATATGTGCCTGTCCATGTTCAACGTTTTTCTTGACACGTTTTTTTGTCACTTTCTTTGTAACTTTCTTTGCCATTTTAAACTAACCTACTTTCTCTGCTATTCATTTAACTTTTCCTGTTATTATTTCTTCATAATCGGCAACAGCATATAAAACGCAAGGGGCAATTGCCTTTATTTGCCTTTATTTCTTCTTATTAGCAACAGTACGTTTGGGGCCTTTCCTTGTCCTGGCATTTGTCTTTGTTTTCTGACCGCGAACCGGAAGCCCTTTCCTATGGCGGATACCCCTATAACATCCGATTTCCTGAAGACGTTTGATATTCATTGCCACTTCTCTTCTCAAATCGCCTTCTACCATGTAGCCTTCGTCAATTACTTCGCTAATCCTCTTTACTTCTTCATCCGTCAATTCCCTGACACGGGTATCCGGATTCACCTGTGCTGCCGCAAGGATTTTGTTTGAGCTTACTCTACCTATCCCATAAATATATGTGAGTCCAATCTCCACACGTTTTTCTCTAGGTAAATCCACACCTGCAATACGAGCCATTTACATTTCCTCCATTTACTAAAAATAGTTACTAAGCTGATTGAGGTACCTTTCGTACCCAACCGGAAAAATCAATCCGACCTTTCCAAAACATAAATCTTTGTTTTGGTATCAACAAGTAATTCCACAGGCTCCCAGTCTAGCTAAAATACATCTATATTGAACCGGCCACACGTCTGCCGTTTATTTCCCAATTTAAAACATATCATAACCGGACAAGAACCCTCTGCCAAAATAATTATCTGGCAGGGATTATCCTTGTCTCTGTTTGTGTTTCGGATTCTCGCAGATTACTCTGATTCTTCCTTTTCTTTTAATGATTTTACACTTCTCGCAAATCGGTTTCACTGATGATCTAACCTTCATGCCTATTACCTTTGTCCTTCCTGTAACCTGTAAGCTTAACGCTGCAGGTACAAATTTGTAATTACACATGCAGCCGCAAAATCCTTGCGGATTTGTACCTCTGCACAAATTTGCCGGTTGAAAAATCTTCGATTTCCCAACCTAACCTCCTTCAAAAAAGACCGTTTCACATTATATCATGGAAATCCAGCATTTGCAAGCTATTTTCCCAATATTTTTCAAATAGTTGTAACAGTTCAGCCTTCGGCTTCACTGTTACAACTATTTGTCTCTCCAAATAATGCGTCCCTTGGACAAATCATAAGGCGATAGTTCCAAAGTAACTTTATCCCCGGGCAAAATACGGATGAAATTTTGTCTCAGTTTACCACTGATATGTGCCAATACCTTATGGCCGTTCTCCAGTTCTACCTGAAACATTGTATTCGGCAGTTTCTCAACCACCGTGCCTTCAATTTCAATTACATCTGCCTTTGACATATAAAACCTCCTATCACTTTCCTTATCTCTTCATTATATATACGCTGGCCGTTTAAAAGTTTGCCTCTCAAAATATCATCGGCTTCTTTCTTTATTATCTGAATATGTTTTTTGTTTTTCTTCTTGGGGTTTTCCATTGTTTTTAATTTCCCGTCAGATACATATACATATTCATCCTCTTCTTTCACTATGATATATACTGTCTTCTTATCATGCCCCATCTTCGATATTGCAAGCATCCCTACCATATCCTTATCCATATCCACGCCTTTCCCCGGCCCCGGTATCTTAGCTATGCAGAAGGGTGAGTATTTCCGGCTCACCTTCTGTAATAAGAATCGTATTTTCATAATGTGCAGACCAGGAGCCGTCTGCCGATACTACCGTCCAGTCGTCATCCAGCCATTCCACTTCCCAGCTCCCCATATTTATCATCGGCTCAACCGCCAAGGTCATCCCTGGCCTAAGTTTTGGACCCCTTCTGCGCTGGGCGAAATTCGGGATTTGAGGGTCTTCATGAAGCTGGGAACCCACGCCGTGCCCTACAAGGTCACGCACAATCCCATAACCGAAACCGGAAATATAATCATCAATTGCCTTCGATATATCAAATAACCGGTTTCCAGCCCTGGCCATTTTAATCCCTTCATAAAAGCTTTGTTTCGTGGCATCCATCAATGCCTGCGCTTCTTTGCTTATCTGCCCGACCCCATGCGTTCTGGCCGCATCGGAATGGTACCCTTTATAGATAACCCCTGCGTCCAGACTGACAATATCCCCTTCCTGCACAATCCGTTTCTTATTCGGGATGCCATGAACCACTTCATCATTGAGAGATACGCATATGGATGCCGGATAACCGTTATAATTCAGAAAGCTGGGAGTACAGCCGTAGCTGCGAATCATCTCCTCGCCGATTCTGTCAATCTCAAATGTCGAAATCCCCGGTTGAATCACTTCGCCAAGACGCTCATGCACTTCCGCAAGTATCCTGCCGGATTCACGCATTAAGGCAATTTCCCTGGCAGATTTAATTGATACAGCCATAACCAAACCTCCTCGCTCCTTCCCCCGGCAGATGCTTCTATCTGCCGGACGGGAATTTGCCCTTCTTTGCTTCATAACTCAAAAGCTGCATTATTTCTTATTTTTCCAATATTGCTACAATAGCGTCAAACACTTCCTGCATTGATTTTGTACCGTCTACCGCCTGCATTACACCCTTATTTTTATAAAATTGAATCAACGGCTGCGTCTGGTCATGATACACCTTTAAACGGTTTAAAACAGTCTCTTCCTTATCGTCATCGCGGAGAACCAATTCTTTCCCACAACGGTCGCAAATCCCTTCTTCCTTTGGAGGAACATGCTCCAAATGGAAAGTTGCCCCACAAGACAGGCATGCCCGCCTTCCGGACATCCTCTTTACGATATTTTCATCCGGCACATCCACATCCACCGCATAATCAATGGATTCCCCGCGCTCCGCTAACGCTTTATCCAGCACTTCCGCCTGGGGAATCGTCCTCGGGAAACCATCCAGCACATATCCGTCTTTACAATCTTCCTTTGCCACCCTATCCAAAAGAATCTTTACTGTCAGCTCATCAGGAACAAGCAGCCCCTGATCCATATATTTTTTGGCTTCCATGCCAAGTTCCGTTCCGTTTTTAATATTTGCCCTGAAAATATCCCCAGTAGAAATATGGGGAACTTTATATTTATCGGCTATCATTTGAGCCTGTGTCCCTTTCCCCGCTCCGGGTGCCCCTAACATTATAATTTTCATTGTCTTTTCCTCTCCCAAAACATACCGCCAACGACAAACGGACACACGCAAAGCGGGTGTCCATCTGCAGTTTAATCATTCAAAAAACCTTTATAATTACGGACTAACATCTGTGATTCAACCTGTTTTACCGTTTCCAATATAACACTGACGATAATGATTAAGCTTGTTCCCCCGAAAGAAACACTGGCATTGAATAAGCCATTAAATACAAACGGAAGAATGCCTACAATTGTCAGGCCGATTGCACCGATGAAAATAATATAATTCAATATTTTTGTCAAATATTCGCTGGTAGGCCTGCCAGGTCTGATACCCGGTATAAAGCCGCCCTGCTTTTTCATGTTCTCTGCAATTTCCAACGGATTAAAAGTAATCGACGTATAGAAATATGCAAAAAAGATTACCAGCACAATATATACCAGCAGCCCAATTGTATAAACAGGCTGGCTTGGTTTGCACCAGTTTGAGGAATTCATCCCCTTCAATATTTCCGCCCACACGCCTGTTCCCTGATAATTGAAAAGGGAACTTACGATAAGAGGAAGCTGCATAAGGGAAGATGCAAAAATAATCGGAATAACCCCCGATGTATTCACCTTCAACGGGATATTGGTAGTCTGTCCGCCAACCATCTTCCTCCCTTGTACTTTTTTCGCATACTGCACCGGTATTTTCCGTACACCACCGTTTAAAATGACAACCAACGCAACCATTGCAATAATAATCGCAATGATAATAACCGCCGCCACTACGGCAAGCGCAGTAGATTTACCATATACGAACTGTACAAATAATTGATTGATATCCTGCGGCAAACGGGAAATGATATTGATAACAAGCACGATTGATATTCCGTTGCCTATCCCATTCTCCGTAATCCGTTCGCCAATCCACATAAGAAATGCACTACCAGCGGTCATAGCCGCAATGACAGTAATGACATTCAGGGCATTATATTCCTCTAGCAGCCCTTGCCTCCCGAAACCGATTGCCATAGCGCCGGATTCCAGCAATGCAAGCGCAACTGTCACATAACGGGTAATAGATGCTATCTTTTTCCGCCCGTCTTCCCCGTCACGCTGCATCTCTTCCAACTTAGGAATCGCTATCGTAAGAAGCTGCATGATAATTGAAGATGTGATATAAGGGGTAATATTCAATGCCAAAATGGACATATTGAGGAACGAACCGCCTGTAAACGCATCCAAAAAGTTAAATGCATCCCCTGTCTGCTGCGCAAACCAATTAGAAAAATAATGCCTGTCTACTCCCGGTACGGGAAGCTGTGACCCTAGACGGATCACAACTAACATAAGGAAAGTAAAAAAGACTTTATTCCTAATTTCTTTAATTTTAAATGCATTCTTTACGGTTGTAAACATTACATCACCTCTGCTGTTCCACCAAGAGCTTCAATTCTTTCTTTTGCCGATGCACTGAACGCATTAGCCTTTACAGTGAGTCTCTTAGTAAAGTCTCCGTGTCCGAGGATCTTAACACCATCCCTGGGATTCTTCACAATGCCTCTTTCAATCAATGTATCCACATCAACCGTAGCGCCATTATCGAATACCTCAAGGGCGCTTACATTAACTGCTACAATATCCTTTGCATTATAATTTGTAAAGCCCCTTTTCGGGATACGTCTGTATAATGGCATCTGACCGCCTTCAAAACCTGGCCTTGTTCCCCCTGAACGGGCTTTCTGGCCCTTGTGGCCTTTTCCGGCTGTTTTTCCGTTTCCTGAACCATGACCACGGCCTCTTCTAAAATTATCACTGTGTTTAGAACCTTTTACAGGCCTTAAATTAGATAATTCCATTTCCTTGACACCTCCTTATCTGTTTATGCTTCTTCTACTTTAACCATATGTCTTACTTGCTGAATCTGGCCTCTTGTCGCCGCGTTGTCCGGCAGCTCAACAGTTTTATTCAGCTTACGAAGTCCCATTGCCGTAATTGTTTTCCTATGCTTGGGAATCGCTCCGATAGGAGATTTCACTAATGTTATTTTTAATGTTTTACCTTCCACTTTCATTTTCTCCTTTCTACTCTTTCAGAAAACCGCCCAAAGCAGTTTCCCTTATGCCATAACCTCGTCTATAGACTTGCCACGGTTTCTAGCAACTTCTTCAGGAGTTTTCAGATGGCTTAAACCTGCAATTGTCGCAAGAACAACATTCTGCTTATTGTTGGAGCCCAAAGATTTTGTACGGATATTTTTAATCCCTGCAAGTTCACACACGCTACGCGCCGGGCCGCCGGCAATAACACCGGTACCTTCCGGGGCTTTCTTCAGAAGAACGGTCGAAGAACCAAACTTTCCGAGGAAGTCATGTGTAATACTGTTGTTTTCATCCAGTGCAACGCTGACAAGGTTCTTGGTTGCATCCTCTTTCCCTTTGCGGATTGCTTCCGGGATTTCTGCTGCTTTACCAAGCCCTGCGCCTACATGCCCGTTTCCGTCGCCTACAACAACTAAAGCTGTGAAGCGGAAGTTACGACCACCTTTTACAACCTTGGTTACACGCTTGATGGCAACTACTTTTTCAGTTAATTCAAACTGACTTGCATCAATGATTGTATGTCTCATGTGATTTTCTCTCCCTTCTTAGAATACTAAGCCAGCTTCTCTGGCTGCTTCAGCTAATGCTGCAACTTTTCCATGGTATATATAGCCGCCCCTGTCAAAGACTACTGTTGTAATTCCTTTTTCCAGCGCCCTCTTCGCAATAACTGTTCCGACATATGCTGCCGCATCAACGTTGTTGGTCTTCTCAAGTTCCGACTGTACATCCTTTTCCAATGTGGAAGCCGCAACTAAAGTATTTCCAGCTTTATCGTCGATAATTTGAGCATACATATGATTATTGCTTCTGAATACAGCCAAACGCGGTCTTTCGGGCGTTCCGCTCAAACGGTTACGAATTCTCTTGTGTTTCTTAACACGAATTTTTGATCTAGATTCTTTTTTAACCATTCTCATACTCTCCTTATCTATTTCTTACCGGTCTTACCAACTTTACGTCTAATCACTTCATCAGCATACTTGATACCCTTGCCCTTATAAGGCTCCGGTCTTCTCTTATCCCTGATTTCAGCAGCGAATTGGCCAACCTTTTCTTTATCAATACCCTTGACAATAATGACATTCTGTCCTTCCAATACTGTCTCAATGCCTTCAGGGTCTTCCATTTCTACCGGATGGGAATATCCCAGGGATAATGTCAATTTCTTCCCTGATTTTGCAGCCCTGTAACCAACGCCGTTTACTTCCAGTTTCTTTTCATATCCCTGTGTAACACCAATTACCATATTATTAATCAGAGTTCTTGTAAGACCATGAAGGGATTTCATCTTTTTCAGGTCATTCGGCCTGGAAACAACGATTGTTTCACCTTCCATCTTAATTTCCATCTCTGAAGGAAGCACTCTTTCCAGTGTTCCCTTAGGACCTTTTACAGTCACTTTATTATTTTCTGCGATATCGACAGTAACGCCTGCCGGAACCGCGATTGGCATTCTTCCTATACGTGACATGCCCGTACCTCCTATTTTTATTATCAATCTATATACTGTTCTGCACTCATTCGATGCAATCAAATTCCGTCCAAAACCTCTACGCAAAGTCAGCATGAACTGACAATTCTCAAACGGCACCTTTTGACGCCTTAGCAAATCTTCGTCTGCAGACCGCAAAGCGGGCTTTCCTTACCAGACAAATGCTAAAACTTCTCCGCCTACTTCAAACTCTCTGGCTTTCTTATCGGTAATAACGCCTTTATTTGTAGAAATAATAGCGATACCAAGTCCGCCAAGTACCCTTGGGAGTTCGTCTTTGCCGGCATAAACACGAAGACCGGGTTTTGAAATCCTCTTAAGCCCTGTGATAATTTTCTCATTTTTATCCGCACCGTATTTTAATGTAATGCGGATTGTTTTGAAGCTTCCGTCATCAACCATATCGAATTTTTTAATGTACCCTTCATCCAAAAGAATCTGTGCAATCGCCAGCTTCATTTTGGAAGACGGAACATCTACTGTATCATGTTTTGCAGTATTCGCATTACGGATTCTTGTAAGCATATCTGCAATCGGATCACTCATTGTCATGATTTAGTTTCCTCCTTCTCTTATTGACTTGAATCATGCTTGAAGAATGCTGTGCGCAATTTCCCGGACAAATCCCAGACATCGGAATTATCTCGAAAGAACGCGGAAAGCATTCTTGCAGTTCTGCGAAGTAGAACTGTTTACCAGCTTGCCTTTTTCACGCCTGGAATCTGGCCTTTATATGCTAACTCACGGAAGCAAATCCTGCAAATCCCGTATTTTCTTAAATAAGCATGTGGACGACCACAAATTTTGCAGCGCGTATACGCCCTTGTCGAGAATTTCGGTTTACGCTGCTGTTTGATTTTCATTGCTGTCTTAGCCATGAATTATACCTCCTCTTATTTTGCAAACGGCATGTTGAACAATCTCAATAATTCACGGGCTTCTTCATCTGTCTTTGCCGTTGTAACAATAATAACATCCATACCTCTTACTTTGTCTATCTTATCATACTCGATTTCCGGGAAGATAAGCTGCTCTTTGATACCGAGCGCATAATTTCCTCTTCCGTCAAATGAATTAGGGTTTACACCCCTGAAATCGCGTACACGAGGCAAAGCAAGATTTACAAGACGGTCAAGAAATTCATACATTCTTTCCCCACGGAGTGTAACTTTACAACCGATAGGCATCCCTTCCCTGATTTTAAAGTTAGCAATGGAATGCTTTGCTTTTGTAATAACCGCTTTCTGACCGGAAATGGTTTCCATATCTTTTACTGCGGATTCCAAAACCTTAGCGTTTTCTTTTGCTTCGCCAACGCCCATGTTGATAACGATCTTTTCGAGCTTCGGCACTTCCATAATATTCTTATATTCAAACTTTTTGACCATAGCGTCTACGATCTCGTCTTTATACATAGTTTTCAGTCTGCTCACGCGCCTAGACCTCCTTCCTTAGAATTAATCAATAACTTCCCCTGTCGATTTTGCAAAACGTACTTTTTTGTCATTTTCAAACTTGAACCCAACCCTTGTCGGTTTCCCTTTATGAAGATACATTACGTTAGAAATATCAATAGAGGCTTCTTTTTGGACGATTCCGCCATTCTGGTTAGCTGCTGAAGGCTTTACATGTTTGGTAATCATATTGACGCCTTCCACAAGCACTCTGCCCTTTTTCCTGTCTATAGCAACAACTTTTCCTTCTTTACCGTTATCTTTGCCGGCGATTACTCTTACGGTGTCGCCTTTTTTAATTTTTAATGTAGCCATTCCGGCACCTCCTTACAATACTTCCGGAGCCAGAGAAACAATTTTCATGAACTGTTTCTCACGAAGCTCTCTTGCCACCGGTCCAAAAATACGTGTTCCTCTCGGAGTCTTATCATCTTTAATAATAACAGCAGCATTCTCATCAAATCTAATATAAGAACCGTCTTTACGACGCGCGCCTTTTACAGTACGGACAACTACAGCCTTCACTACATCGCCTTTTTTTACAACACCGCCGGGTGTTGCATCTTTGACCGTGGCAACGATGATATCACCGATACGTGCATATCTCCTCGTAGATCCACCCATAACCCTGATGCAGAGGATTTCCTTTGCACCTGTGTTATCAGCAACCTTAAGTCTGCTCTCTTGCTGAATCATACTAAACTCTCCTTCCGAATTTCGCCATAGGCGAAAAATTTACTATTTAGCCCTTTCGACAATCTCAACAAGTCTCCATCTTTTATCTTTTGACAAAGGTCTTGTTTCCATTACTTTTACAGTATCGCCGATGTTGCACTCATTTTTCTCGTCATGCGCTTTCAATTTATAGGTTTTCTTTACGATTTTCCCGTAAAGAGGATGTTTTACATGGTTTTCGATGGCAACAACAATTGTCTTATCCATTTTATTACTGGTTACTTTTCCAGTACGTGTTTTTCTCAGATTTCTTTCCACAATCGATTCTCCTTTCTAACAATCAAGTTACTGCGCATTTTTCTTCTGCGTAATAACAGTCTGGATCCTGGCAATATTTTTCCTTACCTCTTTAATCCTTGCTGTATTGTCCAACTGATTTGTTGCATTCTGGAATCTCAAATTGAAAAGTTCTTTCTTAGCAGCTACCAATTCCTGTGCTAATTCTGCAGCTGATTTCGCTTTTAAATCTTCTACATACTTCTTAGTTTTCATTTGACGCACCGCCTTCCAAGTCTGCTTTAGAAACAATTTTACATTTGCATGGAAGCTTATGTGTTGCAAGACGCAATGCTTCTTTTGCTATTTCCTCGGATACCCCGGAAATTTCAAACATTACACGCCCCGGCTTAACAACTGCTACCCAGTATTCCAAGGTACCTTTTCCGGAACCCATACGTGTTTCTGCAGGTTTTGCTGTTACTGGTTTATCAGGAAATATTTTAATCCAGACTTTACCGCCACGCTTGATATAACGTGTCATAGCGACACGGGCTGCTTCTATCTGGTTCGATTTAATCCAGCATGGCTCTGTTGCTACAATACCGTACTCACCGTAAGAAATTTTATTGCCACGGGTTGCTTTGCCCCTCATAGAACCACGGAATTGTTTACGACGTTTTACTCTTTTAGGCATTAACATTATTTATCGCTCCCTTCCTCCGAAGATACCTTTTCTTCGTTTTTGTTCTTAGTAGGAAGTACCTCACCCTTGTAAATCCATACTTTTACGCCAACTTTACCATAAGTTGTGTCCGCTTCTGCAAAACCATAATCAATATCTGCCCTCAATGTCTGAAGCGGGATAGTTCCTTCGCTGTAGAACTCGGTACGAGCCATATCAGCGCCGCCAAGACGACCTGCACATGCTGTTTTGATTCCCAGAGCGCCTGCCTTCATAGTCCTTCCCATGCAGGATTTCATTGCACGTCTGAAAGATATACGGTTTTCAAGCTGCTGCGCGATATTTTCCGCAACAAGCTGCGCATCCTTATCCGGTCTTTTGATTTCTTTAATGTCTACCAATACTTTCTTATCTGTAAGTTTGGAAAGCTCTTTCTTTGTTACTTCGATTTCCGCACCGCCTTTACCGATAACAACACCCGGTTTTGCCGTGTAAATAACAATCTTTACCCTGTCCGATGCTCTTTCTATTTCAATCTTGGAAATCCCTGCGCTGTACAATTTTTTCTTAAGGAATTTTCTGATATTATAATCTTCCACTAAGAAATCTGAAAATTCAGCATCCGCATACCATCTGGAATCCCATTCTTTAATAATGCCGACCCTTAAACCGTGAGGATTAACTTTCTGTCCCATTAATAACCTTTCTCCTTTCTTTATCTTGCATCAAGCACAACTGTAATATGGCTTGTTCTCTTCTCGATTCGATAAGCCCTTCCCTGTGCCCTTGGTCTTACTCTTTTCATTGTAGGCCCCTTGTTCGCAAAACATTCTGCTATATAAAGATTTTCCGGATTCGGGTATTTCGTCGGATCCTGGCTATATTTGTATTCAGCATTTGCAATTGCTGATTCCAATAATTTCTTAACAACGCCCGAAGCATATCTTGGATTATACTCCAAAATAGCCAGCGCGGCAGTTACATCCTTGCCCCTAACGGCATCGAGAACGAAACAAGCTTTCTGAACAGGAATCCTAGCGTAAGATAACTTAGCTGAAGGCCTGACATCTTTCTGCGCGTTTCTTTCCCTCTTAATCTGGCTTCTATGTCCTTTTGCCATTTTTTTGCTCCTCCTTCCAAATTTCCACCCATGTCACGGACACTTTATGGTTCCATCGGTTCGTCCGCGCCACGGACGAACTGCTACCTTACTTTCGATTTCTTTTCGTCTTTTCCATGACCCCTGTATGTCCTGGTTGCAACAAATTCGCCGAGCTTATGACCAACCATATCTTCCGTAATATATACCGGCACATGTTTCCTTCCATCATGAACTGCAAATGTGTGCCCTACAAATGAAGGGAAAATCGTAGACCGGCGGGACCAGGTCTTAATCACCTGCTTCTGCCCTGATGCATTCATGGCATCTACTTTTTTCAGCACGCTTGCGTCTGCGAATGGTCCTTTTTTCAGTGATCTAGCCATTGTTTTTCCTCCTATTATTTAATGCTTTTGCCGTCTCTTCTTCTTACAATCAGCTTGTTAGACGCCTTCTTCTTTTTACGTGTCTTCAAACCAAGAGCAGGCTTGCCCCAAGGTGTACACGGGCCCGGACGTCCGATACCTGTCTTTCCTTCACCACCACCGTGCGGATGGTCATTCGGGTTCATAACCGAACCACGTACCGTAGGACGGATACCCATATGGCGTTTACGTCCGGCTTTACCGATATTGATAAGGTTGTGGTCTGCATTACCTACTGAACCAATGGTTGCGCGGCAGGCAATCGGTACCATCCTCATTTCGCCTGAGGGCAGCCTGAGCGTTGCATATTTCCCTTCTTTTGCCATCAACTGTGCGCTGTTGCCTGCAGAACGTGCCATCTGCCCGCCCTTTCCGGGAAGCAGCTCAATGTTGTGTACCTGTGTACCAACCGGGATGTTGGAAAGCGGCAGGCAATTACCGACTCTTATTTCCGCTTCCGGCCCGTTCATTACCGTCATGCCGTCCGTCAGCCCCTGTGGAGCAATGATATAGCTTTTTTGTCCGTCTTTATAACAAATCAAAGCAATGTTTGCCGTCCTGTTGGGGTCATACTCGATACCGATTACTTTTGCCGGTATGCCGTCTTTATTCCTCTTGAAATCAATCAATCTGTATTTTCTCTTGTTTCCGCCTCCGCGGTGCCTTACCGTAATCTTACCCTGATTATTACGTCCGGCATTCTTTTTCAATGAAACACAAAGGGATTTCTCAGGAGTCTGCTTTGTGATTTCAGAATGGTCAGAACCTGTCATATGCCTTCTGGAAGGTGTATATGGCTTATATGTCTTAATTCCCATGTCTTAGGTCTCCTTTACTTTAGCTTTGCGCGGCCATCCGTTTTCCATGCCGCATACTTTCCTGTTGCTTCTATCGCTCCGCGAGCTACCGCTTCCGCTGCCTAACAGGCAAGACCGCCTTTTGCAGCGTGCTTATTCCTTACAGCCCTGCAAAGATTTCGATTTCTTTGCTGTCCGCTGTCAATTTAACAATGGCTTTCTTCCTCTGCGCCGTTTTTCCGGAAGTCATACCGCGTCTTTTTGTCTTGCCGATTAAGTTCATCGTATTGACTCTTTCCACTTTCGTGCCTTCAAACATCTTCTCTACGGCATGTTTAATCATTGTTTTATTCGCTTCCGGATGAACCAAAAACGTATATTCTTTTTCACTCATGCCAGCCATACTTTTTTCCGTAATAACCGGTTTGAGGATAACATCATAATATTGAATATTTGCCATTATGCGTACACCTCCTCAATATTTGCCACCGCTTCCTTTGTCAGGACTACGGTATCATATTTCATAATATCATAAACACAGATTGTGCTGTTTACTTTCGTGTTCTCCCCATCCTTTTCAATTGCGATATGGGAAGTACGTACTGTAGGAAGGTTCCTTGCTGCAAGGATTACGTTTTCGTCGATACCCCCTGTCACTACAAGAGCCTTTTTCACATTCAGGTTCTCAAGGACTTTCCTCATCTCTTTTGTTTTTGCTGCATCCATTTTCAGTTCATCCAAAACGATAAACTTGTTGTCCTGCACCCTGCTTGTCAGTGCGGAACGGATAGCTGCCTGTTTTTCCTTCCTGTTCATCTTAAAGGAATAATCCCTTGGCACCGGGGCAAAAACAACGCCGCCGCCTTTCCACTGGGGCGCCCTTATAGAACCCTGCCTTGCATGGCCTGTTCCTTTCTGCCTCCAAGGTTTTTTCCCGCCGCCGGAAACTTCCGAACGGGTTTTTGCTTTCTGCGTTCCCAGACGTTTATTTGCAAGCTGCTGTACGACTGCCATGTGTACCAGATGTTCATTGATTTCAACACCGAATACCGCATCGTTTAAGTCGATTCTGCCAACTTCTTTGCCTTCCATATTATAAACAGATACGTTTGCCATCTGAATGGTCCTCCTTTCATCCGCCAAAGATTAACCCTTAACGGTTTCTTTTATTGTCACTAGAGCTTTCTTCGGTCCCGGCACTGCGCCTTTAATAAGAAGAAGATTTTTCTCCGCATCTACACGCACCACTTCAAGGTTCTGCACGGTAACTTTTACGCAGCCCATATGCCCAGGCATCCCTTTTCCTTTAAACACGCGGCTCGGTGAGGAGCAAGCGCCGTTGGAACCCTGATGACGGTGGAACTTGGAACCATGAGTCATAGGTCCTCTGTGCTGCCCGTGCCTCTTAATCGCACCCTGGAAACCTTTACCTTTGGAAATCGCAGATGCATCCACTTTATCGCCTGCTGCAAATATATCCGCTTTGATTTCCTTGCCCAATTCATATTCTTCGGAATTATCAAATTTAAATTCCCTTACATATCTCTTGCCGGAAACGCCAGCCTTATCAAAGTGCCCTTTCATAGCTTTGGTTACGCCATGCCTATGAATCACTTCTTTTTTGCCGCCCTTGTCTTTGTTGTTGATTCTTTCCTTCTTGTCAACAAAGCCAACCTGAACTGCTTTGTAGCCGTCATTTTCCATTGTTTTAATCTGGGTTACATAACAGGGTCCTGCCTGAAGTACCGTTACCGGAATCAGCGAACCGTCTTCATTGAAGATTTGAGTCATTCCGACTTTTGTTGCTAAAATCGCTTTTTTCATCTTTACCTCCTGTTTGTTCTACAGCGGCCTAGCCCTTCGGCTTTCCCTTCCTGCCTCCGAAGCTTTGCATACTAGTAGGGGTTTTTTGTTTTAAAATGAAGAAAATTTATTTGGTCTTCATTTTGATGTCAATATATACACCAGCCGGCATCTCCAGCCTTTGCAACGCATCGACCGTCTTCGGTGTCGGTGTAATAATGTCAATCAACCTTTTGTGGGTCCTCTGCTCAAACTGCTCTCTGGAATCCTTATATTTGTGAACCGCCCTCAAGATAGTAACCACTTCTTTTTTTGTCGGAAGGGGTACCGGCCCGCTCACCTGTGATCCGTTCTTTTTAACTGTTTCAATGATTTTCTTGGCAGATGCATCTACTAAATGATGATCATAAGCTTTTAAGGTAATTCTCATTACTTGACTTGCCATAAAAAAAGTCGCCTCCTTTTCGCACTTTTCAACCCTTAAGTACGACAAGCGGTGACTGTACACTCGTCCGTGTGTGTCCTGATAAACCTCATAAGCTACGTTTTATCAGTTTCTTTCTTCTGCATTTCCACACACCGTTACACTACTGCTAAGTAACATTATTGCTTGTACAGTGACTTGTCGTCAGTTTCTTTAAGCCGGCTTGCCGGCTCCTTGACATTCGCTCCACGGAAAACCTGCCCATACGGCAGCAACCTCACGCTTCACAGCTATCATGCCACAGCAATTGTTAGTATACATGATGTTTTCCGGAAATGCAAGCATTTTTTTATTTTTTTATGTCTTAAAATAAGTTAAGGGTTCGGATGTCAAAAAGTCTTCCAGACGGTACTGCCGGACAGGTCCTTTGGCAAACGGATGACGGGCGAAGCAGATGCAACGGGCATCCTTGCCAAACCAATAGCTTTAGTGTATATTGATAAAGTCATACAAACTACGATACAAAAGGAGGGCGCCTTATGTGGACAGCCGACAAATGGAAAGATTATGAAGTTTTGGATACCTCCTGCGGGGAAAAGCTGGAACGCTGGGGAAAATATCTTTTAATACGCCCAGACCCACAGGTCATTTGGAATACACCAAAGATAAACCCCGGATGGCAAAAAAAGAACGGCCATTACCACCGCAGCTCCAAAGGCGGCGGGGAATGGGAATTTTTCCGGCTCCCGGACGAATGGAGTATCCATTATCAGGAACTTACTTTCCGGTTAAAGCCCTTCAGCTTCAAACATACCGGGCTTTTCCCGGAACAGGCAGCCAATTGGGATTGGTTTTCCCCTCTTATCCGTGCTTCCAAAAGACCGGTAAAAGTCTTGAACTTATTTGCCTATACCGGCGGGGCAACTTTGGCGGCTGCCAAGGCAGGGGCCAGCGTCACCCATGTGGACGCTTCCAAAGGTATGGTAACCTGGGCAAAAGAAAACGCCATCGCCTCCGGGCTTGGAGATGCCCCCATACGCTGGCTGGTCGATGACTGCGTAAAATTTGTGGAACGGGAAATACGCAGGGGCAATACTTACGACGGCATCATTATGGATCCTCCTTCCTACGGTCGGGGACCCAAAGGGGAAATATGGAAAATCGAAGAAAATATTTTTTCTTTTATAGAATTGACTTCAAAAATCCTTTCCGAACATGCGCTTTTTTATTTGATAAACTCTTATACTACCGGCCTGCAGCCAGCCGTATTGTCTTACATGATAAATACAGCTATCGTTCCGTCCTTCGGCGGCCATGTGACCGCAGATGAAATCGGTCTTCCCGTAAAGGAAAACGGCCTGGTTCTTCCCTGCGGCGCTTCCGGGAGGTGGCAGCGTTAAAACCGCCGCTTTCCCTTTCAATAGCCACGGTAGGGGGAACCGCCGCAGCACATCCATCCGTTGCAGCAGACATTGCATATCAGATTCCAAATGCAAAGCCTCAGGCAAAAGTTCCCGCTGCCGGCATAGGGGCTTCCATAAGTATATTGCCGTTGCCGGTATTGCGTTCCTCCGTTTTCAAAACGGTAGGCAAGATTCCTGTAATCCGCATTCCCCGGCTCCATAACGGACGCCCGTTTGGCATGTTCCCTTGCGGCTACCGTATTCCCCAGCCCGCCGTGGGCCAAAGCGCTGTAATAATACCAGCGCGCATTTTTTTCCGACATGCTGTCCAGCACATTTCTTGCTTCTTTATAATATCCGTTCCTTACATAATTCCCGGCCGCCCGCAAATGGCCGTCTTCTTCATAACCGGTGCTGCCTCCTCCGAAATTCCCAAAGCCCCCAAAACTTCCAAAGCTTCCGAAACCTCCAAAACTTCCGAAGCCCCCAAAGCCGCCTCCATAACCATTGCCATCCCTTGAGTCATACCCTCTGCTGTTATATCCGTTTCTTTCATACCCGGTATTTCCATACCCGCCATTCCCGTACCCTTCCGTACGCTCTTTCACAATCTGTTGGTATGCTTCCTGAATCTGCTTGAACTTTTCCTCTGCCTGCGCTTTATTCGGATTGTTCAAATTAGCGTCAGGGTGGTACTTTCTGCTGAGAGTCCGATATGCTTTTTTTATCTCTTCCTCGGAAGCATTCCCCGATACTCCCAAAACTTCATAAGGATTATTCATTTTTCTTTGCCTGTCCCTTTTCTTCAGATTTCCGCTTTACCCTTACTTTTTCATAACGGTACCATACACCGGAATATATTATGTTCCGCAATATTTCTATATTTTCCAAAATAGGAAGCTTTTCAAATTCCTTTGAGCATTCCGCCATCATCATAGTCAGAATCTCTCTGCATTCTTCCTCAAAATCAGGATTTTCATACATCCCTAGAAGAGGATTGTAATTGCCGTCTTTTAAATCTTTTTCAATATCCTCGTAAGCATCGCACAAATAAATGAATTTCCCAAGATACAGGCCAAGCCGGTAAAGGTTCTCTTTCCATATATCCTCTTTGCAGACCATCACTTCCGCCATCACCTCGCCGAACAGCCTCGACATTTTATCGATATCCCGGCATCCTGCCTCTTCTTCCTTTTTTATCTGCCCCATCAAATTCTCTATTTTACGTGTCTTTTTCCTGTATTTCCCTCCCAGCTTCCGATACCCCTTTTCCAACAGGGAGGCATAAAAACGCTGGCGGTATTTTTTATCGTCTTCCCAATCGTCTTTGCATTTATAATAGGAAAGCAATAAATTCATATCCGCCGCATATTCCGTAAATTCATTTCTCCTAATCCCATGCTTTTCAAAAGGATGGGCAACGCACTTACAGCTTCCTTCCGCCTCTTCCGGCTCATACAAACCGGTCAGCAGCATGATTACAAATGTCATATCATACGATAAGGTCATCTGCCCAAACAGCCCATACTTTTCTTTCAGGCTCCGGCACAGCCCGCAGTAATATGCATGGTAGACATCAAACTCCCTGAATTTCATATCCCCTTTATTGATTATCACATATCCAAACATAGCAGTCCCCTTTAACCCACTGCCCTCCCTGCCAAATCGTAAAAGCTTGCAGGGCAGCGATTGCACGATAAAGCATTTCAAGTTTATTTTAATCGTAATGCTTTCACTATAGGATAGCAATTAACGGGAAATTAAAAAAATATTAAAAAATCAGGCATCCCTTTCCCCTGCTGCCGCTGTTAAAGACAAAAACAGCCCTTTCTGGCTAAACACAAACATTTTCCGGCTGTAATCCCGGTTAATCGACAAAAACAAATCTTCCTCGGAAGCCAGAATCCTTTCTTCCTCATCCACATACCAGGTGTGCAGTTCCAAATCATCCAGGCAGAAAATATCTTTTGCCATCGTAAACGTACATATCCCCCGTTTCTTCTTTTCCAAAACCAGTTCTACGCCATTCCCATTTGGAAATGGATGCCCTTTCAAAATGCGGACTGCCAGCCCATTCCCTGATTTTTCACCGAAAGCCCTAACTTTCTTCGCAAACGCTTCCGCCTGCCCGTCCAATCCGTTGGCATATATTTCTACTTCCTTTTGCCCCATAAGCAGCTTTGTCAATTTTTCCTCCGAATGCACCACCGGGAAAATCTTGTCCTCTTTTGCTTTCCCCATCTTCCCGTGGATAGCATCGTCATAAGCATACATGACAGTCTTTGCCCTGTTTTCTTCCCCCAAATAAATATCATTATAAACTACATCAAAAATCCCTTCCAGAAAAGCGCAGCACATATCTTCCCGTTTTTCCTTTGGTGTATATTTCATAAAAAAGCGAATCCAGTTCCGCCATGCATAATACATCGGAAACGTATTTATGCTTTCCTTTTTCGCCCCCATAGAATGCAGTATTTTAGAACTGCCCACGGATGCCACCTTATACCCTGCCAGATTACATCTATATCCCCACTCCGTATCATCCCAGTACAAAAAGTTCTCCTCCGGCAAAGGCCCGATTTTACGGATTACCGATGCCCTCACCAATACCGAACAAGCAGCTACCGCATCCGAATACACCACTTCCGGCATAGTGCCGTCCTCCAAGCAACCATGATACTTCGCTTCACAACAATATTCATCCCACAGGATATCAATCCCAAACTGCTGCACATAATCCGGTTTCTCCATATGATATACCTTTGATCCGGCCATCCCCACTTCGGGATGCCCTTCCATAAAAGAATACAATTCCCCTACCGCATTCTCATCCACTAACACATCATTATCCAGGCACCAGACATACTCATATCCCTCTTCCAGAGCATACCGTATCCCCACATTAAAGCCGCCGCTCCCCCCCAGATTCTCCTCGTTCACAAACAATTTTACACTATCCCCAAACTGACTCCTAATCCACTCCGCAGAACCGTCCGTAGAAGCATTATCCACCACCACCACATCCAGCCCTTCAAACGCCGACTCCACCACACTCTGCACACACCCTGCCACATATTCCCTCTTATTATAATTACAAACAACCGCCACAACCTTCTTCAAACCTCTTACCCCTTTCTCCCACTCCCCCTGCTATCATCCCCATATCATCCCAACTCAACTTCCATCCCTATACTATCCTAACCAAACTCCCACCCCTATATCGTTCCAACTCAACTTCCATTCCCATACTATACTATCCCAACCAAACCTCCACCCTCATATCCACCTATACCCCCACACCTACCCATCCCAATCCCTAGTCTCCACCCAAAACCCAATATCTCCCTCTCTACCGGAGCAACCAGTCCGCAGCTAAGTATAGTGCCATTCAGACCGTTAAAAAAACGCCGGTCCTTATGCGCCGTATTATGGCGCATTAGTACCGCTGCGTTTTTTTCCGAGCGAAAGCGCGTCTGAATGGCACTATACTTAGCTGCGGACGTCCTCCGTTCCTCCGTCCCCCTAAAAAAAATCACCCCTTCACCAACTCATCCAACAACTCCGGCAGCAACCTATCAATATCTTCATCCTTAAACTGACAGGTTCCCACAGCCTTATGGCCACCGCCGCCGTATTTTAGCATCAGCCTTCCCACATTTACATTGGAAGTCCTGTTTAATACGCTGTAGCCCACGGCCACCGAACATCCAACTCCACCTTTTCCGCTGACAATCCATGCCGAAATGTTCTGTTCCGGATACATGCTGTAAATCATGAACCGGTTCCCGGAATAAATCGGGTCCACGGCTCTAAGGTCTGAAATAATCACATCCTTTTCCACCCGTGTATTTGCCCTTACCATTTCTTTAAATTTTTCCGCCTGCTCAAAATAAATATCAATTCTTTCCTTTACATCCGGCAAGGAAAGGATTTCATCCGTCGTCATCGTGCGGCAAGCATCAATAAGTTTTTCCATCAATTGATAATTGGAAATGGTAAAATTCCTCCATCTCCCAAGCCCTGTCCTGGGATCCATCAAAAAGCCCACCAATATCCAGCCCTTCGGGTTCTGAATCTCATCAATTGTCAAATTGCCGGAATCCACTTTATCTACCGCTTCCATCATATCATCAAACTGGGGGAATCTTTCCTTTCCGCCGTAATATTCATAAATAATCCTGGCACAGGAAGGTGCAATCCGGCTCTCCCCTTTATACTTCCCTTCCAATTGATTCCTCTCAAATTCACTGGAATGATGGTCGAACCAAAGCCCGCAGCCTTCTACATACGGTACATTGGCAAGGCAGTCGTCCTCCGTAACCTCCACCAATCCATCCTGCAAATCCTTGGGATGGGCAAACTTCCAATGGTCGATAATCCCTGCCTCTTTCAGCAGTGCCCCGCAGGCAAGGCCGTCAAAATCCGAACGCGTTACTAGTCTCATAACAGTACCCTCTCTTTCTTTATTTTGTCATGCAGGCAGCCGGACGGATGACATACCGTTCCATCATTACCAACCGATATTCCGCATCTTACGGCAATCCGTCTGCCCTTATACACCCATGATGTAACCCTTATTTCCATAATGCCACATCCGCTTCACAACGTCAACCTTTCCCTGATTTCCTGACGTTTTTCCACTCCTAATTTTTCAAAGATATTGGATACATGTTTTTTCACCGTCGTCTCGCTAATACTTAATTCCATTGCAATTTCCTTGTTGCTTAACCCTTTTCCGATATGCACTGCCACCTCTGCTTCCCGCCTTGTGAGCCCAAGCTCCAGAAACCTTTCATAAGACTCCTGCGCCGTCCATGTTCTTTCATCCCCTTTTGTCCGCCTCCCCTGGCCGTTCCCAAATATTATCCATATGCAGATTCCATAAAAAAGAGGCCGCATATTCTTGGCGATATTCTGCATGAGCAGACCGGGCGTTCCATTTTCGCCCTGCTTTACCGTTTCCCCTCCGGAAAGCATTATAAATAGCAGGATAAAAGTTTCCATAAGGCTTGCGTATACCGCATCCATAGCAAACAATCCATAATCTATCCCCTTCCGGCCCTTGAAATCACCCTTTTCCATACCGGAAAGATAGAGAAGGCTTCCGCCCGCCAATACCAGTATCAATTGCCTCAAATCCAGAAGTTCCTTTATCCGGAATCCAAGGAGCAAAGACACCAAAGCAAGATATAACAAGACAGCCATTATCCTTTTCCCAATTTTCATGGCACACCTATCTTTCTTTTTATGTTTTCCTCTTTTATCCCTTATCCTTTTTTATACTTTCCATATCCACATTATCTTTATTATCCTCATATTCCTCCCCGTTCTGCATATATTCAATTACGTTTACACTTAACCTGCTCCTAATGGGTAAAAGCAACACATTTATTCCAAAGGCATACAGCACCACCAGCGACATGACCACCAGATTTGCCCTCCATATCCACGGGTCATCCGGGGTATTGTACAAATTAACAAATTCCATCAATGCAATAAAAAATCCACCGTATTTTACCGCCTTCATAAACAGCTCCACCGCTTCTTTTGCCCTCTTCCATTCCGACAATCCTGCATTTTTCCTTTTTCCTACCGCCAGCCTGAACGCATTCAGGAAATCCTTCCAAAGCCCGGAAGCCGCCAATGTACTTATCCCTATCAGTGCTACCATCATCAAGCTCGGGAAATCAAACATCACCCAAAAGTTCCCCCATCCTGCCATTATCCCTGCCCAACATATGATGAATACCATCATCGCTACAAAAAACAACCATGCCATACCTAAACTCTCCTTTCTTTCCTCTTTCATTACAGGCGTTTGCAAAACTAATCCCAACCGCCCAACTTACTTACCATTTTCCCTCAATGAGGGTATCCTGCCAAGCGGATTCCTATCCGCATAGCAAATAGCCGGCTATGCATGTAATTTACCCTAATTCCCCTGAAAAATCTATACTTCCACAGTCGTATTTTGGTAGTAAGACCACTGCCGGACACACTTTTCACTCATATACCCAAAGAACAGGACGTAATAAAAACCAGCGCCCCGAAACCACATTCGGTTCCCAAGCACTGGTTTTTCCTACTTATCAAGCCTTTCAGCCTGTTTTTTATAATGCAAAATCAAAATTCTGCCCAATGTTGCGTTCACTTGCCGTCATTAAGCCATCGGCCATGCCCGTCATGATTACATCGTCAATCTTTCTGAAAAGTTCATCCCAAGACTTGGCGGTAACGGTCACTTTGTCCGTTTTGTCAATCATCTTCACTTCCTCGTCTTCCTCAGACCCGGCACGCCTTGCCTCCGCCCGCTCTTCGGCCTTCCTCTTCTCCGCCTTTTTTGCTTCTTGTTTCTTTGCCTTAAGGTTTTCTTCCCGTTTCGCTGCAATCCTTTCCCTCTGCTTTGCCAACGACTTATCCACTACAGCGAAGAAAGATGCATTTCCATGATCGTCAAAAGACATCCCAAAGGAGCTTACCTTATTCGCATTCGTTCCAAGCTTCTGTTTCATAATCTGCATCTGGGAAGTTGCATTCGACAGAATCCCTTCGTATTTCTTGCGGTATTCCTCATCTTCCGCCATCCGTTCAATCTTATCCGAATCAATCAATACCAGCAATTCTTTGCTGCTGGCATACATGCCTTTATTCCGCTCCGCTTCCGCTTTTTTCTCAGGGGAAACAAGAATAAAATCCATATTGGAGAATTTCTTTTTCAGCTTTTCATAATATTTCAATGCCTTATCGCTGAGTTTCGGTTCCCCGATTGTCCTGCCTTTCACATCGTTTAATTTCTCCGATGCGCTACCTTTTTGCTTATTCACCTTTTCATCTTTGATGCCATTGCTTCTGGTATTCTGATATTCCGACACAATGGAATTGACATAAGCGCTTTGGTTTATCCCATTCATATCCATAGCTTTCATCCTCCTTGAATCCGCTCTTCAAACTCCGTTTTGAAATTTCCAGTATCTACCATGTATATCGGCTTCTTTTGGGAAAATATTTACCTTTAACGCATCAATGGTGGAACAGGCGGATTCCTGTGAACACCATAGCCATGCCGTATTTATCGCAGCATTCGATGACCAAGTCATCCCTTACCGAACCGCCCGGCTGGGCAATATATTTCACGCCGCTTTTATACGCCCTCTCAATATTATCGGAAAATGGGAAAAATGCATCGGAGCCCAAAGCCACATCCTTATTCCCGTCCAGCCATGCACGCTTTTCTTCCCTTGTAAATACCGGCGGTTTTTCCTGAAAACGCTTCTGCCATTCACCCTCGCGCAAGACATCTTCATATTCATCCCCAATATATACGTCAATGGCGTTATCCCTGTCTGCCCTGCCAAGGGAATCCAAAAACTTAAGCCCCATAACTTGAGGAGCCTGACGCAGATACCAATTGTCCGCTTTCTGTCCCGCCAATCTGGTACAGTGAATCCGAGACTGCTGCCCTGCACCGATGCCGATAGCCTGCCCGCCCTTCACATAGCACACGGAATTGGACTGAGTATATTTCAACGTAATCAAAGCAATTTTTAAATCCATCAACGATTCTGCCGGAATCTCCTTATTATCGGTCACCACATTGGACAAAAGGCCCCCGTTGATATCCAGCTCATTGCGCCCCTGTTCAAAGGTAATGCCAAACACCTGCTTTCTTTCAATAGCCGCCGGCACATAAGAAGCATCGATTTGGATTACATTATAGTTCCCTTTCTTCTTCGCTTTCAGCAGTTCCAGCGCCTCTTCCGTGTAGCCAGGGGCAATCACGCCATCGGACACCTCCCGCTTAATCAGCCTCGCCGTATCCGCATCACATTCATCCGACAAAGCGATGAAATCACCGAAAGAAGACATCCTATCTGCCCCTCTCGCCCTGGCATAGGCACATGCCAGCGGGGATAAATCGCCCAAATCATCCACCCAGTAAATCTTCGCTAACGTATCGTCCAGCGGCAATCCCACCGCTGCCCCTGCCGGGGATACATGTTTAAAGGAAGCTGCTGCCGGAAGCCCCGTCGCTTCTTTCAATTCCTTCACAAGCTGCCATCCGTTAAAAGCATCCAAAAAATTAATATAACCCGGAGTGCCGTTTAAAACAGAAACCGGCAAACTGCTCCCGTCTTCCATATATATCCTTGACGGCTTCTGATTCGGGTTACATCCATATTTTAATTGTATCTCATTCATTTTTTGTACCCAATCCTTTCCTATACCAAAATATCCTCTTATCTCCAATGTCATTTAGTTAGTGCCTTGATTCAATCGTGAGGAACATAAAATGCTCAAGGAACCCGTTAAAAAGCGTCGGCACTTAACGAGGTTCCTCACGAGTTTAGTGTCCGTTACGCTTTTTACCGAGCGAAAGCGTGGTGACGGAGCATTTTATGTTCCTCACTGCGTCCGGTACCGTTAACTAAATGATATTGCTCTTATCTCTAGTGGTTTTTATTTACAATCCTGGTCTCATAAGTTCCCGTAGCAATATCGATATATCTTACAAACAAAGACACCTTATTTTCCTCATTCAGACACTTCCACAGGTTTTCCGTAAATTCATCAATGCCGCCGGATATCCCAACCAGCTTCGGCTCCCCTTCAAAACTTGGCAGCGGATTTCCGTCATGCATATAGGTATGTATAAAATGCCCTTCCCCCGCTGCCGGATTCTCATAGGAAAACGTATATCTAAGGCAGGCATCCGGATTTCCGTTATTGCTTTTCAAAATGGACATGGCATAGTCAAACCGACCGTTTTCCACGCAAATAACCCCTGAAATCCTTGGTGTATAATTCGGTCCGTCCGGCTCAAACTTGCGGCTTCTTAACGACTCCTCAAAGCTCATCCCGCTTTCCAGCCCTTGATATACGGTATCTGTCTGGTCTCCGTTTGTCACAATGGTCTTCCCGCCTAATACCCTGACCGGGGCATATATAATAAGGCTCGGGTCTTCTAATTTGGACGCATCAAAAGCTTCCGTCCGGATTCCTTCCCCTTCCCCTACAAAAATACGGTTCCGGCTATTGGAGCTTCTCCCCATAATAAAATATGCGGTAACTGCTTTCATTCCGTCCTCGCTCTTGCCGATAACGATTCCCCTGCCCGGATAGGCATTATCTTTCAACTCTTGTTCCAATGATAACATTTTCATCTTTTACCCCATTTCTGCGCGGCTTTGTTGCATAAAGCCCATTTAGCTTTCCAGTTTGCGGATTCCGCGCGGACACAAACCGGAAATTGATTGTTCCGCTCTATTTATCATGAATTTCATTGTGCAACGCCTGCAAAGATTTCAGTTCGCTGCTTTTATGGGTCTTTACATAATGTATCCCTTCCGCCGTCACTCTCGCCGCAGCAACCGTGGTGAAATAAGGCACTTTTGCTTTAATCGCTGCCTTCCTCAAATAACTGTCGTCATGGGCGCCGTCTTTGCCAATCGGCGAATTTACCACTAACTGGATATCCCCATTGGTAATCATATCCCCGATATTCGGCCGGCCTTCGTACAGCTTCTTCACTTTTACCGCCGGGATTCCTGCAGCCACAATCAAATCATAAGTGCCTCCTGTAGCCACAATCCGGAAACCGTCATTGGCAAAGCTTCTGACCGCTTCGATTACTTCACTCTTATCCTTATCGTTCACGGATATCAGCACAGTCCCTTCCAGCGGAAGTTTTGCCTGGGCAGCTTCCTGCGCCTTAAAGAAAGCCTCCCCATAAGACGCGGATAAACCAAGTACCTCTCCGGTAGAACGCATTTCCGGGCCCAGTATCGGATCCACCTCTTGGAACATGTTAAAAGGAAATACTGCTTCTTTTACCCCATAGTTTGGAATAACCTGTTCCTTCAGCCCTAAAATCGGCGATGGACGTCCGGTAATCTCCGATGTAATAATATCCGTCGCCAAAGGTACCATACGGATATTGCAGACTTTGGAAACCAACGGTACGGTACGGGATGCCCTTGGGTTTGCTTCCAATACGAAAACCTTACCGTTTTCGATGGCATACTGCATATTCATAAGCCCTCTGACATGCATTTCTTCGGCGATTTTCCTCGTGTATTCCTTAATGGTTTCCACATTTTCATCGGATATATGCACCGAAGGGATAATGCAGGCAGAGTCCCCGGAGTGGATACCTGCCAACTCAATATGCTCCATAACTGCCGGAACAAAAGCATGGGTACCATCGCTGATAGCATCCGCCTCGCATTCTAAAGCATGGTTCAAAAACCTGTCAATCAGAATCGGGCGGTCCGGTGTTACCCCTACTGCCGCATTCATATATTCCGTCATGCTTATATCGTCATACACCACTTCCATGCCCCGGCCTCCCAAAACATAGGAAGGGCGCACCATAACCGGATAACCGATTCTTCCAGCAATGGAAACCGCTTCTTCCACCGTGGTTGCCATGCCGGATTCCGGCATAGGAATCCCCAGCTTATCCATCATTTCACGGAACTGATCCCTGTCCTCAGCCAAATCTATAACCGAAGGGGAAGTTCCTAATATCTTCACCCCATTTTTCTCCAGCTCTGCCGCCAGATTCAACGGTGTCTGGCCGCCGAATTGGGCAATCACCCCTAATGGCTGTTCTTTCCTGTAAATGCTTAAGACATCTTCCAATGTCAATGGCTCAAAATAAAGTTTATCGGAAGTATCATAATCGGTGGATACCGTTTCCGGGTTACAGTTTACGATAATCGTTTCAAATCCCAGCTTTTTCAATGCCATTGATGCATGGACACAGCAATAATCAAATTCAATCCCCTGTCCGATACGGTTCGGCCCGCCGCCCAATATCATAATCTTGGGCTTATCCGAAGAAACCGGGTTTTTATCTTCCCCATTATAAGTAGAGTAATAATAAGCGCTGTCCTGCGTTCCGCTCACATGGACGCTTTCCCACGTCTCTTCCACACCCAATTCTATACGGCGGTTACGGATATCTTCTTCCTCAATCTCCAAAATCCGGCTTAAATATTTATCCGAAAAACCGTCTTTTTTAGCTGCTATTAACATGGCAGATTCCGGCATACTTCCTTTGTATTTCAGAAGTGCTTCTTCCTCTTCAACCAGTTCTTTCATCTGCTCTATAAAATAAGCTTTTATTTTTGTAATTTCATAAATTTCTTCTACTGTAGCGCCCTTCCTGAGAGCTTCATACATGAGGAAATGGCGCTCGCTGGAAGGAATTATCAAACGATGCAGCAGTTCTGCTTTCGACAGCACATCAAAACCTTTCACATGTCCCAGCCCATAACGCCCTGTCTCCAAAGACCGGATAGCTTTCTGGAAAGCTTCTTTGTAGCTCTTACCGATACTCATTACTTCCCCTACCGCCCTCATCTGGGTTCCTAACTTATCCTCCACGCCTTTAAACTTTTCAAATGCCCAGCGGGCAAATTTAATTACTACATAATCGCCATCCGGCACATATTTGTCCAATGTACCGTATTTTCCGCAGGGAATATCCTTCAATGTGAGGCCTGCGGCAAGCATAGCGGAGACAAGTGCAATGGGAAAACCGGTGGCCTTAGAAGCCAACGCGGAAGAACGGGATGTCCGTGGATTGATTTCAATAACAATGATACGGTCTGAAACAGGGTCATGGGCGAACTGTACATTGGTTCCGCCGATTACCTGAACGGATTCTACTATTTTATAAGCCTGCTCCTGCAGCCTTCTCTGGCATTCTTCGGAAATCGTCAGCATTGGCGCCGCACAGAAAGAATCGCCGGTATGCACACCCAAAGGGTCTATATTTTCGATAAAACATACGGTAATAATATTATTGTCGGCATCCCGGACAACTTCCAGTTCCAGCTCTTCCCATCCTAAAATGGATTCCTCTACCAGAACCTGTCCTACCAGGCTAGCCTGCAGCCCTCTGGCACAGACTGTTTTTAACTCTTCCTTATTATATACTAATCCGCCTCCGGCGCCCCCCATCGTATAAGCGGGACGAAGTACCACCGGATAGCCCAGCTTTTCTGCAATTGCGAGCGCTTCCTCTACGGAATATGCCACCTCGCTGCGCGCCATTTCAATACCCAAGCTGTTCATCGTCTTTTTAAATTCAATTCGGTCTTCCCCTCTTTCGATGGCGTCAGCCTGTACACCGATAATTTTTACGTTATATTTATCCAAAACCCCTGCTTTATTTAATTCCGCGCACAAATTAAGCCCGGACTGTCCTCCCAAGTTGGGAAGCAGAGCGTCTGGGCGTTCTTTTTCGATAATCTGTGTCAGCCGCTCTACATTCAGCGGCTCAATATAAGTTACGTCTGCCGTTTCCGGGTCTGTCATAATCGTTGCCGGATTGGAATTAACCAATACAATTTCATAGCCCAGCTTACGAAGCGCTTTACAGGCCTGCGTTCCTGAATAATCAAATTCACAGGCCTGTCCGATAATAATAGGGCCTGAGCCGATAATAAGTACCTTACGAATATCTGTCCTTTTTGGCATAAAGAAACCTCCTGCGTTCCATGTGAGTTTGTTGCCGGTACAACGTTCCCGGATAGCTTCCGGGCACGCTCTACGTATGATTTTAACATCACACAGTTTGAGGTGTCAATTTATTTTCATATCTTATGGTTCCATCCTTATTCCCGCCGGCAAAAGATTCTGATATCTATAGATACTTAGTACAATCCCTACCAATATATAACTTACCACAATCCCGCTGCTACCAGTTGACAGGAACGGGAAAAAAACCTGTGCGGCCGGTATCAGTCCGAAGTTCCTTAATATACCGGTTACCGTCATCATTTCCAAAATCAACCCGCAGCCGCACCCCATAATCATCCCCAGCTGGTTCTTCTGTCCAAAAGATATCTGAATTGCTTTGGCCGAAACTGCCAAAAGAAGCAGCCCCGCCAAAAGGGCAACCGCTATGCCACAGTAAGAGGACAGGAAAATCAAAAGATAGTCGCCCCCTATTTCCGGTATCCACCCTATCGTTTCGGTTCCGCTGTTCCCGATGAATCTACTGCTCTTTATACATTGGAAAATAATTTCCCTGATATAGTCCGCATAGCTCCCCTCCATCCCCAAAAAGAATTTTATCCTTTCGGTCTGATAATTCGCCAAATACCCCGTGCGGATGCACAATAACAGGAAAAATGCAGGCACCCCCACTGTCATGGACCAAAAAGCTGTCAAAAACCTTATTTTGGCTATTTTAAACCAACCCTTCCCTACCGATACGGACAGCATTGCCGCCATAATCAGAAACAGCATGAGCGCCAGGCTGGCACAAGGTATCCGGAAGGCAAGGAATACCACCGGCACCATCCAGAGGATGCATTTCCCAATCCCACGGTAGCCCTCTCCCCTATGCCGGTACAACAAAGCGCCGTAAACCGGTATGAACAAATACATTGGAAAAATAATGGATATATTCCCTATACCGCCCAATGAAATCCATGCCTTTGCCCCGTTCACCCTTGTTCCAAGCGGAAAAACAAATAAAAAGGCAACCCCGCAAAATATCCATGCAATCCTTTTCGCATATCTGCCGATATAGCTGTAATCCAAACGGTATACCAAAAGCATTGCTGCATAACCGGCTGCCACTCCTCCGGCATGATGCAGCGCATACCCCTCTCCTAACGAAGCGTCTGCCCTTCCTAATATCCATTGGATGACAATACTGAAAACACTGATAATCCCCATCAATGCCATAACCCCCCAAGCCATTTTCGGCCGGTGTACCCTATCCAAAGATACCCCTGCCTCCACCGGATCCCCCATGTCTTTTACGGCAGCTTTCATCGCTTCTTCCTCGTCCATCCCTTGTCTTTGGTTCTCCTCCGCCTGCTCTAAAATATGTCCCCTCATCTCTTCTTCTATCATCGGCCATGCTTTTTTACAACGTATCTGCCCCAACAATGCTTCCAAATATTCTTCCATACTAACCTCCATACCGCCCTTGGGCGGCTCAAACAGAAAGGTGAAACTTAATACTTCTTAGGCAGTGTCTTTTGCTGGCTTAGAAGTATTTTTCACACTAACCTCCATGCCCAAACTCCTATACTCCAAGTGCCAAAACTCTACATACCGCTTCCGAATACTCCTTCCATTCCTTTTCCTTGGAGCGCAGGGCATCTCTCCCTTCTTTTGTAATGCTATAATATTTCCTTGTCTTTCCTGCCCCTTCTTTCTCATAAGAAGTCAACAGCTTCTTTTCCTCCATTCCATGAAGCAGAGGATATAAAGTTCCCGCCTTCAGTTCAAATATGTTTTGTGAACGGGCCCGCAAGGTTTCAATCATCTCATATCCATACTTGTCACCTTCCGAAAGCAGTTTGAGAAGAAGCATCCCCATACTTCCTGATAACAACGCTTTGTCCATATTTTTCTCCTTTCCCTTTCCTGTCTTTTGCCTTTCCGGCCTTCTGACCTTACGGTCTGATGGCCTTCCTATCTTCTGGTCTTGCAGTCTTGCAGTCTTCCAATCTTACAGCCTTACGTTCTTCCAATCTTACGGCCTTGCAACCTTGCGGTCTTCCAATCTTCCATATAGGTAACTATGAGCTTTTACGTTATGAAGACATTCCGGCAACCTATCCAACAGCTTTACCTGCTCTCCCATTCCCCCTTCCCCTCCCCCACTTACCTACTATTTATATATTGACCATCTATATATTGATTATCTATATAATATATCGGATATCTATATATGTCAAGTATAAAAATTGCTTTCCTTTTGCGCAGTGCGCATCCTCCTGAAGGACTTTCCTATAAGGATTCGGGTGTCAAAAGGTCTGCCCGGCAGTGCCGCTTGGCAGATTGCACAAAAAAATATTGTGCAAGTGGCTTTTGTACGATGGAGAGGAGACTCTAAAATCGTGGAAGCCAATGCTGAACACGATTTTCGCCTTAAGAGGCTCATCGGAATGCTCCGTACAACAAAACGCGCACCATTTTTTTTGCAATCTGCCAAGCGGCACTGCCGGGCAAACCTTTTGATACCCGAATCCTAATAAGGCAAAAAAACTATATATCAGGATTTCGCGTTTTTACATCGTTTCCTGATATATAGCCTTTTTCTAGTTATTTCTGTGATTCTTCCTTGCCGAACCAATATCTCATACATTTCATGAGCTGGTCTATATTCAGCGGCTTTGCAATATGCTCGTTCATACCCGCTTTCTTGCTGGCAATCATATCTTCCGTAAAAGCGTTGGCAGTCATGGCTATGATAGGAATCCGCGCTGCGTCCTCCTTATCAAGTTTGCGGATTGCTTTCGTCGCTTCATACCCGTTCATAATCGGCATCTGTACATCCATAAAAATCAAATTATAGTATCCAGGCTCCTTTTCCTGAAACTTTTCCAACGCTTCCTGCCCGTTTTCTACACATTCTATCTGTACCCCGGTGCTTCCGATAATTTCTTCCGCAATTTCCCGGTTCAGTTCATTGTCCTCTGCCAGCAATATCCGCTTGCCTTCAAAATTCTGGCAGAAAAACGTTTCTTCCATCGAATGGTCTTTTTGGGTTTCCGCGCCGGCCATCTTTTTAAACAAATAAACAAGTCTTGATTTAAACAATGGTTTGGAAATAAACCCATCTATCCCCGCCTGTCTGGCTTCCGCCTCCACATCGCTCCAGTCATAGGCAGATAAAATAGCAATCGGCACATCCCCGCCAATTTTCTTGCGGATTTGCCTTGCCGTCTCCAAACCATCCATATCCGGCATCTGCCAATCCAGCAAAATGGCAAAAAATTCCCTTCCTTCCTGTCTGGCTTCCAATACCTTTGCCACCGCAGCTTTGCCGGACACCACCCATTCGCCGTTCATGCCGATATCCCGCAATATGGTGCATGCAGCCTCACAGGCAAACTCATCATCATCCACCACAAGCACCGGCTGACCTGCAAACTGATTCATATCCGGCATTTGCGTATTTTGCTGTTTTAAAAATACGGTAACAGTAAATTTCGACCCTTCGTTGACTTCGCTCTCTACAGTGATATTCCCGTTCATCATACGGACAATATTCAATGCAATCGCCATTCCAAGGCCTGTTCCTTCAATTTTGCTGATACGTGAATCTTCCGCACGGCTAAATGGCTCAAAAATCTTCCTCACAAACTCCTCTGACATTCCAATGCCATTGTCCCTGAAAACAAATTCATAGCAACCGTATCCGAAAGATTTGGATTCTTTTTCCGTAATTTCCAATTCCAGCGTACCGCCCGGCGGCGTATATTTCACCGCATTGCCAAGGATATTCACAAATACCTGCTGCAGCCGCATCACATCCCCGATTACATCTTCATGTTCCACTTTTGCAATATTCAACTCAATTTTGTGATTCTTCGCCTGCATATTCGGACGTACCATAGTAAGAAGATTTTGAATCAAATCGGAAATACTAAATTCCTCTTCCGCCAAATCTATCTTCCCGGACTCTATCTTGCTCATATCCAGCACTTCATTAATCAGAGAAAGTAGGTGTTTGCTGGAAATAGTAATTTTGTTCAGGCAATCCGATATCCTTTCCGTATCATCCAAATGGCTTTCCGCTATCGTGGTCATACCGATAATTGCATTCATAGGCGTGCGGATGTCATGGCTCATCCTTGAAAGAAATTCGCTTTTCGATGCATTGGCATGGTTCGCCGCCTCGCAGGCTTCCTTCAGCATTTTATGTTCCATTTCTTCCTTCTGCTTTACTTCCGTTACATCCTGCGCCACGTAGACCGCCTTTACCGGTTTTCCTTCCCTGCATTCGGAAAGGATTATCGTTGCCCGTATCCAGCCGTTTTCCTTCTGTACTCCCCCTGCTTCCTGTTTTACCCTTCGGTACTCAATTGCCACTAAAGGATGTTCCGGGCTTAACTTTTTCATAACATTGTCAAGGGCCATTTTCCGCTCATATTCCTCCCGGAAGTCCGGATGCACAAAATGTTTGGCATAACGGCGCATCCCTTCCATATAATCCACTTCTGCCCCGAGCATATTCTCTACATCCTCCCTCTGGGTAACGATACGGAATGTCCCTGCTTCCAAATCAATATAATAGGTAGCAAAAAACATGCTGCTCAAGCTATTAATGATGCGTGCCTTTTCCCGTTTTTCCTTTGTATCCTCTTCTTCCCTCTGCTTTTCTTTCGTGATATCTCTTCCCAGAATTTCTACGGCAACCGTCTTGTCATGGCGGATAAGCAGGATATGGTCTTCTTTCCATGCAAAATCCGGTTTTTTCACCCTGTATCTACAGACAATTTCTTCAAAATCTTCTACTTCATCTGCTTTTTCCCGCAAATACTCCAAAGAAAATGCCTTTCTAAATTCTTCAATATCTTCTTCAAATATATACTTTTCTATTGCCTCTTGGATATAATCATCAAACCGTCCTTCAAACAGCTTGCAGCCCTCACAGTCTTCGCTTAGGCCAACCCGTTCACACATGCCGGTTTCCAGATAAACCGTATGCAGGATATTGTATCTGGATTTGATTAAAGCTGCCATTTTCCTGTCATTTTCTAACTGCAGCATTTCCTTCCTTGTACGTTCATCCACATCCTGCAGAGCCAATATGGCATAGCTCCCTTCTTTCCCTTTTTTATGGTAATGAGCCGTCATGGACACATAGCGGTATTCCCCGTCCATCAGCCTTTGGCAAAGCACTTCCTGCTTTTTCTCTCCTTTTTCCCATGCTTCCCTCATAGCCTTCAGCGAAAAAGCATCCAGCACTTCTTTTCTGGACTCCGGATGGAAATGGCTGTCCACAATTTCCACCATCATTCTTTCCCATTCCTGAATTTCCTGATGTGCCTTATCCTTAATGTCTTCCGACATCTGCACCGGATTCAGCGCCCCGGTATCCAAATCAATCACATATATGCCAAAATTAAATTCCCCCAGCGCATTGATAATTTCATGGTTCTGTATATTGACTTCTTCCAGCTCCTGTCCCTTAATGTAAATATCGTGTACATCCTTTATACATAACATGACTGTCTGATCATCATCCGAATAGTTGATATCCGGAACCACTTCCACTGTATACCAGCGGTATCCCTCCTTAGCTTTGCGCCGATATGTGCAGATGGCCATCCGGTTGTTTTTCAGCTCTTTCCTCAGATTTTCGACTTCCATAAACGTCTTTACCCTATCCACATCCGCACTATATAATTTCCCTAATTCGACAAATTTGGCTATGTACTGGCTCAGGCTGGAACAATGCCCTTCCATCCCTTTCCATTCCCCTTCGCTCATTTTCACAATGCCAAAACTGTCCTTTGTCAAATTGGCTTTTAGTATTATATTATAAGTCAAACTGGATATCTCTGCATGAGGCGTCACCGTAATCATAAACGCAGGGATGCTTTCCGGCCATAGAATCCTCGTTGCTACGATATCCACAGGGTCTCCAAAAGGATCCCCATAATTAATGGTTCTGTTTTCCTTTTTGTCGCCTATATCTAAAAGAGGGCAATTGGCACATGAACCAGCCCACAGTTCATGGCACACCATCCCCATTTCAATATTCGGCGCCACATTTTTTACCCTTTTATTAAAATATAAAATCTGATGATTATCCTCCCTTATCACGTAAACCCCTGTCGCCTGCAGTGAGTCCAAAAGCATTTCGTAATTACTTGCTTCCACAGTGAATCCTCTCCCATTCATCCTTTTTTAACGTTATTCTTTCTGATTTTATCATACATTAATTATGAAATTCAATGGCTGTAATAAAATTTATACGGAAAGTAATTCCCAATTGAGGCTGCTATTGTTAAAAACCATAGTTTTCATCCAATCTGCCCCAAATATGCCCTCTGCTTTTCCACAGAGGGCATTCATGACAGGAACCGGATAATATTTTCTTGCTTCACCGCATCTTTTGCAACTCCATTTTCCTCATTAAAGTCAGGCAATTCTTCCCTTCCCTATACTCATACTTCACTTCGTCCATACTCATCCTTACCATGAATATGCCGAGCCCTCCAACTTGCCGCTCTTCCGCGGACAGGGAAATATCCGGCGTCTCGCTTTCCAATGGGTTAAACGGTACCCCTTCGTCCCTAAAAAGTATGCGAAATTCCCCTTCTTCCGGGCTTCTCCGGAAATAAAAAGTTTTGATTTCCACATCCCCCGTTCCGCCTTCATAAGCATAATTAACAATATTTACGAAAATTTCTTCCACAGCAACTAATATCTGCGTCTCCGTCCTGGCATCTGCCCCGGCTTCCTGCAACTGTTTCGACACAAATTCATTGAGTTTATCGAACGAACCTATTTGGGCGGGCACCTTTAGCGCCTCCCAGCCATCCTCTTCTTTGTTTCTTCCATTCCAGTACAAACCCAGCATCGTAATATCATCCGCCTGTTTCGCTTCTCCGGAAAATTCCGCAAGCCAATCCGCCACTAAGTTGAGTAAATCCTCCGGATGACTGCCCCTGCTGCCCTCCAAAGACAATACTTTTTCCAAGCGTTCCTCCCCGAAAAGTTCCTCCTCGCCGTTCATGGCTTCCGTTACCCCATCCGTATATAAATATAGGGCATCCCCTTCCTCGAGGCGCAAATCGTACTGCTGGTACCTGACCCCTTTCATGCCCGCCAGGACAAAGCATGGACGGGATTTTATCCACTCCACCCTGCCATCTTTATGCAAAAGGACAGGGCAGTTATGGCCAGCATTGGAATAAACTACATGCCCGGTTACAATATTCAGAATGCCTATCCATCCGGTAACAAACATCCCTACTTCATTGTTTTCATTCAATTGATTATTGACATTAGTAAATATATCCTTCGGTTCTTCCCCCGCCTGTGCGTGGTTCTTTATCAAAGTTTTTGCAATTACCATAAAAAGGGCGGCAGGCACTCCTTTTCCCGATACATCCGCAATGACAACGGCCAGGTGAATCTCATCTACCATAAAAAAGTCATAGAAATCGCCGCCGACTTCCTTCGCAGGCGCCATGCTTGCATAAATGTCAAACTCCTTGTACTCCGGATATGCGGGAAAAATATTGGGGAGCATATCGGCCTGAATTTGAGTCGCCACATTCAGCTCCGCGCCGATGCGCTCTTTTTCCGCCGTAATAAGAGTAATGTTTTCAATATATGTATTAATTTCCAGTTCCATTTTCTTGATGGCATCGGCCAATACCCCAATTTCATCCCCTGTATCCACTTGCAGACGGGCAAGGGCAGATGTATCTTTTTTGCCGCCTTGCTTTTTCCTATCGGAAACAAACGTTCCGGCAGCTTTCGCCAAATTGTTAATAGGGGATACTACCGCATAATGTATGAACAATGCCAAAAATACCATCATAATAACTGTAGCCGTACATAAAACGGCACACAAATTCATCAAAAAATGTCTCCGGTCCTGCATCACCACATCCATGGAAATATCTACATAAGCATTGGCTATCAGCCTTCCTTCTTTGTCATAAATCCCGAACGAAGCAGAACAAAGCCAGCCGCCGCCCTTCCTTTTAGTAATATATGCCGGCAAATCATAGATTCCCTGCCCAATAAGATCCAGGTTCCGCTGTTCTATGGCAACATAAGTTCCGGTCGGCCTCCGCTCTTCCCCCACGGTACCATCCGCAATATATACAGCCCTTCCCGTTTCCTTATCCATGTAACAAATATATACGGACAATACCCCATTCGCATTCTCCAATTCCCGTAATGTCAGGAGGCTGTCCTCGTATGCCGTAAGATTTTCCACTTCCCGGAATTGTGCATAATATCGTTCCTGCTCCGCTTCCGTAAGCTGCTCGAAATCAGGCGCTTGCCCTTCCGTTTGGAAACTTTCGCGGTAAATCCCCATTGTCTTTTCCGTTATCAGCTTTACCTGTTCCCCATCCAGCATAAAAGCCTCCGTTTTTGCCAGATTCATGGCAATAGTCCGGTAATGCTCATCCACATTATCCGCATAAATGCGGTAACTTGCCGTAGCTGCCGCAACCGTCAGTACAATGCCGACAAGCAACACCATGCCTACCGTTTTTAACTTAATTGAAATTTTCATACCTACTCCACTGTCAGGATATCAATAAACCCTGTCATCTCAAAAATCCGCATCACCGTATCCGTTACATTGAAAATTACCATTTCCGCCCCTCTTCTCCCCGCTAATTTCTGCCCGTTTAAAAATGCCCGCAGGCCGGCGCTGGATACATAAACCACTTTCTCCATATCAATTTGCAAATGGTCCGTGCTTTCCAACATTTCCAATAAGTTTTTCTCAAACTCGGAAGCCGTCGTAGTATCAATACGCCCTTCCACTTTCATTAACTTTTTCCCTTTTTCTTCCGTCACTTTTATTTCCATCTTTTCATCATCCTTTCTTTCCGTTTTCCCGCCGGAAATACCATAGGCAGACATCCCTGCACAAATACACCATATCGTTTGTACTCTCTTGATACTCATAACGGACAGCTCTTCCCATTAGAGTATTCGATATCCCGGTTTGGCTGTCAAAAGGTAATCCGGCGGCATCATTTGGCAAATTGCCGTCTTCCCGTTATGGGGCAAGCGGGCATCTGCTGTCACCCATAAAAATCTCCCCTTCCAGTTTCCAGTTGACCGCCATACAAGGTAAACAATACTTTTGATATCCGCACTTGCTGCAAGGTTCTTCCGGCGCATCCTCCACACGGCGCAGTTTATACAGCAGAGGCGATTTTTCCCAGTATTCCGCTATGGAACCCCATTCTTCTTCCAATTCCAGATGTCTGCAAGGAGTCAGCTTACCGTCTACGCTGACTGAAATTCCATCTCTGCCGGCTCCGCATCCCCGGCTAATCCCCTGATTTTTATTGAAGAAAAACTTTTCCCCCATTAAAGCCTTCAATTGGGAAAAGCATTCTTCCACATAAATTTTCACATTGCCCTGATAAGCCTTTAACAAAGCCGCCGCTTCCCTTATTTGCTTACCGGAAGGCAGACTGGGCAGTTGATGGGATGCATCCGGCTTAAACCTCATCACCGCCAATGTCTCTACATGATAGTCTTCCGCCAATTGCAGCATCTTCGCAAGGTCTTCTGCGTTATGGGAATGCATCACCCAGTTGATGCAAGTCCGTGGGTACCTCATCTCTTTTAATAATTCCAATGCATGGATGGCAAGCGCATAACCATCCCTGCTCATCCGGTTGATTTCCTCCGTCGTTCCGTTTAACGATATGCAAATATCGGAAACACCGCTTTCCTCTAATTCTTCCAAAACCTTTTGATCTATCCCATAACCGGATACCGCAATATTAGCTTTCATCCCTCTTGCGCTGCATTCCCGTATCAATGTAGTCAAATGGGGATAAAGCATAGTTTCCCCGCCACTTAGATTCACAATCTGAACCCCGCTGCCTGCTGCCTCTTTAATCCAATGCAAAGCCGTTGAAAGCTCCATGTCCTTACCTTTATCCAAATCGCAGTAGCATTGCGGGCATCTCAGAGGGCACCTGCTTGTCAGCTCCAAATTCATCAATATCGGACTGCTGTATGCCCGGAATATCGGGTTGTAGCAATGGCTTCCCTGCCTCAAATACGCTTTCGCCATGAAAGCCCTCCCATTTTCAAAGGGAATTTTAAAATGGGAAATATCATTTTGGATAAATGGGCTATACGAAGGGAATGCCTGAATAAAGCGGAGTACATCCTCTTTTTTCTCCGGCAGGCAAAGCCCCTCTTCTTCCAGCAGCGACAATAGCCGTTCCACGCTCTCCGGATAATAATAGGATGTTCCAAAATTAATGCCTATTTTACCGGAAACCGAACTATCATAAATATCAAAGTCCAAAATAAATTTCCTGGTGATGCTGTATGGTTCCCATTTTTTCAAATTCTTTTTTAATGCCGGGATATCCCCTTCCCATCCGATTTCCTGCAAATATTCCACAAGATTTCCCTTATCTATATCCATTGTAAATATGCGCAGGCTTTCCGACTGCCCCCTTCCCTCCATAGCCCCTATCTGAAACAGCCCTTCGCATCTGTTTTCCAGTTTTTCCACACACTTGTCTAACCTTGGCAAAAGAGCCTTTACCCTTTTTTCACCTGCCAGTTTCGTCAAGGGGCCATCATAAAAACCATTGTTGTCCTGCCCCGGCTTCACTGACGAAGCATCAATGAAATAGCAAGGAGCGATTTCCCGGCTTATACATGCCCCGGCATCCAACTCATACCAATATTCCCGTACGGAAGGGGAATCCGTATTGATTCTAATAGAATAGTCGCAGCTTTTCTCCCCTCCTGACAAACATATTTCCAAAATAGTCTCTTCCGTTTCCAAATGGCCATAAACTTTTTCTACATTGTCCAGCTTATGCATGCCTTCCATATCGAAAAGCTGCGGATAAGATGCTTTTTTCAAATATCTTAAATAATCTTTTACCTTTACTTTCACTTCCATTACCGATTCCTCTTTCTTCCGTTTTTTTATATCTCATTAACAATAAATACAATCCGTCATCCTTTTTTGTTACATTTTTTGACAAAATTTTCATTTTGTTGTAACACTTTTTTGCCCCCGGTTGTATATATCTATGTAAGACAGCTTACAAACTACAAGCTATGAAAATATTCTTTATGGAAGGAGGCGAAAAATATGGATGATCAGCAAATCCAAGAATTGTTTTCTGATAAAGAATTTGTAGATTCTTTATTAGGGCTGGAAACCCCCGAAGAAGTACAAGAAACATTAGCGGAAAAAGGGCTTGACTTAACCCTAGATGAAATTATAACCATTAAGACAAGCCTTGAAAACGACCAAATCGGTGAGCTTTCTGAAAAAGATTTGCTGTGCGTTGCCGGCGGTTCTTCCCGCATATTCACACAACTGATTGTAGGGATTGTGCGCATCATCGCCCAAACGCCTAAAATAACCCGATGGTAGTAATACATAATAAACATATATATATTTAAGAAAGGATGGAAAAAAACATGCAAGAAAGATTGAACGAACTGGTACAAAATGAGGTTTTTATGAAGAGGTTGCTGGCACTGGACACAGATGTGGAAGTCCAGGCACTGCTGGCAGAAAACGATGTGGAATTAAGCTTAGATGAAATCAAATTCATCAAAAAGCAGGTAGAAGCACGTCTGAACGGACAGGAAGAACTGGATGAAGAAGATTTGGCAAATGTAGTCGGCGGTTCTATGATTGCTGTTGCTATCATCGGCGCAGTGGTAGCCGGCATCGTCAAATTAGGGGACAGTGTACATAAATGGACAAATGGTAAATGGTAAAATTGAATCCTGTAAAACAAAAAAAGCAGGGGCTTGGCGCCCCTGTTTTTTTGCTTTATGCGCAGCCCCGTGCAGAGAAAGTATGCCGCAAAACTTGTTCTGTTTGGTTCCACTATACGGAGCATCCCGATGATCCTCTGAAAGCGGAAATCCTGCCTGACGGCAGCATAACTGCCCCTCAGGAAATCTGCCGGATTGCCAGTTCATAGAATCTCCCTTTTAAATCCATCAATTCCTGATAGTTCCCCTCTTCTATCAGCTTCCCTTTTTCCAAAACAAAAATCCTATCGCAGTTCATTACCGTACTTAACCGATGGGCAATCACCACCCTTGTAGCATGTAATTTCTCTAAGCTTTCGCATACCATAGACTGCGTCACATTATCAAGCGCAGAAGTCGCCTCATCGAAAAAAATAATTTTGGGATTGTTGACAATCGCCCTTGCGATAAGGACACGCTGCTGCTGCCCGCCAGATATGGTACCGCTGCCTTCGGAAAGCACGGTATGCAGCCCCATAGGCATCCGTTTGATATCATCTTCCAGCCCCACATCCCGTACCACTTCATTTACCCGTTTCAGCTTCGTATTAGGTGCCGTAATGGTAATATTCTCATAAATGCTTCCGGCTATCAGTTTGCCGTCCTGTAAGACCACACCGAATTTTTTCCGCATTTCCCTTTTATCCATGCTGTCAATATCCTTACCGTCATAATAAATTTTCCCCACATCCGGTTTTTCAAAGCCCAGCAAAAGCTTTAACAATGTAGATTTTCCACTTCCCGAAGAACCCACAATACCGATATACTCGCCGGCCTTGATATGCATGGAAATCCCGTCCAGCACGGTTCCTGCATCTTTCTGATAAGAAAATGTTACGTTATTCATTTCTATATCCCCGGTCAGATTGCCAGGCATCGTAGTATCTTCATCGCTCTCCGGCAAAGTCTGCAATACAGGTTTGCATCTGTCATACGCCGGTTTTATCTCATTCACTTGCAATAAAGAGGATACAATTTGAAGCATAGCGCCGGAAAAAGCCCCAAAAGCCGTACTGAATCCCATGAACTGGCCGATGGACAGCTTCATTTCATTTTTTATCATTAAATAATACAATACCATAGAAAATACGGTTTCCATCGCCCCCACCAACGCATTTACTCCTACGGTCATCTTCTCTTTGCGGATATTGATGCTGCGGGAACGGGTATAAGGTTTTAAATATTCAAACAACGCACGGTTTTCCACCCCTGCAATACGTATTTTGGCAATCCCATTGATAAACTGATAAATCCTGGAACTGGCGTCGCTATCCATCTCCATCTTTTCTTTTTCAAACTTTGTCTGGATAATCCCTATCCACACAATCACTGCCATACTGATAAGCAGCAAAATCAAGGAAATCCATGACAATTTCTTAGAATACCGGAACATACGCCATAAGTACAGCAGGGAAAACACCGCGCTGAACAAGCTGTTCACCAGCACATCCGCCAGTATATTAAAAATATTGGAAATCCCCATCGCCCGCAGCGCCAAGTCCGCGGCATCATATTTCCTGAAAAAGCTCTCAGGCAAATTAAACAGCCTGTCATAAACCGCGCTCTGCACGGTATACTCCATCGTATTCATGCCGCGGAAAGAAGCCATATTTTTTACTATCGTAAATGTTAGGTTACCCACAGTACAAGCTAATATCACGCCGCAAATCTGCACCATCCCGGATACATTCCCCATCGGGATAAACTTATCATAAATCTGCTCGTTTATATACGGGATAAGCAATCCTATCAAAGTACCCAAAAATGCAAGCAGCGACAGGCGCACCAAGTCCCCCTTATATATGCTTTTCATACCGAAAACAAACAAATCTTTTATTTTCATTTCTTTGTTTGGAAAAGGGCGGTAAAACATATACCCTTTGTGCCCCAGCGTTTCCGCATATGTTTTCGTTACCGGAAAGCTTTTATGGCTCTGCACATGATAAGCAATGTACCGCCCAGGCTTTGAAGGGATACAGACAACCGGTTCCTTTCCCCTGTCAGTATAAACAAGAAGCGGCCCGGAGTCTTTGGTGTACCATTTTTCTTCCAGCACCACTTCCCTAATGATAAAATGGGAAATCCTCGCTATGTCCTCTATCGTAAACTTCCTTCCGCAGCTTTCCACTATTTTATCATAAGAAGCTACCGGGATATTCATCTGGCTGCATAAATATGCCACCCCGTCATAAATCCGGTTCCCTGATTCCGGCATTGCCTTCCTACTATTTTTCCCCTGAAACAAGTCCAAAATAATGCGCAGGCTTTTTTCATAAGTATTTTCCTGTTCTTTGGCCGTGGCATAAATATATCCTTCCTCTTTGATTAACTGGATATTATATGCCTCTATCAGTTGTTCCTCAAATCCTCCGGCATCCGGCAAGTATACCCCTGCCCGTTTCGCAAAACTTTCCTTTAACCCGTCATCCGCTTTACCGGGCAACGACCGCAAAACCGCTTCTTCCAAAGCCGCCAGCCCGATTCTCCATGCCCCCATGTCCTCCGTTTCGCTGCAAAGGGAAGGAAGCATCTCCCCCGGCACCGCCTCCAGAAGGAATAATTTCCTCCCGTTTTTTCCTTTCCGATAAGGAAACAAATATACCAGCACATGCCCCTGCACCACTTCATATGCCATAGCGCTGTCATTGGTAATATGGACATCGCCGCCTCGTAAATGAATTGATTCCATCCTCTGCCCCTCCTAAATGTTCTGAATCAGCCTTTGATAATGACCCTCCATTGCAGTCAGGCTTTCATGGGTACCTCTCTGTACGATTTTCCCCTGTTCCATCACAATGATTTCGTCACAGTCACGGATAGCAGACAGCCGATGCGCCACAATGACACAAGTACACCCTCTACGCTTTATATTGTCAATAATCTGTTTTTCCACAATCGGGTCCAATGCACTGGTAGCTTCATCCATAATTAATATGCTTGGGTTCGTCACCAACGCGCGGGCAATCTCCAGCCTTTGCCTCTGTCCGCCGGACAGATTGGTTCCTCCTTCCGACAAAATAAAATCATATGCCCCCGGCTTGGCAGTAATCGTATCATGGATGCAGGCATCCTTGGCCGCTTTTATAATATCTTCCTCCAATATGTTCCTATTCCACATAGTCAGGTTGTCCCGTATCGTACCTGAAAATAATGTAATGCTCTGGCTTACGGTAGAAACGCTGGAAGCCATAATTTCTTTCGGGATTTTTCTGCAAGACAGCCCGTCCATCAGCACCTGGCCCTTCCACGGAAGATACAAGCCGCTCACAATCTTGGAAACCGTAGACTTTCCACACCCGGAAGCGCCTACAAAAGCGATGGAACTGCCGCTGTTTAAGTGGAAGCAGAACCCCTCCACCAACGGCTTTTCCAAAATACTATAGCCAAAAGCTATATTTCTCAACTCTATTTCTCCGGAAAGCTTGGCAGTCATGGAAACGGTCTCCGTCTCGGAAAATTTTTCATCTTCCTCATATTTCATAATATCCTCTACCCGGCTCATATCCGCCTTCAAGGTCTGAATCTTCTGGATAAACCCTACCAGTTGGTTCACCGGTTCCGTAAACGAGCCGAGCAGGCTGCTATAAGCCACCAGCATACCGGCGGTCATCTGCCCGTTAATTACAAGGACACCCCCCACCATCATTACCAGCACATTGGTAATTTCATTCGCTACGGCCGGAATCGCATTCAGGACTTGCTGCAGCCTTCCCAACTTCTGTTCCAACAGAATCGCTTTGGCATAAAACCCCTGGATCCTGCTGATATATTCATTTTCCGCACCGGAAGCTTTTAAAGTGCTGGTAATATTCAAACCGGCAAAAATGGCCCCTATCAGTTTCCCCTGGTCTTGCTGCTGCTTCATAGAAGCATTGGCAATCGCATCCGAGCTGCATTTCATCAAAATAACATTAATGATTACACTGCAAACGCCTATCAAAGTCAGAAGCGGGCTATAGAGCAGCAAAAGCACCAAGTAAAAAGCCGCCACCATAATGTTCAATACCGTTTCCGCCAAATCCCCTGCCAGAAACGTGCTGACTTTATTATTGTTCTCCACACGTTCCGCCAAATCGCCGGAATATCTTTGGTCAAAGAAACCTATCGGCAAACGGAACATATGGTATAAAAACGTGTGGGCAGAGACCAATGCCATCTTATTTTGCAGTTTTTCCAGCAAATACCCCCTGTAAAAAGTCAGCAATGCCCGGAATAATGTTGTAAACCCCATAACGGCGAGAAATGCCGTAATCCATTTGGTGTTCCCTCCCAATAGGATATAGTCGATAAAAACCTGGGAAAACACAGGTATCACCAACCCCGGGAATACAAGGCACAAACCGATTGCCGCCAATGCAGCCAAAGATACATATTGCCCTTTCAACCGCTCCCGGATAAAAGACAGAAGTGTTTTCTTCCCTTTCTCCCGTACAAAATTCTCCGTTTTCTTAAAAAAAAGCACTACTCCGGTAAAGCAATCATCTATATCTTGTAATGTCAGCTTCCGCCTTCCCATAGCAGGGTCATTGATATAGGCATATTTCCCCTTCATCCCTTCCCATACGACAAAATGGTTGAAATTCCAATGGATAATGCATGGCGGCTGGCATTCCAACAAACCATTCAGCTCTTTCCTGAAGCCGTTTGCTTCCAAACCAAATTTCCGGGCAGCACGCAGGATATTCATCGCATTGCATCCGTCCCTGGATACCCCCGTTTCAATCCGCAGTTGTTCCAATGCCATGTGTTTCCCATAATAGCCCATAATCATAGACAGCGAAGCAGCCCCGCATTCTGTAGCTTCCATCTGGTATATCGTTGGTGTCTTTGCATATTTTTTCTTTTTCATAAGTATTCCATCCCTGTCTATCTCTGTTCCGGCGCCACATGTACGGTAAGCTTTTCTTTCAGATAAGGTATCAGCATACTAATCGGCATCTTTTCTTCGATTACCACACTGGATTCTACCAAGGTATTTTCTTCTATGGTCAGGGAAGCCCCTTTTTTGCTTGACCAATAGTAGCCGCTCTGCGTTTCGTCATCCGTAACCAGCCGGCAAGTTACCCCCAGGACAGGTCCGTTCTTTAAAAAGGCATCCACCAGACTGTCATTGCCCAACTGCTCCTGCAAGCTCTCCGCAGAAGATACATAGGCATCCACCGCCTCTACTGTCGCTTCCATATGCCCGTATTCTTGTTTGTTCACTGTCGTAGGATATACAAGCACCCGCATCCCCTCCGTGATTTTCTTGCCGGAGCTTAAGGGCACATAGCAAACCACTACATTATCCTCGCCTTGACGCACTTTTGCCAAAACACTTCCCTGCTGTACTGCGCTTCCTGTCACCAACGGCAAATCCGAAATCCTCCCGTTCACGCTGGACACAATAGTACATTGCTCCAGCTCTTCCTTGCATTGGTCATACTCCATCTGAAGCTGATCCAGAATCGAAGCTTTTGTAATGTCAAATTGGCTATGGATTGTCTCTATTTGCTTATCCACATTTGCCTTATCCGTGCGTACCTGAAGTTTCAACTGCTTTACATTATCTTCTAAACTTGTTAATGCAGCTTTTTCCGAATTATACTGGTTCATGGCAATCGAATACTGGTTATATACTTTTGTCTGAAACTGTTGCGCCTGGCCTACAGAACTCAATTTCCCCAGATATGCTGCCTTCGCCGCATTGTAATTATTGGCAGCATCCGCCTTCTGCCGGGAAAAATTATCCACGCTTTCCTGATAATTATTTTTTGTTCCCTCTGCTGCTTCTAATTCCAGCTTATATTGCCCGAAATACTGCAAATATTGTGCTTCCGTTTCTGCGTTATTGGCTTGGAAAGTATCATAATTCACTACGGCGGCCAAATATTCATTCGCTGCCTGCTCTACTTCCGGCAAATCGGCAAACGTTCCATTTGTCAAATCCCCTTGCACACCCTCTACCGATATTTCACCTTCCAATCCGTTATCCATATACAGTTGTCCTAAAACCCCCTGCTTTTCTGCTATGACTGCCATTAGGAAATCTTTTTGTGCCTGTAATTGGTTTAAAGAATTGCTGATTTCGTTAAAAGCGCCCAATGCCTGTGTGTAAGCCACTTCCGCCTGATCCAGCCCGGAATATGCGGATTCCAGATATCCTCCTGCGTTGGAAAGGCTCGACTGCGCTTCCGTGTAGGCAAGCTGCTCGTCCGTACTGTCACCGGTATTTAAACTGCTATAATACAAAGCCTCTGCTTCCTGCATCTTCTGTTCTGCATCCAGGGCCTTCTTGCGCTGTGTTTCCAGATTCTCCAACTGCACTTCCAAAGCCACCTGATTCTGGCACAACGTCTGGTCCACCGTAAGCATCTGCTCTTTAATATCTAACAGTGTTTTATTATCGGCTGTAACCACATCCGCCTCCGATTCCATAGTAAGCGCCTTAACCTTATCCATACGTTCGGCATAATCATCCAACTTTTTCTGTACCTCTTCGGTATCCAGATAGGCAATGACATCCCCCTTCTTTACATAATCCCCTTCTTTTACCTCTACCTGTCTGACAATCCCCCCAACAGTAGAATAGACATTATAAGTACCTCCCTTATTGACATAAATTCCCTGTGCCTCCACATTCACCGGCAATCTCCCAAAAACAGACCATGCAAGCGCCGCCGCAATAATAATCCCTGCCCCGGACAGTGCAACCCAAAAAGACGGCGGGGTTATGACAATCGTTTTGTCAAGCTGTTCCGGCGATGATAGTTTGTCCAATAAAGATTTTCTGAAAATTTCTGCCACTTTCTTTTCCTCCTTATGTATTTATTAAATATAGGAAATTGCAAAACCGGCAAGTTTTTGCAATTTTCTACTATTCGCTATTTTTTCCTAATGCCCCTCCCTGCGCAGCTGTTTCCGCAAGGTATTCAAAGAACGTTTTAGTATAATCCGCACATTGCATGACGAAAGATTCATAATTTTCCCTATTTCGCGGGAAGTCATATTATGGTAATATTTCATATATACAATTTGACGGTTTCTTTTCGGCAATTTCCGGATGAGGCAATCCAATACTAGCCGAAGTTCTACCTGCTCCATATCATTCCTGCATTCTTTTATGTTGGAATAGTCTATCGCCTCCAAATCTTCTATGTTGTATTCCCTATACTGCCAACTTTTATAATAATTTTTTAGCCTGTTGCCCGCAATGGCATAAAGCCAGGTGGCGATAAAGCTCCTGTTTTCGTCATAAACATGCAGATTTTTATACACCGAAATAAAGACATCCTCTGCCAGTTCTTCCGCTACAGCAGGATTCCTTATCCGGATTCTTATGTAATCATAAATTTTGGGAAAATATTCTTTGTAGATTGTTTCGAAATACTGATTCTTATCCATGTAGCTCCCCTTATGCCACTGCCCTCTCTATATCCAGCAGCACGCTATCTGTCTCATTCGTATTGTTTCGTCACAAAGCAGGAAAATTGTCCTATCATCATATAAAAAATTTTTTATATCGGTATTGTAACACACAACTTCCATTTTGGACACTAAAAACTTCCAAATTGGATAAAATTTTATTGATACGATATTAAAACAGAAAGTAGAAACGAGGTAGATTATGGCAGAAAGAATTAATCAACACTTAAACCCCCTTGTCGGAAAGAACATCCGAAGATTACGTATGGAGCAGTCTATGAAAGCCACAGAAGTCATTGCTAAACTGCAGACCAAAGGCATAAATGTCACTACCGGCATTTTCTCAAAGGTGGAAAACGGATGGAATAACCCTACTGTCGATATGTTAATCGCTCTAACAGAAATTTTTAAATGTGATTTCAATGAATTTTTTAGACAAACAGATACCCCGCAGCAGGCTGACGGAGCATCCGAATTGTAACGCACCGGGTTATACAAAACCCGGGGTATGCATTATGGGGTTGAGGTTCCCGGCTCATAACCAGACCAGTCTGGGAACTTCCATTCTCATACTGACAGTCCGTCAAAATCAACCTCTGAATCAGGAAAGCCCTTCCCATTCCGGCAAAGAATCCTCTGGCTTTGTAAATACGCGCCCACAGGCAATTCTTTCTATCGGTTTCATACTCCGTTCAATCAGCTCCACATCTTCTTTTCTCATATTTACCAATTGCATTCCTTCACGCCTCACAAACATCAAAGTTCCAGCAAACACGGTAACCAGCTTCCCATTATCGTCATACCAGGCCCGGTTCAATGGTTTGCCAAGCACAACCGCATCTTCGCCGCAGATGATTTTAATTTCATCCGTCAGGCTGATTTCTTCAATATAATCATCCACCAGTCTTTGCTTCGCTGCAGCCAAATCCCTTACGTTCTCCAAATACCCCCGATATTGCCTGCGTTCCTTATCAACCCGCAGCAAGTATACAAGTACGCACCTCCCCTTCTCCTTTTCTTCATTACAAGGTTCCTCTTTCGTATTCGTTTTGAACATATAAAACTCCTCCTTCGTATAATTTTTACATATTCCGCTCATAGTTAAAACGGGGGTTAAAGTTTATTTTATCAAATTCTTATTTCTTTGTAAAAACGAGTTTATCACATCGGGGTCTACAAGATAAACTTCTCTTTTTGTGTGCAGTCTGCGCCCTCCGAAAGCATGAATGGAACAGCAATGTCATTTAGTTAGTGCCTTGACTCAGCCGTGAGGAACATAAAATGCTCAAGGAACCCGTTAAAAAACGTCGGCACTTAACGAGGTTCCTCACGAGTTTAGTGTCCGTTACGCTTTTTACCGAGCGAAAGCGTGGTGACGGAGCATTTTATGTTCCTCACGGCGTCCGGTACCGTTAACTAAATGACATTGGATGGAACAGCCGCTCTTTTTTCATGCACAGTGCCCATCTTCCTCAATGGAGGCATTGAGGAATTGCAAAGTTGCCTTCTATGGTATCGCAAGGCGTCAAAAGGTCTGTCCGGCGGTGGCGTTTGGCAGATAGCACAAAAAATATCCCTCCGGCCCTTTAAAAGCCTTTGGGATATCCTCGCTATTCCTTTTGCATTTTCTAAGTATTTCTCCCCTGCCGTTTCACTACGGCAATTCCTTTCCTAATTTTTCCTCCATGACGGAAATAGGCATACCTTGTACATGCTTGCCTTTTTTCTGCTGTTTCTTCATCTTCTTTATAAATTCCACAGAAAGCGGAAGGTATGGTTCCAATGCTTTTATGTACTCTTTCAAAAAATGCTGTGCATTCATCGCCGCCGACAAGAGGGTAATTTCCACACAGTTTTTCAGCACAAACCCTTTCAGCCCCGGATTCCTCGGCTCAAAATCCCTAACCGTATCCCAGATAAACCAAAGCAGACGGTTTACCTGCCCTTCCAGCCGCTTTTGCTCCGCCGCCTTTATCATCATCGTATGGCTTCCTTCCTTTTTATCCTCTTCCATATCCTGTAAATCATCCACGAGCTGCAGCAAAAAGCCAAATCTTAAATAAAATCCCTCCTCTTTCTCCCGCCAATCCTGCGTTGCAAAAAGGTAATCCGCCAACACGGAAGCGCTTCCTTTCCAAATGGAAATCCCCAAAATCTCATCTTCCGAAATCCCCGCCTTCTGCTGCCTTATGCTGTAGTTCTGGGCTTCCAATAGTTGCAGCAATGTTCCTATTACTTTCTTTTTTGCCTCACCTTCATAAGCATCCCCTATCATATCCAAAAGCCGGCACGTCTTTTCTTCCAATGCACTCTGAACCAAAACAGGCTCCCCTTTTAGTTTCCGTGCAATCATCCTGTTATAGCGTTCTTTTTCCTCTTTTGTAGTCGTTTTATCATCAATATAATTATCCGTATATGGATAAAGCAAGCTATATGCCAAAATCGGATTTGCCGCGTTCTGCCTCTCTCCCTGCATCTCCACTATCATCGCATAAATAAAATAGTTCCGCATTGCCTGCCAAATCTGTCCGGCATTTAAGTCAGCATCAAATCCCCTTACCCTGTCGATAAAATGTTTCGTTTCTTTTTCAAATTCATGGAACAGCACAGGATTAATCCATTCCGAAAGAGAAAGCATTTTTTCTTTCTCCAGAAAACATTTCAATTCCTGCTCCATCTCCTGTTCCCATTGTTTTAAACCATCTTTCCCTTCCGGCCTTTGCTCCGCTTTTTTCTGCATCCGGGCGGAAAATTCTTCTATCAATGCCTCATTTTCTCTCTTCTGCATATCGCCCACTGCCGGAAATATTTCGGGATGTTTTTCCAAAAAAACAGGAAATGCCTCCGGCTGCTTTTCCCATTCCGCCTTTATCCCTTTTATGCTGTCCATCTGCATCCTTTTATCCCTTTATCCCTTTCTTGACCCCTACCGGCAACCAGTCTGGCAAATAGTTCTTCCCATATAGTTGCAAACCGCTACCATATGCCTATATTCCTAAACACAATCTAGGCTTCCTTTACTAGCAAACCCATTGCTTTTTCATAATGTTGTCATATATACTATCATATGATGAACTTCCATCCAGAACAGTTCCAAACGTATCCACCCATAACGGCAAATAACCGCATCTGCCCGCTACCATTTGAGAACTAATATTGGTAACCGAAGCGGAATAGAATGGAACAACATTCCTAATCAGCAATTCCTTCGTCAGTCTGTTTACCAAAGCCGTTCCCAATCCGGCATTCCGATGTTTTTCCAAAACATCAACACCTATTTCCCATATGCCATTTACGGACGATTCTGCCGCACCCGATATCCCAATCATTTCCTTATGGCGTCTTGCCACACAGACAGCCTTGGTAGAAGTAAATCCATTACAATTAAATGCCAAGGAATTATCAAATCCCTTCACCCCATGCAATGATGAAATATCTCCGTCAAAAAGAAAGTCAAACGTATAGTCCCAAGACGGCAAAGTAACATCCGTACAAATATTTTCCGGAACATAATGTATGGTCTGCCCATAAACAAACGGACATTCAAAAATTTCATCCCTGTTTTTACCATGAAGGATTTCCTGCATTTTGCCCGCTAAATCTTTTGATGTACAAACCACCACACAGTTCCTATACGCCAATATTTTAATATATGGCTTTTTTATATCGGAGTTTACCGAGAATACTGTTCCTTTTCCATTTAGTTCCTCTAAACTACAATAATATTCCTTGGATAACAATCCTTCTATTTTCTCCCTGATTGCTTCTTTCATAGCTGCACTTATCCCTTCTTAGCCGGCTTTAACCACCCAAATCCGCCTTAACCTTTTTTGCCATTCCAGCCATCCCAGCCGGCCTGAATCATTTCTGCCGTCTTTTACCTTCCCGGCTGTTCTTAGCTTTTCCTGTTGGCCTTAACCTTCCCGATTGCCTTGAACCTTTCTGGCCAGCTTTTGCCACCCCTAGCCTTCCTTAATCATTCCGCCGTCTTTAATCATCCCGGATGCCTTGAACCTTTCCCGCTGACCTTAACCTTCCCGATTGCCTTGAACCTTTCCTGTTGCCCTTAGCCTTCCCGGATGCCTTGAACCTTCCCTGCCGCCCTTAACCTTCCCGGATGCCTTGAACCTTTCCTGCTACCCTTAGCCTTCCCAGCCTCCCTAACCTTCCCGGTCAGCCTTATCATTCACAATTTATAAATCCGATTATAGCACTTTCATTTTTAATTATCTATCGCTCTTTTTCCCTTATGGATATTGCCCATTTCTCTTTTTGCCTACTAGGATTCGGAAGTCAATTTTTCAGGAAGCTCATTCCATTCCACAAATTTATATGATATAATCCCGCCGGTTACAAATCGAAAATTAGACTTTGTTCCTTTGATTTTACTTTTCGGCTTTGCTCTTCGACTTTGCTTTTCGGCTTTGCTCTTTGCGTTTACCTTCTCCTCTTGGCTTGACATATGTATAACAAAATGTTATATTATATATGTCAACACTTTGTTATACATTGCGGAGGAAAAAAACATGGTACAACAACTATCTAGTGCCGAACTTGAAATTATGAAAATCGTATGGGGAAACCCGGAGGAGGTGACACTGTTCCCTTATATCATGGATGGGCTGGCGGCTAAGGGAAAACCGTGCCAGAAAAATACATTGATTGTCCTTTTATCACGGCTTATCAACAAAGGCTTTTTAAGCGCAAAAAAAATAGGACGACGAAACGAATATACAATCCTCATTTCTGAAGCGGAATACCAAACAGCACAAACCAAAAACTTTCTGGATAAAATCTATGAAGGAAACGTAAGAGGGCTGGTTTCTAATTTGATTTTAGGGGATTTACTGACAAACGAGGAATATGAAGAATTGAAAGAATTGTTGGAGAAAGGACGGGAAAAATGAATCTGGTTTTGAAAATATTTCTGTCTATGTCTTTTTCCGGCGCCCTGCTTATTCTGGCACTGCTTTGGGGAAAGCGGTTTTTTAAAAATAAAGCCAGCCGGCAATGGCAATATTATATTTGGCTCGTTGTTATCCTACGGCTGTTGCTTCCCTTTGGGCCGGAAACAAGCTTCATGGGAAAAACCTGTCAAGCAGTTGAACAAACAATAACCCAAGCCGCTCCTTCATTTGAAATGCAAAACCCATTTCATACCCGGGAAAACATTTTGAATCCTACTGTCAGTTTGACGCCAGAAAGCGGGAACTCAAGCAGCCCGGCAGAAGAATCGGCAACTGCGCACCCATTTCAGGATATCCTGTCATTACTGTTTCATCAAACCTGGCTAATTTGGCTGGTGGTCGCATTGGGTATGCTGATACGGAAAATCACAATCTACCAAAGCTTTATACGGTATATCAATGTTGGATTGATTCCGGTTTCCGACATTAGAATTTTAGACAAGCTGTCCATTATTGCAGATCAGGAATGCATAAAAAAACCGGTAGAACTCTGTATCAATCCACTGGTTTCTTCGCCGCTTTTGATTGGCTTTTTTCATCCGTGCATCGTGTTGCCGGGCATGGATATTTCCGAAAAAGATTTTCAATATATCGCATTGCACGAGCTGACACACTACAAGCGACGGGATATTTTCTATAAATGGCTGGTACAGGTTGCCGTTTGTCTACATTGGTTTAACCCTCTCGTTCATCTTATGAGCCGGGAAATTACAAATGCCTGCGAATTAGCCTGCGATGAAGCTGTCCTTGCAAAAATAGGATACAACAACGCCCAAAACTATGGGAAGACTTTACTAGACGCTATGGCAGCGGTTGGAAAATACCAGGAAAATCCCGGAGTTGCCACTTTAAGCGAAAATAAACAACTGTTGAAAGAAAGGTTAGATGCAATTATGAATTTCAAGAAAAAATCCAAACTGACAAGGCTTTTGATGAGCGCACTGACGCTATGTATGATTTTTATCGCGGCTTTTATTGGCGTTTACCCCGTTGCCGCCGCATCCGGGCAGATATTAGAAGATCCCCAAGCATTGAAAATCAATGAAAAAACAACCCTTCCTGTACAAGAGGAAATCAATACACTCTACGAGACATATTCTACACAAGCGAAACAATTTTACGAGAAAGGTAGTTTGCCGCTGTTTGCAAGTATCTTCCCCAAACTGGATGAAACCACTCAAAAAACATGGCTTGAACAATTCTATGTGGATAGCGACATTCCTTTCTTCTCTGTCGCCGTAAATGGGCTCAGCACAAGCTCTTCGCTCTTTACTTACTTCGCCGAAAAAGCGTATGTTGATGACGAAAGAGCATTTTTCTCCATCTTGACGGACTGCATGGAAGAAGCGGAACTGGAACGCTGGTTAGACCGGGCATTAGAGGATGAAAATTGGGCTTTCCAATCCATGCTATTTGATAAGCTAAAAGGGGAAAATGAGTATTATAATGAACTGGAGAAAAAGCACGAAAATGCACAGAAGGCGGAATATCAGGCCATAGGCGTTACGATGGACGGAAAGAATTATTACTACCATGAACAATTGGTAAATATTTTTCTGGATATCCGCATCAATAACTCCTATTACACGCTGAATATGAACCCGGCAGGAACCGTCAATATCAAAGTCATCCGTGATGCGGATGACAAAATCACAGGAGTTGCATATATGACGGAAGCCGAAGTAACTGAACTGCTTAAAGATATGAACGACCCGGATGATAAGGAAATGTAAGGAAAAATTACTGCCATACCATTATAAGCAAAAATATACGTTGTATGCACTATATGTACTTAACGTATACTTACATCGAAGCGCAGTTGTTCCAGCAGGCTTTTCCTTTTGTGTGTAGTGCGCTTCCTCCCGGAGCGCAACTTCACCAGCAAACTTTTTCCTTTTGTACGTAGTGCATATCCTCTCAAAGAGGGAGTTTCAAATCGGGGAGTTTGCGGTGTAATTCCCTAATTTAATTCGGATGTCAAAAGGTCTGCCTGGCAGTGCCGATTGGCATGCTTTTGTACGATAGAGAGGAGACTCAAAAATCGTGGAAGCCAATATGGAACACGTTTTTCCTTAAGAGTCTCACCGGAATGCTCTGTACAATAGAACGCGCACATTTTTTGCGCAATATGCCAAGCGGCACTACCGGACAGACCTTTTGACACCCTCATCCTATTCTATATAGAAGATATCGCTTCGGCGGCTAAATATTTGCACATCAAAACAAAATAACCGACAGCTTAACGGCTGTTTTGAAATAACACATTCAAACTGCCGTTTCGTAGTTTTTCTTTCTGATAATCCAAAATACAAGCAATGTCAATGCTTCTAATATAATCAAAATAATATATGGGAATATGTTTCCATTATTATCAGCAGGATTTATTGCCACTATACGCGTCAATAAATTCCACGCAAAATGATATGTCATTGCTGATACTATATTATAGTTGGTAACATTCATCAAAAAGCTATAAATATAGCTTTCAATGATACAGCTAATAAAAAATAACGGCATTGGCACTTCCATACCATCTTGCAAGAAGAAATGGTAATGCCATAAACACCATACCACACCGACAATACAGGGAACCATCCATCTTGGAACACCACGCATCTTGAGCAACGGTTCTAAATATCCCCGCCAACCTATTTCTTCTGCAAAAAGCGCCCATAGTATAATAACAAATTGGGCCCTTGAAATATTCCCTAATATAAAAGCCCTTTCAAACAAAGAACAAAAAATCATTTTTGCCAAAATCATTGTTGTACATGCAATAATAAATGGAAGAATAACAGCCATTCTCAAATGGTCTCTCCGAAACATTTGAGTAAAATGTTTTTTCAACTCTTTATTTAAGCGAAGTACAACAACTGCAGAAATCGTTGGGGCAGCCGCTTGTATTCCATAAAGTGCCAAACAAATAATATCATTCGATATCAGCATTTGTGCAACAATAGCCACAAGGGGAATCAAAAATGCTGCAAACAAAAATAAAATTAAATTTTTGCATTCGCTCTCTATTGTATCTCTACTGTTCATAGTTGTATATCCGACATGATTTTTTGAATAACTTTTATAACCACTTTTCGCTCCATAATACACCTCTAAAAAAGAATCCTGCTTGCAGGATTCTCCGCCTGCGGCGGGGCGCGACAGCGACATACTCCACCTCCGCCGCAGTGCGATTATTGCTTTTTACCATATGGGAAATTCGGAGAACTTTCCTATATGGCAAAAAAGAATCCTGCTTGCAGGATTCTCCGCCTGCGGCGGGGCGCGGCAGCGACATGCTCCCCACTGCGCCGCAGTGCGATAATTGCTTTTGCCATATGGGAAATTGGGAGAACTTTCCTATATGGATTCGGGTGTCAAAAGAGCTGTCCGGCAGCGCCGTTTGGCAGATTGCACAAAAGAATATTGTGCAAGTGACTTTTGTACGATGGAGAGGAGACTCTAAAATCGTGGAAGCCAATGCTGAAAACAATTCTCGCCTTAAGAGGCTCATCGGAATGCTCCGTACAATAGCAAAACAAGTTTTGCTGCACAATTTTTTTTGTGCCATATGCCAAACGGCACTGCCGGACAGCCCTTTTGACACCCGAATCCTATATGGTAAAAAAACTGCAAGCTTGCGTCCACTCACATAACTTCTTTTAATTCCACATAATCAATCCAACAATTCTAATATCATATCAAGATTATCCATGTTACTGAAATCCTTCATATATAATAACTCTGGAACAAATTTATCCGCTCTATAACTAAGCAATTCTTTTTTGGTCTTTCCGGGCAACTCAGCTGTCTTTCCGCTGTTTTACTGCTGCAAAATTCCAAAAAGGGCTTCCTGGTTCCTTGGAAAGCCCCATAAAATCTAGCTCTTTATTGATTACTCAAAACCGTAGCCACACGACCAGAACCAACTGTTCTACCACCCTCACGGATTAGGTTGAGGGAATCTTGTGTGACAGATGGCATGTTTTCGGGGTTTTCTGTCATTTGGTTTCCTGAGAATATTCAATTTTCTCTATGTTTTTAAATTTTTTGTAGCCACCTTGTAGCCAACGCATAATTGTTAGCACACTTACTTTTTCCTATAACGTCTATCCCTGTTACTTCCAATTATCTCTATATAATCAGAAAGTCCTTTTAAAATGTCCTTTGTACGGCTTTCTTTTAAATTCAACAATTCACAGAAATCCCAAATTCCATACTCTTTTCCTTCTTCCATAAATGCAAGAATTTTATCATACTGCATCTGAGTCTTTTTCGTCACTTTTTTATTGCCGCTTTTTATCGCCGCTTTTTTATCGCCGCTTTTTATCGCCGCTTTTTTATCGCCGCTTTTCTTGCCTGCATTTTCTTCATCACGCCAAATACCGTCTGCTCCTACTTGTCCATACTGACCGTATCTTAGCATAGACATATATTTTTCACAACCCGACGCGCTTATCAAAACGCCCCCATTTTCAGCATCTATGAGCGGAAGCGGCGCATTTATCTTTTTACACTCTGTTTTTATCTTTAAAAAGCCTCTACCCCATGCCTCCACATCTCCTGAACGAAAAGACACATCTGCGATTTTAGGATTATATGGTACAGATTCATGCTTATTATATACCCGCTCATCAGCAGGCACACGTTTTGACCATGATCCCATATTAAATATAACGATTCGGTCTTCATATATGGATACCTGAATCGGCACACCTGTTGCATAATCTTTATGATTAACCGCATTGAGAAGCAATTCGCGAACCATACCTCTAGTCAGCATAAAGGTTTCTGTCCGTTGAATACCCTCATAATCTACTAATGCTTTAAAATATTTTGTAAAAATCAAACCAATCGCTTTATCGGTTTGTAACAGAAGCGGTCCCTCCACAACATCCTGATACTGCAAATCTTCTATCAGTTCCGCATCTTCGCCAAAAGCTCCTACCAATGAAAAATAACCAATTTTAATATAAGAACCCGTCACATAACGTTCCGGTGTCGGATGAAACAATAAAATTGCCGCTCTTGTTAAATATTCTCCATCAAATAATTTTAAATTGCGCAGCAATAACTCATCAGAAACATTAACTTCGCTCTCCGTCATCCTGTTGCTTTTCACTGCCTTCTTTCTAAATGCCTCCAATGCATCTTTACTCAAATCTGATACACTAACCTCTGGAACCGGAACTGTATCCCACGTTTTTCCAGCGCGTTCCAACAGAAAATTTTGCAGTTCAAAACCATTTAATTCATGCAATGTTGAGCCGGAACGTTTATAATATTTTCCATCACACGAAATGGCAAACGGATATTTTATAATTTCTATGGAAATATAATCCCTTGTGCCATCCGAATCCTCCCATATTTTGTTTTCTTTTTCCATCATTACAATAGAATTATAACGCTGATCGGTGCTTTCTATCACTTTAGAATTTAGTTTTCCACAAGTATATTGGTTAATTAGCTTTTCTGATATATTTGCAGGGATACAATTTCCATAACGAATATTTTCCGCTCCATTTGTCTGATGGAGATTAATACTGGCTATAATCCCCAGCTTATCATTAATCTTATTTGGCAAACCTTCGAGCAGTCTTTTGGCATCTTTTATTCCAACCACGTAGCCATCATCATTTACTCCAATATACAAAATGCCGCCATCTGTATTAGCATATCCACACAACCATTTTAGAAACTCATCCTGCCATGACCATTTCCATTCCATTTGTTGTGTCTCCTGTTTTTGCTGCTGTTTTGTGTTATAGTCATTCATTTTCTCCACAAACTTCCTTTCAATCCAAACTATTTCCTGCCAATATATTCCTTCGTTAAGTAAATGATACACTGATACAAGTTCCGCAGACAAATCTGGAAGTTCTCTCATTTTAAAATCATCTAAACTTTATTCGGATTTAATCTATATCGGTACACTACTTCATCAATGCTTTCCCCAAACAGATCCCTATATCGCTCTAAATCCTGTCCTTCTTTTTCTGCAATTTCACTAAATTCCTCCACAAAACGTGAAAATGCCGTTTCCTCTTCTCCAATTTTAATAGCTCCCATCTTTTCAAACACATATTTACTATGTGAATTATTTGAGGAAATACGAATTAAAAAATAGTCAATCTTTCTAATCTCGCATACTCTTCCGGCAAATAGGCGGACTGCCTTTGGCGCTATTCCCTGATTTCGTTTGTTTTCTAATAAATCTATCCCTATTTCAGGTATATTACTATCTGGCTACTGTAATTCTATACTTCCACAATAATCCCCGTTTTCCGTAAACAATGAAAAAACGCTATCCGCATTTTTTAATATCTGTTCCCACATCATATCCCTTGATACCGGATTCAAATATAATGATGCTTCTCCATTCAATTGCCTATGTAGTTCTACATAATCACATCTATCCGCATTGGATATGGGACATATTATAAATTCCCCATCTGCGGCAAAAATATCCCGCCCCATCATGCTATATCTTCTCCTGTTCGTAAATCCCAAAACTGATCTAGCTTAAGTTTTCTCAATATTCTCTAACGTTTATCTAAATATCCAGCTAAAGTGAATCCGTTACAATGGAAACTCTTGCCAAACGATATGATTACTCTATCTAAACTTTAATTGCAGATATCTCATACTCTTTCACTTCCTTTATTGTCCACGACTTATCTTCCATATTATAATACTCCTCTTCTATCTCCATTAACAAATGACTGCAGTAACTTCTAAATTCCAGATTATCATAATTGTCCTCTTTTATTTTTTCCAAACAATGCATTACATTTAAAGAATTGTTCTGAGCAATATTTTTCAAAGCTTTATACGTGCTATTATATAACCCAAAATAAGGTTTATCTTGAAATCCCTCATGAAATCGAAGTAATACTAATTTAATTAATATATCAATATTCTTTTCCTCAGAAATTTCTCCAACAGCCTCTGTAATTTCACAGACATCCTGATTTAAATCTGGCACCGCATTTTTCTCTTTTGCCATCTGATAATATCGTTCTAAGCCAAATTCACTTTCTGCCTCAATTAGTTTCTTCAAAAATGCAAATCCATCCTCTGACGCTTGATTTTCAGCAATCATCCGTTGAATTAACCGCTCGTCCCTATACCCATTAAATTCATCTGCCATCAAATATAACATTGTGTTATCAGCATCCTTCAGATATCTTTCAATTACATAATTAGAACCTTTTATTTTGGCGATATAATCCAACGCTTTTTTTCTTAACCACTCCCGATATTCACAGTCCATAAATATCGTGTCCGCCAGTTCCAAAGCATCTTCCATATCATTTTTGAAACAATACTCAAAATACGGCTCAGCTAAATTTCCTTTAACTTTTCCATCCTTTAAATTTCTACGCACCTGTTGTCTTAAAGTATAATCATCTAATCGTTTTGTAATATAATCTGCAAAAATTGATTCTTTCTCCCCATCACCAAATAAATACGGATCAATCAAAAGCATACTTATTATAATCTCCTTACGATAATCAAACCCAAAATGATTCGCAAAGAAGATACACCACACGCAGCGTGTTGTATATGTAACACTTCCATCCTTCTGATAGACAATTTCGTTCCCAAAGTCTATTTGTTCCACAATTTTCAAACAATAATCCTTAATATAACAGATATGTGCATCGCATATTTCAATAATATTTTTTTCTTTTATTTCCTTATATATCATTAGGATGGAAAAGTCCTCCCAACAAGGTATATGTGAAAGGAAATGAACAACCTTCTTGTCGCGAAAATTATTTTTGATAATCGCCCATTTCACTTTCTCAAGGTCATATCTTAACTCTGTACGGTTATATCTCATCTCTCCTAAATCTTTATATGTAGTTTCTTCTCCATTGCAAAGTTCTGCCACTTCCTCAATTAATTTTTGAAGGGCATTTTGGTCGAATAAAGCTTCAAAGTATTTTTGTTCTCCTTCTTCTCTTATTTTTTTATAATCAATTATATATTCTTTCACAATTTCAATGCCATCCGTTTGAGACACCAACTTTACAAATTCGTCATTTCTATAACTATCTTTCTTGCTTCTTCTTACGAAAGAAATAAACACTTCTTTATTTTGAAGCGAATTGTTCTTATACTTTTCTGCAAAATCATCTATACATTTCTCATCCATAATATTTTCTAAAATGCATTCACTGTAAATATTATATGGCTGTTGTAATATCCACTCATATGTTGAAAAAATCTGCTCCGTATTTACCAGGAAACCCCTTGCATTTTGCATAATATCAGTTTCATAGGTAATAGATGCCTTCCAAAATATCTTTTGGACACATGGAAGGATATCCTGCTTCCCTTCTTTAAAAAATGTTTCAGCCTTTATAAACAGCCCTTCCAACAAATGCTTAAATAATTTCATTGTCGAATGGGAGTCTGCTTTTTCTAAAAGAAAATCCAAAACTTTCTTAATGGATTCATATTTCTCTAAAGACGCAAGAATATCCTCGGTGCCTCTTCGCATTCCATAAGTTGCCGTATCATAATAATCCAAATCCTTCATACCATCCAATACAAAATCAATTGCATCATCCTGCAATCCATTTTCGAAAATATAATAATATAAGGCTCTGCGAATATCGGAATCATAATTCCCATCAAAAAAATCTAACAACTTCTGTGCATCTTCTTTATCATATAAAATAGAATTGGTTAATGCCGTAATAGCCGCTGCAATCTCATAACTTCTTGTACTCTCATTAAAGCAACAGTCTAATAAGACAGCCCTTACTTTTTTCATTTTTCCAAAATAATCTGTCATTTGTCCAATTATATGAATTGCGTTTGACTGTGAGCGGAAATGACAAGGTTTCTGTATCTCCTCCAGCAAATACAAAATGCTTTTTTCTGTTTGTCCGAATTTAGCTAAATCCTCCTCGCTATTCCTATCCCTTGATATCCAAACATTATCATTTTTATATCTTTCCATTATGCTGCAAAAAATACTGGTTTTAATGTTTTCACTTAGTCTGCAAGACTCAAACTTGACCACAATGGAAGGTTCTGTTTTTACAATCCAATCAAACAATTCTTGTTTTGGATAAATCATAACCGCAAATGACAGCACATTCATCCATGAAGCTTTTATTCTGTTTTTGTTTTCTTTATACGTGACTAAATCAATAACTTTATCCAGCGGAATATCCTTTATGTATTCTGCTGCCAAATATTCTCTAAAATTATTATGTTCAAATTCGTATTGTCCTTTGTTATTCTGTTTCAGAACTCCGCAATATTTTATAATTTCTCTTTCGCCCCTGCTTATCAGCTCCTGATACTCTTTTAAAGAAAGTGATGTTTTTCTCATGCATTGCATCGCAAATGCCAAAAACTCTAAACTCTTTATGACTTCTCTCTTACAGCTTTCAATATCCCTTGTGTTAATATACTTATTTTTATCCTGCTCAAAACTGCAAGCAATGAGTTCTCTCATCAATTGATCAATTTCTTGCAGATTTCCGGTATTTTTAAATAATTTTGACAATTGTACCAAATAAAAAGGGGAGTAAATTTGTTCCTTCAAATTTTTATTTTTTGCTTCATCCAAAAACAAATCGCTTTCAATCTCAATACTTTTCAAATACTTATCTATGTCTGCATTACTCAACGGGCACAAGGAACACTCATAAAAATCATAAAAAGTACCTGCCTTCGTTTTCTCTAAAGCATTTCTATAAAAATTATTTCTGGTTGATATCACAATTTTTTGTTCAGAATTTTTCTTAACAAAGGTATTTATTCTCCTCGCAAAACTATTTAGATTCTGTTCCTCTATTTCGTCAAATCCATCAAAAATTAAAACCATAGGAGCTTTATGCTCATCTCCTATCTCCGCACAAATCAATTCCTCAATCGTTTCATTCACATAAGCGTTTAATTTGACAAATATCGGATACGCTTTCTTAGATTGTGCTATCAAATACGCCAAATTTTGAAGTTCATATGATTTTCCGGAACCTGCTTCCCCGATTAAAACAATTCGTTCCTTTTCAGACAACAAATCATAAAGGGATTTTATCTGTTCCATATTATAGACTAGGCTAATCCCGCCTCTCTGCACAATGTCAAACGGTCCAACCTTGCGAGATATATAATTTTTCGGATGCTTAAGTTTCAATATATACTTCTCTTGAATAAAAACTTCTTCATTTATATCAATATCTTTTTCCTCATAAATTAAATCGGATATATATTTATCGCGATCAATCAGATACATATAATTTACAATTTTAACAATTCTATTTCCTTTAATTGTTATCAAATGAAACTGGCTTACCATCTCCTCTGCCTTAAAAAACATTGCACCTACACCTAACGAATAGCCTTCATTTCCTATTCTCGTCCACAAAGTTCCATGTGTATGCCCATGAAAATGATATCTAATGTTTTTCCTATTGATTACACTGATTAATCTTGAAACATTTCGGATACTAGCAATATCATTATCATCTTCGCTCACTGTACTATGATGTGTAACCAAAATATTATCCAAAAGTGGATTTGCACTTTTTTCAATTGCATCAAAATCTACTTTTCCATAATTGTAGTCTTTATGATATGTTGAATTAGCCAAAATGAAGTTAAAGTTTTCAATGCTTTTCACGCAGCAGCTATCTGTTTCAAATATGCCTATAACATCCTTACAGTATTTTTTATTAAACTCATCAAAAGCGCAAAAACTATTATCACACATGTCATGATTGCCCGGAACCATAACAAATTCTATTCTCTCTTTTTGGACATTATCCTTAATATTATCCTTAATATTATCCTTAATGTAATTAAATATCTTCTGTGCGCTTTTAAAGTATTTCTTTTTTCCACCATCTACAACATCACCACACATTACTACAATCAACAATTCCATAGGATCTATTTGTCCGAAAATTACTTTTATCATTCTATCAATTCTATGATAAATTTCTTTAAGATAAGGCTCCGAGCAGTCATTTATATGTAAATCTGAAATCATCAGCATTTTCATTTATCAAAACACCTCACAAACTCGTTCTCTCTAATTTTTATTTTTTTCTAACTGTTGCTTCAACTCTTTAAAGCTTTCCAATGCACTTTCCAAGTTCTCTATAATATCGTCTGCAAGTTCATCCGGATCTGGAAGATTGTCCAAATCCGCAAGTGATTTGTCTTTCAGCCAAAAAATATCTAAGCTTGTCTTATCCCGTTTTAAAATGTCATCTGCACTAAATCTACGTCAACGCCCCTCTGGATTTTTTTCCGAGTAAGTTTCTTTACGCTCATAGCGGTTTTGGGGATTATAGCATGATATGAAATCCTCTAAATCTCGATCTGTCATTGGATTCTGTCTTAAAGTAAAGTGCATATTGGTACGAAAATCGTATATCCAAACATCTTTGGTCTGTGTTAATGCGCTTGCCGGACGCTTATCAAAGAAAATAACATTTGCCTTTACGCCCTGCTTATAAAAAATACCTGTTGGAAGCCGCAAAATGGTATGTAAATCAGTCGTCTGCAATAAATTTCTGCGGATTACCTCACCCGCCCCACCTTCAAACAATACATTATCAGGAACTACTACCGCTGCCTTTCCTGTCGCATTTAAAATCGTATTGATATGTTGGACAAAATTTAATTGTTTGTTAGAACTGGTCGTCCAAAAATCCTGTCTGTTATAAATTAAATCCTCTCCCTCCTGTTCCCCATCTTCATTCGTAAACACTAAAGATGATTTTTTTCCAAAAGGCGGATTCGTCAAAACATAATCCACTCTATATCCAGGATCAGTCAAAAGAGAATCACCATGCACTATCGGAACTTTTCCATAAATATCTCCAATGTTATGAAGATACAGATTCATTAATGCCATTTTAAATGTTGTGGCAACAAGTTCATTTCCATAAAATGTGTGATTTTTCAAAAATTCTTTTTGTTCTCTGTCAAGAGTATAATTATCCGGATTAGCAATATAATCCTGTGCTGCCAAGAAAAATCCACCACTGCCGCAACAAGGATCCGCTATTGTCTTCATCGGTTTGGGTCGTACACATCGCACCATTGCCCTGATAATCGGTCTTGGAGTAAAATATTGTCCTGCACCAGATTTTACATCCTCTGCATTTTTCTGTAACAATCCCTCATAGATTTCACCCTTAACGTCTGATGCCATGAATACCCATTTTTCCTTGTCTATCATCCGAACAATGCGGTATAAAATGGCTGTATTGCTGACTTTATTTACAGCGCCCTTAAAAATCTGTCCAAGGATTCCGCCTTTCTCCCCAAGTTTCTCAAGTGTTTTCTTATATTGGTTTTCTAAATCCGCACCTGTCAATGTATTCATATCTGACCAATTATAGCCTTTGGGAATACCCGTTTCTTTTTTATAGGGCGGCTTAGTATATTCATCTGACATTTTAAGGAAAATCAAATAAGTCAACTGCTCCAAGTAGTCACCATAAGAAACTCCATCATCACGTAAAGGATCACACATTCCCCAAACTTTTGAGATTATGGTTGATGAATTATCACTCATGATTGTATTCTCCCTTCAAATGCATTTTTTAATATGCTTTGACGCATAGCTTCTGTCCCTTGCAAAGCGAATTCTACAGTTTTTTCAATATTGTCACAAACAGACAGTCTTGATTCAATTCCTTCTACTATTGCTAATTGACTTGATATATCTGGTGTAGGAATTAGAAACTCTTTGATATCACCTACATTTATATGTGGTGAAGCTGTTCCGCCTATATTCTGCCTGACTAACTTATTCATCATTGGAGAATTCAAGTAATACATTAAAAATTTATTATTTATGCTGTTATTAGTTCTCAACAACATCATACGTTGCCCTAAACATGCTTCTATTTTCTCTGGAATAATACACGCAATTCCTAATATAGCGCCTTCCCTGCTAAAGAGAATATCCCCCGACTTCGGTACTAATCTTTTATTTCTGACATCGAAAGTCTCATTTGAAACATAATTTTTTTCACTTAAATCTAAATATCCTCTTTTAAAATTTGTAGTACGTAGACACAATTTCCCGCTTTCTACCCATTTAGGTGTTGAATGCGGACAATCAACAACCCTGTCACATACTGTCATTATAGTACTTTTTTTCCATTTGATACCTCACTAAAAGCAGCTTTTAACACAGACTGACGATAAAAATCTATTTGCCTTTTTGTTTTGTGCAATATCTGTTCTCCATTATCAAGCTGAGAAAGTCTTTCTTCGATTTTCCCCACCACTTTCCTTTGCTCAACCATATCTGGTATAGCAACTTTCAACTTTGAATATTGCTGAATCCAATACCTTTTATGCGTACTATGATCAAACTGAATTATCTGCATTCTATAAAAAATGTATTTCGGCAACACCAAATTGGTATTAGGTTTCAGTATTTTCATTGCAGAAGACTTCACTTTAAAGGAAAAATCTACATATTTGCTGCTTGTTGTAAAATCATCAAAAATAATTACAGGAAGCCTCTCTTGAGGATATATTCCATCTGCTTCATTCGTATATCCCAAAATGAAGGATTTTCCTGCTGTCAAAACAGGGGTTGCATAAGAATTATCATAATCTGTTGATTTTACAATGTATTTTGATGGTTGCTCATACAAAAGCAACTCACCTAGTTCATAAGTATTCCAATCATCCATTATGTCTCTCCGTCTGTTCTTTGCAGAAATCCACTATCATTTTATACCAATCTTTTTGTTCCTGAGTTAAATTATTGCAGCTATCAGCTATAGCTTTTAGTGCCTCACTTGCCGCATCTATTTCTGCCTTCGATAGCGAAGATTGTTTGTCCAATCCTGTTGCCACCGCATATAATTTTGCAAAGCAAAATAAATTATAGTATGTCATATCTTATCTCCTCCCTTATGCCACTAGCTCCACATTCATCTCCATCAGAATTTCTTCGTACTGATCACCAAACACATCATAAAATCTGCCTAATCCGCCTTTTCTATCAAAGGGACTAAGCTCCAAATCTTCTGTTTCTATACTCAATGATATTGCAATATGTTCTTTTATCAGACGAAGCCAATCCATTTGCTCATCTGTAAAATGCACATTTCCCGCATTGCGTTTCAATGTCCACTGCATAAAATTATAATCTACACGCTCTGCAAAAGGTACCAGTTTGTCTATATATCCCATTTCAAATCGAATCATGGAAACAAGATCCGCAAGCTGCGCCACTTTTCCACGTTTCACGCTTTCCGTTTTTTTAATGGAATAACATTCCCACAAACGCCCTATTGTAATATTCCTCGCTTTTAACTTTTCATATAATTTTTTCAGCTGTCCAATTACCATAGGGCGTTTTTGATACTTTTGGTCATAAATAATTTGCAAAGCAATAATTTCAGCCTTATTTTCTTCAATATACTCTCTGAATGATGAAAGCACTTTATCCGCATTCCCCTGCTGCTCTGTATCAAAGCCCGCGAATATTAAAGTATCTATGTTTACGCTATCTATAATCTGTTCATGATTTCTTCTGACGTTTTCAATAAAATCTCGAATATCAGGATTATAAAATGGCATTACAGCTTCTTTTATCAATTCCTGTTTCGCTTCTTCCATTTTTATTTTTTCTTCTTCCTCTAATTCTTTATTCTCCCAAAGACTGACACCTGCTCTATTGGATATGACATCATCATCAAACGCATCTAATAAATGCTGCGCCACATTTCCTGCCGAGTTGCCGACAATGTCTTGAAACTCATTTTTTTCCTTTTGTGTCATCTGGCTGTTAAGACGAATAATCCTATTTGCAAGAGAAGTTAATGTCTTTCCATCCTTAGCGCCCATCGCCACATTCAGCATTAATTCTTTCATACTTACTGTAGGTTTACTTTCTAATGGGCGCGTATCTGTCTTTTTTGATTTTGTAACACCAACTGCATCCACAATCACAAAATGATCCTTATTTCCCGAAGCAGAACATGTCACTTTTTGTAAATCATCTTTCCCCAATGAACGTGTTCCCCGCCCTTTCATTTGCTCAAAATAAGTTTTGCTCCTAACATCGCGCATAAATATCAAACATTCGATGGGCTTTACATCTATACCTGTGGCAATCATATCAACCGTTACTGCCACACGGGGATTATAACCGTTCCTAAATGCGCTCAATATCGTTTCCGGTTTTTCCGCCTTGCAGGTTATCTTCTGGCAGAACTCATTTCCCTCGCCAAAAACATCCCTGACTATCTGAACAATATCGTCTGCATGACTGTCAGTTTTTGCAAAGATAAGTGTTTTAGGTACTTCATTTCTCCCCGGAAACAACATTGTTGGCAAATTATCTTTAAAAGTCTGTATAACAGTACGAATCTGACTTGGATTTACAACCGCTCTGTCAAGCTGTGTTTTCGCATAGTCTATATCCTCATCCAGCTGTTTCCAGCGTTTTACCCTTGACAGACGATTCCTGTATTCAATAAGTTGCTTCATTAAATGAGCGCCATTTCTACTCACTTCCGTTTCTATAATAAAAATGTCTTCCCCCACATTGACACCATCAACAATAGCCTGCTCCCTTGAATATTCACTAACCATATTCTGGTGAAAAAATGCCAGTGTTCTCTTATCTGGCGTTGCGGAAAGTCCAATGATAAAAGCATCAAAGTATTCCAGCACCTGACTCCAAACATTATAAATAGACCGATGGCATTCATCCACTATAATACAATCAAAAAATTCCGGCGGATATTTTTCATTATAAACAACTTCTTTTACGGCTTGCGCGGTATCGACAGGGTTCTCGAACGGCGATTCTTCTTCTGCCGATTCATCTAACTCCTCCCCCTTTAAAATCGAATACATTCTTTGAATCGTACTTATACAAACTTGCACATCATCTGGAATATACGAAGTTTTTAATCTGCATAAACCATATAAATTAGAAAACATTCGGTTATCATCATTTGGCTTATATGCAAGAAATTCCATTTCTGCTTGTTCACCAAGACTTTTAGTATCCACCAAAAAAAGAATCCTTCTCATTTTCGCATATTTTAACAAACGGTATGCCGCAGTTATGGCTGTAAATGTTTTTCCTGCACCCGTCGCCATCTGTACTAATGCCCTAGGTCTGTTTTCTGAAAAAGACTTGTCCAGTTCTTTAATTGCTTTCATCTGACAGTTGCGAAAACCAGCTATATCCAATTCTGGAAAGTGTTTCATATTATTTCGGATTGTATCTGTTTGATCCAATAAATACTTTAATGTTTCCGGTCGAAAAAAAGAAAACACTTCTCTGGAACGATATTTTTTATCATTATAGTCCGTAAATCTTGTAAGTATTCCCGTCGCTTCATACGCAAAACGAATTTGATAGTCCGTTTTAACATATTTTAAAGTACTGTTTGCATAACGTTCTGTCTGACTTTCAGTTACAGTAATATTTTCCCCTAAATCATCCTTTTTCGATTCGATTACCCCTACCGGACTCCCATCTATAAAAAGAACATAGTCCACTGGTCCAGTACTTGTCGGATATTCCCTGACTGCCACTCCAAGAGATGCTATAGGATTAATTTGACGTATATCCTGAATTACCCAACCTGATTTGGCGAGCTTTGCATCAATTTTCTCTCTTGCATTTGCCTCCGGTGTCATAATTCAGGCTCCTCCTTTTCTTCCGAAATATATTCCATAATATCGCCAAAATCTTTATTCAAGGTCTGACAAATGCGCCCCAATACTTCCATAGATACATCTTCATCTCTGCGAAGTTTCGTCATAGTATTTGGTGCAATATGTGCCGCACGACGCAAGTCTGCCTTGCTCATTTTTTTATCAATCAGTATCTTCCATAATTTAGTATATGAAACAGCCATCTATATCCTCCAAGTAACAGCAACCAAAATCATCCAAAAATATATTAACATATTGGTTTTATTATCACAATACATTTTCGCAAATATATGCGAAAGTTATATCCTTTTCTTACCATCTTTCTTTACAATCCTTATCTACTTATTACGTATCCACTACATTCTTTACAATAAAAGAGCATGGTAAATGCCACGCTCTCTTAGCTTATAATCTAAATACAATTTCTTCCCTCACAATCTCCTCCGCTCTCGCCCTAATGCTATTCATTCTCCGCACCCAAAGCATCTGATCCTGTGCCTTTAACTGCTCCGTCACTCCCTCCTGTTTTGCCATCTGCTCCACAAGTAAGTCAAATCTTTCCTCTGCCTGTTCCTGTATCATCAACAAATGTTTCTTCAATTCGCCTGATAACAGTAATCCCGAATAAATACCTCTCCTATAGTTCTCCAAGTAAGATTTTCTCATCAATCCAAACTTTCTCAACTCCCCCTCTGGCTCCGGATCAGGAATTAAGTTCGGTATCAAATAATCTCCACATTTTTCGTAAGTCAAATTCATAATCTTTTCCTCTCTTCCCTATAGACTCATATCTTGTTTTTTATGATGCTTTATCTCTTCCTGTGTATCTCTCTCAATCCCCAAATACTGCCTTATATTCTTCAACTGCTTCTCCGCTTCAACCACCTCTTTTTCTGCCGTTTGGTATGTTTTCTTCAATTTTGCTTTTTGTACCACCATTGTATCATATTCCGCCTGCATCTTTTCCACATCCAGCGAAGTTGTCTTTATCCCATACCGCTTCAGCATATTTTCAGCGCCACCAAACAGAATAATCTGTGTTTCATGGCTACGGAAATAAGCATCCTGATCTTTTGCTTTCTCATATCCCCGCTGGTATTTCCTGTTTGCCACATACTGCTTCGCGTATTTAAGAATTTCCGATTTCGCTTTCATCTCATGTTCCAAATCTACGATTTCACTTCGTGCTGTTTTTGCTGTGGCATTTTTCTCTACAATTTTCCGTTCCAGTTCCTCCACAGAACCACCCTCTGCATAACTCGCCGCAGCAATCTTTAAATTCTGTATATCCGCCCAATGTTTTAACGCACCATTCTCTTGAAATTTCTCTTTATCTGTGTCAATCAGAGTCCGCTTTGCATCCGGTCGCTTTGGAAAGGGAAATTTCCTTTTTACAGAAATTTTTTCCTGTGACATTATACGTTTTTCAATTCTCTCTCTAATGGCTTCTTTCGTATATCCCACACCGAAATTCTTTTCAGTAACACGTGTAAAACGTGTCTGCCCTGAAGCAGAAAAAGATAAATATTTCAGCGCATTGTCTCCAAAAGTTTCTCCTTTTACCTCGTATTCTTTTGTCTGCATCCGGCTGATAAAATCTTCATAGCTGTGCGCTTCACGAATGGCATCGTCCATATCAGATTTCATCTGCGCTTTCCACGAAGTTC
>CAJUSR010000006.1:75680-171979 GCA_910588855.1 uncultured Kineothrix sp. | reverse complement strand
ACTACCATCAACGATGCGCTGGCATCCTTAGAAGGGCCGGAAGGGATGGATGGCCTGGAATTTGAAAAATGGTACCTGCCAGGGATTGACGGGAAGGAGGAACTGAACCACGAATTGGTGAATCTAAATGTGATTGCCGTGTACAAAGGGAAGACGACGGCAGATGTATCCTACGCCTACCGGGAAGGGGGCGGGAGGCTGGTTTCCGAGAAACGGCTGATGCTGTTGGATGGGGATAGCCTTTCCTTCACAGGCGCTATAACAGAAGCCGGGGAGGCTTTGGAAGGCATAAACCATTTCGAGGGCCTTGTATTGTCGACCTGGAAGAACTTGGGGGGCGGTACAGACAGCCTAAGGTATAAGAAGCTGAATATCCAGGCCCAGTACGCTAACTGTGTAGCTATCCTGAAATACCCGGAAAGCGCATATGAGTATGTGGTTGTGGGGAAAGGCTCCAGCTTTACGCTGCCTGTAGAGAATGAAAAATATATGGATATTGTGTGGCAGGGCTATGAGATGGGGGAGACCATAACAATCAACGAGGACAAGGAATTCCTTGTGTCGGAGCTGAAGTTCAAGGAGGATACGCCGGAAATCCCCCCGGAAATCCCCCCGGAGGAGCTGCCAGGGGAGCCGTCGGATGACAAGCTTACGGAGGAAGAGATTGACCAGATCATAAAAGACATAGAACAGAGCGAAGGCGGGGATACGATCCATGTGGATATGAAAAAGGACACCGTAGTGCCCAAAGAGGTCCTGGAATCCATCCAGGGGAAAGAGGTCAACATTGTCCTAAACATGGGCGGCTATAGCTGGTCCATCAGCGGGAACGAGGTGGTTGCAGACGACCTGAAGGACATTGACCTGGAGGTAATCGTTGATACGGACGGCATCCCCCCGGCTATTATAGATTCCCTTGCGGGGGGAAGCCCTACCACCCAGATTACCCTTGTACATGAAGGGGAGTTTGGGTTCCGGGCAGACCTAACTGTGAACCTGGGCAGTGAAAATAGCGGAAGCACAGGGAAATTATACTATTATGACAGCTCCGGGAAATTAATCTATATGGATGCCGGGGAGGTTGGGGCAGATGGCAACATTAGCTTATCCTTCTCCCATGCGTCCGAATATGTGGTTATCTTTGAAAGGGCGCCAGTAGAAGATGAAGGCGAAAATGATAACGGAAATAATAACGAAACGGATGATGAGGCGGATAAGGAAACCGGTAACGAAGCGGATAAGGGTATCAACAACGGCACCGGTAATGGAAATACTAGCCATAGCAACGACCGGAATAGCAGCACACAGGGAACGGTTTCCGTCGCAAAGGCGGGGGATAATGGGGCCCTTACTGCTGCTGTAGAGCAGAATAATGATTCCGGTAAACCAAAGAGCCCGAAAACAGGAGAATAACGAAAGATGAAGATTGGAAAAAAACAAATCCTGTCAGTTCTTTTCATCCTTGCTTTTGGCGCGGTAGTTTTATTGACCTGCTTTCGTGCCGGAAATACAGGAAATACGGAAAACGTGGAAAATACCGGCGCTTCGGAAGGAATTGCGGATGGAGCGGAGCTGCCCCATCCGTTGGATGCGGATGCAGGATTGGAAAAGGGTAAAGCTGGCGGGACAAAAGTTGATTTTGAGCAATTAAGGGCGCAGAATCCGGATATTTATGCATGGATTACTGTTCCGGGAACTGGAATTGACTATCCTGTCCTGCAAAAAAGAGATGCGAAAGACCCTTATGACAATTATTATCTTGACCATCAGGTGGATTTGTCAGAAGGATTTCCCGGAGTGATTTATTCCCAGCCGGTCAATCGCAGGGACTTTACGGATTCCGTTACGGTTTTATATGGGCATAACCTAAAAAATGGAGGGATGTTCAGCGACCTTCATGATTTTGCGGATAAAGATTTTTTTGCCCAAAACGGTCAGATAATCATATATACGCCGGAAAAGACCTTAACTTATGAAATTTTTGCTGCAATAGATTTTTCCGATGACCTTTTGCCTTACGAATATGATTTCACAAAAAATGCGGAGGTGCAGAGGCACCTGTTGGATGTGAAAAAAAGCGAAGGGAATTTTAAGGAAAAAATGGAGATAGCGGAAGAGGATAAAATCCTTGTGCTTTCTACCTGTTACAGCGACAAAGCGGAACGACGGCTTTTGGTGGAAGCTGTGCTGAAAGAGGAATAACTGGCAGAACAAAAAGCAGAAAAAGAAAATAGTGAAAGAACGAAGGGAAAGGTGCTAGCTTTAGTAAGGAAGGCTTTGCACCTTTCTTTTTTCCATATGGTAAAAAGCAATTATCGCACTGCGGCGGGGGGAAGCATGTCGCTGCCGCGACCCGCCGCAGGCAGAGAATCCTGTAAACAGGATTCTTTTTAGGGGGAGAGGTTTATTATGACAAATACCGGCTATGGGATAGGGGATGGGTTTGTATGCCTGTGGAATGAGCTTCTATGCAGCCGGTATTGCAGAGGATGACAATTATTTTTATTAGTGGTACAATGACTTCAGTGGATAAGGGAACGGACGGTTTTGCATCACAGATTTGTGATTCTGCTGCGTTACTGCCGCTCTGGCGGATGCCCAATATGTTTTTCCAATGCCTTGTAGAATCAAAAATCGGAGGCGCAAAGATTCTTTGGTTCAGGTGTCGGATTTCACCGGAGGTTTTTATGGAGAGCCTGGAGACATATCTAAAACGGTAAAGATGAAATATAGAAAATTGGAGACGAGAATGGAACAGTTGACACTATTCACATTAGAGGACAGAAAAAATACGTTTAACGAAATATGCGATAGTCTTGGATGTGAAAATAATATACCGGCTTGGCCAGATGATTTCGGGAAAGCGATAAGAAAATATTTGAAGGATCATAGTATACCCGTTATCCATACATTAAGCCTTTTTTCCGGTGCAGGCGGGCTGGATATTGGATTTCATGATGTTGGATTTGAAATAGTAGAGTCGGTGGAAATTGAAGCCAAATTTTGCCGGACATTGGAACTAAATTCGGGAAAAGGGAAAAGATTTGAATCTGCCAGGGTGAACAATGTGGATATAAGAGAGTTTTCAGGAAATCATCTTGGCAAAATTGATTTTATTATTGGCGGTCCGCCTTGCCAAACATTTAGCGCGGCGGGGCGGAGGGCAAATGGTGTCCTTGGAATGACAGATGTGAGAGGGATGTTATTCAGGGAATATGTGCGTTTGCTTCAAGAGCTTTCGCCGGTAGGATTTTTGTTTGAAAATGTTTATGGAATAGTAGGGGCACAAGGCGGAGAAGCCTGGGCGGAGATTTTAAAAAGTTTTTCCGAAATTGGATATAAGCTTTATTATAGAGTGATTGATGCTGCCGATTATGGAGTGCCTCAACATAGAGAGCGTTTGATAATCGTTGGCCTAAAAGAAGGGGAATTTAAATTTCCCAGACCTACACATGGCCCGGATTCTTTGGATGATGAACCATTTTATAACGCGGAAACTGCAATAACAGGGATAACAATAACATCTGACGAAGAAAAAAGGGGGATTGGAGGCAGATATGGAGCTTTGTTGAATGACATTCCGCCTGGGTTAAACTATAGTTTTTATACTGAGAAAATGGGGCATCCCAATCCGATTTTTGCCTGGCGCTCGAAGTTTTCTGACTTTTTATATAAGGCAGATCCGAATACTCCGGTTAGGACGATTAAAGCATCGGGAGGCGCCTATACAGGCCCCTTTCATTGGGGAAATAGGGCTTTTTCTGATTTGGAATATAAACGGTTACAAACTTTTCCCGATGATTATGAAATCAGCGGTACGAAGCAAACGGCCGTTATGCAAATAGGAAATTCTGTTCCGCCTCAGTTAGCGCGTATGATGGCTTTGGCCATAAGACAGCAGGTATTTGACACGGAATTACCGTTTAAACTTTCACTCTTAGATGAAAGCGAAGAACTAACATTTAGGAAAAGAAAGCGCCAATTGACGGCAATTTACCAAAAGAAGGCTCAAATTGCCATAGAGTCTATTAAAAGGAATTACATAGTATTACCGGATTCCCATAAATATTTTTGTACAATAACAGACGATTTCAGGTTTCGGGAAGTAAAGGGATTGGAAAGTGAATACGAAGTTTCCGTACAATGGGCGGAGGAACTTCATATCGAGGTTAGGCCGGTAAAGGGATGTTCTGATAAATGTGAAATATTAATTATCATAGAGCCGAATGATGTGGCGTGGAATTTAAATGTGAAAAGAACCACATTAAAAATATTTTCGGAGAACAGGAAAGCATTTACTATTGCCTGGAAAGCCTTCGAGAGGGAATTGGCAGGCAATTCTATTAAAGCGGATATTATCCAATTGAACGGATATTATCAATATACACCAAGGCTGCGGTGTACATGTAAAGTAAGCGCCAATATTGAATATGGTGATATTGTGTGTAAGGTAGTGGAAGGTAAACATGTTGCAAAGATGGTACCTTCACATATATTAGCCCGCTCTTGGGATATTGCAGAAGGAGAGCTGGTTCATGTGGCGAAGTATTTAAGGGCTTTGGGATATGAGATTCGGAACCATATGACTAACCCGCAAATTGAGGATGGGTACTGGCTGATTCCTTATGTTTTTCCTACATTGACGCCCCAAAGCGTGCAGCTTAGAAAGAAGGTAGTATAATGAGAGATAAAAAAGCAGAGGATGGCAGCCATTTAGATATTTATATGGACAAATATGAGCTTCACCAGAATGGTGATGTGACAACATATTATCAAGGGCTTCAAAGCTTGGAAACACAACATCGTTATGAGAAAATTAATAGTGCTTTGAAAAAAGGATACCTATACAAAATCATGGAGCAGTTGACCGCAGAGAAGAGATAACAAACAGGATTAAAGAAATTTATGTGAGGAATGGCTGAAAGATTTGGTTAAATTTATGAAAAAATATTAAACTTATGAAAGGATTTGGTTCTGCCGGACGTATTACTTATAGAACAGAAAACAAAGTATGAGATTATGGAGGCAGAATATGAAGAAAAAATTCGTAAAAGTTATGGCAGCTATGACAGTCGCAGTGTTGATTGTGGGGAACACGACTGTTGTAGCGGAGGCGCATCATTCCAGGTCATCACGGGCGGCAGTGCAGGGTGCAACTTGCTATCAAAATGGTTATTGCACGGAAAACGGAAGCTGCGATGTGAATGGGGTATGCCAGTACGGGGGAAGTTGTAGCGGAACAGCCTGCTATCAGGACGGAAGCTGCGATGTGGACGGGGTGTGCCAGAACGGAGGCAGTTGCGATGGAACAATACATCATGCTTCGACATATAGCGGAAGCACGTCAGGACATCATGGAAGACATCATAGATAGGTAGTTTCCATCATAGGGGAAAGAACGGGGGAGAACCTTTGAGAAGCGCAGAAGACGTAAACCGTGCTATGGACAGTTATGCTGACATGGTGCGGAGGCTATGCTTTGTACATTTAAAGAATAAGCATGACACGGAGGATGTATTTCAGAATGTATATATGAAGTATATGCTTTATGAAGGTTCTTTTGAAAATGACGGGCATGAAAAAGCGTGGTTTGCAAGGGTAACAATCAATGCGTGTAAGGACTGGCTGCGGTACCTTGCACGGAGGAAATGGGTGCCGCTGGAAATAATTGATGAAGAAAAGGGAATGCTGGACGAGAAATCAACAGGAGTTATGGAAGCTGTTCTGGGGCTTCCTGAAAAATACAGGAATGTTATTTACCTTTATTATTATGAAGAGTATTCGGCCGTAGAGATTGCAGGGATACTTGGACGAAAAGAAAATACCGTTTATACATGGCTTGCAAGGGCAAGGGATATATTGCGGGATAAATTAGGGGGTGAATGGACATGAATGCGATTCAGGAAAGCATGGAAAAGATACAGGCATCGGAGGAGTTGAAGCAGACGACTTTGCAGTATCTTGACGGGCAGCGGAGACGAAGAAACAGCTTGCATTTATATTCCGCTTCCAGATATGTTTTGGCGGCGGCATGCTTATTGGTTATATTGGGCATAGGAGGTTACTCTGTATATAATGTGCCTGTTTCTTATATTAGCATAGATGTAAACCCATCCATAGAGCTGGGGGTCAACCGGTTCGGGAAAGTGGTATGGGCGAAAGCGTATAATGGGGATGGGCAGGATATTTTAGAGCATATATCCTTAAAAAATATTTCTTATGTGCAGGCGATAGACAGGCTGCTGAACGATAAAAGTTACAGCCGTTTTCTGGCAGGGGGCTCGCAGCTGGTTTTTACCGTTATCTCCGAAAGCCCGGATACAATGGTGAAACAAATAGAGGCAGATGAATATCTGCGGATGTATGGGGCCAAAACTTATACAAGCGATAAGGCATGTATGAAAGAAGCACATCAACATGAAATGTCGTTTGGGAAATATAGGGCATATTTGGAGCTTTCCCAATATGACCGGGGGATTACAGTGGAGGATTGCCACAGCATGACAATGGGCGAAATCCAAAACAGGATTGAAGATTGCATGCAGCATGGAGAGGGGCAACATGGCGGGAATAGTTCAGGGGAAAAAGAAAGAACGCATGGACACCATCATGGGGAAGGCCACTGAACCGATGGAATATTATGACAAAAGGATTATGGTATTTGAAGAAAAGTTGGCTGGATATCGCTGGATACTGGTCAATTTTTTTGCGTTATCGGATTTAAGTGCCAAAATGTCTGCTGAACGGCAACGTTTGGCAATTGGTAATATTGTTTAAAAATCTTCTTGGAGATTTGGTTATTGTTCCGAAATAGAGCGGTTTGCTCAAAACAGGATTGACGTGTATGGGAAAGAGGTCTATAATTCATTTCAAGAGGAAAACCCTTTCCTGAAAGATTCTGAACGAAAGGCGAGATAAGGATGGCAGTGACAATTGAAGATATTGCCAAAGAAGCAGGCGTATCGATTTCAACCGTATCGAGAGTAATGAATGGAACGAAGCCGGTTAGTCAGGAACTTAGGAATCGTGTTTATGAAGTGATTAAAAAGAATAAATTTAAACCCAATACATTGGCAAGAGGGCTTGTGACCAAGAAGACAAATATGATTGGAGTAATCGTATCGGATATTTCCAATGTAGTCTTCGGTGCGATGACAAAGGGGATTAACAGCGTCTGCGAAAGCAAGGGATATACGATTATGATTTGCGAATCGGGCGGCGAGCTGGAGCGGGAGCTGAAGCTGTTGGAGCTGATGGAGGATAAACAGATTGATGGGGTGCTGTTTGCAGGGATTGATGTGAACCGCACACTGGTGGATTCTATTTTAAAGAGAAGTTATCCTACTGTACTGGTGACTCAGGAGGCGTCCATTGGCGAAGGCATTGTGGATACGGTGGTACATAACAATACAAAAGCGATGTCGGATGCGGTTCAGTTTCTTTTGGATAACGGGCATCGGCGGATTGCCTATCTGGGAGGGCCCAAACACGACTATTCCTCAGGAAAGAAGCGGCTGCAGGGCTATAAGGAGACATTGCAGAGGGCCGGTATTGAAGTGCGGGATTCCTATATTGAACAGGTGGAATTTTCCTTCCGCGCCGGTTATGAAGGCATGAAAAGGATATATGAAGAAAACAGTATCCTCCCTACGGCAGTAGTGACGGGGAGCGATGTGATTGCCGTTGCGGCAATACAGTTTTTGCGGAATATGCATATAGATGTTCCAAATGATATTTCTATTATGGGATTTGACGACTCGGATTTCTCTACTTATTTCCAGCCGGAGCTGTCTACCGTGCGCATTTCCTATCACCATGAAGGAGAGATGGCGGCGCAGGAGCTGATTCGGTGGATAGAAGGGGAAGAGACAGAGGCAAAGACACATTATGTGCCTCATAAAATCATCCGGCGCAGTACAATTAAAACGTTGAATCATTAGATGGGTACATTCTTTAAAAATAGTTAGCGGGGGGATTTTCAGACGCTACTATTTTTTTACCATATAGAAAAGCCCTCCGAATTTCCCATATGGTAAATAGCAATAACCGCACTGCGGCGGAGGGGAGCATGCCGTTGCCGCGACCCGCCACAGGCGGAGAATCCTGTAAACAGGATTCTTTTTTGGCCAGAATGGGAAAACGTTTACCTATAAAAGTATGGCAAAAATAACGGTAATATATGGGAAATAATAGGAAAAAATAACATATATGTGAAAAAATAGGAAATAAACCGTATGAAAAATAAAAATGTAGGAAAATGCTTTCCTATATACTGGAAAAGTGGATTCATGGACGGATTCGTGTAGGTACACGGGAACAGAAGAAAAGAGGATAGGAGAATAAAAAATAAAATTAATAGGAAAAGAAGGTTAAAAGAGATAGAGATAAAAGAGGCTATATACAAAATGTATAATGCAATAAAACTAATATCAATCAACAAGGAGGAAGCAGGAAAATGAAAAACAAGATGTGGAAAAAAGTAGCAGCCATTGCAACGGCATCCATGATGGTGTTGTCATTGGCAGGATGCGGAGGAAGCAGTAATGCAGGAGATGCTAATAATGCAGCCAACGCAGGAAGCACAGAAAATGCAGAAAGCACAGAAAGTGCGGATAATACTGTAGAGAATGTGGAGACAGCAGAGGAAAGCGGAGGAGAAAAGATTGTTTTGAAGTTCTCTTTCGACCAAGGCGTAGGGGAGCCTACACAGAAGATTGTAGACAAATTTAATGCCAGCCAGGATAAAATCCAGGTAGAAACAGTAATTTTGCCTCAGGATGCCAATACGGTACATGATGATTTCGTTAATAAATTAGCATCCGGCGATACAAGCGTGGACATTATGGGGCTTGATGTAGTATATGTGGCAGAGTTTGCATCTGCGGGATGGCTTGCAGATTTGAGCGGCTATCTTGGTTCCGACATTACGGATCAGATGCTTGCCGGAACAGTGGAAGCAGCTACTTATGACGGGAAGCTGGTAGCGGCGCCTTGGTTTACCAATTCCAGCGTTATGTTCTATCGGCAGGATGTTTTGGACGAATTGGGCGAAGAAGTTCCCACTACATGGGAAGGCTGGATGGCTCTCGCCGATAAAGCGGTAGGTATAAATGGCATAGAGTACGGCGCAGATTTCCAGGCTGCACAGTCAGAGGCGCTTGTAACTAACTGGGTAGAATATGTATGGAGCAACGGCGGGGATATTCTGGATGCAAACGGCACACCGGTAATCAATTCCGAGCAAAATGTGGAAGCAACGGAAATCATGAAAAAGTTGGTAGATGAATATGCACCGGAAGGCGTTACCACTTATACAGAGACAGAAAGCGAACAAGTATTCAAAGAAGGGAAATGCCTGTTTATCCGCGACTGGTCAGGGTTCTGGACGAGCGGACAGGGCGATGACTCTAAAGTAACGGGCTTGATTGCAGCTACAAAGCTTCCGGTAGGTCCTAGCGGAACGGAATCCCATACTTGCCTTGGCGGGCTTGACCTGGTTGTAAACAACAACATTGATGATACACAGAAAGATGCGGCAGGGGAATTTATTAAATTCATGACAAGCCAGGAAACCCAGAAAGAAATGACGCTGATTTCTTCCCAGCCCCCTGTAATCAAGGCAGTGTACTCGGACGCTGAGATTTTGGAAGCGATTCCCTTCTACTCCGATTTCTTCGGGATTATCGAAGGCGGGAAATCCAGGCCAAAATCCCCCAAATATGCGAAAGTATCCGATGCTATCCAGAGGAATATCCATCAGGCAATGACAGGCGAGATGGAAGTAAAAGCAGCTTTAGACGCCCTTCAGGCAGAAGTTGAGGAATTGAGCAAATAAGATAAGCAGTATATGCAGTGTGGGGTGGGGTGTATGCCGGTGGCTGCACCCCATTTTGCCTTACTTTAGATGCCGAAAACTCTCCGGATATACCGGATTCTATCCTTGGATGTGGAAGAATGGAGGAAATGATATTGGGGAAGAAAAAGAAAAACAGTTCCATAATGAAAACGGAAGCGAGAGATGCCTGGATTATGATGGCTCCTGCAATTATCGTTTTGTCGGTAGTTGCAGTATACCCGATTATCAGGACGGTATGGCTCAGTCTGCATGAAATGGTCTTGACAGATCCCGGCAGCGGTTATCCGCTGATTGGCTTAAAAAATTATACGGCGATTTTTAAGGATAAAAGAGCCGTGGAATCCATTATATTTACACTGAAGTTTACGGTAACAACCGTATGTTTTGAATTGCTCATCGGTTTTGCGGCGGCATTAATTATGAATAAGCCATTTAAGGGAAAGGGTATTGTAAGGGCGGCGATTTTGATTCCCTGGGCAATCCCCACTTCCGTTTCGGCGATGATGTGGAAATTCATTTATAATGACCAGTATGGGCTGTTCAATGATATCCTGCTCCGGTTCGGGGTCATTGATAAATATAATGCATGGCTTAGTACGGCGGATGGTTCTTTTATGGCATTGGTGATTACGGACGTATGGAAAACGGCCCCTTATATGGCGTTGCTTATATTAGCCGGATTGCAGATGATACCGGAAGAGCTTTATGAGGCAGCGGAGATAGACGGCGCCAGCGTATTCCAGAAATTTTTCTATGTGACATTGCCTACAGTAAAGACAACGGTATTGGTCGCTTTGCTGTTTAGGACGTTAGATGCCTTCAGGGTTTTTGACTTGATTTCGGTTATGACCGGAGGTGCAAACGGAACGGAAAGCGTCTCCGTCTACACATATAATCATCTAATGAAGTTCCTGGATTTTGGCTATGGCTCAGCTATGGCCATGATGATATTTGCCGTTGTATTTATTATCAGTCTAATCTATATGCGTGTACTTGGCGACCAGATAACGGATAGGTAGGGGGTGGGAAGATGCAGAAAAAGAAACCGATATGGAAAGATATTTTGTTTTATTTGTTTGTATGCATATTTGTAGGTATTATAGTGCTGCCTTTTTTCTGGCAGTTTATGACCTCAATCAAGCCCTTGTCCGAAATTTCTGCAATTCCGGCCAAATGGATTCCCAGCTCCGTGCATGGGCAGTTTTATGTCAATGTATTTGAGAAACACCCTTTTGCCAAATATTTGTTGAATAGTTTTATCGTGGCAACCACTACGACAGTGTTAAGCATATTGATTGGGGCATCGGCGGCATATGCATTGGCAAGGCTCCGCTTTAAAGGGAAAAAAATAATGCTTATGGCCATTTTGAGCATTTCCATGTTCCCTACAATAGCCACACTCAGCCCGATTTATCTGCTGTTGAAACAGCTAAAACTTTTAAATAAGTATGCAGGGTTGGTGATACCATATATTACGTTTGCATTGCCGTTGGCAATCTGGCTGTTGACCAACTTTTTCGCCCAGCTTCCCAAAGGGTTTGAGGAAGCGGCATCCATTGACGGGTGTTCGAGGGCAAGGATATTTTTCCAGATTATGCTGCCTTTGATTAAACCGGCAATCTTTTCGGTAGGGTTGATTGTATTTATTAACGCGTGGAATGAATACATTTATGCATTGACGTTTATGACGGATGACATGATGAGGACGGTTCCGGTAGGGATTGCCTTATTCCCAAGCAATTATGAGCTGCCTTGGGGAGACATGGCGGCGGCTTCGGTGGTCGTTACGGTACCGCTTATCATACTTGTGCTGATTTTCCAAAGGAAAATTATTGCAGGCCTTACGACAGGCGGCGTAAAAGAATAAATGCTAAAACAAATTTTTAACCATAGGTTTGTGTCTGTGCGGCATCCGCAAACCGGAAAATAAAAAATGGAATTGGTTATGGACAATAAAGCCGCGCAGAAATGGGGTAAAATATGAATTATATTAAATTAGGGGATAATTTGGAGTTATCCCAGGTAATTGTAGGATGCATGAGGGCAAAGGATGCGGGCATGGAAGGGGAAGAAATGCTGCGGTTTGTAGAGGGATGTCTGGATATGGGCATTGATTCTTTTGACCATGCGCCCGTATACGGAGGGTATACCTGTGAGAAAATATTCGGCGATGCGGTATTGAGAAAAGAGCCGCAGTTACGGAAGAAGATGAAACTGGTAACAAAGGCAGGCATCGTGCTTCCGGGGGTGGAAGGGAATAAGGCGATTTATTATAAATCCACCAAGAAAGAAATTCTGAAGGAGATAGAGGAGTCTTTGGAAAAATTGGGTACGGATTATGTGGATTTGCTTCTGGTGCATCGCCCTGATCCGTTGGCAGACCCGGAGGAAACGGCGGATGCGCTGGAAACTGTCGTAAAGGAAGGAAAAGCGCTGCACGTAGGGGTATCTAATTTTATGCCGTCTCAAATAACAATGCTTCAAAGCTTTATGTCGGTTCCTCTTGTGACGAACCAAATGGAACTGTCCGTGAAATGCGTGGACAATTTCTTTAACGGTGTATTGGACGACGCCTTTACAAGGAGGATACCGCTTATGGCCTGGTCACCCCTTGGCGGAGGCAGCGTATTTACAGGAGAGGATGAACAGTCGGTGCGGCTGAGGGATGTGCTTGGGCAAATCGCAGAAGAGCATGGCACCACAATGGATGCCGTAATGTATGCGTGGCTGTTCGCGCATCCGGTCAGGATTGCGGCAATTACCGGTACCATGAACATTAATAGAATCAAAACGGCGGTAAAAGCCCAGGAACTTTCTTTGTCTTATGATGAATGGTATCGTATTCTGGCGGCATCCCGGGGCTTCGATGTGCCTTAAAGGATAGAAGGAGGCAGTATATGGGAAAAATTCGATTTGGATTAATCGGTTCCGGCTGGAGGGCGGAATTTTACATAAGGATTGCGAAGGCAATGCCGGATGTATTTGAACTAAGCGGGGTATTGGTACGCGATGAGGCGAAAGGAAGGCGTTTTGCAAAGCAGATGGATGTGACGGTAATTAATACGCTGGATGAGCTGGAAAAAACGGAACCGGAATATATTGTGTTGGCGGTGAAAAGGGGTATTTTGTCGGAATATCTGCCGAAATTATTTGAAAAGGGGATACCGGTCTTATGCGAAACGCCGCCGGGGGAAAGTCTGGAAGCGTTGGAATCCGTCTGGAAAAGCTATAAAAAATATAACGGTAAAATCCAGGTGGCGGAACAATATTTTGCCCAGCCCCTTTATGCCGCATGGTATCGTGCAATTACTGACGGAAAATTAGGGGAAGTCCAGAATATCAATCTTTCTGCATTGCACGGTTATCATGGTGTCAGCATGATTCGCCGGTTTCTTCAGACAGGATATGAAAATTGCAGGATTTACGGGAAACGGTATTGGTTTGATGTGACGGAAACATACGGGCGGGAAGGGATGGCGTTTGACGGCGAAGTATTCCGCTGTTCCAGAGACCGTTTAACGTTTGAATTTGAAAAAGGGAAAGTGGCCTATTTTGATTTTTCCGACCCGGCGCAATACCATTCCTTTATCAGGACGAGGCAGTTGAATGTGCAAGGCGTCAGGGGAGAAATTGATGACATGGTAATCCGTTACCTGACGGATGAAAATATACCCGTTACGCAGGAATTGAACAGGATTGATTTGGGTGTGTACAACAACCAGGAATGGTCTCATTTCGGAATTATGCTGGGGGAAGAATTTTTGTATAAGACGCCTTTTATTAATGCGCGTTTAAATGATGACGAGATTGCGGTAGCTACATGCATGAAAAAAATGAAAGAATATCTGGATACAGGGAAAGATTTTTATAGCTTGCGGGATGCTTTGCAGGATATGTATTTCTGCCTTAAGATGGAAGAAGCGATGAAAAACCCTCTTAGGGAAATCCCTACGGAATCCCAGATATGGGTGACGGATACAGATTAAGTAGTTTCATTTGGCAATAGATGTCGAAAAAAGTCCAAATTGCACCGCTCCGGGTTTCTTTATAGTCCTGTCTATATCATTGCAAATCACTGCATATATAGGATTTAGGATTATAGAAGAAACTTGGGAGGTGTAAAGCGGTGGGGATATCTTTCCTTTTTGTTGTTTCTATATTTAATATATGATAAAATAGGAGCGGAAGAGCGAGACTTTGGCTCCATTTTACTATGTAAGGCTATAGAGAAAAGGAGAGGTATTTTTATGGGAATAGTGTTAAAGGATATATTGGCGGTTCTCCCCGGGCAGGGGAAGGATGAGGTGAGGAAGACCAGCATATATATTGAAGGAACCCGGATTGCGGCGGTGGGGGAAAAGCCGGAAGGGTTTCAGGAAGAGAAAGTAATTGACGGAAAGGACAGGCTTGTCATTCCTGGGCTGATAAACTGCCATACGCATTCGTATATGGCATTTATGAGGAATGTAGCGGATGACTTGTCTTTTATGGATTGGCTTTTTGGCACGATTGACCCCATTGAGCAGCAGATGACGGATGAAGACACCTATTGGGGCGCCTGCCTTGCCATTTTGGAAATGATAAAAAGCGGAACCACTTGTTTTAACGATATGCAGATGAATATCCACCAGACTACCAGAGCAGTACGGGAATCCGGGATGCGGGCGGTTATCAGCAGGGGCTTGATAGGAAGCGGCAATGACGAGGCAGGACAGATGCGGCTGCGTCAGGCTTATGAGGAAAGGGATGCAGCGAAAGACTGCGACAGATTGAGCTTTATGTTAGGGCCCCATGCGCCTTATACCTGTGATGATGGCTTTATGCGTGTTGTGTCCGAAGAGGCGAAGAAAAACGGGATGGGGATTCATGTCCATTTATCGGAAAGCCTTAGCGAAATTGAGCAGATTCAGGAAAAATACGGTTGTACGCCAATTGAAATGGCGGATAAAAACGGGCTTTTCGATGTGCCTGCCATTGCGGCCCATTGCGTGCAGGCAACGGATAGGGATATTGACATTTTAAAAGAAAAAGGAGTTAGCGTAGTGACCAACCCGGCCAGCAATATGAAGCTTGGAAATGGCTTTGCGCCGGTAGCCAAGCTGTTGGAAAAAGGGGTGAATGTCTGTCTTGGAACGGACGGGGCGGCATCCAACAACAGCCTGAATATGTTCCACGAACTGAGCCTTTTGACATTGATTCATAAGGGGGTTCATAAAACGCCTCAATGCGTCAGCGCACGGGAAGGGTTTAGGATTGCCACGATTAACGGCGCCAAAGCGTTGGGGATGGAGCAGGAAATCGGTTCCATAGAGGAAGGCAAAAAGGCAGACCTTGCCATCCTGAATTTGAATACCCCATCGTTAACCCCGAGAAATAACCTGATAGCGGGGCTGTCCTATTCTGCAAATGGCTCGGAAGTGGAGACTGTGGTTATCGACGGCCGGATAGTGATGGAAGACCGGAAGATATTGACGATGGACGAGGAATTAGTGTATAAAAAAATTAACGAAATCATTGTCCGTATGGGGCTTGACAAGAAAGAATATTAACCGGTATGTAGCTGCTTGGCAGTTATCATAAAAGTGATGATAGGACAGACGACCATCACTATAATAAAAATTCGGCTGAATAATCTCATATTTTATTGGAGGAAAAGGAATGAGCAGTGAAATCAGAGACATTAATTTAGCCGAATCCGGCGAGCGTAAAATCGAATGGGTAAAGAGAAATTGTGATTTGCTCCGTACTCTGGAAAAGGAATTTTCGGAAACAAAACCATTTGAGGGAAAGAAAATAGCGCTTTCCGTGCATTTGGAAGCAAAAACCGCATATCTGTGCAAAGTGCTGAAAGCAGGCGGGGCGCAGATGTATGTGACAGGTTCCAACCCCCTTTCCACGCAGGACGATGTGGCGGCAGCTTTGGTAAAGGATGGGCTGGAAGTACATGCATGGTATGATTGTACGCCTGAAGAATATGAGATGCATATCCGTCATGTGCTGGAAGCCGGGCCGAATATCATCATTGATGACGGTGGGGACTTGGTAAATATGGTACATGCCCATATGCCGGAATTGATTCCCGCCATTATCGGAGGCTGTGAGGAAACCACAACGGGGATTATCCGTCTGGAAGCGATGGATAAAGCCGGGGAATTGAAATTCCCGATGGTACGTGTGAATAATGCGGATTGCAAACATTTATTTGATAATCGCTACGGTACAGGCCAGTCCGTATGGGATGGGATTAACAGGACGACCAACTTGATTGTAGCAGGGAAGATTGTAGTTGTGGCAGGCTATGGCTGGTGTGGTAAAGGAACGGCTATGAGGGCGAAAGGGCTTGGCGCAAGGGTTATCGTAACGGAAATCGACCCTATCAAGGCGATTGAGGCCGTTATGGACGGATTTGATGTAATGCCGATGAAGGAAGCGGCTAAAGTGGGCGATTTCTTTGTTACAGTTACCGGCTGCGATAAAGTAATTGATGAAGAGGATTTTGCCGTTATGAAAGACGGGGCAATCCTTTGCAACGCAGGGCATTTCGACTGCGAAATCGATATGGCAAGGCTCCGTGAGATTGCCGTTGAAACGAGGGAACAGAGAAAGAACATTATGGGATACAAGCTGCCCGGCGGACAATGGATTTTTGTTTTGGCAGAAGGCAGGCTGGTAAATTTGGCAGCAGGCGATGGCCATCCGGCGGAGATTATGGATATGAGCTTTGCAATACAGGCACTTTCCGCAAAATATCTGGTAGAACATGGCAGTGAATTAACTGAAAAGCTAATCGATGTGCCGAGGGAAGTGGACATGGATGTGGCAAGGCGTAAGTTGGCTTTCCTCGGCAAGGAAATCGATGTGTTGACGGCCGAACAGGAGAAATACCTGAATAGCTATAGCTTATAAAATATTTCTTTGCTTCCGGTATTCGGAAGGGGATGTTCCCTTCTGCTTTTTGAAAATTCTGCTGAAATAAAGCGGATTATCGTATCCGACGATATTTCCGATTTCCGTAATATTGTAATTGGATGTTTCCAAAAGAATCTGGGCATTGGAAACGCGTATGGAAACGATGTACTGCATGGGCGTGGTGTTGGTGTACTGCTTAAAATTGCGGATAAACCAGCTCACGCTCATGCCTCTTGAAGAGGCATATTCTTTGACATTGATTTCCGTATTATAGTTGTCGTTGAAATATTGCATGGCATTTTCCATTTCCCTATCCCAAAAAACATTTTTCGATTGGTATTCTTTTACCATCTGACGCTGGATAGATATAAAAATTTGCTTTAACAGCAAAACCAAGAGTTCTTCATAGTTTATCTGGCATCTTTGCAATTCCTGTATCATTTGTTTAAAAATCCTTGTATATTCCAAAGAAGTTCCTGTATTTATGACACGCATGTCGTCTGAAATGCCGTAGCTTCGGAGAATGTTCGTTACATTGCTTCCTGTAAAATGAACCCAGTAAACTTCTGTTTTATCATCCCCATAGTAAACATATTTCTGAGGTTCTTTTGGGCGGTAAACCACCATATGCCCGGCAGTCACTACGGTATCTTCGTCTTTGTCAAAATAAAAATGGGCTTTGCCGGAAGCGATATATAAAAGTTGAAAATCAATCCGGCCTCTTGGGCGGTGGGTAGGAAGTTTTGGGCGGGTAAGAAGACGATAGGTTCCGCAGCTCCCGACGATGAGGGGCTGGCTTTTGTCTTTGAAATCTATCAAAGAGTTGTTAAGATAGGCTGAATTCACATACATTGGCTGCTTGCTCCTTTTCTGAAATAGGGGGTAGTGAATATTTCTGCCATTGTATCATTTTGTGTATATTCTGTCCAATGTAATTTATGGATGGCTTTTCACGGATTCGCTACAATAAACGTACATGATGATTTCCTGATATCCAAAAAATCAAAAGAAGGAGGCTGGACGATGATAGTACCCAAACATTATGAAGATTTACACATGCTGCATGAAAATACGATGCCTGCCCGCTCGTATTATATCCCTGCATCCAGGCAGATGGACACGCTTGTGGAAAAAAGGGAGGACTCGGACCGCATACAAATTCTGGGCGGGGAATGGAAATTCCGCTATTATGACAGCATATATGACTTGGAAGAGGAATTTTATAAAAATGGTTATGATGATTCTGCTTATGAACGGATAAATGTTCCCGGGGTCTGGCAGATGGCCGGATACGACTCCCACCAATATACTAACATCCGCTATCCGTTTCCGTTTGATCCGCCGTATGTTCCTTGGGATAATCCGTGTGGTGCTTATATCTATGAATTTGATTATCGGAAGAAAAAGAATGCGCCGAAAGCATATTTGAATTTTGAAGGTGTGGATTCCTGCTTTTATGTATGGCTGAATGGGAATTATATCGGTTATAGCCAGGTATCTCATTCCACCAGCGAATTTGATGTGAGCCAAGCGGTTAGGGAGGGGAAAAATAAATTGGCGGTCCTCGTTTTGAAATGGTGCGACGGAAGCTATTTGGAAGACCAGGATAAATTCCGTATGAGCGGTATCTTCCGTGATGTTTATTTGTTGATTCGTCCGGATAAAACCATATGGGATTATTTTGTGAAAACGTCTATCGAGGGGGAGAAGGCGACGATATCCGTCCATATCCAATATTTGCCGGAGTCAATCTTTACATCCATAATGCTTTATGATATGGACGGCAAGGCAGTGGGCGGGGTTAAGACAGGGATTATAGGCGAAGCGGAACAGGTAGTGGATATTGTGGTAAAAGACCCGGTTTTATGGAATCCGGAAGAGCCGTATCTTTATACTTTGGTGATGGAGACGGAAAAAGAGACGATTACTGATTATGTAGGAGTGAGGGAAATCTGCATAAAAGATAAGGCAGTCTGTTTCAACGGGCAAAAAATTAAATTCCGCGGCGTTAATCGGCATGATTTCGATCCGGTTACAGGGTATGCAGTTAGTTTGGAACAAATGAAAAAGGATTTAATGCTGATGAAAAGGCATAATTTTAATGCAGTAAGAACCAGCCATTATCCGAATGCTCCGGTTTTTTATCAACTGTGCGATAAATATGGCTTTATGGTGATGGATGAGGCGGATATGGAAAGTCACGGCCCGGTTGAGATTTATTATGAAGATAACAGCGATAAGAATAAGTTCCGGCATTGGAATGAGCCCATTGCGGATAACCCTGTTTGGGAAAAAGCGGTTTTGGATAGGGTACAGCGGTGTATCCAAAGGGATAAAAACCGTCCGTGTGTGGTTATTTGGTCTATGGGAAATGAAAGTGCATATGGATGTAATTTTGAGAAAGCGCTGCAGTGGACAAAGAAGTTTGACGGCAGCAGGCTGACCCATTATGAGGGAGCCAGATATAGGAATGATGAGAAAAAATATGACTATTCCAATTTGGATTTGTACAGCAGAATGTATCCCAGAATAGATGAAATCAGGGAATATTTGGAACATGACCCGTCAAAACCATTGATTTTCTGCGAATATTGCCATTCTATGGGAAATGGGCCGGGGGATTTGGAAGACTATTTTGGCTGGATACACAAAAGCGATTTGATATGCGGCGGTTTTATATGGGAGTGGTGTGATCAGGCGGTTGCAAAGGGGCAGACACCGGAGGGGAGGGCAGTTTACAGTTATGGCGGGGATAACGGAGAGGACATCCATGACGGGAATTTCTGCGTAGATGGGCTGGTATATCCGAACCGTGCCATCCATACGGGGCTTTTGGAATATAAGAATGTATACCGCCCATGCAGAGCGGTGTCCTTTGAGCAATCGGCGCAGGAACTGAAGCTTAGGAATTATATGGAGTTCACGGATTTAGCTACATATGTGGAAATACGGTATGAAGTAAATTGTGACGGTGTATGCCTGGAACGGGGAGCCGTTCCGCAGGTTTCCATTGGGCCGCTGCAGATCGGGAGCGTACATTTGGATATTGGAGTGCCGAAATGCGGGCGGGCTTATTTGAAACTGTATTATTATTTAAGGCGAGGGGATGAGCTTGTTCCCGCGGGGTATTTATTGGGATATGAAGAGATTGCGCTGCAGACGGAAGACGGGAGGAACCAGACGGCGATAAGATGGCTGGGAGAGAAACATTGCAGGACATCGCCGATAAGAATCTGGGAAACAGAACTTGCGCTTGTTTGCAAAGGGGCGGATTTTGTGTATACATATGATAAGCGGACGGGCTTATTTACCCAGATGGAATATAAGGGGGAAGAATATTTAAATGCGCCGATGGAATTGAATATCTGGCGTGCCCCTACGGATAATGACAGATATGTCAGATTAGAGTGGGAAAGGGCGCGTTATGATAAAGCCTATGCGAGAGCATATGGGACAGAAGTGCAGCTGACAAAATCAGGATTAAAAATAATCAGTCATTTATCTATGACAGCGGCTGCCATACAGCCTATGATGCATGTGGAAATAGTATGGCTGATAGACAGCGAAGGGGGCATCGACGCCAATCTTTCTGTAAAAAGGAACCCGGAATTTCCGATGTTGCCGCGGTTTGGGATACGTTTATTTCTGGATGGCAGGATGGGTTATATTTCGTATTATGGCATGGGCCCGTCGGAAAGCTACAGGGATAAGCATAGGGCAGCCGTTCATGGGCTGTATCATGGAAAGGCGGAGGATTTGCATGAGGATTATATCCGCCCTCAAGAGAATGGAAGCCATATGGATTGTGACTATGTCATTGCGGCGGATAACCAATTCGGTTTGGCGGCAGTTTCCTGTCAGGCGTTTTCCTTTCAGGCATCGGTATATACGCAGGAAGAACTGGCGGGTAAAAGGCATAATTATGAATTGGAACCGTCGGGCAGCGTGGTGCTTTGCCTTGATTATGCACAAAACGGGATTGGCTCGAATAGCTGTGGGCCGGAGCTTGTGGAGCAGTACCGTCTGGATGAGGAAAACTTTGTTTTCCCGATTAAATTGGTGCCTTTTGTAAAAGAATGATGGGAAGGCAAAATCTGCCGCATTTTGCTTTCCGAGCAACAGTGCGGCAGATTTTGCCATTGGTTAACTGGGGATTTTTAATACTTGCCCAATGCTCAACATGTCGCTGCTAAGACCGTTCAGACGTTTGATGGCATCCACTGTGGTGTTGTAGCGTCTGGAAAGCAGCCAAAGGGTATCCCCGGGCCGCACGGTATATTCGATATAGGGCACTTCCTGGGAAGAAGGGATTTTCAGCGTCTGGCCGATACTCAGCAAATCGCTGGTCAGCCCATTCAGGCGTTTGATGGCATCCACTGTAGTATTATATCTTTGGGCAATAAGCCAGAGGCTATCCCCCGGACGGACTATATAAGTGGTAACATTAGGTTCCGGGTTGGGGGAGGGAACGTTTTGATGGATTCCAAGATAGACTTCATAAAGCTCTTTCCAGGTAAGGGCGCCTACGATTCCATCCGCATCCAGCCCCATAGCCTGCTGGAATGCAATGACGGATTGTTTTGTTCCGCTGCCGAAAATGCCGTCCTGGGCAGGGGCAGGAATGCCTGGATAATATTCGGAAATGACATTTAAAAGATATTGTAATGTAATGACATCCTGCCCGCTGGATCCTTGGCGGAGTACCGAGCTGGGCGGAACGGTTCCGATTCCCAGCGTGGTTCCTTCGCTGTCTAATTCGGCGAGCCTTGTAACGGCAGTGTATATGCGGGAAATTTTATACCAGGTTGCCTTTCCCACAATGCCGTCCGGGGTAAGGTTGAAAATGCTTTGGAATTTGGTGACGGCCGATTTGGTGCTGGCGCCGAAAACGCCTGCCGGGTCGGTAATGGCAGGGATAGCAGGATAATTGCGCCGGATTCTGTTTAAATAGGTTTGGATTGTCTGCACATTGAGCCCGGCGCTCCCGGTCTGCAAGGGTGTTCCCGGATAAGAAGACAAAGAATTTGCAACAATATTTGTTTGTACAATTTCGATGTCGTTAGGATAATAGGAGCGCAAAATCTGCAAAGGGGTATACCCCTGGTTTGCAAGGGTAACAGTTCCCCATTGGGAAAGGCCCTGGCAGGAAACGGTAGTTCCGTTGCAGAATGAAGTGAAATAAGGGGCATTTTGCCCTTGCCGGCGGACATACTCATTAAAAATCCTGTCTACAATCCGGCTAATGGATTCGTAGATTGGCCGTCCGTATACAAAATACTGGTCGTAGGCGGTGCTGTTGGTAATATCAAAGTTGTAGCCCTGGTTCCGGTACCGCGGTATCATGGGTAAGAAATAGTCTGAGCGTCATCTGCCTGTATTTTCAAGTATATTCGGATATCCCCGTTTTTTACCGCAATGGTATCAATCAGGAAAAAAAGGAGCATTTGTTTTGTAGCGATATCAGCATGGCAAAATTCATCCCTCCAGTTAGGGCATGGAAGGGGTGGAATATTCAAATGGCTCCTTTCCTCTTTTGCCTTTTGGAGCATGGCATGCAAAATTTCTTCCTGTGACTGCAAGTCCTGGAGTGCCTGCTCTTTGTCTTTTAGGATGGAAGACAATTTTTCTGCGCTGAAGAAATAATCGCCGCGGATTGCCTCCGGGATTTTTTCTTCTAAAGAGATAATGTCGGCTTGAACCGCTTTCTTACTTTTTTGTAGTTGGTTCTGCTTTTGTTCCAGCTTTTTGCAGTGTTGTAGATGAATTTGCATTAAATCGTTTTCCAAATCTATGTTTTTTATTTGTTCTAAATATCGTTCCACGGCTGCAAATACGGCGCCTTCCAAATAGTTTTGGGAATAACAGGATCGGGCGGTGCATTTTCCGGGACAAAGATACCGTCCGGTAAAGGAGGCTTTCTTCTGGCCGGATTTGGTTTGCCAGTGGTTATAATAACTGCCGTTTGTTAACTTTTTTCCGCAATAGCCGCAGCAGGCCAGACCGATTAAGGAAAGCTTGCCGGAGGTACGGAAGGGGGCGGAAAACTGGCTGTGGGATTGGGAGGGAGGGCACTTTTTGGATGCATTTATTTTTGCTTTTCTGGCTTCCCGGATTTCTTGGGCTTTTTCCCAGTCCTGCTTGCTGATAATGATTAATTCCGGTATTTGTTCCCGGGAGTATATCCAGTCTTTCCGGTCCAGCCTAGTATAGCTGCCGTGGTGTACCCGTCTGTTCAAAGCGTAATATCCCATATAAATAGGGTTTTTTAATATACTGGCTATGGTTGCCGGTTTCCATTTATCGGCAGCGATGGCAGGAATGCCTTCTGCATTCAAGGCATTGGCTATTTTTCCGTAGCCCATGCCTTGACGGATTGCGAGAGCATAGATTTTTCTGACAATTTCAGCGTCGTTTTCCACGATTTCCAGCTTTTTTAAAAGCCTGCCATGATTGCTTACCATACCGGAAGGTATCAGACGGTAGCCGAAAGGGGCTTTTCCGCCCACAAATTTCCCCGATTTGACCAGCTCTATCTGATTATCCCTTACCCTCATGCCGGTTTTTTTGCTTTCCCCTTCGTTTTGCCAGAAACGTATGTAATTTAACAACTTATCGGTGTGTTCTTCTGTTTTTAGCTGCCCGTCTTTTATCGTCCAGACTTCGATGCCAAGGCGGTTGAGGGCGGCAACATAGAAACTGTACTCCTCCTGCCTGCCGATTCTGTCCGACATATAGGTAAGCAATATATCGAATTGGCGTTCCTTGGCGTCTTCGAGGATTTCCATCAGGACTTCCCGGTCTTTCACGCTGTTTTTATAAGCGGATACGGCTTTTTCAATATATTCCTTATCGAAGACCCAATCCGGGCGGCCGGAAATATAATGTTCGGCTTCCGCCCGCTGGATGGGGATATCATTGTCATGAAGCTGTTGTCTGGAAGATACCCTTAACAATGTCCTGACCTTTTTGACATTAGGAGTCATAGGATTCGTCCTCCTTTCCGGTTTGGCGATATTGGGGAAGGGGGGATATGGCTGTTTTTTGCAAGTATTCTTCTTTTTGCTTGTGGAGATAAAAATCTTTTAAGTATCCGTAGAAATCTTGCTTGGCTTTTTCATTTGGTTTTTCAGGGAAGATAAGGGTGACTTGGATTTCCTGGTTTTTGGACTTATGGATAAAAGATTGAGAAGACATGGAATATCCTTTTGTGTTTTTATATCAATGTATGCAGCACAGCCAAAGGTGATTCCGCCACCATTCCGTATACACCCTGTTCAGTGCGAAAGTAATGATAGCATAAATATTGGCTGTCAGGGCGGATTCGGGCCAGGTGGGGTAGATTTCGCTGCTGGCTACATTTTTTATATAATCGGGAAAGGATACCTGTACATTGGAAGCAGCAGAGTCCGGGCGGCCGAGATGGACGGTGATGGGATTGGGGATGACAACCTGACGCAATACATAAGGTTCCGCAACGGTTCCTTCCTGCCGGCGCATGGTCTGCATGGCTACCGCCGGTTCCCCCACGGAAATCTCCGCCTGGAGCGGGCTGCGCTGGGATTCCTGCATAGGTATCAGAGTGACGGGCAGGAGGGCTGTCTCTCCTTCAAAAATAGGGATATCCGAAACATAAAGGGAATGAAAGCCGGATGCCTGAGCGAGGACGTTGTAGCTTAGGAAGGGATGACCGGAATAATATGGGTTTTGAGAAAAGCTTTTGTCAACAGTTTCCAAAGGGACTTTCTGCGATTCCCCGTTTTCATCCGTGGATAGTATATACATATTGTTTCCGCGGCTGTCTGTGATTCTGATTTGCACACCGCTTAACGGTACAGCGTCATGGGCAGCCCGTACTTGTATTGCTAAATAACCGATAGCCATAAATATAAAAATCTCCTTATTTTCTATATTGTATAAATATGAAAGGGGGAGGAAAACAGTTACATATGTATATTTATAAAGAAGGCAGTTGTATGTGCATGGATAGATAAGGGAAACCGTCATATACGCCTTGCGGGTCCGCCATGATTAGCCCGTCCAAAAAATGGGAAGGTGCAAAGCCTCCTTTGCTGAGACTAAGCGCCTTCCCATTTGTTTTTTTGTTATTTTCTTTTCTCTGCTTTTGCCCTGTCGCTTTTACCTTTGTTCAATCCTGTATCCGGATCTAATGGATGGGGCAGCCCCGCTCCATCCGCAATATCTTCCGGGGCGTCAGTGTTTTCCATGTTTTCCATATTTCCTGCACGGAAACAGGTTCTCGTTATTCCAATGTCATTTAGTTAGAGCCTTGATTCAGCCGTGAGGAACATAAAATGCTCAAGGAACCCGTTAAAAAGCGTCGGCACTTAACGAGGTTCCTCACGAGTTTAGTGTCCGTTACGCTTTTTACCGAGCGAAAGCGTGGTGACGGAGCATTTTGTGTTCCTCACGGCGTCCGGTACCGTTAACTAAATGACATTGCTCGTTATTCTCCTGTCTTCGGGCTCTTTGGTTTACCGGAATCATTATTCTGCTCTACAGCAGTAGTAAGGGTTCCATTATCCCCCGCCTTTGCGACAGAAACCGTTTCCTGCGTGCTGCTATTCCGGCCGCTGCTATGGTTAGTGTTTCCATTACCGGTGCCGTTGTTGATATCCTTATCCGCTTCGTTATCGGTTTCCTTATCCGTTTCGTCTTCAGTTTCATCTTCTACTGACGCTTTTTCAAAAACCACCACATATTCGGACGCATGGGAGAAGGATAGACTGATATTGCCATCTGCCCCAACCTCCCCGGCATCCATATAGATTAATTTCCCGGAGCTGTCATAATAGTATAATTTCCCTGTGCTTCCGCTATTTTCACTGCCCAGGTTCACAGTTAGGTCTGCCCGGAACCCAAACTCCCCTTCATGTACAAGGGTAATCTGGGTGGTAGGGCTTCCCCCCGCAAGGGAATCTATAATAGCCGGGGGGATGCCGTCCGTATCAACGATTACCTCCAGGTCAATGTCCTTCAGGTCGTCTGCAACCACCTCGTTCCCGCTGATGGACCAGCTATAGCCGCCCATGTTGAGGACGATGTTGACTTCTTTCCCCTGGATGGATTCCAAAACCTCTTTGGGCACTATGGTGTCCTTTTTCATATCCACATGGATTGTATCCCCGCCTTCGCTTTGTTCTATGTCTTTTATGATTTGGTCAATCTCTTCCTCCGTAAGCTTGCCATCTGACGGTTCCTCTGGCAGCCCCTCCGGGGGGATTTCCGGCGTGTCCTCCTTGAACTTCAGCTCCGACACAAGGAATTCCTTGTCCTCGTTGATTGTTATGGTCTCCCCCATCTCATAGCCCTGCCACACAATATCCATATATTTTTCATTCTCTACAGGCAGCGTAAAGCTGGAGCCTTTCCCCACAACCACATACTCATATGCGCTTTCCGGGTATTTCAGGATAGCTACACAGTTAGCGTACTGGGCCTGGATATTCAGCTTCTTATACCTTAGGCTGTCTGTGCCTCCCCCCAAGCTCTTCCAGGCTGACAATACTAGGCCCTCTAAATGGTTTATGCCTCCCAAAGCCTCCCCGGCTTCTGTTATAGCACCTGTGAAGGAAAGGCTATCCCCATCCAACAGCATCAGCCGTTTTCCGGAGACCAGCCTCCCGCCCCCTTCCCGGTAGGCATAGGATACATCTGCCGTCGTCTTCCCTTTGTACACGGCAATCACATCTAAATTCAGCAGTTCATGGGTCAGTGCCTCCTTCCCGTCAATCCCTGGCAGGTACCATTTTTCAAATTCCGGGCCATCCATCCCTTCCGGCCCTTCTAAGGATGCCAGCGCATCGTTGATGGTAGTCCCTTTCTTGTATGTCCTGGAAACGGTTTTGGAGGCTTCCTCCCCGTTTTCATCCAGATACCTCGTATGCCATGACACCAGGCAGTCGCTGTACTTCGCCTCTATCATTGCATAGCCGGTATCCTGCACCTTCGCCGCCGCATCAACAGGGCCGTCCAATTCCAGCCCGGTAAAAAGCCCTTCATCCGCATCCTCCGGCATGGCAAGGGAATCCAGCAGGTCCCCATAGGTCGCTTCCCGGTCCACAAACTGGGGCACCATTACCATTTTTATCCCTTCGTCTTTGCTTACATAAGTGAGGACCACATTTACGCAGGCTTTGTCATAGGAAAGGGTAAAATTATAGGACGATCTGGAGGCATCCCTGAAAAACAGTTCCGTGTCGCCGTCTATCTCCTGCTCGGAGGATCCCAGCCGGCATGTCATATTTACCCCTTCTGCAGGCAGTGGCGGCCATATTTTAAGGTCTTTTAAGGAACCCCTCCGCGGGGCATTTTCCAATGTTTCGTTATCCATTAGATAGCCGTATAAAAAGCTGCCGTCCGCCTGGGGCACTAACCCGTATAGGGAGACAACGATGTCCTCCACATCTTCCCTGTAAGTTTTATCGGTCTCTACCTTATAGTACCAGGGGCTGGTGGATTGCCAGTCCGGCTTGAAGTCTGATAAGTGGGTACGGTTTCCTTTTAAATCACCTATTACCAAATCGGTAAGCATCCATTCGCATGGATATGTATCATCGGTTATCAAAATGCGCCCTTTATATTCCTTGGTATCCGCATTGTAACGTAAAGTAATATCCCCATAGATAGAGACATTTGATACTTGAGGATAAAAATAAGCATCTGCCATAGTATCCGGATTTTCTTCCTTTACTTTTACAGTTATTGTAATACTATCGCCCGGGTAAACCAGCTGCCCGTTTTTGTCAATCGTAATGCTTTCAATGACAGGCGCTTCCGTATCATTTAAATACCCTTCCGGGTCTACGTTAAAATACCACGGACGGGAAGTATCCCAATCCGGCCGAAAGTCCGACAAGGATGTGCTGTTCCCGTTGGTATCTGATAGGCTCAAGGAAGTCAGCTCCCATTTTGCAGGGCGGATATTCTGTGAAATATTAATACTTCCTGTATACTCCATAGTATTTTTATTTAAATATAAATAGGCATAAATTCCCGAAGCTCCTGAATCCTTCGGATAAAAGTACACTCTCATTGAACTAGATGGATTTTTTTCATCCACTTTTACTTTGATGGTCACTGTCTCCCCAGCTTTTACCATTTGCCCGTTTTTGTCAATGGTTATGCTCTGAATCACTGGTTTATCATCGTCATAATCATCATTGATAACCGTAAACTTTAAGTCTTTATCCGGTTCAATCTGTTCCGGATAAAAATACTGGTAATCATCATCTACATATATCCGGACATAATTCCATTTCCATTCCGATGGATAAGTTTCATTTGTAATCGTATAAGTGCCTGTCAGTGTTTTGGATGTTGGATCATAGGCCATTCTTACAAATTCTGAAATCCAGGATCCATTCTTTGACGTATGCAAAAACATATGCCCATAATTTTCAGGTTCCACCCCTTCGTATTCTACATGGGCTGTATATGTCACCGTATCCCCCACCCTCAGCTTCCCGTCCGCATTGGAAGCATTTTTCTGCATCTGGAAATTGGAGACCGTTGCTGTTCCGTTTTTCTTATATGCAAATGAAAATGTATAACGATATTCACCATCTTCCATAATAGGATAGTCTACATAATTATCCCTCTTATCTACAAGCCGGATTTGGGAAATGTAGTATTCACCCTCATATCCTGTAAAATTGCTGCAGGCAAGCGTTCCTGTATACAGTTTTCCTCTGCTATGTTGAAACGGTACACTCCTTGTATAGGACGACCCATTCCTCCTGTTTATTAGAACCATAACCTTGTCAATATCCCCGTCCGCATCATAGGCCTGCATTTTGAAATGAAGAGTGTCATTTTGATTTAGCGCCTGCCCATTCTCTTCAAATTCAAACCCTTCGATGACAGGCTGGTTAATATCGTAACCGGCAGGCATAATCAAAGAATCGCCTGGTGGCAATATATTGCCGGAGACTGTGCCTAACAGCCCCCCTGCCGCATTTGGGTTTCCCGGTAACTCTTCTGATCCTTCGCCTTCCGCCGGGGCTTTTATCCCTGTTCCCGGCAATGCTCCCTGCGTTTCCATTCCTTCATCCTTTTGCATCTCACTTTCTGCTCCACGGTCAATCCCCTCTGCCGCCGTACCCTGCATTGGAAATACCGTCGCTGCTACTATGGACGCTGCCAGCAAAATCCCTAACCATTTTCTCCCGGACTGTTTCATCCATGATACCTCCTTTGTAAAATACATCATTTGAAATCGAATAGGGAGGCTCCCCCTTTTCGATTTGCACCTATAAAGTAAATCCATTTGTTATAATTATACTTTGTTTTTATAAAAATGGAAGTAATTACCAAATATTCTTTTAACCTTTTAATATTATTTTTTAAAATATTTTTCCACATTCCTCACTGATATTATCAAGGATTTTGCTTGCGGAATCCACTGCCCGCAATGCCGTCTATGAAAATGGATTCCCGTGGGCGACGAGCCAGGTGGGTAGCACATTTGGCGACTATCGCGAGGGTCATATACCCCGCTGCTTGGCAGCGTTGCAAGTTTGATGCTCCGTTGCTTGCCGCAGGGTTGTTAAATTACGTAAGGGAAAAGAAAAAGAATAGTGTAGGAATAGAAGGGGATGTGGTATAATATGGATAGACGTTATGTCTGCACCAGAGCATAACACATTAGGGTACGGGTGTATCAGGGCGTAAACGGGCTGATGCATAGGCAATGAAAAACGATGGATTGGCATAGGTTTTACCGGAAGGAGAAGGGCAATAGGGTAAGATATGCGGTAAGGAAGGATTGGGTTATGGATAAGATTGGAAAGATTAAGAAGCTATGTGAAGAGAAACAAATCCGTATGATAGACTTTAAGATGGCGGATATCGACGGCCGATGGAGGCATATTACGATTCCCGTGGAGCGTTTCGGGGAGGATACCTTCACCTATGGCATTGGATTTGACGGCTCTAATTATGGATATGCCCCTATTGAAAAGAGCGATATGGTTTTTCTGCCGGATGCGGAAACCGCGTATGTGGATCCGTTTGCGGCGGTTCCCACATTGACGATGTGTGGGAATGTATGCACGATAGGGAAAGGGGAAAACAAGCCGTTTGACCAGTATCCGAAGAATGTAAGCCTGCGGGCAATGGAATATATGAAGGAAAGCGGTATTGCGGATCGGATGGTAATCGGGCCCGAATTTGAATTTTATTTGTTTGACAGCGCCCGTTATGAGGTAACGCCGCAGCAATGCGGGTACCGGATTGACACAAGGCAGGCGGACTGGAACTGCAGCCTGGATACAGCAGGCAACAACGGGTATGAGGTGCCTTATAAGGGCGGTTATCATGTGGCGGCGCCACAGGATGTGGGCTATGATTTGCGCAGCCGGATGTGTATGATGATGGAAGATTGGGGCATTAAAGTAAAATATCATCATCATGAAGTAGGTGGGCCCGGACAGATGGAAATAGAGGTAGAGCTGGCGGATATGCCTGCTATGGCAGACAATACCATGATTATCAAATATATTATTAAAAATATGGCGGCGCAGGAGGGCAAGACAGCTACCTTCCTTCCGAAACCGATTTATCAGGAAGCGGGGAGCGGTATGCATGTGCATATGCTGCTGCTCAAAGACGGGAAGCCTTTGTTTTACGACAAGGAAGGCTATTCCGGGTTGAGCCGGACAGCCCATTATTTTATTGGCGGTCTGCTGAAACATATCGCATCTTTGTGTGCGTTCACGAATCCGTCTACCAATTCCTTTAAACGGCTTGTTCCGGGATACGAAGCGCCGGTAACGATTGGTTATGCGACTTCAAACAGAAGCGCCGTTATACGTATTCCGGCATATGCCAAATCGCCGGAAACAAAGAGGTTTGAGCTGCGCAACCCGGACGCAACGGCAAATCCTTATTATGCGTATGCCGCAATTTTAATGGCAGGGCTGGACGGCATTGAAAACCAGATTGACCCCGCAGAAAACGGCTGGGGCCCTTATGATTTCAACTTATATACTTTATCGGAAGAGGAGCAGAAGAAAATCAAAGGGCTGCCCAAATCTTTGGGAGAAGCTTTGGACGCATTGGAAGCGGACCATGAGTATCTGACAAAGGGAGGTGTGTTCCCGCAACGTTTAATTGATGTGTGGGTAGCGCGCAAGAGGGCGGAATTAAAGAAGCTGGAGCAGATTCCGAACCCGGCGGAATTTAAAATGTACTATGATTTGTAAAAGAAATTGGTAAGGCAGAGGGTAGTATGGCGAATATGACAAAGCTGGCTTTGGAGGCGTCGCTGAAAAAGCTTCTTATGCATAAGCAATTGGACAAAATAACAATCAACGATTTAACGGATGACTGCGGTATCAGCCGGATGACTTTTTATTACCACTTTAAGGATATTTATGATTTGGTTGAGTGGGTATGCGTGGAAGATGGGAAAAGGGCATTGCAGGGAAAGAAAACGTATGATACATGGCAGGAAGGGATATGCCAGATATTCGAGGCGGTAATTGAGAATAAGCCCTTTATCCTGAATGTATACCGGTGCGTCAGCCGGGAAAGGATTGAGAGCTATTTGTACAAACTTACCTATGGCTTGATTTCGGGCGTAGTAGAGGAAAAGAGCCAGGGAAGCAGCTTGGAAGCGGAAGATAAAGTATTTATTGCAGAGTTTTATAAATATGGGTTTGTAGGGATTATGCTTGATTGGATTGGGGGCGGGATGAAAGGCGACTATAAGGAGCTTGTGGAAAAGATGAGTATTGCGCTTCGCGGAAATATTACCAACTCCATCCATAACTTTGAACAAGTGAAGAAAGATTGATTGCCGGAATTATTTTTAACAAAACGGGCGGAATGATAAGTTTTTTATCATCCTGCCCGTTTTGTAAGTGGCGGAGCAGGGAAGAAAGGGGTAATATGAGTCCATGACAAAGGAAAGGAGATATGGACATGGCAAGTAAAAAGAATATAGGAATCGGTATGGCAGCAATAGCGGCAGGAGCAGGAGCGGCGGCAGTCGTGGCAAAAAAGAACAAAAGGGGAGAAAAAAAGGAAAATCAGGGAGCGGCAGCCGTAAAACGGCAGGAGCAGGAATATAGGAATACGGAAATCGGGAAACAGGAAAAGAATGAAAAAGGGATTTATTATACGAATGGAAATTATGAAGCTTTTGCAAGGCCCCGGAAGCCGGAGGGAGTGGATGAGAAAAATGCATATTTGGTAGGTGGTGGCCTGGCTTCTTTGGCAGCAGCTTGTTTCTTAGTACGCGACGGGCAGATGCCGGGTTCCCACATTCATATATTAGAGGCGATGGATATTGCAGGGGGAGCCTGCGACGGCATTTACGATGCTACAAGGGGATATATCATGCGCGGCGGAAGGGAGATGGAAGATCATTTTGAGTGCCTTTGGGATTTGTTCCGGAGCATTCCTTCTCTGGAAACGCCGGGAGCATCCGTATTGGACGAATATTATTGGCTGAACAAGGAAGACCCGAATTATTCTTTGTGCCGTGCAACCGTAAACAGAGGGGAAGATGCCCATACGGACGGGAAGTTCAACTTAAGCCAGAAGGGCTGCATGGAAATTATGAAGTTGTTTATGACCAAAGATGAAGACTTATATGATAAGACGATTGAAGATTTTTTTGACGAGGAAGTGTTTGATTCTACTTTCTGGTTGTATTGGAGGACAATGTTTGCATTTGAAAACTGGCATAGCGCTTTGGAGATGAAGCTTTATTTCCAGCGGTTTATCCACCATATTGCAGGGCTGCCGGATTTCAGCGCATTGAAGTTCACAAAGTATAACCAATATGAATCATTGATATTGCCTATGCAGAAATATCTGGAAGAGGCGGGTGTGGACTTCCAGTTTAATACGGAAGTGACAAATGTAATTTTTGAATTTAAAAACGACAAAAAAATTGCGAAAGCATTGGAGTGCAGGATAAAGGGCGTGGAAAAAGGAATCATGCTGACGGAAAACGACCTTGTATTTGTCACTAACGGAAGCTGTACGGAAGGCACCATATATGGGGATCAAAACCATGCCCCTAATGGGGATGCGGAAGTAAGGACCAGCGGCTGTTGGAACTTGTGGAAAAATATTGCGAAGCAGGATAAGGCATTCGGGCATCCTGAAAAATTCTGCTCGGATGTAGCAAAGACAAATTGGGAATCAGCCACTGTGACCACATTGGATGACAAAATTCTTCCTTATATTACCAACATCTGCAAACGTGACCCGAAAAGCGGCAAAGTGGTGACCGGAGGGATTGTAAGCTGTCAGGATTCCAGTTGGTTGATGAGCTGGACGATTAACCGGCAGGGGCAATTTAAGGAGCAGGATAAAGATAAGGTATGCGTCTGGGTATATGGATTGTTTACGGACGTACCGGGCGATTTTATCAAAAAGCCTATGAAAGAGTGTACCGGAAAAGAAATTACGGAAGAATGGCTTTACCATCTGGGCGTTCCGGAAGAACAGATTCCGGAACTGGCCGAAAACAGTGCAGTTTGTGTTCCGACCATGATGCCCTATATTACGGCATTTTTCATGCCAAGGGCAAAAGGGGACAGGCCGGATGTTATTCCGGATGGCTGTGTGAACTTTGCTTTTTTGGGGCAATTTGCTCAGACGCCCAGGGATACGGTATTTACCACGGAGTATTCGGTAAGGACGGCTATGGAAGCGGTTTACGGATTGCTTCATGTGGACAGGGGTGTTCCGGAGGTATGGGGCAGCGTCTATGATATCCGCGAATTGCTGGGCAGCAGCGTAAAACTTATGGATGGCAAATCGCCTTTGGAAATTGAACTGCCCGCATTGTTGAATCCGCTGAAAAAACCGATTTTGCGCGTAGTGAAAGGAACGGTAGTGGAAAAAGTATTGCGCGATTATAATGTGTTAAAAGATGGGATGATTTAAATTTATCTTATTCCGTTCTTGTGAAAAGCGGGTTTGAAAAGCAAGGGCAACGAAATATAAAATGGCACGGCGGTCAGTGGGATAATGGCCGCCGTGTTGCGTTATCCTGAAAGCGGAAATAATCGGGCCTATGGCGGGACTGGGTGTATTCAAACATAATCCCGTCGCTGTTATAGGTCTGGCTACTGACAACAGCGAGACAGTTATAATCGCCAAGATTAAGATATTTTTCATCTATTTGAGTCATTTTTTCTACGGTCATAATGCGCTTGCTAGTGACAATGGAAATGTGCAAGGTGTTTTCCAGATATTCATAAATGGAATTTTCCGCAATTTCCGGAGTCAGGGAAGTGACTACATCCTTTAAAAAGTAATTATGGTTGAGGATTAAGGCCTTATCATCCAAATAATGAAGGCGCTGTAGATAGTAAAGGCGGGAACCGGGTGCAAACCCGGTTTTTTTTGCAATTTTCCCATCGGCGGTCAGTTCGGTAAAACAGATGACCTTCGTAATGGGGGTTTGATGATTGCGCAGAGCGGATTCTTTGAAAGATTCGATTCCTCCCAGAGTGAAAGAAGCCTGCTGGGTTGGTACAAAGATATTGCGTACGCCTTTTCCCTGCATGGTTTGGACATAGCCGTCCATGACAAGGGTGCTGATGGCGCGGCGGACGGTATTGCGGGAACATCCGTAATTGAGGATTAACTGGTTTTCGGAAGGAAGAAGTTCCTGAAATTCATATTCCCCGTTTTCAATTCTGGCTTTTAAGTCTTTATAGATGTCGTTATATTTGGCTTTTGGCATAGGAAAACCCCCCGTTGTCCTTGTTTAAACATTATGGTTTTATTATAGTGCATGGGATTTTTTTGTCAATGGAGCCCTTGAAAGTAATATTTCCATAAAAGTGTTGACATGTTTAAACAAGTGTGGTATAAATAGAACATAGAACTTGTTTGAACAAGTTTAGGCGGTTATTTTATTTGAAGGAGGATAACTTATGGGTAGATATGCGGAGGACGCGAAAGAGCTTCTTAGCTTAGTGGGGGGAAAGGGAAACATTGCGGCAGTGTCACATTGTATGACACGTATGCGCTTTGCTTTGAATGACCCTGCAAAAGCAGATATAAAAAAGATAGAAGCGATGAAAGTAGTGAAGGGGAGCTTTACCCAATCCGGGCAGTTCCAAGTAATCATCGGGAATACGGTGTCGGATTTCTATAATGATTTTGTGGCGGTAGCGGGGATTGAAGGGGTATCTAAAGATGCGGTAAAACAGGCTGCAAAACAAAATCAGAATGTACTGCAGAGGATTGTAACGGCACTGGCGGAAATATTCGCCCCGCTGATTCCGGCAATTATTACAGGGGGTTTGATTTTAGGGTTTAGGAACTGTATCGACAGTTTGTACTTATTCGAGAATGGAACGAAAACATTATGCGATATCAGCCAGTTTTGGGCGGGGATTGATAGTTTTCTCTGGCTGATAGGGGAAGCGGTGTTTCATATGCTGCCGGTAGGCATCTGCTGGTCGGTGACGAAGAAAATGGGTACCACCCAAATGCTTGGCATTGTCCTTGGGCTTACACTTGTATCGGGGCAGCTGCTGAATGCTTATGCGGTGGCAGGAACTGCGGCGGGGGATATCCCGGTATGGGATTTCGGCGGATTTCAGGTAAATATGATTGGCTATCAGGCGCAGGTAATACCGGCTATTTTGGCAGCGTTTACATTGGTATATTTGGAGAGGTTTTTCCGTAAGATAACACCGCAGGTGGTTTCCATGATAGTGGTGCCGTTCTGCAGCTTGCTGCTTTCGGTAATCGCAGCGCACTTCGTCCTTGGGCCCATTGGATGGAAAATAGGTTCTGTCATTTCTTCCGTAGTGTATGCAGGGATTACAGGCTCGTTTAAAGTAATTTTCGGTGCAATTTTCGGCTTTGTATATGCGCCCCTTGTCATCACAGGGCTTCACCATATGTCCAATGCCATTGATTTGCAGCTTATAGCGGATTACGGTGGAACCATGTTGTGGCCTATGATTGCATTATCTAATATTGCACAAGGGTCTGCAGTCCTTGGCATGATTGCCCTGCAAAGGAAAGATGCGGAGGCGCAGGAAGTAAACGTACCGGCTTGTATTTCTTGTTATCTTGGCGTGACGGAACCTGCCATTTTCGGTGTAAATTTAAAATTTGCTTATCCTTTTGTCTGCGGTATGATAGGTTCTGCCTGTGCGGCAATCGTTTGTGTGGCTACGGGAACTACGGCAAATGCAATCGGGGTCGGAGGGCTGCCGGGGATTTTGTCCATCCAGCCTAAGTATATGGCAAGCTTTGCAATATGCATGGCAATTGCTGCAGGCGTACCGTTCCTTCTTACCGTTATGGCTGGAAAGCGTAAAATGGCAGCTTCGGAAACAAGCGGAAAGGGCGTGGGGGAATGGACAGCTTTTTTGAGCGGCGAGGTAATTGAACTGAAAGAAGTAGGCGACGGAGTTTTTTCTGAAGGGATAATGGGGGAAGGGCTTGCAATCGTGCCGGAAAATGATACTCTTTATGCGCCGGCAGAAGGCGTTATATCGGTATTGATGGACGAATCCCGCCATGCCTGCGGCATGAAACTGGAAAACGGCATGGAAATCCTGCTCCATGTAGGGATTGATACGGTAGATATGAAGGGCGACGGATTTGAATATATGGTAAAAGAAGGGGAAAAAGTAGCAGCGGGGACTCCGCTTATCCGGTTTAGCAAAGAAAAAATCAAAGCAGCAGGGCATCCTGCTACAACAGTGTGCATTATTACGGAGCCGGGAGAATGGAAAAAGTTTTCTTTCCATACGGGAATCCATGCTTCGGCCGGAAAAACGGCTGTGGTAACTTTGGGCGAATAAAAAACAACCGGGGATAAAAAGGTTTTGGCTCTATAAAGTCAGGATATCGGATAATGGAAGATGGGCAAAACCGGTTTATGGATAAAACAATAAATAGAATGAATCATATAGAACGAATAAATAGAACGATAGATAGAACGATAAGTAAAACGATAAGTAAAACGATAAGTAAAACAATAAGTAAAACAATAATCAGGGGCAGATTACGGCTTGAGGGTAATCTGCCCTTGTGCGGAATAACGGTATAACATCCGAATAAAAATGGGAACCATGCCGTAAAATTGATAAAAGGCATGGTTTATTTTTTCTATAGCGGGAACCGGGGGTATAATGTCAACTTCAGGTCAATCGCTTCTTTTTCCTCTTCCGGCAGTTCGTCTGAATGCTTGCTGACAGTCCTTGCAGTCTGTTGGAATGGGAAAGACAAAGCTTCCCGGATACTTCCCGGCGCTATGCGGTAGGCGGGTGTCAGGCTGTTGAGAATCAAAAAGGATATGGCAGCAGGAAGAACCAGCACGCAAAGTGCCCGTGTCCATTGTTTTCTATTTCTGTAATGATGGGCAATTGTCATCACAAACAGAAGAAGACACATAGGACAGATTACATATTTTCCATTGTTACGTAGAAGAATGACACATATGCCGCTGGCAACCAACCAGGCTGTATTGCGTAATGACAGGGGAAAAAGACGGATTTTCGGCAAAATCAGCGCAAAATATGATAAATAAAACAAAAAATGCGGAATAAATCACATCTTTTAAGACGAAACCCACAAATCCGATGATTAAGGGGGGAAAGGCTGTAGGCTGCCCATTGGAACCTGAGTATAAATACCGGCGCTTTCCGCTTTTCCAAATAATGTATCGTATAGGTAAAAATTAAGAGCATCGCAATGTACTGTAAGATAAGGGCAAAAAAGAGCCCGATATTATAGGAGTGGAACAACCATCCCCCCCAGTTGTGTACAAATTCCAATCAAGCAGGTATGTACGGGAGGGTGATGGGCTGTAAAAGGCTCATACCACATAAATTATACTAGCTGGGTTTCCGTATCGGGCGGAACACTTGCCGGATATGGCCTGGTGGGTGTCAATATGGAAGGGGGATTGTTTCCTATTCCATTTCCAATATTTCCCCATTTTACATAGTGCCTTTGAATTGGATAGTATCGATATGTGAACACTATTATTAAAATATTCTAAAGGTAATAATTAAAATCAAAAAGCAATACAAAAACAGGCAGGGAAAGCGATGATAAAATACGACCGGTTATGGGAAACCATGAAAGAAAAGGGAGTCAGCCAGTACAGCCTATATACTCATCACAATGTAAACCGTTCCCAAATCAACAGGCTAAAGCATAACAAAAACGTACAAACTAATACGATTGACAAACTATGCAATATTTTGCATTGTAATGTAGAAGACATTATGGAACACATCGACGATGATAACCGGTTTTGACACCCGAATCCATATAAGAAAGCCCTTCACCAGAAGGACGTAAATTAAGAAGTGTCGAAGACACCTTTAGAAAGGGATGCTATTGAGCCATAGCATCCCTTTACCAAAACAATTATTATTAATCTATAGAATTTAAATCTCCCCCGTTTGTTGCAATTACTTTCCGGTACCAGTCGAAGCTTTTCTTTTTATACCGGTTTAAAGTGCCCGTTCCGTCTTCATTGCGGTCAACGTAAATGAATCCGTACCGTTTTTTTAATTGTGCGGTGGAAGCGCTAACCACATCAATGCAGCCCCAAGCGGCATAGCCCATTACATCCACGCCCTCATCCAAGGCTTTTTCCACTTCGATAAGATGGTTTTTCAGATATTCAATCCGGTAATCATCATTTACCGTAAAACTGCCTTCCCCATCCTCTATTAGGGTATCGACTGCGCCCAAGCCGTTTTCAGCAATAAAAAGCGGTTTCTGGTAGCGGTCGTAGAAATAGTTGAGGGTGTAGCGCAGCCCGGAAGGGTCAATCTGCCATCCCCATTCGCTTTCCTGCAAATAGGGGTTTTTCACACCGCTGGTTAAGTTGCCGGCGCCTTTGCTGTATTGGGAACAATCGGCGGCGGTGCATTTGCTCATGTAGTAACTAAAGGAAACATAATCTACCGTATGGCGTAGAAGCTCTTTGTCGCCCGGCTCCATTTGGATATGGATGTTTTTCTCTTTCCACTTCTTTGTCATATAGGAAGGGTAATAACCTCTTGCCTGCACATCGGAAAAAAACATAACATTCCGGTCGGCTTCCATCATGGCAATCATATCTTCCGGTTTCGGTGTCATAGGATAACTTAAAGCACCGAGTACCATACATCCCATTTTAGCATCGGGAATCATTTCATGGAGCAGCTTAGTGGCCAAAGCGCTGGCCACAAATTCATGGTGGGCCGCCTGATATTTATCCTGTTCGGAAAGCTGGTCTTTTGGCGTCCAGATACCTGCGCCCATCAAAGGGAAATGCCATAAAGCATTGATTTCGTTGAATGTCATCCAATATTTCACCTTTTCTTTATAGCGGTCGAAAACCACCCGGCAGTACCGCTCAAAGAAACCAATCAGGCGGCGGTCGCGCCAGCCGTCATAAACTTTTGCAAGATGCAGAGGCGTTTCATAATGGGAAAGGGTTACCATAGGCTCTATGCCGTTTGCCTTACAGGCATCGAACACTTTGTCGTAAAAGGCAAGCCCTTTTTCGTTCGGTACCTCCTCATCGCCTTTGGGGAAAATCCGGCTCCAGGCAATGGACATACGGAATACTTTAAAGCCCATTTGGGCCAGCATACGGATATCTTCTTCATAGCGGTGATAAAAGTCGATGCCTACCAGTTTCAGGTTTTCTGGAACCGGCTCTTCCGAGACCGGTCCCATTACCCCCTTTGGCATAACATCTTGAATGGACAGGCCTTTGCCGTCCTCAAGGTATGCGCCTTCACATTGGTTGGCGGCTATGGCGCCGCCCCATAGAAAATTTTTTGGAAAACTCATAGAATACACGCTCCTGTCTTATTTGAGAACCGTAATTAACCCATTTCCGGCTTTTCCTTCTTGCTTTGCCAGAATATCCATGTAATCTGCCGTATTGCTTACCAATACGGGAGTAGTAATATCATAACCGGCTTTCCGGATAGCATCCATATCAAAGGAAATCAAAAGGTCGCCCTTTTTCACATGGTCGCCTTCCTTTGCATGGATTTGGAAATACTTCCCTTTCAATTCCACGGTATTTAAGCCAATATGGATTAACAATTCGATACCGTCTTTTGTCCTGATGCCAAGGGCATGGCCGGTATCGAATATAGAAATGATTTCCCCTTCCGAAGGTGCGTGTACCTCTCCCTTTTCGGGAACGACAGCAGCTCCCTTGCCCACGATTTCATTGGAAAAAACTTCATCCTGCACTTCGGATAAAGGGATAATTTTTCCTTCCAGAGGGGAATCTACAGTCAGCTTAATGCCTTCCGCTTTTACCGGTGTATTTTTTTTTTCTTCAATAGAGGAAACATCGTCCGTCTCTGCGTCTACCGGGTCGTCAAAGCCGATGATAAATGTTGCAATGGCAGTTACAACCATAGAGATAACGATAGTAATCGCCGCATTCATCACGTTGCCGAAGCCTTCCCCGCCGATATAAACGGGAAGGGCAAAAATACCTGCCGTAGTGGAAGAAAATGTATGGATGCCCGTGATGCCTGCGTATAAGCCTGCTGCACATCCGCCAATCATGGAAGCGTACAGAGGTTTTTTCAGCCTTAAGTTTACACCGTAAAGGGCGGGTTCGGTAATCCCCATCAATCCGGTTACGCCAGAGGAAAAGCCGAGCTGTTTCAAGTCTTTATTTTTTGATTTGATACCTACCACCAAAGCTGCGGTTCCTTGTGCAATATTGGAAGCCAACATACCGGGACCTAAAATCGTGCCGTAGCCCAATGTGGCATACTGGATGGTCTGGATAGGCGCAAAGCAGTAATGCATACCTGTCATAACGAAGAACGGGCAGAAAGTACCCATTAATACAGGGATAACCCATCCGGCATAGTCATTGAGCCAGTTGAAGCCGATAGCGATGACCTGGCCTACCAGATTGCCTAAAGGGCCGGCGATGGTGATGCCGATAATGCCGGTTACGATAATGGTTATCATCGGTGCAAGGAAAATTTTCACCGGTTTGGGCGATATTTTATTTGCAAATTTTTCGATGTAAGATTGTACCCATACAATCAACAGGATGGGTACTACACTTCCGCCATAGGAAATCATGGTAACCGGAATAAAACCGAAAAGATGGACAGGATCCCCCGTATTTAAGCCGGTAAAGCTGGAGTGCAGAAGGACTCCGGCCAAAACAGCGGAAACATAAGGGTTGCATTTAAAACGTTTTGCTGCCGAAAATGCCAGAATGAAGGGCATAAAGGAAAACAGCGCATCGCCGAAAGCGTTGAAAATCTGATAAGTCTGGGAACCAGGGTCAACCAGCTTTAAGGCTACCAGCAGGGCGAGAAGGGCCTTTATCATACCGGAACCTGCCAAAGCAGGGATAATCGGCTGGAAAATGGCTGTCAATGTGCCGAAGAATGCAGCGATAATCCCGTTTTTTTCCGTGCTGTCCGCTGCGGCATTTTCTTCAAATTTCCCTAATTTCTTTATTTCATCGCAGACATTACCCACATCTGTGCCGATGACAACTTGAAATTGGCCGTTTTTGGTTACTACCCCCTGAACGCCTTTCGTTTTTTTGATTGCTTCTACATCCGCCTTTTTTGCATCATTTAAGTTGAAACGCAGGCGTGTCATACAGTTTGTGACGCTTGCCACATTTTTTTCGCCGCCTACCAGTCTTAAAATCTCTGCGGCTGTTTTTTTGTAGTCCATACCATACCTCCATGTTTCATTTTATATAATTATATTTGGAAAGGAAATACGGCTTCTGCAGTAAGCCGCTGCTGCCGTTGGCCAAAAGATTAAGTGGCAGCAGGTGGTCATTCCTCAGTTCCCATTGTTGTAATCCTCCGGATATAGACGGCCAGATAAATCAATTCCTCTTCAGGAACGGCAATCTGATAGTCATCCCAGATGAATTTGGCGATTTTTTCCGCACATTCATAGCTGGATTGATACTGTGTCCGGATAAGGTTCTGGAAATCCAAATCGTTTCCGTCCAGCATTGTGTCGGTGAACAGGCGTTTGGCAAAAAATTTTAAGTGGGTGACAAACCGGACGAAGTGCAAAGAATCTTCATCAAAGTTCATATGGTATTGATAGCGTACGACGTTAATGATTTTATGGATAAGTTCGGTCATGCGCACGGAATCGTTGATGTCCTTATAGTCAAATTCCGCGTTTACAATATGCATGGCTATGGAACCGGCCTCGTCTTCAGGAAGCGTTTCACCGGTTTTTTCCGCAATTAAAGAAAGCCCGTATTTGGCTACTTCAAATTCTTTGGAATAGAAGTTCCGGATTTCCCACAAAAGCACGTTCTTAAATTCCAGTCCCTGTTTCATACGGGATACGGCAAAGGAAATGTGGTCGATAAGATGCAGGAGGATTGCTTCGTCCAATTCGGTTCCCAAGGCTTGCTGGGCGCGTTTCATAATGGCATCTGCGATTTCCATATAGACTTCCGGTGTCTGTGCCAATAAGGCATACAGCTTTCCCGTAATATTTTTGGACTTCAAAAAATACTCTTTTTCTACTTTGGAGGAATCCACTTCATCCCCTGCTTTGGTTTTGTAGCCGATGCCCTTGCCGACCAGAATCCGTTCCTGGTTGCGCTCGTTTCTGGCACATATGACATTGTTGTTAATTGCACTTTTGATTATCCATCTCCTTGGACTCATAGTTATCTCCCTCAAGAACCCCGGTTAAGTCGAATCTATAGTAAGCCGATTTGGCAAATATGCTGTTTACGGAAATAAAAAAAGACCCCGGTATTACATGCATAACAAAAAAACATGTAATATCAGGTCTTGCCTATAAAATAGTCACAAGCCTGTAGGAGCCATTCGTTCATTTCTGAATAAAACCATATCATATTGAACAAAAATTGTCAATCCGTTAATTGTATATTTGACTTGCGGTATTCGCTGGGCGCCATTCCCTTTTTATGGCGGAAAAGTTTGGAAAAATATAAAGCATCCACATAGCTGACCGAATGGGCAATGGTGCGGATGGATAAGTCAGTGTGTTTTAGCAGGATGCAGGCTTGGCGTATCCGGTAATCCAGCAGATAATCCTGAATAGAGATGCCGGTCATGGATTTAAATAACCGGGAGAGGTAGGAACGGTTAATGCTCAGATGATTGGCGATGTCTTGGATGGTAATTGGGTCGCAATAAGAACTTTCAATATATTTCAGGGCATTTTCGACATATCCGGTTTTTTTCCTGTTTTCTGCAGGATGCCTGCCCGGGAATTTTCTGGCTAAAAGGAACAGGTATTCATACATAATGCTGTTCATGATTAAGTCTTTGTTTTCCCCCATTTTATCCGCTTCAAACATTTTCTCATGGCATAGCCGCATCTGGTCATCCTGCCCATAATGGAACACAAGATTTTCTAAAAGGGAGGTGCGTTCCAGGTAGCTCTTGACCTTAATTCCCTGTATTCCAATCCAGGTATAGCTCCATGGCTGTTTCATATCCGCTTCATAATAAATAAGTTCCTCCGGGCATATGAGGAAAGCGTCGCCTGCCTTCAGATGAAAAAGCTTTCCTCTTGCTTTATAGATGCCAAAACCACTCAACACGTAGTGGATTAAATAACCATTACGCATTACCGGGCCATAGCTGTGCCCGGGAACGCAGTTTTCATAGCCGCAAGTGTAAATCATAGCATCTATATTCCTTGTAAAATCATTGGAAAAAATATAATCCTTCAACCCGTCATCTCCATTTCGTCACAAAAGCCAATAGTGAGGTCACATATTTCCATATAAAAACTATTATAAATGCCTATAATAAGAATTACAAGAGGAAAAAGCACAGGAAAAGGAGGAGAATAAAATGGATGCTAATAAGCGGCTGAGGTATGATAAAATTTCCGAAGAGCTTACAAAGTTAGTTGGCGGCAGGGAAAATATTCAAGGGGTGGCGCATTGCGCCACACGGCTGAGGATTGTTTTAAAGGACAATGATTTGGCGGATTTAAAAGCGATAGAGGATGTTGACCTTGCAAAGGGTGTATTTGTCGCAGGGGATCAGGTGCAGATTATTTTTGGGGCCGGACTGGTGAACGATGTTTATGCGGTGTTTGCGGAAAACAACAATATGAAAAATATGAGTTTGAGCGATTTGAAAACAGAGGCAAACAAGAAAATGAATCCTTTGCAAAGAGTGATTAAGGCATTGTCGGATGTTTTTGTGGATATCATGCCGGGGATTCTTGCAGCGGCGCTTCTTACCGGCCTTTCCGGTGTTTTGGGGAATATGGAGTTTGTCCGCGGGAATGATACTTTATACGGGATTAATACATTGATTAATATTGCTTCCGGTGCGATTTTCGGGTTTTTGCCTCTTGCGGTGGCATACAGCGCATGCAAAAGATTTGGCGGAAGGCCCATTCTGGGCATCGTGATGGGATGCATTATGTTGAGCAACAGCCTTGCGGATGCTTATGCTGCGGCACAGGGGACAGTAGAGGTCACAACTTTACATATATTTGGTCTTGGGGTAGAGCTTGTAGGTTTTCAGGGTGGTATTATAGTAGCTCTATTGATGGGGTTTGTTACGGCGAAACTGGATCAGTTTTTTGAAAAAAAGGTGCCGGAAGTAATCCGTCTGCTTTTATCGCCATTGCTTACAACTCTGGTTGGCGCATTGCTTTTGTTTACGGTGATTGGACCGGTTGGAAGAGGTCTTTCATCTGGGATTACAAATGCTCTTGTCTGGATGACACAGAATCTGGGAGTATTTGGTTACAGTGTATTCTCCGGCCTGCAGCAGTTGGTGGTAATTACCGGTCTGCACCATATCTTTGGAGCTATTGAGGCTCAGCTTCTGGCTGATACGGGAAGGAACTTCTTAAATCCCTTGATGTCAGTAGCAATTATTGCCCAAGGAGGCGCTGTACTGGGATATTTGTTTCTCCACAAGAAAAATACTAAAATCAGGGAATTGTGTATCCCGAGTTTTGTGTCTGTATTATTTGGCATTACGGAACCGGCGCTGTTTGGTATTAATTTAAGGTATCGTTTCCCAATTATCGGTGGCTGTATCGGAGGCGCTTTAGGCGGTGTAGTAGTGTATCTTACTAATTTGGCGGCTGTTGGCTTCGGCACTACGGTAGTTCCCGGGATTGCCCTTGCCGACCCGGTGGGTAACGGATATGTCAATTATATTATTGCGCATGGTGTAGCGATAACGGGCGGTTTCCTTATGACTTTACTGTTAGGCAGGTTTATGGATAAACCACAGGAAGATAGTTCCGGTGCGGGTAACAATAAATTACAGGAAAAGTTGCAAATGGAGGAAACAGAGGAAAACCGGATAGCAGCGGAAGTTCCGGAGAAAGAGGAGTTCTACGGATATGCGAAAGGGCAGTTGATTGCTATGGAAGACGTAAAAGATGAAACTTTTGCAAATAAAGTGTTAGGAGACGGAACAGCAGTCCTTCCGGCAGAAGGAAAAGTCTATGCGCCGGCGGATGGCGTAATTCTCAGTGTATTTGATACAAAACATGCGATTTGCTTCCAAAGCAGTTGCGGAACGGAGTTATTGATTCATATCGGAGTGGATACAGTAAATTTGAAAGGGGAATTTTTTACGGTTCATGTAAAAGATGGGGATATTGTAAAAAAGGGTCAGCTTATGATAGAATTTGAGAAAGAGAAAATCGAAAAAGCAGGTTATGATACGGTTATTCCCATGATATTTACGGATTTGCCACAGGGAAGGACATTGGAAAAAACAGCGCCATGTGATATTGGGGTGGATACGGGGATTGTTGCCGTTTGTAAAAAATAAGAAATGAAAGGCATAAGAACTGGTATGGATAGGAAACTGATTTTTTTAGATATTGATGGAACATTGATTTCTGCCATGTCGGCGCCTTCTGCCCTTGCCGTGAAGGCGGTACGGGAAGCGAGGGAGAATGGGCATAAGGTTTTCTTGTGTACAGGAAGGAATATGCCAATTATCGGAAGGGATATTTTGGATATTGGGTTTGATGGAATAATATCCAGTGCCGGAGGGCATGTAGAGGTGGAAGGGAAAGTGTTGTTTGACAGTCTTCTCCCGGAAGAAACGGTTCAGGAATGCCTTTCCGTGTTTCATGAGCATGATATTTATTGTAGGATTGAAGGCCCGGAGGGGATTTATACCGACCCGCAGATGGAGGCGCTTTTAAAAGCTGCAAAGCCGGATGAAAGTAATTCGGAATTGATTCGTATGCAAAAAGAGATTGAAAAAGGGATTGGGATTCAGACGTATGACCAATATCCTAAAAAAGGGGCATATAAAATATGTTTTACCAGTACGACTTTGGAAGCGATTGAGAAAACGAAGCCTTATCTCGGGGATAGATTTGAATATGCCGTACATGTCTATAAGGGAAGCGTCTCTTGCTTTAATGGGGAAATTATAAGAAAGGGAATAGATAAGGGCAAGGGGATGGATATAATATGCCGTTATTTCGGGGCAGATGCAGAAGATACCGTCGCCTTCGGCGACAGCATGAATGATTATGGGATGATGAAGTATGCCCATATCAGTATAGCGATGGGGAACGCCTGCGACGAGCTGAAGGAAATGGCGGATATCGTCTGCGGGAATGTGGAGGACGACGGCATATATTATGAGATGAAACGGATGGGGGTTTTAGAATAAGGGCTAAGAATGTTTTTAAAGATAAGGCGGATGAAATACATCTTGTAATTAAGAACAGCATATGACATAATGGCATCAGGCATAGGAAGAAAGAACCCGTCGCGGCGAAAGTGGATCCCCTGAAAGTATACGAAGAACAATCAGAGGTTTTCCTTTAAAAACTACCTGTAGATTATGTGGAGGTGCTGGCATATATGAGTTATGGGAATGAATGGCTTCTTTTTGAGTCCGGAGACGATATAGATGAAATGGAACACAGGCAGCCGTCGGAAGAATTTTTGTTTTATCATGCGGTAGCCGGAGGAGATGTGAGGGCAGTAAGGGAAAACTGCGAAATGGGGAGGTTTGTAGAGAGCGATGGCGTAGGGATTTTGTCGAAAGACCCGGTAGTAAATCTGAAGTATCATTTCGTTATTACAACGGCAATGGTGACTCGCTTATGCAGACAGAACGGCATGGAGCTGGAACAGGCGTTTCGGCTGAGTGATTTTTATATTCAGAAACTGGATGATATTCATACAGTACAGGGAGTGCGGAAGCTGCATGATAAAATGGTATTGGATTATACAGAGAAAATGAACAGATACCTCAGGAAAGATACAAATTCCAGACATATTAATGCATGTAAGGAATATATATACTCCCATATTAAAGACAGAATCACCATCGAGGATCTGGCGGATGAGTTTGGTGTGTCTGCCAGCTATTTGTCCCGTTTATTTAAGAAGGAGACGGGCGTATCTGTAAGTGAATATATCCGTGAGCAGAAGATTGCGATAGCCAAAAACCTTCTGCGGTTCAGCGATTATTCCATGATTGAGATTGCAAACAGATTATCCTTCTCATCCCAGAGCCATTTTATACAGCAATTCAGGGAAACGGTGGGAGTAACGCCGAAAAAATACAGGGATGAAAATTATATGGTACAATGGAATACGGGGATACCGGATAATGGAAACGATACAGGAGCCGCCACATGAAAGTGGCAGCTCCTTTTGTAGCAATTTCTGTTGTAATAAGCTGACTTACGGAATGTAGCAGCATTTGCCGAACATAAGGATGGCTGACAAAGCCTGGAATCCGTTGTTTGGCGGTCAGAGTATAAGTTTAATTTCATTGTCTTCGTGCAGAAGTTCTGCAGGAATGTAATTGTCGAAAAGTTCCGTACCGTTCAGGATAAGCTTCGTGAAGCCGGATTCTTTTTGGTTTGGATTTTCTACCAGGATGTGGAGCTGTTTTCCCCGGAACTTCTTATGAATTTCAAATTTTTTCCAGCTTTTTGGGATGGATGGAGCCAGGCGGAGTCCCTGCAGATCAGGGCGGAGACCGAGGATTCCTTCCACGCATCCGACCATAACGGTGGAGGCGGTGCCGGTTAGCCAGTGGACGTGGGAACGGCCGAAGTGTTCGCTGGCTTTTCCCTCAGTGAATTGCCCATAACAGTAAGGTTCCAGACGACGGATATCCGCCCTGTCATTCTGGGCGGCAGGGGCGTTTTCCATAAAATAGGTAAAAGCCCTTTCTCCATGCCCGCACAGCGCTTCCGCCAGGATAAGCCATCCTTGGGACTGGGAAAAGATACCCGCGTTTTCTTTTGTTCCCTGGTTATAAATTACCGCCAGCGCACCCTCAAAGGCATGGGCATGATAAGGCGGATCCATCAAAATGGCCCCATACGGCGTATTCAAATATTGGTATACGTTATTTAATGCGGCATCCGACTGTTCTTTGGAGGCAAGCCCGCTGATTACCGCCCAGCTTTGCGGGTTCAGCCACATATTGGCTTCCGGATCCGACGCTGCGCCGATCTTGTCCCCGGCTTCTGTATACCCCCGGATAAAGCGGTCTTTGTCCCAGCATAGCTTCTGAATAAGGGCGCCGGTTTCTAAAAGCTTTTCGTCCAGGTAGCGGGTGTAATCCGTATCACCCTTATAATCGGAAAAACGCTTTAAAATAATCATAGAGTAATAAAACTGCATAGCAACGAAGGAGGATTCGCCTCCTGCGCCAAGGCGGAGGCAGTCATTCCAATCGGCATATAGCCCGGCTGGCATTCCGTGGCTTCCAAGATGGTCAAAAGAAAATTGCACGGCTCTCTTGAGATGCTCGTAAACGCTGCCTTCCCCTTTGTTTGCAAATGGAATTACTTCGTCAAGGAATGCCGTATTTCCTGTTTCTGCGATGTATTTATAAACGGTAGGGAACAGCCAGAGCGCGTCGTCGGCTCGGTAGGCCGGATGCCCGGTTTCCTGAACATAAGAAGCATCTTCAGGCGTATCTTCATGACCGGGATTATGGGTAAATTTTACCAGTGGAAGCCCGCCGCCATTGTCAACCTGTGCCGAAAGCATAAAACGAATCTTTTCCAATGCCATTTCGGGGGCCAGATGGATGATGCCCTGGATATCCTGGACAGTATCTCGGTAGCCATAACCGTTGCGGAGCCCGCAATAGATGAAGGAGGCGGCCCGCGACCAGATAAAGGTCATGAAACAATTGTAAGCATTCCATGTGTTTAGCATGGTGTTAAATTCCTGGCTGGGGGTGCTGACCGATAGATTCTCCAGTTTTTGGCTCCAGTCTTCTTTCAGCATTTCCAGTTCCTTGCGTATCCTTTGGTCCGTATTTTCATAGGAACATATTATGGAATGCGCCTGCTCTGAGGGCTTCATGCCAAGAAGAAAAGCGACTGTCTTTGTTTCTCCTGGCAGCAATGTAATGCGGCAGGAGAGGGCTCCGCAGGAATTTTCATTATAGCTGGTGATATTGCCAAGATTTCCGACTTCTACGCCCAGCGGATTGCCATATCCGCGGTATTTGCCGAGAAAGGAGGATTTGTCTCCACAATAGGAATCCGTTTCGGCACCGGCGAGGCCGAAGAAACGTTCGGTTACATTTTTCCTGTCCACTTGCCGGTCGGAGGGAAGCGCGTCCAGGTTTCCATGAATTTCCTGCATAATGCGGTTTTGGGAAAAGAGCGTCCGGGTAATGAACAGCGAGTATTGGAGATTGACCTGATCCTGTTCATAGTTGCTGTGATTGGTAAATTCCGCGTATCCGGTCAGAGTAAGATTCCGCGTTTTCCGGGAATGATTGCTGACGGTGAGCGACCATACTTCGTGGGATTGTCCGAAGGGAACATAATAAAGCGCTTCGGAGGAAATCCCGTCATATTCAGCTGTCATTTTGGTATATCCTATGCCGTGGCGGCATTCGCTCTTATAGAGTTCCAGATTTTTCCCAACGGGCTGCCAGGAAGCAGACCAGTAGTCTCCGGAATCGTTATCCCGAATATATATATAGCGTCCCGGCTGGTCGAAATGATTGAATACATAGCGCAATATCCGTCCATTTGCGCCGGACTGGGCAAAACTATAGCCGCCGGCATTGTTGGAAATAATCGCCCCGTATTCCGGCGAACCAAGGTAATTTACCCAGGGAGCCGGGGTGTCCGGCCGTTCAATTACATACTCCCGATTTTTATCATCAAAATATCCATATTTCATATTGTCATACCTGTCCTTTTTTATTTAGTAAATCTATAGAAGAGCCACGGTAACTTTATTTGTTCCGTCGGAGAGCGCAGAGAGCATTTCTTTTGGGATTATGGCATAAGAATGCTCGCGGATATCCAGTTTGACCCCATTGCAGGAAGCGGCGGATACGGTATAGGAACCATAGTCGAGGCCGGATTTGTTGATATAGGTAATGCATAGTTTTTTGCCGGCGAAGGAAAGGCAGATTGAGGCTGTTCCTTCGGTGTCAAACTGCCCGGCCAGAAGCTTCGGATATAGTACCAGATCGCCGGAAGAACCACGTACGCCGAAGGCCTCAGTGATCATAGTAAGCATATACCAGCTGGCAGCGCCAGTTAGATAGTGGTACATGCCGCGTCCGTCGCTGCGGAAATATTCGGGGATCCCCGGATAAATCCGGCTGGTTTCAAAGTGAAGGACCGCGTCCGCAAGAGCTTTCAGAGCCTTCCATCCTTCCGCGGCAAATCCCCGGCGGTATAGTGCGTTGGCATACATGACGGTCATATGGGAGAATACGGCGCCGTTTTCTTTTTCTCCATATGCAAATCCAAACATGCGTCCCATATCGAATTTCAGTTCATGAAAATCGGTATTTAAGCGGTAGCCTCCAATTTCCGGTGAATAAAGATAGTGGTCGGCGCTTTTGGTTATTTTGGCAATTTGCTCCTGGTCGGCGATATGGCTCATGATGGAGAAGACCTGGCCGGTCAGCATCATGCGCACGTGATCCGGTTGGAAGCCGTCCACCGCGCGGCCGTGGTTATCGTAATAGCTATTGAACCAGCCCTCCCGGTCCGGGCCTTCTATCCACTCCTGGCTTCGGATAAAATCGGTGAGCCAGACGGCTTTTTGCATCAGGTTGGAAGTCAGGGAGGAAAGGGCGACACGGATGCGCCTGCCGCTGATATGATGTTTGCATTGATTCATATATTTTTCCAGAGTCTTCTGTTTGGCGGCTATATCGCCAAAGACCGAGGCATCCATGTCCAACAGGGTTGTAATTTCTTCCAGAAGCTCTACGGACTGCCCTGGCCGCCGGAGGTCCAGCGATTGTATAATGGAGGCGAGATCCCTCAGGTTTCCGGCATATGCACAGGTAAAAGCGACGCTTTCCCCGCGTTCTGCCGCCATATCCAGGGCATCGTTCCAGTCCGCGTCTCTGAGACGGCAGATATTATGCTCTCCAACTTCGTAAAAAGCAGTAAGCTGCTGGATCAGGAGGTGCTCCAGAATGCTTCCGGCATAGACAGATCCGTCTTCTGCCCGCTGCCGGCTGCCATATGCATCGTGCCAAAGCGTATCGGTGTCAGTGCCGCGCAATGCCTGGGCATCTTTAAAATAGGGAGCTTCTTTATATAAGATATCAATGTCACCGGTCTGGTCTATATAGAGTTTGGTTGTCATCAGGGGCCAGAGGGCGTGATCCATCCAGACGCGGGCAATGCCGTTTCTGTCCGCAAGGAAATTACCGTCCCCGTTTCCGATGATGGTAGCATTGGTTCCATCGATTCGGACGCCGCCGTAATTTTTGACAATCATTTCGCCGACATTCTGGGGATCCATCAGAAGCAGGGATAGGCAATCCTGCCAGAGATCGCGCCAGCCCCTGCCTCCGCGCCCGTAATCGTGATGAGGAAGAAAGGAGCAACCGAACAGGCGGCGCAGAAACGGCTGGAAGCTGATCCATTTCATCAGATGGTCAAAATCCGTATTGCCTGTATGAAATGCGACGTTTACTTTCTGCTCCCAATATTTTTTTGTTTTTTCCAGCTCCATACGTACCTTGGAGGAGGTGTCGTATTTAGATAAAATGTCAAAAATCTTTTCACGATCATCCTCCGCGCCGAGAAGAACAATGTATTCTGCGCTTTCGCCGGGAGAAAGGGTAATTGTTCCAAAGCGGAAAGCGCCCATAGCCTCTTTTCCGTCAAAGCGGCGGAAAGCAGGACATCCTTCCCGATGTTCGTATATGGAACGGGGATGGGTATAGGATCCGCCTTCGCCGATAAAATCCTCAACGGTTGGATAAAAACTTACAGGCGCGGCTCCGCTGCCTGTGCATCCCGATACGTAATATGTGCGGTAGTTCCTTTGATGCCCTCTTTCGTCAAAGGACATGGCAGGGCATACCAGTATGCTGTTTTCCGTTACTTCGATGCGGTGTAGGAGGGAAGTGACATGGCGGTGGTCCCGCAAGTTATCTGCGCTTCTTCCATAGATAGGGATAGCAGAATAAGCGGTTATCGTCCGGCATGCTTCCGATTGGTTCCGAATAGCCACATGCATGACTTCTACGTTATTGTTATAAGGAATAAAAGAAGTTACCGTAGAGGCAATCTGGAATGTTTGTGAGGTTCTTTCCATAATATGCCACATAAATCCGGCCGTCAGTCTGCTTTTATCCTGGTCTGAGGAAAACTTGGCGGCTTCCTGTGCGGGGGAAGTCCCGGCGGCCGAGTAGATGCCGCCGTCATCAATCGCGCACCAGAAATTACGTACGGAACGGTTGTTGTGCAGATTTTCAACACTGACGGGTTCCAGAAGGAAGCTGTCCTGATTGAGTTTGGCATCGCCGCCAAGATTTGGCGTGATGGCGCTTTTCAATCCGGTTTCCGAGGCGAGCGGAAAGTACAGATAACTGGTGTTTTCTGGATTCTCCATTATAAAATTACCGTTTGTATTAATAAATTGCAGATGTTTCAATATAGCATCGTCCTCCTTTGCTGCTTTTTCTATATGATTAATGTGAGTTTATTATACAGGGGCATATATTTAATAAGAAATAAGAACCATGTGAAAAATATCAGATTCATGACATTAAATCTAAGAAGAAACTTTAATTCGTGTCATGAATCTGATATTTTGTTAAAAATTATAATATATCAAGAGTGACAAGTAGACTATAATACATGAAAACGTGAGGGAGACAGCTCACAAAATTAAGGAGGAGAAAAGTATGATAAAGAGAAGAGCAATCGCTGCCCTGCTCATTGCAAGCATGTGTGCCGGGACATTAGCCGGATGCGGCAATTCAGGACAGTCAGGAACGACAGGAGAGGGGAAGGTAATCAATATTTATTCATGGAATGATGAATTCCGGCAGAGAGTAGAAGCGGTTTATCCTGAAGTGGAGAAAACATCTGAAGACGGAACTGTAACGACATTAAAGGACGGAACGGAGATCCACTGGATTATTAACCCGAACCAGGATGGAGTTTACCAGCAGAAACTGGATGAGGCGCTTTTGAATCAGGCAGATGCGGCGGCGGATGATAAGATAGACATTTTCTTATCCGAGACGGATTATGTAAATAAATATACAGATGCGGATGCGGATGTGGCTATGCCGCTTGCTGATCTTGGAATTGATCCGGCTACAGATTTGAAAGACCAGTATGAGTTTACGAAAACAACGGCTTCTGATATGAACGGAGTGCAGAGGGGTTCCACATGGCAATGCTGCCCCGGACTGTTGGTATACCGCCGCGATATTGCGATGGACGTATTTGGGACGGATGATCCGGAGGCAATTGGAGAAAAGGTAAAAGACTGGGATACAATGAAGGCTACAGCAGAGGAGCTGAAGGCAAAAGGATATTATACGTTTGCTTCTTATGCGGATACCTTCCGGCTTTATGGAAACAGCATTGGGGATTCATGGGTAAAACAGGGAGAGACGGTAATCAACGTTGACCAGAAAATCATGGATTGGATCAGCGACTCGAAAGAATGGCTGGATGCAGGTTATCTGGATAAAACCGTGAAGGGGCAATGGAATGACGACTGGAACAAATCCATGGGATCTGCTTCCAAAGTCTTTGCATTCCTGTTTCCGGCATGGGGAATTGATTTCACTTTAAAGCCAAACTGGGATGGCGATGCAGGGGCATGGGCAGTAACCAATCCCCCTCAGGAATATAACTGGGGAGGTTCTTATGTCCACGCATGTACCGGAACGGATAACCCTGAGCATGTAAAAGATATCATTCTTGCGGTAACGGCTTCAGAAGATAACTTATTAAAGATTTCCAGGGATTATTCCGATTTTACGAATACGACAGTCGGTATGCAGAAGGCGGCCGGAGACGATACATTTTCTTCCGAATTCCTTGGCGGGCAGAACCCGTTCATGTACTTTGCGCCGGTTGCAGAGAATATCAAAATTGCCCCGCTGTCCGCTTACGACCAGGGATGCGTGGAACTGATCCAGAATGCATTCAGTGATTATTTTCAGGGACTGGTTGAGTACGACAAAGCAAAAACAAATTTTGAAACGGCAATCAAGGAACGCTATCCGGATATCACGGAAATTCGCTGGCCGGACTAATTGAATGTAAAAAATCAAGGTCATCGGCCTGGCCGGTGACCTTGGTTAGAAAGGAATGATGTGCTATGAAGAAAAAGCAAAAAAGCATCAGCTATGCGAAATGGGGATACATTTTCATTCTTCCGTTTTTCCTGTGCTATTTCATTTTTTCGTTGATTCCATTGGCGGATACGATCCGGTATAGCTTTTTTGAATATTATCGTTCGGGAATCAAAGAAATCGGACCAACCTTTATTGGTATGGAGAATTATGGAAGTCTGCTGGAGTCCGATATGTTAAAGTATGGTGCAAATACTTTGATTTTATGGGTAATAGGATTTATTCCGCAGATTCTGATTGCGCTGCTTTTGGCGGTATGGTTTACGGATATCAGATTAAAAATACGTGGAAAACAATTTTTTAAAGTGGTTATTTATTTGCCGAACCTGATTATGGCATCCGCATTTGCCATGCTGTTTTTTACCATATTTTCCACAAATGGGCCGATTAATTCGATTTTAATGTCTTTGGGAGTAATCCATGAAAAAATTGATTTTATGGGATCGACGTTTGGCACCCGGTCATTGATAGGGTTCATGAACTTTCTGATGTGGTTTGGAAATACGACGATTATGCTGATGGCGGCCATTATGGGCATCAGCGTGGACGTTTTTGAAGCTGCTGAAATAGACGGATGCAGCGGTATAAGAAGGTTTTTCTCTATAATCCTGCCCCTGATACGGCCGATTCTTGCCTATACATTGATTACGGCGATTATTGGTGGGCTTCAGATGTTTGATGTTCCACAGATTCTGACAAATGGACAGGGAACTCCGGACCGTACGTCCATGACGCTCATCATGTTCCTGAACAGCCATTTAAAGAGCAAGAACTATGGCATGGCGGGCGCGTTATCCGTTTACCTGTTTATTGTCAGCGGAGCTTTGTGCTTTGTTGTATACAAGATGACAAATGGAAATGACGAGGATGGATCAAAAGCGGCGGCAAAACGGCGCGCAAAAGAAGAAAAGAGAAGGAGGAAATAGAGGTATGGAATCAAAAAAGCCAAATGCTTTGCGGAGCATTGTTGCACATTTAGTGCTGATTATTTTGTCGATCATGTGCCTGTTCTTCTTCTACATTTTAATTATTAATGCGACCCGGTCGCATGCAGATTTGCAGAAGGGGTTTTCGGCGCTTCCGGGAAAGGATTTTCTGGTCAATCTGAACAAAGTTGCGAATGACGGAACCTTCCCTATGTTCCGGGGGATTTTAAACAGTTTGGTAGTATCGGGTTTCTCGGCTGCACTTTGTACATACTTTTCGTCCTTGACGGCTTATGGGCTTTATGCGTATGACTTTAAACTGAAAAAAGTTGCGTTTACTTTTATTATGGCAATCCTCGTAATGCCGACGCAGGTTACGGCAATGGGATTCCTGCGGTTGATTACTAAGATGGGGATGTACGATTCGCTGCTCCCGCTCATTATTCCATCGATTGCTTCGCCGGCGGTGTTCTACTTTATGTACAGCTATTTACAGTCATCCCTTCCGCTGTCTCTGGTGGAAGCGGCGAGGATTGACGGAAGCATGGAGTTCAGGACCTTTAATCAGATCGTGCTTCCGATTATGAAACCGGCTATTGCGGTACAGGCTATTTTCACTTTTGTAGGTTCATGGAATAACTATTTTGTTCCTGCGTTGATTATTCAGTCAAAGGATAAAATGACGGTGCCAATTTTGATTGCGACGCTCAGGGGGGCGGATTATATGAATTTTGACAGCGCAAAAATTTATATGATGATCATGGTGGCGATTGTTCCGATTGTTATTATTTATCTGCTTCTTTCCAAATATATTATCGCAGGGGTAACTCTTGGCGGTGTAAAAGAATAAGGTATAATTGCTGTTATAAGCTGTTATAAATGCCTCCGGCGTATTGTTGGATATGTATGCCTGCAAAATCGGCTCATATGCTGTTACAATACGCCAGGAGGCATAATGAGCATATAAGGACTAAATAAAAGGAGAACTATTATGGAAAAGAAAATCCGGGTGCATAGCGGAACATTGGATTCCCGTGTTACGCAGAGGGAAATAGAGCATGGACAACTGGCGCGGAAAATAGCGGCGGAGGGAATGGTGCTTTTAAAAAATGACGGCCTGCTTCCGCTGGACGCATCCATGCCTGTGGCTCTTTTGGGAAGCGGCGCGGTAAAGACTGTCAAAGGGGGTACAGGGTCCGGCGACGTGAATAGCCGGGAAAGTATTTCTATTTTTCAGGGGATGAAAGAAATCGGCGCCGTTTTGGTAAGCAGCGGATGGCTGGAAGAATATGGAAAATGCTATGATGCTGCAAGAAATGAATGGAAGAAAAAAATATTGGAGGATGCAAAGCATGTGGAAAATCCATTTGACGCGTATGCGGCAAATGCATTTGCCCTGCCGGAAGGTCGTCCGATTATGGATGAGGATGTAAGAGGGGCGGAAGCTGCTGTTTATGTCATAAGCAGGATATCCGGCGAAGGCAGGGATCGGCGCAGGGCAGAGGGGGATTACTATTTAAGCGAAAGAGAACGGGAGGATATTTTGTACCTGAGCGAAAAAAAAATTCCAACAGTGCTTGTCCTGAATGCCGGAGGGATTGTGGAGCTTACGGATATTTTGGAAGAGGCAGAATATATATCGGCAATTTTAAATATTTCCCAGGCGGGGCAGGAAGGGGGGCGCGCGGCCTCAGATGTATTATTTGGCAAAAAATTTCCGGGAGGAAGGCTGACAGCAACCTGGGCCAGACGGTATGAAGATTATCCGTGTGCGGACTCTTTCAGTTATTTGAACGGCGATTTGGAAAAAGAAGAGTATAAAGAAGGGATTTATGTAGGCTACCGATACTTTGACAGCTTTGGGGTAAAACCGTTGTTTCCCTTTGGATATGGACTTTCTTATACCACGTTTGAAATGGAATTTCTGGAAGGGAGAGTCCGGGAAAATGGGATGGAAATTGATGTGGAGGTACAAAATACAGGGGGGTATTATTCCGGTAGGGAAGTCGTGCAGGTGTATGTAACTTTGCCCGGGGCAGGGAGGAAGAAGGAATGCCGCCGTCTGGCGGGATTTGCGAAGACGCCGTTGCTTCAGCCTGGGGAAGCCTGTAGGCTGACGGTTTCTGTCGAACAAAAGCAGCTGGCAGTATTTTCCGAACAGGAAAGCGCATGGGTGATTGACAAAGGGGCGTATGGAATCTGGATCGGAGAGCATTCAGCGTCGCTCCGGCATGTGGCAACATTAAATGTCATGGAACATACAGTGATTGAACATACGAATCGGATTTGCCCGTTGCAGGAGACGCTTCAGGAGCCGGCGGGGAGCCATTGGGAGAAAGATGTGCAGGAAGCTTCTTCCGGAGAAGCAGAAGGCCAGGAGATTGCGGAATATGTATTTGTACCCGGCAAAGAAGAGCATAAAGACTGTATGCGATATCCTGCGGCGGACTGGCCTGCGGAGGATTTAATTCCTCTTCTATACGGTAACATTACGCAGAATACCAGTATGCTTGGTTCCGCAGGATGTCATGTGCCGGGTTCTGCTGGAGAGACTGCGGAAACTTTGGAAGAAAAATATGGCATACGTTCGCTGGTTATGGCGGATGGACCCGCAGGACTCAGGCTGAGGCAAAGCTATGAGGCGGATAGAGAGAGTGGCATAGTTTATGGGGCTGGAGTCCTGGGATGCTTGGAAAACGGTTTTTTGGAGCCGATGGAACACCATGAAGGCGCGGAAATATATTATCAGTTCTGTACCGCATTTCCGGTGGGCACATTAATGGCGCAGACTTGGGACGAGGAGCTTTTGAAGGAATTTGGCAGGGCGATAGCGGTGGAAATGAAGGAATTTTATGTGGATTTATGGCTGGCACCGGGAATGAATATTCAAAGGAACCCATTATGCGGGCGGAATTTTGAGTATTATTCCGAGGATCCCTTATTGTCAGGGATGATGGCGGCGGCGGTGACGGAAGGCGTGCAGAGCAGAAGGGGATGCGGAGTGACGCTGAAACATTTTGCATGTAATAACCAAGAGGACAACCGCATGGGCGTGGACGTCCACGTATCCGAAAAGGCATTGAGGGAAATATATCTCCGCGGATTTGAAATTGCGGTAAAACGGAGCGCGCCGATGGCCATGATGAGTTCTTATAATCTGGTGAATGGAATACATGCGGCGAACAATAAAGACCTGTGTACGGTGATTGCACGTAGGGAATGGGGATTTGACGGCGTAATTATGTCTGACTGGAATACGACTGTTCCAAAGGACGGAAGCATTCCGTGGAAGTGCGCCGCTGCGGGCAATGATATCATTATGCCGGGAAATACAGAGGACGAAAGAAGCATCAGGGAGGCGTATGAACAGGGCATGCTTTCGGAAAATGATATCAGGAGCAGCGCGGGCCGTGTGATAGAATTGGTACGGAAGTTAGCGTGAAAGAAATGAAGTTTTACTAAGGTCGCAAAAACGCAGCTTAAGAGAAACTAAATCTTTTCTCGAAAAATGCCTAAAATACGGCATTTTTCATCGGGAGGGGCGCATGAGCTGTACCGGTCAGGGTTCTTTCTCTTTTGCGGGATTATCCTTGAAATCTTAAACCCAAGATAGTATACTGGAAATAAAGATATGAAACCGTATGTAGCAGAGAGGAGGAACCAATGACTTACGAGGAGATAGTGGCAAATGTGAAGGAGGCATATGCCAGTGCCGATGCAAGCAAAGTGTCGGAGCATGTGGCATTCCAGTTTAACATAACCGGGGAGGGTGAAGGCGCTTTTTATGTGGAGATAAAAGACGGTAAAATCAACGTGGAGCCATATGAGTACCACGACCGTGATATTTTGGTAACGGCAAATGCGGATACCATTATTGGGCTGGCAAACGGTAAGATTGATCCGGTAAAAGCGTTTTTGATTGGCAAGCTTAAGGCGGAAGGGGATTTGGGGAAGGCGTCTTTTTTAAAGCAGCTTTCCGATAAGCCGGCGAAGAAGAAAAAATAAAATTCAGAAAAGATATCTTACGATAAAAAGGCTCCGTATTTGTGCGGAGCCTTTTGACATCCATTGTTTTTTCCAAGCGGTTTATGATATACTATATACCTAAATGCATAATCTATCTTTCGGGATAGAGTATAATGGATTGGAGGAGTACGGAAATGAAAGTTTATGAGATGATATTCAGCCCTACCGGAGGAACGAAAAAGGCGGCAGGCTTGTTTATGGATTCATTTTGCAGGGAGCGCACATACATAGATTTAACAAACAGAAAGGCGGATTTTTCTTCTTTTTCATTTGATAGGGAAGATATATGTGTGGCGGCGGTGCCTTCTTATGGCGGGCGGGTGCCGGAAATTGCCGTTTCCCGGTTAAAACAGATGAAAGGCAACGGAGCGAGGGCTGTCTTATTGGTGGTTTACGGAAACCGGGAATATGAAGATACTTTGCTGGAGTTAAGCGATGTGATGGAAGCGGCGGGTTTTAGCCCGGTGGCAGCGGTGGCGGCGGTGGCGGAACACTCGATTATGCATCAGTTTGCTGCCGGACGGCCGGATGAGGATGACGAGAAAGAATTAAAAGGTTTTGCGGAAGCAATCAGGAACTCGTTGGAACAAGGGGAGGATTCCCCAAAGCTGCACCTTCCGGGCAATCGGCCGTACAAGGAGTACCACGGCATCCCTATGAAGCCGAAAGCGGATAAGGAGTGTGTAAGATGCGGCATTTGCGCATCCATGTGCCCGGCAGGGGCAATACCGGAAGACGATCCAATGGAGACAAAAAAGGGGCAATGCATTTCCTGTATGCGTTGTATTGCAGTTTGCCCAAGGAAGGCCCGCAGCGTCAGCAAAGTGATGCTGGCGGCCAGTGTACAGAAACTAAAAAAGGCTTGCAGTGGACGTAAAAAGAACCAACTGTTCCAAGCGTTTTGACAGGTCTAGTAAGGTAGAAACGTGTCGGTAATAGCAGGAAAGGGGGATTTGATATTCATTAAATTTGGATGTATGGCTAAGGAGGAACGTTTATGGAGAAGATTCAAAACGCAGCAGAAAGTGGACAGAAGATGGCAGATGGAATGGCAGGGCAGGCGGTGACCAAGGAAAAACTGTGGGAGACCATAACGGCTTGGCAAGGCGAAACCATTTATACTGCCAAAGGGCTTCCTTTTACTTACCGGGTAAAAGGCGGGGAACTGTTTGCGGACAGGAAAAAGAAATCCATAACACGTGCCACCTTTGAGCAGGCATATCAAAAGATAATGGATGACGGGGAGCATAAGATTACCGGGCCCAAAAGTTTAAACTGCTTTGGGGCTCCGTATGTATGGGCGGTTTTTAAGGCTTTAGGGGTGGTTTGAAAAGAAAAGGTGGAAATCACAGCGGCCATTTGATATAGTGAAAGAAAGGAAACGGTAGAAATGGTTGGCAAAGAAGGTGGTTTAGTTTGAGAAGGGTAAAGTCGGCGCTGCATTGGGCGGTGGGGATATCTATGGTTTGGATATTGTTTGGCAGCCCGGGTTTTGTTTTTGCGGCTGCCGGAAATGAAAAGCCGGCGATGCCCAACATAGCGCAGGAGACCGTTGACGGCAGTGAAGAAGCGTCAAAATACGGCGGGTATAAACAGCGTTTTGAGGAAATCGAGTATCAAAACGATATTGCCGGTCGTGGTTTCGATGTGATAGAAGAACAGATATTCCCTATTGAAATGGGGGATTTTGGCGAAGTTTTTTTTATTCCGGCAATGGATGCGGAATATGACCGTTTAATCCTGCTTTTTGCCGGGGCAGATGGGGAGATTCTTTATAAGACCGAACAGTTGGAGACGAACAGCTGCAACAAAGGGCAGACCAGCCAGCCAAATATGGGGATTTCGGCAGTTTCCTTTCAGGATTTGAACGGGGATGGGCTGATGGACATCGTGCTGATTACTTCCTGCATCAAGGAAGAAGGGGATTACGCGGGGAAACTGTATAAAGTGGGGGATGTGCTTTTCCAGAACGAAGAGGGAACAGGATTCTACCGCGATTATCGGATTTCGGATAAAATCAACCGCTTTGGCATGAATAAGAGTATAGAGCTTATCACTGCTTTCGTAAAGGATGGGGATTCTACGGAGTTCTTATATACAGCGGCAACTTTGGAGGAATTGCAAAAGGCAGGGCTTCGGATTATTTCGGAACAGTGTTATTTCAGGAATTTTGAAAAACTGGGGAGGCTTCAGGTTGTTCCCGGAATGTACAGTATAGCGGATTATAATATTTTTATGATTTATCTTGTCAATGAGCAAGGATATATTGTATGGAGCCTTCAGCCTATGGGGGAATACGATAACCTGTATGCATTGAAGGGGATTAATTGCCGGGATATTGACGGGGACGGGCTGAAAGATATTATAGTGTTGGCGCGCTATAGTTATGAGGGCAATGGGCATGAGCTGATTGTAAAAAGCGATTATGCCGTTTACTATCAGCGGACAGGAGGCTTTTCGGCGGATACGGAGATAAAGGGCGCTTACCGGTGCGGGGAAGAAGATACGATGGAAGAAGTGGTAGAAAATGCACGGGCTTATTGGGGGTGGAAATCGGAGAAATGATACGGATATTGATTGTGGATGATGAAAAGGCGATTTGCGATTTGATTGATTTAAACTTGTCTTCGGCAGGATATCACTGTGTTTCCGTGCAGGATGGCCTGGAAGCAATCAATCGGATTGAGCAAGAAAATTTTGATTTGATTCTTTTAGATATTATGCTTCCCGGGGCCGATGGCTATGATGTTATGGATTATATCCGGCCTTTTGGCGTACCGGTTATTTTTATTACGGCAAAGCATGAGGTAAAAGACAAGGTAAAAGGTTTGAAGCTGGGGGCGGACGATTATTTGGTAAAGCCCTTTGATGTAGTGGAGCTGGTTGCCAGAGTGGAGGCTGTCTTGCGGCGCTACAACAAAACGGAACAACATCTGACAGCGGGGGATGTGGTGGTGGATGTAGAAGCCAGAAGGGTAACAAAAAACGGTAAGCCGGTAGTTTTGACAAACAAAGAGTTTGGGCTGCTTTTACTTTTTATTAAAAATAAAAACGTGGCATTGTTCAGGGAGAAGCTGTATGAAGCGGTTTGGGAAGGCGAATATTTCGGGGACAGCCGGACGTTGGACCTCCATGTGCAGCGCCTGAGGAAGAAACTGGGATGGGAACATAATCTGGTGGCGGTATATAAAGTAGGATACCGCTTAGAGGTACCGCAATGAAATTTTCTTTAAAACTTCTGCTGTGGACTATTATCGTTATGGCGGTAGCATTGGGGTTCAGCGGGTATTTTTTCGTCAATTATGTATTTGAAACATCGTTAGCCAGGGAAGTGGAGCAGGCATTGGACGAAAACAGTATCCTAAGCTTTGCGTTTGAAACGGCGGCTCTTAATGTACCCGCAAAATATAATATTTTACAGGACAATACGATAGAGGAAATCGCATCGAATCTGGAGACGGGCGGGCATGGAACCAGCCGTCTTTTAAGGATTTCGGATGAAAACAGGAAGATTTTGTATGCAAGCGATGGATTTGAAGCGGACGGAGCCTTATTGGAGCAGACAGATAAAAGCACAAAAACCTATCGGGTAATCAAAATGTCAGAAGGGTATTATGTGCAGACGGGGGCGACGGTGGATACTTTGGACAGAATCCTTTATCTGGAGACCATGCGGGATATTTCGGATGTGTTCAGGGAGAGGGAATTGGGGTTTTCCGTATACCGCAGGGTGACGATAGCCATGCTGATAGCAGGGACTCTTATTATGCATTTCATTTCCTCGTGGCTGACAAAGCCTATCCGTTTGCTGACAAAAGCCACGAAACGGATGGCGGCAGGAGATTATTCCTACAGGGCCAGACAGGTCAGCGACGATGAGCTGGGGCTGCTGACAAAAGACTTCAATGATATGGCCAATACATTGGAAGAGAATATCGGGAAATTGGAAGAGGGGATTCAGGACAGGGAAAACTTTGTGGCGGCTTTTGCCCATGAATTAAAAACGCCGCTGACAGCAATTATAGGTTATGCGGACATGCTCCGTTCCCATAAGCTGGATGAGGAAAAAAGTTTCATGTCCGCCAATTATATTTATACGGAAGGAAAGCGGCTGGAGGCAATGGCGCTGCGCCTGCTGGATATTATTGTGACAAAGAGGGAAGAGACGGAATTTCAGAATGTTTCTGCAGAAAGTATTTTTCGTTATTTGGAAGATATGTTTGTAGGCGGGGGACAGAGATTCCGGTATCGTTATGACAGTGGAATGGTATGGGCGGAAATAAACCTGATTAAAACCGTTTTAATCAATTTAATCGACAATGCCTGTAAGGCTTCGGAAGCAGGGGGTATGATAGAAGTTGAGGGACACAGGTTGGAAACAGGATACCGGTTTGTGGTGAAAGACTACGGAGTGGGGATACCCCGGGAAGAACAACGAAATGTAGTGAAAGCCTTTTATATGGTGGACAAATCCCGCGCCAGAAGCAAGAACGGGGCAGGATTAGGGCTGGCTCTTTGTAAAGAAATCCTGCAGCTTCACGGCAGCGTGCTTGAGATAGAAAGCGAGCCGGGAAAAGGAACGTGTATCGGTTTTACCTTGCCAAATCAGGGGAAGGAGGAAGCGGATGAAGAAAATCGAAAGTATAGGGAATAAGTTGATTGGATATCAGGGCAAACCGTTGCGGAAAGATACCCTTACAATCGGCTTCCTTTGTTTTGCAATTCTGGTGATTGCCGCGTCGGTATGGGGACCGGAAGCTTTGGCGGGGTATAAGGATAAATCTATTTTAAATGAAACTCATTTGGAAGAAATTCAAACGGCGGGGGAGGGTTATCGGTATACATTGAATGGAAATGAAAGATTGTACATCCTCTCCCAATGCTTAAGCAGCCAGACGCTTCCGGGAAGCGAACAGAACGCATGGACAGGGGGCGGCACGGCGGATGTGGATTACCAGGAATTAGGGGGAGCCTATGCTTTTGTCGTTAATCATAGAGGACCCTCTGGGGAAGAAATTACGGATGAAGAAATTTATGAAACATGCAATAAAGGCTTGGATACGTTAGGCAGCCTGGGAATATTGCCGGTGGACATAAAGAAGGTGGAGAAGGCATCTTATAACGCAGTTTTGTATTCGGCAATTGATGTATTGGAGCCGAGGAATAACGTAGCCGTTTGGAAATTGAGCCTCTCCAACAGCCAAAAAAATGCCAATAAGGAAAACCGGTTGATCGATGCATATATTGATGCGGAAAGCGGCAAATTTTATGAAGTCTATGTCAGGACTTCCCTTACATGGGAGGACATTAACCCGGACGGAATCATGGAAAAATGGAGCGACTATATGGGGATAAGCACTCCGCAGCCCTACGAATCCACAAATCCTTTGCTGGAAACTACGCCTTATTATAAAAAGTATGTATTTTCCGGTATTGGCAACGGGGATACGATAGTGACGGTTGGGTTTTATGAAGGGATAAACGAATTATTTATTAAAATTTCAAAATGATGCAAGTTTGATGCAACTATGATGATACTTTGATGCAGCCCTTGTGTAACCTATGATTGACAGTAATGAAAAGGATAGGTTATGTAAGGGCATGTTTTTTTGGAAGGAGCATCGGAGTATGTACAAAAGAGTATCGTATGAACAAATGAAGAAGAGGGAGAAAAGAAGGAGGAAGGCAATCCGGGTTGGCTGTGCATTGCTAATGGCAGCAGCGGTTGGTACAACATCCTTTGTCCTGGCAGTAAAGGCTTTGGCAGCCCCGGAGGACCCGGCGGTAGAAGCAGAAGCTAACCGGAAAGAAGAGATAAGAAGAGTAGAAGAGAGTATATCGGGAAATGTTCCTGTTTTGGATGAAATAGAAAAGGTGCCGGGAGTGCCGGCCATTGTCATTGATGCCGGGCATGGGGGAGAAGATGAAGGGTGTGAAAAAGACGGCATATATGAAAAGGATATTAACCTGGCTATTGCCAAGCTGGTAGAGGGTAAGCTTGAAGGGATGGGATATCAGGTAATTATGGCAAGGGAAGACGATACTTATATAGCGAAGGAAGAACGTGTAGAGAATGCGAATGCCTGTGAAGCGGATATTTATGTGAGCATACATCAAAATACATTTGAAGATAGTAATGTGGAGGGGATTGAAACATGGTATGATGGAAGCAACAGTGGAAAAGACAGCAAGAGGCTGGCGCAGCTTATCCATCAGGAGACATTAAAAAGTACAGGGGCGGCTGCAAGGGAATTGAGGAATGATGCAGACTTCCATGTGACAGGGAAAACTTCTATGCCCTCCTGCCTGATTGAGACGGGTTTCCTTTCCAATCAGGGGGAAAGGGAAAAATTAATGTCGCCGGAATATCAGGAACAGGTGGCGAAAGGGATTGTGCAGGGGATTGAACTTTATTTCCATCCGAAAACTATGTACCTGACATTTGACGACGGACCTTATATGGAAAATACGGAGAGGGTATTGGAAGTATTGAAGAAAAGGAACATAAAGGCTACTTTCTTTCTTGTGGGAGAAAATGTAGAAAGGAATCCGGAAATGGCGAAACGGATTGCGCAGGAGGGGCATACGATAGGAATCCATTGCTATAGCCATGATTATAAGGCGATTTACGAGAGCGTGGACAGCTATGTAGAGGATTTTGAAAAAGCATATGAGCTGATAAAGGAGGTTACGGGTGTAGAGGCAAAATTTTTCCGCTTTCCCGGCGGCAGCGTGAATGCATACAATAAAAAGGTCTGCAATGCAATTGCGGAGGAAATGACAAAAAGGGGTTTTATTTATTACGATTGGAACGCCAGCTTAGAGGATGCGGTCAAGGATCCCAAGCCGGAACAGTTGATAGCCAATGCGCTCGGCTCTATCCAGGGAAAAGACCATGTGGTAGTATTGGCGCATGATGTAATCCATGCTACAGGAATGTGTCTGGATGATTTATTGGAACAACTGCCGGAATATCAAATGGAAGTCTTGACCGAAGATTTGGAGCCGGTACATTTTCGGATGGAATGATAAAGGTTTCGCATCCTCTAAGACAGGTTTCTTGCTCCGATGCGGATGATTCAGTCTTCTTTCCGAATGACACCGCAGCCGATTTTTTCTCCGGAGTCTCCGGCGGGCTGGGAGGTGAAGTCATCCCGCCTGGAATGGATGACGACGGACTTCCCGATAATGTCGTCGATGGTGAAACGCTTATCGTAAAAAGACGCCCACGCATAGCCCTGGTTTCCCAGCAGCGGAATCATATCCCCTGCGTGTTCCGGGTGGAAAGCATTTGTCGGATTGAAGTGGCTGCCGGTTTTTTCAAAGGAACCGGAGCAGTTGCCGTATTGATGGATATGCATAGCATAGAAATCGGAAGAAACTTGGGTGGAAACATTAGGAAGCCCGAATACTTCCGCCTCTACCAGGACACCGTCATAGGGGGTGTCGTAAAATTTGACGAGTCCGCTTAACTCGGAATAAATGTTATTACCGGTAACCCATGCTACGGCTGCAGGGCGGTTTTTTTCCAGAATGCGGACAAACGTGAGCCGGGGAGTGAACTGATACATAAGAAAACCCCTTTATAAATGGAAAACTTTTTACTAGTATATGCGCGGCGGGTTAGGATGTTAGGGGGTTGCAGGCAGTATTTTGTTATAGAAGGGATAGGGAAGCAGAAAAGTCAGGAGTGCAGAGGGGATAGAGCAGTAGAAAAGGCAGGATGACGGAGGGGATAGGATAATGGAAAAGAATAGAATATACCGAAGTTTTTGGTTATGTATGCTTGGGATTGTAATAGCCGGCAGTGGAATTTCCCATCCGGTCTGGGCGGGAGAGAAGGCAAGGACCGTTATGGATATGGCAAAGGAGAATGAAAAAGAAGAGGGAACGGAAGAGGGGGGACCGGGGGATGAGGACGCGGACTGGCTAGGGAAATGGGCGGCGGAAGAGGATATGAGGAATCAGAGGTATCCCCTGTTGGAGGATATAGAGGAGGGGGGAAAGGAGGACTATATTTTCCTTTTATCGCCGGAAGCCGGTGTTTATCGGATAAAAGAGGGGGATACTTTGTGGAAAATTGCTCAGGAATATTATGATAAGGGGGAAGCATGTGATATTCTGAAACGGCAGAACCCGGAAATCCCTGGCGATGGGGGACTCATTTTCCCGGGCATGGAGATATCAGTTCCCAAAGTCCACTATATAGAAAAGCAAAAGGATAGCCGGGGTGGTTTTGGCTCTACGGCATGTACCTATGATGTTCCGGCAGACTGGATTGCTGGAAGGCCGGAGTGGGAGGTTTGTCTGGAATATAGTTATTGGCCGGAATTTGCAGATGTTGGGGTGTATACCCATGTGACAGAAAACCGTATGTTTTCAGACGATGTTGGGAATGAATGGGAGGAAATGCAGAAACAAATTGCGGACAGTGCAGAACAGGCAAAGGGCATTGATTTCCGCGAATTGGAGTTTTCCCGTTATATAAAAGAAGACGGAACGGATTTACTTTTTTATACTTTTATTTGCCAGGCTGGGGAGGAACGGGTAAAATGTGCGGTGGCTTATGTGCCAGGGGAAGAATATCTGATAGAATTTATAGGATATAGCCCCATACCGGAGGATGAAAATACGCAGGGGTATCAAATTGAAGAAATTACCCGTTATATGGCGGCTTCTTATGTGGAAGAAGGCGGGGAAAAAGTTTGGAACAGTTTGAAATACCGTCCTTACTTAGGGTATGAAAGCTGGCCGTATGAAGATTTGCATAATCCGTTTGCAATTATGGAAAGAAAATATGGCATAAAGGAAGACCCGGTTTTAAAAGGGGAAGACAGGGAAGTCGAATTTGTGTCAAAAGAGTGGGAGAGAATCATTAGAAGCAAAATTTCCTTTCATTATAATTTGACAAGGGAACAGGAAAAAGAGTTTATGGAACGTCCAATCTATGCAAGCGAGCTTGCATGGATTACGGAAGTGGTACTTGTGGAGAGCCCTATTCCCGGACGGGATCAGGTGGCGGTCAATAATATCACTACGGTAGACGGGTCTTGTGCAGATTGTAATTTGACAACATTCCGGGATTTGGCAGTGTTGCCCAATCTGGAAAAAGTAACGTTGGAAATTGGGAGTGCGGACGATTATGAAGTATTAGGGGAGTGCCCGTCGCTTAAGGAAATCTCCATTACGTCTGCCCGGCCGGTGACGAACCTGAAATGGCTTTTAAATTTAAAGGAATTGGATTCTTTGACATTGAACCTCAGTATGTTCCCCCATTTGAATGAACTGGGTTATGAGAAGGAAGGGGCGTCCACTTTCGGAGGTGTCAAAGAAAAGGAAGAGGAAGATGCGGAAGGGGATTTTGGGGAAACAAGCGAATCCATAGAAGAAATACTGGCACAATGTACTTCGCTGAAATATTTGAGGCTGGAGACGACAGACGCGATGGATTTTAGCTTTTTGGATGAACTGCCAAAACTGTATACATTTTATTTGGAAGGGGAAGATTCGGAAAGCGAAGCCGCAAGGCAGCGTTGTGCCGGCTTCGGCGAGGAAGACTATGGACAGATTCAATGTCTGGTGGTAGATGGGGTCTGGCTCCGCAATCCGGAATGAAAATAGGGGAATGGCAGGTGCCTTAGCCGGATATGGAAGGCAGATTGTTCAAGTTATTGTTTTCCGAGCCATCGGGCAGGGATTTTAGGTATTCCGTATCTTTCCGGTGGGCGATGCCTACCCCTTTGATATCTCCTTGCCTTGCAAGTTCTACCCCTTCTTGTTTGGAAACCGTGGAACCGTCGGAAAGCTGATAGCCGGTGACTCTTCCACTGCTTTTCACAAGGCCAACGATTTCTTTGGCATCGCTGTTGGGGGTGGGGATATTATCTAAGGTATTCCTGGCCAAAGCTTCGGTCAGCATATCTTTCTCTGTATTTTGTATTTTATCTTTCATATTGCATTACCTCCTATTTCTGATATAATTGTTATGGTTTTATTCTCGCGAGCAACGAGCCAAGTGGCTGCTTGCAGACATTTGGCGACTGCCGCGAGGGTCAAATACCCCGCTGCTCTGCAGCGCTGCAAGTTTGATACCCTGTTGCTTGCAGCGGGGGCTTTGATTATGCGGCAGCTAATCGGATGATTTGCCGCATGGTATAGTTTGTTCAATCGGACAAAATATATACGTTGATGATTTTAGCCGGAAATGTTAGGGAGGACAAATCGATGAGTAAAATTCCGAAGCTGGAACGGAGGATGGTGATTTATGAGACGAGGAGGCTGCTTGGGGCTATCGGTGGAACTGCGTTGTATGCTTTTGGCATGAACTTGTTTGTAGTTCCGCAAGGACTGTATACCGGCGGAATGATGGGTTTTTGCCAGGTTATCCGTACTTTGCTGGTAAATTATGCAGGGCTTCCTTTGGAAAATTTTGATATTGCGGGCTTGATTTATTATATTTTTAACATTCCGCTGTTTATTTTAGCCATGAAAAAGCTGGGGAAAATATTTTTTACAAAAACGGTGGCATGTGTGACGGCAATGTCATTTTTCCTGTTTATTTTCACTGTGCCCAAAGTGCCGATTATGGAAGACATATTGGCTTCTTGCCTGATTGGGGGTATTTTGTGCGGCGCAGGTATCGGCTTGTCTTTAAAAATGGGCAGTTCTGACGGAGGTACGGATGTGCTGGGTATTTTGCTGATACGTTGGAAGAAGGATTTCAGCGTAGGCAAAGTAAATTTAATTGTAAATATTGCTTTATATTCGATATGCCTTTTCTTATTTGATGTACAAACAGTGATATACTCTTTGATTTACGCTTCAGTCAGCGCATTTGCCGTGGACAAGGTCCATTCCCAGAATATTAATGTGGAAGTAAATATCATAACTAAAAATGCCTGTTCGGAAATGGAACAGGAAATTTTCCACAAAATGGAACGAGGGATTACAAAATGGAAAGCGCTTGGAGCTTATACGGATGAGAATACGGAAGTGCTGTATATGGTAGTATCCAAATATGAGGTGGGCAGGCTGAAACATATTATTAGGAAATATGACCCGAAGGCTTTTATTGTTGTAAACGAAGGCGTGAATGTGGACGGGCATTTTTTAAAGAAACTGTAGAAAAAGAGAAAAGGGGAAAGAGGAAAAAAGAAAAGGAAACAGCAAATTTGTACTTGCGGGAAAATATATTTTGGGGCCAGGACTGTATGGGATACGGTTCTGGCCCCGAAAAATTTAATGGAACATTGTATTTGTTTCGTAAGCGGGCTCACAGGTTAAGTGCATACCGAGCCGCCGGAACGTTTTTTCATCCACGGAAGAAAGGATGACTGTGGAATGGACTTCACAACCTTTTAGCTTTGGTAGCTGGGCCAGTGCCAGTTTGGCGGCATCGTCGCTGGCAGCGCTGATGGAAAGGGCGATTAAAATTTCGTCCGTATGCAGCCTTGGATTGCGGCTTCCCAGATAATCGGTTTTCAACGTCTGGATAGGCTCAATGGCTGCTCTGGATACCAAGTGAAGCGCGTGGTCAATGCCTCCCAATGTTTTTAACGCGTTGAGCAGTACGGCTGCGGAAGCCCCGAGAAGGTCGGAAGTTTTTCCCGTAATAATCCGTCCATCGGGCAGTTGGATAGCCGCTGCAGGATGCCCGGTATTTTCCTGACGCATCATGGCAGCAGGGATTACCTTGCGGTCTTCGCTTGTAATGGATGCCTGTTTCATCAAAAGTTCCAGCTTATATACGGTTTCCTTGGCGCCCATAATATCTTTTTTCTGATTGTACAACGCCTGATAATACCGGCGGATAATTTCCTGCTTGCAGGCTTCCTGACAGATGGCATCGTCAATAATGCATTTCCCCGCCATATTGACACCCATATCCGTTGGGGATTTGTAGGGGCTGGCGCCTAAAATCTGTTCAAAGATGGCACTTAAGACAGGGAATACTTCTACATCCCTGTTATAGTTTACCGTGGTTTCCCCATAAGCTTCCAGATGGAAGGGGTCAATCATATTCATGTCGTTTAAATCTGCGGTAGCGGCTTCATAAGCGATATTAACCGGATGCCGCAGGGGCAGGTTCCAAACCGGGAAAGTTTCAAATTTGGCATAGCCTGCTTTAATGCCCCGTTTGTGTTCGTGGTAAAGCTGGGAGAGGCAGGTCGCCATTTTGCCGCTTCCCGGGCCGGGGGCCGTGATAACTGCCAAAGGCCTTGTGGTTTCGATATAATCATTTTTCCCATATCCTTCATCGCTGACAATATGGGAAATATTACTGGGATAGCCTTCAATTATGTAATGGAGATAAGATTTGATGTTAAGGAGCGACAGACGTTTGCGGAAATGGTCTGCCGCCGGCTGGCCGGCATATTGGGTAATGACAACGCTGCCAACATACAAATCCTTGGAACGGAAGGCGTCGATAAGACGGAGTACATCCATATCGTAGGTAATGCCCAAATCCCCCCGGATTTTATTTTTTTCAATTGCATCGGCGCTGATAGCGATGATGATTTCCGCCTGGTCTTTTAACTGAAGAAGCATTTTCAGTTTGCTGTCCGGCTGGAAACCGGGAAGCACCCGGGAGGCATGGTAATCATCAAAGAGTTTGCCGCCAAATTCCAGATACAATTTGTTTCCGAATTGGGTAATCCTTTTACGTATATGTTCAGACTGTAGTTTCAAATAAGTATCGTTATCGAATCCTAAGTTCATGTCGTTTCCATCCTTGTATTTTTATTTTTAGCAGCGGTAATAAAGCCTTTAAATAAAGGGTGAGGGCGGTTTGGCCTTGACTTCAGCTCCGGGTGGGCCTGTGTGGCGATGAAAAAGGGATGATCCGGGATTTCGCACATTTCTACAATACGCCCGTCAGGGGAAAGGCCGGATAATTTCATGCCGTTTTCAACAAGGGCTGCCCGGTAGTCGTTATTGACTTCATAACGGTGCCTATGCCGTTCATAAATGGTTTCTTCTCCATATAGACGGTAGGCTTTGGACTCCTTGTCCAATATGCAGGGGTAGGAGCCGAGCCGCAAAGTTCCCCCGATATCCTCTACTCCATTTTGGTCAGGCATAAGGGCAATAACCGGATGGGTAGTATGGGGGTTTAATTCTACGCTGTGGGCATCGTGATAGCCGATTACATTTCTCGCATATTCCACAATGGATAGCTGCATACCAAGGCAAATGCCTAAGAAAGGAACTTCGTGTTCCCTTGCATAAGTGATGGCATGGATTTTCCCTTCGATGCCCCGACCGCCAAAACCGCCGGGGATAAGGATGCCGTCCGCATCATGGAGAAGCTGGTCCGCATTATCCGATGTAACGGTTTCGGAGTCCACCCATCGGATGTTGACGGTGACACGGTTTGAGATTCCGCCGTGCTTTAAAGCTTCCGCAACGCTGATATATGCGTCGTGAAGCTGTATATATTTACCTACCAGAGCAATTGTCACTTGGCCCGACGGGGAACGCAAAGCGTCTACCATAGCGGACCAGTCGGCCAAATCAGGTTCCGGGCAGGGAAGATTCAGGCATTCGCAGGCAACTTGTGCCAAATTCTCTTTTTCCATAGCCAGTGGAGCTTCATAAAGGTATTCCACATCCAGATTTTGTAAGACATGATGCTCCGGTACATTGCAGAACAGGGCAATTTTGTCTTTAATGCCCTGGTCTAAAGGATATTCGCTCCGGCATACGATAATATCGGGCCGGATGCCCATTCCCTGTAGTTCTTTGACACTGGCCTGGGTAGGCTTGGTTTTCATTTCCTGAGAAGCCCGCAAATAAGGTATCAAGGTGACATGAATCAGGATAGCGTTTTCTTTCCCTACTTCATGCTGGAACTGGCGGATGGATTCTAAAAAGGGCTGGCTTTCGATATCGCCTACGGTGCCTCCCACTTCAATAATAGCAATCCGCATGTCTGGGTCTGTAAAATTCCGGTAGAACCGGCTTTTAATTTCGTTGGTAATATGAGGGATTACCTGGACGGTGCCGCCGCCATAGTCGCCCCTGCGTTCCTTCTGCAGGACGGTCCAGTATATTTTCCCGGTGGTGACGTTGGCGTTTTTTTCAAGATTTTCATCGATAAAACGTTCATAATGCCCTAAATCCAAATCCGTTTCCGTGCCGTCATCGGTTACAAATACTTCGCCGTGTTGTATAGGGTTCATGGTTCCGGGATCCATGTTGATGTATGGGTCAAATTTCTGCATTGTCACTTTGTATCCACGGGCTTTCAGAAGCCTCCCCAGAGACGCGGCAGTGATTCCTTTTCCTAAGCCGGAAACAACGCCGCCAGTCACGAATACGTATTTTACGGGCATTTTTTCTCCTCCTCATATAGAAACCGAATAACACAATAACCTTAGTATTATACAATGGATAATAGCCAAAAATCTAGCATTTTATAGAAAAAATTTTAGAAATCTTTTATACATGGTAAAATATTTTCATAATTCTCTTATTGATTTATCGAAAACCAGTCTCTATAATAATAGAAGCAGTAGACAGAGGCCTGAAAGATGGCGGTAAACGAACTTATAACAAGGGATGCAGGGCAAGCGGCGCCTGCAAATAGGAGCAATTATGGATGAAAATAATTTAAACCAATACGATGGCGGGGGCTACAATAGTGGCAATCGTGGAGGTAATCAGAATAACAATGGAGGTAAAGGTCCGGGAGGCAATGGGGAAGACCCGAAGAAGCAAAGTATTTTTCTCCTTTTGATAGCTTCGCTTATCACGCTTTTTTGTATGAGCTATTTTATGAAAACGCTGACAGGCAATAGCGAGAAAGAGATTACTTATAATGAATTTATACGGATGGTGGAAAACGGTGAAGTGGAAAGCGTACAGATTGAGTCCGACCGTATTACCATCAAGCCGGAAAAAAAGGTGGAAGGTACTGTCAGCATATACGGGGCGCCTTCGGTGACTTATTATACCGGAAGGATTGCGGATGAAAGCTTAACCCAGCGTCTTTTGGAAAACAATGTAGACGTAAAAGGGGTTGTGCCGGATGGCTCCGGGATGATTGTATCCATCATACTGACCTATGTTGTGCCGATGCTGTTTTTGTGGCTGATTTTGAGCCTTCTGTTCAGACGGATGGCAAAAGGCGGCGGGGGAATGATGGGCATTGGGAAAAGCAATGCCAAAGTCTATGTGGAGAAGGAAACCGGCGTTAGCTTTAAAGATGTGGCCGGGGAAGATGAAGCGAAGGAATCTTTGCAGGAAGTAGTTGATTTCCTTCATAATCCGGGAAGATACGCCAAAATCGGCGCGAAACTGCCCAAGGGCGCTTTGCTGGTAGGCCCTCCGGGAACCGGAAAAACCCTTTTGGCAAAGGCGGTGGCCGGGGAAGCCCATGTGCCGTTTTTTTCTTTAACAGGCTCGGATTTCATAGAAATGTATGTGGGCGTCGGTGCGTCCCGCGTAAGGGATTTGTTCAAAGAAGCGACAAAAAATGCCCCTTGTATCGTATTTATTGATGAAATCGATGCAATAGGGCGGAGCAGGGATTCCAAATTTGGCGGCGGGAATGAAGAAAGAGAACAGACGCTGAATCAGCTTTTGTCCGAGATGGATGGTTTTGACACATCGAAGGGAGTTTTGATTCTGGGGGCAACCAACCGGCCGGAGATTTTGGATAAGGCCCTTCTGCGCCCGGGACGTTTTGACAGGAGGATTATCGTAGATAAACCGGATTTGAAAGGGCGTGTGGAAATCCTTAAAGTGCATGCCAAAGACGTGCTTATGGATGACAGCGTGGATTTGGATGCGATTGCATTGGCAACCAGCGGAGCCGTGGGCTCGGATTTGGCAAATATGATTAATGAAGCGGCAATCAATGCGGTGCAGAAGGGAAGGAATTATGTCTGCCAGCAGGACTTATTTGAAGCGGTGGAACAAGTATTGGTGGGCAAAGAAAAGAAAGACCGCATCATGAGTAAAGAGGAGCGTAAGATTGTGTCTTATCATGAAGTAGGCCACGCTTTGTTGAGCGCCCTTCAGAAAAATTCGGAGCCGGTGCAGAAGATTACCATTGTTCCAAGGACAATGGGGGCTTTGGGATATGTAATGCAAGTGCCGGAGGAAGAAAAATACTTGAATACGAAGGCAGAACTGCATGATATGCTGGTAGGTTATCTGGGAGGCCGTGCTGCGGAAGAGATTGTCTTTGATACAGTAACGACCGGAGCTGCCAACGATATAGAAAAAGCGACGAATATTGCCAAAAACATGGTAACCCGGTTCGGCATGAGCGAAAGGTTCGGGCTGATGGGATTAGCTACAATAGAGAATCAATATTTGGGCGGCGGTGCAAGGCTGGACTGCAGCGATGTGACCGCAGCGGATGTGGATACGGAAGTCATGAATATCCTGAAAGGCTGTTATGAGGAAGCGAAGAAACTTTTGTCCGAAAACAGGGAATTGATGGATAAGCTGGCAGCCCACCTGATAGAGAAAGAAACTATAACCGGTAAGGAATTTATGAAGATATATCGAAAGGAAAAGGGAATCCCGGAACCGGAAGAGGACGAAGAGAAGGGCCTGGAAGAAAAGAAAGGGATAGAAAAGAAGGAAGAGGAAAAGAAGCCGGAAAAAGCGGAAGCTAAGGCAGAAGAAGAAAAGAAAGAGGAAGCTTCCGGCGCCGGGGATATGCCCGGAGGGGAAAACAGCAATCCCTGGAAAGAAGAGGACGAAATGAACCGCACCGCAGGGCAGGGCGGTGGACCGGTGGGTCGTTTCTCCAATACATCCGGGAACTTTGAGCCATAAGGGCTGGATTGCGATTGGGAAAGGTTTTAATAGGCTATGTTTGATTTTGATGAGGAATTAAAAAAATTGCCGGCAAAACCGGGCGTATATATTATGCATGACAGTAATGATTCTATTATTTATGTAGGGAAAGCGATTAATCTGCATAACCGTGTCAGGTCTTATTTCCGCAAAATTATAGGGAGAGGGCCTCAAATTGACAAAATGGTTACGCAGATTGCCCGGTTTGAATATATTATTACGGATTCCGAGCTGGAAGCGCTGGTGCTTGAAAATAACTTAATCAAGGAATACAGTCCCCGGTATAATACGTTGCTGAAAGACGATAAGACGTATCCTTATATTAAAGTGACAGTGGGGGAAGCATATCCCCGGGTGCTGTTTTCACGGGAAATGAAAAAAGACCGTTCCCGGTATTTTGGGCCTTTTACCAGTGCGGCGGCAGTGAAAGATACGATAGATTTGATTAATAAACTATATATGTTGAGGACTTGCAACAAGAATCTCCCGAAAGAAGCAGGGAAAGACAGGCCGTGCCTGAACCACCATATCAAACAATGTGCGGCGCCCTGCCAAGGATATATTCCGCAGGAAGAATACAGGGAGAAAGTGGGGCAGGCCCTTGACTTTTTAAACGGGAATTTTAGCCCTATTTTGAAAGAACTGGAAAGAAAGATGCAGGAAGCTTCCGAGAATATGGAGTTTGAGGAGGCAATCAAATATCGGGATTTATATAATAGCGTAAAACAGATATCGCAAAAACAAAAGATTACCGACAGCGATGGAGAAGATAAGGATATTATTGCCCTTGCGCTGGACGAAAACGATGCGGTAGTGCAGGTTTTTTTTATCAGGGGCGGAAAACTGATAGGCAGGGAACATTTTTATATGACACACGTGTCGGGAAGTAAAAAAGAACAGGTGTTATTGGATTTTGTAAAGCAGTTTTATGCAGGGACACCGTTTATCCCCAAAGAATTAATGCTTCAAAGGGAGATTGAGGATATTGATGTGCTGGAAAAATGGCTTTCGGCAAGAAAGGGAAGCAGAGTCCATATCCGTGTACCGAAGAAAGGCACCAAGGAAAAACTGGTGGAATTGGCGGCAAAAAATGCAGCATTGGTGTTAAGCCAGGATAAAGAGAAGATAAAAAGGGAAGAAGGGCGTACCATTGGCGCGGTAAAAGAAATTGCGTCATTAATCGGCATAGAAGGTATCAGCCGGATGGAAGCATATGATATTTCCAATATTAGCGGATTTGCCAATGTAGGATCTATGGTAGTTTATGAAAAAGGAAAGCCCAAAAGGAGCGACTACCGCAAATTTAAAATAAAAACAGTATCGGGGCCGGATGATTATGCATGTATGAAGGAAGTCCTTACGAGGCGCTTTTTGCATGGGATGGAAGAACAGAAAGAACTGGACTTGAAAGAGATGGAAAAGGAATTTGGGAGTTTTACAAAATTTCCGGATTTAATTTTGATGGACGGCGGAAAAGGGCAGGTGAACATTGCGCTGGAAGTATTGGATGAACTGCATATAGACATTCCGGTATGCGGTATGGTCAAAGATGACAACCACAGGACAAGGGGGCTTTACTTTAACAATGAGGAAATCCCTATTGAGAGAAATTCGGAGGGGTTTAAGCTGATTACGAGGGTGCAGGATGAAGCCCACCGGTTTGCCATCGAATATCACCGTTCCTTGAGGGGGAAAAGCCAGGTGAAATCGGTTTTGGACGATATTCCGGGAGTGGGGCCCTCCAGAAGGAAGGCGTTGATGAGGCACTTCAAATCAATAGAAGAAATAAAAGAGGCAGATGTGGATAAATTGGCAAAAGTGCCGGAAATACCAAGACACATCGCAGAGGGGATTTATAATTTTTTTCGTCAGGAAGGATAAAATATTTAGTTACATACCTTCTGGTTGATGGAAAGCTATTTTGCCGATACAATGCCGGCCGTTTCCTGAAAACCGCGTTGCCTTTGTCTTGTTTCTATGATAAAATTTATACTTAGGAAAAACGGACAAACGAAATAAAAAATTCTAAAAAGTCACGGGAAAAGGAGAAGGTTTATGGCAAGCGTAAGTTTAAAAGACATTATTGCGAAAATGAAATTGGAAAATCTGACACCGGAACTGGATATTTCTAAAGTGAAAATCACCCAGCCGGATATCAACAGGCCAGCTTTGCAGATGGCAGGGTATTTTGAACATTTTGAAGCAATCCGTATCCAAATTATCGGCTTTGTGGAGTATACGTATATGTTGGGGCTGCCGGAAGCAAGGAAAAAGGAGATTTATACCAAGCTGCTTTCCTGTGATATTCCGGGCATTGTATTTTGCCGCGAACTGCAGCCGGATCCGCTGTTTTTGGAAATGGCCATAGCGAATAAAGTGCCTCTTCTTATGACAAAGAAAGCTACATCCGCGTTTACGGCAGAAATTATCCGTTGGTTGAATGTAAAGCTGGCTCCCTGCATTTCAGTTCATGGGGTTTTGGTTGATGTATATGGGGAAGGTGTGCTGATAACGGGTGAAAGTGGTATCGGTAAGTCGGAGGCAGCGCTTGAATTAATCAAGAGAGGGCACCGGCTCGTAACGGATGACGTAGTGGAAATCAGAAAAGTAAGCGACGACACGCTGATTGGCACGGCGCCTGATATCACGAAGCATTTTATTGAGCTGAGAGGTATTGGGATTGTGGATGTAAAGACGTTGTTCGGTGTATCCAGCGTAAAGGATACCCAGAATATAGACCTTGTTATCCGTCTGGAAGACTGGGATAAGGATAAAGAATATGACAGATTAGGTTTGGAAGAGGAATATACGGAATATTTGGGCAATAAAATCGTATGCCACAACATCCCTATCCGTCCGGGTCGTAATTTGGCGATTATATGCGAATCGGCTGCGGTCAACCACCGCCAGAAAAAGATGGGCTATAACGCGGCACAGGAATTGTACACCCGTGTACAAAATTCTTTGGCAAGACGCAGGGATGAAGACGAAGAATAAAAGATGATGATAAAGGCATGGCCATCCATAGGATAGGGATGCCAAAAACCGGCATTCTTATCATGGAGGATGGGGAACAGGAAAAAAGGGGATGGCTATTTGTGCCGGAGCGTCACAAATAAGCCCTGATGGCAGACGCGAATTTGAGGTTTGCGTGGCATAAACGCTCCGGAATGGAGATTAATATGGGTAAATATGTATTTGGTGTGGATGTAGGCGGAACTACGGTAAAATTAGGTCTTTTTGATGTAGAAGGCAATTTGCTGGATAAATGGGAAATCCCTACAAGGACGGAAAACGGAGGAGAGAATATTCTTCCCGACGTGGCGGAAAGCATTAAAAAGAAGATGGAAGAAAAGGATATTTTGAAAAAAGATGTGGTGGGCGTCGGCTTAGGGGCTCCCGGCCCGATAGATGCGGAAGGAACCGTGTATGGGGCAGTGAACCTGGGCTGGGGGACTTTCAGCATCAGGGATACCCTGGCAGGGTTGTTGGACGTGCCGGTGAAGGCAGGAAACGATGCCAATGTGGCGGCTCTTGGCGAAATGTGGAAGGGCGGCGGACAGGGTTGCCGGAATCTGGTTGCAGTGACTCTGGGAACAGGTGTAGGCGGGGGAATTATTGTGAATGGGGAAATCCTTACGGGCGCTGTAGGAGCCGGAGGAGAGATTGGGCATATGCATGTGGAAGACGATGAAACGGAGCGGTGCGGCTGCGGCAATACAGGATGCCTAGAAGAGTATGCTTCTGCGACGGGGGTTGTAAGGCTGGCAAAGAGGAAGCTGCAATCGTGTGAGGATTCCAGCACATTAAGGGATATACCTGAGGCAGAACTATCCGCAAAGGCAGTATTTGATGCAGTGAAGGATGGGGACGGGCTTGCAATTAAGATTGCGGAGCAGTTTGGCGAATATCTGGGCAAAGGGTTAGGCACCATTGCAAGCATTATCAACCCGGAAATTATTGTAATCGGCGGAGGAGTGTCCAAGGCAGGGAAGATTTTGTTTGAATATATCAGCCCTTATTTTTACAAGACGGTATTCAAAGGCTGTGGAAACGTGAAGTTTGCGCTTGCAACCTTAGGGAATGACGCGGGTATTTATGGTGCTGCTAAGTTAGTATTGGAATAAGTTGACAACCATTTACATACCATAATAGAAAACAGGCAGGAGTCTAAGGTGAGTGTATCCATATTTGATTATATCGAAAAAATAGTACCGAAGGAAAACATATTGTTTAATGAGCCTATGAGCAGGCATACGACTTTCCGGGTTGGCGGAGCGGCAAAATGCCTGATAAAAATAAACAATAAGGAACAATTGAAGAAGCTGGTGCCTTACTTGCAGATTACAGGGCAGAAATATTTTATTCTTGGGAACGGAAGCAATCTGCTGGTGGGAGACAGAGGATATTCCGGCATTGTTGTGAAGCTGGATGACGGGAACGGAAGTATCACAGTGGAAGGGGAACGGATGAAAGTTTCCGCGGGAACGCTGCTTGGCAAAGCGGCGATGGAAGCGAAGGAGAATAGCTTAACAGGCATGGAATTTGCTTCCGGGATCCCGGGAACGATAGGCGGAGCAATCGTTATGAATGCCGGGGCTTATGGAGGCGAGATGAAACAGATTGTAGAATCTGTGGAAGTGATGAACCGGGAAGGCGAGATATTGGTTCTGGATAATGATACGATGGAATTTGGATACCGTACAAGCGTGATAAAGAGCAGACCTTTTGTTATTTTGGAGACGGTACTCGCTTTGAAAAAAGGGGATAAAGAGGAAATTGGCGCCAAAATGGAAGATCTGGTAAAACAAAGGCGGGAAAAACAACCGTTGGAATATGCCAGCGCCGGCAGTACCTTTAAGAGGCCGGAAGGCTATTTTGCAGGAAAATTGATTATGGATGCGGGGCTGCGCGGCTTTAGCATAGGCGGGGCCAGGGTATCGGAAAAACATTGCGGTTTTGTGATTAACAGCGGTAATGCCACGGCAGCAGATATACGGGAAGTGATTGAGGAAGTGCAGCAATGCGTAAAAGCCAAGTTCGGGGTTGCGCTGGAAAGGGAAGTCATTTACTTAGGGGATTTTTAATACGGAGGAAGACAGAAAGCATATGAGATTTGTGGTTGTGACCGGAATGAGCGGCGGCGGAAAAAGGACAGCCCTGAAGATGCTGGAAGATGCAGGATTTTACTGCGTGGATAATTTGCCGGTGCCTTTAATTGAAAAGTTTGTGGAACTGATTGCCGCTCCCGGTTCGGAAATAAGCAAGGTTGCATTAGGGTTGGATGTCCGGGCGGATCAGCCTTTTGAGGAGGCACGTAAGACATTAGGGAATCTGAAAAACAACGGATATAAATACGAAATCCTTTTTATGGATGCTTCCCATCAGGTTCTTTTGAAACGCTACAAGGAAAGCAGACGGCTCCACCCTCTTTCGCCTGAGGGAAGGGTGGAGGACGGTATACGCAAGGAACGGGATATTCTGAAAGGGATAAAAGAAAATTCGGATTATGTAATTGATACGTCCAACCTTTTAACAAGGGAATTGAAGGAAGAGATTGACCGTATTTTCATTAAAAATGAAGAATACAATAGCCTTATGGTTACGATTCTTTCTTTCGGCTTTAAAAATGGCATTCCGGCAGATTCGGATTTGGTTTTTGACGTACGCTTTCTGCCGAACCCGTATTATATTGATGAATTAAAACCAAAGACCGGAAATGACAAAGCAGTCCAGGATTATGTGATGGGTTTTCCGGAGGCGGAAGAGTTTTTGGCGATGTTAGAACATATGATTCATTTCTTAATACCGAATTATGTAAAGGAAGGGAAATATCAATTGATTATCGGGATTGGGTGTACGGGCGGAAAGCACCGGAGCGTAACATTGGCGAATGAATTGTACAAGCGTATGAAAGATCAGGGCAATTATGGCCTTAAGATTTATCATAGGGATGTAGGTCAAGGAGTATAGCTATGTCTTTTTCAAGCGAAGTGAAGGAGGAGCTGGCAACCCACGGAAGCTCTTCCAGACATTGCCAACTGGCGGAACTGGCTGCAATTATCTGTTTTCTTGGCAGGACGGAAACGGATGGGGAGTCGGGAATCCGGCTGGGCCTGCAGACAGAAAATGAAGCAGTTCTAAGAAAGTGCTTTACATTATTGAAAAAAACATTTAATATAAATACGGATGATTCACAGTTGCCGGACGAGGAAACAAAGAGCCATACATATGTTGTCCTTACCAAGAACATCAGCGAAGCGGACAAAATACTTCAGGCAATTAAGATGAAGGAACCGGATGGTGTGAAGAAGGCAGGGGAAACGGGAGTCAATCCATTGTTAATAAAAAATGCCTGCTGCAAAAGAGCTTTTTTAAGGGGAGCTTTTTTAAGCATAGGTTCCATGAGCGATCCTGAGAAGAGTTATCATTTGGAATTTGTCTGTACTCATAAGGAGAGCGCGGAACAGCTTAAAGAGTTGATACAAGGCTTTGAAGTGGATGCAAAAATTGTTGCCAGAAAGAAATATCACGTGGTGTATTTAAAAGAGGGCGCAGGGATTGTGGACCTTTTGAATATAATGGGAGCGTATGTATCTTTGATGAATTTCGAAAATTACCGGATTGTTAAGGAAGTGCGCAATTCCATCAACAGAAAAGTAAACTGTGAGACGGCGAATATTACCAAGACAGTAAATGCATCGTCAAAACAAATAGAGGATATCCTCCTCATTAGGGAACGTTATGGATTTCAAAATCTACCAGATAACTTAAGGGAAACGGCAGAAATAAGATTAGAATATCCGGACGCAACATTAAAAGAGCTGGGACAAATCTTAAATCCTACGGTTGGAAAATCGGGGATGAATCATAGACTGAGGAAATTAAGTGAAATTGCTGATAGGCTTAGAAATTAAAAGGAGGAGAATATTATGATTGAAAAGAGCATGCAGGTGCAGTTGCCGTCAGGATTGGAGGCAAGGCCGGTCGCGGTGCTTGTGCAGGTAGCAAGCAAGCATGAGTGTACGGTGTACATTGAGTCCGAAGGAAAAAAGGTGAATGCGAAGAGCATAATGGGGATGATGAGCTTGGGGCTTGACAGTGGTGAAACCATAACCGTTATTGCGGACGGGCAGGATGAGAAACAGGCAGTAGAGGATATTGAAGAATATTTACTGAAAGGAAAAGTGAGCTAAAGTTTAGGGAGCATCTTATGATGCTCCTGTTTTATACGCAGCCCCGGGCAGAGGAAATATGCCGCTATGGGGCACACGGGGCGCGCAGCCGGTAGTGGAAGCTGAATTTTTTCTATTTAATTTTTCTATTCAATTAAGATAGGATATGAATGTGAAAAGGTTGTCCGATGCTTTGGCTTTGGCTTAACAAATGGCACAAAGATTCGGACAGACCTTTGATACCCGGACAGGGGATGATGCTATCGTGTTATGGAAAGGGAGTGGGTATTGATATGGAAACGCGGAAGATGTTATTTGTATATAATCCTCGTGCCGGAAAAGCAAAAATACGGAATAAACTATGCGATATCATAGATATTTTTGTAAAGGCAGGATATGAGGTGACAGTATACCCGACGCAGCAGGAAGGGGATGCCATACGGGCAGTCAGGGATAAAAAAGACAGCTATGACTTGCTGGTATGCAGCGGCGGCGACGGTACATTGGACGAAGCGGTGAACGGTATGATAAAATGCCGGAAGCAAATCCCTATCGGCTATATACCGGCCGGAAGCACGAACGATTTTGCCAAAAGCCTTGGCATCCCGAAAGATATGGTGAAGGCGGCGGAAGTGATTGCAAACGGCAGGGATTATCCTTGCGACATAGGGTCAATCAACGAGGAATGTTTTGTATATATTGCCGCATTTGGTCTTTTTACCGACGTATCTTACGAGACGAGCCAGGATATAAAAAATCTTCTTGGGCATATGGCTTATATACTGGAAGGGATGAAGCGCCTTCCTTCTATTAAATCTTATAAAATGAAAATCAGTTATAAACAAAAGGCAAAGAAAGAACCTGGATTAGGGGAAATGGGACAGGAAGGCGTTTACGAGGAAAAAACGGTAGAAGACGAGTTTATTTTCGGTATGGTGACCAATTCCATTTCGGTGGGAGGATTTAAAAGGATTACCGGAAAATATGTGGAGCTGGACGACGGGGAGTTTGAGGTGACGTTAATCCGCAAACCCTCAAACCCGTTGGATATCAACGTAATAATAGCAGCTCTTTTAAACCGGAGGATTAATACGGAATATATGTATTGCTTCAAAACCCCGGAAATCGTATTTGAATCCCAGGAAGAGATTCCGTGGACTACGGATGGGGAGTTTGGGGGCAACCATAAAAAAGTGGATATTAAGAACCGGAAACAGGCGGTTTGGATAAAGATACCGGAAAAATGATTTTTGCCAGTTTCCTTGTTATGTATTGTACCACCAGAGGGATGCCAAGCCCGGCAGCCAGATAGACCCATTTAAAAGCATATGCACAGTTTAGATGGTAGAGGTAACCGATATCGGTGAAAAAGGCTATGCGGTCAAAATCTTCCAACAATGTGCCGGTAACCGAAATGGCATATAAAAAGGCGTTGAGCAGCAAAAAGCCAAGAATATGGTGCATCATAATGGCATAGGTATTTTCGCCTATAAGGCGGACATATTTCAGGCGGTTGTAAAGGGGAGCCAATATTTTGGAAATCCGCAGCCAGAATGCGATTCCTGTGATACATGTTATATAGGGGATAAAGGGGCCATTGACAAAGCCCGTACACCATACGGCGCTGTAAGCAAGACCGTTGCAGTTTAATACCACGGTGAGCTGGACAAGGAACAAAATAGCGAAATAAAGCCCATTGGGCAAAGTGTCATATTTTTCCAGATGTTTTTTGTACAGGTATCCCAACTGGTAAGCCGGGAACATAAAAAGAATCCGTCCGGGGAATTTATAATATCCCCATACATGTCCGTTGATGGAAAGCCATATGGTAAATATTCCGGCCAGGAGGCAAGCGGATGCAATAAACCACTCGCTTTTTATATGCAGGAAGCCGAGTATTTTGCGCATACAGATATTCAGGATTTCTATCAAGAAAAGCGCCGGCACAAACCATGAGGCGTAGTTATATCCAAATTGGTGACCGTTTAGAAATGGCTCAAGGAATAAGGTTTTTAAATTGATGGGGCCGCCGATGGCAAAACCGGAAAAGTGCAGGCCGGATGCAATCAGACCGTAAAAAAAGTTCCAAGCCAGGTATGGCAGCATCAACTTGCACAATTTTCTTTTTATATAGGATATGATATCTTTTTCCGATGCTTCATAGTAAAAATAGCCGGATATGAACAGGAATGCCATCACATGAAAGGAGTAATAAGGAAACATACCTCCTAAATCAAAAATATGGAAATCCGCATGGCCGGCAACGACCAGTAGAATGCATATGGAGGAAAGGATACGGAAGGTTGTATTTATTTGCTTTTCTATCATAATCTTCCCCGATTTGACATATTTTTTTATATTATACAAAATAAAGAAGCAATACGCCACAAAATTTTGATATTTTCTTAATTTTTCTTAAGAATTAGAAAAGGCATTCTTGAAGAAACTATTTCTTTTTTAAAAGGAATGTATTATAATAAATAAAGAAAATTTTATAAAATTCAGATGGAGGTAAAGAAAATGTTAGTATCAGCAACAGAAATGCTTCAAAAAGCAAAAGCTGGCCACTATGCAGTAGGGCAGTTTAATATCAACAATCTTGAGTGGACAAAAGCTATCCTTTTAACGGCTCAGGAGAATAATTCCCCTGTTATCCTTGGTGTTTCTGAAGGTGCAGGCAAGTATATGGGCGGATATGATGTAATAGTTGGCATGGTTAACGGACTTATCAAAGACCAGAACATTACCGTTCCGGTGGCTCTTCATTTGGATCACGGCAGCTATGAACACTGCTATAAGTGCATTGAAGCAGGTTTTTCATCCGTTATGTTTGACGGTTCCCATTATCCGATTGATGAAAACGTAGCTAAGACAAAAGAAGTGGTTGCTGCAGCACATGATAAAGGGGTTTCCGTAGAAGCAGAAGTTGGTTCTATCGGCGGCGAAGAAGATGGTGTTGTAGGTATGGGCGAATGCGCAGACCCGAATGAATGCAAGGCAGTTGCAGATCTTGGCATTGATTTCCTGGCAGCAGGCATCGGCAATATTCATGGAAAATATCCTGACAACTGGAAAGGGCTGTCCTTTGAAACATTGGATGCTATCCAGAAACTGACAGGCGATATGCCTCTGGTACTTCATGGTGGTACAGGTATCCCGGCTGATATGATTAAAAAAGCAATTTCCTTGGGAGTAGCTAAGATTAACGTTAATACGGAATGCCAGTTGGCTTTTGCAGCAGCTACACGTAAGTATGTAGAAGAAGGAAAAGACCAGCAGGGTAAAGGGTTTGACCCTCGTAAACTTCTTGCTCCCGGTTTTGAAGCGATTAAACAGACAGTAAAAGAAAAAATGGAACTTTTCGGTTCTGTGGACAAGGCTTGAGAAGCCAGGTAGATGATATAAAAAGAGTTGGCCGCCTGGTCAACTCTTTTTGACCGTATAGGATTCGGGTGTCAAGAGGTCTGCCAAGCGGCGCTGCAGGGCAGACCTTTTAACACCCGAATCCTTATAGGAAAGTCTTCCGAATTTTCTCATACGGTAAAAAGTAATTATCGCGCTACGGCGGAGAAGATGAATCTTCTTTATTCGATTATAAATGATTAGATTAGGTAAGGGATGGTAATTGAAATGAATATATTTAAAGAAATGGGGCTGGCTGTTTACAGCTTCAAAAGTTATAAAGAGTTTCTGAAAAATAGAAAAGGGAAAGTATTTCTGTTTTCGATTGTTGTCATGCTGATTTATTTCTTCATAAAAATGGTTATTCCGTTTTTAATGCTGAATGGTTCGGGACTGGCTTCGGTCATTAAGGAGAATGTGCCCGACTTCCGTTTGGAAAACGGTGTTTTATGGGTGGAAGAGGAAGTTCAGATTGACGACGGAGATACGTGTGTATGGATTGATACGGATCCGGATGAAGTATTTTATGATGCGGATGAAATGGAAGAATATTATGATGGATATACGAATGTCTGGCTAATGGATTCCGAGAAAATGTTGATAAAGAGCAACAATAACAACATGCAACAGTTTTATTTTGCGGATATGGATGCGGAATTTTCCAAAGAGGATCTTATGGCCCTCGTGCCGTCCTTCTATTTTATCATGGTAATTATTATGATTATTTGCTATGTTGTTATGACGGCTTTATTTTTCTTTGGCGTTTTATTCGTGGCATTGCTTGGCATGATTGTGGCTTCCTGCATGAGATACCAGCTTACTTTCGGGCAGCTGTATCTGCTTGGGGTTTACAGCAGGGTTTTGCCGTTGCTGATTAAAGCTCTGGTTTCTTACCTGCCGTTTACTATCCCTTATTTTTGGGTCATTAATTTCGGGCTTTCCGTAGTTATAATCGGAATAGCGATTAAAGGGATGAGAGAGGGTCTTTTGCAGGAGCAAAATAATTTTGGCGCTTCCGGAGATACCAGATGGATGCAGTAATGCCAAATGGCAGAGAGGATTATGTATCCTCTCCGCCCACTGTTTCTTTGTCGGCTTTTACCCGGGAGATATAATCCTTTGTCATGGTGATGACCTGACCGGACAGGAGGGTAACAGCGATTAGGTTAGGTAGTGCCATAAAGCCGTTGAAAGTGTCCGAAATATCTACGACCAGCTTTAAGGAAGCATTGCAGCCAATAAAGATAATAAGGATAAAAATCAGCTTATAAACAGGAACTGCCTTCAGCCCAAATAAGTATTCAATACCACGTTCACCGTAATAAGACCAGCCCAGGATAGTGGAAAAGGCGAAAAGCATAACTGCAATGGAAATAAATCCGCCGCCCACGGAGCCGAAAACGGATTCAAATGCCGCGCTGGTAAGGGCAACGCCGCTTTTTAGAGTATCGGGGAGGTCTGTGCCGACATATTTTGCATATTCCGTGTAATCATAGACTCCGGAAGTCAATATAGTGAGGGCGGTTAAAGTACAAACTACTAAAGTATCGGCGAATACTTCAAAGATACCCCACATGCCCTGTACCACAGGTTCTTTTACATTGGAAGCGGAGTGTACCATTACGGAAGATCCGAGCCCGGCCTCGTTGGAGAATACGCCACGGGAAATTCCCCTTCTCATAGCAACCATAACTGTAAAACCGGTGATACCACCCCCGATGGAGGAAAAGCGGAAGGCGTTTGTAAAAATGGCGCCAAAAGCCTCCGGAACTGCGGATACGTTGGAAAAAATTACAATAAGGGAACCGATAATATATGTAACGGCCATAAAAGGAACCAGCTTTTCCGTAACGGAAGCAATCCGTTTGATGCCGCCTACGATAACCAGCCCGGCGAGGAGCATGACAATAAGAGCGGTAGCCCATTTCGGAACGGAAAAGGAATGATACAAACCGTTGGCAATTTCATTCCCCTGCGACATATTGCCGATGCCGAAAGAAGCCAATACGCAGAAAATGGAAAAAATCACGGCTAACCATTTCCATCCAAGCCCTTTTTCGATGTATATCATTGCGCCGCCAATCCAGTCGCCCTTTTCGTTTTTGTAACGGTATTTGATGCCCAAGGTATTTTCTGCATAATTCGTCATCATCCCTAAAAAGGCGGAAAGCCACATCCAGAAAATAGCTCCGGGCCCGCCTAATGCAAGGGCAATAGCCACACCTGAAATATTCCCGACGCCAATGGTTGCGGCCAGGGCAGTACAGAGCGATTGGAACTGGGAAATCGCATGTTTATCGTCCGTTTTCCTTACATGGGAGGAATCCTTTTTAAATAGTTGGAGAAAAGTCACATCAATCCAATATTTAAAATGGGAAATCTGGAATACCTTGGTACGTACGGTAAACATGAAGCCCACAGCGAGGAAAATGACGAGCATGACCGGGCCCCAAATAAAATTGTTCAGGGCACCGTTGACATTGGTTACAATCTGAATAAATCCATCCATAAATTTTCATGATATGATATAAGAAGTGGCGGGGCAATGCCTGCAAAGCTCATACCATGATACACCTCCTTCATAATAAATAAAATAGTTAGGAATTTTCCATAGAAAAAAAAGAGCGCAAATTATTACGCTCTTTGCAATATACATATATTTTATTACGCTAAAGTATATATGTCAATAGGATATAAAGCGGAATCATTGAAATCAATTCCGGAAAATAGAAAAAAGTTTCCGATAAAAGGGAGGATGCCAAGTAAAGCTGTCTTTACTTGGCATTTATTATGAAAAAGTTATTTAAAAAATCAATTAACTCTGACTGTCATATTGTTGTTTCGTTGTTTATCTTATGAATTTAGTATATGGGAAATAAATGTCTAAAGAATGTTATGAAGTTGAAGTTTTTTTTAAATGAGTATGAACAAAATATGAACGGGAAAAAAGAAAGCCGGAAAAGGGAGAAGATATCCCCCGGTTTTCCGGCTGGCATTTTGTCCAATGAAAGATTGCCCGTATTAAATTTTTTCGGGTTCCGGGTATTCCACACCGAAACAATCTACGGTAACGCTTTTTATTATCTGGTCTTCAAGAGGCCGGTCGGAATAATCGGTGCGTGTTTCGGCAATGCGGTTAACGGCTTCCATCCCTTCAATGACCTTTCCAAAAGCGGCATAGCTGCCGTCAAGGTGAGGGGAATGCTTGTGCATAACAAAGAACTGGGAACCGGCGGAGTCGGGATTCATGCTCCTTGCCATAGAAAGGACGCCTTCTTCATGCTTTAAGTCATTTTCCACGCCGTTTTGGGAAAATTCCCCTTTGATGCTGTAGCCCGGGCCGCCCATGCCGGAACCTTCCGGGTCGCCGCCTTGAATCATAAAGCCGCGGATGACTCTATGGAAAATGAGCCCGTCATAAAAGTTTCTTCCGATTAAAGAGATAAAATTGTTTACGGTATTGGGGGCAATCTCAGGATACAATTCTGCTTTGAAAACATCCCCGTTTTCCATTGTAAAAGTGACAATTGGATTCTGTGCCATTATTTTGCTTCCCTTCTTTGATAAATTATTTTATGATATTACTGTATCTATTTTAGACGAAATGAGCGGGTTAGTAAATAGGGGGGAGCATGTTAAAAAAAATAGTTTTCCTGTTGGAGGATGAAGGGCAAAGCAAAGCTGTTGAAGAGTTGAAAAAGAATATGGGATTTTACAATAAAAAAATTTTTTATGGGAATCTTAATGATTGGAAAGAAGAAGGGACGGAAAAGTGCGCCAAAGACGATATCCTGTTTGTTACAGATTCTTCGGCATTGCTTTGTGAATTAAAAAAGAGAGGGGATTATGCGATTGCGTTGCTTCATGAGAACAACCGGACGGAGGATTTGTCGGGGGCTGCTTACGCGATTACGGATATTGAAGAATTAAGTTGGGATTCTTTTGAAAAGGCGTATCAGCGTATGGCAGGAAAGCCGTGGAAAATTGTGGAAACGGAGCGGTGTGTTATCAGAGAAACAATAGTAGAAGATGTAGAAAAATTTTACGGAATATATGCGGAGCCGTCCATTACTTATTATATGGAAGGTTTGTTCGCAAACCCGGCGGATGAAATAGAGTATACAAAAAAGTATATCCAGGAGATATATGGGTTTTACGGATATGGATTGTGGAGCATTTTATGTAAAGAAAACGGGGAAATGATAGGGCGTGCCGGTCTGAGCTGGAGGCCGGGGTTTGATATGCCCGAGCTGGGGTTTTTGATTGCCGTGCCATATCAGGGGAAGGGGTATGCTTATGAGGTTTGCCGTGCCATTCTGGAGTATGGGGAACAGGAATTGGGATTTGCAAAAGTACAGGCACTGGTCAGGGAGGAAAACAGAGCCTCCATTTGTTTGTGCAGGAAGTTAGGGTTTGAGCGGGAGGGAAGGGTAGAAGATAAAGGGATATGGTATGAATGGTATGTAAGGGAGAGATTGGGTAATGACAGAGGAGAACCGTAGTTATATTGCGATTGACTTAAAATCGTTTTATGCTTCCGTGGAATGCGTAGAGCGGGGGCTGGATGCAATGGATACCCATTTGGTCGTTGCCGATGCAAGCCGTACGGAAAAGACCATTTGCCTTGCGGTATCGCCGCCTTTGAAAGCTTATGGGATTCCGGGGCGGGCGAGGCTGTTTGAAGTAGTGCAGAGGGTAAAAGAAGTAAATGCAAAGAGAAAAAGCAAAGCACCCGGTTATGCTTTTACGGGTTCATCGTATAGCAGTGCGGAGCTGAAGGCATCGCCGGAGCTGGCGGTTTCCTATATTACAGCCCCTCCAAGGATGGCCCTTTATATGGAGTACAGTACGAGGGTTTACAACGTTTATTTGCGGTTTGCCGCACCGGAAGATATCCATGTGTATTCCATAGATGAAGTGTTTATAGACGTAACATGCTATTTGGCCACTTACCGGATGACGGCCAGGGAACTGGCTAAAAAGCTGATTCAGGAGATATGGAAAGAAACGGGGATAACGGCTGCAGCCGGTATCGGTACAAATCTTTATCTTTGCAAAGTGGCTATGGATATTGTGGCAAAGCATGTGGCGCCGGACGCGGATGGAGTGTGCATTGCGGAATTGGATGAGATGGAATACCGCAAAGTGTTGTGGGACCACCGTCCGATTACCGACTTTTGGCGTGTGGGCAGAGGGTATGCCAAAAAACTGAAAGAAAACGGCATATTTACGATGGGAGACGTAGCAAGATGTTCTGTGGGAAAGCCGATGGATTTTCATAATGAAGAATTGTTGTACAGGTTGTTCGGGATAAATGCGGAACTGCTTATCGACCATGCCTGGGGATGGGAACCGTGTACCATTGCCGATGTGAAAGCATATGAACCGGAAAGCAACAGTTTAGGCTCCGGCCAGGTTCTTCAGCGCCCCTATGATTTTGAAAAAGGAAGGCTGATTGTCAGGGAAATGACGGACTCGCTTGTCCTTGATTTAGTGGATAAAGGGCTCGTGACCAGCCAAATGGTATTGACTATAGGCTATGACATTGAAAACTTGACAAACCCGGAGATTAAGAAACGGTATCAAGGGGCAGTTACGGTAGACCATTATGGGCGAAAGGTGCCAAAACATGCTCATGGAACGGTAAACTTAGACCGCCGGACTTCTTCGACGAAGCTGATTATGGATGCGGTGATGGCGCTGTATGACCGCATTGTGGATAAAGGGCTGCTTGTTAGGAGGATTGCCATAACAGCAAACTATGTGGTGAAGGAAGACAAGGCTATGGAAAGCGAAAGCTTTGAACAGCTCGATTTATTTACCGATTATGCGGCATTGCAGAAGCGGAAAGAAGAAGAGGAAGAGATGCTTGCCAGAGAGCGGAAGATGCAGAAAGCCATGCTGGATATTAAAAAGAAATTTGGAAAAAACGCAATTTTAAAGGGGATGAATCTGGAAGAAGGAGCGATGGCCGTGGAGAGGAACAGGCAAATTGGCGGTCATAAGGCATAGAGGCCGGAAGGAGGAGATATACATGGTCAGTAATGTATATAAAGAAGGAAATGACAGTATTTATGGCAAAGCGGGCAATTGTTATGATGATATTATCCATTTGCCGCATCACGTTTCCACAGCCCATCCACCTATGGAAAGAACGGATCGTGCGGCGCAGTTTTCCCCCTTTGCGGCTCTGACCGGTTATGAAGAGTCCATAGAGGAGACGGGCCGGCTGACAGAGGCGAGACGGGAACTGGAAGAAGACGCCAAAGCGGCTTTGGATGAAAAATTGCAATCAATACAGGAGCGGATAGCGGATTATCCAAAGGCGGCAATCACGTATTTTCTGCCTGACCATAAAAAAGAAGGAGGAGCATATGTCACGGTGGAGGATTATATAAAAAAGATAGACAGGTATAGGAATGTTTTGCACATGCAGGACGGAACCAAAATCCCGGTGCAGGAGATTATTGGTATAACGGAACTTTCGTAATTTATTTTCTCTTCTTTATTAAAAAGTGGGAATTAATAACGAATAATGTGGGGATAAAATTAAATATTTGTTGATATATAAGAAAATAGTGGATATAATATAAAATAAAAACGAAATTGCCGTAGAAAGGAAAAGCATGAAACTGCTCAAGATTAAAGTGACTGGGTTACCTCTATGCAAAGATGTTTTGGAAATTGATTTTTTTGCAAAGCAACGTGTTGAATCTGAAAAAAATGAAACGATGTATCATCTGTTTTCTAATATTTATCTAAATAATGCAGTAGCTATTATGGGGATTAATGCATCAGGTAAAACGACAATACTGAAAACAATATCTTTTATCATTAATATGCTTAATAATCAACCGATTAACCTCATTGATGCTAATGATGTTTTGAAGGGGATGAAAGCGAATGAGAGGGTATATTTTGAAACCTATTTTTACTGTGAAAATAATACAATCAATAAATTGGAGACGGTTGTTCAAAAGATAGTAGAGAAAGGAGATTTGAATAGCAAATATATTATTGAAAATGAGAAATTGTGGTCAAAAAATATAGAAAAAATAAAAACAAAGAAAACGCTTTTGGAATTTGACAATCTATATCCGGCAATGACTAGGAGCAGAGATGAAGAATTTTTAATGGAAGATGTAAGTATCATTATTGCTTTTAATAAGAAGTATAGAGCAGGTTTCTTTTTGAAGGATATGTCGGGATGGACGGATTTTAATTTTTTGCCTTTGATTGGGGAATTTCCGGAAGAATTAATTGCCTTTCTGGATCCGAATATTGATTATTTAAAAGCGGATATGGACGGGGACGAAGTTGATATTAGGTTAAAGTTCAAAGATAATGAAGAACTTATATTAAATAGCCCGGTTAGGCTTAACGAGTTTTTATCATCCGGAACAATTAAGGGGATAGGAATTTTTATGAGTGCGATGTTTGTATTCCAGAGAGGTGGATACTTAATCATAGATGAATTGGAAAACCATTTTAATAAAGAAATAGTAGCCACATTAATAAGGTTTTTTATGGACTGTAAAGTAAATTCAAATGGTGCGGCTTTAATATTTTCGACCCATTATTCAGAGCTAATGGATGAGTTTGACCGGAATGATAATATATATATTACAAGAAATAAAAAAGGGATTACAGTAGAAAATTTATCGAATATTCTGAAGCGAAATGACATTAAAAAAAGCGAAGCATTTCAAAGCGGCTTTTTACAAGGGACTGTTCCTGCGTATGAGGCATATGTCAATTTAAAGAATGTCCTAATGAATCTTTAGAAGGAGGGGCATTATGGTATTAAGGGGATATATTGCCTGCATTTGTGAAGGGAATGCGGAACACGCGGTTATGGATTTGCTTTTGGAAAATGATAAGTTAATATTTCGGGAAGGCGATTTGCTTGATGGGAAAATAATTAGATGTAGAGATGGCAAAACGTTTGAGCAAAGATATTTAAGAAAGGGATTTTCTAATACGATAACGATATTGCGTATCTTGGACTCGAGAAGAGAAAAGTTTAGATTGAGCAAAGGATACATAGACAAAATAGATGTAATCAATATAATAACGGCGCCAGAAATAGAAATGTTGATGATATGTAACGAGCAAAAATATAATGCTTTTAAAAAATCTGGGAAGAAGCCAAGTGAATATTGCAAAACAGATTTAGGGTTTAGTAATGTCAAAAGTTATGATTTTGTAAAAAATTATTTTAAAGATGTGGATAAACTATTGATGTCTATCCATGAATATAGAAGATTATCCAATATTCCTAAGGGTGAGTATACGCTTAATGACTTATTGAAGTAATAAATGGTAAGGCTTGAGCGATAGAAAGGTTCGGAAGGACGATGAAAAAGAACGAGATTATAGCAATTTACGGAGAAGAATATACCAAAATGACAAGGGCGCTTCTGGAAGAAGCGGGTTTGGCAGGGATGATTGGAGATAAGGGGAAAAGGATTGGGATAAAACCGAATCTTGTGTCGCCGGTTCCGGCATCCAAGGGGGCAACGACGCATCCAGAGGTGGTGGAGGGGTTGCTGCAGTATTTGCAGGAACATGATTTTCAAAATATTGCCATTTTGGAGGGGGCCTGGGTAGGCGCCAGGACAGAGGAGGTTTTTGAAGTATGCGGCTACCGGGAACTGGCAAAACGGTATGGAGTGGAGCTGATAGATACCCAGAAGGAAAAGGCGGTGGCGGTGGATTGTGCAGGGATGGGGCTTCATATCTGTGAATGTGCATTGAAAATAGACTATATGATTAATGTACCGGTGATGAAGGGGCATTGTCAGACAAGGATTACCTGTGCCCTGAAGAATATGAAAGGTCTGCTTCCCAATGCTGAGAAAAGACGGTTTCATGCATTAGGGCTACATAAACCGATTGCCCATCTGGCGGTGGGAATACGGCAGGATTTCATTTTAGTGGACAGTATTTGCGGGGATTTAAGCTTTGAAGACGGCGGAAACCCTACGGTTATGAACCGTATTTTTGCAGCCGCAGACCCGGTGTTGTGCGACAGCTATGTATGCAGCCTTTTGGAATATGGTATAGAGGAAGTACCCTATATTGTAAAAGCGCAACAACTGGGCGCCGGCAATGGGGATTTGTCCAAGGCATCTGTGAGGGAAATAAATGCTCCAGGCAATACGGCGGCCTTGCCGGACAAGGAACGGGTTATGAAACTCAGGGAAATGGCGGAAGAAGTGGACTCATGCAGCGCCTGTTATGGCTATCTGATACCGGCATTGGACAGGCTGGATAAGGAGGGGCTGCTTCGCGGATTCCCGGAAAAAATATGCATTGGCCAGGGGTTCCGTGGAAAAAGCGGAACAGTCGGCATCGGTAACTGTACAAACGGCTTTCTGCATAATTTAAAGGGCTGCCCGCCCACCGAGGAAGAAATATACTGTTTTCTAAAGTCCATAGTGGAATCCATATCCTGACAGCTTATCCTGTTTTACAGACAGACGGTGCAGACAGAAGGTAAATTTTTGTGCGGGAAAACTTTTGTGTCACAGGGGTAAGGGAGTGTTGTCTAATTAGGCAGAAGGTAAAATTTCTGTGC
>CAJUSR010000006.1:0-75580 GCA_910588855.1 uncultured Kineothrix sp. | reverse complement strand
TGTCACAGGGGTAAGGGAGTGTTGTCTAATTAGGCAGAAGGTAAAATTTCTGTGCTGGAAAATTTTTCTGTCACACAGGTAAGGGAGTGTTGTCTAATTAAATAGGAGGTAAAAGCTATGGATAAAAAAACGAGTAAAGAAATACAGGATTTGGTCGATAAAGCTACCGCAGGGGATAAAAAAGCCCTGGAAACGCTTATTGTAGGTGTACAGGATATTGTGTTTAATTTATCTTTGCGGATGCTGGGTACATTTGCAGATGCGGAGGATGCCACACAGGATATTCTGTTGAAAATGATTACGCATCTGTCTTCTTTTCGGGGTGACAGCTCCTTTACAACGTGGGTATTCAGCATTGCGGCTAACCATCTGAAAAATTATAAAAAGCATATGTTTGCCCGCTATCCGCTGAGTTTTGAGTATTATGGGGATGATATAGAAAACGGGAAATCCAAGGATGTACCGGATTTAACGCAGAATGTGGAAAAGGGGATATTGGCGGAAGAACTGAAAATGTCCTGCACCAATGTGATGCTGCAATGTCTGGATATGGAAAGCAGATGTATTTTCATATTGGGTACAATGTTTAAGATTGACAGCCGCATCGCAGGGGATATTTTGGGGATGACCCCGGAAGCGTATCGTAAACGGCTTTCCCGGATACGCAAAAAAATGGCAGACTTTCTTGGGGAATATTGTGGAGAATACGGAAGCGGCAGATGTAAATGTATAGACAGGGTAAACTATGCAATACAAAGCCACCGGATAAATCCGCTGCAGTTGGACTATATGACAGCCACGGAAATCTCCATGCAAACGATGATGGATGTGAAAAATGCTATGGAGGATATTGACGATTTGTCACAGGATTTCTCATTCTGCAAGCCGTACCAATCTCCTGAACGTACAAAACATCTGATACAGGAATTTTTAGATTCCACGCAGTTTTCCACTATACAGAGAGCGTAAAGGAGATGACAGCTATGGATATACAATTAATTATTGATTATTTATCGGTATTGAGCGTAAATAACAACCGCGAATGGTATCATGCAAACAAGGAAGATTTTAAAAAAGCAAATGCTGAATTTGAAGAATTTCTGCAGGCGCTAATTTTGGAAATTGGAAAGTTTGACAGCAGCATTTTGCATAACAATCCGAAAGACCTTACGTTTAAGATTGTAAGGGATACGCGTTTCAGCCATGATAAATCGCCTTATAACCCTGCATTCCGCGCTCATATCGCATCTAAGGGGAAACTGCCCGTTCCTGTGGGATATTATCTTATGATAAAGCCCGGCAATCAGTCCTTTTTGGGCGGAGGCCTGTTCGCAGACATGTTTAAGGATGCAACAACGATGGTTCGGGATTATATTGTAGAAAATGGCGAAGAATGGGAGAAAATTATCCATGAGCCGGAGTTTGAAAAATATTTTACGGTACAGGGAACCGCATTAAAGAATGTTCCTTCAGGATATGAGAAAGAACATCCGCAAGCAGAATATTTAAAATATAAAAGTTGGTATCTGGAATATCCGCTGAAAGACGAGGAATTGAAAGATGCAAAAACATTCCTTGTAAAGGCGGCAGAAGTTTTCCGGATTATGAAACCTTTTAATGATTATTTGAACAAAGCGCTTGTGGGGTTCCAGATGCCCACAAGATAACGAAAGTTTTAACAGGAGGGCAGCGCCTTGTTTTCACAGGGAAACTGCTCTCAGCAGATAAGGAAGCAACCGCACGGTCTTGCACCGCAGAAGGTAGCCTTCGGTTTTCACAGGGAAGCTGCCCCCAGCAGACAAGGAATTGCATGGTCTTGCACTATAAGGGGCAGCCCCATGCTATTTTGACTATGCAGCGGACTAGGATATTCCGCTGCATCCGTCTATTTTCCTTAATTCCTCTGCCGTCAATGGCGTACCTTCCAATGCTTTTATATTTTCTATGATTTGGGTTGGCTTGGAAGCGCCGATTAGGACACTGGTAACCACATCGTCTTTCAGGAGCCATTGGATGGCGAGCGCTGCAAGGGATTCCCCGCGGGCTGCGGCAATTTCATTTAGCGCTTTTATCTGTGCCAGTTTTTCTTCGGTCAGAAGCTGTTCTTTCAGGAAGCGTCCATCGGTACGGATGCGGCTGTCCTGTGGGATTCCATTTAAGTACCGGTCTGTGAGAAGGCCTTGTGCAAGGGGGCTGAAAGTGATAATGCCTTTCCCTGCTTTTAAGGCTGCGTCTTTCAGGCCGTTTTTTTCTATTGTCCGGTCAAAAATAGAATATCGGTTCTGGTTAATAATAAAAGGGCATTTTAAATCGTGCAGGATGGAAGCGGCTTGTTCCATCTGTTCGCCATTATAGTTGGAAAGGCCCACATACAATGCTTTCCCGCTCTGGACAATGCTGTTTAGAGCGCCCATAGTTTCTTCCAAAGGGGTTTCCGGGTCGGGCCGGTGATGGTAAAAAATATCCACATAATCAAGCCCCATACGATGTAAGCTTTGGTCTAAGCTGGCAATCAGATATTTCCGGCTGCCCCAATCGCCATAGGGACCGTTCCACATAAGATAACCGGCTTTTGTGCTGATAATTAATTCATCGCGATAATTTTTCAGATTATCTTTGAAAATTCGTCCGAAATTGATCTCCGCGCTGCCCGGTTCCGGACCGTAATTATTGGCCAAATCAAAATGGGTAATACCTTGGTCGAAAGCGGTAAGGCACATTTGCTTCATATTTTCATAATGGCCGGTATCGCCGAAATTGTGCCATAGCCCTAAGGAAAGGGCAGGAAGCTTTAATCCGCTTTTCCCGCTGCGGCGGTAGGGCATATTGTCATAACGTGTTCCGGATGCCTGATAATACATTTTCTCCTCGTTTCTGTACAGCTTTATAACCTGAAGTTTATAGCCTAAAGCCAGTTTAGCTTTCAAAAATGCGGATGCCGTACGGACGCAAACTTGAGGCTGAAGGTTTCTGGTTTTCAATCGGTTTTCTATTATTTTTTTATATTTATCTTTAAAATGCAATCAATATTTTTCCGATGAGTTCCATAAGTTGAGGCATATTGACCGGTTTCGCCAAATGAGCGTTCATACCGCTTTCCATGGAACGCCTGCGGTCTTCGTCCAAAGTGTTGGCGGATAGAGCGATAATCGGGATATTGGCTAATACAGGGTTTTCGATCTGCCGGATTGCCATTGTAGCATGATAGCCATCCATTATCGGCATTTGGATATCCATGAGGACTAGTGCATAATAGCCGGGAGGCGAATTTTTTATTTTTTCTACCGCAATGCTGCCGTTAACGGCAGTGTCAACGAAAAAGCCAACATCCTGCAGCAGTTCCACTTCGATTTCCAGATTGATTTCATTGTCTTCGACCAAAAGGATACGGCGGCGTTCCGGAAGATGTATGGCTGGCTTTCCTTTTGGGGTCAAGGGCTTGAATTGCCTGTCTTGGATACGAAGGTCAAGGGTAACGGTAAATGTGCTACCCTTGCCGGTGGAGCTGCGCACTTCTATTTTGCCGTTCATCATATCGACGATGTTTTTTGTGATGGTAAGCCCGAGCCCGGTACCGTATACACCGCTTAAAGTGGTATTTTTCTGCCGCTCAAAGGGTTCAAAAATATGTTCCAGGAAGGTTTCGCTTATGCCGATGCCGTTATCTTCAATGATTAACTGGAAGGTGGCGTGATGCTCTGCCGTGTCTTCCAGTTCTTTGACTGTGATGTTGATTTTGCCGCCTGGCTCGGTATATTTTACTGCGTTTCTGGCAAGGCGCAAGACAATTTGCGACAGTTTTTGCGGGTCGCTGTAAACCGTATAATGTTTCAGCCCTGAAATATTCAGGGAAAGGGCAATCTCTTTTTCCGTTGCCCTGGGCAGTATGGTAGACTGCACATTTTGTACAATATCAAGGAGATTGCATTCGATTTCTTCGATATGGATTTTCCCTGATTCGATGCTGGATATTTCCAGCACATCGTTCATCAGCCGCAGCAGATGGTCGCTGGAGGTTTCTATCATATCCAAATAGTTATGGACTTTTTCTTTATTATCCAGATGTTTTTTTGCAAGGGCAGCGAACCCTACGATGGCGTTCATAGGGGTTCTGATGTCATGGGACATGTTGGATAAAAAGGTATTTTTTGCAATGTTGGAGGATTTTGCCTGTTCCAATGCATCTTCCAACATTTTTTTCTGTTCCATTTCATAAATGATTTCGTCGTCTACGCTCCGGTAACCCATAACAATTTGGGATACGTGCTGGCTTTCGTCAGTATTTACATTTACAACGCGCAGTTGGAGGTATTTCAGTTTCCCATTGAGCATAATTCGGTAATTGACATGGAATGAACGGCTTTTGGAAAGCATATTGCGTATGTGTTCTGGGGTAGTTGCCCGTGCAACACGCTCCCTGTCTTCCGGACAGACCCATGTTTGGATATATTCGGAATCAAAACCGGTAAATTGGCAGACGGTGCAGTTAGAGGAAAACTTGGAACCGAACCTGGGGCTGACCCGATAGGCTTGAATCCTGTCTACGTCCAGATTGGCATAAAAAATAGACTCAAAGTCGATGCTAAGCCCTTCAATCATATTAAGGCGTCGAAGCTGTTCCTGAAGCTGTTCTTCTTTTTCTTCAATCTGCCGCTTTTTGCGCTCTGTGGCATCTACTACAAAAACATAAAAAATATCCCCGTTGTCATCGCTCTGGGTAAAATGGCCATAATCTTCCAACCAACGGACTTCCCCGCCTTTTTGGATAATCCGGTATTCCACATAGTCCAAATCGTCATCACGGCGGGCCAGCTGTTCGTTGATGCTGCATTCCACTTCCGCCAAATCGTCCGGATGTACAATTCCCCGGAACGAGTTCCCGGTCAGCTCCCGGAACTCTTCCATAGTGGAACAATTAAATATGTGCAACATAGATTTATTGGCATAAATAATTTCCTGATTGCCGTCGGCACGGTAAATAAAAAATCCGCCGGGCATTTTATTTGCTAATGTTTTGACGTAATCTACTGCCGGCATGTCGATGGATAAGTTATTGTCTGGTTCTATCTGATGATTCAAGCGGTATCCCTCCAACTCCGAATTTGACTTGACTTTGCTTACTTTAATAATAACACTTAAAAAATAATATGTAAATCTTTATTAAATACATCTATAAAAAAGCGGTCGGGAACCTATTTTTATAGGCAATGTTTCCAACGGCCCGTAGAAAATCCGGTTTCTGTGGAAAAAGTGGGTGTATACTTGCAGGAAAAAGGAAGAAAAGGTATAATTAACATTTGTTAGGGAAACGGTGAAAAAGGAAAGAGGTTGAGAGATGCTTAAGGTGTGTAATCTGGGCTATGAAGTCATAGAAAATGGTAAGAAAGTAACCATTGTAAAGGATATCAGTTTTACGGTGGAGGATGGGGAAATGCTGGTGATTACCGGGCCGAATGGGGGCGGCAAATCTACGGTAGCGAAGCTGCTTATGGGTATCCTGCCTGCTACGGAAGGGCAAATCCTGTTGGACGGCGAGGATATTATGGATTTAAGTGTAAATGAGAGGGCAAATGCGGGGATTGGTTATGCGTTCCAGCAGCCACCGGCTTTTAAAGGAATGACTGTCCGCCGGCTATTGAATCTGGCAGCGGGAAAAGAATTGCCGGAGCATATATGCTGTGATTTGCTCAGTAGCGTGGGCATGTGTGCCGGGGAATATTTGGATAGGGAAGTGGACGCCACATTGTCGGGAGGGGAACGGAAACGGGTGGAAATTGCCACTGTTCTGGCAAAAAGCCATAAAGTGTGTATTTTTGACGAACCGGAGGCTGGCATAGATTTGTGGAGCTTTTCCATGCTGGTGGACGAATTTGAGAAAATCCACCGGGATAAAAAAGAAACATTGTTGTTGATTTCCCATCAGGAAAAAATAATTCAGATGGCAGACCGGATACTGGTAATAAGAGACGGTTCGGTGGAAAAATGCGGTGAGGCGGAAGAGATTCTGCCAATGCTGTTTGGAGGAGTAAAAGAGTGTGCATGTGTGAACCGGAGAGGAGGCAGCGGATATGGAATTGGATGCGGTAACAAGTAGTGTCTTAAAGGAAATAGATGCCGGTGGATGGAAACAGGAGGGTGCATATAACCTGAGGTTTAATGGTCAGGCTCTTTGCCACGGGGATAGCGAGAACATAAAAATAAAAAGGAAAGAAGACAAGCCGGGGGTGGATGTGTATATCAGCGGCGAAACGAAGGGGGAGGCGGTCCATATCCCTGTAGTGATTTCACAATCGGGGATGACGGACGTTGTGTATAATGATTTTTATATTGAAGAGGGCGCAGATGTTGTAATTATAGCAGGCTGTGGTATCCATAACAGCGGATGCAACGAGACAAGGCATGATGGAGTGCATGCGTTTCACGTAGGGAAAAATGCAAAAGTCGTATATGAAGAGAAACATTATGGGGAAGGGGAAGGAACCGGGGAAAATGTGTTGAACCCCGTAACAGAGATTTTTCTTGGGGAAGGGGCAGTCTTTACACTGGATACCGCCCAAATCCGGGGAGTGGACTCCACAGAGAGGAAGACGGATGTGGATATGGGGCCGGGAAGCAGGCTTTTTGTTATGGAAAAACTTATGACGCATGATGGGCAGACAGCAGTGTCTAATATGGAAGTAAGGATGAACGGTGACGATAGTTCGGCACAGATTGTCTCCCGTTCCGTGGCGAAAGGGGCTTCCCGGCAGACTTTCCATCCAAATGCGGTGGGGAATGCCCTTTGCAAAGCGCATATCCAGTGCGATTCCATTATTATGGATGAAGCACAGGTTTGCTCCATACCGGAAATTGATGCAAGAAACATCGATGCGCAGATTATCCATGAGGCGGCAATAGGAAGAATCAATACGGAACAGCTTTTGAAACTGCGGTCTTTTGGCATGACAGAAGAGGAAGCGGAAGCTGTAATTATTGATAGCTTTTTGAAATAAAGGAAGAGGGTGCCCCAAAACTATGATTGATTAAGGTCATAGGGAGGGCATCCTCTTTTAAAATTTATTTTATAAATTTATCCACTTTTTGTATATGGTTTATCAGCCAGTTAATCAAAAATTCCAGAAGGTTCTCTACCGTATCGTTTTGGCTGTCAAAGTCATCTTCGATTTCGTCCAAGTCAATCTCCAGCAAACTGTCTTCAAATTGGCGGTGCTGTGCGGCATGTTCTTTAATATAGGCATAGTTTATGCTTTTCTGATATTCCTCTTCGTGGGCAAAATGTGTTTTTGTATAGTTGATAAGTTCAGATACCAGATGTATAATGCGGTCCGATTTGTCTTGCAGAAGGTCGTCATAAAGCAATTCATGGGTTTCTTGGGCAAGCTCAAATAAACGGGCATGCTCTTTGTCAATAAATTCAATTCCGGTATAATATTCTGGTTTCATTTCATACATAACATTATCTCCTTTATTTGTCTATTGTGGTAATTCCGGTTTCCGGTTATATTTTAATTCTTTTTTACCGAATCTGCAAGACGAAAATGATGTGGAAGTTTACAGCTCTTTTTTCAGGAAAAGGGCACAGCTTAGTTTGTACATGATGTAATTCCAAAGGAGAGCCGGGATTGGGGAAGCGTATAAAAGGGCGGTTATGAAATCTTCGGTTATGTTAATGCCCAAAGCTGTCAGGAGACGGTAGGCAGCGTAACAGATGCCGGCGGGGATAAGGAAGGAGGCAAGGACAAGAATCCTTCCTTTTTCTGTTCCGAACCGGATAGCAAGAGGGATGGAAATGCTCCCGAAAACCGTAGAAAATGACAAGGCCAACAGCGCCGAAAGGAGCGGGGAGATAGATGCAATTTCCTCCGGGGGGCGGGAGAAGCTTTCCGCGATTACATTCCCTGCAGTACCTACGACGAGGCCGAATATAATGCCGATAAGGGAAAAGGCGAAAAGGACAAAGTATTTTCCTGCTACAATATCTTTTTTGGAAACAGGCATCACCATAGCGTATAATGGCCAGTTGGAATGCTCGTCAAAAGAAAAGGTAGTTACAATCATCATGCTGCATAAAATGGCACATGTAAAAATATAACCTTGTACGCCGGAAGTAGGAAGAAAGGCAACGGCAAAAACTAAAAGGATAAGGAACATGGATTTGGCGTTGTGGCTGATATTGTAAAAATCTTTTAAGATGAGGCTTTTCATGCTTTATAATCTCCTTTCACATATAACAATAGGATATCGTCTATCGTGGCATCGTCAACAACTGCCGTCCGATATTTTCGTTTGGCATATTCCTTATCGGCTACCAGTACATTCCATTGATAATCGTCTTTACGGCAGGCGAGGATTTCGGATTGGTCAATCGTATGGAAAAGTTCTGTTTTGCATCGGATAATCCCATAGCGGTATTTTAATTCGTCCTTGGATTTGCAAAAAAGAACTTTGCCTTGGTGGATAAATGTGATATAGTCCGCCACTTTCTCCAAATCGGTGGATATATGGGAAGACATTAGGATGGAATGGCTTTCATCCTGTACAAATTCTAAAAAAACATCCAAGATATCATCCCTCATGACCGGATCAAGGCCGCTTGTGGCTTCATCTAAGATAAGCAGCTTGGGGGAATGGGAAAGGGCAGCGGCAATGCAGAGTTTTGTTTTCATCCCTTTGGAAAAGGATTTGATTTCTTTGTTTGCCGGAAGCTGGAAGCGGTTTAAAAAATCCTGGTATGATTTTTTGTTCCATTGCATATATGCACTTTCGGAAATTTTGCCTATTTTGGCAGGGGTTAGGGTTTCGTAAAAGTTAATGCCGTCAAAAACCACGCCGATATCCTCCTTGATTTGTTTGGAAGAAGACAGTTCCTGCCCCCAGAAGGAAACATGCCCGCCGTCCTTTTTGATTAGGTCAAGGATTGCTTTAATAGTAGTGCTTTTTCCGGCTCCGTTTTCACCGATTAACCCCATGATAGAACCTTTGGGGATGGAAAATGAAACGTCATCCAGCCGGAAGCCGGGATATTGTTTGCTCAAATGGTCTATTTGTAAAATTGCGTCTGTCATTTCTGTCAGTCCTCCTCTTGATAAAACATGGTAAGAAGTTCTACCATCTTACTAAGCGGGATTCCGCTGGTACGGGCAATGTCTGCTGCCTCCATCAGGTGTTCTTCCGCGCGTCTTTGCTGTTCCTCTTGAAAAAAATCTTTATTTTGGGCCGATATGAAACTGCCCCGACCGACCGTTGTTTCAATGAACCCATCTCTTTGCAAATCTTCATATGCCTTTTGGACGGTAATGACGCTGACATGAATCGATTTGGCCAATGCACGCATGGATGGAATCGAGTCTCCTGTCTGTAATTCCCCACTCATTACCATAGCTTTAATTTGGGAAGTAATCTGCTCATAAATAGGTTTACTTGTATTGCTGCTGATTATAATTTCCACATGGCTACTCCTTTGTTTTATAATGTACTTATTGACTAAGTACATTATATACGGGCAATGACTTTATGTCAAGAAGGAAAGAGTAAAAAATTTATTGCAAAACTTGTTTGGCTATTTATTTGTACGGAACATTCTACAGGGCTTCAAACTTGTAGCGTAACGAAAGGGAAACGGTATAACCCTTTTGACAGGGGCTGTATCGCATCCTATATAAAAAACCTCCTTATCCGGCCATCGCAAATGCCGTTTTTCCTTCATTGAAACATTTGAAATATTATGCTACTATTAGGATACACTTGAAATCAATGGAGGACATGAATGAAAAATGAATTATTTTCCATAGGCCCGTTTACGGTATATGGGTATGGGTTGATGATTGCGATTGGTATAATTGCGGCTTATTTTGTTGGGGAATACAGGGCAAAAAAATATGGTTTGGAAGAGGAGCATGTATTTAATTATGTAATCTGGTGTGTGGTAGGCGGTTTTACAGGTTCTAAACTACTTTATTTTCTGACAAATATAAAGGATGTTTTGGCAAATCCGGATATTTTCCACCATCTGAAAGATGGATGGGTAGTATATGGAGGGATTATCGGGGGGATTTTGTCGGCGATGCTTTATTCCAAAATAAAGGGGTTGAAATTTTTGGCATATTTCGATATGCTGATTCCTTCGGTAGCTTTGGCGCAGGGATTTGGAAGGATAGGGTGTTTCCTGGCAGGATGTTGTTTTGGAAGGGAGACGGATAGCCCGTTTGGCATTGTCTTTCATGAGTCCAGCTATGCGCCGAACGGTGTCAGCCTGATTCCGACCCAGCTTATTTCCAGCGGGCTGGATTTCCTGCATTTCTTTGTTTTGATTTGGTACGCAAAAAGGAAGAAGGCGGACGGGCAAATCGGCGGGCTGTATCTGATTTTATACAGCATTGGGAGGTTTGTATTGGAATATTACAGAGGGGATTTGATAAGGGGGAACGTAGGCGCCTTGTCCACATCCCAGTTTATTTCTATTTTTACGGTAGTGGCCGGAATCGTTTTATTTGTAGTCAGCGGAAAAAAGGGCGGGGAAGGCAATCCGGCGCGGATTAGTTAAAATGCCGCGGATAAAAAGCAGGCACTTATTTTGCCTGCTTTTTTACCTTATGGGATTCGGGTGTCAAAAGGTCTGTCCGGCGGTGGCGTTTGGCAGATAGCACAAAAAATTTGTGCGCGTTCCATTGTACGGAGCATTTCGATGAGCCTCTTAAGGCGAAAATCGTATTCAGCATTGGTTTCCACGATTTTAGAGTCCCCTCTCCATCGTACAAAAGTCACTTGCCCAATATTCTTTTGTGCCATCTGCCAAACGCCACCGCCGGACAGACCTTTTGACACCCGAATCCTTATGGTAAAAAAGCAATTATCGCACTGCGGCGGAGGGGAGCATGTCGCTGGCGCGACCCGCCGCAGGCGGAGAATCCTGCAAGCAGGATTCTTTTTTACCATATAGGAAAGTCCTTCGCCAGAAGGGAATAAATTGAAGTGTCGAAGACACTTTTTTATAAAAAGAAAGGGGATATATCCGGAGCGGATATACCGTTAGGGAAAGAAGGATGAAAAGATATGATATAATCGTTATAGGAGCCGGGGTAAGCGGCAGTGCGGTTGCGCGGGAATTGTCTGCGTATGACTGGAAAGTTGCCGTATTGGAAAAAGCTTCCGATATTTGCGAGGGAACGTCTAAGGCGAACAGCGGTATTGTCCATGCGGGTTATGATGCGAAGCCGGGAACAAAAAAGGCGGCTTTGAACTTGAGGGGAAACGCTTTGATGGAAAACCTTGCCGGGCAATTGGATTTCCCTTTTCGGAGAAATGGTTCTCTGGTGCTTTGCTTTGATATAAAAGATAGGGAAAAGCTGCAAAAGCTGTTGGAAAGAGGTCAGGAAAATGGGGTGGAAGGCCTTCGGATTCTGGAAAGAGAAGAGCTTTTGGAGATGGAGCCGAATCTGTCCGATAAAGCGGTCGCTGCTTTGTATGCGCCCACGGGAGGGATTGTATGCCCCTTTGGGCTGACAGCGGCTTTGGCCGAAAATGCGTCTGTGAATGGAGTGGATTTTTATCTGAATACAAAAGTAGAGGTAATAGAGAAACAGAAGGAAGGATATCGCCTGGAGGCTGGGGCGGAGACGTTTTTTAGCCGGGTTGTCATTAATGCGGCGGGAGTGTATGCGGATAGTATCCATAATATGGTAAGCGAAAGGAAGTTCCATATCCTGCCGAGGAAAGGTGAGTATTGCCTTTTTGACAAAACGGTAGGGGATTATGTTTCCCATACGGTTTTCCAGCTTCCCACAGAGTATGGCAAGGGGGTATTGGTGACACCTACGGTTCATGGCAATTTGTTGGCAGGGCCTACGGCCGTAGACATTGAGGAGAAAGAAGGGGTCAATACTACCGGCATTGGGTTGGAGGAAGTTTTGAAGAAAGGGGCCTTGAGCGTTCCATTCCTGCCAATGGGAAAAGTGATTACTTCTTTTGCAGGGCTGCGCGCCCATGAGGATGGCGGTGATTTTATCATTGAGGAAGCGGAAGATGCAAAAGGGTTTATCGACGTGGCTGGCATAGAATCGCCGGGATTGACCTGTGCCCCGGCAATCGGGGAGTATGTGGCGGAAATTGTCAAAGAGATAATACCTGCCGTGAGAAAGCAGGATTTTATAGCAAAAAGACAAGGGATACCGTCTATGGCGGCTGCAGACAAGGAAGAAAGGAAAAAGCTGGTTAAAGAAAATCCTGCTTATGCCAATGTGGTTTGTCGCTGTGAACTGGTGACGGAAGGGGAAATTCTGAATGCAATTCACAGACCGTTGGGGGCGACTACTTTGGATGGGGTAAAACGCCGCACAAGAGCAGGGATGGGGAGATGCCAGGCAGGATTCTGTTCGGCGAAGACAGTGGAAATATTGGCAAGGGAATTGGGGAAGGATATCGGAGAAATTACGAAGGCGGGCGGGGAGTCTGTATTTTTGGTAGATTAGGAATGAGAGGGAATAGGATGCGGAATGCGGATATTGTAGTGGTAGGCGGAGGACCGGCGGGGCTGGCGGCAGCAGCGGCAGCCTGCATGGAAGGAATAGAAGCGGAAAAAATTTTAATCGTGGAACGCAGCGGGGAATTAGGGGGGATTTTGAACCAATGCATCCATAATGGATTTGGGCTGCATACATTTAAAGAAGAATTGACGGGACCGGAATATGCGGCAAGGTATATTGCACAGGTAGAAGAAATGGGTATTCCATGTATGCCGGATACGATTGTTGTGAATATTCAGGCGGGGGAGGATGGAAAGAAAAGGATTACGGCCATGAACCGGCGGGAAGGTGTATTTGAAATCGAGGCAAGAGCGGTCATATTGGCGATGGGCTGCAGAGAACGCCCAAGAGGCGCATTGAATATCCCCGGTTATCGCCCTGCCGGTATCTATTCTGCAGGAACGGCGCAGCATTATGTAAATATAGAAGGCAGAATGCCGGGGAAAGAGGTAGTTATTTTGGGCTCCGGCGATATCGGCCTGATTATGGCAAGGCGCATGACTCTGGAGGGGGCAAAGGTGAAATTAGTAGCGGAATTAATGCCCTATTCCGGCGGACTGAAACGGAATATTGTACAATGTCTGGATGACTATGAAATTCCGTTGAAGTTGAGCCATACCGTAATTGATATTGACGGCAGGGAAAGGGTAAAGGGGGTGACGGTTGCGAAAGTGGACGGCAACCGCAGGCCGGTTCCGGGAACAGAGGAATATATAAGCTGCGATACCCTTCTCCTTTCCTGCGGTCTGATACCGGAAAACGAGTTGTCGTCGGATATGGGGGTAGCATTGAACCCGGCAACTTCCGGTCCTGTGGTAAACGAAAGTATGGAAACTACTGTCTCCGGGGTGTTCGCCTGTGGCAATGTGCTTCACGTCCATGATTTGGTGGATTATGTATCGGAGGAGTCGGCAAATGCCGGCCGGTATGCCGCCTTTTATATCCAACATGCATTAGCGGAGGAAAAGGAAGGGAAGGCAGGGGGGCAGAGGAATAAGGAAGGCGGAATGGAAGCCAAAGAATCCTTTAGCAAGAAAAAAGATTGCCGGGATATTGCAGTGAAATGCAAAGGCGGCGTGCGTTATACGGTTCCGTCTTCGATACGCCTTGCATATATGCAGGAGGAACAGGTCATCCGCTTCCGGGTGGGGGATGTTTTCAGGGATGCCAGACTGGTTGTCCGGTTAAATGACACTATAGTCATGCAGGTAAATAAAAGAATCATGACACCCGGGGAAATGGAGCAAGTCCGGTTGAAAAAATCAAAACTGGAAGAGTTGGAAAAGCTGGAAGGACTTAGGGAAATTACATTGTCTGTAGAAAAGAAAGAGTAGAAACCGGAATAGGGAAAAAGGCAATGCAGGAATGAAAGGGAATAAAAGGGAATTGGAATGGAAGAACAGAGTGGAAAGAAGACAGAGCTGACATGTATCCGTTGCCCTATCGGATGTGCGCTGACGGTAACGGAATATGCGGATGGTGTTTTGCATGTAGCAGGGAACACTTGCGGCAGGGGTGAGGAATACGGGAAGAAGGAATTAAAGAATCCTACCCGGATATTGACCACAACGGTAAGGGTGAAAAACGGAAGCCATCCGATAGTGCCTGTAAAGACGAGGACTGACATCCCTAAAGGCAAAATAGGGGATTGCATGAAGGCAGTCAAGCGGGTAGAAGTAGAAGCTCCCGTCTATATTGGGGATGTGGTTTTAACCGATGCGGCGGGAACCGGAGTGGACATTGTGGCAACAAAAAATGTAGAGGGAAGAGGATAGCAGACCGGCATTGGCTTGGTTTTGCAGAATTTCAACAAAAGATCCGGTGGATTTTCCGGTATGGCGGCAGGAAGCCGGATAGTTGCAGAAAGGTATGGGTGTAGGACATGGGAAAGTATATAATGGCATTGGATCAGGGAACGACCAGTTCCCGGTGTATTTTGTTTGATAAACAAGGGAAAATATTGAGCATGGCGCAGAAAGAGTTTTCGCAGATTTATCCGAACCCGGGCTGGGTGGAGCATAACCCGATGGAAATATGGTCTTCCCAGCTGGCTGTGGCAACGGAAGCTATGGCAATGGTGGGGGCAAATGCGGGGGATATTAGTGGAATAGGCATTACGAACCAGCGCGAAACGGCAATTGTATGGGATAAAAAGACAGGAGTTCCTGTATACAATGCAATTGTATGGCAGTGCCGCCGGACAGCGGAGCGGATTGACGCTTTAAATAAAGAAGGATATGGGGATGTTATCAGGAAGAAGACAGGGCTTATCCCGGATGCTTATTTTTCTGCCACGAAGATAGCATGGATTCTGGAACATGTGGAACATGCAAAGGAACGGGCGCTGGCAGGGGAGCTTCTATTCGGAACTGTGGACACATGGCTGATTTGGAATCTGACAAAAGGGACCGTACATGTGACGGATTATACCAATGCTTCCCGCACGATGCTATTTAATATCCATGAACTTTGCTGGGATGAGGAATTGCTCGATAAGCTGGGCATCCCCAAATGTATGTTGCCTGAAGTAAAGCCATCCAGCTATATTTATGGATATACCGATGCGGGGGTATTGGGTGGGAATATCCCTATAGCAGGTGCGGCAGGGGATCAGCAGGCGGCATTGTTCGGCCAATGCTGTTTTGAGCAGGGACAGGTGAAGAATACATATGGAACAGGTTGTTTCCTTTTGATGAATACAGGGCAGAAAGCAATTGAATCCAGTCATGGGTTGTTGACTACGATTGCGGCGGGAACCGGGGATAAAGTGGAATATGCGCTGGAAGGCAGCGTGTTTGTAGCCGGTGCGTCTATCCAGTGGCTGCGGGATGAAATGCGCATGATAAAAAATGCCGCCCAGACGGAAGGATACGCTGCGGCGGTAGAAGATACGGCAGGGGTTTATATTGTTCCGGCTTTTGCAGGGATGGGGGCGCCTTATTGGGATCAGTATGCAAGAGGAATGGTAACGGGGATAACAAGAGGCTGTAAAAAAGAGCATTTAATACGTGCCGCATTGGAATCCATTGCTTACCAGACCGCAGATGTGCTGCGGGCAATGGAAGAAGATTCGGGGATTTGCCTAAAAGAACTGAAAGTGGACGGCGGAGCCAGCGCTAACAATTTCCTTATGAAGTTTCAGGCGGATATTATCGATACGAAAGTGTATAGGCCGGAATGTATTGAGACCACAGCGCTGGGAGCCGCTTATTTGGCAGGGCTTGCCACGGGTTACTATGGAAGCAAAGAAGAAATCCGTGAAAATTGGCAATTGGGGAAAGCGTTTACGCCTTCCATGAAAAAAGACGAAAGGGAAAAACTGCTGAAAGGCTGGCAGCGTGCCATCCGCTGCACGCTTTCATATTCCCGTGAATGATGATGGAACCATATTATAATTTGCGGACTTCTTCGATGTAATGTATTGTTTCCCACTGGCTCAGTTGATGGATAATATCGGAATGGAGATATTTGCCATGTAGGTTCAGCTCCAACTGAATCATCAGGTCGCCTTCCGGAGAGGTCATATGTTTCTCAAGCTGCAGCACTTCGTAGTTTTTATCCGCAAAAAAATCTATGATTTGCTGCAGCCCTGTATGCTTATCTATTTCCATATAAATAGTGATAATGCGGTTATACTTTTCCAGATATTTGCTGATGGGGGACAGTACAATAATAATAAACATCATAATGGCAAAGGCAATAAGGCTGGAAACAATCATTCCTGCCCCGGCGGAAAGCCCTAAAATGGCGGTTGCCCATAGGGTGGCTGCAGTGGTGAGCCCACGGACCCTGTTCCTTGCAGTCATAATAATGCTGCCCATGCCAAGGAAACCGACGCCGCTGATAACCTGAGCGGCCAGACGGGCGCTGTCGCCGGCGCCGTATTGCCCGATGAGATATTCATTGATAATCATTGTGAAGGCGGATGCCACGCAGACGATAGAAAAGGTGCGCAGCCCGGCAGTGCTTTTTTTGGAAGCCCGTTCGTAACCGATAACAGCCCCCATAATCATTGCCATTGTCAGACGGATAATGATAGATAAATATTCGCCGGTGCCCATAACCATGACTTGGTGAATCATTGCATTGCCTCCTTAAACGCTAAGTTCCGGTTTTTTTGCATAATTGTATGCTGTTCTTATAATTGCGTAATGTTCTTATATTGTATCTTTTTTTACTCGCTTTGTATAGAAAAATATATCGTTGGGCGTACTTATGGGCGCCTATATTTTGTGTCCTAATATAATCAAACGAAAAAATACGAATAAAATACGAAAAAATACGAAAAAATTCTTGAAATCCATAGTAAAGAAATGGTAAAATAAAAATAAAAAATGGGAGTAAGGGGTTACTTTCCATTTGCAGGTGAGAAGGAATGGGACGCTGGTTTTAGCAGGGCGGCAAATGCACGGATTAGGAGGGCTTTATGGGGATGGCAAAAAAGTTTATACCTGGTGCAAAAGAAGGCTGGGGGAAGGATAAGCCGGAAAGGATTAAGGCAAAGAGAATTAAAGTCAAGGAAATGAAACCGGGTAAAGTGAAAGCAGGGAAAATAAAAGCGGGGAAAAAGCCTGCAGGAAATGGTGAAGGGAAAGCACATTTTAATTTTAACATGCTGACTAAAGCCAGTATTATGGGAACGCTGCTGAAGGCTTTCCTTGTTCCGGTTGTATTGATTATCATATTGGGAAGCGTTTCCTACATAACGGCCTCCGGCACGATTAAGGATAAGGTGGAGGAATCATCCAGAAACACGATATCGGCCGTTGGGATGTACGGCGAGCTTTTGGCAGGCAATGTATCGTCAAAAGCGTTGGAGATGGTAGTGGGGGAAAACCTTTCATCGTATTATGAAGTTTATTATAAGGTGGAAGACGGAAAGGGGATGCAGTATTGGCGTAATGCGAAAAAGGACTTGATTCAAATGAAGGCCAGTGTGCAGTATATTTATAGCTTCCATGTGATACCGGAAGGGGGTACTTATTTAACATCCGTATCATCCAGCATGGGCGATAATGTATGGCAGGGCTTTATGGAGTCGGAGGAAGGGGAATATCTTCAGGGAAATTCCATGCCAAATACGGTATGGATGGGTTTTCATAGCTATTTGGACAGACAGCTTTCCCTGTCGCCGGACCGGTATGCCGTTTCTTTCTATCAGAAGTTTCCAAAGGCGAATGCCTATTTGGTGCTTGATATCGCTACCGAAACGGTAGAAGAAATGCTAAATGAGATGGATTTTGGCGAAAACAGCATTAAAGCATTGGTTTCCCCGGACGGCCGTGAAGTTGCCAGGATACAGAGAGGGGGAAAAGGGACTGCCTTGGAAAGCGGGGAAGAGGTTTTTGCCGATAAGGATTTTTTTATAGAAAGCAAAGGGGCCGTAGAGGCCGGAAGCTGTTATGTAAAGTATAATGGGGAAAAATATTTGTATGTATATGCGCCGATAGGCAAAACGGGGATGATGCTTTGCAGCCTTATTCCGCAGGATAATATTGTGAAGGAAGTACGCTTTATACGGAACTTGAGCATTGTGATGATTGTTCTTGCTTCTGTTATCGCCTTTATTATCGGAAGCAGGATTGCTATGGGGATGAGCGGTACCGTGAAAGTGATGACGGATGGCATGGGCAAGGTGGCAGAAGGTGATTTAACGCAGGAATTTCATATAAAACGTAAGGACGAATTTAGCATTCTTGCAAAGGGAATGAACGATATGCTGGCCAGTATGCGCGTCTTGATGACAGATATGCAGAAGTTTGGGAATGAGGTAAAGGAAATGGCGGACGGGGTAGCGGAAAAGTCGGATATTATACACTCTTCCATCCGTGAAATTTCCTCATCGGTAGATGATGTGGCGGCAGGGGCACAAAAGCAGGCACAGGAAGCGGACATGAGCAACAGCATGATGGCCGGGTTTGCGGATAAAGTAGACGGTGTATGTGCCGGGACGGATAATATGGGCATCACCATTGACAAGGCTACAACGGCTGTGGAGCAAGGAAGGGTTATTGTAGGCGAGCTGAACAAAAAGACGGAAACAACGGTTTCCATAACGAAAGTCCTTGTGGAGAATATTAACGATGTGCAGGAACGCTCTTCGGCAATCGAAGGGTTTATCAATACGATTAACAGTATCGCAAAACAGACGAACCTGCTGTCCTTAAATGCTTCTATCGAAGCGGCAAGGGCCGGTGAAAATGGCAAAGGGTTTGCAGTTGTGGCGCAGGAAATCCGGAAGCTGGCGGATGAATCCATGCAGGCAGGCAAAAATATAAAGAAAATTGTGGAAAATATTATGGTGACCACCTGGAAAACTACGGAATCCGCAAAAGAAGCGGAAGCGATTGTTTTTGAACAGGCGGGCGCTTTGGAGGAGACGATACAGGTATTTGGGGAAATCAACGAATGCGTAGGGGAACTTGTAGGCGGGTTGGAAAATATTGCGGACAATATGCAGTTAATAAGTGGGGAAAAAGAACAGGTACAGGAATCCATGAGCCATATTTCTGTTGTTACGGAACAGGCGGCAGTAGCTACGGAAGAAATTACCTCTGCATTGGACGAACAGGTGAAAATTGTTTCGGATTTGGCAAGGGAGGTTGAATTGCTGAAAGAGGAGGCGGATGCCCTCGACCGGTCCATTGGCAGATTTATTGTTTAGGATTTGGTATATAGTGGGTAATGTGAGGTTAAATGTTGACTGCCGGTTTATGATTATGGTATATTTTTTAAAAATCATAGGGCATGGTGGCAAAGGAAGTTTACTCAAAATAGATTGTATTGGATGACGGGTTCAAATAAAAAGGCGGCTGAAAAAATAACTTCTGGGAACAGAGGTTATTTTTTTGATAAGGGGAAGAAAGGGTATTTTTCAAAGAGGATTGGGAATGACGAAAAAGGATGAAGTATTTGACTATATGGTGATGTGTGCGCAAAAGTGCGGAACGGAGGATAAGGTTTTTAATACGCAGGAGTTGGCGGAAGAATTGCAGATGCAGCGTTCAAACCTGAGTACCTTATTGAATGATTTGGTAATGGAAGGGAAGCTGGAAAAGCTGCAGGGGCGTCCGGTACCTTATCGGATTGCGAACCGGCCCGGGTCCGGCAGCAGTGAAGAATCCTGCTTTAAAGAGCTGTTGGGGTATAATGGCAGCTTAAAAAATGTAACCAGATTGGCCAAGGCTGCTATCTTATATCCGGAACATAGCTTGAATACGCTTATTGTGGGACCGGGAGGATCCGGCAAGACATACTTTGCCTATCTCATGTACCGGTTTGCAAAAGAAAAGGGGGTAATTGCAGATGATGCCCCCTTTATCCGTTTTAATTGCAGATATTATGAAGGGCAGGATGAAGAAATCCGCATAAGTTTGTTTGGCCGCAGCAGCAATGATTGTGAGAGCGCGCTTCAAAAGGCCAGAGGAGGAATATTGGTCGTTGACCATATTGACCTTTTGCCGGTCAGGGCCAGGGATATGCTTCTGGAATTGCTGGAGGACGAAGGAAAAAATAGCAGGGATACGATTTTAATCTGTGCGGTAAATGATAATGCAAAACAATCGCTGCTCCATGCCTATGCGGCTAAATTTTCCGTAAGGATTGATTTACCTTCATTGAAGGCTCGCCGGCTGGAAGAAAGGTTTGCATTGGTACAGAACTTCTTTGTGGAAGAAGCCGCACGTATGGATAAGCCGGTGAAAGTTAACGCTGAACTGCTAAGGTGTATGTTGCTTTACCGTTGTGAAAATAATGTAAAACAGTTGAAGTCCGATATTAAAATTGGCTGCGCTAACGCATATGTAAGGGAATTTAATGAAAATACGGATGAACTGTATATTTATATGAATGATATGCCGTCTATTGTGCGCCAGGGGCTTTTGTATTATAAGGACTTTTATGATGAAGTAGAAGGGTTGATTCCCAAAAATTATTCTTATGCTTTTTCCAAAACGGCTACGATAGAGCGGACGTTGGAAAAGAATGAAAACCCCGGTGAAGAAAGGGAGTCCATTTATGATATGATTGACCGCAAAGCGGCAGAGTTAAGGGGAAGAGGGATTACCGATAAAGAGGCTAGTTCGATTATTAATGCGGAGCTGGAATATGATATGAAGCAGCTGGTGCATCGAATGAACGGGAAGAGCGTGAACCGGGAATCGCTGCTTAAGATAGTGGACCGCCGGATTGTAGCGATGGTGGAGGAATTTTTGAGGGAGGCATCTTTACGTTTTGGGCGGGTTTATCCGGAATCTATTTTTTATGGGTTGTGCCTCCATCTTTCCGCGACATTGGAGCGTACCAATGTGGTGCAGAGGCTTTCCAACAGCCGGGTGATGGAGACGGTAGAAAACCACAGGGAAGAATATGCTTTCTGTATGAAGTTTTCTACGGAGGTGGAGAGGGAATTTAATGTGCAGCTTTCAATTGATGAGGTTGTATTTATCACTATGTTTATCTGCAACAATACGATTTATGATAAACCGGTGAATAAACCGGTGATTTTGCTGGCAATGCATGGCAGGTCAACGGCTTCTTCTATGGCAGATGTGGTAAACTCGCTGGTCAAAGGGAATAATACATATGCCTTTGATATGCCGCTAAGTATGGATATGCATGAGGCTTATAACGAATTGAAAGCGCGGATTATGGAGGTTGACAAAGGGCAGGGTATTTTGCTGCTATATGATATGGGCTCGCTGCGGACGATGGCGGAAATGATTATGAGGGAATGCGGTGTGAGAATCCGCATGTTGGAAATGCCGGGGGCCCTTATTGCGTTAGACAGTTCCCGCAAGGACAGCTGCCTGACTTCTTTGGACGAATTGTACGATAAAGTTGCCAAGACTTTTCAGGATTCTTACCAGCAGATGACGGAATCGTATGCGCGGCAGTGCAAGCATAAGATAATCATTACGTTGTGTATGAACGGAAAAGGCGCGGCTGTTTCGATGAAGTCTTATTTGGAGAAGCATATCCAAATGGAAGAGGTGGATATTATCCCGTTGGCGATTAGCGATCGTAAGCAATTGTTAGGTGAGGTGAACCGTCTGAGGCAGGAGCAGGAAATCCTCTATGTGATTGGCACTTATGACCCTCAGCTGCATGGGATTCCTTTTATTTCCGTAACCAGACTGTTTGACACACCTGTGGATAAACTGGATGTCCTGCTGGCCGTTTCTAATGTGGAAGCAATTGCCCAGGTAGACTATGATGCGATTTATGCCTACCTTTCCGAGCAATTGGAAGGGTTGGATATGAAAAAACTTAGGAATTGCCTGCCAAAAGCGATTGCCAGAATCAAGAGGGCGGCGCATGGATTGTCCCAGGACCAGGAACTAGGGCTGTTTTTGCATATTGCCTGTGCGATTCAGCGGATGCTGATGAAAGGGAAAATGCCGGTTACAATGAACAGGGATAGTTTGATTGGCCGTAACAAACGTTTGTATAATGACTTGAGGGATATTCTGCAGACGTTGGAGAAAGCTTTCGGTATCCGCTTTTCGGACGATGAGTTGGCATATATCATTGCAATTATTAAGCAAATATAAAAAAGATAAGAAAAATATAGTGTATAATGAAAAAATAATATTCATTTCATTTTTTTCTAGTGTATAAACAAATAACGGATGAAAATGTGAAAAAACGGCAAATATTCCAAAGCGGAAGGCGTTGCCGTTTTTTTAGTGTTCAAAAACAAAAGGAAATGTTTATATCAGAATGAAAAACAGAGAAGAGGAGTGTTTGACAGAGTTTTGCAAAATCTGTATAGTCCGTTTTAGGGACAGAAAACGGGCAATGCCCGTGCCGGAAGGAGGTAAGGTTTATGGCAATGAGTACGGAAGATATTGCTATGATGTTGATTGTGCATTCGGGTGATGCCAGGACGTTGGCATTTCAGGCGTTAAACGCAGCCAGGGAAGGGAAATTTGAGGAAGCGAAAAAACTTTTGGCTGAATCCGAAGCGAAGGCTCTGGAAGCGCATCATGTGCAGACAAGTATGCTGACTGCCGAAGCGAACGGGGATGGGCCGGAAGTAAATATTTTGCTGGTACATTCCCAGGATCACTTGATGACGAGTATGTTGGCACAGGAATTGATTAAAGAGCTGATTTATCTACATGAGACAAAAGCGGATAAGCAGTGAGCAAATGGAGCAAATGAAAAAAGGAGGTTTTGGAAATGGGTAATGCAATTGAACGTCTGGCGGAAAGCAATTTTATGAAAAAATTACAGGAAATAAGCCAGAAATTGACAACAAATGAAATTTTCGCCACAATTTCGGGCGGCATGGGGGCAACGATGGGGCTCATAATGATAGGAGCCGTTATCCAGGTAATATGTGCTTTGGGTGAACTGATTTTTAAGTGGAACCCGGCAAGCCCGTCTTACATCGCGTTTTATATGCCTTATAAACTGACAATGGGGCTGTTAGGTTTTTTTATGTGTTTTTCTATGGCGTATAACTATGCCAAAAGAAAAAAGAGGAATGCAATGCAGGCGGGTTTTACGGCTATTGTCTGCTATATCCTGGTTATGTCCCCGGTTGTGTCTGCCAGCGCTGACGGGGGAGAAAATTTCTTTGATGCACTGAATTTGGGTTCTTTGGGTACCGGCGGCATGTTTGTGGCTTTGATTATAGGGTTATGCTCTGTGGGGATTTCCGAGTTTGCAATCCGGCATAAGTGGATGATTAAGCTTCCCGATGTAGTGCCGGAAGGGATTGCTAATTCTTTCAATGCAATCATCCCTACAGGTATTAATATTTTGGTATGGTATGGCCTTTCCATCCTTATTGCAAGTGTGAGCCAGGGTTCTTTTACGTTGGCATCGCTTATCACAAAGGTGCTTTCCGTGCCGATTGGATATTTGACCTCTACGCCGGGGATGTTTATTATTATTATTTTATGCCAGCTCTTTTGGTTCTTTGGGATTCACGGCACAGGCGTTATTTTTAATGCAATTATGATTCCGTATGTAACAGCGTATATGACAAACTCTTCTTTGGCAGCGGCCGGCCAGCCTTTGCAGTGGTCTCCGCTCTTCCTGTTCGGCGCTTTGAGTATTATGGGAGGTACCGGCAATACATTGCCTTTGTGCGTCATGGGGCTAAGAAGCAAATCCAAGAGAATCAGCACAGTATCGAAAGCGGCTCTGGTTCCCGGTATTTTTAATATTAATGAGCCGGTTATTTTTGGGTATCCGATTATGTACAATTCCCTTATGCTGATTCCCTACATTTTGTGCCCGGTTGTAGTAGCTGTATTGATGCTGGTGGCGTATACATTTGGTTTGATGGCATATCCCCAGGTGTTGATTATGACAACTTTGCCGGTGGTGTTTTCTACATTTATGAATTCCCTGGATTGGAGGAACTGCGTATTTGCTTTCCTTATGTTCCCGGTCTGCTATTTGGTATACTTTCCTTTCTTTAAAGTATATGAAAAGCAGTGTCTGGCACAGGAAATGGAAGAGGATAGCCCGGTTGCTGAATAATTTTGTTTCATGAGTTTCATGAGAAAGGAGATTGTTATGTCTTTTCCGAAAGATTTTTTTTGGGGCGCCAGTACGTCTAGCGCACAGTGCGAAGGGGGATATGATTGTGATGGAAAGGGGATGACGATATGGGATGTAAAGCCTTTAAATCCGGGCTGCTGTTCTTTCCATTATGCATCGGACTTTTATCACCATTATAAAGAAGATATTGCCCTTATGGGAGAAATGGGATTTAAGATGTTCCGTCTGTCTATTTCCTGGGCCAGAATACTGCCGGAAGGTGAAGGCGAAATAAATCAGGCAGGATTAGATTTTTACAAAGATGTATTCCGTGAATGCCATAAATATGGTATTGAACCGTTAGTTACTATTTTCCATTTTGATTTGCCTTTGGCGCTGCAGCAGAAGTACGGCAGTTGGAATAACCGCCGGATGGGGGAGGCTTACGTAAATTACTGTAGAATCTTATTTGAAAACTTCCGGGATGATGTGAAATATTGGCTCACTTACAATGAACAGAATATGTTGATTTATTATGGGGCTGTAGACATGGTAGGTGGCACAATGAAGCTGCAGGACATGAATGATTTGTATAATCAGGCCCATAATCAGTTGGTAGCCCAGGCAAAAGCTATCCACCTTTGCCATGAGCTTTGCCCCGATGCGATGATAGGGCCGGCCCCCAATATTACAACGGCTTATCCGGCGGACAGCAATCCGGAAAATTATCTGGCGGCTTTGAATAATGATGATTTGCGCAATAACTTTTATTTGGATGCGTTGGTATTTGGCCGTTATCCTGCCAGCATGAATAATTATTTTGAAAAAAATGGGATTCATATTGAGGCGCAGGAAGGGGACTTTGAATGTATGCGTACTTGTCATCCTGATTTTATTGGGTTTAACTGTTATGGAAATGATACGGTAGAATATTGCGATTATTATGAACTGGACTTAAGCGATTTTGAAGGCGGTGATAACCGGAAAATGAGCTATTTGCAGAAGCTGGCAGAAAAACCGGGCGTCGCTAAGTCAATCAGCAATGCAAAATTTCCGCAAGGGGAAGATGGTCATCGATTTGACCCTTACTGTATCCGGGTGACAGCCAGGAGGCTTACTGACAGATACCATTTACCGTTAATTATTACGGAGAATGGCTATGGGCGTCCGGATACTTTGGAAGCTGACGGTACCGTGCATGATTCTTACCGGATTGAGCATTTACGGGAAACAATCCGGCAGATGTCTATAGGGATTGACGAAGGCGCCATGCTGATTGGTTATTGCCCTTGGAGCGCGATTGACTTGGTATCTACCAGAGAGGGGATTACAAAACGTTACGGCTTTGTGTATGTAGACAGGGATGAAGATGATGAAAAAGCAAAAGATGCAGAGATGAAGCGTTACCGTAAGGATAGTTTCTATTGGTATAAGAAGGTAATAGCCAGCAACGGCAAAGAGTTGGATTAGGCATTGATTGATAGAAAGGAGGAGCCAGGAGAAGATGGGATTTCCAAAAAATTTTTTATGGGGCGGGGCTACGGCAGCGAACCAATGTGAAGGGGGATGGAACGAAGGGGGAAAAGGGCTGGCAGATTCGGATGTAAAGACAGCCGGTTCCCTTACAGAACCGCGCTATATCACCTATGTGGATGCGGACGGCCATGCGGGGAAGGCGGTTTCCGAATACGATATTCCGGCAGGCGCGCGGAAAGCAGTGGTAGAAGGATATTATTATCCGTATCATGAAGCGATTGATTTTTATCATCGGTATAAAGAAGATATTGCGCTGTTTGCAGAAATGGGTTTTAAAGTGTTCCGTATGTCGATTGCCTGGACCAGGATTTTCCCCAAAGGGATTGAGGAGGAGCCGAATCAGGAGGGGCTGGACTTTTACCGCAATGTATTTTTGGAGTTGAAAAAATATGGCATTGAACCGTTAGTAACTATTCAGCATTATGATGTGCCTCTTTATTTGGAAGAAAATCTGGGCGGTTGGAAAAACCGGGAACTGATAGGATTATTTGACCGTTATACGGAAATAATTTTTAAAGAGTATAAGGGGCTGGTGAAGTATTGGCTGACTTTTAATGAAATTAACAGCGTAATCATGATGAAGGATATTCTATCCGGCTATCCTGCCGAAAAAGTAAAAGAAGATTTCCTGTTATTGCATCACCAGTTTGTGGCAAGCGCAAGGGCGGTAAAACGTGCCCACGAAATCGACCCGGATTATGTGATGGGCTGTATGATTGCCGGAGGGCCAAGCACTTACCCATTGACTTGCGACCCTAAGGATATGGCAGCGACACAGAACAGGCTGCAGGAAAATATTTACTATACCGGGGACGTTATGGTACGTGGGGAATACCCATACTTCGCAGAAAGAATATGGAAAAAGTATGATGTGAAATTGGATATTACAAAACAGGATAAGGAAGATTTGAAAAATGGTACGGTGGATATGATTACCTATTCTTATTATTGTACCAGTTGCTGTACCACCCATGAAGTGACGGAAACGGCGGGGGGCAATTTAAATATGGGCCCTAAAAATCCTTATCTGGCTTATAGCGAATGGGGGTGGAGCCTGGACCCCGATGGTCTGAGATATTCTTTGAATGAGTATTACGGCCGTTATCAGGTTCCAATTATGGTGGTGGAAAATGGTTTGGGGGCTATTGATATTTTGGAGGAAGATGGTTCCATCCATGACGATTACCGGATTGAATACACGAAGGCCCATGTAAAGGCTATGGCACAGGCGTTGGAAGACGGAGTTGACTTACGCGGTTATACGCCTTGGGGCTGCATTGATTTGGTGTCCGCATCCACCGGCGAAATGAAAAAACGTTATGGTTTTATTTATGTGGATAAAGACAATGAAGGGAATGGAACATTGGCACGCTACCGGAAGGATTCTTTTTATTGGTATAAAAAGGTCATAGCTTCCAATGGGGAAGACTTAGATTGATGCCGGATAAGGCGGTGCAGGAAAGGGCAATGCTTCAGGTTGGGGCAGTGAGAGAAAGGAGAAAAATGGTATGAGAGTATTATTATGCTGTGCTGGAGGCTTGTCCAGCAGTATCTTGATGAAAAAGATGCAGACATGGGCAGCTTCTCATGGGGAAGAACTGGAAATCGTTGCGGTAGGGACCGGCGAAGCGCAGGAGAGATGGCAGGAAGGCTGGGATTGTGTGCTGGTGGCGCCTCAGGCGAGCTATCGTATGGACGATATGAAAAAAGAAATCCAAATACCTATGGCAGCAGTGCCTTCATTAGATTATGCAATTGGAAATGCGGAAAATGTAATGAAGCTGGCACATGAATTATGCGGGAAATAAGTAATAGGTCAATAACCAATAGAATAATATGGTAGAAAAAGGCGGAAGCAATCGATGGATGGCTTCCGCTTTTAGATTCCGTATTCCATAATGAACTGCGTTGTGATAGAATGTACTCGTTGGATTTAAAAGAAGATGCGGCAAATGGAGGTAGAATAGACGATGATTGCGATGCAATATAAAGACATGCTGAATGGGAAGTCGGTAATCAGGGAGCTTTCCGAGTATGCTACGGCGAGAGGGAAGGAAATAGGTTATGAAAATGTATTCGATTATAGCTTGGGGAACCCTTCCGTGCCTGCGCCGGAGACATTTAAAAAGGCGATGATAAAGTTGCTGACGGAGGCGGATTCTTTGGAAGTTCATGGGTACAGCCCAAGCCTTGGAATCATTCCGGTAAAAGAAAAGATAGCGGCATCTTTAAACAGAAGGTTTGGGATGGACTACAGCCAGAAGCATATTTTTATGACGTCCGGGGCGGCGGGCGCAATTGCCCATGCAGTCCGGACGGTGACGGTAGAAGGGGATGAAGTCCTTACGTTTGCGCCCTTTTTCCCGGAATATAATCCGTATATTAATTTAAGCGGGGCAAGGCTTAAGGTTGTTCCGGCGGACACGGAAAGTTTTCAGGTGAATTTTGACCGTTTCCGGGAAATGCTGACGGATAAGGTCATGGCGGTACTGATAAATACACCGAATAACCCATCGGGAGTTGTATATAAGAGAGAAACATTGGAGAAACTGGCCGATATCATGCGGCAGAAAGGGCAGGAATACGGGCATGAGATTTATTTGATTTCCGATGAGCCTTATAGGGAGATTCTCTTTGAGGGAGTGGAAGAAGTTTATGTGTCGAAGATGTATGAAAATACCATAAGCTGCTATTCCTATTCCAAATCGCTGTCCGTGCCGGGGGAAAGGATTGGGTATATCGCGGTGAACCCGGCATGTAAGGATGCGGAGACGATTGTAAATATGTGCGGGCAGATTTCAAGAGGGATTGGACATAACTGCCCTTCTTCGATTATACAGTTGGCGGCGGCGGAGGCGGTGGATGAAACATCGGATCTTTCCGTATATGAGAAAAATATGAATATATTATATGAAGAGTTGGTAAAGCTGGGATTTACTTGTGTGAAGCCGGGCGGAACATTTTATATTTTCCCGAAAGCGTTAGAGGAAGATGCCAAGGTTTTCTGCGAAAAGGCGAAGAAATATGACTTAATCCTTGTGCCGGGCGATACTTTTGGATGCCCGGGGTATTTCAGGATGGCATATTGCATTGATACGGAGAAAGTAGAAAGGTCTATTCCGGCACTCAGGCGGTTCGTGGAAGCAGAATATGGCAGTGGAAAGGAAGGGTGAATATGTATCAGGCAGGGCTTGTTTTGGAAGGCGGCGGTATGAAAGGGATATATACTGCCGGGGTTTTGGAGTTTTTTCTGGACAAAGATATCGAATTTTCTTCATGCTATGGGGTTTCTGCAGGGGCATGCCATTTGTGCAGTTTTTTGTCTAAGCAGAAAAAACGGGCATACAGGGTGGCGGTGAATTACCTGGATAATAAAAAATATTGCGGCGCATTCAGCCTGCTTACCACAGGGGATTTATTTGGGGTGGATATGTGTTATGATTTGATTCCTAATTATTTAGACCCCTATGATTTTGAAACCTTTGGAAAGTATGAAGGAAAGGCTTATGCGGTTGTGACGAATATAAGGACAGGGGAAGCGGAATATATCCAATTGAAAGATATGCATGAGGATATCCAGGCTGTCCGGGCATCCAGCTCCATGCCGTTGGTTTCGCGGAAAGTGAAAATGGGGGGTGAATATTATTTGGATGGGGGGATAGCGGACTCAATCCCGATAGCCCGTTCCATTGCGGATGGAAATGAAAAAAATGTAGTTATCATGACGAAAGAAATCGGTTTTACCAGAAAACCGGAATCCAATCTGGCAATCCTGAAAGTGCGTTATGCTAAATATCCAAAAGTATATGAGCGGATGAAAGAGAGGGATAAACAATACAACCATACTTTGGATTATCTGGACGAGATGGAGAAGGAAGGGAAAGCTTTTATCATCCGGCCCAAGAGGAAGAGCGAAGTGGGAAGGGTGGAGAAAGACAGAAATAAGCTGGATGCTTTATATGAAGAAGGCTACCGGGATGCGGAAGAATGCTATGTGGAGCTTTTGGAGTATTTATCCTGATGGTAAAGCATATAATAGGGCAGGGCTGAAAGGGAGGATGGCGGCTGCTTAAGATAAATGCAGGGTAGGGCAATTTCAGGTTTGCATCTGCGGTGCATCCGCAAACTTGTAATGCGCTAAGAAACGCGCAGAAATGGAGTGGAAAATGATAGATATTTTAAAAGCGGTATTGTTTGGTATCGTGCAGGGGATAACGGAGTGGCTGCCTATCAGCAGTACAGGGCATATGATTTTGGTAAATGAGTTTGTGGCTTTAAATGTAACCCCTGAGTTTTGGGATGCCTTTCTTGTGGTAATACAGTTTGGGTCTATATTGGCGGTAGTTGTTTTATTTTGGAATAAAATTTTCCCGTTTGACTTCAAGAAAAAGCCGGTAATAAAGAAGGATATTTTTACCCTTTGGTTTAAAATAGCGGTAGCCTGTATCCCGGCGGTTGTGATTGGGATGCCTTTTGACGATATATTCAGCGGGTTATTTTACAATTATGTTTGTGTGGCAGTGGCGTTGATTGTATTCGGTGTATTATTCCTGGTGGTGGAAACCAGGAATAAGAGGGTGAAGCCCAGAGTGGTGGAATTGTCAGACATCACCTATAAAATGGCGTTTGTCATAGGGATTTGGCAGTTGATTGCCGCAATTTTCCCGGGTACATCGCGTTCAGGGGCGACGATTATAGGTGCGTTGCTGCTTGGCATTTCAAGGACGGTAGCGGCGGAGTTTACTTTCTTTTTGGCTATCCCGGTTATGTTCGGGGCAAGTTTGCTGAAACTGCTGAAGGCCGGTCTGACATTCAGTGCAGGGGAATGGTCGATTCTTTTGGTAGGGATGGCAGTAGCTTTTATTGTTTCCATTGTGGTGATTCGGTTTTTAATGGGATACATTAAGAAACATGATTTTAGGATATTTGGATGGTATCGTATTATATTGGGTATTGTTGTTCTGGCATATTTTATACTTTTTAGGTAAAAACGCCTGTTTTTCCCGTTTTTTCAACGAAAAAGCGGCTGTCAAGTTGACAAGGCAGTGGAATTGAGCTAAACTATTTATCGTAAACATAGCTTGTAAATAGCTGATTTGCATTAAAGATGAATGTAAATTTTAATTTTGTATTTCTTCGAGGGGACTCGATAGTGAAAGGAGAAGATATGGCAGAAACGAAAAAAAGCACAGCTTCTGGCAAAGCCGTAAAAGCTGAGCCGGAAAAAGTTTCAGCAGAGGTGAAGGCAGAAGCGTCAGCAAAGGAAGAAGTTGCTGAAGCAAAGGAAACGAAAGCGGTAAAGAAAGAGACAAAGACAACGGCAAAGAAAGCTCCCGCAAAAAAGGCGGCGGAAAAAAAGACAACAGCGAAAAAAGCCGTTGCGGAGAAAGCAGAGCCTAAGGCAAAAGAGAAGAAAGAAGAACCTGCGGTAATGCAGGCAGTACATCTTCAGTTTTCCGGAAAGTCTTATTCGACAGAAGATCTTCAGAAGATCGCAGCAGACGTTTGGAAACACGACCTCCAAAAAGGGGACGAAGCATACAAGAGCGTTGAACTTTATGTAAAACCGGAAGAAAGCATAGTTTATTATGTATTTAACGGAGATATTACGGGAAGTTTCTTCATTTAATCTAAAGCCAGATAATGACTGGCAGTCTGTGTACAAAAGGAAGTCCGGCATTTCTTGCGCGGATGATAAAATATAATATTGTTCAAATGGATTCCGCGCCGGGCAATGTCCGGTGCGGGATTTTCGCATGGTAGGGGAAGTTTACCCCTATAGACAATGAGATATGCAGTTTTGCAATCGCATATGATGGAAAAGATTGAAATAAAGGTGAAAGGAGATTTGGTTATGAAGGGAAAAAATGGTTTATGGTTGATTATTTTTGTGGGGATGATTGTTTTGCTTATAGGTTGCGGGAGCAAAGGTGAATCCGGGCAGGGAACACAGCCTGTTCCTGAAGGGCAGGGGCAGGCAAAGGATGTAGCAGATGTTCCGGCGGAGGGAAAGGCAGAGACTGTTGTTGCATCGGAAGAACAATCCACAGAGGATAAAAACGTTGCCGAAGAAGGGCAGCCTTCCGGGATAGGTTCTTCTGCGGAAGCGGAACAGCCGGCAGCAATCCAGCAGCAAGAGCCCGTAGGGCAGCCGGCGGCAGCTTCTGGCAACGTAGGGGATATCGGAGCGGATAAAGCAAAAGAAATTGCGTTAGAGCATGTCGGGATAACGGAGGAGCAGACGACAGCGATGCGTGTAAAGCAGGATTATGATGACGGAAAGCTGGAGTATGAGGTGGAGTTTTATGTAGGCGGCCAGGAATACGATTATAAAATTGATGCAGCTGGCTCTATTCTTGGATATGATTACAGTTTAGACAAAAATACGTTTCCGGCATCTGACGGCAATACTGGCATCAGCGAAGAGGAGGCGAAAGCTTTCGCTTTGTCTCAGGTTCCCGGTGCAACTGATTCGGATATCCGCATCCAGTCAGACTATGATGACGGCCGAGCCGTGTATGAAGGGAAAATCATTTATAATGAGATAGAATATGAATTTGAAATCAATGCGGCTGACGGAACTATTTTAGAATGGGAAGCGGGTTCTGTTTTCGATTAACTTTTATCGCGCTGCGGCGGAGCGGGCACATGCCGCTGATATGGTCCGCCGCAGGCGAAGAACAGGAGGGTGATTGCCGCTGCAAAACCGTTAAAAGGAACCTCTTTTTAAAAGAATTTTACATTTTTTTTATTATTATTTTTGATGGAATGTGTTGACAATACATAAGGTAAGTGATATTTTATGGTAAGAAGATGTTAGCACTCTTAAAGGTTGAGTGCTAACAGACAAAGGAGGATGACTGGTTGCAAGCATTAGATGAAAGAAAAATGAAGATATTGCAAGCCATTATCCGCAATTACCTTGAAACGGGAGAACCGGTAGGGAGCAGGACGATTTCAAAATATACCGATTTAAATCTAAGTTCCGCAACAATAAGGAATGAAATGGCAGATTTGGAGGAATTGGGATATATCGTACAGCCCCATACTTCTGCGGGAAGGATTCCGTCGGATAAAGGCTACCGTCTTTATGTGGATCAGATGATGGAGGAGAAAGAACGGGAAGTGGAGGAACTGAAAGGAATCCTGTTAGAGAAAGAAGATAAGATGGATCATCTTTTAAAGCAGGTGGCAAAGGTTCTGGCACAGAATACGAATTATGCCACAATAATTTCCGCGCCCCAGATTCACAGGAACAAGGTAAAATTTATCCAGCTGTCAAGGGTGGATACCCACCAGTTGCTTGCAGTAATCGTCATTGAGGGCAATGTAATTAAAAACAATATTTTAAATGTGAAAGAGGTATTGGACGATGAAACGCTGCTGAAATTAAATATACTTTTAAATACTCACCTGAACGGGCTATCTTTGGAAGAAATTAATTTGAGTATGATTACTGCCATGAAGCAGCAGGCAGGGATACACAGTTCTATCGTAGGGAATGTAATCGATGCGGTGGCGGATGCCATAAAAGCGGATGAGGATTTGGAAATATATACAAGCGGCGCCAATAATATTTTTAAATACCCGGAACTGGCGGATAACCAAAAGGCGAGCGAGTTGATTAATACTTTTGAAGAGAAACAGCTTTTGAACGAACTGGTAGTAGACCGGCTGGCGGATGAGAACAATACGGGGATTCAGATATATATCGGTGATGAAACGCCGGTAAAAACAATGAAGGATTGCAGCATTGTGACAGCGACTTATGAATTGGAAGAAGGCATGAAAGGTACGATAGGCATTATAGGCCCGAAGCGTATGGATTATGATAAAGTGGTGGGAACGCTGAAAACGCTGATGCATCAATTGGATGATTTGTATAATCAGAGGAGAATAGGGAAAGAGAGGGATGAATGAAGTGGAAGAGCGGAAAGATGCCAATAGGAATGAGATGGATACGGACGATATAGAATTAAATGGAAGAAGCGAAAGAGACGAGGACGTTGCAGACGAGACAGATGCGTTGGATGGGGAAGCCGGGGCAGAAGACGGCGGAGAAGACGAAGAAGGATGTTGTGGAACGGAAGCCGAAGCGGAAGATGCGGACGGCGAGGACGGACAGGGAGAAGCTCCTGCAGGAAACGAAGAAGAAGGCGGGGGGAAGAAATTTTTCAAGAAAAAAGTAAAAACGGATAAAAAGCAGGACGCTTTGAAACAAAAAGTGGAAGATTTGGAAGACAGAGTAAAACGCCAGATGGCGGAATTTGATAATTTCAGGAAGCGCACCGAAAAAGAGAAGACGGCAATGTATGAAATCGGAGCCAAAAGTGTAATTGAGAAGATTCTTCCGGTAGTTGACAATTTTGAGAGGGGTCTGGCTAGTATTTCCGAAGAGGAAAAAGGAAACGGCTTCGCGGACGGGATGCAAATGATTTATAAGCAGTTAATGACGGAGTTGGAAAATCTGGGGGTAAAGCCGATAGAGGCATTAGGCTGTGAGTTTAACCCCGACTATCATAATGCGGTGATGCAGGTAGAGAGCGAAGAGTATGAAAGCGGCGTGATAGCCCAGGAACTGCAGAAGGGATATATGTACAGAGACAGCGTGGTGAGGCATAGCATGGTAGCTGTGGTAAGCTAGGAAGGCTGTTTCGGGATAATGGTATATAATAGGTTTCTGTTATATAGATTTTGGAACTGTGTAAGAAAGTATTTTTTATAGTATAATTTAGGAGGGCTTGATTATGAGCAAAATTATCGGTATCGACTTAGGAACAACGAATAGCTGCGTAGCAGTTATGGAAGGCGGTAAACCTACCGTTATCGCTAATACAGAAGGAGCAAGGACGACACCGTCCGTAGTAGCATTTACAAAGACAGGGGAAAGGCTTGTAGGTGAGCCGGCAAAGCGCCAGGCTGTTACAAATGCGGAGAAGACCATTGCATCCATTAAGAGGGATATGGGTACGGACAGGGGACGTACAATTGATGAAAAGAAGTATTCCCCGCAGCAGATTTCTGCAATGATTCTTCAAAAACTGAAAGCGGATGCAGAAAGCTATCTGGGCGAGAAAGTAACGGAAGCGGTTATTACGGTTCCGGCATATTTCAATGACGCACAACGCCAGGCAACCAAAGATGCGGGCAAGATTGCAGGGCTTGATGTAAAACGTATTATCAATGAGCCTACGGCAGCAGCTTTGGCATATGGGCTGGATAATGAAAAAGAGCAGAAAATTATGGTATATGATTTAGGCGGCGGTACTTTCGACGTTTCCATTATTGAAATCGGCGATGGCGTTATCGAAGTTCTTTCGACTAATGGTGATACACGTCTGGGCGGCGATGATTTCGACCAGAAAGTAATTAATTGGATGCTGGATGAATTTAAGAAAAAAGAGGGCGTTGATTTGTCCAATGATAAAATGGCGCTCCAAAGGTTAAAAGAAGCGGCAGAAAAAGCGAAAAAAGAACTTTCCTCTTCTACAACGACAAATATCAACCTTCCGTTCATTACGGCAACACCGGAAGGCCCGAAACACTTTGATATGGATTTGACAAGGGCTAAATTCGATGAATTAACCCATGATTTAGTAGAAAAAACAGCGATTCCGGTTCAGAATGCAATGAAGGATGCAGGGCTTTCCAACTCCGATATCGGAAAGGTATTGCTGGTAGGAGGTTCCACACGTATTCCTGCCGTACAGGAAAAAGTAAAACAGATTACAGGCCATGAGCCTTCCAAGAGCCTGAACCCGGATGAATGTGTTGCATTAGGCGCATCCATTCAGGGCGGTAAGCTGGCAGGGGATGCTGGCGCAGGTGAAATCCTTCTGCTGGATGTTACTCCGCTTTCCCTTTCGATTGAGACAATGGGCGGCGTGGCAACAAGGCTGATTGAAAGGAATACCACAATCCCTACAAAGAAAAGCCAGATTTTCTCTACGGCAGCAGATAACCAGACAGCAGTGGACATCAACGTCGTACAGGGTGAAAGACAGTTTGCGAAAGATAACAAGTCTCTCGGGCAGTTCCGTCTGGATGGTATCCCGCCGGCAATGCGTGGGGTTCCGCAGATTGAAGTTACTTTCGATATTGATGCAAACGGTATCGTAAATGTATCCGCAAAGGACTTGGGAACAGGCAAGGAACAGCACATTACGATTACAGCCGGCTCCAATATGTCTGACGATGAAATCGACAAAGCTGTAAAAGAAGCAGCAGAGTATGAAGCACAGGATAAGAAGAGGAAAGAGGCGATTGATACAAGGAATGAAGCCGATTCCTTCGTATTCCAGACAGAAAAGGCATTGGGTGAAGTGGGAGATAAGATTGATGCTTCCGCAAAGAGTACGGTAGAAGATGACCTTGCGGCTTTGAAAGCAGTCCTGGAGAGGACGAAGGATCAGGAAATGTCCGACAGCGATATTGACGAGATGAAAGCGGCAAAAGAAAAACTGATGACGGATGCACAAGCTCTTTTTGCAAAAGTATATGAACAGGCGCAAGGCGCAGCCGGTCCGGATATGGGAGCAGGTCCTGGCCCGGATATGGGTTCTGCGGCGCAGGCAGACGATGTAGTGGATGGAGATTACCGCGAAGTATAAATGTGATTAAGAGGAGTTAATTATGGCAGAGCAAAAACGAGACTACTACGAAGTCCTCGGGATAGATAAAAGTGCAGATGAAGCGGCAATCAAAAAAGCATATCGTGTTTTAGCCAAAAAATATCACCCGGACATGAATCCTGGGGATAAAGAGGCGGAAAAGAAGTTTAAAGAAGCTTCGGAAGCATATGCCGTGCTTAGTGACCCGGAGAAGAAGCGTCAATATGACCAATTTGGGCATGCGGCATTTGAAGGCGGGGCAGGCGGTTTTGGTGGTTTCGATTTTAACAGCGCCGATTTCGGGGATATTTTCGGAGATATTTTCGGGGATTTCTTCGGCGGCGGCCGTAGAAGCGGAAGAGGGAGCAGCGGTCCCATGAAAGGGGCCAATATCCGCACCAGTGTAAGGATTACCTTTGAGGAAGCAGTATTTGGGGTGGAGAAGGAACTGGAACTTACATTGAAGGACGAATGCGCTTCCTGTCATGGAAGCGGCGCAAAGCCGGGAACAAGCCCAGAGACATGTACAAAATGCGGCGGCAAAGGGCAGATAGTATTTTCCCAGCAGTCCTTTTTCGGAACGGTTAGGAATGTGCAGACATGTCCGGATTGTAACGGAACGGGTAAGGTCATTAAAGATAAATGCCCGGATTGTCATGGAAGCGGATATATTGCCAGCAGAAAGAAAATCAAGGTTTCCATTCCGGCAGGGATTGACAATGGCCAGAGCGTACGTATCAGGGATAAAGGAGAGCCGGGCAGCAACGGCGGACCGAGAGGAGACTTACTTGTAGAAGTGATTGTGGGCAGGCACCCTGTCTTCCAGCGCCAGGATTACAATATTTATTCCACGGTACCGGTATCCTTTGCAGTTGCGGCTTTGGGCGGTGAAATTGTCATCGATACCGTTGACGGTAAGGTAATTTACGACGTAAAAGCAGGAACGCAGACGGATACAAGAGTCCGCTTAAAAGGAAAGGGCGTGCCGTCTTTAAGGAACAGGGATAACAGGGGCGACCATTATGTGACCCTGGTAGTCCAGGTACCCGACAAACTTTCCCATGAGGCGAAAGAACTTCTGAAGCAGTTCGATGCGGAAACAGGAAATTCCCTGAACGCTGCGAAAGATGCCTCTTCGGACGCGGGGGAAGTTAAAGATAAGAAAAGGAAATTTTGGAAATAGAAAAGGAAAAAAGAGGGTGTCGCAGCGATACCCTCTTTTTTATCATATTTCTCTTATTCATATTCTACAAATTCACCATATTCATCCCAGATGTTGCATATCCAGGTCTTGCCTTGGTTGAAAATGATTTCGTTGCCATCTTTGTCAAAGAATTTGGCCGGGGTTGCATCGCCGTCGTAGCGCATCCAGGTAGCCTCGATGACTTTGCCGTTGGTAAAGACAAGGGCATCCCCTTCGCCGTGGACACCGAAAGCCAGATAATCCTTTTTGTCGCGGACTTCTCCGTGGCAATATTGTAATACCACGTTGGAAACAGCCAATTGGCTTCCGTCATATTCATCAATCTGTTTTTTGCCATCCTGGTAGCGGTAATAAAGCTGTTCCTCTTCTTCATATTCAAAGTATGGGTTATAAGCGCCGTAGCCGCCGGCATTTTCTTCCCTTCCGCCGGGGTAAATATGAAAGGCGTCTTTTTCTTCGGCATATTCCGCCCGGTAATTATCGGCGATAAAAGTAAAAGGAGGAACAAAGAGTTCATCATATTCCGTTTCATATTTTTGCCGTTTGACGGCTTTTTCCAAACCGTTGATAAACAGATAGCCAGTAAATTCCGTAGCATATCCGGGACGCTTTATCCGGTCGAAAGCTTCATCGGAAGGATTGTGGATACCTTCTACGGCGGCGCTGATATTTTGTACCGTATCCCGGCTTAAAAGTTCCTCCACATATGGTCTTGCAAGCCCCCAGTTACAGTAAATAGCCTGATAGCCCATCGCCACATAGACGAAATAATCGCGGCTGCTTCTGACTGGGCCGATATGGTCCAGTTCATCATAGTCCTCAAAGACTCCCATAAGCCGGGTAATTCTTCCTTCTACAGGCGCTTCATAGATAATAGCCGCTTTGGAAAGCCCATATTGGGGCATGGCAGGCGCATTGTTCGGAATCATGACGGCAATCGGCCTACGTGTGGCTTTTTCTTCTTCTATCCACTCACCGGTGAGATAGCTTTGTACTTTGCCGTTTTTGGTTTCCCGTTCTCCGATAACTTTTACTTCCTCTTCCTGTTTCTCTTTTTCTTCTTCTTTTTCCAAATCTATATCAGGGGTTTCCTCTATAGTATTCGCAGTATCCGCAGGGTTTTCGTTGGCTTGGCCAAGGGAAAGCTGATCTGCTTCTGTTTTTCCACAGCCTGAAAAAAGAAGTGAAATGCATAAAAAGATGGCAGGAAGAAAAAATGCCTTCTTTTCTAAATTTTGCATAATAAATTCCCTCATATTCTTAATTCATATTCTTAATTTCTTAATGTGTTTTAAGTCATTTGTATGAAAATCTACAAAATTATTATACTATAGTGTGTCGATAACTGTCTATGCTGCAATTTTTCCATAAAAGGCGGAAAATAACAATGGATTTTTCAGGTAGAATGGTTGATGTCCCTGATAACTGCCAGCAAGTGCTGTGCCTGCGGGCCTGTCAGTTTCTGGATTTCACGGATTAATTCACCGGTGTAATAAAAGTTGTTTTTTTCGTCGTTAAAAAAATCTTTCGGTGTGATTTGGAAATAATCACATATATAAAAAAACAGGGAAAGGGAAGGAAGCGCCTTTCCGCTTTCGATACGATTGATATAACTGGGATTCTGCCCTAAAGCCAGGCTCATTTCCCTGGCAGAAACGTTTTTCTCTAACCGAAGCTGTTCCAATCTTTTGGCAAATAGTTCTTCTTCATACATAAGATACCCATACCTTTCTATAACCATGTTTGCGTTACATTTAGCTGGCCGGATGTCCATAGGGTGTTTTGTCTAATAATGGAATTATATTGATTTTAATGTAATAAATAATTGAAATAGGATATTTAATGATATATAATGGGCAAATAGGATATAAAATATCCTAAATATAAACTGTTAGATATTAGAAACGATAAGAGAAGAGGGAACACAAGTGGAAAAGCTTTATATAGTAATTCCGGCATATAATGAGGCGGAAAATATACAGGGAGTGGTAGAGGAATGGTATCGGGCGTTGGAATTGGTCGATATGAGCAAGGAATCCCGGCTATTAGTGATTGACGACGGGAGCAGGGATGAGACGTTTCAAATTATATGTGGAATGAAAGAAAAAATGCCAAAACTATTGGTGGCAACGAAAGATAATTCAGGGCATGGCCCCACTTTGCTGTATGGATATCAATATGCAATCAGGGAAGGGGCGGATTTCATTTTCCAGACAGATTCCGATGGGCAGACAAGACCGGAGGAGTTTGAGGGGTTCTGGAAGAAAAGGGCGGATTACGATATGGTAATCGGTTACCGGAACAAACGGCAGGATGGATGTTCCCGCGTCTTTGTGACAAAAGTGCTGAAGCTGGTGATATGGATTTGTTTCGGGGTAAAAGTAACGGATGCCAATACGCCTTTCCGGTTGATGAATGCAGAAGTATTGAATGAACAGATGAGGAATATACCGGATAATTTTAACCTTCCAAATGTATTGATTTCTGTCATTTATGAAAAAAAGGGGTTAAAAACAAAATATATACCGATTACATTCCGTTCCCGTCAGGGCGGGGTCAATTCTATCAATTTAAGGAAAATATGCGGGATTGGGCTCCGCGCCGTCAGAGATTTTATGGCTTTGAATAAGGCGATGGAAAGTGTAAAAAGCGAGGGATGCCATGAAAGATAAAGGGAAAATAGTATATGGGATACTAGCAACAGCGGCGGCAATTTTGCTGGCATTAGGCTTTTTTAAGGTCAGCAACAGGTTAACTTATGTGGAAAGGACCGTTTTGAACGGGCAGGAAGCCCAAAATATTGCGGTGATGGACAGTCGGACAGAGGTAGAACAGGAATTTCGGATGCCTTATGATTTATTTTGGGGCATTGATGTGAAAACAGGTACTTATGACAGGAACAACAATTCTTTTTGGAGGATATGGATATGGGAAAAAGAGAGCGGCAAAAAAATATATGAATGGAAGTATAACGCCAGCCAGGTTTCCGACGGGGAGTATTATTTCCTGAACGTAAAGTCTCCGGTCAAAGTGGATAAGGAAAAATTGTATGTGGTTTCTATTTGCTCCACAAACGCTACGGGCAATTCCGCGTTGAGTTTTTATGCTTCGGAAGACGACAACTATACAGAAGGAAGGCTTTTTGTCAACGGAGAAGAACGGGATGGTGATTTGTGCTTTAGCGTTTATGGCGGGGAAAAGGATTCCTTCTGGGGGCTTTTCTATTGGATAATGGCAGGGCTTATAATAGGCGTTTTGTCCGTTGCTTTTTATAAGAAGCGGAAAGGGGAGCCGGTGGACAGGCTTTTAGGCGCTTTGGCAGTAGCCTGTGTTTATATGATTTTGATGTATGTGTTTACAAGGGAAAATATGGGGAGTTTTACCGATGAATGCGACAATATACGGGGAGGGATATTGATTGCCAAAGGAAAGGTGCTTTACCGGGATTATTATACCCAGCATACTCCTTTCGGGTATTATTTGTGTGCCTTGTTCGCTTTGCTGGGCGCAGGAAGCATCCAGCAGTTCCGGCTGTTGTATTATCTGCTTTTGGCAGCGCTATGGGGAGGGCTGTACTATAGGCACAGCGGCTATTTGGGGAAAGGAAAGCTGTTTTTGCTTCCCATAGCCCAGGTTGTAGTAACCATGCCCATGTTTTTCCAGGCTTCCAAAATCTTGGGGGATAATATACAAGGCTTTTGCATGATAGCTCTGGTAATGGAATTTATCCGTTACTGGGAGGATGGGGAGCTTAAAAAAAGCCGGTGTGCTATCGTAGCCGCCTGTGTGTTTATAAGCATCACATCTACTTTTGTCAGCGTATTCGCAATTGCGCCGGTAGCCGTATGTGTGTTGGGGAAGGAGGTTCTGCTTTGGATAAGAAGGGGAGGATTTTGCGGGAAAAATGTTTGGAAACGGTACGGTTTTCTTGTGCCGGCGATGTTCATTCCCTTTTTGGCCGCTTTTATCTATTTCCTTTGGAATCATGCCGCAGGAAAAATGTACTTAATGGCATACCAATTCAACACAATGGTTTACAACAAATATCAGGACGGGTTTGGAAGAGTGAAATGGAAACCCTTTTTTTTAGGGGTTAAAAATTATTTCAACGCGGTGGGAGACAATTTTAATGCGCTTGTGACGGCAGCCGGCAGCGATACGGCGGCAATCCAGCTTTGCCTTGCGGTGGGGGCGGCGGCATCGCTGCTTCTTTGGTGGAAAAGGATGGGAAAAAAAGAAGGGGCGGCTGCGGTATTGGCTTTATTTTTATGTATGTGCGGAAATGGAACGAGAAGTGGAACGGATTTCCACTCCGCAGGGCTTTGGAGTGTGGCTATTGTGCTGGTTGTGCTGCTTGGAATGAGAGCCCCCTTGGAGGAGACGGAAAAAGAAGAAAAAAGGGTAGTAGTTTTAGCGGCGCTGGCAGGCTGCTTCCTGCTAAAGCCATATATGGCTATGGTGGCGGGGCATATCGTATATGAGCCGGAAGTGGCAGGGGGTGTGGATGCGCAAATCATTGCCATGACAGAACCGGGAGACGAAATTTTTATAGATGCTTTTGTCCATGATTCCATATACCTTTTGTACAAAGAGCGTTACCCATCGAACAGGAATTGCTATATCCTGCCCTGGTATATGGACTGGTTTGAATACGACACTTTGGAGGATGTAGAAGAAAATCTGCCAAAGGTGGCTATTTATAAACCGGAAACGGAAGTGTATGGGCATACAGGCTTTTGCCCGGTATTGGATATGGTAATTAAAAGACATTATGAGCGGATATCGGAGGAGTCGATTGTATGGAAATTAAGGTAAATACAGTATCCATTGCCGCGTTGGTATATATGTATTTAGGGGTAGTGTTTTTTTTCATCGGGTGGCTGAAAACAGGATATGCATTGGCAGCATGCCTGATTCTTGGGGCAGGTTTCCTTGCGGGGGCGCGCTCCTGGTGCCAGGCGGGGGCAGATGATAAAGTGCATCTGTCCAAAGGAACCTTGCTTATGGGGGCAGCGCTTATTCTGTTCTTTGTTTGGCATACAGGGATAGGAGCATTTACGGGGCAGGCAGGTGACTGGGCAAAGCACAATGCCGTAATGCATGACTTGATAGAAAAAGACTGGCCGGTTATGTATCGGACGGCTTATGGGGAATCCATGCTGTCTTATTATATCGGTTTTTACCTGTGCCCGGCTTTGGCAGGAAAGGCATTGGGTTCCTTCCGGGCGGCGGAATGGATGCAATACGCAATGGCAGCAATAGGGATTTTCCTGTTATGGCTTCTGCTCATAAGGATAGGAAAGGTTAAAAAGGGAAAATGGCAGTTGCTTTGTCTGGCGTTGCTGTTTTTTTTCGGAGGCTTGCTGCCCCTTGGACAGGCGGTCTGCGGCAGCATATATCCGGAGAACTTTCCTTTTGGCAGTCATGAATGGATGAATCCGGAAACGGTAAGGATTCAATATACTTCCAATTGGAGCTTATTAAAGTGGGTGCCGGGACAGGCTATCGTGCCCTGGATGGCCACATCTTTGCTATTGCTCAAACCTTGGAAAACCGAAAATTATATGTTAATCGGCTTTCCGGTAATTTGGTACAGCGGTTTTGCCATGATAGGGCTTGCGGCCCTCATGCTTCCCTTGTATTTATATGATGGCATCAAAAATGGGTGGAAACGGTTGGGAAAGGCTTTTAGCATCTCTAATCTTTTGTTCGCTGTATTGAGCGGCATTCCTGTCTTATATTTTTGGGGGAATATTTCCGGGGAAAAGCCGGAATATTTAGGTTTCCACTGGCTGGATTATGGAGGGAAGCCAGGATTTTACATACTTTTCTGTTTTTTTATGTTTGGTTTTTATGCTATTCTTTTATTTAAAGAAAACAGAAAAAATATAGTATATTGGATATCCGTGACGGCACTTTTGATTTATCCCCGTTTTGCTATGGGGCTATACAACGACTTTACCATGCGGGCAAGCATACCGGCGCTGTTTATGCTGTTAGCCCTTATCCTTCGCTTTTTTTCGGAGGGGAACGGACAGGAACAGGATAAAAACGTCGTGATAAGGAAAACCTTACTGGCGGCGGGGCTGGCCGTTGGGATGATATATCCGCTTATGAATTTGCGGGAAAGCATAGTAAAAAACCAGATAGGGGCAGTCTACCGTACGGAAAGCTCTATGTCTCTGGAGCCGTTGGCGGACCCTTCCGACGGGGAAATACCGGATGACTTTAAATACAATTATTATACATATCATTTGGAGAAGGATATATTTTACCAGTATTTAGCAAAGTAGGGTACTGATTTGGATAATATGGAATAGAAAGGAGAAACCGGTTTTGGTTTTGCCGCCCATGAAACTTGAATTTACCAGCCGGGTCAATTCCTGTATTTACAAATAACATATTCTGTGTTATAGTGAAATGCGCAAAAGTGCAGGCAGGTCATCAATTTTTCATGGGAAATGGATGACAGGAGTTATCATAGACTGCGCAAAAGCGGATGCAGTCAATTGCCATCCGGAAACAGGCTGCATATACTAAAAACAAACATTTTATTAGCAGAGTAGAAATCTGTGCGTTAAGTGCCGCATGAACGGGGAGTTGTCATGCGGACGAAAAGCCGGGGAACCCGGCTTGCGGTACGGAATTCGCATCCCGCTGCTGCATATGGAGAATTAACCCTCCTTTATGTGGTTCAGGAAAAAACTGCTAGAAGGAGGTATTTTTCATGGAAAAATTAAAAAGAATCAAAGAAATGTATGCAAATTCCCTTAAAGAGCTTTTCGTTACCAAGAACATCGTCTTATGCGGGCTTATGGCGGCATTGGCGGTAGTTTTGAGCATGACGGCTTCCGTAGAAGTAGGCCCTTATATCAGAATCGGCTTTTCAGGGATTCCGAACCGTGTGATAGAGTGTCTGTTTGGACCGGTGGCGGGCTGTCTGTTTGGCGGCGCGCTGGATATCCTGAAATATATATTAAAACCCTCAGGACCGTTTTTCTTCGGCTTTACTTTTAACGTAATGCTGGCAGGAGTGATTTACGGTTCTATTTTGTATAAAAAAACGGTAAGCATAAAGCGGATTATAGTGGCGGAACTGCTTATTAAGATTTTGGTGAACTGCATTTTAAATACACTTTGGATTTCCATGTTGTATGGGAAAGGCTTTTTTGCGCTGCTTCCGTTAAGAGTATTGAAAAATGCGATTATGCTGCCGATAGACAGCGCGATTCTTTATTTTGCTTTAATTTATGTAAAGAAACTGGTGAATAAAATAGGGTTCGAAGACACGAGACGGGTTCCCACGCAGCTTTAAAGGCGCCGAAGGATTGACCGGCGGCATCCTTTGACGAATGGTACAACAGCCATTGGCTGAATGGCGCCGCCGGAGATGGCTTTTGACACCCGAATCATAATAGAGGAAAAACGAGGTGGAGAGGTATGAAATGGACGAAGTTTAAAATCAAGACACTAACGGAAGCGGAAGATATTATTATCAGCGCATTGTATGATATCGGGTTGGAAGGGGCGCAGATTGAGGATAAAATACCGCTGACGGCGGCGGAAAAGGAGCAGATGTTTGTGGATATCCCGCCGGAAGCCGGAGAGGATGACGGGATTGCATATCTTAGTTTTTTTGTAGAGGAAAAAGAAGACGGAACGCTGGATGTGGACGGGGAGTGCATGACGGCGGAGGAAATCTTAAAAAAGGTGGAAAAAGAGCTGGAAGATTTGCGGATGTTTATGGACATCGGTGAAGGTATGGTGTCGGTAGACGAGACGGAAGATATCGACTGGATTAACAATTGGAAAGAATATTTCCATCAATTTTATATAGACGATGTGCTGGTTATCCCTTCCTGGGAAGAAGTGAGGGAAGAAGATAAGGGGCGTATGGTTCTCCATATCGACCCGGGTACGGCATTTGGCACCGGTATGCATGAGACCACACAGCTATGCATCCGTCAACTGCGGAAACATATTACCGGGGATACCAGATTGTTGGATGTGGGAACGGGAAGCGGTATCCTTTCTATTTTATCGTTGATGTTCGGAGCGAAAGAAGCGGTTGGAACGGATCTGGATCCTTGTGCAATAGAGGCGGTGGGAGAAAACAAAAAGGCAAACAATATTCCGGACAGCCAATTCCAGGTAATGATAGGAAATTTGATTACGGATAAAGAGATACAGGATAAGGTAGGCTATGAGTGCTATGATATTGTAGTGGCGAATATCCTCGCCGATGTGTTGATAAACCTTACGCCTGTCATTATGGCAAATTTAAAACCGGGCGGAGTATATATTACGTCAGGGATTATCGACGATAAGGAAGAGGCGGTAAAAGAAGCGGTTCTGGCAGCCGGGATGGAGATTCTGGAGATTACGTATCAGGGCGAATGGGTCTGCATAACAGCAGGGAAACCGTAAAGGGGATAAAGGATTTAGGGGAAAAATAAGGGAGAAATAAAGGAAAAACAAGGGCAAAAGAAGGATAAAACGGGATTTGCGTAACGAGGCTGCGCAGAAATGGGGAAAAGATGTACAATTTTTTCGTAGAACCTTCACAGATACAAGGAAACGAAGTAAGGATAACAGGAAGGGATGTAAATCATATTAAGAATGTTTTGCGGATGCGGGTTGGGGAAGAACTGTCAGTAAGCAACGGTGTGGACAGCAAAGAGTACCGCTGCGGCATTGAAGGGTTTGGGGAAGACTGTGTCTTTTGCAAAGTAAGGTTTGTGAAGGAAGCGGATATGGAGCTTCCGTCCAAAGTCTTTCTTTTCCAAGGGCTGCCCAAAGGGGATAAAATGGAACTGATTATCCAAAAGGCAGTGGAACTGGGGGTATATGAAGTGATACCGGTAGCGGCAAAGCGGGCGGTAGTAAAACTGGATGAAAAGAAAGCGAAGGGGAAAACCTTGCGCTGGCAGGGGATTGCCGAGGCAGCAGCAAAGCAAAGCCGGAGGCGGATTATCCCTGGGATACAGAAAGTGATGACTATGAAAGAAGCCATTGCCTATGCTTCAGGGATGGATATCCGCATTATCCCTTATGAAATGGCGGAAGGGATGGAAAAGACGAAGGAAATCATCGCTTCGTTAAAACCGGGGCAGACGATTGCGGTATTTATCGGGCCGGAGGGCGGCTTTGAAGAAAACGAGATAGAAGAGGCAAAAGCTGCGGGCATCTATCCCATTACAATGGGGAGGCGGATTCTCAGGACGGAGACGGCAGCACTGGCGATTTTGGCATGGATTATGTATCAGTTGGAATAAGGGGCAGAGTTACCAACCGGCAAAAAAGGCATATATATAATAGTATATGGCGCGTTGCGTTTATGTAATGAGCGAAAACACAATAATATTAGGAGACGGAACATGGAAGTATATTTGGATAACTCAGCTACTACAAGGTGTTTTGAAGACGTGGCGGCTTTGATGACACATATTATGTGCAATGACTACGGCAACCCGTCCAGCCTGCATCTGAAAGGGGTACAGGCGGAGAACTATACCCGATATGCCAAAGAAACCATAGCCAAACTGTTGAAAGTGAGCGAAAAGGAAATTTTTTTCACATCAGGAGGTACGGAATCAGATAATATTGCGTTAATTGGCTGTGCGCTTGCCAACCACAGGGCAGGGCGGCATCTGATAACAACGATGATTGAACATCCTGCCGTTATGCAGACGATGAAATACTTAGAAGAGCAGGGATTCCGTGTCACTTACCTTCCGGTTGACAATAAAGGCTGTATACGGTTAGAAGACTTGCAGAAAGCGATGAGCAAAGAAACGATATTGGTATCTATTATGCACACAAACAATGAAATCGGCTCCCTGCAGCCGATAGCAGAAGCCGGTGCGCTGATTAAAAAGATGAACCCCCATACCATTTTCCATGTGGATGCGGTGCAGGGGTTCGGCAAGTTCAGAATATACCCGAAGAAAATGAATATCGATTTGCTGTCTGTCAGTGGGCATAAAATACATGGACCGAAAGGTGTGGGTTTCCTTTATGTGAATGCGAAAGTAAAGATAAAACCTATTATCCACGGCGGCGGCCAGCAGAATAACTTGCGCTCCGGAACGGAAAACGTACCCGGGATGGCGGGTTTGGCGAAAGCGGCGGAGATGATGTATGCAGATTTGGACATGGACGTGGAACGCCTTTACGGATTAAAGCAAAAATTTATTGATGGCGTGATGCGGATTGACCATGTTAAAATAAACGGCTATACGGGAAGGGAGTCGGCGCCCCATGTAATTAGTGTGTCGATTCGGGGGATACGCAGTGAAGTTTTGCTTCATGCCCTGGAAGATAGGGGGATTTACGTGTCTGCGGGAAGCGCTTGTTCCGCCCGCAAGCCCCAGCCGTCAGCTACGTTAAAAGCAATAGGGGTGGAAAAAGATTTGTTGGAATCCACTATCCGCTTCAGTCTTTCTGTTTTTACGACAGGAGAGGAAATAGATTATACATTACAGGCAATGTATGATATAATACCAATGCTGCGTAAATATGCGAGACATTGATTTTTGCATGCAATAAGCAATGATTTTTGCATGCAATAAGCAATGATTCTTACATGCAATAAGCATTTGGCGATTACCGCCAGGCCGGCAGACCGGCTAAAGGCAACGGGGGTTGTTGACTCTGTCAAAGCCTGCCTGAGCCTTGGGGAAGAGGCGGCCGCTGCGGTAAGGGAACCGGTTGAAACAGGGGATTGCGGAACGGCAGAATACGGGGAACTTAGGCAAAGATGCCGGTTCCGCAATACCTGATATCTTGTACCATGCTCTTGTCTGTTGAGGGCAGGGAACGGAAATGTTCTAGGGAGGAACAGAAGAAAATGTTTACAGCATTTTTGATAAAATATGCCGAAATAGGGGTAAAAGGGAAAAACCGTTATTTATTTGAAGAAGCGTTGGTGCAGCAGATAAAATATGCGGTGAAAAGATGTGACGGTGAGTTTAAGGTGACCCGTACCCAGGGAAGGATTTATGTGGAAGCATTGACGGATTTCGATTTCGACGAGACTGTGGAAAATCTGAAAACCGTTTTTGGTATTTCTGGGATTTGCCCTGTAGTCTATATAGAGGATGAAGGCTTTGAGAAGCTAGGGCAGGCCATTGTGGCATATATGGGGGAAGTTTATCCGGAAAAAAATAAAACTTTTAAAGTAAATGCCAGAAGGGCGAGAAAGAATTACCCTCTAAATTCTATGGAGATTAACAGCGGGATAGGCAGTGTCCTTTTAGATGCTTATCCTGAAATGAAAGTGGACGTGCATACGCCGCAGATAATGCTGAATATAGAAATAAGGGAAAAAATTTATATTTACTCCGAAGTAATCCCCGGTCCCGGGGGAATGCCCGTAGGAACGGGAGGAAAAGCGATGCTGCTTTTATCGGGGGGCATTGATTCCCCGGTGGCAGGTTATATGATAGCAAAACGAGGGGTGAAAATTGACGCAGTATATTTCCATGCTCCTCCATATACGAGCGAACGGGCAAAACAGAAAGTAGTGGATTTGGCAAAACTGGTATCCCGCTATACCGGTCCGATTTATCTCCATGTCATCAATTTTACGGACATCCAGCTATATATTTATGAAAAATGCCCTCATGATGAACTGACAATTATTATGCGCCGTTATATGATGCGCATTGCAGAACATATTGCGAAAGAAACGGAATGCCTTGGGCTGATCACAGGGGAAAGCATCGGCCAGGTGGCATCCCAGACGATGCATAGCCTGGCGGCCACCAATGAGGTATGTACTTTGCCGGTATACCGCCCGTTAATTGGGTTTGATAAGATGGAAATCGTAGATATTGCTGAAAAAATCAATACTTATGAAACTTCTATCCTGCCTTTTGAAGATTGCTGTACAATATTTGTGGCCAAGCATCCGGTAACGAAGCCGAACCTTAATATTATTAGACGGCATGAAGAAAATCTGGAAGAAAAAATAGAGGAACTTGTGGAAACGGCATTGAAGAATGATGAACTGATAATTGTTCATCAATGATTGTAAATTGTACACAAAAAAATTACAGTTCAGCCGTAAGGCTGGACTGTAACCTTCCCTCTTTGTCCATGTACGAATCATCCTTAAATTAAATAAGGTTTCAATATGTTAAGTACCTCTTCCGCATTATCTTCTGCGTGGATATTTAAATCAATCGGTTTCGACAAATCCAGGCTGAAGATGCCCATAATTGATTTTGCATCGATTACGTATCTTCCGGATACTAAATCAAAATCATAATCAAATTTTGTAATATCGTTTACAAAAGACTTTACCTTATCAATAGAATTTAAAGAAATCTGAACAGTTTTCATCGGCTTTTACCTCCTTAATTTTTTCGTACCTTCTGCTTCAATATTAAAGGGTAAAGGGGTAAAAGTCAATGCTAAAACACAACAAAAATAGAAAGGAATCCTATGAAAAGTGTAGCATTACATAATCTCGGCTGTAAAGTCAATGGATATGAAATAGACGCAATGCAACAAATGTTACAGGAAAAGGGTTACAAAATTGTATCATTTGATGAAGAAGCGGATATTTATATCGTAAATACGTGTACAGTCACCAATATTGCGGACAGGAAAAGCAGGCAGATGCTGCATAAAGCGAAGAAGAGGAATCCAAAGGCAATTGTAGTAGCGGTAGGGTGTTATGTGCAGACCGGCAGGGAGGATGTGCTAAAAGACAGCGGAGTGGATTTGGCAATCGGGAACAATAAAAAGAAAGAATTGACGGAAATATTAGAGAGGTTCCTGGATGGGAAGGAAACGGGGGAAACGGTAATCAATATCGGGGAAACGGAAGAATTTGAAGAGATGTGTTTAAAGGAGACTTCCGGCCATACCCGGGCTTATATAAAGATTCAGGATGGCTGCAACCAGTTTTGCTCTTATTGCATTATTCCGTACGCGAGAGGGCGGGTCAGAAGCCGGAAGGAGGAAGATATTTTAAATGAAATCGGTAAGCTGGCTGCCGGAGGATGCAAAGAGGTAGTCCTTACCGGAATCCATATTAGCTCTTACGGCACGGACAGGGGCGAAAGGGCTTTGGCGCCTTTGATTCAGGCAATCCATGCAATCGATGGGATCGAAAGGATACGCCTTGGTTCTTTGGAGCCGGGGATTGTGACGGAAGAATTTGCAGAGGAATTGGGAAAACTAAAGAAGTTATGCCCGCATTTCCATTTGTCATTGCAAAGCGGCTGTGATGCTACGTTAAAGCGTATGAATAGGCGCTATACAACACGGGAATACTGTGAAAAAGTAGACATTCTGCGCAGGGTATTTGGAAGCCCTGCCATTACAACGGACGTGATTGTCGGTTTTCCCGGGGAGACGGAGGAAGAATTTGCGGAAACGAAGGCATTCCTGGAAAAAGTAAAGCTTTACGAAATGCATATATTTAAGTATTCCAGAAGGGAAGGCACCCGTGCTGCAGGAATGGACAGGCAGGTGGCGGACGAAACGAAGACGGAAAGGAGCAGCATCCTCCTTGCTATGGGAAAAAAGCATTCTATGGAGTTTAGGGAAAGTTTCTTTGGGAGGAAACTGGAAGTGTTGTTTGAAGAAGAGAAAGATATTGCAGGGGAATTGTTTCAGGTAGGGCATACAAAAGAATATGTAAAAGTAGCTAAAAAGTCGGAAAAATCTTTATCCAATGAGATATTTGCCGGAAAAATCATTGGTTTTTTGTCCGATGACATAATGTTGTTCGAGTAGTCACTTGAAATTTTCGCCCAAATGGGGTAATATGAGAATAAATATAGATATTTTAGGGAATGACGGTGGAGGAAATGCAACGAGGGATAAGGGCGTGATGATATGCGGAATGTAGAAAATACACAATTTTTCAGAGTTGAAACGGAACCCGAAACTGGGGTTGAGGTAGTTTTGACGACGGTATATGAAGCTTTGACAGAGAAAGGGTACAATCCGGTCAACCAGATTGTAGGATATATTATGTCCGGGGATCCGACCTATATCACAAGCCATAAAAGTGCAAGAAGCCTTATTATGAAAGTGGATAGGGATGAACTGGTTGAGGAGCTGTTGACAAAATATATTGAAGCAAAGCATTGGAAATAAGAGCGGCGGACGGATAAGGAGAGTATCCATGCGGATAATGGGCTTGGATTTTGGCTCAAAGACAGTAGGGGTGGCGATTAGCGACCCGCTTTTGATTACTGCCCAGGGCATTGAAATCATAGAGAGAAAAGAAGAAAATAAACTTAGGAAGACATTGGCCAGGATTGAGGCGTTGATTTTAGAATACGAAGTAGAGGAAATCGTGCTGGGCTTGCCGAAGAATATGAACGATTCCATAGGGGAACGGGCAAAGCTGACGATGGAATTTAAAGATAAATTGGAACGTAGGACAGGCATGCCGGTGGCATTATGGGATGAACGGCTTACAACTGTTGCGGCAAACAAGGCGATGATGGAGGCCGGTATCCGGCGTGAGCATAGGAAAGAACATGTGGATAAGATTGCCGCGTGTCTGATTCTGCAAGGGTATTTGGACTGCAGGAAAAATAAGGAGAACAACTAGTGGAAAAGTTAGTTTTTGAACCGGAGGAAGGCAATCCGGTCGAATTTTATGTTTTGGAACAGACTAAGTTGGGAGGGATACCGTATATCCTTGTGACAGAAGAGGAGGAGGGGGACGGTGAGGCCCTGATACTGAAAGATGTTTCGGCATCCGAAGAGGAAGAAGCGGTGTACGAAATCGTAGAAGATGAAACGGAACTGGATGCAGTGGCGGCGGTTTTTGAAAATATGCTGGAGGATATAGAGCTTTCCTGAAATAGCGGAAGGAATGGGGCGAATGGCAGTAGATAGGGAACAATTCAGGCAATTGCTGAAAGATAAAGGGTTAAAAATAACCAACCAGAGGCTATTGGTGCTGGAGGTTCTTGCTTCATGCCCTGACAGGCATCTGACGGCGGAAGAGATTCATGAAATGGTAAAAGCAGGCTATCCCGAGATAGGACTTGCTACTGTTTATAGAACGATACAGCTGCTTTTAGAGCTGCATTTGATTGATCGCATCAATTTGGACGACGGGTTTGTCCGTTATGAAATCGGCAATATGGGGCTGGGTACGGCAAAACACCATCACCATCATCTGATTTGCATAAATTGTGGTAAAGTGATATCCTTCAAAGACGATTTGCTGGAGGAATTAGAAAACAAAATCACGGAAACTACCGGATTCCATGTGGTAGATCATGAAGTGAAACTCTACGGGCACTGTGCAGAATGTGGAGGAAAATTGATTGAAGAAAAAAGAAATTGAAAATGCATCCAAGCTGAGGATAATCCCTTTAGGAGGTTTGGAGCAGATTGGTATGAACATTACTGCCTTCGAGTATGAAGACAGTATTATTGTGGTTGACTGCGGCCTGTCATTTCCGGATGACGATATGCTGGGTATTGATTTGGTAATACCGGATGTAACTTATTTGAAAGACAATGTAGAGAAAGTGAAAGGGTTTATTATTACCCACGGGCACGAGGATCATATTGGGGCCCTGCCTTATGTTTTGAGGGATATTAATGTGCCTATTTATGCCACCAAGCTGACAATGGGGATTATAGAAAACAAGCTGAATGAGCATAACCTGATGGGCAATACAAAGAGGAAGGTTATTAAATTTGGACAGTCGATTAACCTTGGGCAGTTCCGCATTGAATTTATTAAAACGAACCATAGCATTGTAGATGCCGCTGCACTTGCTATCTATTCCCCGGCGGGGATTGTGGTCCATACGGGCGACTTTAAAGTGGATTATACGCCGGTATTCGGGGATGCCATTGATTTACAAAGGTTTGCGGAAATTGGAAAAAAAGGCGTGCTGGCTTTGATGTGCGACAGCACGAATGCGGAAAGGCCGGGCTTTACCCAATCGGAAAGGACGGTAGGGAAGACCTTCGATACTCTTTTTACAGAGCATAAGGATACGAGGATTATTATCGCGACTTTTGCTTCTAATGTGGACAGGGTACAGCAGATTATTAATTCCGCATACAAATTCGGTAGAAAAGTAGTAGTGGAAGGCCGCAGCATGGTCAACATTATTGATACGGCGACTACTTTGGGATATTTGGAAATCCCGGATAAGACGTTGATTGACATTGAGCAGTTGAAGAATTACCCGGATGAAAAAACAGTGATAATCACTACGGGAAGCCAGGGGGAGAGCATGGCGGCGTTAAGCCGTATGGCAGGGGATATCCATAAGAAGATTTCCATAGGCCCTGGGGATACGGTTATCTTTTCTTCTAACCCGATACCGGGCAATGAAAAGACCGTGACGAATGTAATCAACAAGCTTTTGGTAAAAGGAGCGGATGTTATTTTTCAGGATGTCCATGTATCGGGGCATGCCTGCCAGGAAGAGATAAAATTGATTTATTCCTTGCTTCATCCGAAATATGCGATTCCGGTGCATGGGGAGTACAAGCATTTGAAAGCGCAGGCCAAGCTGGCAAAGGAATTGGGGATACCGAAGGAAAATATATTCATAATGATGTCCGGCGATGTGCTGGAACTCAATAAAGAAGAGGCAAAAATAGCAGGGAAAGTGCCGGTGGGCGGTATCCTTGTAGATGGTCTTGGCGTGGGCGATGTAGGGAATATTGTGCTTAGGGATAGACAGCACCTTGCAGAAGATGGTATTCTTATTGTTGTGTTGGCATTGGATGCCTATTCCGACCAATTGGTGTCGGGGCCGGATATCGTGTCCAGAGGATTTGTTTATGTCCGCGAATCGGATGAACTGATGGAAGAAGCCAGACAGATTGTAGACGAATCGGTGCATGGCTGCCTGGACAGGGGAATCAGCGATTGGGGCAAGATTAAGGGAGGCATTAAAGATTGCCTTGGCGAATACGTGTGGAGAAAGACAAAGCGCAGGCCGATGATACTGCCCATTATCATGGAAGTTTGACGCGGACAGGCAGTGGACGGCCAGACAGCAGGCTTTGCGGAGGTAAAGTATGACAGAAGGGCATATGTATCGTGCGGTAATGGATTTTATCCATGAAATAAAGGAATCTCAGGAATTTAAGGATTATAGGGTTCAGCTTGCAAAGATACAGGATGAGCCGAAGCTGTATGATAAAGTAAACGAATTTCGGCAGAAAAATTATATAATACAGAGTACGGAAGAAGGCGAAGCTTTCATTGAACGTATGGACGAGCTGGAAAGGGAGTTTGAAGATGTCAGGGCAATTCCTCTGGTGGATGATTTTTTGGCGGCAGAGCTGTGCTTCTGCAGGATGATGCAGGAAATCAATGAAATGATTTGGGATGAAATTGATTTTCAATAGATAAAGCGGAAGGCGAGAGCGGCAGGAGGGCGGTAAGCAGACTGTAGTAAGCCGAAGAACGAAAGGGGTGTTGCCGGGATGAGTATAAAGGGTTTGATTGGAACCGTGTTGGATACGGCAGTTAAAATATTTTTAATCATAGTTGTGGTAACGTATACTTATAAATATGCGATACTGGCATATGATTTTGGATACCGTATCTTTGCGGAGAAGGCGGTTTCCACAGAAGAGACAGCAAAGGCCATAAGCATTTCGGTATCGGAAGAAGCTTCCGTTATGGAAATCGGAACGGTTTTGGAGGAAAAGGGAATCATTCGTGATGCCAGATTGTTTTATGTACAGGAACTGTTGTCCAGTTATCACGGAAAAATAAAATCCGGGATTTACGAATTGAGCAGCGACATGACACCGAGAGAGATGCTGGCCGTTATGTCGGCGGAGATAAGCGAAACGGAAGACGGGGAAGAAGAGGACGATGTGCCGTCTTCCGAAACGGAAAGCCCTGAGCAGGAGTCTGAAGACGGCGGAGAAGGAGAGACGGGAGAAGGTTCCGGAGAGGCAGGGGCGGAAACAGAAGACGGAGAGGCAGGAACAGAGTAAATATGGTGACGGAAGAAAGGGTCAGTGCCTTTATCAATTCGTTGGACAGAGGAAATACAGAGTTTTTGAATGAGATTGAAGATGAGTGCAGAAGAACGGATGTGCCGGTTATCCGCCCTCAGATGCAAAGCCTGTTAAAGTTGCTTTTGGCAATCAACAGACCGGAAAGTATCCTTGAGGTTGGAACGGCAATTGGTTTTTCTGCACTTCTTATGAGTGAATATGCTCCGGCAGGATGCAAAGTCACCACAATAGAAAAATACGAAAAGAGAATCCCTTTAGCCAAGGAAAACTTCCGCAAGGCAGGGAAAGAAGAAGCGATTACTCTGCTGGAAGGGGATGCGGCCGAAATCCTGAAGAAGTTGGATGGCACTTATGATTTTATTTTTATGGATGCGGCAAAAGGGCAATATCCGGGCTTTTTACCCGATATTTTGAGGCTGCTTCAGGTAGGGGGGTTATTGGTATCGGACAATGTGCTTCAGGACGGGGATATTATAGAATCCAGGTTTGCAGTGACGAGGCGCAACCGCACCATACACTCCAGAATGAGGGATTATTTGTATGAATTGAAACACAATAAACAGTTGGAGACAGCTATTTTGCAAGTAGGGGACGGTGCGGCAATCAGCGTGAAACTGGATGGCTGTCCGGCAATAGGCGAGGGAGGGCAGTGATGAAGAAACCAGAACTGTTGATTCCGGCAGGGAGTCTGGAAGTATTGAAAACAGCAGTGGTTTTCGGGGCGGACGCTGTATATATTGGAGGCGAAGCGTTCGGGCTGAGGGCTAAGGCAAAAAATTTTGGAAAGGAAGAAATGGAAGAAGGAATCCGGTTTGCCCATGAATATGGAGTGAAAGTCCATGTGACAGCCAATATATTGGCTCATAATGGGGATTTGTCAGGGGCAGAGGATTACTTAAAGGAATTGAAAGCATTAAAGCCGGACGCGTTGATTGTTGCCGACCCGGGGATTTTTACGATAGCTAGGGAAATATGCCCGGAAATAGACATCCATATATCCACACAGGCAAATAATACCAATTATGGGACTTTCCGCTTTTGGGGCAGGCAAGGGGCAAAACGGGTCGTGTCGGCAAGAGAGCTTTCTCTGGCAGAAATAAAAGAAATCAGGGAGAACATCCCGGAGGATTTGGAGATTGAAAGTTTTATTCATGGGGCGATGTGTATTTCCTATTCGGGGAGATGCCTGTTGAGCAGCTATTTTACGGGAAGGGATGCCAACCAAGGGGCTTGCACCCATCCGTGCCGTTGGAAATATGCGGTGATGGAAGAAAAACGGCCGGGTGAGTTTTTCCCGGTATACGAAAATGAAAGAGGAACCTATATTTTTAATTCCAAAGACCTTTGCATGATAGAGCATATACCGGAAATGATAGATGCGGGTATTGACAGCTTCAAAATCGAAGGAAGGATGAAGACAGCGTTATATGTGGCAACGGTAGCCAGGACGTACCGGAAGGCCATTGACGATTATATGGAGTCGGAAGAAAAGTACCGCAAAAATATGGATTGGTATAAAACAGAAATTGCCAAATGCACTTACAGGCAATTCACTACCGGCTTTTATTTCGGGAAACCGGATGAACAAACCCAGATATATGATTCCAATACGTACGTAAATGAATACATTTATCTTGGCACAGTGGAAGAAAAGGACAAGGAAGGCCGGGCAAAAATAAGCCAGAGGAATAAATTCTGCGTAGGCGATACCATCGAGATTATGAAACCGGATGGAAGAAACATAGAAACGACGGTATTATCTTTAACGACCCAAGAGGGGGAAAGAGTAGAATCCGCTCCGCATCCGAAACAGACGCTTTTTATAGGGATGACACAAGAAGCGGAAACGGGCGATATCCTCAGGATGCGCAATTAAGTTTTGCTCCATAATAGATTCGTCTGCCAGAGGAGCTGTCCGCTGGTATCCTTTGGCAAAGGAATCCGGGATAAGAAGAAAATTAAAAATTAGGGGTTGCAATTTCCGGTAAAGTAGAGTATCTTATAAAAAGTAAAAAAACCTTTAAAAATACATAGGGTATCTTGAACGTAGATGTTCCAAAAGTTTTTTGGAACATTTTTTTCATTCCGTTGAGGGCATGGAAAAAAGAGGAAAGGAAATAAGAAAATGGGTGAGGCTTTTAGCGTAGAAGAAATTTTTGCAAAAAATGTTTTTACCGTGGGGAAAATGAGGCATCGTTTGCCGAAGGGTGTATTCAAGGAAGTAAAGAAAGCGATGGACGAGGGGAAGGAACTTTCTTTAGAGACGGCGGATGTAGTGGCGAAGGCTATGAAAGATTGGGCGGTAGAAAACGGGGCGACGCACTATACGCATTGGTTCCAGCCGCTTACGGGGATTACAGCGGAAAAACATGATTCTTTCGTGGCGCATCCCGACGAAGAAGGCAAGACGATTATGGAATTTTCGGGCAAAGAGCTGATTAAGGGGGAGCCTGATGCATCTTCTTTCCCTTCCGGCGGGCTTAGGAGTACCTTTGAGGCAAGGGGGTATACCGCATGGGATATGACTTCGCCGGCTTTTTTGAAAGAGGCAGGCACAGGGGTAATTCTTTGCATCCCTACGGCATTCTGCTCATATACAGGAGAAGCTTTGGATAAAAAAACACCGTTGCTGCGTTCTATGGAAGCAATAAGCGAACAGGCATTGCGCATTGTGCGGCTCTTCAAGAACGAAGGGGCTACAAAGGTGGTGGCCAGCGTTGGGCCGGAGCAGGAATACTTTTTGGTGGATAAAGAGAAATATTTAAAAAGGCCGGATTTGGTTTTTGCAGGCCGGACTTTGTTTGGAGCCCCGGCGCCGAAAGGGCAGGAAATGGAAGACCATTATTTCGGGGTTATCCGTGAACGGATTGGCGCATATATGAAGGATTTGAACAAAGAATTATGGAAGCTGGGGGTCACTGCCAAAACCCAGCATAATGAAGTGGCTCCGGCGCAGCATGAGCTGGCCCCGATTTATGAGACGGCGAATATTGCGGTAGACCATAACCAGATTGTAATGGAAACAATGAAAAGGGTAGCGATATATCATGATATGAGGTGCCTGCTCCATGAGAAGCCCTTTGCCGGGGTAAACGGTTCCGGAAAACATAACAACTGGTCGCTGGGAACGGATAACGGTATAAATCTGCTGGATCCGGGCGACACACCGAATGAGAATATCCAATTCCTGCTTGTACTGGCCTGCATTATGAAGGCAGTGGATACCCATGCGGATTTGTTGCGCCAGAGCGCCTCCGATGTGGGTAACGACCACAGGCTTGGGGCAAATGAAGCGCCGCCGGCTATTATTTCCATGTTTTTAGGCGAGCAATTGGAAGATGTGGTAAAGCAATTGGTTGAAACAGGGATTGCGGAGACTTGTAAAGAAGGAGGCGTATTGGAGACGGGGGTTTCCACCCTTCCTAATTTGACGAAAGATGCGACGGACAGAAATAGGACATCGCCGTTTGCTTTTACGGGCAATAAGTTTGAATTTCGTATGGTGGGCTCGGCGGATTCTGTCGCAAGCCCGAATACGATATTGAATGCGATTGTGGCGGAAGCCTTTTGCGAAGCGGCGGACGTATTGGAGAAAGCAAAGGATTTTGACCTTGCGGTACATGATTTAATCAAGGAATATATGACAAAACACCAGAGGATTATTTTCAATGGCAATGGCTATTCCGACGAGTGGGTGGAAGAGGCGGCCAGAAGAGGGCTGCCGAATATTAAGTCTATGGTGGAAGCGGTAGAGACATTGACAACGGATAAAGCGGTAAGGTTATTTGAAAAGTTCCATATTTTTACAAAGTCGGAACTGGAATCCAGAGAGGAAGTCCTGTACGAAACATATGCAAAAACAATTAATATCGAGGCGCTTACTATGATTGATATGGCGTCCAAACAAATTATCCCGGCAGTGGTAGGGTATACCAGGACGCTTGCGGATACTGTGATTGCAGTAAGGGAAGCAGGTGTGGATGCTTCGGTTCAGACAGAAATCTTAAAGGAGGTATCTTTGAAGCTTGCAGAAGCTAAGGCGGCGCTTGTGAAGCTTCAGGAGGTAGAAAAGACGGCAGGCACTATGCAGGAAGGGAAAGAACAGGCATTTTTCTATAAAGATGCGGTTAGGGCGGCTATGGACGATTTACGCAGGCCGGTAGATGAACTGGAAATGCTGGTAGATAAAAAGGTATGGCCGTATCCGACTTATGCGGACTTGATGTTTGAAGTATAGGAGACAGGGTCTTCCAAATATGTTTTTTAAAGGGGAGGCGCCGGAAACTGTGGGTGAAAGAACGGTTTTTGGCGTCTCTTGCTTTTGGAGGTTTGTCTGTGGTAGAATAATAAACATTAAAAAAAGGAGAACTGGAGGCTTGTTATGGTATTTGACAATGTGCTTGATGCTATCGGCCATACGCCGATGATACGCCTAAACCGTATGAACAGCGATTCAAAGAGCGCAGAAGTGTTGGTAAAATTTGAAGGATTAAATGTAGGAGGCTCCATAAAAACGAGGACGGCATACAATATGATATGTCAGGCAGAAAAAGAAGGGCTGATACATAAAGATACTGTAATTGTAGAACCGACCAGCGGCAATCAGGGGATTGGGCTTGCTTTGATTGGTGCAGTCCGGGGCTACCGGACAATTATTATCATGCCGGATTCGGTCAGCGAAGAACGCCGGAAACTGGTTTGCCATTATGGTGCGGAAGTCATACTTGTCCACGATGGGGGGAATATCGGCGAATGCATTGATGAATGTCTGGCGATGGCAATGAAGATGGCAGAGGAAGACCCGAATGTTTATGTGCCCCAGCAATTTGAAAACCCGGCGAACCCTTTGGTACACAAGCACCATACCGGATTGGAAATTATGGAGCAGGTGGCCGGGCCGATTGACGGTTTTTGCTCAGGGATTGGAACGGGAGGAACCATAAGCGGCATTGGGGAAGTCCTGAAAGCGCAGAACCCAGGGATGACGATATGGGCCGTAGAACCGGAAAATGCAGCCATACTGGCCGGGGGAACGATAGGAACCCACTTGCAGATGGGGATTGGAGACGGTTTAATTCCGGCAAACCTGAATCAGGAAATATACGATGACGTATATATTGTAACGGATGAAGAAGCCATACGGACGGCAAAGGATTTGGCTAGGCTGGAAGGGGTTATGTGCGGTATTTCCAGCGGTACGAATGTGGCGGCGGCGCTTAAATTGGCGAAAAAGCTTGGAAAGGGGAAAACGGTAGTCACGGTGCTGCCGGATACTGCAGAACGCTATTTTTCCACGCCTTTATTTGAAAATGATTGGTAAAGAGTAAAAAGGGATATATGCCCCAAAGTGCCATTTTTTAATGGCTGGCGGCCGGCGCGCTCTGTGGTGCAAAACCATATGTTCCGCTGTCCGCTGGGGGTATGTATGGGCGGTTTATCTTTCAGGGGAAAAGGCTGTTGCGTATATGACAGGGCAATGAAGGGCGATATCAAAAATATAAAAAATTATAAAAAAATAAAAAATAATACTTGCAAAGTGAAAAAAAATCATGTATAATTCCAAATTGTAGCGAACAAGTATCATATTATTGGGCTATCGCCAAACGGTAAGGCAACGGACTCTGACTCCGTCATCTCAAGGTTCGAATCCTTGTAGCCCAGCTAAGATAATCCGGTGGAAAGAATCCACCGGGTTTTTTTGTTGGAAATATGCCGCTATGCTGCGCACAGGGCGCGCAGCCAGTAGGGGGAGATGAATCTTTTCTATTCGATTGTGCGTTGAGGAGAAGAAATATGGGGATCATATGTTCCGGCATAGACGGAAAGGCCGGATACAAAATTGGCGCATATTCGACCAAAATTAACAAGATAGAAAAAAAGGTATGTGGTAAAATATATATAAAATGTAATTTATGAAATGGATAGAAAGAAGGATGATTATGAAAATAGCAGTCTGTGACGACTGCATGAAGGACGCTTTGTATTTAAAAGGATTTCTGGGAGGGCACGAGGTAAGAGTATATTCTGATGCGTGCAATCTTTTTGCAGATATGGAAGATAAAAAGGAAAGGTATGATTTGTATTTGCTGGATATTTATATGGAAGGGCCGATAGACGGGATTGAGCTGGCAAAAAAAATCCGTATTTGGCAGGAAGAGGCGGCTATTTGTTTTGTTTCTACCAGCAATGATTTTTATAGGGAAGCGTATGACCTTTATGCAATCCAGTATTTGCTAAAACCGGTGAAGGAGGAGGCGGTGAAGCAGCTTCTTGACAAGGTATCGAAGAACATTATCAGGAGCAGGGAGAAAAAACTTTCTTTTCAATTTAGAGGCCAGGCGGGAAGCATCCCATATGGAAAAATATTATATATCAGCAGCAGGGAACATATACTTTCTATTTGCTGTATGGACGGAACGGTACAAGAGTGCAAAGGCAAATTGGATGAAATGGCGATGCAGATATGCGGAGACATATTTATGCGATGCCACCAAAGTTTCCTTGTCAATATGTATCATGTGGATAGCTTAATCGGAACAGATTTGATAGTTGCCGGGCAGCGGATACCGATATCCAGACGATATTATGCAGAAGTAAAGCGACGGTATCAGGAAATACTATTCGAGGAGGTGGACTGAAAAAATGGTATTGCTGAATAACATTTCTATTTTTTGGTCGATGTTTCATGTATTTTTCCTTTTTGTTATTCTGTTCCGGTCTCGTTATACCCATAAGAAAACTATTGTGGTGACGTGTATCGGGATAGGCGCTTTAATGGTATTGAACGGGGGATTGCTAATCGTGTACGGCTTTGAAGTATTGGGAAAAGCCTTTTTGTTTACTTGCTCAATTCCCAGTTTCATTTTATTCTTTGTGATGAGCGCAGACAGGAAATTCAGGTTCTTGCTGACGTTCTGTTTGGTGGATACGATTTGCCTGTGGCTTATGGCTGTGACAAATCTGCTTAATTATTTTTTTGGCGGGGAAAAGGGTGTATTGTTGCTTGTCAGTAGATTGATTGCTTTTCCTCTAATAGAATATTTAATGTGGAAACACCTTAGGAAGCCTTATATTGAATTGCAGGATGCGGTGGAAAAAGGATGGGGCATTTTTGCGGGGATGACGATGCTGTATTATCTTTTGCTGGTAGTAGTGGTCCAGTTCCCGACCAATATTGTCGAACGTCCGGAAGATATGTTTGTATGCATACTGGTATTGGTATTGATGCTGTTTAACTATGGAACGATATTTTTATCTCTTTACAATCAACTTATGCTTTACCGGAGGCAGCAGGCGGAGCGCGTCCTGCAGGAGCAGAAGAATACATTGGAGGCACAGCTTTCAAACCAGCAACGTATACGGAAAATGAAGCATGATATGAAAGGGCACGTGGCTGCTCTATCAGGGCTGCTCGCTACAGGGAAAACGAAAGAGGCACAGGAGTATTTAAAGAACGTGGAAATAGAAGTAGATACCCTGTTTGGGCCGTTTTGCCCGAACCCTTATCTAAACGCAGTATTTACGTATTATTTCCAAAAGCTGCAGGAATTGGAAGCGGAGTGCCGGATGGACATTCAGATTGGGGAGGAAGAGCTGCCTTATATGGACTTGTGCCAGATTATTTCCAACGGATTAGGAAATGCCTGTGATGCCATAAAAGGGCTTAGGGAAGAGGACAGGGAAGTTTCCGTGCAGATGAAGTACAGCAAAGACTATCTTATTGTACGGATTAAGAACCGTTGCAGAAGTGATTTGCAGGTGGAAAAAGGAACGATACCTGCTACTGAAAAGAAAGGGCATGATCACGGTTTTGGGCTGGTGACAGTGCAGGAGGCGGCAAAACGGCTTGGCGGTGAGATGTTCTGTTATACGGAGAATGGGAATTTTGTGCTGGATGTGATGGTATTGTGCCGTTCCCTTCAGCGAGGGATGAAATAAGGGGAGAATGGAGGGAAAGGCAATGCTTGGAGGTTCTTTCTGGACCGCATTTCTTCGGAATGGAATCAGCGCCGGGTTGATTATGCTGGTGTTTCTTTTGTTGGACCGCCCGAAGCTTCCTATGAAAAAAACAGTGCGATACTATATCCTTTTCGGATGTCTGGTTTCATTTTTGTTCAGCGTCTGGTACGCATTGGATGAAAAAGGATTTGTCCGGTTTTCCGGGGTGTCGGTAATCGCGGTGGTGGGGAGCTTTTGTTTGCTGATGAGCAGGGAAAAAGCGTATTTGTCGTTATATAAAATTGCGCTTGGATTTTACCTGTTGGCTATCACCGTGGTTTGCGGAATAGATGCATCGCGCATATGGTTTGGAGGGGATATCTGGGTTGACATAGTGATTAGGGTCATAGTGGTATTGGCTATCCTTTTATTGATTTTATGGAAGATACGCCCGAATTTTTTGGAAGGCATAGAAATACTGGAAAAGGAAATGAGCTTTTTCAGCATTGCCGCCTTATTTGCCTCCGTCATGTTTGTGGGCTTTGTAGCCCTGTGGCCCGGCGAACGTACTCTTTCCGTAGTCAGGGGGGCCCGGATATTGGTTCTGTTTGTTTTGTCAGGGCTTATCCAGTATATGGTATTCCGTATCTATCTGCATCAGGGCAGGGAGCGCAAATATCAGATGGAGAAAGAATTGCTGGAAATGAACGGGGAATTTTTATACCGCCAGTTAAAACTGATGCGGGAGTCGGGAAAAGAAGCGGTGAGGATTCGGCATGATATCCGCCATCACTGCCTTTTAATTGAAGAATATATTAAGAACGGCGAAAATGAAAAACTCCTCGCCTATGTAAGGCAATACGAAGGGGATGTAGAAAACGGCAAGGTGAAGCGTGTCTGTGCCAACGAGACGATTAACAGTATATTAACCGTATATGGACGGTATGCGGAGAAGGAAAAAATTAAGGTAACGATGGATGTGAAAGTGGCAGAGGAAATTGCCATTCGTAGTATTGACTTAGTTGCAGTTTTGGCAAATATTGTGGAAAACGCCATTCATGGCTGCCTTTGCTCGGGGAAAACAGAGAAGGAAATAAACCTCTTCATCGCCCAGAAGGGCAATAAAATAGTGATACGGTGTACAAATACATGTACGGAGGATGTGGAATTTCGTAACGGGCTCCCTGCTTCCGCATCAGGCGGGGGAGTAGGCATTTCCAGCATTATGAAAGTAGTGTCCGATTATAATGGAGAAACGGACTTTTCGGTGGAGGATGGCATGTTTGTCGTTAAAATTCTTATGCATTTGGCCACTGGCTTTGAAAGCCGTACGGCAATGTTTGAATGACAATTTTATAGAGGCTTTGGCGGCCTGTTTGAAACGCTCCGGAGGAGTAGATGCCCGGAATATTTCAAACAGGCTGTTCTGGTATGAGGAAAAGCTGAAAAATAACTGGTATGGGGGAATAGTGTGGAAATTGTCCTATTTGCAGTAACAGTTCGGCTAATTATCGCAATTATTTTAAAATAATTGCAGATTACTTAAAAAATGTGCTATAATTACTTCTTAAGGCTGGCATTCTATGAAAAGCTGAAATGACAGAATGATGAATATGACAGAAGAGAGGAAGAAGTGGTAAAGAATGTATACGTTTAACAGCCGTATAAGGTATAGTGAAATCGATAATAAAGGCTGTCTGTCCCTTGAGGCGCTGTTGGATTACTTTCAGGATTGTTCGACCTTCCATTCCGAAGAATTGGGGGTTGGGCTGGATTATCTTAGGAACAGGCATCTGGCATGGGTATTGTCTGCTTGGCAGATAGTAACCGAAAGGTATCCGAAGCTGGGTGAGGAAGTGGTGATTGGAACGGCACCTTATGCTTTTAAAGGTTTCTTTGGATACCGTAATTTTTTAATGGAGACTTTGCAGGGAGAAAAGCTGGCCTATGCCAATACGTTATGGACGTTGATGGATATGGAAGGCTTACATCCGGCAAAGCCGACAAAAGAAATGATGGAGGCATATACGATTGAAGAAAAGCTGCCGATGAAATATGCCCCAAGGAAAATTATCCTGCCTGCACTAAGGGGCGTGGATACGGAAACACTGGAGGTGAAGCGCCGTCATTTAGACACAAACAATCATGTAAATAACGGGCAGTATATCCGCATTGCGCTGGAATGCCTTCCGCAAAGCTATTGTAAGGAAGGGGTGGTTGTCAGACAAATGAGGGCGGAATACAAGAGGCAGGCACATCTGAAGGATAAGATTTATCCGGTTATCTATGAGGACGGGAAGATAGCTGCAGTTTCACTCAACAACGAGGAAAAGCAGCCTTATTGCATTGTGGAATTAGAGTTTATGGATATGGGGGAGGAATCATGATTCAATTAGGTGAAAAACAAAAGATGGTAGTAGTAAAAACGGTGGATTTCGGGGTGTATGTTGCACCGGATATGGATGAAACGGAGAACAGGGTGCTTCTGCCCAAAAAACAGGTGCCGGAGGGGATAAAAAACGGTGATGAGTTAGAGGTATTTATTTACAGGGATTCCAGCGACAGGCTGATAGCAACGACAAATGAAGCAAAGCTTTCCCTGGGGGAAGTGGCGCTCCTTAAAGTATCGCAGATTGGCAAAATAGGGGCTTTCCTTGACTGGGGGCTGGAAAAAGATTTGTTTTTGCCTTTCCGTGAGCAGACGAAGCAGTTGTCGGCAGGCGATGAATGTCTCGTAGGGCTTTATATTGATAAGAGCGACCGGCTTTGCGCGACTATGAAAGTGTATACTTATCTAAGGACGGACAGCGAATATAAACGGGATGACAGAGTAGTAGGGCATGTATATGAAATAAGCAAGAACTTCGGCGCTTTTGTGGCGGTAGACGACAAATATTCCGGGTTAATCCCGACAAAGGAAATCTATGGGGACATTCAGGTAGGCGATTTGATATCGGCAAGGGTGACCGGGGTAAAAGAGGACGGAAAATTAGATTTGAGCATCCGGGAAAAATCATATTTGCAGATTGGGAAGGATGCTGTAAAAATATTGGAGGTTTTAAAAGAATATGACGGCGTGCTGCCTTTTAATGACAAGGCATCGCCGGAAACAATACGGCAGGAGATGCAAATGAGTAAAAATGAATTTAAACGTGCTGTAGGACATCTCCTGAAAGAGGGAAAAATTACAATAACAGAAAAAAATATCCGGTTAAATTAGTCAATATTACGATTGCAATCGTATAATGATATCAGTATAATCATTTTGTAAGTCAGAGCAGTGAAAATACTTGCTTTGCAGAAAGGAGATTATTATGAAAGTACAGAACATTACGGATATTGATAAGTTTTTTAAGGTGATTGACAGTTGTGCAGGGAAGGTAGAGCTGGTTACGGGGGAAGGGGACAGGCTGAACCTGAAGTCCAAACTTTCCCAGTACGTTTCTATGGCGAATATTTTTTCTGACGGAACGATTGCCGAACTGGAATTAATTGCTTATGAACCGGAAGACATTACCAAGTTAGTTAATTTTATGATGGAAAACTAGGATAAAAAATGAATGGTAAAAAAGTAAACTGGATTTTTCTGGCATCGGTATTGTTGAATATTTTGACAGTAGTGTTGCTGGTAGTGATGTATCCGATATTTGGAATGGATATCGTGTCTAATTTAATAGTGAGCCAGTTGATTGTACTGTTGCCGGCAGCGGTTGGGGTTTTTCTTGCAAAGGATAACCTTATTCAGCTTGCCGGTTTTCATAAAATAAAGATATCGACGGTATTTATGGTTATCCTTTTTACTTTTTTAATCATGCCTCTCGTGACTCTTGTAAATGCAATTTCCATGCTGTTTGTAGATAATACGGTGGCATCCATGAGCGGCGATATCCTTGGGGCGCCGTTTATTGTCATGTTCCTTCTCATGGGGGTTCTCGGGCCTTTTAATGAAGAGCTGATATGCAGGGGTATCTTTTATCAGGGATATAAAAGGTCGGGAACTACGATGCAGGCCATGCTTATGTCGGCGCTTCTGTTTGCATTAATGCATATGAATTTCAATCAGGCGGCTTATGCATTTGTCATAGGGGTCTTGGTTGTATTGCTGATTGAAGCCACGGGCAGCATATGGAGTTCTATCATTGTCCATATAGTAATCAATTCCCAGCAGGTTCTTATGCTGTACATGCTGGAGGACGGTACAGAGGCCGGTTTGGAAATGGTACAGGAAGCGCAGTCCATGCTGACGACCGACGACTTGCTTCTTGTAATCAGCATCTATCTGATACTTTCCGCCATCACCACAAGCCTGGCAGGCTGTGTGCTGGCATGGATTGCAAAAAATGAAAAACGCGAAGAAAATCTTCGCGCTGTCTGGAAAACCAGAAAAGATAAAAAAGAAGGGAAAGTATTTACAATCCCTCTTTTGATAGCAATTATCATCGTATTTTTCTATATGGGTCTTGAAGTCCTCCTTGAAGCCCTGTTGCTGTGAAAAATATGGAACGTTGCTATATGCTATAAGTTGATTATAAATAAACATCAATGTTCGCCCCGATAGCCGGGTTAACGGACAGTTCCATGGAAGATTTCATCATATCTACCATCTGTTCGCCGGAAGATTCCATAGTATCCAGCGATTTTGCAAGCACTGCGGTGCCTACCTCGTTAAGAACCCTTGTCTGGGAAAGCCCCATAGATAATGCAGCAATATCCATAAATGTCACCTCCTGTTTTGTATTAGTTTATGTATTATATTGCAAGTATAGCATATTTTTGATATAATTGGCAAGTCGGGAGCAAGGACATTTAAAAAATAAAGGTGGGATATGCAGAAAATAAATATACTGGGAGTTGCAATTACTGATTATTCCCTTAAGGAATCTTTGATTAAGCTGGACAGCTTTATTGGGGGCGGCGGGCTCAATACCATTTTGTACGTAACGACCCCAATGCTCATAATAGCAGGGGAGAATGAAGAAGAAAAGAATGAAATCGAAGCGATGGACATGACCTTGTGCGGGGATGCCGACATCCTTAAAGTGGCGGAAATTAAATCTGTAAGCAGGCTGTATGAGGTGGAAAATCAGGTTTTCCTGAAAGAGTTTTTAAGAAGGCTGGTATTGGGCGGCGGGAAAGTGTATCTTCTGGCAGAATCGGAAGAAGAGGTGGATTCCCTGCAGGGAGAACTGGAAAATATCCAAAAGGATATTCAAATTGTTGGCAAAAGTGTGATTCCTGACGGCGGGGAAGGGCTTGAAGAGATTATTAATAGGATAAACGATATTGCGCCAATTGCAGTGATATCCAGATTCCCGTCCGGCGGACAGGAAAAGTGGATGATTGAGGCGAAGCCTTTTGTCAATGCAGAGGTATGGCTTGGCATTTCAAAGGATATGGTGCTTAACGGAACAAAGGAGCCTTTCCGTAAAAAAGTGTCGGATAAGATTTATAAAAAGATTTTCCGCAGGCGAATAAACCGTTTCCGGGATGAAAATGAGCGAGGGGAGTGAGCAGATTTGAGGTGGCATACATTTCAGGTCTGCTTGTTTTTGCATTAATTCATAAAAAATACACAAATTTATGCTTAAATAGTATGGATTTTTTTGTGTTTTTCTATTAAAATTAGAAAGGGTATAGAAAAAAAAGAGTAATTATTCGGGGTATGCTTTGTGAATTATGCATAATGTGTTCAAAAAACATACGCATGATGAGGATAAGAGAAGGAGTGGGGATATGATTTCTAATCAAATACTACAGAATACGATTGACGGCTTGAAATCTATTGCAAGGGTGGAATTATGCGTTATGGATGTTGATGGGAAGGAAGTGGCCTCCACGACGCCTGATATGGAAAGCTATGCAGGGGTGGCCGCAGGTTTTGCGGGTTCCCCTGCCGATTCTCAGGAGATTCAGGGATACCAGTACTTTAAAATTTACGATGAGCAGCAGTTGGAGTATATTTTAATTGCAGGCGGGGCTGGGGAAGATGTATACATGCTCGGAAAAATGGTTGCATTCCAGATTCAAAGCCTGCTTGTGGCATATAAAGAACGTTTCGATAAGGATAATTTTATTAAAAACCTTTTGCTTGACAACCTTCTTTTGGTCGATATATACAGTAGGGCGAAAAAGCTGCATATCCAGACGGATGTAAAGCGTGTCGTAATGATTATTGAAACGGAAAACAGCAAGGACAGCAACGTTTTGGAAATGATTAGGGCAAATTTTGGAAGCAATAGCAAGGATTTCATTACCGCAGTAGACGAAAATAATGTTATAGTAGTAAAAGACCTTTCGGAGGGGGATGCAGGCAAGGAAATTGAAAAGACAGCGAAAGGTGCGGAAAGCGTGTTGGTAAAAGAGGGGATGCATGGCGTGCGGATTTCGTACGGAACGATTGTAAACGAAATTAAAGATGTGAGCCGCTCTTACAAAGAAGCGAAGATGGCTTTGGATGTAGGGAAGATTTTCTTTGACGAAAGGGATATTGTGGCATATAGCGAATTGGGGATTGGACGTTTGATTTACCAATTGCCGATACCTCTTTGCAAAATGTTTATTAAAGAAATATTCGGAGGGAAAAGCCCGGACGATTTCGATGAAGAGACGTTGACGACGATTAACAAATTCTTTGAAAACAGCTTGAACGTTTCGGAGACATCGAGGCAATTGTTTATCCACAGGAATACTCTTGTATACCGGTTGGATAAGCTTCAAAAAAGCACGGGTTTAGATTTAAGGGTTTTTGAGGATGCCATTACATTCAAAATAGCGTTGATGGTAGTAAAGTATATGAAATATATGGAGACGTTTGAATATTAAGTAAAACGGATAAAAAAGCAGGTGGGTGAAATACGTTGATAGATAAGAAAAAAAGAAGAGGAAAAAGGCATACGACGCCGGAAAATGAAATTATTACGCTGGAAAATGTCAGCAAAGCGTATGCCACAGGGGCGCCGGCATTGAATGGCGTCAATTTACATATCAGCCGGGGGGAGTTTGTCTTTATCGTGGGCGACAGTGGATCGGGAAAATCCACGATGATAAAGCTGCTTCTTAGGGAGCTGACCCCTACATCAGGGAATATCAGTGTGATGGGGTACGATTTGGTCAAAATTAAGCATAGGAAAATACCAAAATTCAGAAGGAACTTGGGGATTGTTTTTCAGGATTTCCGTTTGCTGAAAGATAGGAATGTTTACGAAAACGTTGCTTTTGCCCAACGTATTATTCAAGTATCGAATAAGGAGATAAAAAGGAATGTACCGAGCATCCTTGCTACCGTGGGGCTTGCAGGGAAGTATAAGGCAAAGCCGAAACAGCTTTCAGGGGGCGAACAGCAGAGGGTTGCACTGGCCAGGGCACTTGTGAACCGGCCGACCATCCTGCTTGCCGATGAGCCTACCGGAAATCTGGATCCAAAAAATTCGTGGGAAATTATGAAACTGTTGGAACAGATTAATGAAAATGGAACAACGGTTTTGGTGGTAACCCATAACAGGGAAATCGTGAATGCCATGAAGAAAAGAGTCGTTACGATGAAAAAAGGAGTCATCGTAAGCGATGAGGAAAAAGGTGGTTATATCGATGAGGATTAGTACGTTTTTTTATACGATTGGGCAGGGATTTAGGAATATCATAAGGAATAAATGGTTTTCACTGGCTTCTGTAGCGACAATTGGGGCATGCCTGTTTTTATTCGGCATATTTTATGCAATTTTATCCAATTTCCAGCATATTGTTAAAACGATGGAAGAGGGCGTATCTGTTGCCGTATTTTTTAAAGAGGGTGTCAGCGATACGAGGATTTCCGAAATCGGCGATTTGATTGCAAGGAGAGTGGAAGTTTCCAACGTAGACTTTGTATCCGCTGAGGAAGCATGGGAAAGTTTCAAGGATGACTACCTCGGGGAATATGTGGATGGCTTTACGGAGAATCCGTTGTCGGAATCCGCGCATTATGTCATTTATTTGAGCGATGTGTCCATGCAGCCGGCATTGGTCACTTATCTGGAATCCATCGAAGATATAAGGAGGATTAATAAGTCGGAGGTGACGGCGAATACGTTAAGCGGTATCAATGCCCTGATTGCCTATGTTTCTTTGGGGATTATCGCCATTCTGTTTGCAGTTTCCATTTTCCTTATCAGCAATACGGTTACTATCGGTATATCTGTGAGGAAAGAAGAAATCAATATTATGAAATATATTGGAGCTACGGACTTTTTCGTAAGGTCCCCTTTTGTCATTGAGGGGATGCTGATAGGGCTGATTGGTTCGCTGTTGCCGTTGGGCATTATTTATTTTATATATAATAATGTGATTCTGTATGTGACGGAACGGTTTGAAATGCTGACAAAGCTATTGGATTTTTTGCCGGTGGAGGCTATTTTTCAGATTTTGCTTCCGGTATCCATCGCAATGGGCGTAGGTATCGGTTTTATAGGGAGTATAGTGACAGTAAGGAAGCACTTAAGGGTTTAGAAATATTAGAGGAAAGGCACGCCCATGAAACGATGGAAGAAGGCCTTGTGTGCTTTTTTATGTATTCCGATTGCTGCTTATCTGGCAGGAGGAGGGATGGCAGGAGTGATGGATGTCAATGCATCCGGGCTGACAAATGACCTCATTAAAGAGAAGGAGCAGGAGATTGAAAGCGCCAGGGAATTAAAGAAAGAACTTCAGTCAAATCTTACGGATGTTAAGAAAATAAAAGAAGAACTGGAAGCAGCTAAGAATGATTTAGCGGAATATGTTGCACAACTGGACGGACAGTTGGTAACGATACAGTCAAAAATAGCGGATTTAAAAGGAAAAATTGAAGAAAAAGAAGATGAAATAGTTCAGACGCAAGGGGAACTTGAATCGGCAATCGAAGACCAGAATAACCAATATGAGGCTATGAAAAAAAGGATTAAGTTTATGTATGAAAAAGGGGATAACCTGTACATGGAACTTATTTTTTCTTCCACCAGCTTTAGCGATATGCTGAACAAGGCCGATTATATTGAAATGTTATCTGCCTATGACAGGAAGATGCTGGATCAGTATGTGGCGACAAGAGAATTGATTGAGTTATATAAGCAGCAACTGGAAGAAGAAATGGCTTATCTGGAGGAAGCAAAGACCGGGGTGGAGAGCGAAGAAGCCTCGCTTAATTCATTGATTGACGAGAAGAAAGACAGAATCGAGCAAGTGGGCAACGACATTGATGCAAAGGAAGCGGCGATAGCGGAATATGAAGCTGATATTAAGGAGCAGAATGAGACGATTGCCATTTTGGAAAAAGTAGTAGCGGAGGAAAAGGCCAGATTGGCGGAGGAAAGCCGGTTAAAATACGATGGGGGGATGTTTAAATGGCCGGCGCCTTCCTATACGGCAATATCCAGCGAATATGGGAACAGGATGCATCCGACTTTAGGGGTGGAGAGGTTCCATAATGGGTTGGATATGGCAGCGCCTGGCGGTTCTCCGATTTTGGCGGCTTATGATGGTAATGTGGTTGCTGCGGATTATAGCAGTTCTATGGGGAATTATATTATGATTGACCACGGAGACGGGCTATATACCATTTATATGCATGCATCGGCGCTGTATGTTTCAAAGGGTAATTTTGTAGTCAAGGGGCAAAATATTGCGGCAGTAGGTTCGACAGGGCGGTCTACGGGCAATCATTTGCATTTCAGCGTACGTTTAAACGGGAATTATGTCAACCCTTGGAATTATTTGAGCAAATAATGTGGAGATGAAGGAAAGTGGAATATAATTTGAATGGATATTGGAATAACACAAACGGCAACGGGGAACAGGACGAAAAAGAGAACATGAGGAAAAACAGGAAAAGTTTCCGTAACGGAATGATATCGGGCATCCTCTTATGTCTTTTAATTTTGTGCTGTGTCTATACAGTAAGACAGCTTTGCATCCTTCACAGGCAAAGGCTGGAAAATATGATTAGCCAGGAGACGGAAGAAGAACCTGACAGTCTTGTGAATGATATGACGATGAAAAAGCTGGAAGTGATTGAGCAGGCGATTTCCGACTATTATTATCAGGAAGATGTGAAAGCGGCGGATATGATAGACGGTATGTACCAGGGGGTAGTGGCATCGCTTGGAGACCCTTATTCCACTTATTATACAGAGGATGATTTGGAAGAGCTGATGGAGCAGACGGAAGGGATTTATTATGGAATCGGGGCGTATGTGGGGATGGACGCCCAAACCGGAATGGCATATATCAGCGGTGTATTTGAAGGCACCCCGGCAGAAGAGGCGGGGCTTCGTGACGGCGATGTGATTTATATGGTGAATGAAGAGCCGATGCAGGGCCTGGAATTATCTGAAATAGTAGGAAAGATAAAAGGGCAGGAAGGCACAAAAGTAGATTTGACGATTTACAGGGAAGGGGAAGCGGACTATTTGCAGATACCTGTAGAGCGCAGAAAAATCGAAAGCCCTACTGTGAAATATGAATTGTACGATGATAAAACGGGATATATACAGATTACGGAGTTTGATGAAATTACGGTAGACCAATTTGCGGAAGCGATGGCAGCACTGAGGGAGCAGGGGATGGAAGGCCTGATTTTGGATTTGCGTGCGAACCCGGGCGGAAACTTGAGCGCAGTAGTGGAAATTGCAAGACAGATGCTTCCGGAAGGGTTAATCGTATATACGGAGGACCGGGACGGGAACCGTACGGAATATACCTGCGATGGTAAAAATGTTTTCGATATGCCGTTGGTTGTTTTGATAAACGGATATTCGGCAAGCGCTTCGGAAATTCTGGCAGGGGCAATCAAGGATTATGGAATTGGGGAATTGATTGGAACGACTACGTTTGGAAAAGGCATTGTACAGAAAGTTATGTCTTTGTCTGACGGTACGGCGCTGAAACTGACGGTAAGCACATATTTTACCCCTAAAGGGAACAATATCCACGGCATTGGGGTGGAGCCGGATGAAGTGTATGAGTTCGACGGAGAGGAATATTATGAGAACGGATATGATAACCAACTGGAATATGCGAAAAAAGTAATTGGTGAGAAGATTGGCGGAGAATAACCGGGATGGTATAGGGAAAGAGGGGTATGTGTACGTAAGAGATGGCCTTATGGGGGAAAGGAGCAGGCTTTATGGGAAAGGTGGGGTGGAGAAGGCTGGCATGGATAGTTGCCGGACTGTTACTGTTTGCATTTGTACCGGGCTGCGGGAAGGAAAAGGATGAAATATATCCTTTGACGGTGGACGGAACGGAAATTATGTTGGACCAGACGACAATGCAGGAGATTTTTGATGCCGGATTTACGGTATCGGTGAGGGACGATTCGTCCGGTTCGATGCAGTGGTATGAGATAGAAGCGGATATGATGCTGGATGCCGAGAGTGTATACACGGGTATATATATCGGCAAGAATGATGAACGATATGCGTTAATTTCCGTAGTGACAGAAGACGCCTGCCAAGTAAGGGACAGTGTGGTTTATGCCTTGAAGAGTACGGAGGAGGGGATAGGTAAGATTGCAATTTCTTCCGTCCTGCTGACGGATTTGACCGAGGAAAAGGCAAAAAAAATCGAAAGCAACCTAAAAGCAGACGGATTATGCACAAGTTATGTGACGGATTCCATAATTTTGCGTATTGCGCGTGAAAACGGCACAACCGGCGCGGTGACGGAGCTGGAAGTGGAAGTAAGGTACGATATTGAGTATTTGGACTGAATAGGTATAGTATAAAATAAATATAAAAATTAGTATAAATATATTGTACATTTGAAATGTCCTGAGGAAAATAGAAAAATGATGGAATGCTAATGGTGAGAAAAGCAAAGGGCGAATGGTTTTATTTGTTCTTTGCTTTTTTCGGGTTGAGGATGGTACTGCCAAACGGTCCGTCCGGCACTGCCGGGCAGACCTTTTGACACCGAGTCACTAAGAGGAAATAAATGAAAATAGTTGTTAAAGAAGCAATAACTTGTAAAAGCATAAAAACCTGCTAACAAAAGTCAAGACTTTTTAGCAGGTTTTTTATAAATTTTTAATATGAATTTTTTCCACGACGATTAGACCGGTGGAAAATCCGGTCTGTCGTATTCTCTGCTTTAGTTCTTTTTAATTCTGGTATACTTCCATTACACGTGCATAATAAATCCTGAGAAATTTATTTAATCCTGCTATCTTAGCTGCACGTTTCGATTTCCCTTCTTTTTCTTTCTTCAAGATAAACCTATACACGAGACCGTTTCAAGTTTTGTGTAAACTCTAAATCTGATATAAGATATGTGAATAG